>NZ_SACS01000026.1 GCF_004005945.1 Rheinheimera riviphila
GAAAAATTCTATCTACCAGATAACTACGACATCGCCGACCGATTCAGACAGCATATGGCAGAATATGCTGTCCGATGGGCGGCTTAAGGTGGATAAATTCGTGGGGATCCCTCAGACTCTGACCCCGCAGTTAACAAATGGCGTTAGCCGATATTGTCACTCATCGTCATCAACGAAGCGTTACCGCCTGCTGCTGTGGTGTTGATGGTAACGGTTTTTTCGGTGATCAAACGGTGGATTAACCGCTCGTCGGCTGGGGTGGTGATGAGCGGCGAAATAGCGCCATCGCGGGCGGCAATCAGCTCACCGGTCAGCGCTTTTACCGCACTGCCAGCTTCAACAATAGCCGCAGCGATAATGCTGTTGCCAATCAGCGCTTTCAGTTTTGTCAGCTTCACCACCTGGAACAAGGCTGGTGCTAAACCGGCACTCAGCAGCACTTTACGACAAGCATCCGCTTCAGCTGCAAAGTGATCTTCCACCGCTACCACCACCGCATTACCGGTCGCCAGTGCCGTCATCAGACTTAACATCCAGTATTGGAAACAGGCGCTGTCATCACGTACTGCTGCTACGACACCACGGGCTTCCAGATGCAGTTGGTTTGATTCACCGGTTGGTCCTGGCAACGTAATAGGTGCCGCCAGTTGTTTTTCGATGTGATTCAATAGACCACGTGCTGATTCAATGACTTGGGGTAAATCCTGCTCTTGTTTCAGCACGATGCTGTTTGATGCCAGCTGTGCCAGGAACTGCCGGATCACTGAACTGCGTTTGGTGATATCCAGTTTTGCCCAGGCCGGTTGCGCTGTTGCGGCTTGTTGCAGCATGCTATTGACCGTGGTGTCGTGGCCGGAAGCGCCCAGTAACTGCTGACGTTTATCAGCAGCAAGTACGGCTTCTGTCACCTGCAGATTGTCTTTGACCAGTCGGGTTAAATAGAACGGACCGCCAGCTTTTGGACCGGTACCGGATAAACCACGGCCGCCGAATGGCTGCACGCCAACCACAGCGCCAATCAGGTTGCGGTTGATATAGATATTACCGGCTTTGACTTCACGCGCCACTTGCGCCGTTACTTCAGCGATGCGGCTATGCACGCCCATCGTCAGGCCGTAGCCAGTCGCGTTGATTTGCGCAATCACGTTATCCAGTTCATCGCCTTTAAAGCGGATGATATGCACCACCGGGCCAAACACTTCCCGTTCCAGCACGTTTAAGTTTTTGATTTCATATAACCGTGGCGCGAAGAAGAAATGGCCTTCGCCAGTCGGCGCTTTACAGGCGTAATGTAAAGTTGCTTTGCCTTCTAAATATTTGACGTGGTTATTCAGGCCAGTCAGGGCTTTTTGGTCGATGACCGGGCCGACGTCTGTGCTTAAAAAGGCCGGATCGCCGACATGCAATTCCTGCATCGCGCCCTTAATCATGGTGATGATTTTATCGGCCACATCTTCTTGCAGGAATAATACCCGCAGCGCAGAACAGCGTTGACCCGCGCTTTGGAAACCAGAAGACACCACATCATCAACCACTTGCTCCGGCAGTGCAGTGGAATCCACAATCATACAGTTCTGACCGCCGGTTTCAGCAATGAGCGGCACTGGCTCGCCGCCACGTTCGGCCAGTTTACGGGCAATCCAGCTACCGGTTTCAGTCGAACCGGTGAACATCACCGCCTGCACGCGCAGGTCTGGCACTATGTGCTCGCCGACAGAACGACCTGGTGCAATCACCAGTTCGACCACGCCAGCTGGCAGACCGACTTCACGCCATAATTCAATCGCACGTACTGCAATTAAACTGGTTTGTTCGGCAGGTTTGGCCACAACCGTATTACCGGCAGCAACAGCAGCACTGACCTGACCTAAGAAAATGGCTAGTGGGAAGTTCCAAGGGCTGATACACAGCACCACACCACGGCTTTGTTGCGGTGTTGTGGGTAGAGAAGCTCCGAACATTTCTTCAGCACGCGCAGCATAATAACGGCAGAAATCAACCGCTTCACGTACTTCGGCTACGCTGTCACCAACTGTTTTACCGGCTTCTTTGACACAAATGGCAATCAGCTCATCGCGGTTTGCTTCTAGTGCATCGGCCAGTTTGCGCAGGCTATTGGCGCGTTCCGTGACTGGTGTTGCAGTCCAGGCCGGGAAAGCAGCTTGAGCCCGATCCACTATGGCTTTCATTTCTTCAGGCGTGGCATGGACATGATAACCAATGATTTCATCATGATTGGCCGGGTTACAAACCGCTTTAGCACCGGCAACCGGTTCTTGCGCTGTGGCGCGGGTCAGCCAGTTGGTTAAGTTGGTGCGCAGTGGTGTTAAGGCATCAATTTCTGTTAAATCAATACCTTTAGAGTTTTTACGCTCACTGCCATATAAATTGGCCGATAATGGAATTTGGGTATTGCGGCGTTGTTTCCAGCTGCGCACCAGCTCCACTGGATCTTTCAGTAACGATTCCACCGGAATGTTTTCATCAACGATATTGTTCACAAATGAGCTATTTGCACCGTTTTCCAGCAGACGACGCACTAAGTACGCCAATAAATCTGAATGTTCACCGACCGGCGCATAAATCCGGCATGGCACTTTGTCGTCGCTAACCACTTGATCATAAAGCGCATCACCCATGCCGTGCAGGCGCTGGAATTCATAACCTTGGCGATCCGGCGCCATTTCTAAAATGGTGGCAACGCTATAGGCATTGTGAGTGGCGAACATTGGGTAAATGCTGTCGCGGTATTCCAGTAACTTGCGGGCACAGGCCTGGTAAGACACGTCAGTCGATGGTTTGCGGCTAAATACCGGGAAATCGTCGTGGCCTTCGGTCTGGCTGATTTTTACTTCAGTATCCCAGTACGCGCCTTTCACTAACCGTACCATCAGCTTGCGGCCAACTTTGACGGTCAGTTCGCGCAACCATTCGACTAAGTGGATACAACGTTTGGAATACGCCTGAATCGCCAGGCCAAAACCTTCCCAACCGGCTAAATCCGGATCAGAGAATACCGCTTCAATAATATCCATCGATAAATCTAAGCGATCAGCTTCTTCAGCATCAACGGTAAAGCTGATGTTGTAGCCTTTCGCAGCTAAAGCTAACTGTTTCAGTTTTGGCACTAATTCGTTCATCACCCGGTCGCGGTGCGAAAATTCATAGCGTGGGTGAATGGCAGAAAGTTTCACTGAAATGCCAGGGCTTTTAAACGGGCCACGGTTTTGCGCCGCTTTGCCGATGACGTTAATCGCCATCATATAACTTTGGAAATATCGCTCGGCATCGGCCATGGTGCGGGCGCCTTCGCCCAGCATGTCGTAAGAATAGGTAAAACCTTTGTTTTCCAGTTCAACCGCACGTTCTACCGCTTTGTCGATGGTGGTGCCCATCACAAACTGGGTGCCCATAATTTGCATGGCGTAACGTACTGCCTGGCGGATCACCGGCTCGCCCAAGCGGCCGCAGGTACGTTTTAATAAGCCAAATTGGTGTTTTTTCTGATCATCTGAATAGTTGACCAGCTTGCCGGTCAGTAATAAACCCCAGGCAGAGGCGTTGACGAATAACGATTCGCTATTGCCTAAATGCGAGCTCCAGTCGCCTTGCGCCAGCTTATCGCGAATAAGCTTGTCGGCAGTGTGGCTGTCAGGCACCCGCAGCAAGGCTTCGGCTAAACACATCAGCACCAGACCTTCTTCGGTCGATAAAGAGAATTCATTTAACAGTGCATCGACGCCACCTTTGCCCACTTGCGCCTGGCGGATATTAACCACCAACTGCCGCGCTTTTTCCCAGGCCCGCGAACGCGCCTGCACACCGACATCGGCCAGCGGCAACAGTAAATCTAAAACTTTATCTTCATCGGCGCGGTAGAAATCGCGCAGGGTTTGGCGAAGCGGGGTGGTTGCGGTCAGATTGCCGTCAAATAGCATAATAATTGTCCCGGTTGATACAGAAGTAAATGCTGCATTTTAGTGAAATGGCAGCCGTATTTGGTGGTTTAATTCCGGCTATAACCCTATATAATCTGGTTTAACTCTCACTAAACCAGAAAAAATACGGTATGACCCAAACTGATAAACCCAGAACACTCGACAGGATCGACCGCACAATTTTAGACACTCTGCAAAAGGACGGCCGGATTTCGAACGTGGAACTGGCAAAAAGAGTGAATTTAAGCGCCAGTCCGTGTATCGACCGGGTGCGCAAATTAGAACAAGACGGTTTTATTGAAGGCTACGGCGCCAAACTGAGCGCTTCAAAACTAGGCCTTGGCACTGCGGCATTTATTCAGGTGACTTTGGACAGGACCACTGGTGCGGTGTTTGACCAGTTCCGCGATGCGGTGGTGAATATTCCGGAAGTCGCTGAATGCCATATGGTGGCGGGCGGTTTTGATTATCTGCTGAAATTACGTTTATCGAGCATGGAAGCTTACCGCGCGGTGCTGGGGCGGATTGTCGATTTACCGGGTGTATTGCAAACCCACACTTATGTGGTGATTGAAAAAGTAAAACAGGATTCGGGTTTGCCGGTGTAGGGGGGGTGTAGCGTCGGCGTGTTTTAATGAATGTTCGACCGTAGGGCGTGACTCGCCGCAGGTAGTCCGCCATCAGGTAGGCTAGTGTCAAATCACCATCCGGCGCACTACCGCTGCCGCGGTGAGTGAGGCCCTACTATTTTGAGTGTAACGGCAGTCCGCCGAAAAGCATTTTTCGGTACGGAAAATCCTGTTTGTCGCTTGACGAGGGGGTATTGCCAACTATGTTGTATTTATCTACGGAACGGAAAATACAACAGTGGACCAGTTGCATGTACTGCCTTTTAGTCTGAATCAGCAACAGCTGGCGATCCCGCTGGCCGAGGTGGTCAAAGTGCTGCCGGCGCTACTCTGGACGCCGTTGCCTGGCGCGCCGGGCTCGGTCGATGGTGTGATCAATATTCAGGGCGTGCCGCTGGTGCAAATTAATCTGGCCCGCTGTTTTGGCTGGCCTGCACCACCGTTGCAGCTCTGGCGTCCGTTGTTGTGGCTGCAATTAAAACGGCGGCAAGTGTTAATTCCGGTGGACGCTGTGGCGCCGGTGTTCGCTGTTGACGGCGCTGTGCTGCTGAACAATGCCAATCCGCAAATCAACAGTAAATTACTCAAAGGGGTGATCTGTACTGACCATGGCATGTTGCTGATCCAGGATCTGGAGTTGCTATTGTCAGATGCCGATGAAAGCCTGCTGCAGGCTGCCTTGGCACAAGCTGCTGATCTGGTGCAACCATGAACAGGGCACAGCCATGAAAATACCAGCAGTCTGGCTGCAGCAGATTATCGAAAAAGCAGGGTTGCATTTTGGCTTGCTGTTTCAGCATGAACAAAATTCAGAGTTATACAGCCGGTTAAAATTGCGGGCGCAAGAGCTGCAGGTCGACGATGTTCCAGCCTGGATCCAGCACATCGCGCAGGCGGAATGGTCCGGCCCCTTGCAACAACAGTTGTTACCGGCATTCACCGTTGGCGAAAGCTATTTTTGCCGGGATCCCTTAGTGACACAGTGGCTTATTCAGCAGTGGTTGCCAACGATCCCAGCCGATCGCGACGCGCCAATCCGGATTTGGAGTGCCGGTTGTTGCCGCGGGGAAGAAGCCTACAGTTTGTTGTTTTTGTTGTCCGACGCGCTGCAATCCGCCGGGTTGCAGGCTGGTTTGACCATGGTTGCCACAGATTTAAATCCGGAGTTTATTGCCAAAGCGGAGCAGGGCATTTATCGCGCCGCATCGTTTCGCCATGGCAATGCGACCTTCCGACAACGTTATTTTTCTGCGCTACCAGACCATAACAGTTGGCAAGTGCAGCCGCAGTGGCGGGCCTTGATCAAATTTCAGACGCTGAACCTGATGGCCACACAGCCGCATCCGGCCGCGCCTTTTGAGTTAATTTTTTGCCGTAATGTGTTGATGTATTTCTCGCCAAAACAAGCCCAGCACAGCATCAGCCGATTTTTGCAGCAACTGACACCGGGTGGTTTGTTATTGCTCAACGCGGTTGAAGCCAGTATCGCGACCCAAGCTGGATACAGTGGTTTTTGGGCGGGTGATAACTATGCCGTGCCAGCGACCGCATTGGCTGCCAGAGAGTTGCAGCCAAAGGTTTTGGCCACCGATACTTCGCTTACTCTTTCTTTGCCTGCGACTTTTTCGTCAACAACTTTTTTGCCAGCTACGTCGCAAGTGACGTTGCCGCAAACGCCACCACCAAGCATTCCCAGGGCGCGGACAGAACCTGTACCAGCAAAGGCCGAGTACTATCTGCAGCAAGCTAAAACATCCGCCGATTTACAGCAGCCGGAACAGGCGCGCCACTGGTTGAGCCAACTGCTGACACTGACACCGGATTCGGTCGCGGGTTACTTATTGTCCGCTCAGCTGTACCGGCAACAGCAGCAGCCGCGACTGGCGATGCAAGCGCTGCAAAAAGTGCTTTATCTGGAACCGGATCTGGTCGTCGCGCACTTATTCAAAGCAACTTTAGCCAAGGAAATGGGTGATCCACAGATGGCGCTCAAACAGCTGCAGCTGTGCACGCAGTTGTTGCAGCATTATCCACCGGCATTGGACATCCCTTATAGCGATCAATTAAGTGCCGGTCAGTTGGATCTGATTTGCCAGCAACTGGTGGCGGAAATGTCTGAATGAATAAGGAAATGGCGTCATGACTGAACCGCAAATCCGCCAAGGCTTGGCCGCTACTGGCGGCGGATCCGATCCGCAGTCCGAGACTTTGACACGCGATGGATGGGCGCTTGATGAATTGGCGCCCGATACAGCGACGCTGGACAAGCTGCGGCAACGCACCAACGCCATGGCGCAGCTGCCCGCGCAGCAATGCTCACAAACAATTGAAGTCCTTCGATTTAATATTGGTACAGAGCGCTACGCCATCGAAAGTTGTTATGTCGAACAGGTGCTGCCCATTCAGCAGATCACGGCATTATTTGATTTACCGCCTTTTATGCGGGGCATTTGTTACGTGCGCGGCAAAGTGGTGTCGGTGCTGGATTTGCGGCTGTTGTTCCAACTGCCAGGCAGCGGTCTAAACGATCGCAATCTGTTGCTGGTGATCCGCTACCAGCAGATGGAATTTGGGTTGCTGGCGGACGCCATTGTTGGGATCCAACTGTTAGACCTCAGCGGGTTGCAACCAAGTTTGCCGAATCTGGACCCCATTCGAACTCGTTATTTGCAAGGTATTACCCGGGAGCAGGTGGTGCTGTTAGACGGCAAAGCTTTGCTGACCGATCCGGAATTAATTATTTGTCAGGGATCCCAATGATGAGCACTTATCTGTCGAGTTTAGGTATCGGAACTAAGTTAATGCTGGCATTTTTTGTGCTGATTGCCGCCTGTGGTGCCACCTTAACTCAGGGGCTGCATACCTTAGATGTGTATCAAACCGAGTTTGAGGCCTTTAACCGCCGCTTTCATCGCATCTCTGATATTAAAGAAATTAAAACCAATGTCGCGGTGTTGCATCAGTTGTTGCTGAAAGATATCGCGCAGCGACCGGAAAACGCGCAGGTAGCCGGGCAAAATTCCGGACTGCAAACCGTACCAAAGATGCAGGGTTTACTGGATGAAAACACCCTGATTATGCAACGGGTGCAGGAAACACAAGGCAATTTGCCGGAAGTCGCGGTGCTGATTATGCAGTTGCAGGAAGCCCGGGCGGCTCATCAACAGTTTTTTCAAAACGAAGTATTGCCGCTTGCAGGAGCTGGGCAACAGGACGCCCGCTGGTCACAGGTTTCTGCCACAGGTTCGCACCTCAACGACCAACTGGTGCAAAAAGTTGTCGCGTTGGAACGGTTGACTGAGCGGCTGATGCAGCAGTCTAAAGTGCAGGTTGAACAAGAGTTTGCCGCGCTGAAACAACGGTTATTTGAGTCTTCGTTGTGGATGGTCGGTATCGGCATTTTGTTAGCCTTTTTATTAAGCCGGCATATCGGCGCACCTTTAGCCCGGCTGGCGCTGCTGGCCGAGCAGATTGGCCGCGGTGAAATTCCAAAAGACGTCGCGGTTGGCCTGCGCCGCGATGAAGTGGGGCGCTTGACGATTGCTTTTGCCGCCATGAGTAATTATTTGCGCGAACTGGTGCTGGATTTAAACGAAAGTACATCGGTGCTCGCTGCATCCGGCGAGGAAATTCTGGCGGTGACCAATCAGGTGGCCACGAGTACCCAGGAAACTGCTACCGCGATTAGCGAAATTGTGACCACAGTTGCCGAGGTAAAGCAAACCGCCACCCTGTCCGGCACCAAATCGCAGGAGGTGATGGCAAGTGCCGAACTGACCAAACAGGAAACCCAACGCGGTCGTACCGCGGTGCAGGAAACTCTGACCAATATGGAGCAAATCTGTCAGCAAATGCAGTCAGTGGCTGACAGCATTGTGCGGCTCGGCGAGCAAAGTCAGGCGATTGGTGAAATTGTCGCTGCGGTGGGCGATTTGGCCGAACAATCCAATTTGTTGGGGGTGAATGCGTCGATTGAAGCAGTGAAAGCCGGTGATGCTGGTAAAGGCTTTTCGGTGGTAGCACAGGAAGTGAAAGCACTGGCGGATCAATCAAAACAGGCCACGGCACAGGTGCGGTCTATTCTGGGAGAAGTGCAACGCGCTTTAACCAAAACGGTGTTGCTGGCAGAGCAAAGCAGCAAAACGGTGGAATCGGGGTTTGAACGGGCGCGCCAGGCCGGGCAAGCCATTCAGACGTTAAGCGAGCGGATTGATGAAAATACCGGTATGGCGATGCACATCGCCGCCTGCAGCCAACAACAAAAAATTGGCATGGATCAAATCGCTCAGGCGATGGAAAGCATTCGGCAGGCCAGTCAGGATAATGTGCTCGGCGCCCGACAGGTGGATGTGGCGGCGCGTAGTCTGAATCAGCTGGGACTGAAACTGCAAAACATTGCGAAGAAGTTCCGGGTGTAGGGCCAAAGCCGTTATGGATCACCAAGCGCTGCAACAAATGCTACTCCTTAGTTTTCGCCAGGAAGCTGACGAAAGATTGCAGCTGCTTGCCGATCAGCTGGCGAGCCGGGCGGCCAACAACGCCGATCCAGTGCAGGTCGAAAATCTGTTTCGCGAAGTGCATAGTCTAAAAGGAGCGGCCCGCGCGGTTGGCCAGCGTGACACTGAGCAGCTCTGCCATCACTGGGAAAGTTTGTTGGCTGCCGCGCGCCGCACACCCGCGCTGTTACATGATCACAATATCGAATTATGCCGCCAGGCGTTGCACCTGCTACGGCTGCTCTGCAATTCACAACCAGTGCCGGTGGCGCAGCGGTTGCAAATGCAAGCTGATCTGGACGTTGCCGCGACTGGGCAGGACTGGCAACAGTCGCGCTCCGCTGCGGCTTTCACACAGGCGGCTTTTAATCAGGACACGCCTTTTAATCAGGATGCGACTTTTACCGAGAATATGCCTTTCGCCCCGGTGGCGCTGGCGGCTGCCGATAGCGGCCGGATCCGGGTCAGCAATCAGCATTTAACCAGCTTATTGCTGTTGACCGAAACTTTACAGCAGCTGCATCTGGAGACCGCCGAGCAGCAACGTCAGCTGAAACAGCTGGTGCAGGACAGTGCGGTGTTATGCAAGCTGCAACAACAAACCCGGCTGTATGAGCGCCAGTTGCGGCTGTTGCTGGAGCCGCTTTCGGCCACGCAACAAGAACCCTTGCACAAAATGCTGCAGTATCTGGAGGCCAGCGGCAGTGGTCTGGATCAGTTATGGCACGGTAGTCAGCGCCTGCAGCGACATGCGGCGCGGTTATCGGCCGGGTTAGCGCAGTTGTCCGAAAACATGCACAGCGAAATGCAAGCGGTGTTGTTGGTCGAAGGGCAAACCCTGTTCAGCGGTCTGGCGGCGATGAGCCAGGATTTGGCGCAGCAAACCGGCAAGCAAGTCCAATTCTCTGCTACAGACCAACAGTTGCAGCTTGATAAACGTATTGTCGATGAACTCAAACCGGTGCTGCAGCACTTGATCCGAAACGCGGTCGATCATGGCATCGAAACCCCGGAGCAGCGGCAGTTCGCGGGAAAAGCCGCTTTCGGTCAGCTCACGCTGAGCTTAAGCCAGTCTGCGTCGGACAAATTTGAACTGAAGCTAACTGACGATGGCCGGGGCATTGACCTGCCGGGTTTAAAACAGCGGGCGCTGGCCGCGGGGCTAGGCACTGCTGAGCAGCTGGATACGCTGTCCGACGAAGAGGCATTACAGCTGGTGTTTCAAAGTGGTTTATCGACCAGCGCCATGCTGACCGAAATTTCCGGCCGTGGGCTTGGTATGGCCATAGTGCAAGACATTGTAGAGCGGTTGGCTGGTCAATTGAGTTTACAGTCGGTGCCAGGCCAGGGGCTGACAATTTCGATGTTATTGCCGAGCAGTGTGTCAACGTTCCGGGCTTTACTGGTGCGTTGCAACGACCGGACGCTGGCGCTGCCGCTGTTTGCGGTGGAATCCTGTTTACGGCTGGACAGCAGCGCGGTGCAATACACTCAAAACCGCGCCACGCTGTTGGTTGAAGCGCGGGTACTGGCGTTGTGGCGGTTAGCCGACATTTTGCAGCTGCCACCGGCTGCTGCATCGGCGTCGCCATCCACGTCGCAGTCCTCGCCAACAGCGCCAACGGCCGACCAGCAGCATGTTGTGTTGATGAAAGTACGCGGCGAATCTTTTGCATTGTTGATTGATGAATTGCTGGGCGATCAAGACATTACCGTCAAATCACTGGGGCCGCAGCTGAAAAAAGCGCCTTGTGTGTTTGGCGCAACTTTGCTCGGCGATGGCCAGTTGATCCCGATTTTAGATCCGCTGCCTTTGTACCAAAAAGCACGGCAGCTGCAAAGTGGTGCGCCCGCGGCGGAAGAGCCCGTCCGGCAGCAAATCCGCATTTTGGTGGCGGATGATTCATTTACCTCGCGGGCGTTACTCAAATCGATTCTGGAAACTGCAGGTTACGCTGTGACCACCGCCAACGACGGCCAGGAAGCCTGGGATCTGCTGCAACAACAGCATATTGAAGTGCTGGTTTCGGATGTCGAAATGCCAAAACTGGATGGCTTTCATTTAACCCTGAAAATCCGGCATCACCCAAAGCTCGAAAATTTACCGATTATTTTGGTCACTGCCTTACACAGTGCCGAGGATCGGCAGCGTGGGTTGGACGTTGGCGCCAATGCTTATCTGGTGAAAAGTGGGTTTGAGCAAGAGAGTTTATTAGACAGTATCCGGCGCCTGGTTTATACCCTTCATCCTTGAAGATTCGGGGTTGTTGGCCGCCTTCGCTCACCCCAGTCACATAGGACTACTATGCTCCTGGGGATTCGTTCAGTTGCCGCCTACCCGAATC
The DNA here is from genome assembly GCF_004005945.1 of Rheinheimera riviphila. GTDB lineage: Bacteria > Pseudomonadota > Gammaproteobacteria > Enterobacterales > Alteromonadaceae > Pararheinheimera > Pararheinheimera riviphila. Next base: position 11,409 of record NZ_SACS01000026.1, read on the forward strand.
GTCAATGATTTTGGGTATAGCGGCAGCTTTTAACCTGATGAACCTTTTAACCTGATTAACCTTTTACCTGATTAATAAGGAACAGGCAGATGCAAATTTTAGTGGTTGATGATTCGGCAGTCGCCAGATTATTACTGAGCAGCATTTTTGTGGCGGCCGGGCATCAGGTATTACAGGCCAAAGACGGTTATGAGGCGCTGGCCCTATTGCAGAAACAACAGCCGGACATCGTGACGATGGACGTGCATATGCCTGGGCTCAACGGTTTTCAGACCATCGTGCTGATGCTGGAGCAGTATGCGCTGCCGGTAATTGTGCTCACCGCGGACGCCAACGCCAAATCAGCTTCAACGGCCATTCAGGCGTTGGCCTGCGGTGCTTTGGCGGTGCTGGAAAAACCAACCGGGCCCACTGATCCAGAGTTTTCCGCCAAAGCCGCCGAGTTGTTGCAAGTGGTGCAACTGATGGCGCAGGTGCAGGTGGTGAAACGCTCGGCGCCAGCCAACGTAGCAGCGCCGTCGTCTGCAATACAGGCCGCTTTACCGCCTGTATTGCCACAGCACTCCGCCTTGCCACAAACCCCGGCGTTGCTGGCGATAGCGGCATCGGCGGGTGGTCCGGCGGCGCTGAAGTTGCTGTTGCCACTGCTCGACAACAATATTTCCTGGCCGGTGCTGCTAGTGCAGCATATTACCCATGGTTTTTTAGACAGTTTTACCGACTGGTTGCGGCAAATCTCGAAGCTGCCGGTACATGTTGCCAGGCAAGGCCAGACGCTGCTTGGCGGCAATATCTATCTGCCGCCGGATGGTTTTCATCTGGAATGTGACGCGGCGCGCAATATCAGATTGCTCAAAGCCCATGCCGACGATTTATGTGTGCCTTCGGCCAACCGGTTATTTTTGTCGTTGGCGCAACATCATCCGACGCAGGTGGTGGCAGTGCAGCTGTCCGGAATGGGGCTGGATGGTGCGAACGGTATCAAGGCGATTGTCGAAGCCGGTGGCATGGGGCTGGTGCAGGATCCGGCCACGGCGCTGATTGACTCGATGCCCAAGGCGGCGCTACAGCTGTGCAAGCCACAGTATGTCGAAAGCCCGCAAAACCTGGCCTGGTATATCAATTCCCTGTTAAGTCGCAGTCAGCCGCAGCAACGGTCACGTAAGTAAGGAGACGCCAGTATGTTCAGTGAAGCGAATATCCTGATTGTGGAAGACAGTGCCACCCAGGCCGCCGAATTACAGTTTTTACTGGAAAACGCCGGTTGCACGGTCTGGGTCGCTAAAGATGGGCAGGAAGCGCTGGAGATTTTGCAGCAGCGGATCCCAACGGTGATCGTCAGCGATATCCTGATGCCAAAAATGGATGGCTATCAGCTGTGTCATCAGATTAAACAAGATCAACGAACCCGCCATATTCCGGTGATTTTGGTCACCGGGCTGGCAGACCCACGGGATGTGGTGCACGGCCTGGCCTGTGGTGCCGACAATTTTATTGTCAAACCTTATGCGCAGCATTATTTGTTGTCGCGCATTCGTTATTTTTTAGTCAATCATGAGCTGCGGGCGCATGAACGGGTACAAATGGGTGTTGAAGTGATGCTGGAAGGCGAACGGCATTTTATCACCGCGAGCCGCCAGCAAATCCTGGATTTGTTGATTTCAACTTACGAGCAAGGGGTGCGGATCAATCAGGAATTACGCGCAAAACACGATGAGTTGGCGCGCTCCAATGCCTGGCTGCATTCGTTATTTCACTTTACCAGCGGCATGACCGGCCAACAGAACGAACAGGATCTGATCACCGAGGCCTTGCAGCGGGTGCTGGAGTTTCCGGACGTCAGCGCCAGCTGGTTGTTAACCCCGGATAAAAATCAGCCGCAGACCTTGCTGCTGGCCGGTCAGATTGGGTTGACGAGCTTGTTTAATCAGGGCACGAACCTTGACTGTGTTAATGATTGCGTCTGTCACCATGCGTTATTTCGCGATCGTATCCAGCATCCGATCGACATTCCGGCTTGTCCGTTACTGGCCAAAAGTATCGGTCCCCATTCGCACGCCAGTATCCCGTTGCTGATTGGCGGCGAAACCATTGGTTTACTGAATGTGGTGCAGCAGAGCAGTCAGCCCTGGTCGGCAGCAGCGCTGGATGCACTGGCGTCGTTAGGCCGTCAGCTGGCGATGGCACTGAGTAAAACCCGGTTGTTCAATAGCATGGAACTGCTGGTCGAGGAGCGCACCAAGGCGCTGGCCAATAGCGAATCGATGCTGCGAAATGTGCTGGATAATTTGCCGGTGGCGGTGCTGGTGGCCGATCAGTTTGGTGAACCGATGATCAGCAATCAGGAGTACCAGCTGATTGCCGACGCTACTTTGCTGCAAAGCCTTTCTGCGACGGGGCAACCTGAGCCGCCCACGGTCGCCGCAGAGTTGTACGGCGCCAGCCGCTTGAGCGCAGGCGATTGGTTGTTGCATCAGACCTTGCAGCAACAAAAAGTCTGCCGCAATATTTTATTGGATGTCCAAACCGGGTCGCAGCAAATCCGCACCCTGCTCAGTTCAGCCGTCCCTTTGTACCATAAACACCATCAGTTACAAGGCGCTATTGCGGTGATGCAGGATATGACGGCGCAGCGGCAGCAGGACGTGCAGATGCGTATCCGCACCAGCGCGATTGAAGCCAGTGTGGATGCCATTGTGATTGCCGACAACAGCAGTGCTGATCTGCCGATCATCTATGTCAATCCGGCTTTTGAACAGATGACCGGCTATACCGCGCTGGAAGTTGTTGGCAAGAACTGTCGTTTGTTGCAAGGGCCAGCACAGGATCAGCCAGGGCTGGATCTGATCCGGCGTTTGCTGAAAAACCATGAACATGGCAAAGCAGAACTGCTGAACTTTCGCAAAGACGGTTCGGCTTTCTGGAATGAGCTCACCTTGGCGCCGGTGGTTAATGATCGGGGCCAGACCAGTCATTTTGTTGGCATTTTGCGCGACATTACCCAAAGCAAAACCTATCAGCAGGAGCTGGAGCATCAGGCCAACTTCGATAGTCTGACCGGCTTGCCTAACCGCAATTTGCTAAACGATAGGCTGCAACAAGCGATGACGTTTGCCAAACGTCACGACCACGAATTTACGCTGGCATTTTTAGATATTGATAACTTTAAACTGGTGAACGACAGTCTTGGCCATGAAGCCGGCGATGAATTATTGCAACAAATTGCCAGGCGGATTGTGCTGCAGCTGCGGGATACCGATACCGTGGCGCGGCTTGGTGGTGATGAGTTTGTGATTTTATTAACCGACGATATGCCACTCGCCAGCCATGTCCGGAAACTGGAGAAGTTAAAGCAGCAACTGATTGCGCCGCTGACGATTGCCGGGCAAGAGATGGTGGTCAGTTTCAGTATGGGGGTGTGTCGTTATCCGCTGGACGGGGATTCCAGCGTCACGTTATTGCGCAACGGCGACACCGCCATGTATGAAGCCAAGCATCTGGGCCGCAACCGGATCTGTATGTTTAAGCCGGAAATGAATGTGCTGGTGCAACAGCGCTTGCAAATGGAACAGGCGATCCGGCAAGGTTTAATCAATCAGGAGTTTCTGGTGGTTTACCAGCCGCAAGCGAATGTAACGACCGGCCAGCTCTGTGGGCTGGAAGCGTTGGTGCGTTGGCAGCACAACCAGCAAATGATTGCGCCGGATGCGTTTATTTCGATTGCTGAACAATGTGGCCTGATCACCGAACTGGATTTTTACGTGTTTGCATCGGTGTGCCGGCAAATCAGCCACTGGCATGCTGAATTAACAGATGTGGCTATCGCGGTCAATTTTTCGGCATTAAGTTTTATGGACGCACAGTTTGTGGTCCGTATTCACGCCATCATGGCGCAATATCAGATCAGGGGTGACCAGGTAAAAATTGAAATGACCGAAAGTACCCTGATGCATGATGCCAATGAATCTTTGCTCAAAATGCAGCAACTGCGCGCCGTCGGTATTCATTTTTCGATTGACGATTTTGGCACCGGCTATTCGTCTTTGGCCTATTTAAAGCGCTTTCCGTTTAGTGAGCTGAAAATTGACCGCAGCTTTATCAACGATGTGTGTACCGATCCGGACAGTGCCGCTTTGGTGCGCTCGATGATTTCAATGGGGCACAACCTTGGCATCAGCGTGATTGCCGAAGGGGTGGAAACGGCAGCGCAGCTAGGCTTTTTAGCCAAAGCGGGCTGCGACGACATTCAGGGTTATTTTTACGCCAGACCGCTCAGCGTTGAAGTTTGCTGGGAAAAGTTACAGCATAAAAACACGGCTTTATTGCTGCCGGTGACCGGGTTGTCCTGCTGATGCTGCATGATGCGGTATCAGTGGAGTTAAGTGCGGTAATTCGGGACTTAAGCGCCTGGCATTGCTTTTTTGTGATTCCTTTTCCACACTGAAAAGTCACTTCTATCTGCGATCTCCGCTTGTTGGGTGATCGCCGCAGTTACGGTCTTGGAGCATTCTCCGGCAAGGACCCATGCCAGAACAATTCGAACGGGGAGGCGGGCATGGTTCTGTTACAGCGATTTTTACGCACCTTGTACAGCAGCTGCTGTCGTCACATGTTCACCTTTATCAAAGGGTTTAGTTGTTTGCTGTTTTTCAGCATGAAGTCGGCAGTTGCCGCCCCCCTTCCTGAATTTGGTTTACCACCGATCAAAGTTTATTTAGCTGCGGATTATCAGGCTCATCGGCAGAACTGGGCCGTTACCCAAACGGCAGATGGATTGATCTATGTCGGCAATGAAGGGGGGCTGCTGGAGTTTGACGGTTTGCGCTGGCGGCTAATCCCGCTACCTAATAATTCACAGGTACGGGCGCTGGCGGTTGATCCGACCAGCGGCCGGGTTTACGTCGGTGCAGTGAACGAAATCGGTTATCTGACGCCAGATGCCGCAGGTTTATTGCAATATCAGTCTTTGCTGCCGCAATTGCCACCAGACCAACGTGCCTTTTCCAGCGTCTGGCATTGTCATGCCAATCACCGCGGTGTGTTTTTTACAACGAGTGGCCGTTTGTTCCGCTTTGGCCCGGATGGTTTGAAAAGTTGGCCGTCGCAGCAACAGTTTGTACATAGTGTGGTGATTGGTGAGCGGTTTTTCCTGCGGGATGAAGGCGTAGGTCTGCTGGAACAAGCAGGCGACATGCTGCAGTTGGTGCCTGATGGGGCTGTTTTTGCCGAAAAACGGATATCAGTGATGGTGGCATGGCCGGGTCAGGATGACTTACTGGCGGTCAGCCGGACTTTGGGCTTTATGCGTTACAACGGTCAGAAATTCAGTCGCTGGCCGACCGACATTGACAATGAGTTGCTAACCAAAGCTGTGTATAGCGCTTGGCCTTTGATGGATGGTCGGTTGGCAGTCGGAATGCTGCAAGGCGGTATGTACATTCTGGATAAAAACGGCCGCAATGTTGGCCAACTCAACCGCCAGACCGGACTGCCAGACAACAGCATGTTTAAACTGATGCAGGATCGGGAACAAGGTTTGTGGATTGCCACCAATACCGGGTTGGCCCGTGCCCAGTTTGGTCAGACTTTCAGCCGGTTTGATTTGACCCATGGTCTTGATGGCAGTGTGTATTCGATGCTGCGACACCAGGGGCTGATGTATGTCGGGACTTCGCAAGGACTGTATCGGTTATCGCCGGGGCCGATTCCAAAATTTGAGGTTGTGGCGGGCTTGACTGGCAGTGTCTGGGCCTTGCAGCAATATCAGGATCAACTGTTGATTGCCAATGACGCTGGTGTTTACCGGCTGGGGCCGACCGGTGCTGAATTGCTGTACAAATGTGACATTGCAAATAATTTCTTGCTGTTGCCAGGTTCGCAGCCATTATTGCTGGTTGCCGAACTCAATGGCATCGCCCTGTTAAAGCCGGATGGACAACATTGGCAAGCTGTCGGCAAAATTGCCGGTGTCGACGAAAGTATTAACGGCATGATGCGCGATGCCAACGGTGTGGTGTGGTTGTCCAGTCGTGATAAACCTTTGTTACTGCGACTGCATGCGCCCGACGATCATTGGGTCCAAGGCAAGATTGATATCCGGCGCCACGAAATAAGCACCAATCTGCCTGATGTGGGGATCAACTGGCTGGCAGACCTTCAAGGCCAGATGCGTGTTATGTATCGCAACAGTCTATACCAGCTTGATGAAGCAAATAATCAACTGATACCAGATCCGCGTTTTCAACAGTTGTTTATCCAGGGGGATTTCAGCATCGTTGCGGTCGGTAATACCGCGGATGGTCAATGGTTGTTGGCGCAGCAGCAGTCGAACCAACATCTGATATTGGGCCAGACGATACTGCAGCCTGACGGCAGTTATCGCTGGCAGGCATTGCAGGACACGGGCAGTCGCGCGCACAGCGGTTTGTACCGAGAAGCAAATGGCCGGTTTTGGCTCGGCACGACTGAACTTTATCAATGGGATCTGACAGTGCCGGCTGCATCGGGGGTGCCATTTGATTTATTGCTGCGTAAAGTGCTGGCTGCTGATGGGCACGTACTGCGCCATGCCTCAGCTATCGGTGATCCGGTGTTATCGCTGGATTATCAACAAAACAAATTGCGGTTTGAATTCGCCGCCACTAGCTATCTGGGCCAAAACCAATATGCGGTCTGGCTGGACGGTGTGGATAAAGGCTGGTCGGAATGGAGCAATGAAGCCTTTGCCAATTACAACAGTTTATGGGAAGGCCGGTATGTGCTGAACGTCAAAGCGCGTAATGCGGCGGGTGTGGAAGTGCAGATGGATCCGTTGGCGTTTCAGATTGCGCCGCCTTGGTTTCGTGCCCCCTTGATGTATTTAAGTTATCTGCTGGCGTTGTTTTTATTGATTAACCGCTGGTATCGCTGGCGCACCCAACGGCTGCGTCAGGAAGCTTTGGCGCTGGAGCATATGGTCGAGAAGCGTACTGAACAACTGTCCGAGGCAAAAATTCAGGTTGAACATACAGTGGAGGAGCTGCAACACACCTTAACTTCGCTCAAATCGACCCAGCGCCAGTTAGTCCGTTCCGAAAAAATGGCGGCACTGGGCCAGTTAGTGGCCGGTGTGGCGCATGAGGTGAATACGCCGCTTGGCGTGGCGCTGACCGGCAGCAGCTTTTTACGCGAAAGCACCGAAGCTTTGGCCAGCACCTTAAGCACCGGCCAGTTGCGTAAACAGGACTTAGATAACTTCTTAGGCTCGGCGCTTGAAAGTTCACAGTTAATTGAACGCAATTTGCACCGCGCGGCTAATTTAATCAGTAATTTCAAACAAGTGTCAGTGGACAGAACCAGTGGCGACCGGCGTCAGTTTGAGCTGAAAAGCTTTTTGGTGGAAGTAGAGCAAAGTCTGGTGACCTTGTGGCGGCAACGGCCGCTGCAGTTTACTGTCGCTTGCCCGGCCGGTATTGCGATGGATAGTTATCCCGGTACTTTAAGCCAGGTGATTACCATTTTGGCGCAAAACTCGTTATTGCATGCTTTTGCGCCGGATCAAGCGGGGCAGATGTGGTTAATCGTGCGCTTGCTCGAAAACGAGACTGCAGACCAGCCAGCGCAAATAGAATTGACGTTCGCCGACAATGGCAAAGGCATTCCGGCCGCGGATCTGGACAAAGTGTTTGAGCCCTTTTTCACTACCAAACGCGCCCAGGGCGGCACCGGCCTGGGTTTGCATATTTTATTTAATCTGGTGACTGAAAGGTTGGGAGGGACTGTTTATGTGGAGACTATGCAAAATGGCAGCTCTCAGCATGACGGCGCTCAGAATGGCAGCTCTCAAAAGGATGGCCTAGCGTCGCAACAAGGCTGTCGTTTTATGCTGGTGTTACCGATGGTCGCGCCCAAAGTTTAACGGCGACACAAAACCGTCAGGGTGCACGCTGTACTGTTTTCAGCTATGGCCTGGTTGTATTTGCAGTGTTTGCTGTGTCGGCCTCCGGAGCAAGCAGCTGCAATAAGCCGGCATCAAACGATTTGCCAGCGGCGAGGTAATCATCAAATCTGGCGAGCACAATGCCTGCAGCAAGTTCATTTTTCTGGCGCCCCAACAGCAGCCGATTTTGCTCCAGGTAAAACGCTGTTGTCACAATAAAATCCACTCGCCTGGCAAACAGCATGCGTTCGATACTGAGTTCATCATTTAACTTAATCCGCTGAATTTGTTTGGAATTAAAACCAAGGGATTGCAGCAGGTCACAATGGGCCGTTTGATCGGCACAGCCAATCAGAATGTTCTCTATTTGCAGCAACTGTGGCAGTGGCAATTGTTGCCATGGGTGTTCACGTAAGCTGTACAAAGCAACTTCCACCGCGCTGTCACGATATAACCAATGATATTGCTGCTCCCGGGCTGGCGTTCGCAGCAATTGAAATATCAACGCATCTGATCGTTTGAGCTGCTCGATTGCCTTTGGCCAGGACACATAATGCAGCCGATAGTTGAATCCGGGCTTGCCAGCCAAATACTGTTTCAGCCTTTGCACTGCAGGTGTTTCAACACCGCTGGTGGTCGGCGCTTCGATGATATCAATGTAAATATGCGCAACCGGTGGCTGAATGTCCTTGGTCTGCGCAGCAAGATTGCCGTGAGCAAGGAGCACAACCCACAGCAACAGCAATCTCCTTCGCATAACGCCTCCGGCTCACTATCTCTCTCACAACCATAAGAGATCAAAGCCTGTTTGTCATGGTCGAGCGGAAAATGCTCTTGGGATCAGGGGATGTCTATCAGACCGGCCAATGTTGAATTGCCGGTAGCTCCGCTCAGCGAAGCATTGGTGGCTTGCTTTTTGCCTTTTCTGTTCTTGCATGTAAATCAAACGGTTGTAGAGGTGCTAAAGAGAAAACTGCCGCTGCAGGTACAAAACTAGGTCTCACCAGAGATATGAGCCAAAGAGGTACATTCTGGCTACCTCAAAAGGTTTTTAACCGATATTGCTGCAATCTACTTTGCGGTTTATCCGGCAAGGTCATTTCTATCAACCCCAAGGCCAGCGCTGGTTGTAAATAGCGGGCGCTAAAGGATTTCCGATCTTTCAGTTGCAATAATTGCTGCAGTTGCTCCCGGCCTTGTGGCCCTTGTTTGAGCAGTGCAACCAGCTGGGCGACTTGGGGGCTGACATGGGGGCTGACTTGGGGGGTAACTTGAGTGCCGACATCGTTTTGCTGCAGGGTACTGAGGATAATCGACAGCATAAACTCGACAAAAGCAGCGGCATCAGTCTTGAGTGTGCTTTGGTTAATCGCTTGATAATACTCGCTTTGGCTCGCGTGAGTCATACTTTCCACCCGCAGTTGTGCCAGCAGTGGCAACCAACGGCTTAAGATGAGCGTTTGCCATAAACGGCCCATCCGGCCATTGCCGTCACTGAACGGGTGAATAAACTCAAATTCATAATGAAAGATGCAACTGGCAATCAGCGGATGCTGTTCAGTACTGTGAAGCCAACCTAATAAAGCGGCCATCAGTTGTGGCACTCTGCTGGCAGGTGGTGCCATATGCACAACTTTACTGCCATTCATCACCCCTACATTGCCGTGCCGATAGTGACCAGCGTCCTCGGCCAACCCCGTCATTAGCAGTTGATGTGCAGCCAGTAAATGGAGCTCATGATCAGGCTGCCAGCGGTCGAATTGCGCGTAGGCTTGTAGCGCATTGCGCCGTTGCGTGCTTCCTGAATTTCTTTCGGTGGTGCAATCACCCTTTTACCTTCGAGAATGGCGGTAATTTGTGCTTCGCTCAGTGTATTTCCTTCAATGGCCAGTGAACCTTGCACAGTGCGGATCTGGTTGATCCGGCGCAGCTTTAACTGACGCTTTTCGTCTTGCACCGATAAACGGTCCAGTTGCAGATTAATCTCTGCAATCAGCCGGATAATGATTGGTGTGATGCTATACCCAAAATCATTGAAGATTCGGGTAGGCGACGAGAGAGCGAAGCCCCAGGAGCATAGTAGTCCTATGTGACTGGGGTGAGTGAGCGAAGGCAACAACCCCGAATCTTCAAGGATGACGGGTATAAACGGCGGAGTGTAGGGAGTGGCCATAACATTCTGCGCGAAGCTTTACTGCATTGCAGCTTATCCCATTCTGGTCGTCATTTTTAAAAATTCTAAAATTGCGGATTTAATATCAAATTTAATCCAATTTAATAAATAGAACGACAGGTCTATAGTAACACCATCGACAGAACGATGACTGTCGAAAAAACCAGAGCAGTCATTCTGAACTTAACAAATTGAAGGTGAATATTATGAGCAAGTCATTGATCAAAAACGTATTAACAACTGAAGCTGGTTTTGGCGCATTAGCACTGCGGGTGCCGGTGGGGATTATTTTCGCGGCGCACGGTGCGCAGAAATTATTTGGCTGGTTTGGTGGATATGGCCTGGAAGGTACCGGTGGTTGGATGGAAAGTATCGGTCTGGCACCGGGTGTGTTGATGGCGCTGTTAGCAGGTTCAGCCGAGTTTTTTGGTGGTCTGGCGTTAGTGCTTGGTTTGTTAACCCGTCCGGCGGCGTTTGCCCTGTCAATTGCGATGCTGGTGGCGATTTTCAGCGTGCATTTTGCCAACGGCCTGTTTATGAGCAACAACGGTTATGAGTTTGGTCTGGCGTTACTCGCGGCGAGCGTGTCGTTGCTGTTCAGCGGTGCCGGTAAAGCTTCGGTCGATGCGCTGATTGTCAAGAAACTGTAACTCAATTTAACAATTTAACAATTTAACAATTTAACAATTTAACAATTTAACAATTTAACAATTTAACAATTTAACAATTTAACAATTTTACCCAAAATCATTGAAGATTCGGGTAGGCAACGAGCGAGTGAGGCCCCAGGAGCATAGCTGTCTATGTGACTGGGGCGAGCGAGCGAAGGCAACAACCCCGTATCTTCAAGGATGAAGGGTAATCAATGCCCGGCGCTAGGCCGGGCTGAGGAAAATAAGATGTTTGAAGTGATCCGATCGAATGAACGTGGTGGTGCCCATTTTGGCTGGTTAAAAAGCAAACACACTTTTTCCTTTGGCGACTATTACAATCCAAAACAAATGGGCTTTTCCGCACTGCGGGTGATTAACGACGACCAGGTTGCGGCCGGTGCCGGTTTTCATACCCATAGCCATAAAAATATGGAAATTATTAGTTATGTGCTGTCGGGTAAGATTGCCCACAAAGATTCAGCCGGCAATGAAGAAGTGTTGCCAGCAGGCGAGTTTCAGTTGATGAGCGCCGGTAAAGGCATTTCGCACAGCGAATTTAATGCCAGCCAGACCGATGATCTGAAGTTTTTACAAATCTGGATCCAGCCGAACCAATTTGACGGTGCGCCTGGTTATCAGCAAAAAGACTTTGGCGAAGCAGTCGGTTTAACCGAAGTCATTACCGCAGATGGCCGCAACGGCACGCTGCAAATGAAGCAGGATGCCAGTTTGTCGCAGTTGATTTTGTTGCCAGAGCAGTTAATTAGCCTGCCAGTTACCACAAATCGCGCTTATTATCTGCATCTGATCCATGGCGAGCTGACGCTGCAGGGGCAAACGCTGCAGGCTGGTGATGGCATCAAATTGGCAGCGCTGGCAGAATTAACGGCTGCGGCTGGTGCCGAGCATGTCAAAGCGCTTTGGTTTGATTTGCCTGGAGTTTGATCTGCCAACTGTTTGATTTGCGCGGGTTTTGATTTTCTGAAATTTAAAGCAAAATTGCGTCAATAGAAGTTTCAAGTGCGGTAAAAGGGAACACAATGAGTCTGGAAATGTGGTTGATGTTAAGCCTGGTGGTGGTGCTCAGTGGCATTTCCAAAGCGGCTTTTGCCGGAGGTCTGGGTTTATTGGCGATGCCACTGATGTTGATGGTGTTTGACCCGCATACCGCACTTGGCGTGTTGTTACCGATTTTACTGATGCTGGATGGCTTTACCCTGCGAAAATATTGGCAGCGCTGGTCGCTGCCTATTTTATTGCAATTGCTGCCAGCCGCTATTGTCGGCATTGTGGTGGCCGCTTTATTGTTAGGTTCGCTTTCAACCCACCAATTGCAGTGGCTGATTGGCGTCGGTTCGGTGTTGTTTGCTTTGCGGTATTTTTTATTGCGCCGGCAAGCAATGCCCTGGCTGGCAAGCCGCGCCGCTGGGGTGGTGATGGGGTTGTTAAGTGGTATCAGTTCCACTTTGTTACATGCCGGTGGCCCGCCGCTGGCGATGCATTTATTAGCCCGCAAGTTGCCCGCAACCGAATATATCGCCACTTCCGCAGTGTTTTTTGCGGTATTAAATCTGGTGAAAGTACCGGCTTTTGTCTGGCAACAGCAACTCACGCTTGAGCTATTGTGGTTGGCGCTGCCATTTTTACCGCTTTGTTATTTATCAATTAAATTGGGTTATTGGCTGAAGCAAAAAGTCAGTGATCAGCATTTTTTACCGGCGGTGCATGGGTTGTTGCTATTAGCGGGTGGCAAGCTGATTTGGCAAGCGATTTAGGCGTTACCCCACAAGTTTAAGGAGTACAGCATGGCACGTTCTACCATCGAACAATGGCGGATGTTTAAAGCCGTTGCCGAGCAAGGCGGTTTTCAGCAAGCGGCTGATGTGATTTATAAAAGTCAGTCCAGCATTCACCATGCGGTGCATAAAATGGAAGAGTTGCTGGGCGTGACTTTGTTCCAGGTCGAAGGTCGCAAAACCATGCTGACTGCCGCTGGCGAGCAATTACTACGCCGGGTCAATTATTTGTTGGCTGAAGCCGAACGGATGGAAAATGTGGCGCTGAACTTAAAATCCGGTGTCGAATCCAGTCTCAACATCGCAGTGGATGAAGCTTTCCCACGCGACAAATTGTTTCAGGTGCTGGCGGCGGTGTCGGCTGAGTATCCGCTGATTCGGATTGAGCTGTTGGAAACTATTCTCACCGGCGCCAACGAATTGCTGCGCCAGGGCAAAGCCGATATTGCGCTATCGCCTTTTACGCTGCCGGATAATTTATCGGAAGATATTTGTCAGGTGGAATTTATTGCGGTGGCCGGGCGCGAACATCCGCTGAATTTACCGCCGCGTGAACTGACGCTGGAAGAACTGAAAACCTGTCGGCAGATTGTGATCCGTGACTCGGCGCTGGAGCAGAAAAAAGACGTTGGTTGGCTGGGTTCAGACCAGCGCTGGACCGTCAGCCATGTCGGCACTTCCATTGAATTGCTGCGCAAAAATCTCGGTTTTGCCTGGTTGCCGCTGAATGCAGTGCAGCCATTTCTGGATGATGGCACATTAATACCGCTGCTATTACCACGTGGCGCCAAACGTTCTGCCACTTTTTATCTGAATTTTAATGATGCCGACACCTTAGGTCCGGTGGCTCGAAGTTTTATTGGCCACTTACGGTTTTTAACTTAATTGGCAGTACTGGATCCTGTATTTTGAGATTGTTTGGGACTATAACCAGTTTATGCAACAAGCCCGACTGTCATCCAGGCACTTGGGCGTGATGTTTTGGAGCAAACGATGACCGATTTAAAACAGGCGGTGGCCACTCAGCTGGCCAATATTGAACAACGGACCGGTAAATCTTTATCGGAATTAACCCAGATCATCAACAATTCGGGTCTGAGCAAACATGGCGAGCTGGTCACCATGCTCAAAACCAGCTTAGGCATGGGCCATGGTGATGCCAATACGCTGGTGCATTCGGTGCGCCAAACCGATGGTCAGTCAGCCGCCGAAGGACTCAGTGATGTTGAAGTGCTGGATGGATTGTACATCGGCGCCAAAGCAGTACTAAGGCCGATCCATGACGCATTACTGCTGGAAATTCAAAAGCTTGGTGAGTTCGAAGCCGCCCCGAAAAAAACTTATGTCAGTTACCGGCGCAATAAACAATTTGTGATGATTGGCCCTGCCACCAATAGCCAACTTGAAGTCGGGCTCAATATTAAACAACTGCCGGAAGATCCCAGGCTGAAAGCCTTACCCGCCGGGCAAATGTGTAATTTTAAAGTCAGATTATCTGACGTCAGCGAAGTAGATGCACAATTGCTGGGGTGGATCAAAGCGGCTTTTTTAGCGGCAGGCTGAGCCGGGAGCAGCGTTCAGCACTGATCCCGTTAGTCTTAACCTTGCAATTGATTTGGAATTACATCCAGCGATCTTTACGACGACGGCTTGGCATAATCACCGGCAAAATTAAGCCCAGTAATAAACCAGCGGCCAGAATGCCGCCGCCAATCACCATTTTATTTTGCGCCAGCGGTGGGTTTTGCTCGGCCAGTTGTTTGGTCAGCGCCACTGTGGTTTGTTTGGCCAGTTCTGCTTCAGCAATGGCCGCGTCACGCGCGGTTTCAGCAGTTGTCACGGCAGCTTGCAAGGTGCTGCGCTCTTGTTCGAACGCGGCGGCAATCATTTCCTGCTGACTGAGTTGCTGTTTTAAACTTTCCAGGCTGGATTTTGGGCTCGCGGTATAAGTGATGTATTCGCCGCTGAGCCAGCCTTCATTGCCAGCGTTGTCGCGAATTTTGATAAAACCATTGGCCGGATTCTGGCCGATATAAGTAACATTTTCGCCAGCGCCTACCGTCGCAATGCTGCGGTATTCATTACCAGGACCAGAGCGCACTGGCGTGCTTAAGGTATCAATTATAAAGGCTGGTTTTTCATTGCTGGTAGGTTTTTCAACCGCTGGGGTTTCAACTGTGGCAACCGGCGTTTGAGCAGGAACTTGCTGGGCATGGACCATGGCGCTGCTGGCAGCGACGGTGAAAAAAACAGTGCTATACACAGCGCGGGAAAAAGCAGAGCGGAACAAATCAGACATATCAGGTTCTCATCCAACCGGAACAGGCGAGTAATGCTTTGGATCATAGGGAGTTGTTAACCGGTTGACAAGCAAAAACACTTGCTGCGTGCCATTGGATGTCCTATGTTGCGCTCTTTAGCTATGATCAACGGCATCGCATCTGCGCAGCACAGGGGCAATTTTCGCATGAGTCTGGAAGTAGAATTAAAACTGTGGGTGACAGCCCCGATGTCAGCGGCACTGCTGCAACAGGTCAGCGACAGTTGGCCGACATTGGCCAAAGAGGTGCAGTCGCAGCCTCCGGTGACGTTACTAAATGCTTATTTTGAAACTGGCTCGCAGTGGTTTCGCCGCCACGACGCGGGGCTGCGTACCCGCTGTAAAAATGGTCAATACCAGCAGACGATTAAACTGGCGGGTCAGCAATTGGGCGCCGCCCATGTGCGGCCGGAATACAATCAGCCTTGTGCTGGCGTTACTCCGCAGCTGGCTGATTTTCCTGTAGAAATTTGGCCAGAAGGCACCGATATCGCCGCTTTGCAGCAGCAACTCCAGGAATTGTTCCGTACCGATTTTGTCCGCCATTGTTGGGTACTAACCTTACAGGACGGTACCACAGTGGAAGCCGTGCTGGATCAGGGCCAGGTTCTGGCAGACGGGCGCAGTCAGCCGCTGCTGGAAATTGAGCTTGAACTTATGACAGGTGATGCGCAGCAGCTGTTTTTGTTGGCGCAGCAGTTGTTGCAATGCTTGCCACTTTGTTTAGGCTTTCAGTCCAAAGCCGAGCGTGGTTATCGGTTAGCGCAGCAACAGCCGTTGCAGTTGGCGCCGGTCGCTGCCGATCCGGCGTTAAGTTTCAGCCTGTTATTACGCCAGTTACAGCAGAATTTATGGTTGCAGCATTTGGCACAGCAGCCTGAGGAACAGCAGCTGCTTGGCGCCGCAATAGCTCAACAGTGGCAGCAGTTGCAGCAGTTGCAGCGATTATTATCGACGCAACCGGATCAACAACTGCAACCGTTATTACAACGTGCCGCCAGTCTCGAACTGACCCAATCCACAGCGCTGTCGTTATGGCTGCTGGATTTTTCCGGTTGGCTGTTAGCGCAACCGGTTGGAGCCGTCTGAAATGAACAGCAATCCTCTGAGATGGCAGGCAAAACCAATTAGCGAACCATTGCAGCAAGCGGTGCAAAGCCAATTATCGTCGCTGCCGCTGGCCGCATTGACGCCCGCACAACTGGCACAAATCGAGCATTTAGTTGCCTGTAGCAGCTTCGCCGGTCGGGTGCTGTTGCAACAACCAGAACTGATGTCAATTCTGTTAGACGCTGAACCAATATCACAACTGCAGCTGACAACTGACGCCACTGAAGCGCAGGTGATGAGCCAGTTGCGGCGGTATCGTAATGCGAGTCTGGTGCAAATTCTGGCCGACGATGTGTTTGCCAGGCAATCGGTAGCACAGTCGCTGAAACGGGTATCGCTGCTGGCCGATGAACTGATTAACGCCGCTTATCACTGGGCCTACGCCGAGCTCGCCAAGCAATGGGGGCAGCCACTGGATGAACAAGGTCAACCGATGCCGCTGCTCATTCTTGGCATGGGTAAACTGGGAGGCGGCGAGCTGAATTTCTCCTCCGACATCGATTTAATTCTGGTGTATCCACAAAATGGTGACACTAGCGGTGGCCGGCGCAGCTCGGAAAATCAGCAGTTTTACACCAGGCTCGGCCAGAAGTTGATTGCGCTGTTGCATCAGGTCACCGCTGATGGCTTTGTCTATCGGGTGGATATGCGGTTGCGGCCTTTTGGCGATAGCGGCCCGCTTGTGCTGAGTTTCGCTGCTTTTGAAGATTATTATCAGGCGCAAGGCCGTGACTGGGAACGTTACGCCATGCTCAAAGCGCGGATTTTAAACCCGCGAGAGCCGTTCGCTCAAGAACTGACCTCGATGCTCAAACCCTTTGTCTATCGGCGTTACATCGATTTTTCCGCCATTGAATCTTTGCGCCGGATGAAACAACTGATCGAGCAGGAAAATCGCCGCCGCAATCGCATCGACAATATTAAACTTGGTGCCGGCGGTATTCGGGAAGTGGAATTTATAGTGCAAACGCTGCAGCTTATTCGCGGCGGCCGTATTCCGCAGTTGCAACAACCGTCGATTTTTCTGGCGTTGCAGGCACTGGCGGACAACGAAATTCTGACCCAAGCCCAGGCGGATGCACTGCTGCAGGATTACCTGATTTTACGCCAGGTCGAACAATCACTGCAGGGCATGGACGATCAACAAACCCAAACCTTACCTGCAGATCCATTGGCGCGGGAACGACTGGTGCTGGCCTGCGCCGCAACCGATTGGGATGATTTATCCCAGCGCATTAATCAGGCGATGGCCCGCGTCCATCAGCAGTTTAAACAAGTGATCGCGCACGAAGACAATGCTGAACCTGAGCAAGTGTTACTGGGACGAATTCTCTGGGACAGCGAGTTGTCGGCAGTTGAACTTGCTGATGAAATCAACTGGTTAGCGGCTGAAGATGCAGTGCAGCTGGTCGAAGCGGTGGTGCAGTTTAAACACGATTGTCAAAAACGCAGTGTTGGCCCGCGTGGGCGGGAATTGCTGGCAAAACTGATCCCGCAACTGTTGCATGATCTTGAACTAGAGCAGGCTGGATCGGCGGTGTTAAGCCGCGTGCTGGTGGTATTCCGGCAAATTGTCAGCCGTACCGCTTATCTCGAATTGTTATTTGAAAACCCCAAAGCCTTGCAGCAACTGGTGAAACTCTGTGGCCGCAGTGGCTGGTTATCGACCCATCTGGCACGGTATCCAATGTTGCTCGATGAGCTGATAGACCCGGAATTATTGTATCAGGTGGCGACAGTCGCCGATTATCGCGACCGCTTACGTTTGCAGCTGTTACGGGTGCCGGAAGATGATTTAGAACTGGTGATGGAAACGCTACGCCAATATAAACAGGCGCAGCAGTTACGGATTGCCGCTGCCGATATCACCGGCATTTTGCCATTGATGAAAGTCAGTGATCACCTGACTTGGCTGGCCGAAGCGGTGATGGAAAAAGTGGTGGATTTAGCCTGGCAGCAAATGGTTGAAAAATATGGGTATCCGGCTGGTCTTGCTGCCGGTTCGCCAAAAAATTTCGCCGTCGTGGCGTACGGCAAACTTGGTGGGTTGGAGCTCGGTTATGGCTCAGACTTAGATTTAGTCTTTTTACATCAATGTGATTCGCTGGCCGATACCAGTGGCGACCGGGCCATTGATTCGCGGCAGTTCTATTTAAAACTGGTACAACGAATTTTGCATTTGTGTACCACCCGCACCGCTAGTGGTGTGCTTTATGACGTCGACACCCGCTTGCGTCCGTCCGGAAATGCCGGTTTGCTCACAGTACATATTGAAACCTATCGGGATTATTTATTGCAAGACGCCTGGACCTGGGAACATCAG
Source organism: Rheinheimera riviphila (assembly GCF_004005945.1). Lineage (GTDB taxonomy): Bacteria > Pseudomonadota > Gammaproteobacteria > Enterobacterales > Alteromonadaceae > Pararheinheimera > Pararheinheimera riviphila. The sequence continues at coordinate 29,702 of NZ_SACS01000026.1, forward strand.
GCCTTGGTGCGCACCCGGTTGATTTATGGTGATGCAGTGATTGCCAGGCGTTTTGACGATATTCGCGCTGAAGTGCTGGCTAAGCCCCGCGATTTACCAAAACTGCAAACCGATGTGGTGGAGATGCGGCAAAAGCTGCGGGAACATCATGGTGTTGATAATGCTGAAGTCAAACATGCCAGCGGTGGGGTGGTTGATTTGGAATTTATCAGCCAGTATCTGGTGCTGGCCTATGCCGCGAAGTTTCCGTGCTTGTATCAATACAGCGACAATATCCGCATTCTGGATGCGGCGGTGGTCGCCGGTTTAATGCCATTAGCACAGGCCGCATTATTGCAGCAGGCTTATCGCGATTTACGTGGCGTCAGTCATCGGCTAACACTAGAGCCGGTTGATACCACTGATTTGCCGGATGTCAGCGCGGCGATGCAACAAGTGCAGGCTAGTTGGGCCTTGGTGCTGGAGACCGCGCCGGTGCTTCCGCATTAAGATGCGTGCAATTGCTGTCGAGAAACGGGTTATGTTTGTCGGTGATCACCGCCGCCCGTTCTTTGGGGCACAAAAATACTAAAATCGGTGTTTGGAAGTCTGGTGCGATGGCGGTGGCGATATCACGTAACGTGGCCAGGTAGTCGCCTTCGCTATGGAAATAATGCTTCACCACATAATCCTTGGGGAGCGTCCAAATCAATTCAATGCCTTCACTGCCAGCAAAGCCAGTCATTTGCTCGCGGATTTTACTGCCGGGCTGAAACTTACGTTGGGTGGAATTACCGGTCCAGTTCGGCCCCAGCTCCGGCACTGTGTTGGTGCGGGAGGCCAGGGTTTGGGTTAGTTTGTCGCTGGTGTCTGGTAACTCGACGATAAACTCTTTTGCGACATCTTTGCTGCCATCCAGCGAATAGCGGATTTGTTCATAAAAGTTGGTAAAAGTCTGGGCGGCAGTTTGCGACACCTTGACGGGTGCCTTGCTGGGGCTGCTTTGAAACAGATCCGGACTGAACAACACCACAAATGCGATGATCAATAACACCACGGCTGCTGATAAGTGTTTAACCCAAAACCACATGATGGCAATCCTTTTTTTGCTCGCAGTCGTCATACTAGTCAAAGAACCTGACCCTGCCAACTGCTAATTCACCGACCATCCTGAAGGTTAATAGTAGCTGGCGTCCGATTCTGCCGGGCGGGTTTTAAAACGACGATGTAGCCACATATATTGGCCAGGCGCCTGCAAGACCGCTTGTTCGACAATCTGATTGACCCGCGTAATGTCAGCGACATCATCGCCAGTCGGGAAATTTTTCAGCGCAGGCAAGGCTTGAACCCGATACCCTTTATTACCAGGCAAACTTTGGGTATAGACCGGCACCACACTGCAATTGGCGGCTTTGGCGAATAACGACGTGCCCGTGGTGGAGGCGGTATCCGCGACGGCGAAGAAGGGGACAAACACCGCACGCTTGCGGCCGTAGTCTTGATCCGGCAGGTAAAAACAAATTTCGCCGCCGTTTAAAGCTTCGATTAAGCCTTTCACATCCCGTTTACCAATCATGTATTTATTGCTGCGAATACGGCCGCGGTACATGAAAAATTCCATCAGCGCATTGTTGTGTGGGCGGTAAAAACCAACGCTGGGGTGCGTCAGACCAATCACCCGACCGGCCGCTTCTAAGTGCAGCATGTGGGTCGCCAGCAGTAACACGCCTTTGCCCTGGTCAAGTTCCGCCTGGATATGTTCAAAGCCGTCAAATTGCGCCAGTTTCTTAAAGCGCCAATCCGGCCACCACCAACCAATAATAGTTTCAATCAGTGCACAACCGGTTTGCCGGGCGTTTTCCTGTAGCAGTTGGTCTCGCTCGGCCGTAGTTTTTTCCGGAAAACATAGTTCCAGGTTACGGCTGGCGATTTTGCGGCGGGATTTTAATAACTTAAAGGTTAACAGACCCAAGCCACGACCCAACGCCATCAGCCAGGAATAAGGCAACCAACTCAGTAAATAAGCCAGGCCTAACCCCAGCCACAATAACCAGTAACGTGGATGCAATAACGATAATTGAAATGGCGGAGACTTGATCAAGGCGGGTCCTCAAACTGCAAAAACGGCATTGTAACCGAAATCCCGGCTGAAAACAGGTCACAGCGGAACCTGGTTGAAACCTGACTTTCAGCGCTAATACCCATGAGCAAGTTTTTTTGCGTCTGGTAAGTACTCAGGCTCTTTTCTCACACCCGAATCAGTCTGAATTGTTACGCCATTGAAGAAAAGGTCAACACGCTTTAATCCTGGCATCTGTGGCGAAGTCCGGAAGATCTGTTGGGCTGGGGTAGATCTACGATTTTACCTTGGATCAAGCCGGTTAAAACAACATGTTGGGAGATCCGACGAAAAGCACTCTAATGACTCATCTAAGCTTGTTGAAGAAAAAAGCATGTTTATAGCTATTCTGTCAGCTGTTGTTAACTAAAAAATCTTGACGCGCCGTAGTTTCCATACAGGCTACATTTTCAATGTTACATAACATTTTTATTACCTTTTAAGTTTGATTGCAGCATAAATATCATTTAAATATCAAATAAACGAAAAAAGATCGCCTTTTGGGGATGTTAATTTCAACAGCCACTGAACCCTTCAGTGGACTGCTCTGCGCAGTCATTCACTAACAAAAGGAATGTTGTTTATGTTGAATTTGCTCTCTCTCAGGGCGCACAACCGCAGCCGTCGCTGGTTATCGCTCGCTGTTGTACTCTGGTCTGCAACTCAGTTGTTGCCTGCTGCGGCCAGCAGCGATAAAGCCACTCAACTTGAGGCCAAAAAATTTGCTGCCGGTGAATTGTTACCGCTACGCGCTATTGACAGTGGCATGTTGCCTAATTCCGTCAGCCAGAAAACCGCAGAGCGCCAGCTGCTGGAACTGGCAGCGCCACTGCAACCCAGTCCGGCAGTACGGCCAGCGGATGCTGATCAGTTAGTCCGGCAATCAGTTTCGAGCTCCAGTGTTGATACTGTCATTACTGCGGATCTACAGCAACTGGCCGACAGTCTGAATCGTGATCCACTCGCGATTTACCGGCATTTTATTCAGCAATACACCTTTGAACCTTTTTACACCGGAGCGTTAAAAGGGGCGCAGGAAACTTTTTTCCAAAAAGCCGGTAATGATACCGACTTGGCCAGCGCGCTGATCACCACTTTAAGAGCCGCAGGGATCCAGGCACGTTATGCCACTGCCACAGTCCGGTTTGATCCGACCCAGGTGCCCGACTGGATTGGGACTCAGGATCTGACCAGGGCAGCCAATATACTGGCGACCGCTGGTTATAGCCCGAAGTTGTATCAGGATGCACAAAAAAGCCGGTGGCTTTGGAACTGAAACGGGTCTGGGTCGAATTTTATCAGCCGGCGACCGCCAGCTGGCAGTCGCTGGACCCGAGCTTTAAACCACACAGCCTGAGCCGCGGCAGCAATCTGCATCAGGCTGCCGGCAGTGATCCGGCCGATTTATACCGGGAACTGGACCGCAACGGTCTGTTAAACAACCCGGATATGATTGCCGAACCTAACCTGGATCTGGTCGATACCGTGGTGGACCAGCATATGAGCAGAACTGCCGAATATCTGGCAGGTCAGCCCACCCTGACACCGGCACAAGCGATTAATCCAAGAACAGTGATCGTGACGACGGTCAGTGCACTGCCAACAACGCTGCCATTCACCATTCAGGGAACTGTCAGCCGTTTTGATGAATTAACCGACAGCCAGCGCCAGCATATCCAGGTAGCACTGCCGGGGTTCAGTCATAAAATCAGCCGGCCGGCGGTAGCTGCCAAGCGCTTGACCGTTGACTATGTGGCAGCCACTGCAGCCGATCAAAGCAAAATTGCTGCGGCCGGTGGCATTTTAAACGTGCAGTACAAAGGCGTTAATCTGAAGCCACAATTGCGGCTGGCCGGCACTGTGATTGCCACAGGCTCTGCGGTCAGTGTCGGCAGTTACCAGGTGATGAAAGTCACTTTCTGGCAAGGTGGCTCTAGCAAAGACAGTGTCAGCCATAATGTTACCGCCGGCGGTATTTATGCCATCGCGCTGGATACACAAAAAGTCGGCAGCGAAAAACTGAAACGTTCAGCAGAACTGCTGAATCAGCTGAAAAATACCTATCAGAACAATGTGCTGGATGAAGCTTTTGCCGGCGAGTATTTACATTTTCTCGGCATGTCGTACTTCCGCCAGTTGGATAACGCCATTGATAACATCAGTGCCAGTTCCAATGCTGTGATTTTTCATCAGCTGTCAGAAGCTCTGATCTCTATTGATCTGAGCGCGCGTCCAAATGGTCAGGGTCAGTTCCTGATGTCAGTTGGTCAGCGCGGCATTGATGCACCGCGCAATATCTACAGCCTGTTCAGCGCCAACAATGACAGCAGTTTTAATGCTGCGGCCACGTTATTAACCGTCGGGTACGCTGCTTCTGCACTGGAACATGCGGTGTTTGAAAAAACCGCTGGCTGGCCGTCGGTGTCAACTATGTCATTTTTGCGCTTTGCGGCCAATCACGAAATCCCGATTTACAGTATCACCAAAGCCAATGCCGCCACCGTATTGCCGCAACTGGATTTACCGACTGAGCTGAAAAACAGTCTGCAACAGGCGGTAAACGCCGGCCGGCATGTGATCACACCGCAACGGCAGCTGAAAGTCGGTAAATGGCTGGGGCTGGGGTACATCGTTCTGGATCCGACCACGGGTGCGGCCGGTTTTATGATCAATGGCGGTCAGGCCGGTGGCCGGCAAAACTTTACCCCGATGGATTTACCGACAACCAACCGCAACTTGCTGCAGGATGTCGGTTATGCCATCAGTGCGATTGCGAATGGTGTGCTGTACGGCGAGTTTGATAAAACTGCTTATGACACATCTTACGCCAGTAACCTCAGTCAGGGTGCTGCCTTTGTCTCTGATTTGTTAGTGGTGGGCGACCTTCGCAATATCGGCATCACTATGTGGGATTACACCTTTAACAATGGCAGTGGCAGCAGTGTGGCATTAGCCGCCGCCGGCATTGTTCCGATTTTTGATGTTAGTAAAAAAGGCTACAAAATTGCCAGTTCCTATTTTGACAATATTGGCCAGTCCACCAGCAAACAGTTGTATGACAATTTAGGCCCTGACAGCAATAAAGCGCTCGCCAATCTGTTTAAACAAAGTGACAATCTCAGCAGCAATAGTACCAAACTGGGCGGTCAGTTTAATGCAGTGGCCACAACAGCCAGCCGTAATGGGTTGAATTTTAACAATATTGCGGTTCAGGATGGTCAGGCTTATTTACGCCATCTCGGTATTCCGACGGGTCAGCTTGATACCCCGACCAAAGCTTTGTTAGGTGAAAAAGCTGCGATAGACTACAGCACCAGACAGCGTGGCATGAGCTGTTATTTCTGTAATGGCACGCCCAACCAGCATGGTATTGACAGTATTTTCAAAGATGCCCAAGGCAATTTTGTCATTACTGAATCCAAGTTTATCGGCACCGGCAGTAATTTCGGCGTGGGGTCATTAGCTGGTTCCGGCGCCAATAAACAGATGACGGATACCTGGTTGTTTGGCCAAAACTTAGACGCTGGAATGGATAGCGCCTTGTTTCGCACCCCGGGGATGACTACACAACAAAAGAGCGAACTTTGGACAACTTTTAAAAATGGTAATGTGCGCAAGCAAGTTGTGGTAGTGACCGATCAACACCGTGGGATTGGTGTCACCGACAAATTAAGCAAGCACCCAGAATTTGCCGGTACAACTGCAAAATCCAAGCTAGATCATATCGTGATTATTGAATTACCGATTAAACCGTAATACTGCACAGCGGCTGCCTCGCAGCCGCGTTTTTGCCTATGTGAGAAAGGGATATTTATGCAAAACACTATTTCGATACAGGACGAGTTTAGCTACAGGCTCAAGTGCGCTGAGTTATATCTGGACTACGATCCCGCAACTGCAGTGCCAGATGCCAGATTTTTTGCCTGGATGAGCGACTCCAACCTGCGGCTGAACAAATCTTATTTGCTCAATATACTACAACGGCCAGCTGAAGCAGGGCAGCAGCGCCAGCAGGCTTTCCCGGCAGCCCGCATGGCGGTAGGTTATGCCAATGAGCTGGAATATTATCCTGGTTTGTTGAATTGTTTTAAGCACGCTTTGTTGTCCGGTAATGCGGCTGAAGCCAGCAGTTGGGCAGACGTTATCAGCAAGAGTACCCAGCCGGTTATTATCGAAAATTATTTGTTTTATGTGCCATTTTACCGTGCACTGGCGGCATTATGGCTCGGGCAGCCGATTGCTTGGTCAACACTGCAAGCGCCGTTAGAAAAAATACAACTGTATAAAAAAACCTATTACCCGGCAGGAACTGTCGCGGCATTACAGGCGATTGAGCAGGGAGACTGCAATGCTGCTGCCATTGCAATGGACGAGATACTGCAATGGCACTATCAAAAAGCCCGTAAAGTGGGCAGCTATTTATATAACGGCCATGAAGGCTTTATCTGCCAAAGTGTTACTTTGCTACTGATTTGCGCTTTATGGCGCGGCCTTTCGATCAAACCCTTATTGCAACATAACCAACAGCAGCTAAAACTGATGCCGCACGATTTAATGCACCGGCCGGAACTGGCACCCGGTTGCCGTTTTGTGCTGCCTGTTGATTTTGTGCCGGACTACCTGCTGAGTGCCTGGCAAAAGTAGCGGCTGGCGGAGTGAACAGGGGCACACTCCACAAAAATAAGATGAAATGCAATCTGGTGCGGGCTTTTTTGGGCATAGCCGCAGAGCCGATCTCCACCTTCATCGAAGGTTGCTTTAAATTGACAATAAAAAAGGCCCGGCGCACCGGACCTTGTTAACTTTAAACGCTTTTAGCTAAAACGCTTTTAAATTTATGCACCTAACGAGCGATTCACAACATCCAGATCCGCTTCAGTCAAAGTGCCGGCAGCCTGTTTCAGCGATAATACCGCAAGGATATAGTCGTAACGGGCTTTGGTCAGATTGCGGCGGGCATTAAACAGGTTCTGGGTACTGATCAGCACGTCGACGATGGTCCGGGTGCCGACTTCAAAACCAGCTTCAGTGGCTTTTAACGCACTTTCTGCCGAAATGACTGCTTGTTCCAGTGCTTTAATACCGGCAATGGCTGCACCAACGTTGTTATAGAAGCTGCGGGTTTGACGCAACACACTGCGGTGCCCCAGTTCTAAATCTTCGCTGGTCGCCACATAGTTGGCACGACGCACGTCCTGATTGGCCGAAGTCGCACCGCCAGAGTAAATTGGCACGTTTACCGACACGCCAATCGAATCGCTATTCGCCTGGAAGTCATTGCGGCTGTCATTCAACACTTTTGTCGCGTTTAAACCGACTGTCGGGTAGTGACCGGCATCGGCGACATCAATATCGTTCTGGGCAATTTCAACTGCCAGTTTGCGCACTTTTAAATCGAGATTGTTTTCTTCAGCCAGCGCCACCCAATCAGCGGCAGCCGTTGGTTGTGGTGCAATCGGTGTGAAGTTAGCAGTATTTAACGGCGCCAGTTTTGAATGGTATTCACCGGTAATTTCCTGCAATGCTTCTTTGGCATTTTCCAGCGCATTGGTGGTCGCGATTTCGCGAGCGACCACGCTGTCATATTGCGCCTGGGCTTCATGCACGTCAGTAATGGCGGTTAAACCCACGGCAAAACGTTGTTTGGTTTGTTCCAGCTGACGTTCAACGGCACGCTTTTCAGCCACGACAAACGTTAAATCGTCATCAGCACTCAATACATTAAAATAAGCAGTGGAAACCCGTACGATCAGTGCTTGCAACGTCGCGTTGTAGCTGGTTTGGCTTTGCAGTGCTTGTTTTTCGGCAGTGGATAAATTTGACCAGTCAGCCCAGTTAAAAATGGTTTGTTGCAGCGAAATGGAGTTGGAATAACTGGTTTCCAGTGGCGAAGTCACCCCAGCAACTTTAGCACGGCCTTTTTTAATGCCGCTTTCAAAACCGATGGTCGGCAGAAAGCTGGCTTTGCTGATGTCAATGGCCGCTTTGGCCGCATCACTTTGTGCCGCAGCACGTAACACCAGAGGGTCTTTTTTTAATGCGAGTTGATAAACGTTTTGCAGATTTTCGGCACTGACTTGCAGACTTAACAGGCCGACGGCCGCGCAGACCAGTGAATGTAATAAGGTTTTCTTCATAACCCAATCCTATGGAATAACTAAAGTGAACGAATAATATCGTGTTAGCGTACACTAAGTCACAACTAATGCGTAAAAGTTGTTCGGGCAAGTGTAACAGAATGTGAGTCGTACCCTTCGTACTTGAAGCTGCAGTTTTGTTGGCTTCCTTCACTCACCCCAATCACATAGAACAGCTATGTTCATGGGGATTCGTTCACTCGCCGCCGCACTGCAACTTCAATTACTTTGGGTACATTATGTCTGAAATCAACGGGATCGAGTATCCCACTTTCCAGCAAGATGATGTTGAAATCCTCGGTCAACGCACCGTTTTTCAGGGTTTTTTCCGGATCAACGAATATAAAATGCGTCATCGGCTGTTTGCGGGCGGGTGGAGTGAGGTGGTCACCCGTGAAATGTTCGAACGGGGTCATGCGGTGGTGGTGTTACCTTATGATGTGAACTCTGATCAATTGGTGTTGGTCGAACAAATCCGGCTGGGGGCTAAGGATAGCAGTCAAAGCCCCTGGTTGCTGGAAGCGGTCGCAGGCATGATCGGCAAAGATGATGCCGGTCTGGATGAAGATTGTGAGCAGGTGGCCAGACGCGAAGCATTGGAAGAAGCGGGTTTAACCCTGGGCCGGTTAGCGCCGATGCTAAGTTATTTATCCAGCCCCGGCGGCACTACGGAGCGGATCCATTTGTTTTTAGGTGAATTAATTGCACCGGTGAAGCCCGGAATTTTTGGGTTACCGGAAGAGCATGAAGATATCCGGGTGCATTTGGTAAGCCGTGGCGAAGCGATGCAGTTATTGGCCGATGGTAAAATTGACAATGCCGCGACAGTGATTGCACTACAATGGTTGGAATTACATCACGCAAAAATTTGTGCTGCCTGGGAGTAACTTTCAGCCATGACGTTGTTGGCCAAAAAACGTAGTTACAAGCCATATGTGCCGGACTTCCTCACGCTTTGTGAACGGAATTACGCCCAGCTGCGATTCTTTTTACCCGGAGCTGCTGCGGCCCACAGTGACATTGCCGCGAAAATGACGGCCGGAGCCAGCAAAGTCATTCAAATCAACGAATACGAAGGCTATCGCATCAAACTGCTGGAGCTTTGTAAATTCACCACCACTATCAAAATTGAACATGTCAGTGACACCGCATTAGGCTGGCTGCGGCCGCAATTTGAAGTGCGGTTGTATCACGATGCCCGCCTGGCTGAAGTGGTGTCTTGTCAGCAGGTCAGGCGTTTTAAAGCGGTCTACGATTACCCCAATCTTGAAATGATGCAGCCGGATGAAAAACGGCAAATTAACTTGCTGCTGCGCGACTGGTTAATGTTGTGCCAGCGTCAGGGTTACCACAGTGTGGAGAGTTTAAGTTAGTGTCTGCCCCTTATCTTTTTGCCACGAAAGCTCATTACCGTTTGTTACAACTCACTGACTGCCATCTGCTCGCTGATCCACAAGCTGACTATCAGCAGATCAAGCCTTATCAGCATCTGGCCGCGTTACTTGGCGCTTTGAAAACCCAGGCGTTTGACGCTTTGCTGTTGACCGGCGATTTAACCCAGGATCACAGTCTGGCGTCTTATCAGCTGTTGGCTGATTTACTGAAAGACTGGCCATCACCGGTGTTTTATCTGCCGGGCAATCACGATGAGCCAGATTTGATGGCGCAAGCGTTCGCCAAACCTCCGTTTGTCGCGGCCACAGAAGTCACCGCCAACGGCTGGACATGGTTATTACTGAATACCAAAGGCGCAACGCCAGCCGGAGAATTTGATCAACCAAGGCTGCTTGAACTGGCAACGACACTGCAAAACACCCGGACGCCGGTTTGGTTATTCTGTCATCATCATCCACTGCCGATTGGCGCGGCAATTGACCGGCACGGTCTGCAGCACCCTGAAGCATTACTGAGTTTATTAACAGAACATCCGCAGGTGAAAGGGCTGGCGCACGGCCATTGCCATTCTGCTTACCAGGCCACTCATCAGATAGGCTATCAAGCAGGCCATCCGGCGGGTTTGACGATTGTCGGTTGTCCGGCGACTTCAGTGCAGTTTACACTGAGCGCTGATTGGCAAACTGAAGATCAGGGGCCACAGGGGTGTGTCTGGAATTTTGCTGCCGATGGCAGCGTGCATTGGGAGTTTATCCGGCTTTGACTGCAAAATTAGTGCTGTATCTGCATGGCTTTGCCAGCTCGTCGCAATCTGAAAAAGCGCTGTTGACGGCTGAATATTTTCAGCAGCATCTGCCGCAACATCAGTTGTTGCTACCTGATTTACCTTATACCCCGCTTGAAGCGGTACAGTGTATTGTTGACGTGCTGCAAGGGCGTATTCCCGATGCAGTGATCGGCAGCTCCTTGGGTGGTTTTCTGGCGACCCGGTTGGCGCAGCAGTTCCAATGTAAAGCCGTGCTGATTAATCCGGCGGTGCAACCACATTTGTTACTACAGCAGCATCTAGGGCGATATTTTCACCCGGTGTTGCAGCGCCATTATGACGTTAGCGCTGAACATCTGCCGCAATTAGCTCGGTTAGCGCCTGAAAAACCTGCTGCACATTCACTAATTAAAGTGCTGCTACAGACCGGCGATGAAGTGCTGGATTATCGCGAAGCGCTCGATTTTTATCAGCATTGTCAGCTAGATGTACAAGAAGGCGGCGATCACAGCTATCAGGGCTATGCCAATCGGTTGCCGGATATTGTCAAATTCTGCCAATTAGCGTAAAACACTGGTGATCAATACAGTGACTTTGCATCGCCCTAACCTTTGTCGGGGTGGAATGCCCATAGCACCCAGAGTAAAACCATGACTGAACAACTTTATAATGCCGATTCGATTGAGGTACTGACCGGTCTTGAGCCGGTGCAGCGCCGTCCCGGAATGTATACCGATACCACCCGCCCGAACCATATGGGGCAGGAAGTCATCGATAACAGCGTCGATGAAGCTTTGGCCGGTCATGCTGATCAAATTCAGGTGATTTTGCACCCGGACCAGTCGCTGGAAGTCATTGATAACGGCCGCGGCATGCCGGTCGATATTCACCCGGAAGAAGGCGTCAGTGGCGTCGAGCTGATTTTATGCCGCCTGCACGCCGGTGGTAAATTCTCCAATAAAAATTATCAGTTCTCCGGTGGTTTACACGGGGTTGGTATTTCAGTGGTCAACGCCTTATCGACAAGGGTTGATGTGGCAGTGCGTCGTGATGGCAATGTTTATGAAATGGCGTTTGAACACGGATTCAAAGTGTCAGAACTGGCCATTACCGGGACTGTCGGCAAGCGCAATACCGGTACCCGTGTGCGGTTTTGGCCGGATCCTAAGTATTTTGATTCCAATAAATTTTCAGTCAGCCGCTTGTTGCATGTGCTCAAAGCTAAAGCGGTATTGTGCCCCGGCCTGACGGTGAAGTTCGAAGATAAAGTTAACGATCAGAGCTACAGCTGGTGTTATATCGCCGGTATTCGTGATTATTTAATTGATGCGGTCAAAGACATGGTCGCGCTGCCGGAAACACCTTTTACCGGTAGTTTTGCCGCCAGCCACGAAGCGGTGGAGTGGGCGGTGTTATGGTTGCCGGAAGGCGGCGAGCTGGTTACCGAAAGTTATGTCAACTTGATCCCAACTGCGCAAGGCGGCACCCATACCAACGGTTTACGCCAGGGGTTGCTGGAAGCACTGCGCGATTTTTGTGAGTTTCGGAACTTATTACCGCGTGGCATTAAATTAACGCCGGAAGATGTCTGGGATCGCTGCAGTTATATTTTGTCGTTAAAAATGCAGGAGCCGCAATTTGCCGGCCAGACCAAAGAGCGGTTATCGAGCCGTCAGGCGGCGTCTTTTGTCACTGGCGTGGTCAAAGACAGTTTCAGTTTGTGGCTGAATGAGCACACTGAAATTGCCGAAATGCTGGCGGAATTTTGCATTAACAATGCGCAAAAACGCTTAAAAGCCGCCAAAAAAATCGTCCGTAAAAAAGTCACGGCCGGGCCTGCGTTGCCGGGTAAATTAGCCGACTGCAGCGCGCAGGATGTGAACCGCACTGAATTGTTTTTAGTCGAAGGGGATTCCGCTGGTGGTTCCGCTAAACAAGCGCGGGATCGCGAATTTCAGGCGGTGATGCCACTGCGCGGGAAAATTCTGAATACCTGGGAAGTCGATTCCGAACAAATTCTCGGCTCGCAGGAAGTGCATGATATTTCGGTGGCGATTGGTATGGATCCAAACTCGGCGGATTTAACTCAGCTGCGCTACGGAAAAATTTGTATCCTGGCGGATGCCGATTCCGATGGTTTGCATATCGCCACCTTGCTCTGTGCGCTATTTATGCAACATTTCCGTAGTCTGGTTGATGCCGGTCATGTTTATGTCGCGATGCCGCCGTTGTATCGGATTGATATTGGTAAAGATGTGTATTACGCGCTGGATGAAGAAGAGAAAAACGGCGTGTTAGACCGGCTGGAAGCTGAGAAAAAACGTGGCAAAATTAACGTGCAGCGGTTTAAAGGTCTGGGTGAAATGAATCCATTGCAGCTGCGCGAAACCACCATGGATCCCAATACCCGTCGTCTGGTGCAACTGACCATTGATGACGTGCAGCAAACGATGGAAATGATGGACATGTTACTGGCGAAAAAGCGCGCCAATGATCGGCGTGACTGGCTGGAAATGAAAGGCGACCGCGCGGTCATTGCCTAATGATGTAAACACCATAATTTGACATATCGAAACCATATGGTGACATTTAATAAAACCATAACTTGACATATTCTGTTTGTGAGATATAACTCAAGACTGATCAATCTAGAGTTATTTTCCTTATGCCATTTGTTCCTAAGCGTAGAAATGTTAAAAAGCTGATGTCTAAAAGCATTAACGTGTTCAATGGTAAAAAATCGATTGATCCAGAAACCTATCTAGAAAGCCCCCTAGAAGCTGATTTCTGCTACCATCTTGAATTCGACAGCACAGTAAAGTGTTATCAAGCGCAGCCATACTCCTTTCAGTATTTTTTCGAAGACGCAGTTCATACCTATTCCCCAGACTTTGAAGTTCAGTATACAGATGGCTCTTCTTGCTACTTCGAGATTAAATATTTGGCTGACATCGCTAGAATCGCCAATTTTGAAAAGTGGAAAGAGGCTATTTCAAAGGCCGCGATGAAAAAGGGAAAGGGTTTTACTGTACTGAACGAGGATTTTATCCGTAATAAACCGGTTTATGAAAATTTACAGACCATGTGGGGTGCAAGAACCATCGAGATAGATGCAACATTTCTTGTCCACGTTATCTCACTGCTTGATAAGTACCACGAATTACCCATCAAAGCCCTGATTCGAAATGATTCTGACGCTGATTTTGAACAAGTCTTCAGGCTAATATTTGATCGCAAGTTATCCGCTTCGTTGAGTTCTGGGTTCCTGTCAAAGAGCACTTTAGTTAAACAAACTGGTGATAGTTATGATTGTTACTTATAGCGTTGGTGATTTCATCGTCATAGAGCATGAAGGCAGTCAGGCACAGTTTGAAATTTTAGAGAGCAGTCTGAGCAGCTTGAGATTAAAAGACTCTCTGACGGGGATTGAGTCTTCTCGAAAAATACATGTCATACAAGAAATGATTATTGCAGGGACTGCTGTTATTCACCAAAGGCTGGAATCGACTCGAAAACTGCTTAAAAGTGATGCTGTTGAGTTTGAAAACTATCCTGAGGATCTGAAAAAGGAAGCTAGGGATAGATATATCTTCGTCACTGGTATTGTAGACATGGGGCTGCCTTCACACTCCGAACAGAGATTGACTAAGCCAATTACTGATATTTGGAATAATGAAAAATTTGAATATTTGTCTAAGAGGCCTAGTGTACGAAGCGTTCAGCGATGGCTGAAGTCATTCGTTGAAGGCGCTCATTCCATCCGGGCTCTTATTCCGCAAAGAGCTAATAAAGGGAACCGCTCACCTAAAGTGGATGTTCGGGTTGAACGGTACATACAATTAGCAATTGATTCCTTTAAAAAATTGGAAAGACCGTCTATCGCAACTGCTTTTGGTAATCTGGAAACGAGGATTAATTACGATAATTCGAAAATAGCAGATGCAGAAAAAAAACTAAAAGTACCGACTAGAACAGCATTTGTTAAGCGGCTTGAAAAAGAAGCCCCAAGAGAACTTATGCAAACCAGAGCGGGTAAAGAACAAACGAGAAAAGAGTATCGCGTCGCTCGACTGCCACAAGAAATTTCACTTATTCTTCAGCGAGTAGAGGTTGACCATACAACGTTAGACCTCTTTATAGTAGACGAAAAAACGAACCTTATCTTAGGTCGCCCAAATGTAACTGCGTTATTGGATTATAAGTCAAAATCGGTTCTTGGTTTTTACATTGGCTTTGAAAAAGCCAGCTATTTGAGTATCGCAAAGGCTTTGAGGCATGCAATTCTACCGAAAAGCTATGTAAAAAAACTCTACCCATCAGTTGTTAATTCATATGACGCATATGGTCCACCTAAAGTCTTATCGGTTGACAGAGGTAAAGACTTTGAGAGCCGTGCTTTTGAAGATGCATGCTTAGACTTGAATATTCGAATTCATCGAAATCCAGCCCGACATCCTTGGTACAAGGGAAGTATTGAATCCTATTTTGATACAATTAATCAGCAACTATTAGACGACAAAAGTGGCAAAGTGTTTCCCAATATAGTGGACAGCAATAACTATGATCCTAAGAAGCACGCCATCATCACAATGGGCCTCTTTTTGGAAATTTTTCACAAATGGCTCATCGACATCTACCATCAGCAGAAAGTTGCTCAGGGTACTATCATTCCGAGCGTTAGCTGGAATGAAGATCGTGATAAGGTGCCACTGAGAACCGTAGACCCTAAAGCGCTTGATATCGTTTTGGCCGAAACAAAAACAGCTAAAAACAACAAGGGAGGGATAAAGTTCCAGTATATTCAGTACGATAGTGACGAGTTGTTTAAGCTGAGAGCTGAGGTTGGATTCAAAAATGTCACTTTCAAAATCGATAGAGAAGATCTAGGAAAAATCTATGTTCTGGATGAACGAAATTCTCATGACAAAAGGTATATTACCGTACCTGCCCTGAATCAGTCTTATGCCAAGGGGCTTCGTCTTCATCAACACAAAATTATTCTAAACTTCAATCGCAAATTCCTCAACGGCAAGGTTGATGCCGAAGCCTTAGCTATTGCAAGAATGCAAATTGAGGAAATGGTTCAAGAGCACATTAAGTCTCGAAAAGGCAAAATTAGTACAAATCAGTCTGTGAGTCGGTGGGCCGATGTTGGTCAGCAAAAAGATAACACTACGAAAGGTACTGTTGTCGATGAATCAAATGAATACCGGGGTGTACCCAAGCCAGACGTTGGGTCTGCAACAGAACGAAGACAAGAAAAAGTAATCGGTTTTGATGGAACTAATAATACGCTCCCCGATAAGTTGGACTTTTAAAATGACACCTGAGCAAAAAGAAAAAATTAGAGCTGTAAAAAACATTTTCATCCCAACCAATACGCTTCAAAAAATGCTGCAAAGCATGAAGCGAATACGAGAGTTGGCGATTATCGATGGATATAAAAATCGACCTGACTGCATGTTTGTCACTGGGGAAACAGGAGTTGGAAAGACGACCTTTATTGAGCAGTACCTCGAAGCAAATCAGCGATATGATGTAGCGGATGGCGAGGAGGAAAAAACTGTTATTCCCGTTCTTTATTGCTCATTACCAAAATCCAAACGCCCGGTTCATGTGGTTGAGCAATTATTGGTAAAAATGGGAGATGAACTTCAAGGTAAAGGTGATGACGTTCCGGGATTAACCAATCGACTGGTGCATCTAGCCAAAAAGGCAAAAGTTGAACTGATCATCATTGATGAGTTTCAGCACGCAATTGATGCTGCTAATGAAGACATATTTGAAGATATCGGCGAGTGGTTCAAGATTTTCATTGATGCTGCCAGAATACCGATTGTATTTCTGGGAGTTCCTTGGGCTAAACCAATACTGGATGTTAATGACCAGTTACGTAGGCGTGTCAGAAAGAATAGTTATACTATTGAAAATTACACACTTGACACATTCAATGAATTTCAGATGTTTCTTCAACGAGTTGAACAGGAGCTGCCGATTAAGCCATATCGAGAGCTCTGGGAACAGGAAATGGCATTCAGACTTTTTGCAGCTTCACGGGGAAATTTATCCGAGTTGATGGAGGGTATTATCCAACCTGCATGTATTGAGGCCATTTATGATGAATCGCAATTTATATCGGAGCGGCATTTCATCGATGCTGTCGAGGAAAATACCGATTGGTTGGATGGCAACAATCCGCTCGCAGTAGAAATTGACAAAGTGGAAGCATTGCAGCAAAAAACATCGTCCTACTGGAACGAAAATGCAGAGCGGCTAGCCAGTAAAGTAGTTAAACCCACATATGCAACTGTTAAGTTTTCTAATTTAAATTTACAAACTGTACTCAGTAAAAGGTAGTTAACTTGGTAGTAAGACCCAAGATCAAGGCGAATGAGTCGCTTCAAAGTTATATGACCAGAATTTGCCGGGCTAATCATTGGAGATACTTGGGCTTTAAAGCTCATGTTACAAAGTATGTAGCCCCGCTGAACTCAACGAAGCTCAATGATAGAAAGGCCATCAGTACTTTTCTTGCTAAAAAAACTGGTTTCAGCGAGGTCTCTAAGCTTGTAGATGTGTGGCTTCTGGTGAACCGTCATCGTTCATATTTTGACATGTCAAGAATCAAGATATGCCCAATTTGTTACGAAGATGGTTGTGAGGCACCTGCATATTGGTCATTCAATAGTTACCTGTGCTGCGTGCAGCATGAGTGTTTGATGGTTGATTCTTGTCACAGTTGTAATCAACGATATACAAATGAAGGCTTAATAGATCTGCAATGCGACTACTGTCATACGCCAATCAGGGATAATAAACCTAAACAGGTTGAAGCAACGGATTATTACAGCAGGAAAATTTACGACTTGTTTGCTTCAAAAAACATGGAACCTGAAGACTATTTATCATGTGTTACTACTGAAATTACTCAGTCGGAGCTTGAACTGACTTTGATGAAATCGCTAGTCAGCAATTTTTCCAATGATCTAAGTACTTCAAAGCGGCATGCTCGGCGGCATTCGGCAATTGAGCTGCTTTATCAAAAGCAGCTTTTATGCGGGACAATATCCCGCAATGAGCGCATGCTCAATGCGGAAGTTGCTAGAGCCGTGACTGAGCTTTACCGGAGAGGCGAAAGTGACCTAGGCAGAATTATCCAAACAGTTAGACCTTTGCTAGAAGACCCTCGGGCAGCGTTTTTAAGGAAGGCATTGCAAGCTTTTATATTATCGTGTCCACCAGAACTGGATCAATTAAGAGTCGGGGTAAGATTGTTGGAGCAGTTGTTTTGTGCTGAGAAGGGCTACTACGAAGCATTACTTAGAACGAATTTTTCAAGTGACATGATAATAGCGCCGGGAACGCCAGCAATATTGGCTCGCAGTGCAATCAAGCTTATTAAATCTTGAAAAAAGTGGTTTCTTTATTGGATGGCTAGGCATAGTTTTTTTGTAACATCAACGTCACCACAATTTACCACACAGCTGTGATAGCAGAAGCTAAAGTAATTTGAAACGCTTGACGATCTGAGCAATGGCAAACGAAATTAAATCCCTCTAAATAAAGGATTTGGTCGAAACGTACAGATTGACAAGCCATCTATTCGACGAGAGTGAGATCTTTTTAAGAAAATAAACCAATTAATAAACTATAAAATAATGTTTAAAAACATATAGTTGATCCTCATTTTCTAATTTACCACGCTCATTTGTGAAAGGCTATTTTTTCATCAGTCTTCGGTTTTTAGGTGCCAAAGATTCTTGGCATACATAGTCTGATTTACCGTAAGGTGTGCCCCTAATTTCAGCCATGTACTGGAGTCAGATATGCACCTTGATATGTCTTTCGTACTACCAAAAAACGCGTTTGAAGACATCGAAGCCGTAGCTATTCAGTTCGGTCCTTACTATCAAGCGATGCTCTGGCCATTGTGGTTGAGGAACGTTGATACAAACGTAACATCCGTAAACATTCTCCAAGCTGGTGCTCAGCTGCTTTCAAGCTATGGCTGTGTGCTCGCAACCCTCCGATTTGGACTTTACTGCTCACGCCATTTTCCCTTACATGGCAACGTAGTTAGTGATGACGTTGCTTTGTATTACTTGCGTCAGGCTTTCAAGGAGCTAATGGGAAGCCCAGAAGGTGTTCTGATGTGGCTGCAAAAAGCGGAGGGCTTTGAGTACTGTAAGGCGGAACGAGACAGTTTCTGGTTTCAGGCTTGTGCAGCATATGCTCAACACGAATATGAGCAGAACCCTGACCTGCTAACTAGAGAAATAGAATTCGCATTTCAGTTCTTACTCAATGACAAAGGTCTGTCAGCATGAAACGCAAACTGACATGTAGGAATAAAGCGTTGCTATCTAAGCACTTCAAAACACGAAAGCAATTCGTCAGTCTGGTTAAGCACTGTGAGCAAACCACGTTTGCATCAATAGCTGCAAGTAAGGCAAAGGGACAGCAATGTTATATAAAACGCATACGTCGACAGGGACGCATGAATCCCCGCCAACTTAAGAAATGCCGGAAAAGGCAAATAAAATCGGGGTTAACTGGTAGTAGATATAGCGGCATGTGCCAATCGACTCTTCAGCCAGCTGGCTTCAAAAACTATGGCGTTACTGATCTTAACTCTCGCAATTAGCCGGGATTTGCTTATGAATACGAAGGTTAAAAACTGGCATATCGTCTCTATCTGCGACAAAGACCAATTGGTGGGTCGGATTCTATGGGGCATTTGCACGCAAGACGTTACAAACAGGTTTTCAGTTGGAGACTATGTCTGTACTTCTAAGATAATGGCAATCCTTCCCAAGCAAAACTTAGTTAAAACTTTTAGTGGAAGTACATACTTTGTGGAAGGTGATGGGAAAAAGTCTGAAATTCAGATCCAAGACTTTGAACTGTTGCGCGGCGGTCTCAGTCCTGATGAAATCAGTTTTCTCAAAGAACAACAAAAAATGGGCCTTATCAAACTTCGTTTTTCTGATTTAGATCAAGATGATTTAGTCGATGCTGAGACCTTTTTTGACGATTTAGATTCTGGCAAATATGACTTCTAACCGGACCCTAAGTCCTCAAGACATCAATTTTTTTTAAACGATACCAGTACTGAATTCACCAGTTTCTACTCACTAGAAAAGACATTTTTGAGCGTAAGTCGGAAGTGAAACTTGGCGATAAATTTAATTGTGGAGTCTTTATATGAGCACAAAGAGTGGGTCTACCAATAACTGGCTGGTTTGTAGTTTGTGTTGAATCCAAAGCCTTGTCCTCACCAGTGACTCGGTGATGGAGGGACTTTTTGTAGCCTAGCTATGGGGTAAGCTCAGGTTGACAAAAGTTTGATTTAGCAATAAAAGGTTGACGTTTTTTAAAATGTGCATAAAATAGTTATGGCATTTCACAACTATTGCTAGCTTAACCTTTTACGCTGGAGCACAGAATGGGTCGAGTACCAGAAAACTTTTCAGTGGACTTAACAGAAGAACGTTTAAAGATTGTCAGTAATCGATTGCTAGACGTTTTGGATGAGGCGGAAAGTTTCGCCCAAAGCCCCAATGCTACTGCATGGTTCAAGGGCACGGCCAATTATGGATTGCCTCAAGGTATGCTGAAACTTATGCATGAGGATGACAATTATCCTTGGATAACTTTAGCTAATCAAACAATGGACTATACGGCAAGAATTGGTAACACGTTGGTTCAGTTTGTAGTTGATGACCCACATGCGCCGAAGAAAACACACCGAGTAAAACGCAATGCGGTTGAAAGACAGCAGATAGGACTGGATTTAGAGGAGCACAATCCAGATATCCCTCTTATTTGGCGATTTTACTTAAACCCTAAGTCCAATGGCGTTGATTACTCTCCATCTGTGACATTGGTCGGTTTCGACATCAATGAAAATGTTGTTTGCATGTGGGAACACGAAGATGTAATTTCGTCGCCAATTTCAGGTGAAGTGGCTCAGCCTGTCGAAATTGACATGCCTGTAGTGTCACTCAAACATAGTTCTCAAAAGACGCAAGAAAGTAAGTAGCAGCAGTAAACAATGGATAGCAAAACATTTCGTTTTAATAGCGAACAGTTAAAGTTAGCAAGACTTGCTGCGGGATTATCTTTCGCTGATGTTGGAAGTATACTTGGCGTCACACGGCAGTATGCCTCTAAGCTGGAAAATGATGCGATCCCATCAATTGCTCAACTGAAGTTATTGGCTGACGCTTTAGGCGTTGATACAAGCTTCTTTAACAAGACAAGGAGTAAAGTCCTAGAGACTGAACAGTGTCATTTTAGAAGTGTTAGATCCTCAACTCAGAAACTTAAAAAGACGATTGTGGCACAAGTTGAAGTGTTGAATAGCCATATTTTTTCATTGATTGACGATATTGTAGATTTTCCAGCGATAAACATTTATGAAGCCGAAGATCATGAATATGACTCTGTTAAAGATATTGAAGTATTGGCAGAAAAAGTTCGAAGACAGTTGGGGTTGGGATTAGGGCCAATTTCTCATGTTATAAAACTTTTGGAAACTCTTGGCTGTATAGTCGTCAACTTGGCTGATGCAGATGAAAAGATTGACGCCTTTTCAACTTTCACTGGAAGACCAATAGTTGTTCGTAATACTCAAAAACTAAGCCCCGGTAGACTTAGGTTTGACTTCGCCCATGAGCTTGGGCATTTAATAATGCACCAAGGTATAGAAACAGGTTGTCGCACTACTGAGCAACAGGCCAACAATTTTGCCAGCGCATTTCTGATGCCACGAAGTGCTTTTGCTTCTGAGTTCCCGATGGTTAGAGGCGCTTACCTGAATTGGGATTCCCTTGTTCAGCTGAAGGTGAGATGGGGTGTTAGCCTAAAGGCGATAATTTACAGGGCGAAAGCTTTGGGGTTGCTTTCTCCAGAGAAAGCAAAGTCTGCGTACATTTATCTGTCCAAGAACGGCTATACCAAAAATGAGCGTGGGGATGACTTGATGTTAATAGAGCAGCCCACAATGCTTCAGAATGCAATAGACTTACTTGATATCCATACTGTAAATTCAATTGTTAAAGAAAGTGGTTTAAACAGAAATATGTTTATGACAAAATTCAACTTGCGTCTCCCTTCCTCTAACCATTTGATAGCAGTATAATTTTCATGCTTGCTGTTCGCCTACCCAGATAGAGATTACAGGCACAGCCCTGAGGGTTCTAATGGCGCGAAAACAACCATCGGCTGTTATCGCTAGACTGACCTTGGGAGTGAGTTTTTGCCACCACAAAGAGATGAGCAACATTGGCGATAACCTTTAACCTTAGCTTTCTAGCTGAAGTACAACGATACAGGACCCGCATAGCGGGTTTTGTCTTATTTGGTGATGGTTGATTGAATTAAAGTCCTTATTCTCATCAATGATCGAGTCTGTAAAAAAATCTGTGTAAGTGGCATTCTACCTAACTCCTTGGAAGGGATAAAGAATGCCAATTACAGACCAATTACTGGATCAGCTGTTAGCTGACTGCAAATCTCCTGAAGATCTGATGG
>NZ_SACS01000027.1 GCF_004005945.1 Rheinheimera riviphila
TATTTGCGTAGGGCGTACTCACCGCGTTAGCGGTAGTACGCCAGTTTAAAGACTGCTAGCTGACTTCGCTGGCGTACTGATATCAAAATTTAGAGAATGGAGTTTCTACTTTCAGAGCGACCTGCGAGACCAAAAAATAGCCGAACACTGGGATATGTCAGAAACAAACCCAGAAATACCACGCCAACACCGAGCTCGCGGCAAAAACCTGTTGTTTTCACATAAGTTGCTAGCTGACTCAGATAATTGCGGGAACTTGGATCGGAAATCAGGTTGTCACAACTATTGGACATGACAGCATCGGCCCCCCAAGTTGCCATACCGATTCCCATACCAAGTATCATGATTGCGTGACCTATCACCTGACCGCTGGCTTTCGCCACGCCCGCACGAAAATATGCCGACCACCAGATGATCAGCAGCGAGATCACACACAGATTAAAAGCGATGCCAGCCATCACTTTGCGCCAGGACCACGGGTCAATGAAGATGGTCTTACCCACGACAGCAAGCAATATCATAAAAGCCAGAAAAAACCATTTCATAGAATGCACACACCTGGAATGTGGCTATAAGTTCGCAGCGATTTAAAGATCAATAGCAACGAGCTGTGGTTGATGGGATGATCGGTATTTTATAGATATGTATGTCTTTGTCACGTTCCTGTTTACCAAACCAAAGTACCGTCATGCACCTCAGCTACGCAAACAGCGGCAAGTCACAGTCTCGCTATTTAACCAGCTCGCCGGTGTCTGAAGTTTTTGCTGCAGTACCTGATCAAGCAGCGATTCGCCGATACTACAGGCCGGGCCGCTGGCGTAGGGGCCACTGTAAATAAGCTGCTTGTTCCGAAGCACAATCATCATCGGGGTTGCCGGAACTGCAATGCCGGCTTGTTGTAATTGCGTTGGGTTGAACGCGAGTTGCCGCAGCTTAGGTAGTTTGGTCAGCGTCGGTTGCAATTGTTGCAGATGATTTTCGGCCAAAGCGGCACAGCGACAATTCGGGTCCAGCACATTTAACAACAGGGTTTCACCGCTGCCGGCACCGCTCAGGCGCAGCAAAGCAGCCAGTTGTTGCGGATGCTGCTGCAGCTGTAATTGCGGGTCAAATTCGCCAACATCAGTCTGCCCCAATCGAAATAACAACACCGAACTTGCCAGCAACCAGAGCAATAACAGCGCCCAGCCAATGCGCAGTGAACTGAGCTTCACTGACTAAACCTGTTCGCTTCTTCTTGCAGCAATTGACTGATATTGCTGACCTGATCGGCACTTTTTAACACCTTTTGCCCTTGTGCGTACTGGCGTTCACTCATCTGGCTAAGCTGTTGTACGCTGCGGTCAATTTGTTGGCTGGACTGGTCTTGTTGCTGCAAAGTGGCGGTCATTTGTTGGGCTGTGCGTTCAACATGGCCCGCTTGCTGGCGGATGGTGTCGAGCACAGTATCACTTTGTCTGGCATAACCGATGGTAGTTTGAATTTGCGTTAGACATTGATCAACCGCCTCGACCGAATCCTGGCTGGCTTGCACCAACCTCGCAATCATCTGTTTGATTTCATTGGTAGAACCATGGGTTCTGGAGGCCAAAGTGCGCACTTCATCGGCGACCACGGCAAAACCCCGGCCTTGTTCACCAGCGCGGGCGGCTTCGATGGCAGCGTTGAGCGCCAGTAAATTGGTTTGTTCGGCGATGCTTTGAATTACTTCCAGCACCGATTTGATTTCGTTGGTGGACACGGCCATCTGATGCACTTTGTCCCTCGAACCTTGCAAAGTGCCGGTCAGGGTGTCAATTGAACCTATAGTGGCAGTGACCGCCGAGCGCCCGGCATCTGCTGAGTGACTGGCCTGACCGACCGTTTCCAGCATTAATTGTGACAACCGCACCGCTTCGGTGATCCCGGCCGACATCTGCTGCGTGGCATCGGCAATTCTATCCACCGCCTGTTGCTTATTCGCCAGATTGTCGGTCAGCTGATGGCCTTCTTCAAGCAGATTAGAACTTTCGAGGCTAAGTTCGCGGACCGAAGATTCAATGGTATTCACCGTTTGCGCCAGGGTACTGAGCACCCGGTTAAACTTGTTGACCAGCTTAGAATTAATATCCTGAGCGCGGCTGGAAATGGCAATTTTTTGGTCCGCGCTCACCAGTTGCTCGGTGACAGCAAACAATGCCTGACCTTCCATGCCCTCCCGCAAGCTACGTTTACAGATGACGATCAGCACCGCCGCTTCAATCACCACATACAAAGCGTGGATGACCACAATACCAAGATTGGCATCGCGCTGTGGTACCAGATACACCGGCGAGCCGTTG
The DNA here is from genome assembly GCF_004005945.1 of Rheinheimera riviphila. Lineage (GTDB taxonomy): Bacteria > Pseudomonadota > Gammaproteobacteria > Enterobacterales > Alteromonadaceae > Pararheinheimera > Pararheinheimera riviphila. Next base: position 2,322 of record NZ_SACS01000027.1, read on the forward strand.
AACTGCAAATACATAAACAGCAGATGATGCACCGCAATCACCAGCGCCGCCGCCAGGATCACTTGCCAGTCGCGAAAGGCGATGAGCAGCGCCAGCAGCACAAAAATGCCAAAATGCAGTTCAGTTTTGCCCAGCGATAAATGGATATGCAAAGCGGCAAACAGCATAAAACTGATACCAAAAGCCAGCCGCGACAACAGCTGATCGCCAAAACTGCGATATAAAAACCATGGCAACACTAAAGACGGCAGTCCGACCAACAGCGCCGGTAACCAGCCTGTAAACAAGGCCGCTAACAGCAGGGTCAACAGGAATAACGCAAGATTCACCAGATTGGCGATCAGAAAGGCTTGTTGGCGAAAGGGCAGGATCATTGTGGTCATAAAGGCTCCGGGTGCAGGCATTTTCCATCAGCCATGACGCTCAAATGCGGTTTTTTCTTAAATAGAAATAAAGTGTCGGCTCTACGTTCTTAGTATGGCCTTGGATCGGCAACAGGCCTGGATATTTTGTCGGGGTGAAGGGTGAAGATTGCATGGCTGCCACCTGACTAAGTGACAGCCATGCAATGAGGAGTTATATCCGTTGCTCTATGCAGCTCGCAAATCGCCGCCGCCATCCGCTCACGGCAAGTAATAATAAGGCACTCCAGCCAACGCTGCCTCCACCGGAAGAACCTTGTTCAGCCGGTACCGGTTTGTTCACCAGATTTGAAACCGTGGGATCGGTATTACGGCTAAATTCCTGCAACGCAGTTGCGCCATCGTTATCACGGTCTGACGCCGCATCACCAATGTCCAGCGGGTTTAAGCTGTATTTGACTTCCCAGCCGTCCGGTAAAGTATCGCCGTCAGTGTCCGCTTTGGTTGGATCGGTTTTGGCGCTAAATTCCTGCAGATTGGTCAAACTGTCCTGATCCGGGTCTAATAACGCATCGGATTTGTCGAGTGGCTTGAGCCCGTATTGATGCTCAAAACCATCAGCGATCCCATCAGTGTCGGTATCCGCCTGATGCGGAAAGGTCATCAGTTCAAGCTCCAATATGTTGCTTAAACCGTCGTTATCCAGATCACCTTGCCGGTCATCTTTATACAGATCAAGCCGATAGCGCAATTCATCGATATCGCTGATACCATCGTTATCGTCGTCAGGGTCCTGAGAATCCGGGATACCGTCTTTGTCGTGGTCCAACAATAATGCTGTTTCCGGCTTTGGACCTACGATTGCCGCATTGTGGAATACCGATTCCAGACTGTTACCATTGTTGTTTTTGATGGTATAGCGGATCGAAGCAAGAGCAGCAGTGTCCGGCAAGGCAAATTCACCCCGGAATACCGGCAGCGTCTCCGCATTTGGTGTCGTGAGCTGCATGCTCAGAGGCAACCATTGACCTTGATAGTGAATTTCGGCGCTGACCGCATCAATCTTATAGCCACTTACTTCAAAAAAGCCGGTGCCTTGGCTGATCAGCTGACTTGGTTGGTTGTCATAGCCGAGCCGAACCTGACTTAACAACATGTCGTGATTGTAATTTTTTGCCAACATTATCATGCGACTGGATGATGTGGTCTGTTGATCCAATAATGCGGTTGTATACTGAATTTCAACTTCGTAACGATCGCAGACATTTTCAAAGGTAAACGAAAATTCTGTCGACTGCCGTTTGCTACCGGGCTGATGGTCGCAGCGCAGCAGAGAATAGTACTGTACTGGGTCTTCTGCTGATGTCCGGTGTTCGATAAAACTGCCATAGATATCTCTAAGCGGGTGAACGCGAACCGTAAAATTGGGGACACCACCATAAAGATAACCAAAAAAATTCGCCCAATGCGGCAGGGTCGTCAAATACTGTTGACCTTGTGGATTGACGTCGTAGGTGATTGGTTTATCAAGAGAAAGGCCAAACTGATTCCACTGCGAAAATTTTGAAATGCCGTGTTGACCGCTAAAACGCCAGTTGCTGCCCGACACACTTTTTTTATAATCATTGGCATCGACCCATACCTGAAACAATCCCACGCCATAATAGGGGATCGAAGATGCAGCGGTCCCATAGATACTCAGTGTCGCATTCTGATTTGCAGCAACTAAAGCAAGTCTGCTGCCATAACCGACAGTAGCGGATCTGTCTTCCCTGGCGAGGTTATAGCCGGTTAATTCACGAATAATGATGTAGCTAAAACTAAGACTCTGCGGAAATGGTGCTGCGCCCACCTGTGTCACCAAGCGGTTTTGGTTTTTGGCATCAAGTTGGATGATTTCGCCACTCTTCATACCGGTGTATCGCTGCGACCAGCTATACAGCTGAATATCGTCCGGTTTGGCACGGGTATCTTGCCAATAAGCGGCAACGGCTAACTGAAACTTGTCGGAAAATGGCGAGATCAGCAAAGACTGCCCCTGGGTCAGCTGCGGACCGGAAGTTGTGCCCCAGCTGTTGTCTCCGAGGAAACCATTCATTTGCAAGAAATAAACCGGCTTAGACTGATGCCTGATTTCCAGCGCATGGACACCGCCGATAAGAGATTCCAACGGTACCGGTGAACCGTCACGGTCGCTGATGGACTCTAAATAGATTTCATGAATTGCCGTAGCAGGGTCGATAGTTAGCTTTTGTTGCTGATTAATCTCTTGTTGTTCTTTCACCACAATCCGCTGTTTTGCACCCATCGCATAGCTGGCGATGAAGTCAAAAGTGCCGGTTGGCATCCGCAATCCCATCCCACCCCAGGCGCTGCCGTTAAAATACCTGTTGCCCGCTTCATCATAAATTTGCAGTTGATTGATGTAATCGGTGCTGTCAATTTCAAGCGAATGGTAGGCCAAAAAGGTCAGTGCAAGTCGGTAATTCGTTTGTTCATTGCGGATATTCAGCGACAAATCTTCGACCACATTGCCATTGGCTGGCATTTGATAAATTGCGGGGTCAACAGTCAATTGGATCTGGACTTCCTGACTACCACCGGCTGTCAGTGCGATAGTACTGGCTGGTATCATCGTTAATTTAACGCCTACAGGCAGCGTTGGTTGTTCGATTCGTACAGTGGTACTGGTTGCAGCTGTATTGTGGATGACCAACGCTTGTTGTTGTACCCACAAGGCTTTGCTGCTGTCCAGCTTACCAAATGAAATCGACTGCGGACTGAAGGTCAAAGTCGCATTGGCTGCGGCTAGTGCGTCCAAGCGGCCGCTGCCTTGCGCAGCCAACGGTTGTTGTAAATCTTTGGCGCTGTTGACCAACAACGATTTAATTTGTGCCGGTGTGCGGTTTTTTTGCTGTTGTTTTAATAATGCTGCAGCACCTGCCACATGAGGTGCCGCCATCGAAGTCCCACTTTTATAGGCATGCTGGTTGTTCGGTGTCGTTGAGTTAATGAAGTCACCAGGCGCAGCGACATCAGGTTTAAACACCAGATCACTGGCGCTGGGGCCGCGCGAACTGAAATCTGCCATCTGATCAGCCTGGTTACTGGCACCGACGGTAATTGCCAATTCGGCGTTACCCGGCGAGCCAACTGCATTGGGCTTTTTACCGTCATTACCTGCAGAAATAACCACGACGATACCGGCACGCGAGGCGTTATTCGCGGCAATCGTTGATAAATCATCAAGGTCACCTGGCCCACCCAGACTCAGATTCACCACATCCAGCGCGTCCTGGGTCAGCGGGTTTTGGTCAGGATCAGCGGCGCGTTCTAGTGCCTGAATGATATAGCTGGTAGGGCAATATTGTGCACAAACCCGATAGGCGTATAAAGTTGCTTCTGGTGCCACGCCTTTAACCTTGCCATTGGCCGCGATAATACCGGCGACATGGGTACCATGACTGTCAGTATCTATAGGATCAGCATCGTTATCATAAAAGTCATAACCACCGGCAACTTTACAGCCATCACCAAAACAACCGCCCAGATCCGGATGGGTGTAGTCAATACCGGTATCAAGGACCCCAATCCGGATCCCGGTGCCGAGTAATAATTGGCTTTGAAGATTGGTCTTTTTCCAAACCAGATCAGCGCCAATCAGTGGTACCGATTTATCCAGATGTAGCTGCAGTTCGCGATCCGGATGGACTTTCCTTACACCGGGCACAGCGGCAATTTTGGCGAGATCTTGAGGTTTGGCGGCAACAATCAGAGTGTTGACCAGGGTATGAGTGCTGGCAAACGTCTCGGTAATCAGGTCGTTGTGTTGGAGTTGTCCGACTAGTTGCTGTTGTTCAGCCTGTGCCTGACGATCCAGTTGTAACAACACCGGTGCAGCGATTGCTGCCATAACGGGTGTCGTAGCGACACGGCTGGTGTTATCTATTTGTAATTGTGTTAGCTGTTGCAGTTGTATCTGTTCGACTTGTTGCAGTAACGTCGGTCCTTCGAGTTCGATGATATATCTTTGTTGGCCGTCAGGTAGCACCCTCAGGGGTTCTTGCACCACTTCACCGGCTTTTGTCTTAATAAGTCGAAAATGCTCGGTCGGCTGCTTGGTTTGCTGAAAAATACGGCTATTCGATGGTTGCGCCTGGCATACGAAAACAATGGACAGTAGCGCCAAAATAAAACTACGTTGTAGCAAGTTGTACTCCATTACGGCCACAAGATAGCCTGTTTTGTTAATATGTTTGAGTAAAGTGATTGTAATCTTAACCGAGAGGCAATTTAAGGTAAAATTTTTTCAGGCTCAACAAGGAAATTGTCGCGGTAGTTCAGGGCAATTCAGCGCTTAAGTTCACAGTGTCAGAATTGCCTTAACGCTTTCCAAAGCAATAATTCTTCCTATAAACAATCAATTACAATTGTTTTGGCCCAGATCGCATGACGCAGAATTCTGGCTATGCTTTAATCAGCCATATACCCTATATGCTGGTTTCTGTTGATGTTGAGTCAATTCCCTGATCGCCAACAACATGCTGAAAAAAAGCCTCAGTCGTTGCTAAAAGCTTGTGGTGGGAAGCTGCTGTTAGGGGGCGCTGCATGTTTGTTGTGGCTATCAACTGTTCAGGCACAAGAGCCCATTCAAATCAAAAAACAAACCAGGCAAGTACAGCCTATGTTGTGGCTGACCGATGCTGTAAATAATCAACCGGTGTATAAAACCAGTCAGCCGGTGGATGTCAGTGGCGCGACTTTACAGCTGATGTTACCCAAGTTGGCGCAGTATCAAATACAAACCATGGTGGTAAATAACCAAAGGGCGATGGACTTGTTAAAAGCCCGGCCCAATGCTTGCGCGGGCAACAAAATTATCACTTCAGAGCGGCTGAATAACAGTTATGCCTCGAAGCTGCCGCAGGTGGTGTTTCCGGGGCTGCGGATTTTTAGCAGAGCTGATTCTGTGGCAGCCAAGATCATGGCCGAAATGCTGGATGCACAAGGCCGGATCAGCGTACGAAAGGTGTTGCTGGAGGCGCATAAATTAAGGTTTGTGGTGGTCAGTGGCCGCAATTATGGCGCTGAACTGGATGCGCTGATTGAGGCGCCACAATGGCAAAACCGCTTTTGGCAACGTGAGGCGGACGATATGGCCGCCGGGGTGGTGGATATGGTCAGAACTGGTCGTATTGATCTGATGCTGGAATATCCTAATGTGGCTGCGCATTATCAAGCACAGCAAACGGATGGTACCAAGCTGGTCAGTTATGCCATCGCTGAATCGCCGGCCTTTTTACTGGGGCATATCCTGTGCTCGCGCACTGCCCAAGGCAAGGAAATGCTGCAACAGTTTGATGCCGCGCTGGCCGATGTCACCAAAACCAAAGCTTATCTGGACGCCCATTTACGTTGGTTTGCCCCAGATTATCATGCGGAATTCCGCAAGATTTACAACCAGGTTTATCACACCAGCTTTTGAATACTACCTTGGCTCATACTGCTTCGCCTTCGTCGTTTTAAGGAGGAAGCCGCGTTGGATCCAGCTGGTTGCAATTAACCCACCGCTCGTCCCATCAGTTCCAAAGTTCCCAACATCGCTTCATATACTGCAGGCTGAAATTTCTTAGATGCAGGACAAGGTGATGGATTTAACCCGCGCCAGTTGTAAAAACCCGGCCGCTACCTTAGTGGTGGTGGTGTTGATTGTGTTGTTTGGCGCTTTGGCCTTGCTGAAACTGCCGATCCAGCTATTGCCGGATTTAGATCGGCCGCAAATTTTTATCAATAATGGCTGGCGCTCGGCAGCGCCGCAGGAAATGGAAGCCACCATTATTGAGCCGCAGGAAAATACTTTACGCGCCGTGCCTGGGGTGGTGGAAGTGCAAAGCGAAGTTGGTGCCGGTTTTGGCTTTATCAGTCTGACCTTTGAAGTCGGGCAGGACATGCAGCGGGCGATGTTGGACGTAATCAACGCGCTGAATCAGGCGCCACCCAGGCCACGTGAAGCAGCCGAGCCGGTGATCACGGTGGGCAGTGGTCGCGGCAGTGTGGCTTCGTTACTGATTAAACAAATGAACCCCAATGCGCCGGATGATTTTGGCCCTTATCTGAAGTTTATCCGCGACAACATTGGCCCGAAGTTTCGCGCTATTCCCGGGGTGTCCAATGTCGATTTAGCCTCAGATTTACCGAAAGAGCTACACATCACTTTTGACCCCTACAAAATGGCGGCGCTGGGTATTACCATCGACCAACTGCAATCGAATATCAATCGCAGCAGCAATGTTTCCGGTGGTTTCGCCGATGTTGGCCGCCGTCAGTACACAGTGCGCTTTGAAGGTCAGTTTAACGAGAGTGATTATGGCCGGATGATTGTGTCTTACAATCAGGGACGACCGGTGTATCTGTCGGAAGTTGCTACCATTGAAGTTGGGATGCCGGAGCAAGCCGGTTTTACCAAACGCAATGGTTTTCCGGCTTATTACCTGACGCTGGAGCGCGGTGACAACTCCAATACCGTGGCCATTCTGGATCAGGTGAATCTGGCGATCACCGAATTAAACCGCGATCTGCTGCACCCCAAAGGCCTCGAAATTGAACTCAGTTTTGATGCCTCTATTCACATTCGCCGCGCGCTGGCGCTGGTCAATTCCAATCTGTTAATGGGGGTGCTGCTGAGTCTGATCACGCTGTGGTATTTCCTGCGCGGCTGGAAAGCGACCTTGCTGATTGGCCTGACCATTCCGGTGTCGTTGTTGGTGGCGATTTTGGTGTTGCAAGCGATGGGACGCAGTCTGAATATTGTGTCGCTGGCCGGGTTGGCATTTGCGGTGGGGATGGTGCTGGATGCCGCGATTATTGTGCAGGAAAATATCGTGCGGTTGCAGCAAAGTGGCATGGCGCTGCGTCAGGCGGTGCTCAAAGGCTGCGCTCAGGTGAAAGGGGCTTTGTTCGCTTCCACCGTGACCACTGTGGCAATTTTCTTACCGGTGCTGTTTATGCAAGGGGTGGAAGGGCAGTTGTTTTACGATCTGGCGCTGACGCTGGCCGTGGCGGTGGCAGCGTCGATGTTGGTGGCGTTAACGGTGATCCCGGTTGCCAGTTTACGCTGGTTTCAGCAAGCGCCAGAGCAAGGTGATCCGCTGCAGCAGTTGTGGCGTCGATTAGCGACAGGCGTTAACCGGCTGACCGGAACTTTGCCCAAAGCGCTGGGCTGGGCCGCGCTTTTGGTGCCAGGCGCGGCCTTGTTGGTGATGTTACTGCTACCGAAAGCGGATTTCCTGCCGCAGGCCAACTCGGACGGTATTTTCACCGGCTTTCAGCTGCCGCCTGGTGGCAATATCAAAGTGATGGAGCAGGAAATTGGCCAGTTATTGGTGCAGCGGCTGAAACCTTATTATCAGGATAAAAAGTATCCGGCGATCAAAGGCTATAACCTGTCGATGTTCCCGGCCTTTAATGTGCTGTTTATCTACCCGGAAGATCCGCGGGCGGTTGAGGATATGCTGACCTTGCTGCGCACCGAGATTCTGAAAGATTTACCTGATACCACCTCTTTTAGTTTTCGCGCCTCTTTACTGAATTTTGGCTTTAATTCCGGCCGTGAGATGTTTCTGGATTTTCAGGGGCCAGACACTGATTTACTGATGCAACAAGCCGAACAGGCGATGACGTTGCTGCAACAAAAACTGCCGGAAGCCACCATTCAGGCGCAACCTGGACTTGCCCAAAACCAGCCGGAGCTTCGCATCGTGCCGGATGAGCTGAACATCGCCAAAGCCGGGGTTGATCGCTTTACCGTGGCCAATGCGGTGCGGGCGGTGACCGATGGCATTTATGTCGGTGAGCAGTTTGACGGCAATGAGCGGATGGATATTATTCTGCGTGCCGCGCCCTGGCTGACGCCGGAGCAATTGCAGGCGACACCTTTATATACCGGTCAGGCCGGTGTGCAAACCATTGGTCAACTGACCAGTATGCAACGTTCGGTTGGGCCGACCAATCTGCTGCGGGTGAATGGTTTGCGCACCGTCAGTCTGCAAATCACCCCGCCTGCCACCATGGCGTTGGCCGATGTGATGCAGCTGGTACAGACTGAAGTGGTGCAACCGCTGCGCTTAACTGCCGACGAAAATCTGACCATTGGCTTTCGTGGCAGTGCTGATCGGTTGCAAGCCGCCATCAGCACCATGGCTGCGAATTTTGTGATCGCGGTGTTGATCCTATTTTTACTGATGGCGGCGATGTTTAAGTCGGTGCCAGCCAGTGCGCTGGTGATCCTGACGATGCCGATGTCGTTGCTCGGCGGGGTGATTGCACTGCGCTTGTTAAATCTGGTGACGTTCCAGGCACTGGATTTACTGACGATGATTGGTTTTATCATTCTATTGGGGCTGGTGGTGAACAATGCCATTTTGCTGGTGGAGCAATATCGCAGCAATCTGCAGGATGGCCTGGATCTGAATGCTGCTATCGATGCCGCCATTCAAATCCGTGCCCGCCCCATTTACATGAGTACCCTGACCACCATTGTCGGCATGTTGCCATTGATGTTAGTGCCAGGCGTTGGCACCGAAATTTACCGTGGTCTGGCGACCGTGATTGTCGGTGGTATGACGTTCAGCGCCATCTTCACTTTAGTCCTGATGCCATCTTTGTTGCGGTTAAGCGCCTGGCGTTTAACTGCAGCCCCAACGAACACCGCCGCTACAAAAACCGCAGCTACAAAAAACGGAGTATTCAATTATGAAAACCTTTAATTTGCTGATGCTGGCCATCGCTATTGGCACCTTGTTGCAAAGCCCATTGCTGCTGGCGGCTGAAGACGCTGCTGAAGTGAAACCAGAAGTACCACCAAAAGTAGTCAGTGTGGCGCCGGTGCGTTCGGTCGAAGTCAGCCCGCAAATGATGGTGTCGGGTCAAGTTTACAGCCGTTTTCAGTCGAATTTAAGCGCCGGTGTCGACGGCCGGTTGGACTGGATCGCTGAACCTGGAAGCACAGTTGCTGCCGGTGATGTATTGGCGCGACTGGATGCCAAGCCCTTGCAACTGCGCGCCAACGAATTGCAGGCGCAGTTAAAACGCTCGCAAATTAATGTCACCCGTTTAGGCAAAGAGCTGGCGCGACTTACCACATTGGTCAGCAAACAGCTGATTTCGCAAACCCAGCTGGAACAAATGCAGGCCGATTTTGACTTGGCAAGCGCGGATGTCGAGCTGGCACGGGCATCGTTGGCGCAGTTGCAGGATCAACTGAGCCGTACTGAACTCAAAGCACCGTTTGCCGGGGTGGTCAGTAGCCGCGCGCATCAGGTCGGTGAAGAAGTCAGTCGCAGTGAAACCTTATTGCAGCTGGTGAATTTAACCGATCTGGAAGTGCGGGTATTTGCGCCTTTGGGTTACGCCTCTTTTCTGACGCCGGGCCAAAGTTTACCGGTGTATCGGCAGCAAGGTGAAACCAGTCTGAAATTAACCTCGGTGATCCCGGTGTCGGATGTACGTTCACAAACCTTTGAAGCCAGGCTGCTGATTGACGCCAAAGTAGCCCGTGAATTTCAGGTCGGGCAATTGGTCAGCGTGGCTTTACCCACCGCGGCTGCGGCGGTGAGTCATGTGGTGCATCGCGACGCGCTGGTGCTGGGGAAAAATCAACATGCGGTATTTTTGGTGCAGCAGGATGCGAACAACAATTCAGTTGTGAAGCGGGTTGCAGTGGTGCCGGGTCAGGGCCAGGGTGAATGGTTGCAGGTTGATGCGCCGTTACGCCAAGGCGCCTTATTGGTGGTGCGTGGCGCCGATACGCTCAAAGATGGCGATAAAGTGCGGCTGTTGTCGGATAAAGAGTTTACGCTTGCCGGTAGTCAATAACGGACATTGCGGCGGATGGAGATGGAGACAAATTGTCTTCATCGGCCGCTGCTTCAGCCGCTTCGCCAGGAAAGGCAAGCTGCAAAGCGGAGGTTGCCTGCACGCAGCAGCTCAGTACTTCATCGGCGCCCACACTAAATTCACTGTGCAGCACGTTGCTGCAGCTGCCTTCGATGACTCGCAGGGCACAAGCGCCACAAGAACCGCCGCGACAGTCATAGGGTACTTTCACGCCACTGGCTAGCAGCGCATCCAGCACTGAACTGTGGCCTAAGCTATTAGCTTGCGCCGATCCCAGGGTGATGGCAAAACTTTGGGTACTGTGGGCTGCGCTAAACAGCTCGTGCCGTACCTTGCGACAACCTATATCCGCTAAACCCTGTTCCAGCGTCAGCACCATCTCGGCGCTGGCGCAGATCAGATATTCCGCTTGCTTGCCGCCAAGCTGCGCTAACTCTGCCGCGGTAATCCGACCATGACGACCAGGCCAGTTGCCATCGGGCTGGCTAAGCACCGGCAAATACTGCAACTGAGTTTGGGCGGCGAAACGCCGTAATTTACGATGTTGGAGTAAGTCATGACGCTGGCGCGCCTGATACACCAAAGTGACCGGACGTTGCTGGCGCAGTGCGCTATTGATCATCGGCAACAGCGGCGTAATGCCAATACCACCGGCCACCAGCACCAGGGGTGTTGCTTTGAATGGTTGCCGGGACAGCCGAGCCAATAGATTCCGCAGACTAACCGCCGGTCCAAAATGACCTTTTGGATAACTGCAGCTCAACAATTGCCCCTGGCTTAGGTTCTGGGCTAATAGCGGCGTCAGCTTGCCACCTGCTTCAATTTTGATCGCCAGCATATAATAGTGGCGTTGCTGGCAGTCGCTGACCAGCGAATAGGCCCGGCTTAGCGGCTGTCCTTGTTGATCCTGACTAAATAATTGCAGATGTTGGCCGGCTTTAGCCTTGGGTAATAGCTGGCCACTAGGGTGGCGCAGCCAAAGTTTTAGCACATTACCTTGCCGGCGCAGCCGGTACAATTCCAGCTGCTGTTGTTGTTTTTGCCGGCGCTGACGATAACGGCGACGCCAACCGTCCTGAATGCCATAGGCCAGATACAGGCTTAGCCCGACAATGATCAGCAGTATCATGGCAGTTGACGACATAGCAGTGAACGACATGGTGGCCTCAGCAGGATCCGATCAGCATGCGGATCGGGCATTTATCGGGAACAATCAAGAGCGGCTATTTTAGCAATTTTCTATTTTAGTGCAATTGAGAATTGTTATTATTTGATGTGTGTGAGTGGTTACTACGCTGCTAAGGCTTATTTTTAGGCGATTTTCTGCGATGGCAGCGGTGAATGATCTGCGGATCTGGCGGTTATTGCAGGTTTTTTAGCTTGATTTTGATCATTGCCGTGAATTTACTGCCAGATCGGGATCTTTGCCGTTGATCTACGTCCCAGATCTGTCGTTTTCAGCAACTTATCTGGGTACTCGCCAAGCCGCAGTACGCCATCCACCGAGCCGCAAAAATCCGGCTGCTTGGTTACCCGAGGCGCAGGGTCGTTTTTGCAGCATTCTATTCGTAATCCCAGCCATAAACCCAGGGGCCGTAAGCCAGCAGTGCTTGTGACTTGTAACCCCGTTGACGGTTTTTCCAGATTAGCGCCATTAGCGTATACAAGAAAAATCTAATTAGATCAGTGATCTAAAGATCCTGCTGTCACAAGTTTGCCCGAAGCAGCGTCCATCGCAGTCGCGCGGGATTGATCTTGGGTTATGCGTAACGTTTTTGCGCCAAGCTCGCTTCAAAAATTCTGCAAACAATCCTGGATCACCATTTTTTACCACTTTTTTTAAAGTCACTGCGCTAAGCCGCGTGGTTATTGGCTTTTATTCGATCATTGAAGTGGGGTTTTACCTTGACAAGGCCGAATTCAGCGCCCTAAACTGTATCATTGTGGAGATTCGTGGGTGAAAGTGGATCTTTACCGGATCGATCTTCACTGGATCATCGATTTTTATCGGATCAGTCTTACTGGATCATTCGCACTGGATCGTCAATACAACAAAATGGGATCAACATGTTTCGTGGATCATTTGCTCTAAGCCTGGATGACAAGGGCCGGTTGACGCTTCCAACGCGTTACCGCGATAGCCTGTTGTCTGAAACTGGCGGCGCGCTGATCTGCACCATTGATCACAAAGATCCTTGCCTGTTGTTGTACCCGCTGACCGAGTGGGAAGAAATCGAAGAAAAATTGAAAAGGCTGTCCAGCTTTAACCCGCAGGAACAACGCCTGAAACGGTTGTTATTGGGCCATGCCACCGATTGCGACATGGACAAAAACGGCCGTATTTTATTACCAGCCACCTTGCGCGAGCATGCTCACCTGAGCAAAAGCCTGCGCCTTGTCGGCCAATTGAACAAATTTGAGATCTGGGACGAAGAGACCTGGCATCAACGGGTTGCCGAAGACATGGCCACCGAAAAAGAAATGGCCATCGCCGGCGACGCCGAACTTTCAGAACGACTACAGGATCTTTCATTGTAATGACGCAGCAAGCACACATTTCCGTCTTGCTGAACGAAGCAATCGACGGCCTCAACATTCAGCCCGGCGGAATTTACCTTGATGGTACTTTTGGCAGGGGAGGGCATAGCCGGGTCATTCTGAGCAAGCTCGATACCGCTGGCCGATTGTTCGCCATTGATCGTGATCCACAAGCAATTAAATCTGCGGAAGAATTTGCATCTGACAGCCGTTTTCATATCAGCCACACCGCTTTTGCTGAACTGGGCAATGTTGCAACTGAGCAAGGGATCAGCGGCCAGATCGACGGCATTTTGCTGGATCTTGGCGTGTCGTCACCGCAACTGGATGACGCTGAACGTGGTTTTAGCTTTATGCGTGATGGTCCGTTGGATATGCGGATGGATCCAACCTCTGGTATTTCCGCCGCTGAGTGGCTGGCGAAAGCCGATGTCGAACACATTACTTTTGTGCTGCGCGAATACGGCGAAGAAAAATTCGCCTGGAAAATCGCCAATGCCATCGTTAACACCCGTGCTGAGTCACCGTTGACCCGCACCAGCCAACTTGCAGCACTCATTGCAGCCACGGCACCAAAAAGTTTTAAAGAGAAAAAACACCCGGCGACCCGCAGTTTTCAGGCGATCCGCATTTATATCAACAGCGAACTGGAGCAGGTCAAAACCGCTTTAGACGCTGCGCTCGCGGTATTAAAACCTGGTGGTCGGCTAGCGGTGATCAGCTTTCATTCGCTGGAAGATCGGATGGTGAAACAGTTTATGCGGTTGCACAGCAAACCTCCGGCCGTGCCAAAAGGTTTGCCGCTGACCGAAGCGCAACTGAAACGGCATTTGCCACTGGCGTTGGTGGGCAAAGCCATTATGCCGTCGGATGCTGAGCTGGAGCAAAATCCACGGGCTCGTAGTGCCGTGCTGCGCATCGCACAGAAGAATCCGTTATGAGTAGCATCAAACTCAACAAACTGATTTTACAAGACATTGGCAACCATAAGCTGCTGTTTGTGGTGTTAGTGATGCTGGTGTTGTCGGCGATGGCGGTGGTGGAATTTACCCACCAGAACCGACAGCTGACCATCCAACAAGACAAATTATTCCAACAACGCGACGCTTTAGAAATGGAATGGCGCAATTTACTGGTAGAACAACGGGCTTTGTCTGAACACAGCCGGGTTGAGGAGATTGCCCAGTTGCAACTCCAGATGGTTCGACCAACCGGGCAGCAGGATATAGTGGTGGATGAGCCATGAGCAGACAAGCGAAAAACCGTAAACACCCAACCGTGATCAGCTGGCGCTTTGCCTTTGTGGTGCTGTCGTTGTCGACGGTATTTTTTGGTTTGGTTGCCCGTGCTGCTTATTTACAAGTGGTCGAGCCGGATATGCTGGTGGAACAAGGTGACTTGCGTTCGCTGCGGGTGAAATCGGACGAAGTGCTGCGTGGCATGATTTTAGACCGCAACGGCGAAGAGCTGGCCGTCAGTGTGCCGGTCGAGTCTGTGTATGCCGATTCGAAAGTGGTAATGCAAGCCAATGCCAAAGGGGATAATCGTCGTTGGCATGCGCTGGCAGAAATGTTGCAAATTACCCCGGAGCAACTGACTAAAAAAATCGCCACCGATCCGAAAAAGCGTTATGTCTATTTGCAACGGCACGCCAGTCCGGCGACTGTCGATTACATCCGCAAATTAAAAGTACCCGGCATTTATTTTAAACAGGAATCCCGTCGCTATTATCCGGCCGGTGAAGTGGCAGCGCATATTTTAGGTTTCACCAACGTTGATGATCACGGTGTTGAAGGCGTGGAGCGGCAGTTTGATCAACAGCTAAAAGGTATTGATGGCCGCAAAGTCATCCGCAAAGACGCCAAAGGTCGCGAAATTGAAGTGTTGGAACAAACTGATGCCACTCAATCGCGTAATTTGCAGCTGAGTATCGACCAGCGCATTCAGGCGGTGGCCTATCGTGAACTGAAAAAAGCCGTGCTGACCTATGGCGCAACTTCTGGCTCTATCGTGCTGGTTGATGTGCATACCGGTGAAGTGTTGGCGATGGTCAACAGCCCTTCTTATAACCCGAACAATAAAAAAGGCACTGCGGTGCATCGCTTCCGCAACCGCGCTATTACCGATACTTTTGAGCCAGGCTCTACCATTAAACCTCTGCCAGTTCTGGCGGCACTGGAAAATGGCACTGCGGACTTGAATACCATTATTCCAACCGGACATGGCCCGATCCGGGTCGGCGGTGGTCGTGTAGTGGACGTCACCGGCAATGGCGATCTGGATTTAAAAGGCATTATCCGCCGTTCCAGTAACATCGGTGTGACGCGGTTAGCACTGAATATGCCACACGAAGATTTGCTAAAAATGTATTACGACATGGGTTTGGCTGAAGATACCGGCCTTGGTTTATTAGGCGAAAGTGCTGGTCAGCTGCGTGAACGCGCGCGTTGGTCGGAGCATGAACGTGCCACTTTATCCTTTGGTTATGGTTTATCCGTCACCGCTGTACAGTTGGCGCGGATTTATGCAGCCATTGCTAATGGCGGTACAGTGCGGCCTTTGACCATTTTAAAAACTGACAATCCACCACCGGGTGAGCGTGTTGTTGCCGAACATAATGCCGATGCGATGGTCGAAATGTTAGAAGCGGTCACTGAAAAACGTGGCACCGGCACCCGCGCTAAAGTAGCAGGTTATCGTGTTGGCGGTAAAACAGGTACTGCGCAAAAAGCCATTGCCGGTGGTTATGGCAGTGATTATATCGGATCCTTTGCTGGTATTGGCCCGATTTCTCAGCCACGACTGGCCTGTGTGGTCATTATCAATGAACCTAGCGGCGACTATTACGGTGGCGGTGAGGTAGCCGCGCCGGTGTTCAGCGCAGTGATGGGGGCTGCGATGCAGCTCCTCAACCTGCCCCCTGACGGCAATGACAGCCGCATCTCAAAAGTGACCGGAGGTCCAGATGCAGGTTAACCGACTCGAACCCCGACTCGAAGCATGGTTATCCCCGTTTAAAGCGACTGTCGAAGGACAGTCGCTTTGTGCGTTAGAAAACCGGCCAGAAATTTTACCGGGGGCGCAGCTGTGCATTAACAGCAAGCAGTTGAAAGATGGTGATATTTTTCTAGCGTTACCGGGCATCACCTGTCACGGCAATCAGTTTATCCACGCCGCCTTGCAACAAGGTGCAGCCTTGGTGATCACCGATCAGCTACTGCCAGCGCAAAACGATTTGCAGTACGATCCGCGGGTGTTGTTGTGGCCAGATCTGGCTGCTGTACTGCCGGCTGTGGTCAGCCGCTTTTACCTGGAAGCGGCCAGTCAGTTAAAACTGGTTGGCATTACCGGCACCAATGGTAAATCCAGCACCGCGATTTTTGTGAATCAGCTTAGCCGGTTACTCGGCGAGCGCGCGGCGGTGATCGGCACCTTGGGGTTTGGCGAATTTCCAACTTTCACACCACTACAAAACACCACACCACATCTAGTTGATTTACATAAAATATTCTCCGGGATGCGCGCGGCGGGCTGCCAGTTAGTGGCGATGGAAGTATCGTCGCATGCGCTGGTGCAAGAACGGGTGGCCGGTTTAGATTTTGCGGTGGCGGTGTTTACCAATTTAAGCCACGACCATCTGGATTATCACGGCACCATGCAGGCGTATTTTGAAGCCAAAGCCATGTTATTCCAGCCAGAACTGGCCAAAGCAGCGGTGATTAACGTCTCCGATGAATACGGTAAAAAACTCGCTGCCAGTACGCCGTTGCAAACACTGGCTTACGGCCGATTGGCCGATTGTCAGGGTTTTACCCGTTATCTTGGTTATGACCAGCTACAAACCGATGGCCATGGTTTTCGCTGTCAGTTGCATAGTCATTTAGGTCATTTCCAGCTGCATATTCCGCTGCTGGCCGAATTTAATGTGCAAAACGTGTTGGCAGCGATGGGCGCCCAGTTGCTGCTTGGACATGGTTTGAGCGATATCATCAAAGCGGTATCGCGCCTTGTGGCCGTGCCGGGCCGGATGGAGCAATTGCAATTTCCGGATGAGATCAGTGTGGTGATCGATTACGCCCACACGCCGGATGCGCTGCAACAAAGTTTAGTCGCGCTGCGCCAGCAAAGTCGTGGCCGGCTCTGGTGTGTGTTTGGTTGTGGTGGTGATCGGGATAAAGCAAAACGTCCGGTGATGGGACGCATAGCCGAACAATACGCAGATCATGTTATCATTACCGCCGACAACCCCCGCACTGAAGCTGTGATCGATATCTGCAATGATATTGCCGCTGGTATGGTGACCGGCGCCAACTGCCAAATTGAAACTGACCGAGAGTCTGCCATTAAGCTGGCGCTGATTGAAGCGCATGCCGGCGATATGATTTTGGTCGCCGGTAAAGGTCATGAGTCTTATCAGGTGATTGGTTCCACAGTGCGGGATTACGACGAACGTAAATTTATCAATAGTTTATTGGCGGAGATGTGCCGATGATCAGCCTTCATTTAGCTGAAATTGCTCCTGCGTTAGGCGCCCGTTTACAGGGTGCTGATCTGGCGATTTCAGGTGTCAGTACTGACAGCCGGCAAGTCAGTGCCGGTGATTTGTTTATTGCGTTAAAAGGTCCAAATTTCGATGCGCACCATTTTATCGCTGACGTGGTTGCCAAAGGCGCAATCGCCGTGGTGGTGGAGCACGAAGTGGCTGATTGCACGGTGCCACAACTGCTTGTTGCCGATACTAAATTGGCACTTGGCCAGTTAGGCGCGTTGGTGAAAGCCAGACTGGCGCCAAAAGCGGTGGCAGTGACCGGCAGTGTTGGCAAAACCACCGTCAAAGAAATGATGGCGGCTATTATGTCGCGCATTGGCAACGTGCTGGCCACCGCCGGCAACTTTAATAATGAAATCGGCGTACCGCTGACGTTATTGCGGCTGGAACCAGACCATCAATATGCGGTGATGGAGCTTGGTGCTAACCACCTGGGCGAAATTGCCTATACCACTTCTTTAGTCAAACCTGATGTGGCGATGATCACCAATGTTGCCGCAGCACACCTGGAAGGTTTTGGCGATTTGTTTGGGGTCGCGCGGGCCAAAGGTGAAATTTATACCGGTTTATCATCGAACGGCCTGGCAATAGTGCCGCTGGACAGTGAATTTCATAGTTATTGGTTACAGCGGTTAACCCATCTGAAAGTGCACACTTTTAGCATGGAGCAGCAAAACGCTGATTTTTATGCGGAAAATATTATGCTCGATAGCCAGGGTTGTGCCGGTTTTAATATGCACACGCCTTATGGTCAGCGTTTTATTCAGTTGGTGCTGCCGGGCAAACACAATGTCAGCAATGCGCTGGCGGCGGCGGCCGCAACCCTGGCCCTTGGTGCCAACATGACCGATGTGCAGTTAGGTCTCGCGGCAATGAAGCCGGTGAAAGGCCGGATCAACGTGCATCAACCACGCGAAAATCTGCGGATTATTGATGATACCTACAATGCCAATTCGGAATCGGTGAAAGCCGCGACGGATTTATTGGCGTCTTATACCGGCACCCGCATTTTAGTGCTGGGTGATATGGGCGAATTAGGCCCGGACGCGCGGTTGTACCATGAAGAAGTGGGCATCCATGCCAAACAGGCCGGAATTAATCAGCTGTTCACGCTCGGCGTGTTATCTCAGAACGCCAGCGAGCAATTTCATGCCCAGGGTGCGCATTTTAGTTCGCGTCAGCAGCTGGTGACGAAGTTAACGCCGTTTTTAAATCTCAATACCGAAGTGTCCATTCTGGTGAAAGGCTCACGCAGCGCCAAGATGGAGTTAGTTGTCCAGGACTTGCTAGAAAGATGTCAGCAGGAGACAAGCGCATGTTAGTTTGGTTAGCCGAGTATCTCACTCAATATATCAATGCGTTTAACGTATTTAGTTACTTAACCTTCAGATCCATTTTGGGCATTCTGACAGCGTTATTCTTAAGCCTGTATTTCGGCCCAAAACTGATTGCCGCTTTGCAAAAGCTGCAAATTGGTCAGACCGTGCGTGATGATGGTCCGCAAAGCCATTTCTCTAAAAAAGGCACTCCGACCATGGGCGGGTTGCTAATTTTAGGATCGATTGCCGTCAGTACGCTGCTGTGGGCCGATTTATCCAACAAATACGTCTGGGTGGTGTTGTTTGTGCTGGTCAGCTACGGCTGGATTGGCTTTGTCGACGATTACCGCAAAGTGATCCGCAAAGACCCCAAAGGCCTGATCGCGCGCTGGAAATACTTCTGGCAGTCGGTGTTTGCCATTATCACCGCCTTTTTCCTGTACGCCACTTCGGACCGTCCGGCTGAAACCAGCCTGATTGTGCCTTTTATGAAAGACGTGTTGCCGCAACTGGGCCTGTTTTTCCTGGTCACCACTTATTTTGTAATGGTGGGTTTTAGTAACGCCGTCAACCTGACCGATGGTTTAGATGGTTTGGCAATCGTACCCACCATTATGGTAGCGATGGCGTTTGCCATTATCGCTTACGTCAGTGGTAACGTGGTGTTCGCCAGTTATCTGCATATTCCGCATTTACCGCTCACCTCCGAATTGGTGGTGGTCTGTGCCAGCATTGTCGGCGCCGGGCTGGGCTTTTTATGGTTTAACACCTATCCGGCGCAAGTGTTTATGGGCGATGTTGGCTCGTTAGCGCTGGGCGCCATTCTGGGCGTGATTGCGGTGCTGGTACGCCAGGAAATCGTGCTGATTATTATGGGCGGCATTTTTGTGATCGAAACGCTGTCGGTCATTCTGCAGGTGGGTTCATACAAACTGCGTGGCCAGCGGATCTTCCGGATGGCACCCATTCACCACCACTATGAATTAAAAGGCTGGCCGGAGCCACGGGTCATCGTGCGCTTCTGGATTTTATCGATCATTTTTGTGTTAGTAGGTCTTGCGACCTTAAAACTGCGTTAATCAGGTGCATGGCATGACGAAGTTGTTTCAGGGCAAAAAAGTAGCTGTATTGGGGTTAGGCCTGTCGGGTCTGGCCACGGTGCGCTTTTTGCTGAAACAAGGTGTGAAACCAACGCTGATGGATACCAGGTTAAAAGTCAGTGGCCTAGACGCTGTGCCCGCGGAAAAAGTCGATGGCATTTATTTAGGTGAACTCGATGCCAACCGCTTGGCGAAGATGGATGTGATTTTGGTGAGCCCTGGTCTTGATTTATCGCATCCCGCCATTCGTTTTGCCGCAGCGCAGGGCACGCAACTGATTGGTGATGTTGAATTATTTGCTTTAGTGAATCAAAAACCAGTGCTGGGCATTACCGGCTCCAATGGTAAATCGACCGTCACCACTTTAGCGACTTATATGCTGGAGCAAAGTGGCATCAAAGCGCTGGCGGCCGGTAATATTGGTTTGCCGGTGCTGGACGCGCTGGCCGAAACTGAGACTGAAGTGTATGTGTTGGAGCTGTCGAGTTTTCAGCTGGATACCACCTATAACCTGCGTTTAGTCGCGGCCTGTAATCTGAATGTGACCGAAGATCATCTGGACCGGCATGGCTCGATGGCGGCTTATGCTGCCGCCAAACAACGGATTTTTCAGCATGCGGCGTTGGCGGTTTATAACGCTGACGATGCGCTGACTATACCTCAACATCAGCCTCACTCTCAGCCACGGCAGCTGCAGCAACAACAGGCGCTGAGCTTAACCGGCAGCGATTATGGCGTGGTTGAAGTGAAAGGCGAGCGCTGGTTACAAGTGGCTGGTACGCCGCTATTGCCAGTGGCAGAAATGTCGTTGGTTGGTAAACATAACCAATTTAATGCGTTAGCAGCGGCAGCGTTAGCGCTGGCGGCTGGCGCTAGTCGCGAAGGCGTAGCGTCGGCGCTTCGCACTTATCAAAGTTTGCCACATCGTTGCACTTTGGTCGCCAATCAAAACGGCATCCGTTTTATCAATGATTCTAAAGCCACCAATGTTGGCGCCACTTTAGCGGCGATTGCCGGATTGCGCTCTGATGTTCCCGGTAAACTGATTTTAATTGCCGGCGGTGATGGCAAAGGCGCTGATTTTACTGAACTTGCTGCGGTGTTAAAGGCGCAGGTGGATGTGCTGATCACCCTTGGCAAAGATGGTCCGGCCATTGCTGCATTGGTGCCGGGTTCCATAGAAGTAGCGGATTTAGCGGCGGCGGTGAAAGTTGCTACAGGCTTGGCGAAAACCGGCGATTTAGTGTTGTTATCACCTGCCTGCGCCAGCCTCGACATGTTTAAAAATTACGAAGAGCGGGGCCGGTTATTCGCCGAGCTGGTGCAGAAGGTGCTGGTATGAAGCAACTGGCACTGAATTGGTTGAGCAATATCGGCGATGATATCGCCCATTGGTGGCAAGCCGAAGATGGTATTAGCTACGACCGGTTTTTCTTCACCTTAGTAGTATTGCTGTTGTGCGTTGGTTTTGTGATGGTCACCAGTGCGTCAGTACCGGTGGCGGAACGGTTGTTTGATAACCCACTGCATTTTAGTATTCGTCACGGCATCTACATGTTGATTGGTTTATCGCTGGCTTATGCCGTGCTCAATATTCCAATCCAATGGTGGCATAACACCAATTTATTGCTGCTGGTGGTTGGTTTACTGGGCTTGATTGCAGTGCTGGCGGTCGGTCGAAACGTCAATGGCAGTACCCGTTGGTTGTATCTCGGGCCTATTGGTATTCAAACGGCAGAACCGGCTAAGTTATTCTTTTTTGTCTATTTATCCAGTTATCTGGTGCGTCGCCACGACGAAGTACGGGAAAACTTAAAAGGTTTCTTAAAGCCGCTGTTTATCCTGTTTGCCTTTGCTGTGCTGCTGCTGATGCAACCGGATTTAGGCACAGTGATCGTGATGTTCGGCACCAGCGTGGTGCTGCTATTTTTAGCTGGCGCTAAGCTGTGGCAATTTTTCGGGCTGATTTTTACCGGTTTGATGTCGATTGCAGTGCTGATTATTTACAGCGAATACCGCTGGCGGCGGGTAACGTCTTTTCTCGATCCCTGGGCCGACCCTTTTGGTAGTGGTTATCAGCTGACCCAATCTTTAATGGCGTTTGGCCGCGGTGGTTGGTTTGGCCAAGGCTTAGGCAATTCGGTGCAAAAGCTTGAGTATTTGCCCGAGGCACACACCGACTTTATTTTGGCGGTGATTGCCGAAGAAACCGGGTTGTTTGGCGTGATGATGGTGATGTCGCTGCTGTTTTTGCTGTTTGTCCGCGCCTTGTGGATTGGCAAAAGGGCGCTGCAAAAAGGTTTAAGTTTTCACGGTTTTCTGGCGTATGCGCTGGCGATCTGGATTGGTTGTCAGACGTTCGTGAACGTTGGTGTAGCTACCGGCGTGTTGCCGACCAAAGGTCTGACGCTGCCATTTGTCAGCTCTGGCGGTAGTAGTCTGATTTTAATGCTGATTGCCGCGGCCATTATTCTGCGGATTGATTTTGAAGTGCGCCTCAAAGGCAAACATGCCATTAGCGGAGGTCCGCATGATTAATAGCAATGGACCTACTGCTTTAATTATGGCGGGCGGCACCGGTGGCCATATTTTCCCGGCGCAGGCGGTCGCGAAGTTATTGCATGCACAAGGCTGGACCATTCACTGGCTTGGCACTGCCGATCGGATGGAAGCGAAATTAGTCCCTGGTTTTGGCTGGCATTTTCACGCCATTCAGGTCGGTGGTTTGCGTGGCAAAAGTATCAAAGCACTATGGAGTGCGCCGTTGATGTTATGGCGTTCAATTTGCCAGGCGCGCAAAGTGATTCAGCAGGTACAACCACAATTGGTGCTGGGGTTTGGCGGTTACGCCAGCGGCCCAGGTGGATTTGCCGCCTGGATGAAAGGCATTCCGCTACTTATCCATGAACAAAATGCGGTGGCTGGGACCACCAACAAATTGCTGGCGAAATTGGCGCAGCGGGTGATGGTGGCGTTCCCAACGGCGTTTAGCAGTCTATCGCAGCGGCAAGTGTTGGGAAATCCGGTACGCAGTGAGTTAATTGGGCTAAAAACTGAGATTAATTTCAGTAAAGGCTTAAATATTTTGATCGTCGGTGGTAGTTTAGGCGCTAAACCACTGAATGATATTTTACCGGCGCAGCTGAAGCAGGTCGCGGCTTGTGGGCCTGTTCAGGTCAAGCATCAGACCGGCCAGGCGATGTTAACGCAAGTGCAACAAAGTTACGCGGACGCGCCGGCATCGCTGCAAGTGGAAGTGACTGCTTTTATTGAAAATATGGCGGAATCCTACCGCTGGGCTGATGTTGTGATCTGCCGTGCTGGCGCTTTAACCGTCAGCGAAGTGGCTTGTGTCGGTGTTGCTGCCATCTTTGTGCCACTGCCAAGTGCAATTGACGATCACCAGACGGCGAATGCCAACTGGCTGGTACAACAAGGCGCTGCTATGTTGTGGCCGCAAATAGATTTAAATAATGAGAAGTTAGTGTCGCTGCTGCAAAGCTGGTTGCTTGATAAAACGCCGCTTGCGCACATGGCACAACGGGCACGTTCTTGTGCCATCGACGACGCGGCCGAACAGGTCGTGGCGGTTTGTCGACATGTGATAGGGTTGAAATAATATGAATACAATGACCAGGCCCCAGGAAAAAATCGCCATGCGCCGGGTGGAACGCATCCACTTTGTCGGTATTGGCGGGGCTGGCATGGGCGGTATTGCCGAAGTGCTGCTGAACGAAGGTTACAAAGTCTCTGGATCTGATTTAGGTCTTAATCCGGTGGTTGAACGCCTGACCTCATTAGGTGCTGAAGTCTGTTTTGGCCATGCCGCCGAAAATATCAAAGGCGCCAGCGTCGTCGTAGTTTCCAGCGCGATTAAAGCCGAAAACCCGGAAATCGCGGCTGCACTTGAGCAACGCATTCCTGTAGTTCGCCGGGCGCAAATGCTGGCCGAACTGATGCGGTTTCGCCATGGTATCGCCATCGCAGGTACGCATGGTAAAACCACGACCACTAGCTTGGTAGCGTCTATTTTCGGCGAAGCCAACACCGACCCAACTTTTGTGATCGGTGGTTTACTCAATTCCGCCGGTACCAACGCTAGGCTCGGTGCAGGCCGTTACCTGATTGCCGAAGCTGATGAAAGCGACGCTTCGTTCCTGCATCTGCAACCAATGGCCGCCATCATTACCAATATCGAACCTGATCATATGGAAACCTATCAGGGCGATTTTGAAAAAATGAAAAGCACCTACCTCGAATTCTGCCATAACCTGCCATTTTACGGCGTGGTGGTGGTGTGTATTGACGATCCGGTGGTGCGTGAGCTTATTCCACAAATTGGCCGCACTGTGCTGACCTACGGTTTTAGCGACGATGCCGATTATCGCATCAGTGATTTCAGCCAGGCCGGTACCCAAACCGCTTTTGTAATTACTGACCCAACCGGCCACAGCCGTCAGGTTTCGCTCAATCTGGCCGGTCGGCACAACGCCTTAAACGCCACCGCAGCTTTTGCCATTGCCAGCGATGAAGGTATTGCTGAATCGGCTATTTTAAGTGCTTTTGCCAAATTCGAAGGCATCGGCCGGCGTTTTCAGCAATATGGTGAATTTGACACCGGCCGCGGCAAAGTGCTGCTGGTCGATGATTATGGTCATCATCCAACTGAAGTCGCTGCCACTGTCGCCGCTGCGCGTAACGCCTGGCCAGAGCGCCGGTTAGTGATGGCGTATCAGCCACACCGTTACACCAGAACCCGTGATTTATACGAAGATTTCGCCCAGGTACTGTCCACCGTCGACACCTTGCTGCTGCTGGAAGTATACAGCGCCGGCGAAGCGCCGATTGCCGGAGCGGACAGCCGCAGTTTATGCCGCAGCATTCGCGCCCGTGGTCAGTTGGACCCGATTTATGTAGCGCAACCGGCCGATTTAGCTGCCGCGCTGGCTGACGTATTACAGGACGGTGATGTGCTGTTGACGCAAGGCGCCGGCAATATTGGTGCGCTGGCTAAACAACTGGCGGCACAACAACTTCAGATTTCGTTATTAAAAGCCGGATTAAAGGCTGAGTTAAAGCCTGAATTAAATACAAGGACCCAAAATGAGCAGTAATTTTGGCAAAGTCGCCGTGATGTTCGGTGGTACTTCAGCCGAGCGCGAAGTGTCATTAAAATCAGGCGCGGCGGTACTCAAAGCGTTACAAAATCAAGGCATCGATGCCCACGCTTTTGACCCGAAAGAACAGGATTTAACCCAGCTGAAAGCCCTTGGATTTGAGCGGGTATTTATTGTGTTACACGGTCGTGGTGGTGAAGACGGTACCATGCAAGGCGCGCTGCAACTGGCTGGTTTCCCTTATACCGGTAGCGGTGTGCTGGGGTCGGCGCTTTCGATGGATAAAATCCGGTGTAAGTTTCTGTTCAGCGCCCATGGCTTGCCAACAGCGCCCTTTGTAGTGGCAGTGAAAGGCGAAGCCATCGACCACGATGCTGTGATAACCCAGCTTAATGGCAAAGTGATGGTGAAACCGGCCAACGAAGGTTCCAGCATTGGCATGAGCGTCGCCACCAACGGCGATGAATTAAAAGCCGCGCTGGAACTGGCGTTCCAATATGATGCAGCAGTATTGGTCGAGCAGTGGATCCAGGGCCGGGAATTTACCGTGTCGATGCTCGACGGCCAGGCGTTACCGGTGATTGAAATGCGTACACCACGCGCTTTTTATGACTACGAAGCCAAGTATCAATCGAACAGCACTGAATATCTGTGTCCGGCGCCGTTAAGCGCTGAGCAAACGTTATTGCTGCAACAGGCCGCTGTCGCTGCATTTAAAGCAGTGGACGCTAAAGTTTGGGGCCGGGTGGATGCAATGATGGATGAAGCAGGCAATTTTTACCTGTTAGAAGTGAACACAGTACCGGGCATGACCGAAAAATCGCTGGTGCCGATGGCGGCTAAAGCCGCCGGTTACAGCTTCGAGCAACTGGTTCGTAAAGTGTTAGAGCAAAGCTGATGACGATAGTACGCAGCAAGCAAAAAACACCATTCACCCCGGCTTTTGTCGGTGGGGTGCTGTTTTTTCTGCTGTCGTTATGTTTAGTGATCTGGTTTGTCAGTCGGGTTGTGGTCTGGGTGCAGGATCAACAAAATGCACCAATCCGCCAAGTGAAGCTGTACGGGGACTTTGGGCATATTCAACCAACAAAACTCCATCGTACTTTGCAGCAGGAATTTGTCGGAAATTACTTTAAGGTGAACGTTGATCAGGTGCAGCAGTTCCTGCAGCAACAACCCTGGGTATATCAGGTAGCCGTGCGCAAACAATGGCCTGATACGCTGGTGGTTGTGGTGACGGAGCACAGTCCGGTGGCGATTTGGAATTTAGAATATTTGCTGAACCAAAGAGGTGAGGTGTTTAAAGCACCCATTGCACAGCTGAATGCTAAATTACCGCAACTGGCCGGCCCAAAAGGCAGCGAGCAGGATGCCCTGACCATGTTCAGTCGAGTTCAAAGCCTGTTAACATTGCACCAGTTTGAAGCAGCAAGTTTATCGGTATCTGATCGCTTCGCCTGGCAATTAAAGCTCAGCAATGGCATCGAATTAAAATTGGGGCGTGAAGACACGCTCAAACGGGTACAGCGGTTTATCGATTTGTACCCTTCTATCAGTAAACATAAACCCGAAGCGATCGAGCAGGTCGACTTACGGTATGACACCGGTCTGGCGGTTCGTTTCGCCCCAGCGCCAGTGCAATTAGAAAAGAGAAAAGCATGACCAAGTCGTTAGATCGGGAACTGATCGTTGGTTTAGATATCGGCACTTCGCAGATCAAAGCGCTGGTGGGCGAAATTACTGCAGACAATCAGCTGAGCATTGTTGGCGTTGGTACCCATATCGCCCGTGGCATGGATAAAGGCGGCGTTAATGATTTAAATCTGGTGGTGCAGGCGGTACAACGTGCCATCGATGAAGCCGAGCTGATGGCCGATTGCCGGGTATCGTCGGTGTATTTAGGCATTACCGGTAAGCATATTCGTTGTCAGAACGAAAGTGGCATGGTGCCAATTAACGACACCGAAGTCACCGCCGAAGATGTGGCGAACGTGATCCACGCCGCTAAATCAGTGCCCATTTCGGCTGAACGGCGGTTATTGCATGTGTTGCCACAAGAATTTTCGGTGGATATGCAAGAAGGCATCAAAAGCCCGATTGGCATGTCCGGTGTGCGGATGGAAGCCAAAGCGCATATCATCACCTGCGCCAACGACATGGCGAAAAACATCGAAAAATGTGTTGAACGTTGTGGGCTGCAGGTTGACCAACTGATCTTCAGTTCGTTGGCATCGAGTTATGCGGTGCTGACCGACGACGAAAAAGAGTTGGGCGTCTGTGTGGTGGATATGGGCGGTGGCACCATCGACATTTCTATCTATACCAATGGTGCACTGCGCCACACCGCGGTGATCCCGGTGGCTGGTAATCAGGTCACCAGCGATATCGCCAAAATCTTCCGCACGCCAATTGGCCACGCCGAAGAGATTAAAATTCAGTACGCCTGTGCACTTCGGAGCATGGTCGGTAAAGAAGAAAGTATTGAAGTGCCCAGTGTTGGCGGTCGTCCGGCGCGCAGTATGTCGCGGCACACGCTGGCCGAAGTGGTGGAACCACGTTATCAGGAATTATTTGAACTGGTGCTGGAAGAAGTGCGTGCCAGTGGTCTGGAAGAACAAATCGCCGCTGGTGTGGTGTTGACCGGTGGTACTGCCAAAATGGAAGGTGCCATCGAGTTCGCCGAAGATATTTTCCAGATGCCGGTCCGGTTAGGTTTCCCGACCAAATTAAAAGGTTTAGCAGAATATGTACAGGATCCGGCCTATGCCAGCGTGGTAGGTCTGTTATTGTACGGCAAAGATGTGCGGCAGCAGCAGAAAAAGGCAGGCGCAGCACGGGAATCAGTCGGTGGATTACTGCGAAAAGTCACCAGCTGGTTTAAAGGCGAATTTTAAGAGAGAGAGTCACCCGGAGTTTTGAAAAATCAGTTGGTTAACAGAGCTGAGGTTTCAAGGATAACGGGGATTAGCGTATAAAAACGGAGAGAGAGCTATGTTTGAGTTAATGGAAAACCACAGCGAAGAAGCTGTCATTAAAGTGGTCGGTGTTGGTGGTGGCGGCGGCAACGCTGTTGAATATATGGTGGCCAACAACATCGAAGGCGTCGAGTTTATCGCTGCCAATACCGATGCGCAGGCGCTGCGTAATTCATCGGCCCACGTCACTTTGCAGTTAGGTGCCAACGTCACCAAAGGTTTAGGTGCCGGTGCCAATCCGGAAGTCGGTCGCCGCTCGGCGGAAGAAGACCGCGACACCATCAAAAAGACCATTATGGGTGCTGACATGGTCTTTATCGCTGCCGGTATGGGCGGTGGTACGGGTACCGGTGCGGCGCCAATTGTGGCGCAGGTCGCTCGTGAATTAGGCATTCTGACGGTTGCTGTTGTGACCAAGCCATTTCCTTTTGAAGGCAAAAAACGTTCTAACTACGCCGACGAAGGTATTGCTGAGCTGTCCAAACATGTCGACTCTTTGATCACCATTCCAAACGACAAATTATTAAAAGTATTGGGCAAAGGTACCAGCCTGCTTGATGCGTTCAAAGCAGCCAACAACGTATTGTTAGGCGCAGTGCAGGGTATTGCGGAGCTGATCACCCGCCCTGGTCTGATTAACGTCGACTTCGCCGACGTGCGTACCGTGATGTCAGAAATGGGTACCGCAATGATGGGTACCGGTCGTGCTTCAGGTCCGGATCGCGCGGAAGAAGCTGCTGAACAAGCGATTTCCAGCCCGTTACTGGAAGATATCGATTTATCAGGTGCCAAAGGCATTCTGGTCAACATTACTGCTGGTTTGGATTTAACCATCGAAGAGTTTGAAATCGTTGGTAATGCGGTGAAAGCTTTTGCTTCTGAAAACGCCACCGTTGTTGTAGGTGCGGTGATCGATCCTGAGATGTCAGACGAACTGCGGGTGACAGTCGTTGCCACCGGTATTGGTGCTGAGCGCAAGCCAGACATCAGCCTGGTGCATGGCCATCACCGTGCTGCTGAACCGGTGCGTGCGCAGTACAACAGCCATTCAGCCAGCGTTTATGGCAATGCGGGCACTGTCTATGGCAATGCCGGTAACGCCGCGCGTGAAATGCGTGAAGCGATGCCTGCGATGGCGCCGGTTGAGACGGCACAAAGCAAGCCACAGGCAGATAATAAAGCCAATATCGATATTTTTGATATTCCGGCGTTCCTGCGTAAACAAGCAGACTAGTCTCCATACCGAGACTTTTCTGCCCGCAGGGTTGTGATATCGGGGCTGTGACCCGGGCATTGGCAAGGTTGTTAACATATGCTATGCTTCGCCGCCGTTTGGGTTTGTTCAAATATTGAACAGGACGAGAAAAGATGATTAAACAACGTACTATCAGTAAATCTATCAGCTCTATCGGAGTGGGTTTGCACAAGGGTGAGAAGGTTACGCTAACTCTCCGGCCTGCACCTGACAACACAGGTATTGTGTTTCGTCGTGTTGACCTGGATCCAGTGGTAGATTTTAAAGTATCACCGGAATTGGTAGGTGATACCGTGATGTGTACCTGTTTAATCAACCCAAATGGCGTGCGGTTATCCACCACCGAACATTTAATGGCTGCAGTGGCTGGCCTTGGCATCGACAACCTGTTGGTTGAAGTAGATGCCGCCGAAATCCCAATTATGGATGGCAGTGCCAATCCATTTGTGTACCTGCTGCTGGAAGCAGGCGTCAGCGAACAAAAACTGGCGAAAAAATTCATCAAAATTAAAAAAACAGTGCGGGTTGAAGACGGTGACAAGTGGGCTGAATTTAAGCCGCATCACGGTTTTCGCATTGATTTTGCCATCGACTTTGACCATCCGGTCATTTCAGAGACCAAACAACGGATGAAACTTGATTTCTCTGCTGCCCGGTTTATTAAAGATATCAGCCGTGCCCGTACCTTTGGTTTTCTGCAGGATATTGAATATCTGCGTGCCAATAACCTGGCGTTAGGTGGCAGTTTTGACAACGCCGTGGTGCTGGACGAGTTCCGGGTATTAAATCAGGATGGTCTGCGGTACGACGACGAATTTATCAAACACAAAATTTTGGATGCAATCGGTGACTTATATATGGCCGGTTACAGCATCCTCGGCGAGTTTAAGTCTTACAAAACTGGCCATGCCTTAAATAACCAGCTGTTAAACGCGGTCTTGGCCGACCAGGAAAACTGGGAATTTGTCACCTTTGACAAACCAGCACAGTTGCCAATTTCTTATCTGGCGCCACAGCTTGCTTAGATAATCGCATAAAACGCAAAAGGCCAGAGGTCCGCTACTCTGGCCTTTTTGTTTTTATGAAGATTTGGATTTTGTCACGCGACCATCGGCAGTACGGCTAGGGCTCACTGATATACCCGTCATCCTTGAAGATGCGGGGTTGTTGCCTTCGCTCGCTCGCCCCAGTCACATAGGACAACTATGCTCCTGGGGTCTCACTCACTTGTCGCCTACCCGAATCTTCAATGATTTTGGGTATAAACGAATGAACTATGGCTTTTTGCCCGCCGATGCCGCCAAGCGTTTTAAGCTGGCAGCAAGCTGGGGATCGGCGCCTTCGGCCGCGGCCAGTAAATAAGCGCCGGCTTGCTCTGACATCTGTCGTTGCACCGCGGCTGTGGTTTGATTCTGCGCTTGTTGATAACTCAGATCAGAGTTAGGGGTCAGGTCGATATCCAGACCGGCCAAATCAGGCAAGATTTTTTGGCGGAAATTGTCTAGAATGGCCGCTCTTTGCATTTTAATGCGGGTGGCCCAAGCGGCAGAACCGCACAAAATTTGTACCCGGCCAGCCTGGATGCGGCTGACCTTGCAGAAATATGGTTTTTCCAGTTGCAGGATCCGGATTAATTCGGTATTAAGTTGACGCACTATTTCTGTCTGCTGCATGCCTTGCAACCAACTCTGTGAAGTGTTTTGTTGCAACAACGCAGTGACGTCGACAGGTTTGCGTGTATAGCGGGCCATAACTCACAACAACCAGAAACTGAGGTCCCATGAGTCTACCAGTTTTTTATCGCGAGCAACATCGCAGCCATAGCTTTGGGGCCACTCCCCGGCAATGGGCGGTGACCGCGGTATTGTTGTTCTGTATTGCGATGGGTTTAGGGGCTGCGGCAGGCCGGTTATGGACTGATGCCAGCCAGCAAGTGTTGCCACTTTCAGCAAATCCAACAGTGGATGCGGCGCAAGTCGAAGCCATCCGCTTGCGGGCAGAGCACCAGATTGCCGCGCTCACGGCCAAAGTGGCGTCGTTACAAGCGCAGGTCAACCGCTTAAATATGGTGGGCGAGCGCCTGATTGATGCAGCTAATTTATCGCTGGATGAATTTGATCTACATGCCGCACCGGCCATTGGCGGACCAGCACAAACCCCCACTGAAATTAGTCTGGCTGAGCTGAATCATGTGCTGCTGCAGCTGACTGACCTTGAACAAAATCTGCAATCTGAACAAACCCGCTTTGCCTTACTTGAATCTTTGGATCTGAATCACAATATTGGTAATAACAGTCAGCTGTCTGGTCGGCCGGTAAAAAGTGGTTATCTGTCGTCAGGTTTTGGTGTTCGCAACGACCCGTTCAGCGGCCGTCCTGCGGTGCATAAAGGTGTCGATTTCGCGGGTGATGAAGGCGATCCGGTTTATGCTACCGCCGGTGGCATCGTTACCTGGGCTGGCGAGCGTTTTGGTTATGGCTTAATGGTTGAAATTGAACATGCCGATGGCTACCGTAGCCGGTATGGACATGCCAAAACGGTGAATACCGAGATTGGCAGTCTGGTCAGCAAAGGCCAGCAAATCGCAACTTTGGGGAATACCGGTCGTTCGACCGGACCACATGTGCATTACGAAGTGTTAAAAGATGGTCAGCAAATAGACCCGATGTTGTTTGTGAATCGTCGGACGAAAAACTTATATGGCTCTGCCAGGACTGCGCGCCAGTCTCAACAATAAAGTGGTACTTGGACAATGTTTGGAAAACTTTTTACCAAATTGATTGGTAGTCGCAACGATCGTTACCTGAAAAAACTTCAGAAGACGGTTGACCAGATCAACAGCATGGAAGGTCAGTTTGCTGCACTGTCCGATGAGCAGTTACAAGCGAAGACCGCTGAGTTTAAGCAGCGTTTCACCGATGGCGTGACGCTGGATGATTTGCTGCCAGAAGCCTTTGCCACGGTACGCGAAGCCAGTAAACGGATTTTTGGCATGCGCCATTTTGACGTACAGCTGCT
The DNA here is from genome assembly GCF_004005945.1 of Rheinheimera riviphila. Lineage (GTDB taxonomy): Bacteria > Pseudomonadota > Gammaproteobacteria > Enterobacterales > Alteromonadaceae > Pararheinheimera > Pararheinheimera riviphila. Next base: position 34,449 of record NZ_SACS01000027.1, read on the forward strand.
GGGTGGTATCGTGCTGCATCAGGGGAAAATCTCTGAAATGCGCACTGGTGAAGGTAAAACCTTAACCGCGACCTTACCGGCGTACCTCAACGCGCTGAGCGGTAGCTCAGTGCACGTCATTACCGTCAACGACTACCTGGCGAAACGGGATGCCGCGACCAACGAGCCACTGTTCAGCTTTTTAGGTCTGACTGTTGGCGTGAACGTACCTGGGATGCAACATCAGGAAAAGCAGCAGGCGTATGCCGCTGATATTACCTACGGGACCAACAACGAATTCGGTTTTGACTACCTGCGCGACAACATGGCGTTCAGCATGGCCGAACGGGTGCAACGCGATTTAGCCTTTGCCATTATCGATGAAGTGGATTCAATCCTCATCGACGAAGCCCGTACCCCGCTGATCATTTCTGGTCAGGCCGAAGATAGCTCTGAACTGTACCGTCAAATTAATACCGTGGTTCCAATGCTGGAACGTCAGGAAAAAGAAGACGAAGAAGGTCAAATCGGTGATGGTCATTTCACTATCGACGAAAAAGCCAAGCAAATTTACCTGACCGAACTGGGTCAGATCCGGGTGGAAGAAATTCTGCTGGAGCGTGGCATGATGGCTGAGGGCGAGTCGTTATTCTCGGCCAGCAACATCACCTTGTTGCACCACACTTATGCTGCTCTGCGCGCGCACAACCTGTTTAAGAAAGACGTGGATTACGTGATCAAGGATGGCCAGGTGGTCATTGTTGATGAACACACCGGCCGGACGATGGAAGGCCGTCGTTGGTCTGACGGTCTGCACCAGGCGATTGAAGCCAAAGAAGGTGTGCGTATTCAGAACGAAAACCAGACGCTGGCATCGATTACCTTCCAGAACTACTTCCGTTTGTACCAGAAGTTGTCAGGTATGACCGGTACCGCCGATACTGAAGCATTTGAATTCCAACAAATTTATGGCCTGGAAACCATAGTGGTTCCAACCAACCGGCCGATGGTCCGTAAAGATATGCCAGATTTGGTGTACTTAACTGCGGAAGAAAAATATCAGGCCATCATTAAAGATATTCTAGAGACCCGCGATGCCGCGCGTCCGGTGCTGGTGGGTACTGCTTCGATTGAAAGCTCGGAATATCTGTCGACTTTGCTGCACAAAGCGAAAATTCAGCACCAGGTACTGAACGCCAAATTCCACGCCAACGAAGCACAAATTATTGCTGAAGCTGGCCGGCCCGGCGCTGTGACGATCGCCACCAACATGGCCGGTCGTGGTACCGATATCGTGCTGGGTGGTAACTGGCAGTCTGAAGTTGCTAAATTAACTGCTCCAACCGACGAGGAAATCAGCGAGATTAAAGCGCAGTGGCAGTTACGTCATGACGCGGTGATTGCTTCCGGCGGCTTGCATATTATTGGTACTGAACGCCATGAATCACGCCGTATTGACAACCAGTTGCGTGGTCGTGCTGGTCGGCAGGGTGATGCGGGTTCCAGCCGTTTTTATCTGGCGCTGGATGATGCGTTAATGCGTATTTTCGCCTCTGACCGCATGGCGGGCATGATGCGTAAACTCGGCATGGAAAATGGCGAAGCGATTGAACATCCGCTGGTGAGCCGCGCAATTGAAAACGCCCAGCGTAAAGTGGAAGCGCGCAACTTTGATATCCGTAAACAACTGCTTGAATTTGATGATGTTGCCAACGATCAGCGTAAAGTGGTGTATGAGCAGCGGAACGAATTGTTAGTCACTGACGACATTACCGAAACTGTGGCTGCTATCCGCCATGATGTGGTGCAATCGGTGCTTGAGCAATATATTCCACCGCAGTCGCTGGACGAAATGTGGGATATCCCAGGCTTGGAAAACCGCTTCCGTTCAGATTTCGCGCTGGATATGCCAATTGCCAAATGGCTGGCTGACGACAACAAGTTGTTTGAAGAGCAATTAAAAGAACGTATTCACGAAGTGGTGGAAAAATCTTACCAACTCAAAGAGGAGATGGTAGGTGCGCCGGTGCTGCGTCAGTTCGAAAAAGCAGTGATGTTGCAAAGTCTGGACACGCACTGGAAAGAGCATTTGGCGGCAATGGACCATTTGCGTCAGGGCATCAACCTGCGTGGTTATGCACAGAAAAACCCGAAACAAGAATACAAGCGTGAAGCCTTTGAACTGTTTTCAACCATGTTGGATCAGTTAAAACTGGACGTGATCGGTGTATTGAGCCGCGTGCAGATCCGCGCCCCAGAAGATGTTGAAGCAGTCGAAGAGCAACGTCGTAAAGCCGATGCGATCCCGATGGAGTTTCAGCATGCAGAAGCTGAGCATATCGGTGGTGAAGTACCGGCAACGCCAGCTGGCCCGGTATTTCGCGAAGCAGAAAAAATTGGCCGCAACGACGTATGTCCATGTGGCTCAGGCAAAAAGTATAAACAGTGTCACGGTAAATTAAGCTAAGCATTATTGACCGGGTAATATTAAAAGCAGTAAAAAGGCAGAGTTTTCTCTGCCTTTTTTAATTCTGGAACAACTTGATGGGACAAATCATGCAATCCACCAAAAAACTGATCCATGTGGCTGTTGGCGTGATCCAGCGTGACGAGCAGATTTTTATTAGTAAAAGACCTGATCAGCTGCATCAGGGCGGGCGCTGGGAATTTCCGGGCGGTAAAGTTGAGCAAGGCGAAACCGTGGTCGCTGCATTGACCAGGGAGTTAATGGAAGAAGTAGGATTGCAGGTGCTTGATGCAACACCACTGATGCAACTGGAATACGCTTATCCAGAGAAAACCGTGTTACTCGATGTCTGGTTGGTCAGTCAGACCGAAGGCCTTGGCGAGGGCTTAGAGGGCCAGCAAGTGGCGTGGGTGCATTTTTCCGAACTTAGCAATTATCAGTTCCCGGACGCCAATCAGCCAATTTTGGATAAAGTGTTAGCGTTGTATCAGGCTCAGTAGGGCGGACTCAGCGCAGCTAGTCCGCCATTGAGCTGTGAAATTGCATATGATCATTCGGCGCACTACCGCTGTCGCGGTGAGTGACGCCCTACGCAAATATCTGAATTAATGCGAAAAAGTAGGGCGGACTCAGCGCAGCTAGTCCGCCAATGACATGACTAATCTTTAAAAAATCCATTCTCTTGTGCCATTAACGCATCATCGAGCGCTAATAAATCAACATCGCCAAGCCCTGCTTCAATCGGACTGGTATCGGGAATACGGCGGCTGTCGCTGGCCCATTCCCCTAAGTCAATGAGCCGGCAGCGATCGCTGCAAAAAGGTCTGAAGGCGGCGTCTGGCCCCCAAATGACGGTGGTTTGACAGGTCGGGCATTTCACGGTGATTTGGCTCATAGCGGACTTCTGGTAGCAACACATATGCCCGGCATTATACCTGAACTTGCAGCAGGATGGCCGATGTCTTCAAAGTGGATGACCGGTGCTGTATTAACAACAAGCCAGCTTGAAGTGAATGTTTTTGTCGGAAGTTGCACGTCCCTGGGTGTCACACAGCTGCATAAAGCGAATGGCGTAGCGGTATTTATTGCCACTAATCGTCGGGTAACAACCATATTCCAGTGGGTAATTTAAGCGTAGTAATTCAAACTGTTCGGTATTGCTTTGGTAATAGCCATTGTCGGCAACCACGCTTTGAAACTGGCCACGTTCGCGAATAAAGGTCAGTACAAAACTAATGGCGCGCTCGACCAGTTGCAGCTGACCAATCCAGTCTTGTGCCGATTTTTGCCGGACTTCCAGCGGTTGGGTGTACCAAAAATGCAATTGTGGTAAATCGAAATAGCAGGTGCCGCCAGGAATAAAAAACCGCTGTCGCAGCGGTCCTAAAAACTTGTCATCTTTTAACACGTTGGCGAATTTTGATCCGCGGATCAATTCACTTTGCAGTCGAACCGCTTGTTGTAGCATGGTTTGCAGGCTGTCGTCGGAAATCGATGGATGGCGGGACCAGCCGACTAAGGCACTTTCACAGCGTTCGACGTCTTTGATTAAATCAGGGCGGATATCATTGCGGTCTAAAACTTCAATCAGTGCGAACAATGAGGTGAAAAAACCAAGCTGCTGCGATTCATTGCCAAGTGCTAACTGATGATTGACCTGCGCAAACAAATACTCAACCCGCAAATAGGTTCGGACTTTTTCATTCAGCGGATGTTCGTAGAGCAGTTCAGTCATAGTTGCAGTTCACCAGAATAACGCAACGGGCCGCGTTTCGGCCCATCAGTTAACATAACCTTAAGTCAGCGATTTAGCTAGTTTTTCTGCCGCCAATGCCAAATAAACTTGGTGCAGTTGCCGAACTTTTTCCGGTAAAGCCGCAGCATCCTGATCATTGTTGATAATCTGGTCGGCCAGTTGTAGTCGCTGTTGGCGGTCACATTGGGACGCCATAATGGCCGCAACTTGTTGTTGGCTGACTTTGTCACGCAAACTGGTGCGTAAAATCTGTGTTTCCGGTTGAATATCAACCACCAGCAGCTGGTCAACCACGCGGGTTAACCCATTTTCAATCAGCAGCGGCGCCACCAACAAGGCATAAGGCGAGCCGGCGTTTTGCAACTGCAATAGCATTTGTTGTCGGATCAGCGGGTGCAGCAGTTGATCAAGCCAGCTTTTAGCTGCGCCATCGCTGAAAATCCGCTCGCGCAATAACGGCCGGTTTAAGCTGCCGTCCGCTTGCAACATCTGAAGCCCAAAATGCGTTGCAATCTCGGTTAAAGCCGGTTGTCCGGGTTCAACCACTTGCCGGGCCACCACATCGGCATCCACCAGTACGATACCCAAATCAGCAAACAGATTGGCAACAGTGGTTTTACCACTGCCAATACCGCCGGTTAACCCCACAATAAACTTGCTCATCTGCTGCTTATATACCGATAGTTCCCTGGCGTTTACAGGCCAAGGGTTGCCAGATAAGCGGCGGTGATTTGCTCGCCCCATAACATGGCGATAAAGCCGGCGGCGGCGATATAAGGGCCAAACGGAATGGCGTTATTTTTGTCTTTCCCTTGCATCGTTAACAGCAGAGTGCCAATCACCGCACCCACTAACGACGATAACAAAATAATCAGCGGTAATTGTTGCCAGCCTAGCAAAGCACCAAACACCGCTAAGAGTTTAAAGTCGCCAAACCCCATGCCTTCTTTGCCGGTCAGCAATTTAAACAGCCAATACACTGACCATAACGACAGGTAACCAAAAGCAGCGCCGGTAATGGCGGTCGTGGCATCGACGGTGCTGATGCCGGCTGCAGCCGCCACCAGCGCCAGCCACAACAACGGCAATGTCAGTTGATCCGGCAACAGCATTTTGTCGATATCGATAAAGATCAGCGCGACTAACATCCAGGTCACCACGAGATACAACAAACCAAGACCGGTGGCGCCGGTTTGTGTCGCCACAGCCACCGATACCAGAGCAGTAAAGAGTTCGACCAAGGGGTAACGTTTTGGGATGGCGGCCTGGCAATACCGGCAACGGCCTTTGAGTATCAGCCAGCTGAGCAATGGAATATTATCCAGCGCGCTGAGCTGATGCTGACAGACCGGGCAACGCGAGCGGGGCATCGCCAGATTAAACACCGGTTGTTTCGGGTGTTCTTTTTCCGGTTCGAAGTATTCTTGATACTCCTCCTGCCAGCTTTGCTCCATCATTTTCGGCAGGCGGTAAATCACCACATTGAGGAAACTGCCGACACAGAGGCTGAATATAAACACCAGTACAGCATACCAAAACGGCGACGCCTGGAAAAATGCGCATAACAGTTCAAAACTTTGTCCGAAACTTTGCATCATTTGATAACCGAACCCAGTTGGAAGATTGGTAAGTACATCGCAACTATCAAACCGCCGATAACCACGCCTAATACCGCCATAATCAGTGGCTCTAACAACGCCGTTAACCCGTCCACCGCGTCATCGACTTCCTGTTCGTAAATATTGGCCACCCTTGCCAGCATATCGTCCAGGGAGCCTGATTCTTCGCCAATCGACACCATTTGAATGACCATTTCCGGAAAGCGGTTGGTGGTTTTCATTGAGCTATACATTTGGCCACCGGCAGAAACGTCGGCCCGTACTTCCATAATGGCATTTTTATAAATTTCATTGCCAGCGGCGCCGGCAGCTGATTCCAAGGCTTCAATTAATGGCACACCGGCGGCAAAAGTGGTGGATAAAGTTCGGGCGTAACGGGCGACAGCCGCTTTGTTGATAATCATCCCCATCACCGGCATTTTCAGCGCCATGGCGTCGACAGCGGTTTTGAACTGCAGATTGTTGTTATAGGCTTTTTTAAACAAAAACAAACCGCCCATGATAGCCGCAAGGACGACCCACCAGTAATCCTGCATCCATTCAGATAAGCCAAGTACGAACAAGGTAAATGGCGGTAATTCTGCGCCAAAGCCGGCGAAAATTTCCGCAAATGAGGGCACCACAAAAATCAACAAAATCGCCGTCACAATCAAAGCAACGACCGTTACCGCTATCGGGTAAAACATCGCTTTTTTAATTTTTGATTTTAGCGCTTCAGCTTTTTCTTTGTAGGTGGCGACCCGGTCGAAAATGCGATCCAAAGCACCGGATTGTTCACCCGACTTCACTAGGTCACAATACAGTTCGTCAAAATACTTCGGGTGTTCACGTAGTACTTCTGACAATGGGATACCGCTTTGTACTTTGACCGACACTTTTTGCATCAGATTGCGCAGAGATTTTTTTTCAGCGCCGGAGCTAATTAAATCAATGGATTGTACCAAAGGCACACCAGCAGCCAGCATAGTTGCTATCTGACGGGTCAACACTGCAACGTCTGCAGCGGTGATTTTTGCATCGCCACCAAATAAACTTTTTGCTTTACGCTTCACCAGCGAAGGCGTTACACCCTGCTGGCGTAGCATCGCTTTGGCTTCATTAATCGAGTTCGCGCGCAGTTCACCTTCGGTTTTTTTCCCGCGCCGGTTTACACCTTTCCATTCGTAGGTATCTTGCTCTTTTATTTTTACTTGTGGAGCCATGACAAAATCCTTCAGTCAGCCAGTGTACTATTTCAGGCTGCGGTTTAATTAAACGTTAGTCACCCGGTTGATTTCGGCCAGGCTGGTTAACCCAGCCGCTGCTTTTAACAAACCCGATTGCCGTAAATTATTGACTCCTTCCAGTTGTGCTTGTTTGGCAATTTCCAGTGAGTTGTCACCTTGCATAATTTTCTCAGCGATAATAGCCGAAATGGGCATCACTTCATAAATACCGACCCGGCCTTTGTAACCGCCAGTGCAGGAATCACAACCCACCGGTTTACATAGTTTCATCGTTGGCAATTGTGCCGGGGTAAAACCTTGTTTTAACAGTTCCGCTTCGGGCAAAATTTCCGGGGTTTTACATTTTGAGCAAAGCCGCCGCGCCAGCCGCTGCGCAATAATCAGACTGACCGAACTCGCCACGTTATACGCCGGCACCCCCATATTCAGCAAACGGGTCAGGGTTTCGGGTGCTGAGTTGGTGTGCAGAGTGCTCATCACTAAGTGACCAGTCTGCGCCGCTTTAATCGCAATCTCCGCAGTTTCCAAATCTCGGATTTCACCGACCATAATCACATCAGGGTCTTGCCGTAAAAATGATTTTAGCGCTGACGGAAAAGTTAAACCGGCTTTAGGGTTCACCTGTACCTGATTGATCCCAGGTAAGTTAATTTCCACTGGATCTTCAGCAGTGGAAATATTAGTTTCTTCAGTATTTAATATGTTCAACCCAGTATACAAAGAGACCGTTTTACCGCTACCGGTTGGCCCCGTCACCAAAATCATCCCTTGCGGTTGTTCCAGTGCGGTTAAATACAGCTTCTTTTGTTGTTCTTCATAACCCAGAATATCAATCCCCAGCATGGCGCTGTCGGAGTCTAAAATCCGCATCACGATCTTTTCGCCCCACAGCGTGGGTAAGCTGCTGACCCGAAAATCGATCGATTTTTTCTGCGATAATTTGAGTTTAATCCGGCCATCCTGTGGCACCCGTTTTTCGGCGATATCCAGGCGCGACATGACTTTGAGCCGGGCCGATAAGCGGGTGGAAAGCGCCACCGGCGGCGAGGCGACTTCATGCAAAATACCGTCAATTCGAAACCGAATGCGGTAACTTTTTTCATAAGGCTCAAAGTGTAAGTCCGAGGCGCCTTTGCGGATGGCGTCATGTAGCATTTTATTGATAAAGGTAATAATTGGGCCGTCTTCGGCTTCGTTGCTGTCGTCGTCATCACTGGCTTCCGACAACCCCATCGAACCTAAGTCCCAATCGGTATTGGAAAAACTGTCACTGGACTTTTGGTCAAACACCCGGTCAATCAGTTTATGCAGCTTGTCGTATTCAACCACCACCAGTTCTGCGTGTAAGCCAGTGCTAAATTCAAAATCTTCTACCGGTTGCATATCGGTCGGGTCAACCACCGCCAGAAATAGCGTGCGATTGCGTTTAAACACCGGCAACACCTGATGTTTACGGATCAGCTTTTCGTTACGTTCTTGTTCCGGCACATAGTCCAGATCGTAATAATCTAAATCCAGCAGGCTATGCATGGTAAAGCCTGCCGCTGCCGTAGCGAGCGCTTGGGGGGTTAACAATTTTTCAGTGATCAGAAAGTCGGCGACGGTTGAGTATTGATGGTTTTTTTCTGCCGCCAGCTTGGTGCAATGCCCGGCATCAATCAGGCCAGCCTGACCTAAACGACGAAGAAGAATTGATTGCAGATTAAAAGCCATAACGCCAATACATCCATCTTTCAGATATCAATAAGGAAAAACACATAGACTTGATTATGACAGCGAAGCTTTAGAATTCAATAGTTTGTTGAAATAGGCTTTAGCAGATAACAAAAAGGGCCCGCAGGCCCTTCATTCACTTAAATCAAGACTTAGCCTTGGCAAGTTTTTGGTGCGTATTTAACTTTGTCAGCAGCAGCTAAATCTGTGCTACACGCCCAAACACCAGTAGTTGCATCACGAGCCCAAGTAATAATATTACCGTCAACCTGAGTTGGTGCATTTAAAATGGTGCAAGTAATTGTTGATGCAGTAGTACCGATAGTACAGTTACCAGTAGTAACTTGCAGACCAATATCAGTAGGGCCAGTCACATTGCCACCACTATTTAATAATGTTTCAAACGCAGTTTTACCCGCAGAAATTTCAGATAAACCAGCAGTGACTTTCGAGCTTGCCTGGTAGCTCGAGTAAGCTGGCAGTGCTACAGCAGCCAGGATACCGATGATCGCCACAACGATCATTAATTCAATTAAAGTAAAACCTTGATTACGTTTCATAGTACTTCTCCAATTTCCAATTTGAGTGTGTAGAACCCGGGGGGCTGTTTTCTATTCTGGCCATTTTTGAGCGTTACGCAAGAAAAAAATGCACATTTGTAAATATTTATTTTTCATTCATGTAAGTCAATGAAATAAAACATTATTTTTGCTGTTTTTAGTGCGTTTAAAGAGCCGTGGTTGCAAACTGGTTTGAACTTTGTATATATAGCAATAACCTTGCCACTAGATATTAAGCTATTGAATAATATGAATTATTAAAATTACCCATAATAGGTGCTGTTTTTTGATGAAAAAGCCATAAACCTTATTTTTAACAAGGTTGGCATTAAATTTGATATTTGGCTGACTTATCCGATGAGCTGCCTGGTACAACTTCTATAAATGCAGCCATCTGGATGGGTGAAGCTGATGTTTAGCAAGGGCGGATTCACCGATTCCGCCATCGCGTCAGTGTCACGATTGAGTCGTTATGGCAGTCCAGCGATTGTAGGGTGGGTCAGCGCAGCGCCACCCACCAGAGAAAGATGAAGGGTACAATGAATCGGCAGATGGCGCTTTGCTTATCTGCCCTAGGTTCGGTAACTACCCATCCGGCTATAAACTACGTAACCGCATCGACAGGTCAATGGCTCTGATGTTTTTGGTTAATGCACCACTGGAAATGTAATCCACGCCGGTACTGCTTAATGCCTTTAGTGCTTCGCTGGTGATATTGCCGGACACTTCCAGTTTGGCTTGCCCTTTGTTCATTGCTACGGCTTGCTGAATATCGGCGATATAAAAGTTATCCAACATAATAATGTCGGCACCGGCCTGCAGCGCTTGCTGCAATTCGGTGAGATCTTCCACTTCTACTTCCACTGGTTTGCCTGGGAAGTTCTGCCGGGCCGTGGTGACAGCCGCTTTTATCGAACCTGCCGCAGCGATATGATTCTCTTTAATTAAAAAAGCGTCATACAACCCAATCCGATGGTTTTTGCCACCACCACAGCTAACCGCATATTTTTGTGCCAACCTAAGGCCTGGCAAGGTTTTGCGGGTGTCTAACAGTTTGGTTTTGCTATCGCCCAATAACGCTACATATTGCGCAGTGGTGGTGGCGGTGCCGCTTAAGGTTTGCAGGAAGTTCAAAGCAGTACGCTCACCGGTTAACAACATTCGCGCCGGGCCGCTGATTTCACATAATAAGGTGTTGCTGCTGACAGCATCGCCATCTTTGACATGCCATTGAATGACCACCTGATCGGACAGTTGCTGAAACACTTCATCCACCCAGGCCACTCCACAAACCACACAATCTTCGCGGGTGATAATGGTCGCAGTGGCTTGTTGCTCGCCGGGGATCAAGGACGCGGTGATATCCCCTTGTTGCAATGGCAAATAACCCAAATCTTCGGCTAACGCATGACTGACGCCACGGCGAATTTCCTGTGCCAGCCGTTCGTTGTGGCTTAAATCGGGGCTATTTTTCTGAGTATATTGGTCAGTCATCATCAGTTTCTTTGAATTAGTTGCAATTGATTTGCTTGTTGCGCGAATTCTAAATGCTTTAAGGCGCTCATTCCTAGCAAAATCTCGGATCCGGTTAAATTCGGCACTATGCTGGCGCTAAGGTTTGTCAGCACAATATCCCCCAACTGTAGTTGATCAATCTGACTTTGATAAACAGTTGTGATGCCGTTAGCGGTCGCCGTCTGGTAAGCCCGGCCTTGTTGCATCCCGGTACGGCGCGCCACTTCGCTGGAAACCGCTACCATGGTAGCGCCGGTATCCAGCAGAAAATCAACGTCCTGACCATTCAGTTTTAAGGTGCCGACATAATGCCCCTGGCGGTTGGCCGTCAGCAACACAGTGCGTTCACCGCCTGCGCCAATAGCAGATGTGAGTTGTTGATTTGGGTTGAGTTGTTCTGCCAGATAGTCGTCAAAAAACAAATAAATAACGCCAAGCAGCATCAGCCAGGCGATTAAGGCAAAGCCTTTACCGAGTTTAGTTGTAGGATCAGGCGCTTGCATTCACTTCACTCTGCACTGACAATAGAAGCACAGCATAAACAGCGTGACGCACAATTGCAAAAGCTACCCACCATTACTATGCGGCCCTGTACCCATTGGGACGAACGACCGGACGGCACTGCGATCAGTTTGCTGGTCATTCATAACATCAGTCTGCCACCAGGCCAGTTTGCGACGCCGCATCCGGATAGACCTTATATAGATGATTTTTTTGGCGGGCGGCTCGACTGCAGCGCGCACCCTTATTTTGCCCATTTACAAGGGGTGCGGGTGTCGGCGCATTGCGTGATCTACCGCGATGGCCGCGTTTGGCAATACGTTCCTTTTGAAAAACGCGCCTGGCATGCCGGAGTCAGTCAGTATCAGGGGCGCGAAAAATGTAATGATTTTTCGATTGGTATTGAACTGGAAGGCTCCGATGACGAGCCTTTCACGCCGTTACAATATCAAGCCTTAATAAAGCTGTGTGATGCTTTAATTCAACAATATCCGTTATTGTCAGTGCAGACGATAGTGGGGCATAGTGACATCGCGCCGGGCCGTAAAACGGATCCGGGTCCGGCATTTAACTGGTCAGACTTTCTGGCTGATTTAACGGCTTTGCAGCATGCTGGCCGCACTCAACTGGAATAGGGAGCAAAAATTATGACCTTAATCAGCATGTTAATCGCACTTATTATTGAAAGGCTGGCCGTTCGTACCAAAGCCTGGCAGTGGGTCAGTTATGTACAACCTTATTTGCAGGTGTCGCGGCAAGGGCCGTTGGCCGGGTTGCTCAATAGCCAGTTTGGCATGGTGTTGTGGTGGTTGTTGCCAGCCATTGCCGTGGCGGTGGTGTTGTTGGTGGTTGATTTCTGGTTACTGACTTTGTTGGTCAATACAGTGGTGTTGCTCCTTTGTATTGGCTGTTGGCATTATCGGCAACTGTATAAACAGTATCTGAATGCGGCCGAGCGCCAGGATCAGGAAGCGGCGTATCTGGTGATGCTGCAAATTAATCAGCATGCCGGCATCATTTCGGACGAACTGAGCCACGGCCAACGGCTGATTTGGTTGAATTTTAAATATTATGCGGCGGTATTATTCTGGTTTGCTTTGCTGGGGGCTTTTGGCGCCATTGCTTATGCCATGTTACGTCAGTTGGCAGAGCCTGTGACTTATCTTGACCTTGCTGCTGTGAAAACTTCGACTGAAACCGCCAATGCTACTGACAATGAAGTTGCTGCTGATGCTGCTTTGGAAACCGCTTCTGATTTAGATAGTGCAGAGCAAACTGCTTCGACAGGAACTGCTTTTGAACAATCAACAGCCCAGTCTGCTTTCACCACATCCAACGCCAGCAACCTCGACCAGCAACAGCGGATCCAAGGGTTTGCCGCCGACCTCAGTCATTGGGCAGACTGGCTGCCGGTACGATTGTTTGGTTTAGGTTTTGCGCTGGTCGGGCATTTCTCCAAAGCTTCAGCAGCGCTGATTGCTTATCTGGTCGACAGCAGCACTCCGGCTGAAATTGTGCTGGCAGATATCGCCAAAGCGGCCGAGCCATTGCCAGATGAGCTGCGTAACTGCAACAGCGAAGTTTGTTCGTTAGTGCAGCTGTCAAAACGCAATATTCTGTTTTTCCTGGCTTTAGTGGCGGTATTAACCTTAAGTGGGTTGTTGTCGTAGCTTCAATTGGACCAAGGCGTACTACCGCTGACGCGGTGAGTACGCCCTACTTTTTCCGTATAAATTCATATCTTTACCGTAGGGCGTACTCGCGGAAGGCAGTACGCCGGGATAAAAAAACGCCCATCAACATATACTTCACATTTAATTACTTCTACGCACTGGCGGATCAGCGCAAGCACTTCATACTTGTTGCTTCGAACCTGAACTCACGGATGAATTCAAATGGACTATCGCAGGCAATGGCGACCCGGTGGTTGTTATTTTTTTACCCATACCTTGTTAGATCGCACTCAAACTTTACTCTCGGATCAAATTGAAATTTTGCGAACGGCTTTTCGGCTGGTGAAAAAACGTTATCCATTTTTCATTCATGCCGTGGTGGTATTGCCAGATCATTTCCATTGTTTGCTCGAGTTACCGCAAGGGGAGCATGACTTTGCTATCCGTTTTCGATTGATAAAAATGTATTTTTCCAGAGCATTGGCTATTCAGGAACCCCGTAATACATGCCGCATACGGCGACGTGAGCGTGGCATTTGGCAACGCCGGTATTGGGAGCATCTGATCCGCGACCAACAGGATTTTCTTAATCACATCAATTACATTCATTGGAATCCAGTTAAACATCAGCTGGTGAAATTGGTCTTAGAATGGCCTTATTCCAGTTTCCATAGTTATGTGGCATTAGGCTGGTATCCGTTAAATTGGTGTGGTGACACTCAAAACAGCGGTTTTATAAACATTGGCGGCGATGATGGCTAGAATGCTGGAGTTGTTGTGAGAGCGCATTTAGTCACGGTGTACTGCCGCTGCCGCGGCGAGTAGCGCCCTACGCAAG
>NZ_SACS01000028.1 GCF_004005945.1 Rheinheimera riviphila
CAAGATGTTAAGCATGCCTTGAGCGTAGGGCGTACTCGCCGAAGGCAGTACGCCGTTATGCCTGCCAGAGTCGAATCATCGTCAAATCCTTGGCTTGGGGTTGTGGATTGACTGCAGCGACCGAAAGCCGCAATGATTTTGGGTATAAATCGCAAAAAAAACGGGGCCAGATTTTATCTGCCCCCGATTTTCGTTATCACAAATGGTTGTATTTCAGCGCATCAACGTCAAAGATCAGAAAAAGCTTTTCTTAAATTCGAGGCCGATGATCCGTGGTTCGTTGACAAAACCGGTCAGGTTGGCGAAATCAACCGCGCCTTTGACGTTATCTTCGTCGGTGATATTGCGACCAAACAGCGCCACTTCGTAGTTACCGTCGTAGTTCTGGTAACCAATCCGCAAGCCGGCTTCCATGTTGCTGCTACTGCGAAATTCCACAGATTCGTACAGGAACAGGTTAGTTTTACCCTGGACTGCAACGTCGGTGTAGAAGTAAATTTCGCCAGTGCTGACCGGAATATCGTAACGGGCGTTCAGCGTCAGGATGGTTTTTGGCGCTTGTGGGAACGGGTTGCCGTCAACATAGGCCAGAGTTTTGCCGCTTGCGACCACAGTGCGATCCAGCGGCGTACACATGCCTGAACCACAAGCACCAACCCGTAAATTGGCATCTTTCAGTTCGGTATTGTTGTAGCTGAAACCGCCACCTAAGGTCAGGTTCGCCAGTGCGCGCCAGTCAGCGTCCACTTCAAAACCGTAGCCGGTGCCTTTGTCAGCATTGACCAGCGTGTTACCGTTATTGGTACCGCCAACTGCCGATAACTGCATGTCATCGATGTTGTAATAGAACACAGCACCGTTTAAGCGCAGGGTGTTGCCAAGTAAATCAGATTTGGCACCCAATTCGATGGAGTTAATAGTTTCTGATTCAGCGGTCGTTGGATCTTCTTCAAACGCTACGTTGCGGCCTTGGATCGACTGAGCGCGGAAACCATTGGCGACCCGGGCAAACAACGAAGTCTGGTCAGTTAAGCGGTAGTTGGTTGCCAATTCCCAGCTCATTTGCCCATCATCGAGGCTGATCGGCGCATAGTTTTGAATTTGCGCTGCACCAATCACCAGCGCGAAGCCGTTGACGTTTTGCTCGCCGACATAAAATGATTTTTCATCGCGGGTATACCGAATACCACCGGTGACATCCCAGCGATCGCTCAGGTTATAGGTGCTTTGTCCAAACACCGCCCAGCTTTTGTTGTCGTGGAACACCGCAGTACGGCCGAAGAAACCGTCGATGCTGGTGACGCCAAAGGAAGAATCAAAGTAAAAGGCGCCGACTTGCCATTCCATCGCTTCTGCCGTATCGCTGGCTAAACGGAATTCCTGGGTCAGTTGTTTTAAATCTTTCAGCTGATCTTCTGTCACCGCATTGCCAACCGCTGATGGGCCCGGACCTGCCTCAGTACCACCGTCGATATCACCACGGCCATTACCGTCGGCTTGTTCATGCGCGGTGATCGAGGTAAAGGTCATGCCGTCCAGCTCAAAATCAAGCTTTAGCGACACACCCGAGTTGTCGTATTTCTGGAAGTTGTCACCAGCATCATAAGCCACGGTGTCGCGGTCATAATTCTGATTTAACTCATTGCTGCCTTTAGTAAAAACGTTACGGCGGAACATCGACGAAGTACCGTCTAGTTTGCGGCCGTGGGCATTCAGCAGCGCATCAAACTTGTCGCCTTCATACAAAAATTGCAGTCGGGCTGCGGTTTCATCAAAACCGCCCATCGCGTCTTTTTCGTTGGTAAAACTGTTGTTGATGTAGTCGTCACGGTGCTGCGACAGCACGGAAATCCGCGCCGATAATTGGTCCGTCAGACCTGAACCGACCGCGCCTTCGACATTGCGACTACCAAAACTACCGACTGAAAACTTGGTGTAAGCATCAAAATCCTGCCGTGGTTTGGCACTGGCAAATTTGACGATACCGGCGGTGGTGTTGCGACCAAACAAGGTGCCTTGTGGGCCGCGGATCACTTCAACCTGCTCGATATCAAACAGCGGGAAGCTTTTCAGGATCACGTTTTCCAATACCACGTCATCCATGATGACCGAAACCGGCTGGGATGCTGCCAGATCAAAATCGGTGTTGCCGAGGCCACGGATATAAAAACGTGGCGCCGCGCGGCCGTTTGACGATTCAGCATATAAACCCGGTACTTTCACCGCGAGTGCCTGAATATCGTCACCACCGGCAAAGATGGCTTCGAATTTTTCGCCCGACAAAGTTGCCACTGAAATCGGCACTTCCTGCGTGCTCTGGACCCGCTTTTGTGCGGTGACCATGATCCGTTCCAGTTGTTGATCGTCCTGTTTGGCTTTGTCACTTTCCTGCGCAAATGCAGCAGGAGAAAGACCAACAGTAGTCGCGATCAGTGCGACTTTGATCTGCAACGCTAGCTTGTTATGTTTGATTGTCATCAATGGGTTACCCTTAGCTTGCTTGAGTCTATGGAGTTGAGCATCTGTGTTCCCCAGCATTTTACCAATGCTGGGGATAGGTTGTGGCGTGCTCTAATTATGCGTTTTTAGTCGAAGCAGTAACGTATATGGTGTAGCAGCAGATCAGAGTGACTGCCACTACCCATCGCATTGGAGTGACCACAATGCATTTTATTACGGCGCGCTAATATAACGATTTTTGCCGACGAATGGTGGTTTTTATTGATTTTAGCTGCGAATTGATGATTTTTTGCTCGTTTTGCAGTGTGTCACTGCTGTAGTTTAGGCTGGAGGTAATTGCCGTGGCCGACAGAAATAAATCGCCGTGCGGCCCTGATGCGACGAATAATAGCTGACCGCCAACCGGCTCTGATGCCAGACCATGCCGGCATAACTGGTGTCACCGGCAGAAGGCAGTTGCAGCACTTCGGTGAGCGTTGTGCTGTCGACATCCAGCCAGGCCAGACTGGTGCGCACCCGCCTATCGTATAACCGTACCGCTGCCAGAATGCGACCATCCGGCAACAACAAACATTGTGGCCCGCCGACCCGGCAATTGAGCGGTTGCCAGGTCCAGTCAAAATAAGGTGGTTTGGCGATGCCAAGCAAGGCGACATCCGGATCGCGGCGTAGCAGGCACACCGCGCGCTCGTCGGGTAAAAACAACAAGGCGCTTTCATTGGGGTAACCCTGATTATTCAGCGTCTGTACCCAGACCGAAAAATTCACGCCATCTTCGCTGCGATAAAGCCGCACTAACCTCGGGCCACCGCCACATTTATAACCAATAGCCCAGGCGAAACCTTGCTGCCAGGTGAGACGCCATAACCAGACATTGGGCTCGCCAACGTCGATAGCCTCCGACCACTGTTCACCATCGGCCGAAAACCAGACATAAGACTGATAGGAATACTGACTGCGGTCATGCAAAGCGCCAGCGCCCAACAGTTGCAGTCGGTCATCGGGCGTGACCACCAGCTTGCCGTCGCGTAAATCGGCGATGCTGCTTTGAATAAGCGCTACGCTTTGCCAGCGTTTGCCATCGATACTTTTTAAGATGCGTAACGCACCGTCCGGTGACACATGGGCGGCAGCTTCGCGAAACACACAATAATAATGCCCCTGAAACAGGCATAAATCGGTAAAAGCATTGTGCGCACCATGGCGCCAAATCCGGGTTGCTGGTGCGCGTTTCAGCTGTGGCCTTTTGGCTAAGGGCCGGAATTTTTTACCTTTACGGATCAGTTGGGTTGCCATAGTTCGAACTTATTACCCTCCGGATCATAAGCCCAACCGAACTTGCCGTAGTCGCCGGATTCACGTTGCTCGTCCACCCGCACCCCGGCAGCTTCCAGTTGCGCCAGCATGGCGTCCAGATCGGCGACCCGGTAATTCACCATCATTTGTTGCTCGGCCCGGCCAAAATAGTTGCTGTCCTCTGCAAAAGTCGACCAGACGGTTTCGTCCTGCTCTTTGGCGTGAAAGCTGCCATAAGGGCTGTCCGGATACAGCGGCACGCCCAGGTGTTGTTGATACCAAAGTGCCAGTTGTTGTGGGTCACGGGCTTTTAAAAACACGCCGCCAATACCTTGTACTTTTTGCATCTGAAACTCCTTGCGCCTTGGTGATCAAGGGCGATGATCCCGAACTATTGCGGGCTACCGGTTGGCAGCCAGCTCAGCAGCTGATCGATAGAACTCATCTGCTGGTGTTGAAGTATTAATCGTTGACCCAGCGTTAACGCATGCTGACTGATCTGCAGTCGCACTGCGGGTGATTTAATCGTCCCCAGCGCCGGTGAGCGGAAAGTACCTATCACTTGCCGGATCAGTTCACAACCGGCATAACCGGTTAGGTCGCGCAGCACATCGGCGACAAATTGCTGTTGATACAGTTCGTTACCAAACAACGGGTCACGGCATTGTTGCCGGCAAATTTGCAAAAACTGCTGCACAAACTGCTGCCAGAACAACTTGATTTGATTGTGCAGGTAATTTTGTTGATCTTTGGCTTTGCTTTGATCAGGTTGCAGCGCCGGTGCCAGACAATAATGAAACATTAAACTGCCGACAAACAAACCGGCATCCAGCCCGAATGGGCCAAAACCAGTAAATTCGGCGTCGATCACTTTGAGCTGATCGGCGGTTGCAAAAATACTGCTGCTGTTTAAATCACCGTGCACCAGAGTCTGCGGTTTGCTGCGAAAATTGGCGGCCAGCGCGGCGACTTTCGCCTGCAGCTGTTCGTCCAGCCAAATATGTTGGGCCAACGGGTACAAACTGGCGTCGATTTGATTACGTTCGTTATTGCTAAAAGGGTCGTTGAATAATAAATCTTCGCTGATTTGCAGCGGCTCCGGGTTCAGGAACTGAATTTGCCGCGATTTTTTGGCCGGTAAATCTAACGAGAAATCGCTGTTGGCAAAACCAGCAGTGACAATAAATTCAGCCAGTTGGGTGCCAAGTTGTTGAAACTGCCGCCCTTCGGTGAGCGCGGTGCTGAGCAAAGTTAAGTGATCCAAATCTTCCAGCAACATCGCCGCCAGATCCACATCGTAATGCAGTACTTCCACCACCAGCAGCGGCGCGGCTTTACCAAAAGTTTGCAGCGCCTGCGCTTCAATCCGGCTGCGGTCCAGCGTTAAGGGCCAGCGATCGCTCAGCCCCCGCGCAAACGGCAGCGCCTGTTTTACGATCAGGCTGGTATTAAACTGGTTTTTCACCCGAAACACCTGATTCATATGATTATCGCCAAAGCTCACCGCAGTGAGTTTGCTGTGTTCACCAAATAACTCACTGTGCTGATTGGCAAATTGAATGGCATCTTCTGCGGTAAAACGACGGTATTGCGGCATCTGGCTGGTTCCCTGAAATCACGCTTTTACCTTATCATGGCATATCAACGCATTGCTGGGTATTTTTCAGCAGCAGATTTACTTGAATTGGGGAACATGATGCACGCCAGTAATTTTCAGTTGGATTTGTATTTAAAGCGGGTTGGTTTTGCTGGCGACGTTGCCGCCGATGCTTTGGCTGCTACTTTGGCTGCTACTTTGGTTGCTAATACTGCGACAGTAAAATCGCTGATGCAGCATCAATTGCGCTCGGTGCCGTTTGAAAATCTGGATGTGCAGGCTGGCAAGATTGTGTCACTGAACCCGGAAGATATAGTCCGCAAAATTATCGGTGACGATGGCAAGGCCAGTCGTGGTGGTTATTGCTACGAGGTGAACGCCTTGTTTGCGATGGCGTTGACGGCGCTTGGCATCGACTATCAGTTTGTGTTTTGCCGGCCGATGTTTTACCCGATGCGCCGCCCTAAAACCCATATGGCGCTGATTGTGAAAGTGCAGGGCGAACAATGGCTCTGTGATTTGGGTTTTGGCAGTTACGGTTTGCGCGCGCCGGTGGCGTTGTCACAAGTGAATCTGCCACAAACCCAGGAGTTTGATTGTTTCCGGCTGATTTCGCCAACCAGTGGCGAATATGTGTTGCAGGCACAGCTGGATGAGCAATGGGTCAGCCAATACGGTTTTGATTTATATCCGGCCGACTGGATTGACTTTATGCCAGCGAATTACCTAAATTCAACCCATCCTGACACCATTTTTGTACAGAAATATCTGGTTATTCAGCAACATGCGACCGGGCGCACCATGCTGGTCGGCAATGAATTAAAAGAATGGCAACAAGGAAAGGTCACGGTGACGCCGGTGGCAACGGATGAGCTTGCGAGCGTATTAAAACAGCAGTTTAAGCTGGAGCTGCCGGGCAAAAATACCTAACAATAATGACGATAACAACAACAACAACAACAACACCGCTGATGCAGCATTTTGAACTTAACTTTTTGTTTGAAGGATTATTCATTTGAAACACCAGACTTCATTGATGACCTGCGCCAGCCTGTTGTTGCTGGCCGGATGTAGCTCCACCCCAAGCAGCGTTACGGCCACAGATCCGGCAACCCGCGCTCAGCAATTGGCGCAACAACTGCTGATTGTGGATACCCATATCGATGTCCCTTATCGCTTAAAAGATAAGTGGGAAGATGTGTCGGTCAGTGCGCCGGGCGGTGAATTTGATTATCCACGCGCCAAAGCTGGCGGACTGAATGCGCCTTTTATGTCGGTGTATATCCCATCGTCGCTGGAGAAAAAAGGCGGTGGTTATCTGCTGGCCAATCAACTGATTGACAGCATGGAAGCCATTGTTGGCCGCGCGCCGGACAAGTTTGCCATGGCGCATCATTCGTCTGATTTAGCGCTGCATTTTAAACAAGGCAAAATTTCGCTGGCACTTGGGATGGAAAACGGTACGCCGATTGAAGGTAAGCTGGAAAATTTGCAGCACTTTTATCAGCGTGGCATTCGGTATGTCACGTTGGCGCACTCTGAAAGTAACCATATCGCCGATTCCAGTTACGATTTACGCCGTCGCTGGCAGGGCTTAAGCCCGTTTGGCGAGCAAGTGGTGGCCGAGATGAACCGGCTGGGAATGATGATCGATATTTCGCATGTGTCGGATCAGGCGTTTTATCAGGTGATTAAACTGACCAAAACACCGGTGATCGCATCGCATTCGTCGCTGCGGGCCTTTGTGCCTGGCTTTGAGCGCAATATGGATGACGCCATGGTGCAGGCGCTGGCGAAAAACGGTGGTGTGATCCAGATTAACTTTGGCTCGTCTTTTGTGGTGTCACAGGCCAATCAGTGGGGATTGCAATTTAAAGCAGCGTTGGCGGCGGCTCCCAAAGGCACCGACGAAAAAAGCTTTCGGGCGGCGTACCTGAAACAATATCCATATCCTTTCGCCAACGTCGACACTGTGCTTGATCACATCGATTACGTCACCAAATTAGTCGGCGTGGATTATGTCGGCATCGGTTCGGACTACGATGGCGTGGGCGATTCGTTGCCAGAGGGCTTAAAAGATGTCTCGACCTACCCGAATCTGATCGCAGGTTTGCTGCGCCGTGGTTATAGCGAAGCGGAGATTGAAAAAATTATGTCCGGCAATTTGCTGCGGGTGTGGCGTGCCGTTGAAGCACACGCGAAGTCCTGAAACAGTCGCGGCAAGGCGGGTGATTTGAGCTAGGCTTGAAAGATGCTCCTCTTGCCGGACGACGACGATGTTTCAGGTGCAATCAAAGAGACCCGTCATCCTTGAAGATGCGGGGTTGTTGTGGATTGGCTTGTTAAGCACAGCGGCGCTGAGGGTGGTCTTGACCGCATGTTTGCTTGGATTATTACTGATCACAGCGGTCGCCGAACCAGTGCGGCTGGTCACCAAACAATGGCCCGGTTACACCAACGCCGATTATAGCGGCGGTTACTTTGAACTGGTGCAACTGGTGTTGCCGCAAGAGCAGTATCAGCTGGCCATTCAGTTCAGTAATTTCAACCGGGCGGTGATTCTGGTGCAGAAACAGCAGGCGGAATTGGTGCTGGCAGTCGCGCGGGTTGATGGTAAACAACTGTTGTTATCAGAATATCCGATTGATGCAGATACCATTGTTGCGGTGTACCGGGACAATTTATTGCCCGCAACTAGCCCCCCGTTATTGACGCTGGCGCAATTACCGAACTACCGGCTAGCCTGGGATCTGGCGTACAACTATGGTCAGGCGATGGGGCTGGACGTGGCCGGTTATGAGGTGACGGACGTTACGCAAGGACTTGATCTGGTTAAAAAAGGCAGGGTGGACGTGTATCTGGCGGAGCAGTCCGATTTGGAATTCGCAGACTCGCTGACCACGCTGCGACAGCTAAAACTGCAGCAAAGCGAAATCCTGCAGCTGCCGGTGTATGTTGGTTTCCCGCGTTCGGCCAAAGGGTTACAGCTAAAACGATTTTGGGATCAGCAATTTAAGTTGTTGTTAAAGCAGGGGAAATTGCACAGTCTGTACGCGAAACATCCGGGCATGGTGCTGGCAACCAAGGTGCCGGACTGCGCGGTATCGGCTTGTTAAATCTGAAAAAAATGATAGGAATTTATGTTACTTGCGATCCATCACGTGGCCATTATCTGTGCTGATTATCAACGTTCAAAACATTTTTACAGCGAATTGCTGGGGCTGAAAATTCTGGCGGAAAATTACCGTGCTGAACGGCAATCCTACAAGTTGGATTTGCAGTTGCCGGATGGCAGTCAACTCGAGTTGTTTTCATTTGTCGGCGCACCACCAAGACCCAGCAAGCCTGAGGCGCAGGGGCTGCGGCATCTGAGTTTTGCGGTGCTTGATGTCGCTAACACAGTCGAATGGCTGCAACAAGCTGGCATCACAGTAGAGCCCATCCGGATTGACCCATACACCGGCGCTGCTTTTACCTTTTTTGCCGATCCGGATGGTTTACCGCTGGAGATTTATCAGGTTGCTGCACGGGTATAATTTGGGCTGTGGCCCACCCCGCATCTTCAAGGATGACTGGTATAGGCGCGGCAGAAACACCTCAACATCGGACGAACCAGCGCCGCTGCATTTTTTATAACCAAATCGTTTAACCTGACCAAAAATGCTACAGCCAAAGCATAATTATCTATGCTAAGGTGCTGCTTTTTGCAGCCAGAGATTTCCAGATGTCCAGCGATTTTAGCTTCCAGCAGGCTTTTGAGCAGCTCAGTTCCGCCCTTGCCAGTGTGGTTTTTTATTCATTTAATCTACAAGGTGTCGCCATTCCAGTCACTGTATTGTGGCTGATGTGCGGCGCTATTGTGTTCACTTTTTATCTTGGTTTTATCAATATTCGTGGTTTTCGCCATGCGATAGCCGTGGTGCGTGGCAAATATGCCAAACCGGAAGACAAAGGCGAAATCAGCCAGTTTCAGGCATTGTCGGCAGCGTTGTCCGGTACCGTCGGCACCGGCAATATCGCGGGTGTCGCAGTGGCGATTTCGCTGGGTGGCCCTGGCGCAACCTTCTGGATGATCGTGGCCGGATTTCTCGGTATGACCACCAAATTTGTTGAATGTACGCTGGCGGTGAAATATCGGGAAATTCAGCCTGATGGCACGGTGTCGGGCGGACCGATGTACTACATCAAAGCGGCGCTGGAAAAATATAACCTGCCGCGTACCGGCAAATTTCTGGCTGGTTTTTTTGCGGTGGCTTGTGTGTTTGGATCTGCCGGTTTTGTCCATGTTAATCAAGGCTTTGTACAGGTAAAAACCGTCACTGGTTTTGACAACGCCTGGTTGTTTGGAATTGTCTATGCGCTGTTGGTTGGCCTGGTGATTGTCGGTGGCATTAAGAGTATCGCCCGGGTCACCAGCAAATTGGTGCCCTTGATGTGCGGCATTTACCTGAGCGCAGCTTTGGTGATTATCGGGCTGCACTGGCAGGATGTTCCGGCGGCGATTTGGACCATTCTCAAAGGCGCTTTTGCGCCGGAAGCAGCTTATGGCGGTGTGATTGGCGTGTTGATCCAGGGCTTTCGCCGCGCCGCTTATTCCAACGAAGCCGGTATTGGTTCATCACCGATTGCACATTCGGCGGCGCGCACCAACGACCCGGTGTCGGAAGGCTTTGTCGGTTTGTTAGAGCCATTTATCGATACCGTGGTGATTTGTACCATTTCGGCTTTAGTCATCGTGATTACCGGTGCGTATTTGCTACCTGGTCTGGATGGCGTGCAGATTTCTTCCGCAGCTTTTGCTTCAGTGTTTGACTGGTTCCCGCTGGTGTTGATGGTCGCATTATTGTTGTTTGGGTATTCAACGGTGGTCAGCTGGGCCTATTACGGCCAGAAGGGCTGGGGTTATTTGTTCGGCGAACATAAAGCCAGTATCGGCCTGTACAAGGTACTCATTTGCTCAGTGGTGGCGATTGGCGCAGTGCCCAATGTGCTGGCGGTATTCGATTTTATCGATTCGATGATTTTCCTGAT
Organism: Rheinheimera riviphila; assembly: GCF_004005945.1. Lineage (GTDB taxonomy): Bacteria > Pseudomonadota > Gammaproteobacteria > Enterobacterales > Alteromonadaceae > Pararheinheimera > Pararheinheimera riviphila. The sequence continues at coordinate 10,385 of NZ_SACS01000028.1, forward strand.
GGCGGTGCCTAATATTCTGGCGTTGTATTTGTTATTGCCGGAAGTGAAGGCTGATCTGCGGGCTTATTGGTTAAAAATTCAGGCACGCTAAGCGGTTCAAACGCAATAACAAGCCAGTCAGCATTACTGACTGGCTTGTTGTGTTAACGACTCAGATCAGAAAAAGCTGTAATCAACCCGGAAGGTGACACTGCGTTCTGGTGCGTAATCGATGGTCAGGAAGTTACGGGTATTGGTACCGCGTGAACGAGCCCGTTTGTAATCTTCAATTTCCGTATCAAACAAGTTGTTGACGAACACGCTTAATTTGGTTTGATCGTTGAGGTCAATTTTCGCTGATAAATTTACCCGGCGATAGGATTCTGCTGTATCAAAACCATCAATCCTGGCGTTAAAGTGAGATTTATACTCGCCGTAAGCTTCCACGTCCAAACGAACGGAAGTGGCTCTGGTGTACAGTGTAAAAGAATGATCCAGACCTAAATACGCATTGTATTTAGGTACCATCGTCATCCGCTGACCGGCTTTGGCTTGCAGTGAGTCCACATCATTCAGCAATTTTGCGTCGGTATAAGAGGCATTCAGCACCATATCGACACTATCGGTCAGATTCAGTTTGCTTTCCCACTCAATACCTTTGGATCTCGCTTTAGCAGCGTTGCCGGTATAAGTGAAACCACAACTTGGCATATAGATATCAACAATGACATCGTCCCAGTTGATTTGGTATACCGAACTGGAAAACTGAAATTTATTATTGATATTGCCTTTGACGCCAAGCTCATAGTTGTCAACGGTGTCACTGGTGTACCGGTCTTGCCGACCAGAAGCAAATTCATCGTTGCGGCAGGCATTGGCCAGCGGTCCGTTGTTGCCGCCCGGACGATAACCTTCAGCGTACATGGCATACACAGAGAAGGTTTCTTCAGGTAACCAGGACAGACTAAGTTTTTTGCGGTTGCCATCTTCAGCACCACTGGTAACGGCAACGCTTGGTTCGGCGCCAATCCAGATACCGCTTTGAACCTGATTTGAATAGTCTTCCAAATCGTAAAAACGGATACCAGCAGTTATTTCAAAACGACCAATATCCTGGGTTTCAATGCCATAACTCATTTCACCGAAGATTGCGGCTTCTTTATCCCACATGCTGTTAATGACGTTACTGTAGTTTTTACCACTGTCACCGTATAACACCTGGCCTAACTGCCCAACGTTATTCACCCCCAATGCTGCCCAGCTTTCATCCCAAGCCCAGGAATTCCAGTCGGAAAAAATCGCAATACTGGTCGGGTCTTTTTCATGATATTGCCATTGATAATTTGGTAAATGACCACGCCAGTTTTTGTCGTAAAAGCCTCCGACGGTCCATTTCAGCGCGCCATCGCCTGTGCTTTGCAAACGCAGTTCATGGGTAATCCGGGACGATGCATCGTCGTTCAGGATCCAGGTATTGACCATGTCGTCCATATCGAGCCGCGACCAGTTGTCCAAGCCGCTGGATTCAAATTCACGATATGAACCTGAGTAACTTAAGGTCGCCATGTTAAACAGGTTTTCCTGTTCGGCCTGCAGCGTTACCAGATCGGTTGAGGTATCCAAAGTGCCGTCTAAACGGTCCCATACGGTATATTTGTCACCGGATTTGCTGGTTTTATTGCCACCCCGGCATTCAGAACGGTTAGCCGTAGCCGCACAAGGGATGTCCTGATAACCAACACTGTAACCCCAGGGGGAATCAGCATCCGGCGTTGTTTCTGCGGCGGTATAATAACCGGGTTTAGATAAATCGGCAGACACTGTCCCAATGGAATAACGATTGTTACTCCATAAACCAAGATTGACCGACAGATCATCATCCACCTGATACAAAAATTGGCCACGAACATAGTCATTGCGACGCTCGCGTTGCACGCCGGTAAAGGTATTAACGATAGCGCCCGGTATGGTGGCGGAATGCCCGGTCAGGCGCATCGCCATTTTGTTGTCGACCAGCGGAACGTTCAGCACGCCCCAGGCTTGTAAGTTAGTGCCATCAATATTTTTGGTGTGACGGGTTTGTACCGATGTCGCCACTTCCATTTCATCGAGCTGTGGCTTTTTGGTGATGATGCGTGACGTACCACCAATCGCATTCGAACCCCACAAAGTACCTTGTGGGCCGCGTAAAACTTCGACCGCTTCGACGTCATACAGATCGCCAAAGTCATATGGAATATCATCAGTAAAGGCGCTGGTGGTGCCAGGCGCGGAGCTATTGCCGCCGGATAACCCGCGCAGTATTAATTCACCGCGTGGGTTGGCTGCACCGGCTAAGGTGCGGTACAAATCATCTTTATTCAGTAAATTCCGATTAGAAATTTCAACAGCAGACACCGAAGATACGCTCATTGGCACTTCAATCAGCGTTTCTTTGCGCTTACGTGAGGTGACGGTAATTAATTCGAATTCTGAATCTTCTGCTGCGGGTTTTGTGGTTTGGGTGTCTTGTGAGTAGGAATAGTTCGGTAAGAGTAAAGCGGCGACAACCGCCATCGACAGTGGTTTGCGTGTGTACTTGTGTACTTTCATATTTTTAGTTCTCTCTGGAAGTTATTGTTTTTGATGACAACTTGTCCTAGTTGCCTTTGCCATTCCGAAGCGCAAACTGCACTCCAATAACAACCTTAATAGAAAAAAAACTTTAGTAAACTTTGTGGCTAGAAATTAACCAGATAAATCTGACTGACAGCATGCGGGTTATCCCAGGAATGCCCGCAGATGATTTTTCCTTGCCCGCCTCGACAAAGCATACCTCTGCGCTAACACTGTGATGACAACTACAGGAGAATGGTGTGAAGCGACTGCAGAATTTGTTCCGGCAAGCCCACCCGGCCTGGCCCTTCGCGCTGGCACTGCTGGCATTAAACGGGCTGTTATTGACTTTAACCGCAGTGCTGTCCGTTGAGATCCTCACACCGGCATCGCTGCTGGTGAGCGCGCTGTTGTATGGGGCGGTGAATCTGCTGCTGTTCGTGCCGTTATGGCTGGCTATCAGCTGGCAGCGCAAAATAACCACGCTGCAACAAGATTTTGGCCAGTTTGAAAACCAACTCAATCAGCTACTGACCGGTTCGCATTTACCGCTGGCGCAGGACGACAGCCTGACCGACAAGCTGTTGGTATTGCAGCAAAATCAACAGGCTTTAAGCCGGCGGGAGCAGGAAATCCGCCATCTGGTGCGGGTGCAAGGGCTGATTGACCACGATCTGGCGATTGGCAACCGCATCTATTTTGAAAGCAAATTGCAGCATTATCTGGTCGATAGTCACGAAACGCCGTTTGGGGCGTTTTTCCTGATCCAAATTAGTCACCCCAATACTGACACCAATCCGATCACCGCCATTCAGCGGCTGGCCGGTTGCGCTGAATTGCTGACCCAGCTGACCGCTCATCTGCCGCAGGCGGTGTTAGCGCGTTTAGCTGAAAATGATTTAGCGGTGTTGTTGCCTGGGATGGAGCAAAAAGACGCCGAAACCTGCGGTGACCGAATGGCGTCGATTTTGAGTCGTTCCAGCTTTTTTGTCGATTATCCGGATTTTGATGTGCTGCATATCGGTTATGTCATTTATCAGCACGGCCAAAGCGCGTATCAGGTGATGGCGGAAGCCGATATGGCGCTGAAAACCGCGCAGTTACAGGGCCCGAATGCAGCTTATGGTTTTTATCCGACCCATAAACCGAAAATTAAAGGCTCGGTCTGGTGGCGGACTGAACTGACCAACGCCTTAAAAGAGCAGCGGTTTTTACTAAGCTTCCAACCGGTGTTTTCCTGGGAGCAACATGATGTGATCCAGCATGAAGTGCTGGTGCGGTTGCATACCAGCGAAAGTGACAAACTCAATGCAGCCGTGTTTTTGCCGATGGCGGCGAACTGTGGTTTAAGTCAGGCGATTGATCAGTTTGTGCTGCTGAAAACCGCCAAATTGTGTCAGGCCGAAAATATTGGCCAGAGCCGCTGCAGTATCAATTTGTCGGTGGATACGGTGCTGAGTAAAGACTGGCACGCCTGGTTGCTGGAGATGATTAACAGCCAGCAACTTAAAGCCAGCCAGTTTGCCTTTGAATTGGATGAATATCATCTGCTGAAACATTACAAAAAACTCAAGCCGAAATTGATCCAGCTGCAAAAACTGGGGTTTGCGCTGATTGTGGACCATGTGGGCCTGACGATTGAAACTTGTCCTTATCTGGATGAATTGCAGATTGAAGCAATTAAGTTACATCCATCGGTGGTGCGGCAGCTGGATCAGCAGCTGGAACAACAGTTGTTTATCCGGGGGTTGATCGCCAGTCATTTTGCCAAAGGGGTGAAAGTAATAGCGACCGGAGTTGAACATCAGCAGGAATGGCTGGTACTGAAAAAACTGGGCGTCAGCGGCGCGCAGGGCTTTTATTTCAGCCAACCGTTGGCGCGGATTATTCCGCAGGATCAGCCGGTTTGAAGCTGGTCAGTTTGCGTCAGTTAGTGTGTGCCTGTTAGTTGGCTCCCGATAATTTACAGTAGTCAGCATCACGGATAAGCGAGCGGTATCTAAGGCCAGCAAGGCCCTGCAGACCACCGGTATGGAAAAACGCGATGCGCCGATATGGTGCCAGTTCGCCCCGCGCTAGCAGTTGCAACAGGGTATGCAGCGCTTTGCCGGTATACACAGGTTCGGTGTAAATCTGCTGCGTTGCTAGCTCCAGACAAGTGTGTAAGGTTTCAGCGGTAAATTTGCCATAAGCACGATTGGTCAGCTCCGGCTGTAACTGCCAATGCCATTGGCTGGCAGGTTCCGGCAATAAGACGCTGATTTTCTGGCTTAGGCTGGCATCTTTGACGACAGAGATGCCGAGCACCGGGGTGCCGTTGCTACCAACAATTAAGCCTGCGATGGTGCCACCACTGGCGCTGGCGCAGCACAACAAATCAGCGGGTCCGTTTGGCGTGGCGGCCAGCGGCAATTCCGCCACCCCTTGCACCGCAGCGGCAGAAGTGCCGCCTTCGGGGACAATTAAATAATCCGGATACTGTTGTTGCAGTTCGGCCAGCAGCATCGCCGTCGTTTTGGTTCGATAAAGAGCAGGACTGACAAACTGCAACTGCATGCCTAACTTGCGGCATTGTTGCAGCGTTGGGTTCGCCAGATCCGGCTGGTGACTGCGCACCACACCGACAGTCGAAAAGCCAAAATGCTGACCGGCTGCAGCCAAAGCCAGTAAGTGATTAGAGAATGCGCCACCAAAACTCAGAATTCCGCTTTTGTTATGTTGTTGTATTTGCTGGATGTGATACTTTAGTTTTAACCATTTATTGCCAGCGATGGACGGAACCGCGCAGTGGAGCTGGCAGATCCAAACTTCAGGCTGCGGTTGTTGCAGCAGCGCGAGATCAAGGCGTTGCCACTGCAGCTGATAAAACGGATCGGACATAACCAGATAATTCCAATAATAACGACAAGAAGATTATACCTAAAGTCATTGAAGTTTCGGCTTCAGGCATGAAGGTTATATACCCAGAGTCATTGAGGTTGCGTTCAAGGATGAAGGGTATTGGTCTCGGGGCTACAAGATGATCCAGACACTTGCCAAAGTATTTAAGCGCACCACAGGTGGCGATTCCAACAGTGCAGCCATCGCTGCGCTCCATCTGCAAGCCGACAGTTTAAAACTGGTGGTGTTGCACACGCATCCGTATCGGGTTGAAAAAGTAGAAACTCTGCTGTTATCACCGGACAAAAGTCTGGCGCAAGCTGCTAGCCAACTGGCGGGTGAACTTAGCGGTTCAGTGCCGCTGTGCCTGGTGCTGTCCGCCGAACGTTATCAGTTGATCCAACTGGATAAACCGGCGGTGCCGGAAGCTGAAATGTTACAGGCGTTGCCATGGCTAGCCCGCGAGCTGACCTCGGTCGCCGTTGATGATATGTTATTGGATTACCTCGATTTACCAGAACAAGCAGCGCAACAGACCGCCCGCATTAACGTGGTGGTGACGGCGAAAAGTAGTTTGCTGGAGCTATGCCGTGAATTGCAGCGGCGAAAAGTGCAACTGGTGAACATTCAACCGGAAGAATGGTTGCCACGTAATTTACTGCCAATCCAAAATGCTGCCGTGATGCTGATTGTGCATCAGCCGGGGCAAGAACTGATGCTGCAGATTATCCGGCAGGGCGCTTTGTATTTTTCCCGTCGTCTGCGTGGTTTTAATCGCATTGACCAATACGGTATGACCGAATTATCGCAAGGTATGCTGGATAATCTGTTACTCGAAGTACAACGGTCGCTGGATTATTTTGAAGGTCAGCAGCGCCAGGCACCGGTGAAAGAAATTCTGTTTCAGATTGCCACGAATGAATTGCCGGCCATCGTCAAATACTTCGCCGATAACGGTTTTGTGCAAGTGCGCGCGCTGGATTTATCGGCGCTGCTGCCGGGTTTAAATAAAGCAGAACAACAGGATTATTGGCTCACGGTCGCCGGGGCGCTGGAACTGAATCAGCCGGTAGCGGCAGTCACAGGAGCGGCGTTATGAAGCTTCGGGTGAATTTATATCAGGTGGTGTTACAGCCGCGACTGGAAAAAATGCCGTTAAAGCAGGTGGCCTGGCTGGTCGGTGCGGTTTTAGTATTATTGACGGTGGGTGGCCTGTGGAATTACCAGCAACTGTTGCAGCAACGCCAACAAGCTGATTTGGTGGGTAAACAAGTACAAAATAAACTCAAAGAGCTGGAAGTGTACCAAACAAGCCTGTCCGGTCGGCAGCCATCGCTGATGTTGCAACAGCAAGCGCAGCAGCTGCAACAAAGCATCGGTCAAAAACAACAGCTATTGAGTTACCTCAAACAGGAAATCAGTAAAACCCCTCCCCAATATTCGCAGGTGCTCAGTCATCTGGCGGCCATTGATTTACCCGGCATCTGGCTGACCAGTTTTCAGCTTGGCCAGCAGCAACAATTTAGCGGCGTGGTCAAAGACAGCCAGCTATTACCACAATGGTTACAGGCACTTGGCAAAAATGCGTTATTGCAGGGCCAAAGTTTTGATGGGGTGAAACTGCAACCTTTAACACAAGCGCCTTATTTAAGTTTTGACGTTAGCGCGCGGCCTGCTTTGCTGGCTGAAGAAACCTTGTTGCAGGCGCCTGTGATATCACCAACAACAGCACCGGCAACAACACAATCAACACAAGCAACTCCAACAACACCAGCCAGCGGAGGTCAGCCATGAGCCAGTGGCAACAATATTCCGAGCGCTTTTTAAAGCTGCAGCTGCGCGAACGTTACCTGATTGGTTACGGTTCGGCGTTATTGCTGTTGTGGCTAGGCGCGTTATATCTGGTGCAGCCGTTATGGCAGATGCATGTGCAGCTGAAACAGCAAAATCGCAGCAGTTTGCAGCAAATTGTTGGTTTGCAGCAGCAGATCGATGAAGTGCAGCAGGCGTTAAGCGTCAATCCGGATCAACAGGTACAGCAAAATATCGACAGCATGCTGGCGACAGAACAGCAGTTACTGAATCAAATCCGCAGCGTGACCGGTCGTTATATTAGCGGCGAACAAATGGTGCAGTTGCTGCAGGATGTGCTGAACCAGCAACAAAATATCCGCTTGATTGCGCTGGAGAATTTACCAGCGAAAGCGGTGATGTTGCCGGGAGCTGTGAATACCGTAGCCGCTGATGGCAATGCATCCAAGGACAAGCCGCTGCTTTACCGCCACGGCACCACACTGACTTTCGCTGGCCATTACGCTGGCTTACAACAATTGCTGCAACGCTTAGAACAACTGCCCTGGCAATTGCACTGGCGCACGCTGGATTATCAGGTGAAAGAATATCCACAAGCAGAGTTGCAACTGGAACTGGAAACGGTAAGTGAATATGACAGTTATCTTAAAATTTAAGCTGTGGCTGCTGGCTCTGACTGCATTGCTGCTGGCACCGGTGGTGCTGGCGGCTGATCCAACGCAACCTGAAGTGCAGTTACAGCTGTCAACCACCGCGGGAACAACGCAGACCGCAGCACCGGTATTGCCAAAGCTCAGCATGATCCGATCGCAGGGTTCGCGCCAGCAGGCTTTGATCAACGGGCAATGGCTGAAAGCTGGTGAAAAAATCGGGGCTTATCAAGTCCGCAGCATCAGTGCCAGTCAGGTGACCCTGATGCAGGGTGACCGCAGCCTGCTGCTGAATCTTTTTCAAACAACAACCACAACGAAGTAGCGAAAATGATGCTGAAAAAATCTCTTTTATTGATGACCATGTCGCTGCCGTTACTCAGTGCCTGTCAGGCATTGCAGGAGCCCAAAGCCGCCCGCAATACTCAGGCTGAACTTGAAAAAATGCAGCAGGCCGCACCCGCACAACAGCCATTGCAAGTGCCTGCCGCAGTCCAGGATGACTTGTTAAGTCCACTGCCACCGCAGCGCGCAGATTTACTGCAGCCGCGTTTTAACGTGTCGGCGCTCAATGTTGAATTGTCAGAGTTTTTTGCGTCCTTAGTGCTGGATTCGGACTACAGCGTGATGGTGCACCCATCGGTGCAGGGCCAAATTAGTCTGCAACTGAAACAAGTGACCTTGCCGGAAGTGTTGCAGGTCATTCAACAGATGTACGGTTTTGATGTACGGCTGACCGGCAATGTGTACCAGATTTATCCGGCGGGCCTGCGCACTGAAACGATTGCGGTGAATTATCTGCTGATGCAACGGGTCGGGCTGTCGTCGATTGCGGTGAATTCCGGTGGCGTGTCGCAGGACAATCAAAATAGCGGCAACCAGAACAATCGCTCGAACCAGAATGGTCAAAACAATCAAAATAGTAACCAGAGCAACAATCAAAACGGCCAGCAAAACGGTCAGCAAAATCAGCAACAACAGTTTAATGGCAGCACTATTCAAAGCGGCAGCACCACCGATTTCTGGAAAGATTTGGAAAAAGCGGTCACCGGTATTTTAGGTGGCGGCGAGCAACGCGCGGTGGTAGTTTCACCACAAGCTGGGTTAGTGACAGTGCGCGGTATGCCCGATGAAATTGCTGCGGTGCGGGCGTTTTTAACTCAGTCCGAACAACATTTACAGCGCCAGGTAGTGCTGGAAGCCAAGATTATTGAAGTCACTTTAAGCGACGATTACCAGCAAGGCATCAACTGGCAAAACGCGCTGGCCAATATCGGTTCGACCGATTTTCGGATTAACACCGGCGCCGGTAGTTTTGGCAATGAAGTCAGCCAGCAAATTGGCGGCCTGACCACCATTGCTTTTCAGAATGTCGATTTTAGTGGTGTGATCAGCCTGCTGGAAACGCAGGGCGATGCCCAGGTGCTGTCGAGCCCGCGGGTGACGGCGATTAATAATCAAAAAGCGGTGATCAAAGTCGGCCAGGACGAATATTTTGTCACGAATGTTTCGAATAACACCTCGACCTCCGCGAACGGCGTAGAAAACTCGACGCCTTCGGTCACCTTACAGCCGTTTTTCTCTGGGATTGCGCTCGACGTCACGCCGCAAATTGACCAGAACGGTCAGGTTATTTTGCATGTGCATCCGTCGGTCACCGAAACAGCTGAACAAACCAAAACCATTCAACTCAGTGACGATCGCATCGTGCTGCCATTGGCGCAAAGTAATATCCGCGAATCCGACACCATTATCCGTGCCCGCAACGGCGAAATTGTGGTGATTGGTGGTTTGATGCAAACGGTGATTAGCGATAGCGAAAGTGGTATTCCGGGCTTGTCGTCGCTGCCACTGCTCGGCAATTTATTTAAGTCCAAAACCAAAACCGAAAAGAAAAAAGAGCTGGTGATTTTACTTAAACCCACAGTGGTCGAAAGTGGCGTCTGGCAGCAACAAATTCAGCAGTCCGGTGATCTGGTGCGGGACTGGGCGCAGCAACGCTGATGATGTATCTGCAGCACTTTGGCATGCAACAAGCGCCGTTTGGTCTGACGCCAAATACTGCGTTTTATGTTGATTTGCCAACCCATCAACAAGCGATGGAAGTGCTGCAAGTGGCGCTGGCGCAAGGTGAAGGTTTTATCAAGGTGACCGGCGAAGTCGGCACCGGTAAAACGCTGCTGTGCCGCAAGTTATTACAAGAAGCGCCAGCACATTGGGCTTTGGCGTATCTGCCGGACCCAAATCTGTCGCCGTTGGAACTGAAATGGGCGCTGGCGCTGGAACTGGGTTTAAAGCAGTCGGCCAATATCGACGGCCCGCAGCTGGCACAATTATTACAACGGCAACTGATGCTGCTGGCATCGCAGCAAAAACAAGTGGTGCTGCTGATTGATGAAGCGCAGGCGTTACCCGATGACACACTGGAAGCGCTGCGGTTATTAACCAATCTGGAAACAGAGCAGCGTAAATTATTGCAGGTGGTGTTGTTTGGCCAGCCCGAGCTTGACCGGCGTCTGGCCAGTTATCAGTTCCGGCAATTGCGGCAGCGGATTAGTTTTTCCTATCAGTTGGCGGTGCTGAACCGGGCACAAGTGCAGTGTTATCTGCAGGCAAGATTACAAGTGGCTGGCGTCAGCAAACAGCTATTTCAGCCACTGGCGCTGTGGGCGTTGTGGCATTACAGCCGAGGCATTCCAAGGCTTGTGAATATTCTGGCGCATAAAGCCTTGATGCTGGGGTACGGCAAAGGGCTGGCGCGTATTGGCTTGTCGCAGGTGTGGCAGGCGGTGCTGGATACCGAAGATGTAAAACCGGCGCTGCATTGGTGGCCGTGGCTGGCTGCAATGCTGGTGCTGGTGTGGTGGTGGATGCCACCTGGAGTGATATGAGCGTTATTAATCAGATGCTGCGTGACCTCGACAAACAACAACCTGCCGCTGACGGGGCTTTAGCGGCTGGGTCAGTGGCGGCTGCGTCTATGGCAACTGGTTCTGTGATTAGTACCGCGCATGGTGCGGCTGGATCGGGCAAAAATCTGCTGCGGCCACTGCTGTTTTTGTTGTTGGCAGGGTTTATTGGCTGGTTGATTTGGCCTTTAGTGCAGGCGCGGTTGCAGGAGCCGGTGCCAGTTGCTGTTTCGGTGCCACAGACAGAACCAAAAACAGAGCCAAAAACAGAACCAAAAACAGATTTAGTTTTGCCGCCAGTAGTGACGACAGTAACAACCGAAGCAGAGCCAGCAGTGGTTACCGCGCCACAACCGGAGCCAATCACGGCAACCAAAGAAACCGCTGCTCCTGTGATAGCAGAACCTGTCGCAGCAACACCAATCATCGAAACTCAAATCATCGAAACGCCAGTGCCAGAGTCCGACAGCGAAGTTTATCCGGCAACACCAGCGCCCGATTTATCAGCAGCCACTGCGGCCATCAAACAACCCAGCAGCATGCAAGTCGAAAAGGTGCTGCAAGACCCAAAAGTAGTGGCGGCCGAGCAAGCACGGGAACAACAACTACAACAGCTGCAGCAACTTTTACAAGGGGCGCGTCAGGCCAGCCAGCAACAACAATGGCAGCAGACTTTAGATCTACTACAGCAAATTCCGCCGGAGTTTAGCAGCGCTGAGAGCTGGCAATTACAGGCCAATGCCCGGCAGCAACTGGGGGATTTTCCAGGCGCACTCGCCAGCTGGCAGCAATTATTGCTGTTAAAACCGCAACTTGCGCAGGCCTGGCTTGGCAAAGCATTAGCACATGATCAACTGGCGCAATTACCGGAAGCGCGGGCGGCCTATCAGCAGGCTTTTGCGTTACCCGGTTTATCGAATGCCAGTCGGCAATTTATTCAACAGCGATTAGCGCAATAATTAAAGCGGCGAATTGAGAGCATATTGATGGAAAGACCTCGTTTAAAAATGCGATTGGGTGATTTGCTGGTGCATGAAGGCATCATCAGCGAACAGCAGCTCGGTCGCGCGCTGGCGGAACAAAAACAAACGGGTCGCAAACTTGGCGCCAGCCTGATTGATTTGGCATTTTTATCGGAAGAACAATTGCTGCAGTTTTTGGCGCAGCAGCTGAATGTGTCGTTTTTAGATATCACCAAATTACGGATTGACCCGAAAGCCGCGCAGCTATTACCGGAAGTGCACGCCCGTCGGTTGCGTGCTTTGGTGCTGGAAGATCGCGGCCACTCGGTGTTGCTCGGTATGAGCGATCCGGCCGATTTATCCATTCTCGACCAAATCGCGCCGTTGCTGGAACCCAAAGTTATTGAAATTGCGGTGGTGCGCGAAAGTCAGCTGATTGAAGCTTTTAACAATTTGTACCGGCGCACCAAAGAAATTGAGTCGATTGCGCATCAATTACAGGAAGAATACGAAGACACCGATGCCATTGATTTTACAGCGTTAAGTGCAGAAAACGACAAAGACAACACCATAGTCCGGTTATTGCAGTCGTTGTTTGAAGATGCGGTGCAAGTGCGGGCTTCAGATATTCATATCGAACCTGACGAACAAGTGCTACGCATTCGCCAGCGCGTTGATGGTGTATTGCAGGAAAATATCCTGAAAGAAACCGGTATCGCTTCGGCGCTGGTGCTGCGGTTAAAACTGATGGCTGGTTTAGATATCTCCGAAAAACGCTTGCCGCAGGACGGCCGTTTTCAGATCAAAGTCAAAGGCCACACCATTGATGTGCGGATGTCGACCATGCCGGTGCAGCATGGCGAATCGGTGGTGATGCGGTTATTAGACCAATCGGCCGGTTTATTGTCGCTGGACGAAACCGGTATGCCGGACGATTTACTGAAAAAACTGCGACGGATTATTCAAAGCCCACACGGCATGGTATTGGTCACAGGCCCCACCGGTTCGGGCAAGACGACTACGTTGTATGGTGTGTTGTCGGAGCTGAACCAATCCGGAGTGAAAATTATCACGGTGGAAGATCCGGTGGAATACCGCTTACCGCGAATTAATCAGGTACAAATTAACCATAAAATCGGCCTCGATTTCGCCGGTGTACTGCGCACCAGCTTGCGGCAAGATCCGGATATTCTGATGGTCGGTGAAATGCGCGACCAGGAAACCGCCGAAATGGGCCTGCGTGGCGCCTTAACCGGCCATTTAGTGTTGTCGACTTTGCACACCAACGATGCGGTCACCAGCACCTTGCGGTTAATTGATATGGGCGCGGCGCCTTATCTGGTAGCGAGTGCGCTAAGAGCCATTGTTGCGCAGCGGTTAGTGCGGCGGATTTGTCAGCATTGCAAACAGCCGTATCAGCCCGACGAGCTGGAACAAACCTGGTTGGCGCATTTTAAAGCCAAAGGCGAGCTGAAATTCTGGCAAGGTCGTGGTTGTCAGTCCTGTAATTTCAGCGGTTATAAAGGTCGGCTCGGCGTGTTTGAACTGTTGGTGATCAATAAGCCACTGGCCGACGCGTTACGTCGCAACGACAGCGAAGAATTTGCGCAGCTGGCGTATCAGTCGGAAAGTTTCCGTACCCTCGGCAGTATGGCGCTGGATTATGCGCGGCAGGGCATCACCACGCTGGAAGAAGTGATCAAAGTCTCTGAATACGTGGAACTTGATGACATGAAAGCCGACGGAGCCAGCAACTGATGGCCAACTATCGATATGCAGCGCGCGACCAAAACGGTCAGATGCAAAACGGCGTGATTGAAGCGGGTAGTGAAACCACCGCCGCCGATTTACTCAGCCGCCGTTTGCTCATTCCGCTGCAGATTGAGCTTATTCCGGATAAATCAGCGCCCTGGTGGCAGATGAGTCTGAGCCAGCCGAAAGTTGGCCTGATGGAGCTGATTGTATTCGCGCGGCAGATGTATTCGCTGATGCGGGCTGGTATTCCGATTATCCGTGCTATTCGTGGTCTGGCCGACAGTACCGCTTCCAAAGCGTTAAAATTGGTGCTGTCGGATTTAGCCGATCAGCTGGAAAAAGGTCGTAATTTATCGGTGGCGATGGCCAGTCACCCAAAAGTGTTTAACCGGTTAATTGTTAGCATTGTGCATGTCGGCGAGAACACCGGTCGGCTGGATGATGCGTTTTCGCAGCTGTCAGATTATTTCGAACAGGAAATGGAAACCCGCAAACAAATTAAACAGGCCACTCGTTATCCGATGTTTGTGTTGTTAGCGATAGTTGCGGCGATGGTCATTCTGAACCTGTTTGTCATTCCGCAGTTTGCCAATATGTTTGCCCGGTTTAACGCTGAATTGCCGTGGGCGACCCAGGTGCTGCTGGCGACTTCGAACTTTTTTATTAATTACTGGCCGTTTTTATTGCTGAGCCTGTTGGTAGCCACCGTGGCTTTGTATCGATATCTGCACACGCCAAACGGCAGTTATCGCTGGAGCAAGCTGAAATTACGGCTGCCGATTATGGGCGACATTATCAACCGCGCGACGCTGGGCCGGTATGCCCGCAGTTTTTCACTGATGCTGCGCGCCGGGGTGCCGCTGACCTCGGCGTTAAGCCTGGTGGCGGAAGCGGTCGACAACGATTTTATGGCGGAGAAAATCCGCGAGATGCGGCGCAATATCGAGCGCGGCGAGAGTCTGGTGCGGGTGTCCGGCCAGAGCAATTTATTCACACCGCTGGTGATGCAAATGCTGGCGGTGGGTGAAGAAACCGGTCAGGTCGATGATATGTTGCAGGAAGTAGCCCTGTTTTATGAACGGGAAGTGGCGTTTGACTTAAAAAGTCTGACCGCCAAAATTGAACCGATCCTGATTGTGATTGTGGCGGTGATGGTATTGATCCTGGCCTTGGGTATTTTCACCCCAATGTGGGACATGCTGAACGCTTATAAAAAGGGCAGTTAAACAGAACTTGGCAATTGTCAAAAAAGCTGTCATTAATTAGTGATATAACAATTAAACTTTATTCCTGCGGAGCAATACCATGAAATCTATGTCAAAACGGCAACAGGGTTTTACCTTAATCGAATTAGTGATTGTAATTATTATTCTGGGTTTATTAGCAGCGACCGCGTTACCGCGGTTTTTAGGCATCTCTTCTCAGGCTGAAAAAGCTTCAGTTGAAGGGATTGCTGGTGGGTTTGCATCTGCTGTTGGTATTGCCCGTGCACAATGGGAAATTGCTGGGCGTCCAGCAGGTACAGCCAATTTGGCAACTATTACTTATGAAGGTGCACTAACTATCAGAGTTGATGGCCGTACTGGTTTTCCTACTGGTGGTGGTGTTCATGATGGTATGGATGAAAATGATTGTTTGGCAATTCTTGCAGATATCTTTCAACCAGTGCCGACAGCTGCGGTTACGTTGGTTCCAGCAAACTCCTTGTATGTACGTGCAGCAGGAAATGACTGTATCTATCACTCTACAGAAGGGTTAACTACCGCACCGACAACTACTGTAGGAAATAATAGTTTTACTTATGATCCACAATCAGGTTCTGTGATCACGAACCTGAATAAACCATAATTATTGTAGCGGAAATGGAACTTTTTTATGAAGCGTAATCAAGGTTTTACCCTCGTTGAACTGGTCATCGTGATCGTGATTCTGGGCATTTTAGCGGTCACCGCAGCACCGAAGTTTCTAAACTTTGGTACTGATGCCAAGGTCAGTACATTAAATGCTGTAAAGGGCAGTCTCACTTCAGCTGGTGCAATGGTGTACGGTAAAGCAGTATTGGCAAGCAAGCAGGCGTCAGCAACAGCGACTTTAACTAACCCGGCGATTGACATCGTGTATGGTTATCCGGCTGCGACTGTAGTGGCAGTTCAGGCGGCGGTTGATATTGAGACTGCAGAATGGGACATCAGCTTGGAAACCGGTCCGTTAGTCGCGATTCGTGCTAAAAATAAGGCATATGTTGCGGCGGGTGCTGCCGACTTTGCGACCACAGCTTGCCAGGTTACTTATGCTCCAGCAGCCTCGGCGACCGCTAAACCGGTAATTACCGTGTCAATCGGCGGCTGCTAAGCCGCCGTTTTGGCCAGTGAGCCCAGCTATGAACTATCGCGCCGGTTTTACCCTCATAGAATTGGTAGTCGTGATGTTGATAGCGGGTATTTTGGCAGTCACAGTACTGCCAAAATTTTTTAGTGTGGAAGATGAAAATCTACAAGGCCAGCGGGATCAATTGCTGGCCTTAACGCATCAGTTGCAGCTGCAAAGTATGCAGGATACTGCTAATTTAACCACGACCTGTCCCACTTTAGTCATCACCAATACAGCCGCTGGCTTTGCCGAAAACAACGCCTGTAACGCTACGGCCGGTTTTGCTCAAGACGCTGAAAATCCACAACAAATTATCTGGCAAGCCGATGCTGCGATCAGCAGTGATGTCGGACTACCGCTGTTACTGCGTTTTGACAGCTGGGGGCGGCCACAAGGTACTTGTGCCAATGGCTGCGATATACGTCTTAATCAGAACGGCATCCAGCAGCGGATTTGCATCGAGCGCAGCGGATATATCCATTTATGTTAATACCGCAGATAGCAACACCAGTTGCGCCAACAACCATCCTAAAACAAGCAGGCTTTACCTTGCTGGAACTGATTGTCGGCGTGGTGGTGCTTGGCATCGCACTTTTGATGATCAGCAGTATTTTAGGTCCGATGTATGTCCGAAGTTCCGAACCCTGGCATCAGGTGCGGGCGGCTGAACTTGGTCATAGTTTGATGAACGAAATTTTGGCGCGTAGTTTTGATGAAAACTCCAGTCGCGGCACCACTTTATTGCGCTGCAACGAAGCTGGCGCTGACAGCTGCATTGCTGCGATGCCAGCTTGTCCGGCCAATGGTATGAGCAGCGCCACCGAAGAAGCCAGTCGCGATTTATATGACGATGTCGACGATTTCCATTGTTTTCGTGGGGATGGTGCGGCGGTTAGTAATATTTTGAATGAAAATCTGGCCGACAGTTATCGCAATTATCAGGTAGCAGTATTCGTAAGCTACGCTGGTGCTGATGTGGGCTTGCCCAATCAAAGCGCTAAAAGAGTCGATATCAGCGTGATCTTACCTTCAGGCGATAACATTGCCTTTAGCAGTTACAAAGGAAACTGGTGATGCGCAGGCGGTCGCTGCCTTTGCAGCTGAAAAAAAGCCAGCTCGGTGTCACGCTGGTCGAGCTGGTGGTGGTGATCTTGCTGCTGGGGATTCTGGCGACCGGCCTCACCAGCTATCTGCGCATCGGCGCAACCATGGTGGTGGATGCCACCGCAGTCCAACAAACCTTGCAACAAAGCCGCTTTGCGCTGGAACGGGTGGTGCGGGAACTGCGCGGCGCTGTACCGAATAGCGTGCGGGTGCTGAATAGCGCCGACAATAGTATCAGCTGTGTTGAATTTACGCCCTTGGTGCAAAGTGGCGTCTACCGCGATTTACCGCTCTATCCAGATCGGCGCAACTGGATTGGTATCACTACTTTCAACAGCGGTTGGACGGTGCAAACCGGACAACGCCTTAGTGTCTATCCAACCAATTCCGACCATATTTATGATTTAGCGTGGGCGCGCACTGGCGTGGTCGCGGCAAATCAAGCTGCAATGGATGATGGCGATGGCAACGCCAATACCCGCCGGATCA
Organism: Rheinheimera riviphila; assembly: GCF_004005945.1. Taxonomy (GTDB): domain Bacteria; phylum Pseudomonadota; class Gammaproteobacteria; order Enterobacterales; family Alteromonadaceae; genus Pararheinheimera; species Pararheinheimera riviphila. The sequence goes on from NZ_SACS01000028.1 coordinate 27,890, forward strand.
GACTGGACGATATCAGTGGGCAACTGATGACCTATATTACCGAATCGCCACAAAAGCGCTTTTATCTGCTGAATAGTCCGGTGAGTTTTTGTCTGGTAGGTCAGCAACTACGCCGTTATAGCGGCTATGGTTTTAGTGTGGCGCAGCCGCTGCCACCAACGCCACCGGGCAGTTTAGGCGATGTGATTGCCACCGGACTTACCAATCAAAGCGACGAACCGGCTTTTTTACTCAACGCCGCTGTGCTTAACCGTAATGCGGTGCTGCATCTGTTCTGGCGTTTTAGTCCGGCGCGTGATGTTGGCCAGGATTTGTTTTTTAATCATGAGGTTCATATTCCGAATGTGCCTTAAAACCATGCGTGAACCAAAAGCCAGCAACGGTAGCTCCTTAGTGATGGCGCTATTTATTATTGTGTTGATGAGCGTATTGCTGCTGGCACTGGGCCGGCAACTGATTAGCTCCAGCACATCAGTCAGCATTGAAGTGCAGGGCAACCGCGCGTTTAATGCTGCGCAATCGGGTTTACAGCTAGCGCTGACACAGTTGTTTCCGCTCAACACCACAGAGAGCTGTGCCGCAGTTGCCGTGAGTTTTTCCTTTAATCAGCCGGGTTTACAAAGTTGCACGGCCACCCTCAGTTGTTCGCAGGTTACCAATCCGGATGTGCCGACCCGGCCTCTGTACCAGTTAACCAGCACCGGCAGCTGCCAGGCCGGTGATTTTAATAGCAGCCGTGTTGTGGTGATGGAGGCTTATTGATGAAAAAGCTGGCGTTCAAAGCATGGGTCATCCAGTGGCTGACCATACTGTCGTGTTGCTGGATAGGACAGGTATCAGCGCTTGGCGAAACCTGCACTGACATCTGGACCCAAGCCTTAAAATCGACTTCGACGGTGCCAGCGAAAGGCCCTTGTTTTACAACGCATGCAGATTGTTACGTCGTCACGGGCGCCACGAACCTGAACAGTCTACCGGCTAATATGACTCCGGGTGATTATTTCCTAACTGCCGGTCCTAGTATTACAAATAACACCACAGTTTCGACCACGGGTGCCACAGTGCGGATTTTCGTCAACGGCAGTTTGACTATTGAGAATAACGTCGACTTAAACTGGGGCGGTCCGCCACAAAACCTAATGCTAGTGGTCAGCGGTTCGCTCACTATCCGTAACAACGTCAGGATTAGTGGTTTTATATTAGTCGGAGGTGCAGTCGAAATAGGCAATAGCTCGAACAATGCTATTGTCGGCGGTTTGACCTCAAAAGGCCCGGTTTCTGGTGGCAATAATGCCAGTCTGACCTTCGATAGCACTGCGCTGCTCCTGCTTAAAGGCGGCGTGATCTGTAGCGGTGGCTTAACTTGTTTTAACGACGATTTTAGCGCCAGTAGTTTAAGTAGCAGCTGGGCGGTCAGCCGCAGCAACGGTACTTTTACGCCATCTATCGTCAATAACCGGTTACGGATGACCGAAAGTAACGGTAACCAATCAACCGCCGCCAGTTACCAACGGTTGTTTCCCGGTCTTGCCAATCTGGTGATTGTGGAATTTGACCAATTTGCTTATGGCCGCACCAGTGGTGAAGGCGCTGATGGCATGGCAGTGGTACTGTCGGATGCCAGTATTACGCCGCAGCCGGGCGCTTTTGGCGGTCCGTTAGGCTATGGCACGAAACCAGGTCCTCCTGTTATTCCTGGTTTTGCCGGTGGTTGGCTGGGGGTTGGGCTTGACGAATATGGTAATTATTCGGCTGAAGGTGGCGTAGGGACTCCTGGGCGACGCAGGCAAGCGGTGGTATTACGTGGTTCAGGTTCGGGCAGTAGCGGTTATCGTTATCTGGCCGGTACTTGTAGTAATGGCAACACCAGTACGAATGGCAATTGTTTGTCACCGGCTGTCGACAACAATGGCGTTTCCGGGCACCGCTACAAAGTCACCGTCGATTCCAGAGTTAGCGGTCAGGCGATGGTGAAAGTCGAGCGCAACACCGGTGGCGGTTATGAGACGTTGATTAATAGTTTTAATGCGTTGTCAGCAACTGGCCAGGCCGCAGTGCCGACTAACTTTGCCTTGTCGCTGACCGGTTCGACCGGCGGTGCCAACAATATCCACGAACTCGACAGAGTACAAATCTGCGCTTTAAAATCCGAACCGGTTGGAGAGCAGATTGACCATTTTGAATTTACCTATTCCGGCCAGGCGCTAACCTGTAAAGCCGAAACTTTTACCATCAAGGCCTGTAAAAATCCGGCTTGTACTGAGCTGGTGACAGGATCAGTCAGCGCAACTTTAACCCCGGCTTCCGGCTGGACCAGCGGTACTGGCCTCACCGGCGGCAATGTGCTGAATTTCAGTGGTGGCACGGCGACTGCGACCCTTTCAAAAACCACCGCTGGCAGTGTGGTTGTTGGCGTGAGTTCCTCGGTGCCCTCAACCAAACCTCTTAGTAGCACTTTGTGTCAGAAAGGCTCAGCAACACCGACCGCAGCAGATTGTAAGGTGCAATTTGACGAGAGTGGTTTGGTATTTTCGGTGCCAGATAAGCTGGCAGCTAAACCGGTTAGCGGCATCGTGGTGCGGGCCCTCAAAAGTGATGGCAGTCAGTCTTGTGCGCCGACTTTTGTCAGCGTCAACCGCACTGTGAAGTTCTGGTCGGAATATGTGAACCCCACAACATTAACTGCAACGCCAGCACCGGCGCGGGCGGTGACGGTAAGTCATGGTGCCACGACCAACTCAATTGGTAAGGATTTAGCTGGCAGTACGTCTTTCAACCTTAGTTTTAACGCCAGTGGTGAAGCCACCATCGGTCTGAATTATACCGATGCCGGTCAGCTGAATCTGCACGCCCAATATACCGGCAGCGCCGCGACCAATGACGCCGGGCTGGTGATGAATGGTAGAGACTTGTTTGTCAGCGCACCGGCCGGGGTTTGCATCATCACCGATACATATTGCACCACTGACAGTGTAGGTTGCCCGGTGTACAAAAAAGCCGGTGAAGCCTTTACGACCACCCTCAGCGCCCGCGCCTGGCAAAGTGACGGCGATACGAATTTTTGCGATAACACGACAACGACGCCGTCGTTTATCTTAAATGCAATTCCACTGCGGCATAGTCTGGTGGCACCGTCAGGCGGTGTCACGGGCAACTTGACGCCAACCAGTTATAACCATGTTGCACAGGCTGATGCTAACACGCTGGTGGCGACAAAAATCAGTGAAGTGGGCATTTTTAATCTGCAAGCCGGTGGAAATCTGACCTACTTGGGGATGCCGATCAATCTTGGCAGCAGTATGAATAATCCAAAGCTGGGCCGTTTTGTGCCGGACCGGTTTGAATTGGTGGAGGGGAGCATTATCAGTGGTAGTTGCAGCAGTTTTCATTATTTATCCCAACCCGCCACTGTAAACATGACTGTGAATGCTGTGAACGCGGAGGGTATTGTCACGCAAAATTACCGGCAGAATTTTGCGCTGGCAACTTCATCGCTAGTGGCGGAAAACAACAATAGTGGCACTGATTTAACCCCGCGTATTGAGCAGTTTCCGGTTGGTATGGGTTGGAACAATGGCGTGTCGATACGCAGTGCCGCGCCTTTTAAATTGCTACGCGCAGCCACAGCTGACGGACCTTTTGAGCAGGTGTTATTTGGCCTGCAATTAAAGGATAACGATGGGAATCGAAGTGAGCTGGCTGGTAAGGATCAACTGACCACTGCGGCTGGCATCTGCAGTGGTGCGGCTTGTCTTAGCAAAGTGATCCATGCTGAAACGAAATGGCGTTATGGCCGGATGCAGATTGTAAATGCGCTCGGCTCTGAGCAAAGTAATTTGCCGGTGCAGCTCAAAGCCGAATACTTTAATGGCCAGCAATTTGTGCCAAATACCCTGGATAATTGCAGCCCGGTTGCACCAGCACGCTTGCTGGTGAGCGCCGGGACAAATCCGGTGTTGACGGTGAGTGGCAACCCGAAAAACCTTAGCAACGGCAGTAGCGCAGCTTTTGATTTATTGCTGTCGCCGCCAGGTGTCGAAAGGCCCGATCCGCTGATATATCCATTGCAATATCAGCTGAGCGATTATCCATGGCTGCAGTACGATTGGAATCCCGGCGTCGCCCCGTTATTGGAAAACCCAACAGGGGAAGCGGTATTCGGCGGTTTTCGCGGCAATAACCGGCAGATCTTTTGGCGCGAGAATTAATGGTGGTGTTGGTTTCAGGAATTCGGTTTGAGGTGTGCCACATTGTGGCGCACTACCGCTGACGCGGTGAGTGACGCCCTACGGCATTTTTCTTTTAAAACAATATGTTAAAAGATTTTTAAGCGTAGGGCGTACTCGCCGAAGGCAGTACGCCGTGAAAGTCGCTGCAATTATCGACATCGACGCGGATTAAAACGCCCGCGCTGGATTTAAATCGGAACCTAAACCGTCCATCCTGGTCTTACTTTCACTTTCCCTCTCATTCGTAGCCAGACATTGTTGTATCTGGGCTACATCCTGATATGTTTCTTGGTTTAATTTTGTAAAAGTGTAAGATAGAGCTATTTTCTTGGCGCATTGTTTCTTAAAATATGCGCACAATTTTTGTCGTGTTGTGTGTAGACCCAGGCTGGTGGCTTTGAGGTGCACGTGACCGTAGTAGGCGCCCCATAAAGTAGGATTAACTCTGTTCATGTTAAAAAAATTACGCGGTTTATTTTCAAACGATTTATCCATCGATCTGGGTACAGCCAACACACTGATTTATGTTAAAGACCAAGGCATCGTGCTGAATGAACCTTCAGTCGTCGCCATCCGCCAGGAACGTGCTGGTGGTCCAAAAAGCGTTGCCGCTGTAGGCCACGCAGCCAAGCGGATGTTAGGCCGCACCCCTGGCAATATTAAAGCCATTCGTCCAATGAAAGACGGCGTGATCGCCGACTTCTACGTTACCGAAAAAATGCTGCAGCATTTTATCAAACAAGCCCACAGCAATAGTTTCCTGCGTCCAAGCCCAAGAGTATTGGTCTGTGTGCCTTGCGGTTCTACCCAGGTAGAACGCCGCGCCATTCGTGAATCAGCCCAGGGTGCAGGTGCCCGCGAAGTGTACTTAATCGACGAGCCAATGGCCGCAGCTATCGGTGCTGGTTTACCAGTGTCAGAAGCGACCGGTTCCATGGTGGTGGATATCGGCGGTGGTACCACTGAAGTGGCCATCATCTCGTTAAACGGCGTGGTGTATTCGTCTTCGGTGCGGATCGGTGGCGACAAATTTGATGATGCCATCATCAACTACATTCGTCGTAACTACGGCATCCTGATTGGTGAAGCGACTGCTGAGCGGATCAAAACCGAAATCGGTTCTGCTTACCCAAGTGATGAAATCCTCGAAATTGAAGTACGCGGCCGCAACCTGGCGGAAGGTGTGCCTCGTAGTTTCACCATGACCAGCAACGAAATTCTAGAAGCCCTGCAAGAGCCATTAGCCGGTATCGTGTCGGCGGTGATGGTGGCGCTGGAACAATCTCCACCAGAGCTGGCGTCAGATATTTCTGAACGTGGCATGGTGCTGACCGGTGGTGGCGCGTTACTGCGTGATTTAGACCGACTGCTGATGGAAGAAACCGGTATTCCGGTGGTGGTTGCTGATGATCCGCTGACCTGTGTTGCTCGTGGCGGTGGTAAAGCACTGGAAATGATCGACGTGCACGGCGGCGATGTGTTCAGTTACGACTAACTGACACTGAGCGCCTGTTCCCGCCATGAAACCTTTTTTTGATCGTGGCCCCTCACTGCCGTTGCGGTTATTTATCGCACTGTTGTGCAGTGTCGGGCTGATTACCCTCGACCATTACACCGACAGCTCTGTGCAATTGCGCTCTTATCTGACCGCAACTGTTAGTCCGTTATTCTATTTGGCGAATATGCCGCAGGATATGGTGTTTGGCGCGTCCGAGCAGTTTATGTCGCAGCAAAAGCTGATCGAAGAAAACAGCCGCTTAAAAGACACGCTGCTGTTACAAAATGGTCAGTTACAACGGTTGCAGTTTCTGCAGCAGGAAAATGACAAACTGCGTGCTTTACTCGGCACCAGTCCGGTCACCGAAGGTCAGCGGCTGATTGCTGAAGTCCTCGCCGTGTACAGCCATCCGTTTAGTCATCAGATTGTGCTGAATAAAGGCTCCAAAGACGGTGTCACCAACGGCCAGCCGATTATCGATGATTTGGGCGTGTTAGGTCAGGTGGTCAGTGTCGGGCCTTCCAGTAGCCGCGCTTTGTTAATCGCCGATAACACCCATGCCATGTCGGTGCGGGTTGAGCGCACCGGGTTAAGCGCAGTGGCCGAAGGTATTGGTCAGTCTGATGCGTTGCGGCTGATTCATTTACCGCACAGTACCGATGTGGAAGTGGGTGATCGTTTGTTAACCTCAGGCCTCGATGGCGTGTTCCCGGAAGGGTACCCGGTGGCTCGGATCATTAAAGTGCAGCGTGATGCGCGGCAACCGTTTTTACAGGTGCTGGCCGAGCCTTATGCCAAGCTGGATCGCATTCGTTATGCGTTACTGGTGTGGCCGCACCAAGGCACCAGTCAGATTGACCCGAAAATTCTTGAAGAAATGACCCCACCTGAGCAAGGACAGGACTGATGCAAAATTCCTGGCGCTTTTTATATATCCATCTGACGCTGCTGTTAGCGCTGCTACTGAACGTGATGCCATTGCCTGCGGCAGTCAAACTATTCCGGCCTGATTGGCCCTTGCTGGTGCTCTGTTATTGGGTGTTGGCGCTGCCACATCGCACCAATATTGGCACCGCTTTTGTGCTGGGGTTTCTGGTGGATGTGATGGTCGGCACTGTGCTTGGCGTCAATGCGCTGGGCTATTCAGTGATTTGCTTTGTTGTTGCCGCTAACCATCTGAAAATTCGTAACTTTTCTGTATTGCAGCAAAGCCTGCTGGTTGGATTATTACTGGCGTTGTATCACCTGGTGGTGTTCTGGCTCAGCCACTTTCTGACCGGGGTTTATTTCCGCGCTGCTTATTTGTGGCCGGTGCTGACGGGCATGATAGTATGGCCTTACATCTTCTGGTTTTTGCGTCGTACCAGGCGTCAATTTAAAATACAGTGATTGATCATCCGCATATGCAAAAAATAGCTCTGGCTTCTGCCTCTCCCCGCCGTCGTGAATTATTAGCCCAATTGGCTGTCAACTTTGAATTGGTGAAAGCTGAGGTTGATGAAACGCAGCTGCCGGGTGAAATCGCCACCGACTATGTGTTGCGGTTGGCGATTAGCAAGGCGCGGGCTGGTTTTCAGGTGCAAACCCAGACCGCCACTGAGGTTTTACCGGTACTGGGTGCAGACACCATAGTCGTCGTTGACGGTGAAGTGCTCGGCAAACCAACAGATCAAGCAGATTTTCTGCGGATGATGCGCTTATTAAGCGGCCGGCAACATCAGGTGTACACCGCCATTGCGTTGGTGAGTGGCGATCTGGTCAATGGCGAACTGGTCACTGGCGAAAGAGTACTGTCCGACACGGTGAAAACCGAGGTTTGGTTTAGCGCGCTGACCGAAGCGCAGATGCTGGATTACTGGCGCAGCGGCGAACCGGCCGACAAAGCCGGTGGTTATGGCATTCAGGGGCTGGCCAGTCGATTTATTCCGAAAATTGCCGGCAGTTATTTTGCAGTGGTCGGTTTACCACTATATGAAACAGATCAGTTACTGCAACAGCTGTAAGGATTGTTATGAGTGCCGAATTACTGCTGAACGTCACCCCAAGCGAAACCCGGGTCGCGCTGATTGAAAATGGTGTCTTGCAGGAAGTCCATATTGAGCGCCAGGCCAAACATGGGTTGGTCGGCAATATCTACATCGGCAAGATCAGCCGGGTATTGCCAGGGATGCAAGCCGCTTTTGTCGACATTGGTCTGGATAAAGCGGCTTTTTTACATGCGTCCGACATCGTCCAGCGGGATGCCAACGACATCGAAGTGAAAGTCAGTGCGGTGAAAGACATCCGCTTGCTGGTGCACGAAGGCCAGTTTTTATTGGTACAGGTGGTGAAAGACCCGCTCGGTACCAAAGGCGCCAGACTGACCACCGATATCACCCTGCCGTCACGTTATTTAGTTTTTATGCCGGGTTCGCCACATGTCGGCGTGTCGCAGCGCATTGAAAGCGCAGAAGAGCGCCAGCGCTTAAAAGATATCGTCAGCCGTTGCCTGGATGATGAAAATGGCGGATTTATCATCCGCACCGCCGCTGATGGCGCTTGTGAAATCGAGCTGGAACAAGACGCGCGTTTTTTGAAAAAGCTCTGGACCAAAATTCAAAAACGCCGGCAAAAACATCGCAAAGAAGCAATGTTGTATGAAGATTTAACCCTGGCCTTTCGTATTCTGCGCGATTTTGTCGGCAGCGATTTAGAGCGTGTACGCATCGATTCCAAACTGACCTATCAGGCGCTGCACGCTTTTACCGAAGAATTTGTACCGGAAATGACTGCCAAGCTGGAATATTATCCGGGCGAACGGCCGGTATTTGATTTGTTTGATGTGGAAAACGAAATTCAGCGGGCGCTGGATCGTAAAGTACCGCTCAAAAGCGGCGGCTATCTGATCATCGATCAGACCGAAGCCATGACCACCATCGACGTTAACACCGGCGCTTTTGTCGGTCATCGCAATCTCGAAGAAACCATTTTTAATACCAACACCGAAGCCACCCAAGCCATTGCCCGGCAGCTTCGACTGCGTAATTTAGGCGGTATTATCATTATCGATTTTATCGACATGCAAAGCAGCGAACATCAAAAACGGGTGTTACACAGCCTGGAAGTGGCGCTGGCGCGGGATAAAACCAAAACCAATATTCATGGCTTTTCGGCGCTGGGTTTAGTCGAAATGACCCGTAAACGCACCCGCGAAAGTCTGGAGCATGTACTCTGTACCGAATGTGTGGTGTGTGCTGGCCGCGGCACTTTAAAAACCGTTGAAACCGTCTGTTTTGAAATTCTGCGCGAAATTGTCAGGGTCAACCGGGCTTATGCCGCGGATAAGTTTACCGTGTACGCTTCGCCTGCCGTCAAGGATGCGTTAATCAACGACGAATACCATAGTATGGCGGAGCTGGAAGTGTTTATCGGCAAGCAAATCAGTGTGGTGATTGAGCCGCAATACACGCAGGAACAATTTGATGTGGTGATGATGTAGTGCAAAAGCTGAAGCGGGCCTGGTACTTCTGCCTGCACAAAACCTGGCTGCTGCTGGCGGTCAGTATTGTGATCCTCGCAACTGTGGTGACTTTGCTGCGGTTCGGCTTGCCTTATGCACAAGGTTATAAATCCAATATCGAACATCTCATCGCTGAGAACTACGGCGCTAAAGTGCAGATTGGCCAACTGAGTGCCGGCTGGCAAAGCACCGGTCCGGCGTTATTGCTGCAGCAGGTGGAAGTCAAAAACGAGCAAGGCGAAGCGCTGCTGCAAGTGGCCGAAACCCGGGTGCGGATTGACTTCTGGGGTAGCCTGCGAAGTTTACAACTCAAAGCCGAACACTTTGAACTCAGTGGCCTGAAATATCAGCTCGATAGCCGGCAACTGCTGCAAAGCAACGACACTGCCAATCAAGATGCCGAACCTTTGCTCTCGGCCGTTGAGCAACTGCTGTTTCAACAACTGAAAAACTTCACCCTGGTCGACAGTGAACTGACGCTGCAAAGCCAATACACCCCCGATATTGTGATCCGAATTTCCAAACTGGCCTGGCGCAATGAAGGCTCGCGCCATCAGGGTTCCGGTGAAGTGGCGATTGCCGGCATTACCACCAATACCAGTGCCTTTATCATTGATTTACATGGCGATTCATTAGCAAAAAGCAAAGGCCAGTTGTATTTATCCAGTCAGGAATTGGATGTATTGCCCTGGTTTGAAACGCTGGTACCGCAAAGTAAAAAGCTGGAACGTGCTGACATTAACTTTCAAGCCTGGGGCGATATTGCCAACGGTACCTTGCAACAAATTCAAATCGCACTGGCGCAAAACCGCTTGGTCTGGCAACAAGGGGGTAAAACCCGGCAACTGACACTGGGGCAAGGTCAATTGTTATGGCGGCCGAATGACGCCGGTTGGGCGCTGAATTCGTCGGCACTGACCCTGAGTAGTGGCGGCCAGAGTTTCAACGATTTGCAATTGCAGTTATCCAGTCAACAAGGGGTGTACAGCGGCGCGCTACAACAATTCCAGCTGGCAGCGATGGTGCCGTTAGCGCAATTACTGGCTGAAGATTCGCAAGCGCTGCAATCCATTTTGGCATTTAAAGCCGATGCCAGGTTGACGCAAATGGCACTGCGCTTGTCTGAGCAAGATTGGTACCTCAGCGGCGATTTTATTGATTTATCCTCGGTGCCGGTCGGTGATGTGCCGGGGCTACAAAATCTGACCGGCCGCTTTAGCGCCAGCCGCGACTATATCCGGCTGGATTTGCTCGGCCAGGACGGTGCGCTGCGCTGGGGCGACGCGTTCAGCCGTGATACCGCATATCAAACCTTATCCGGCCAACTCGAAGTGGTGCAGCAGGACGGCCAATGGCGTCTGCAAATTCCGCGGCTGGCACTGCGTCATCCGGCGCTGCAATTAGACGCAGAGCTGGTACTGAATTTTGGTGACAAGCCTGGCATGACCTTACTCGGCGAATTGCGCCAGGTACCGGTCACCGACGCGCAGCATTATTTCCCAACCCGCCATATGCCAAAATCGGTGATTGATTATCTGACGCCAGCGTTACTCAGCGGTACGGTGCCGTCGGCGCGGGTGTTGTGGCAAGGCCAGTTTGCTGATTTCCCCTATCGCGCTGGTCAAGGCAAGTTTCAGGCGTTGGCGCTGGTTGATGATGCCGGTTTTAGCTTTGACCCGAACTGGCCTAGCATTAGTGGCATGAAAGCGGAATTGTTGTTTGAAAACGCCGGTATGTTAATTCAAAGCCAGGCTGGGACGCTGTTTGACGTGCCGTTGCAGGATGGCGTCACGGCATCGATCCCGGATTTATTTCAAGCCGACGATTTATGGATTGATATCAAAACTCAAACCCGCGCTGAGTTAGTCACCGGCTTAATGCTGGCATCGCCGCTCAGCGATTCAGTGGGCGCGACGCTGGATTATCTTGGTGTTGATGGGCTCGTGGATGCTAAAGTGCAGCTGCAAATCAGCCTGAAAGATAAGCCGCAAGCTGTTGAAGTTGCAGCTGTTGAGGTCGCTGATAGCGAAGTTGCTGACGGCGAAGCGGAAGCTAAGGCCAAAAAAGATCCGGTGATTGCCCGTGGCGACGTCGACTTTTTTGCCAATAACCTCAATATTAAAGCGCCAGCAGTTGCGGTAGAGCAGTTGGAAGGGCGGCTTAGTTTTATCAACGATAAAATCAACGCCGAGCAATTAAAGCTAGTGAGTTATGGCGTGCCGCTTTTGGCGACACTGAAAGGTGAACAACAGCCAGGCCACTATCAGGTGGAATTGCAGGCCAAAGGTGAACATGGCACTGATCAATTACTTGGGCTCATTAGTGAAGACTGGCGCGAATTAGGGCAGGGTAATGCTAACTTTGACTGGCAGCTTTCTATCCAATTACCAGACAACGGTTTTAACTATCAGTCGACCGTGCTGATTGATTTAGCCGCCGCCGAGCTGAAGTTACCGGCCCCTTATGGTAAAACTGCTGCTGATGGCGCCACCGTGTTACTCGAAGCAAAGGGCGATCAACAAGGTTCTGATTTGCAGTTAAAATACGGTGACCAACTGCGTTTTCTGGCCCGGTTAAATCAGGAAACCGGCCTGATTAGTCAGGCGCTACTGAGTTTAGGCCAGCCAAGTGCGCAGCTTGCCGATGGTTTTCAGATTGAACTCGATTTACCCCAAGCCGACTTTGTGCCCTGGTTGAGCCTGGTACAAAGCCAGATGACGGCACCTGGCCCGGCAGAAAATGCGGTATTCCCGCCGCTGCAGCAGATCCGGGCCAAAGTTGCTGCGCTGCATTTGTTCGACGATGTATCCTTGCATGATGCCACTTTAACTCTGCAGCCCCAGACCGATCACTGGTCAATGCGCCTTGACGCCGTCGAAGCGGCCGGTGATCTGCAGCTGTTTCATGATTTAGCGCAGCAGGGTATCAAAGCGCAATTAGAACGGCTGCAGCTGGTGTTTGCCGATCAACAAGCGGAAGAGCTGGCGGCGGCAGAGCTAAAAGCGCAGTTATTGCTGGATCCGGACAATACCGAAAAACCCGATTACGCCAAACTGGAAGCCGAAGCTTTTGCTGCTTTGCAGCCGATGCCCTGGCTCGGTGATTTGCCGCCGTTAAATGTCAGCTGTGCCAAGTGCACCATCGGTCATTTTCAACTGGGGAAAGTGCAGCTTCGCAGCACAAGTGATGGCGCCAGCTGGCAGCTGACCGAATTTAGCAGTGTCTACCAAGGGCATCGTTGGAACGTCAGTGGCCAGTGGCAGGCTGATGACGCTTTAGGCCAGACCACACTGACCGGCACTTTGACCAGCCCGGCATTTGGCCAGTTGCTGAGTGAATACGATGTCAGCAGCAGTTTAAGTGGTGGCAAAGCCACGATTAAATTCAAAGATTTACAGTGGCAAGGCGCACCGTTTCAATTCAACTGGCAGACGTTAAACGGCAATGTGAATTGGTTATTGGGCGATGGATCCTTGTCAGAGGTCAGTGATGGCGGCGCGCGGATATTTTCGTTGTTAAGCTTGGATTCGCTGATCAGAAAGTTGCGACTGGATTTTCGCGATGTGTTTTCGAAAGGCTTTTTCTTTAGCAAAATGACCGGTGATATGCAGCTGACCGATGGTGTTTCCCAAACCCGCAACGCCCAGGTGCTTGGCGCGGCCGGTGATATCGAGATGCAAGGCATTGCCGATTTAAAAGCCAAACAACTTGATTACCAGATGAATTTCAGCCCCAAAGTCACCTCCAGTATTCCGGTGATTTTGGCCTGGATGGTCAATCCGGTTTCTGGTGTCGCCGCTTATGCGCTGGATGAAATGTTCCAGTCAGCGGAGGTGATTTCGAAAATCAACTTTACCGTGACCGGCGATTTAGATAACCCGGTGGTGACTGAAGTGAAACGCGACAGTAAAAAGGTGCCGTTGCCCAAAGCACCTTTGCCAGAAGCACAAATGCCAGCGGGTGTAGTGCCTTTAGTTCCGCCAACAGTCGACCCAGCCGCGCCGGATAAACCTATTCCACTGCGCCAGGATGAATTGCCGGTGGATCGGATTTACCCTGAGGCTAAGCCGATAGATGATACGGAAAAGCCGGTAGACCCAAAGGCGAAGCCGATTGAAGAAGTTGCGAAGCCGATTGAAGAAGCAGCAAAGCCAATTGATCACGCAGCATTTTCAGTCGTGAATAGCAGGAGCCAGCCATGATCCAGCAACAACCCTGGCGTTTGATCGCCCTGCAACTGAACAGCCAGCCGGACGTCGCGACTAATCTCGCTGCCATTGCGCAGTTGCTGGGGCAATTGCCGGATAATAGTGATCAACGCCCGCAGCTGGTGGTGTTACCGGAAGGCGCTTTATGTTTTGCCGGTGGCGAAGATGCGAATTTGCAGCTACAGGAACCACTAGGTTTGCAGGATGAAACCGCACAGCCGGTGCAGTTTCAGCTCAGTGCTTTAGCCAAAAAGTTTGGTATTTATCTGCTGGTGGGGACTTTTCCGACGACCACTTCCGATCCAAAACGCTTTGCTGCCAGTAGTTTATTGTTCTCGCCACAAGGCGAATTAATTGCCGATTATCAGAAAATCCATTTATTTGATGCGCTGATTAGCGACGGCACTGGTCAGTATCTGGAATCGGCGAGAACCATGCCGGGTAAAAAAATCACGCTCGCTGAGCTTGGTGCTGACCAAGAACTGAAGTTGGGCATGGCTGTGTGTTACGACATGCGCTTTCCTGGTTTATTTCAGGCCTTGGCCAGGCGTGGTATGAACGTGCTGGCGTTGCCTTCGGCCTTTACCACAGTGACGGGCGACGCGCATTGGCATACACTGCTGCGAGCACGTGCCATTGAAACCCAGAGTTTTGTGATAGCGCCGGCGCAAACCGGTCGTCACCAGAATGGCCGTGAAACATATGGCCATAGTTTAATTATTGACCCCTGGGGCCGGATTTTAGCCGATGCCGGTACCGCGCCAGGGTTGATTTACGCCGACATCGATCTGATGCAGGCCAGCGAATTACGCGAGCGGATGCCGCTTTTGCACCATAACCGTTTTTTAAGTGAGTTTTTATGACCAGCACGCTGAATAACCCCACCCCAAATGCTTTAACGATGAAAACTGTTGAGCAAAACCTGATCAGCGCCAGCGATTTAACTTCCGCTGATTTAAACCAGACTTTGAGTTATTTATTCCAGCATCAGCTTGATTACGCTGATTTATATTTCCAGTCCAGCGTGCATGAGTCCTGGGTATTGGAAGATGGCTTGGTGAAAGAAGGCTCTTTTAATATCGAACGTGGTGTGGGCGTGCGGGCGATCAGCGGTGAAAAAACCGGTTTTGCTTATGCCGATGATATTTCGGCCGCTGCGTTGCAACAAGCCGCCAGTGCGGCGCGTGGGATTGCCGCTGCCGGTCAGCAAGGTCAGGTGCAAGCCTTTAAAAAAACCGGCAATAGCCAGATTTACCTGCCATGCGAGCCGCTGCAAAGCTTGGATAACACCGACAAAGTAGCGTTATTGCATCAGATGGAAGCCTTTATCCGCAGCCTCGATGCCAAAGCCGAGCAGGTGATGGTGAGCTTGTCCGGTGTCTATGAAGAAGTGTTGGTCGCGGCTAGCGATGGTACTTTTGCTTCAGATATACGGCCGTTAGTGCGGCTGAACTGTTCGGCACTTTTAAATGATAACGGCCGCCGCGAACGTGGGAGCGCTGGTGGTGGTGGTCGTACCGATTACAGCTTTTTCTCTGAATTGGTCAATGGCGAACCACGCTGGATGGGTTATGCCCGTGAAGCAGTGCGTCAGGCGCAAGTAAATTTAATCGCGGTCGACGCACCAGCAGGCATGATGCCGGTGGTGTTAGGCTCGGGCTGGCCCGGCGTGTTGTTGCACGAAGCGGTTGGTCATGGTCTGGAAGGTGATTTTAACCGCAAAGGCGCTTCGACATTCTCGGGGCGGATTGGCGAGCAAGTGGCATCGAAATATTGCACCATTGTCGATGACGGTACGCTGATGCATCGCCGTGGCTCGTTAAATATCGACGATGAAGGCACGGTCAGTCAGCACAACGTATTGATCGAAAAAGGTATTCTCAAAGGTTACATTCAGGACAAGCACAACGCGATGTTGATGAATGTAGCGCCGACCGGCAACGGCCGTCGCGAATCTTTCGCCCATTTACCGATGCCGCGGATGACCAACACTTATATGCTGGCTGGCGATTACGCGCCGGAAGAAATTATCGCTTCGGTGAAAAAAGGCATTTATGCGCCGAACTTTGGTGGTGGCCAGGTCGATATCACCAGCGGCAAGTTTGTGTTCTCGGCCTCAGAAGCGTATCTGATTGAAGATGGCAAAATCACCACGCCGATCAAAGGCGCAACACTTATCGGCAACGGCCCAGAAGCGATGCAACAAGTATCGATGGTCGGCAACGACTTAGCGCTGGATACCGGTGTTGGCGTCTGCGGCAAACAAGGCCAAAGCCTGCCGGTCGGCGTTGGCCAGCCCACGTTAAAGCTCGATGGCATGACGGTAGGTGGTACGGCTTAATCTCAATTGTTAATTAGGGGGGCAGGGTCAATTGTTAACAATTGACTCCGACCCACAATTAACATCCAACCCGCTAAACCCCCGCACCACGGCATCTGCCGCCAAGTTTTGCCTAAACCAGCTAATTCGCACATAATAGCCCGACTATAAAAACGCTGAGACTTTATGCATCTCGCTGCCAGCCACCCTTAGGCTGAACCTACCACGAGAACTGAACTGACTTATGTTACAAAATCTGCTGAACAAACGCCGGTTAGCGGCCTTACCCCGAACTGTGATTGAAGCGCCTGCGGTGCAGGTGTTGTGTCACGCGACGGAATATAAAGAGCGGCTGTTAAGTCTGATTGCCACAGCCCGGCAACGCATCATCATCACGGCGCTGTATTTACAGGCGGACGAAGCCGGTGAACAAATTCTGCGGGCGCTTTATGTGGCCAAACAGCAAAATCCAGCGCTGCAAGTGATTGTTTATGTAGATTTTCATCGCGCCCGTCGTGGCCTGATTGGCCAGGCTGGCGGTCGCACCAATGCCGATTTTTACCGCGCTATCGCCGCGGAATATCCGGAACAAATTCAAATTTTTGGCGTGCCGGTGAAAAAGCGCGAGCTGTTTGGCGTGCTGCATTTAAAAGGTTTTGTGTTTGACGATACGCTGTTTTATAGCGGTGCTTCGCTGAACAATATCTATCTGGCCGAACAACAACGCTATCGCGCCGACCGTTATCTGCAAATTGACAATAAAGCGCTGGCCGATGCCTTTGCTGCCGGTCATCAACAAGTGTTGGGGGACGTGGAAGTGGTGCAAAGTCTGCTGGCCGATGAGCAGCAGATAGCGCAGGCGTATAAAGCTACTCACCGCAGCTGGCTGAAACAAGCCAGACTGAGTCGTTATCCGTTGGCGCATCAGGGGCAGGGCGGCGCGTTGACCGCTTCGTTACTGATGGGCATGGGACGGCTGAATAATCAGTTGAATCAAAGTATTCTGGCGCTGCTCGCCATGGCAGAACGGGATGTGTTGATTTACACGCCGTATTTTAATCCACCACCGATTTTGGCCAAGGCGCTGCGTAAATGTTTAAAGCGCGGCGTGAAAGTGACGATTGTGGTCGGAGATAAAACCGCCAACGATTTTTATATCCCGCCTGGGCAGAAATTTAGCCGCATCGGTGGGTTACCGTATTTATACGAAACGATTTTGCGTAAATTTGTGAAATCAAATCAAAACTTTATCGACGACGGATTGCTGAATATCCGGCTGTGGCGTCATGCCGACAACAGCTATCACCTGAAAGGTTTGTCGGTCGATGGCCGCCGCCATTTATTTACCGGCCACAATTTTAACCCACGGGCTTTTGCGCTGGATTTTGAAAATGGCATTCTGGTTGATGATGAGCTGGGCCAATTGCAAGCGCAGTTGCAGGTCGAGCAAACCCAAATTTTTGCCAACACCAAAAAAGTTGACCATTTTACCGAAATTGAGATGGTGCGGGATTATCCGGAGCAAGTCAGAAAATTGCTGGGGAAAATCAAAGGGGTTGGTGTGGCTTTGGTGGTGAAACGGCTGATTTAGTCAGTTGTTTGTTGCTAGTGGTTGGAAGTCGGGAGCAGGGAGTCAGCAATGCGGTTAGCTTTATATCAGGTCGATGCGTTTACCAACCAACGATTTCGCGGCAATGCGGCTGCAGTGGTGCCGTTAGCAAGCTGGCTGGACGATGCGCTAATGCTGCAAATTGCCCAGGAAAATAACCTATCCGAAACTGCATTCTTGCTGGAACTGGCGCCAGGCCACTATCACATCCGTTGGTTTTCACCGCTGACCGAAATCGATTTTTGTGGCCATGCTACGCTGGCTTCGGCCTATGTGATTTTTATGCTGCAGCCGGAACTGCCGGAAATTCGTTTTAGTACCGGTGCTGTCGGCGATCTTACTGTCAGCAGAACCGGCGATTGGCTGCAAATGAGTTTCCCCAAACGGCTGGCTTTACCAGTTTCCGAAGTTCCGCCCGCTTTATTGCAAGGGCTTGGTGCCGCGCCGCTGCAAGTGTTACGTAGTGATCAGGCCTGGTTTGCCATTTATGCTGATGCCGCCACAGTCGTTGCGTTAACGCCGGATATGCAGCAGTTAAAACAGCTCGGGCCCTGGGATGTGGTCGTCACCGCGCCGGGTGCGGGTTTTGTTCCTGCTGGGCAAGATGTCGAACATCAGGCGAGCCAATACGATTTTATCGGCCGCTACTTTTGGCCTGCCAACGGCGGCGACGAAGATCCGGTCACCGGCTCCATCCATGCCGGTTTAGCGCCGTATTGGGCGGGGCACTTAGGTAAAAACCAGTTATTGGCTTATCAGGCATCCACACGCGGTGGTGTGCTTCGGTTGGAAATCAGCGGTGAGCGGGTGTTGGTATCTGGGCAAGTGGTGTTGTATCTCAAGGGCGAAATTGAGGTTGGTTAGTGTTATACCGATGGCGCCATGCGGCGTACTACCGCTGTCGCGGTGAGTAACACCATGCGGCGTACTACCGCTATCGCTGTGAGTAGCACCATACGGCGTACTACCGCTAACGCGGTGAGTAGCGCC
>NZ_SACS01000029.1 GCF_004005945.1 Rheinheimera riviphila
CATTCCGAACTCAGAAGTGAAACGCAGCTGCGACGATGGTAGTGTGGCAGATGCCATGCGAGAGTAGTACACCGCCAGGCTCCCAATCAGTCAAAAAGCCCGCTCAGTGAGCGGGCTTTTTGCATTTTTGAATTTGGCGGTCTATTGCCCGAGCAGGGCATTCCCATGCAAGGTAGTATAAGCTGAGCTTTCAAAAAGCTAACAATTTGGCTTTTGCCAGCTAAACGCCCTTCGCAGAGCGAAGAGGCCAGCGTTTCGAAACGCAAACGGTTTTGCGAGGTTTTTAATAGTATTATAGGTACAAATTCACGATTTTCTGTACAAAAAACACTCCAGCTTTGGGTGTGAAAACGTGTTATTAGCGCTTATTGATGCCTGGTCTCCGATTAGTCTTATTTTATTGTCGGCACCTGCTGCCGCGAGCTCCTTGACCTGGACCGTCACTGTATTTGCTTAAGGTGCTTACAACAACTGGACAAAGTAGCCGAATCTTCAATGATTTTGGGTATACACATAAAATAAATACCACCTAAAATTATTGCAGCGCAGTGATAGAGTGTGATTGGGAAGATCAGGGAACGGCATCATGGCGAAAACACCGAAGTCACTCAACTGGAGCCAGTTATTGCAGTCCGGTAATCGGATCTTTATCGGCTCCAACGCTGCGGTGCCAAATGCCCTGATTGATGATTTGATCAGCAACGCCCGGCAGCTGCATGACATTGAAGTGGTGCATATCCAAACCATTTCAGACAACAAGTGGGTGGAAGAGACCTATAAAGATCTGTTTAAAGTGAATAGCTTATTCATTGGTGGTGACAAGGTGCGCCAAGCGGTTGCTGAAGGTCGTGCCGATTACACGCCTTGTTTTTTATCAGAAATTCCAACGTTATTCAGTACGAATATCCTGCCCCTTGATGCAGCGTTAGTGATGGTCAGCCCACCTGATGAATATGGCTATTGTTCATTAGGCGTATCTGTCGACGTGGTGTCATCTGCCGTGCGTTATGCCAAAAAAGTGATAGCGCAATTTAATCCGTTGATGCCAAGAACCAGCGGTCATGCATATATTCATAAAAGCAAAATTGATGCATTTATTGAAGTATCGCAGTCGTTACCTGAAGTTCCGGCGCCAGAGTTTGAGCAACGGATCGAACGGATCGGGCAGTATGTTTCGATGTTAATTGCCGACGGCTCTACCTTGCAGATTGGCATTGGTAAAATTCCGGAAGCCGTTTTACGTTATCTTGGTAACCACAAAAACCTCGGTGTCCACAGTGAAATGATCTCCGATGGCATTATCGATTTGATGGTCAAAGGCGTGATTAACAATAGCCAGAAGACCTTTCACCCAGGAAAAACGGTGACTAGCTTTTGCTTGGGTACAAAGCATCTATATGATTTTGTTGATAGAAATCCACACATTGAGTTCTACCCAAGTGAATATGTGAATTCACCCACCAATATTGCCCGCAATGACAATATGGTGGTGATCAACAGTGCTATTGAAGTTGATTTAACCGGGCAGGTTGTATCTGATTCAATCGGCTACCAGTTTTATAGCGGGATTGGCGGGCAGGTCGATTTCAGTCGTGGCGCTTCGATGAGTAAAGGTGGCAAGCCGATTATCGCCATGCCAGCGACCGCTAAAAACGGCACGGTTTCGCGTATTGTGGCGCATATTGCGCAAGGCAGTGGTGTGGTGACTTCGCGCGGCCATGTTCATTATGTGGTAACCGAATACGGTGTGGCGTCACTGCGCGGTAAAAGTATCCGCGAACGCGCGCTGGAATTGATTCGGGTTGCCCATCCGAAATTTCGGGCGGAACTGCTGGCAGAAGTACGTAAACATTATTGGGTGCCGAACTATCAGGTGTTAACGCCGATGGAAGTCCCGGAACTTGGTGCTGTGGGACTAAAAATTCTGAAAATCGGCGGTGAGACTTTTGATTTACGGCCACTTAATCCCGCGGATGAACGTCGGCTGCAGGAATTTTTCTACTCGCATACCAAAGAGACGTTATTGTTGCGTTATAACCATCACCCCAAACAGATGAGTCGTGAAAAATCGAGTGTGTTGGTGAGCGTCGACCAATCAAAGGATTTAGCGCTTTGTATTGTGAAGCAACAAGGTTCAGTACTGGAAATTCAGGCGGTTGGCCGGTATTACCTGATTGAGAGCACTCAAAGTTGTGAAGTTGCCTTTGTCACCCGTGAACGACATCAGGGCAAAGGCATGGCCAAGATCTTGCTCCAGGAAATGATCGCTATCGCGGCACTACGGAAGGTTTATGCGATGACCGCCTTTGTCCGAGCGGAGAATAAAGCGATGTTAAGTGTATTTGAAAAAGCCGGATTTCAACGCTTGCAATCGCAAGAAGCGGACGAAGTGAATTTACAATTGCTGTTGCAACCTTTCTGGAATACGCAGCCAACAGCGCCATCGGCAACAGATTCTATGGATCAGCAACAATGAGCGTCACTATTTTCAGCCATCCCGGTTGTTTACAGCATAATGTCGGCTTGGATCACCCAGAGCAGCCGGCGCGGTTGCATGCCATTGCCGATCAACTGTTAAGTTCCGGCTTAGAGTATGTGCTGCAGCAACGAGATGCGACACCGGTCACTGACGATCAGTTGGCGCTGGTCCATGACCGGGCGTACATCGGACAAGTCATAGCCAAAGTGCCTGAGCATGGCTGCGCATGGCTGGATGACGATACCGCAATCATGAATAAATCCTTGCACGCAGCGAGACATGCTGCCGGTGCAGTTGTTAATGCCGTCGATCTGGTGATGCAGCTACCGGATCAACAAGCATTTTGTGCTATTCGCCCACCTGGACATCATGCGGAATCTGCCCAGGCCATGGGGTTTTGTCTGTTTAATAATGTTGCAGTCGGCGCGGCTTATGCGATGCAGACCTATGGCTTGCAACGAATTGCGATTGTCGATTTTGATGTGCACCACGGGAATGGCACTGAGCAAATATTCCGTAACGACCAGCGGGTGCTGTTTTGCTCGTCATTCGAACATCCTTATTATCCATTTACCGATCCTGCCAGTCACAATTTGTTGCTGAAAATCCCGCTACCCGGCAACAGCGACGGTCAGGAATTCCGGCGCAGGGCAAGCGCCCAGTGGTTTGAACAAATACGGGCCTTTCAGCCGCAGCTGCTGATGATTTCAGCGGGTTTTGACGCCCATATCGAAGATGAACTGGCGCACCTCAAATGGACCGATGCCGATTATCATTGGCTGGCGCAGCAGCTCAAACTCATCGCAAATGAATGCTGTGACGGCAGAATCGTAGCCTGCCTCGAAGGCGGCTACGCTTTAAATGCGTTAGGGCGCAGTGTCGTCGCCATGCTAAAAGCCTGGATTTAAAGCACCGTCACGGATTAAAGCTTCTGCAATGCAGCACAATTTATTACAATAACGTTTTCCTCTGATCGTTGGTTTCGCTATGCAACAACTTTTGGCGCAGGATGCCCGGCGCTACTCGACATTTCGGTTGGCGGCAACCCTGTCTCAGGTCATTAAAATATCTTCGCTGGCAGAGTTGCAGCGTTATCAGCCGTTACAGCCACCGTTGGTCCTGGGTGAAGGTAGTAACTGTATTTTCCTCTCTGATTGGCACACCGATATCCTGCGTTTTGTGGCTGATAGTGTCATTCGAAATCAACAGGGCGAGACGCTGATGTTGCATGTTGAAGCTGGTTGTAACTGGCATCAACTCGTGCAAAACACTGTGGCCGAAGGGTGGTGGGGACTGGAAAATCTGGCTTTGATCCCAGGCTCCGTGGGTGCAGCGCCAGTGCAAAACATTGGTGCTTATGGCGTTGAAATGGCGGATTGTTGTACATACGTTGATTTCTTCCATTGGCAAACGAAGTCGGTTCAACGACTAAGTCGTGAAGAATGCGTTTTCGGCTACAGGGACAGCATTTTTAAACACTCATTCGCCGGCAAAGGTGTCATCGTGGCGGTTGGTTTTCAGCTCCAACGAAAAGGAGTTCCACGACTTAGCTATAAAGGTCTGGATCATTTGCCATTGGACAGTCGTCCGCTGGATGTGATGCATGCCGTGATCGCCGTACGTCAAAGTAAACTACCAGATCCGGCGACATTGGCCAATTGCGGTAGCTTTTTCAAAAACCCGCTGCTAAGCGCAAACCAGTTCCAGGCGCTGATTGAAAAACACCCAACGCTACCGCATTACCCGCAGCCAGACTCACAAGTCAAAGTTGCCGCAGCCTGGTTGATTGAACAGGCGGGTTTAAAAGGTCACCGTATTGGTGATGTTGCTTGTTACCCGTTGCAGCCGTTGGTGTTGGTGAATTATGGTGCGGGCACCTCAGCGCAATTAAGCGAGCTTATTCAGCTTATTCAAAGATCGGTCCAGCAAATGTTCGATATTTTGTTGGAGCCGGAAGTGCGGTTGCTCACTCAAGATGACTAGATCTTTGCCACAAAGCCTTGCCTTGCAACGGCAGTTAATCCAGCAACTCAGTGACGGTAGAATTTACTCGGGTGAACTGTTGGCCGAACAAGCCGGAATAAGCCGTGCTGCGATTGCCCGTCACATTTCACAGCTACAAAGTTATGGCGTTGATATCTATTCGATTAAAGGTAAAGGTTACAAGTTAAGCGCACCGCTGCAATTGCTCGATGCTGCGAAAATCCGGCACTATCAAACAGCCGGGATGGCGGAAGTCTTGTTACAGCACGTCACGGATTCGACCAACAGTCAGCTGATGCGGCGGCTACAGGATGGCCAACAGCTCAGTAAAGGCTCGGTGTTGGTCGCCGAGGCGCAGACCACCGGACGTGGCCGACGTGGTAACAGTTGGTTCTCGCCTTTTGGTGCAAATCTCTATTTTTCAATGTATTGGCAGCTTGAGCAAGGTATTCAGGGCGCCATGGGGTTAAGCCTGGTGATTGGTTTGGCGGTCGCTGAAGTCCTGGAGCAGCAGTATCTGCTGCCGGTACGGTTAAAATGGCCAAACGACATCTATTTAGCAGACAAAAAACTTGCTGGCATCCTGATTGAACTTGCCGGTCAAAGTCACGCGCAATGTGATCTGGTGATTGGTCTGGGTCTGAACCTGCACATGCCGCGACAAGCCGATCAGCAAATCAGCCAGGCCTGGACCGATTTACAGCAACATGTGGCACAACCCATCGACAGAAATCAATTGATTGCGCTGCTACAACAACGGATTGTGCTGCATTTACGCAGTTTCGAAGCGTCAGGATTTCAAACCTTTAGCGCTGCATTTAATCAACGGGATCAGTTTTTAGGGAAAATGGTTTGTTTAAGTAGCGGCGACAAACAATTTTGCGGCCTAAGTTTGGGTGTTGATAGCCAAGGTGGGCTGTTGTTAGAGCAGGCTGACGGCGCGCAGAGTTTTTATGGCGGTGAATTGAGTTTACGGGAGCTGGCGCGTGGCTGAACTATTGTTAGATATCGGCAATAGCCGGACAAAAGCGGTATTGCACCAGGACGGTCGCTTCACTTTGTTGCCGGATCATTTTGCGACCAGCATCCAGCAATATGATATTTCGGCCGTTTTTTGTGCATCGGTCGCGCGTGACGAACGGATTGCCGCGGTTCGCGAGGAAACCGGGTTGCAGCATGTTGCGTGGCGGATTGTACACAGTGAAGCTACTAAATCCGGACTTCGCAGTCAATACACAGAACCACATTTATTAGGCGTCGACCGTTGGCTCGCGATGCTGGGTGCGATAAAACTTTGGCCGGCGCAATCGCTGATGGTGGTCGATGCCGGCACTGCCCTAACATTAGATTGGGTTGATGAGAGCGGGCAACACCTGGGCGGCTGGATCATTCCGGGTTTTCGTCTGCAACAACAAGCTGTGATTGGCCAAACTGCCAAGGTTTTTAATAACAGCATGCAACACGCACAAGTAGCCTTAGGGACCGATACCAGCAGTTGTCTGCAAAATGGCTGTCTGAGTGCTGCAGTTGCAGTCATCTTGCAGGGCTTTTCGCTACAAACGGCGACAAAAGTGGTGCTGACCGGTGGCGATGCAAACTTATTAATGCCGCATTTAACTCAGCTGGATCCACAAGTTGAGCCGTTGTTAATCTTTCGTGGTTTAAGCCTTTATATCTAAAAATGAGCCTTATTGGCGATCTATTGAGCATTTGACCCGAAAAACCAAGTTTTTTTCAGATTTAGAGTTGCACCTCCCAATTCATTCCACTAGAATTCGCACCCACTGACGTAGCCGCTTTAGCTCAGTTGGTAGAGCAACTGACTTGTAATCAGTAGGTCATCCGTTCGACTCGGATAAGCGGCACCAGTTTTAGTGGAGGGGTTCCCGAGTGGCCAAAGGGATCAGACTGTAAATCTGCCGGCACTGCCTTCGAAGGTTCGAATCCTTCCCCCTCCACCATCTTCGTCAGGAAGAATAGCTACGAGTAGGCCGCGGGCATCGTATAATGGCTATTACCTCAGCCTTCCAAGCTGATGATGCGGGTTCGATTCCCGCTGCCCGCTCCAAAATTTGAAATAGATGCTGATATAGCTCAGGCGGTAGAGCGCATCCTTGGTAAGGATGAGGTCCCCAGTTCGATTCTGGGTATCAGCACCACTTCTTAATTGCCTTCTCTTGCTTTAACATCCAAAACCTAATTTTATCTAACCGCCGTTTTGTTTAAAAAGGGTCTACTCCATGGCTAAGGCTAAATTCGAACGTAACAAACCGCACGTAAACGTAGGCACAATCGGCCACGTTGACCACGGTAAAACTACTCTGACAGCAGCTATCACCAACGTATTGGCTAAACACTACGGCGGTCAGGCTTTCGCATTCGATCAAATCGATAAAGCACCAGAAGAAAAAGCTCGTGGTATCACGATCAACACTTCTCACGTTGAATACGATACTCCAGCTCGTCACTACGCGCACGTAGACTGCCCAGGCCACGCCGACTATGTTAAAAACATGATCACAGGTGCTGCTCAGATGGACGGCGCAATCCTGGTAGTAGCTGCGACTGACGGCCCAATGCCACAGACACGTGAGCACATCCTGTTATCTCGTCAGGTTGGCGTACCATTCATCGTTGTGTTCATGAACAAATGTGACATGGTAGACGACGAAGAGCTGTTAGAGCTGGTAGAGATGGAAGTTCGTGAGCTTCTTTCTGACTACGATTTCCCAGGTGATGACCTGCCGGTAATCCGTGGTTCAGCCCTGAAAGGTCTGGAAGGCGATGCAGCATGGGAACCAAAAATCCTTGAGCTGGCAGCAGCTTTAGATTCTTACATTCCAGAGCCAGTACGTGCGATTGACAAGCCATTCATCATGCCAATCGAAGACGTATTCTCAATTGCTGGTCGTGGTACTGTAGTAACAGGCCGTGTAGAGCAAGGTATCGTTAAAGTAGGCGAGTCAGTAGAAATCGTTGGTCTGAAAGACACAGTGACAACTACTTGTACTGGTGTTGAAATGTTCCGTAAACTGTTAGACGAAGGTCGTGCAGGCGAGAACATCGGCGCGCTGTTACGTGGTACTAAACGTGAAGACGTAGAACGTGGTCAAGTATTAGCAAAACCAGGTTCAATCAAGCCACACACCAAGTTCGAAGGTGAAGTGTACGTGTTATCAAAAGAAGAAGGTGGTCGTCATACTCCATTCTTCAAAGGTTACCGTCCACAGTTCTACTTCCGTACCACAGACGTCACTGGTTCAGTAGAACTGCCAGAAGGCGTAGAGATGGTAATGCCAGGCGACAACCTGAAGTTTGTTGTTGAACTGATCAACCCAATCGCGATGGACGAAGGTTTACGCTTCGCTATCCGTGAAGGTGGCCGCACAGTAGGTGCTGGTGTAGTATCTAAAGTACTGGTGTAATCACCGCTACTTGATGAAAGGGTCCTTCGGGGCCCTTTTTTGTATCTGAAGTTTGCAAAAGCACTATAAATTCCGATTCTTGTGATAAATGCAGTAAAAAAAATACCGCCATCAAACACCGTCAAAAAAACTGAAAACTCATGCAAGCAGTTGAAAAAGAAACCACTTTTCTTTTATGTACAGAAATTTAGCCTTCAATTCAGACAGGCGCTTGTTTTAGCTGTCTGAGGCAGTATAATGAGCGGCTATTTTTGATACCTTCGTAGGTTGGTAGCAAAATATTTAGGGGCGTAGTTCCAATTGGTAGAACAGCGGTCTCCAAAACCGATGGTTGGGGGTTCGAATCCCTCCGCCCCTGCCAATTTAGTGGCTTGAGTGCAGCATTGTATCCTGCAGTGCAGCTGTAGTAGTGGCTTGTTCGACAAGCACGGAAAGTGAGTTAAAGCATGAACGCAGCAACAGAAGCGCCAAAAAGCGGATTAGATTTAGTCAAATGGTTGGTCGTATTCGCGATCCTGACCTTATTAGTTGTCGCCAACTATATTTTCGAATTTTCTACCCTGGAACGTGCCATCGGTTTGGTCGTGATGATCCCACTGGCTGGTTTTGTTGCAGCTCAAACCGGTAAAGGCCGTGATTTTCTGACTTTCGCTAAAGAAGCAAAGTTAGAAGTACGCAAAGTGGTATGGCCAACCCGGAAAGAAACCAATCAAACAACTTTAATCGTCGCGATTGTGACGCTTATCATGGCTATGGTCCTGTATGTACTGGACTTAGGTTTATTAAAGTTGGTGTCATTTTTAACCGGATTGGGGATCTAAACCATGTCAGATAAAAAACGTTGGTATGTGGTCCAGGCATTTGCCGGTTTTGAACAACGCGTCGCTACTTCATTACGTGAACACATTAAGATCCACCAAATGGAAGAAAAATTTGGCGAAGTCTTGGTGCCTACCGAAGAAGTTATCGAAATGCGCGCCGGGCAAAAACGTAAATCCGAACGCAAATTCTTCCCAGGCTACGTTTTAGTTCAGATGGAAATGTGTGAAGAAGCATGGCACTTAGTTAAAAGTGTGCCGCGTGTACTTGGTTTCATTGGTGGCACTTCTGATCGTCCAGCACCAATCACTGAAAAAGAAGCCAATACCATTCTGAATCGCTTGCAGGATAACGCCGATAAGCCGAAGCCAAAAACTCTGTTTGAAGCTGGTGAAGTGGTTCGTGTTACTGAAGGCCCATTTGCTGACTTTAACGGTGTGGTTGAAGAAGTCGACTACGAAAAAAGCCGCGTAAAAGTATCTGTACTGATTTTTGGTCGTTCCACTCCGGTCGAGTTGGAATTTGGCCAGGTCGAAAAAGCCTAGGAATTTTTATTCCAGCTCAAATAAAATTTGAACTGGGCCGCTGATTAAAATATAATCGCGGCCTTTTTAACATCTGGGAAGCCGTTTGAGTAAGTGTCCTCACATTTACGAGGCAATGACCCAATAACGAGGTGAAACATGGCAAAGAAAGTCACAGCACTTGTAAAATTACAAGTTAAAGCTGGTATGGCAAACCCGTCGCCACCAGTTGGTCCAGCTTTGGGTCAACACGGTGTAAACATCATGGAATTCTGTAAAGGCTTTAACGCCCGTACAGAATCACTGGAAAAAGGCATGCCAATTCCAGTTGTGATCACTGTTTATAGCGACCGTTCATTTACATTTGAAACCCGCACCCCACCTGCTTCTTTCTTATTATTGAAAGCTGCTGGTTTAAAAGGTGGTTCAGGCCGTCCTAACACCCAGAAAGTGGGTAAAGTAACTCGTGCTCAGCTCGAAGAGATCGTAAAGGTCAAACGTGCTGATTTAACAGCGGGTAGCGACGAAGCAGCGGTCAGCACTATTGCTGGTACTGCTCGTTCCATGGGCTTAGTGGTGGAGGGTTAATCAATGGCTAAATTATCAAAGCGTGCTAAATTAATCCGTTCAAAAGTAGATTCTACTCGTGAATACGCGATCAATGACGCAGTTGCGTTATTAAAAGAATTAACTGCCGGCAAATTCGTTGAAAGTATCGATGTTGCAATCAACCTCGGTATCGACGCCCGTAAATCTGATCAGAACGTGCGTGGTGCTACGGTACTGCCACACGGTACTGGCCGTACGGTTCGTGTTGCTGTGTTCACCCAAGGTGCAAACGCTGAAGCTGCTAAAGCTGCCGGTGCTGACATCGTAGGTATGGAAGACTTAGCTGAACAAGTTAAGAAAGGCGTAATGGACTTTGACGTCGTTATCGCTTCTCCAGACGCAATGCGTGTAGTTGGTATGTTAGGTCAAATCTTAGGCCCACGTGGTCTGATGCCAAACCCGAAAACTGGCACTGTAACTCCTAACGTAGCTGAAGCTGTGAAAAACGCTAAAGCTGGTCAGGTTCGTTACCGTAACGACAAGAATGGTATCATCCATTCTACTGTTGGTAAGCTGACTTTCGAAGCTGACAAGATCAAAGAAAACATTGAATCTCTGTTAATTGCACTGAAACGTGCAAAACCATCTGTTGCAAAAGGTACTTACATCAAGAAAGTAACTATCTCTTCAACACACGGTGCTGGTATCGTCCTGGACCAGGCTTCTTTGGATGCCAAAGTCTAATTGAAGTTGCTTAAATAAGCTGCTTTACAGAGTCGCGAGGTTATTTTATAATCTCGCGCTCAAATTTTAGGGTAGAAGCCGGGCTTTGCTTGCAAAGTGTCTGGCTTCCGTCCAAGACCGTAGGTGCTACAAAGGCTTAGCCGCGTAGCTTAAAAAATCAACCTACGCAGACGGTGTTAGCCCCAGAAAGATTCCTATCAATCTGGCTCTCACCGTAAATCGCGCGCTTATTTTCAGGTTACTGATTAGAAGCGATGTGTAGGCACCCGGACAATCCCGTCCGGATGAACCAGGAGTTAAGAGCCAATGGCTATTAAGCTTGAAGACAAAAAAGCGATCGTTGCTGAAGTCCAGGAAGCTGCCAAAGGTGCTTTATCTGCGGTAGTCGCAGACGCTCGTGGTGTCACTGTAGGCAAAATCACAACTCTGCGTAAGCAGGCTCGTGAAGCTGGCGTTTGGATGAAAGTTGTCCGTAACACGCTGGTACGCCGTGCAGTATCAGGCACTGAGTTCGAGTGTTTAAGCGACGCGTTCGTCGGCCCAACGCTGATTGCGTTCTCTAAAGAGCACCCAGGTGCTGCAGCGCGGATCTTCAAAGATTTCGCCAAAGAGAACCAAAAGTTTGAGCTGAAAGGCGCAGCCTTCAATGGCGCCACAGTCAGTATCGATGTTTTAGCAAGTCTGCCAACGCGCGACGAAGCTATTGCACGCCTGATGAGCACTATGAAAGAAGCAGCAGCCGGCAAACTTGTACGTACAATTGCCGCGGTTCGCGACCAAAAACAGGATCAAGCCGCGTAATTTTACGTGTTGTTTGGTAAGTAAAGTTTAATACGGGAAATATTCCCCTTAGTTTAGGAATCTGAGCAATGTCAGTTACTAAAGATCAAATCTTAGACGCAATCGCTGCAATGTCTGTAATGGAAGTTGTAGAACTGATCAGCGCTATGGAAGAAAAATTCGGCGTTTCTGCTTCAGCTGCTGTTGCAGTTGCTGCTGGTCCAGCTGCAGTTGTTGAAGAACAAACTGAATTCAACGTAATCCTGGCCACTATCGGTGCGAACAAAGTATCTGTGATCAAAGCAGTACGTGGCGCAACTGGTTTAGGCCTGAAAGAAGCGAAAGACCTGGTTGAATCTGCTCCAGCAGCAATCAAAGAAGCCGTTTCTAAAGCCGAAGCTGAAACTCTGAAGAAAGAGTTAGAAGAAGCTGGTGCTACTGTTGAGATCAAATAATCCAGATTATTCTGGATTAGCCGCCTGATTTCAGGCTAGGCTGGTGGTGAAATAACCACCGGCCTTTTTGCGCTGTGGGACATTGATTTTCCCCGCCCCTTATGACGCCATTGTGGATGTCATAACCACCGCCCCGCAAGGGTAGGTAGGGTAAAAAATCAGCAAGCTGAGGAACCCCATGACTTA
Organism: Rheinheimera riviphila; assembly: GCF_004005945.1. Lineage (GTDB taxonomy): Bacteria > Pseudomonadota > Gammaproteobacteria > Enterobacterales > Alteromonadaceae > Pararheinheimera > Pararheinheimera riviphila. The sequence goes on from NZ_SACS01000029.1 coordinate 11,945, forward strand.
CTCTTATTCTGAAAAGAAACGTATCCGTAAGGACTTCGGTAAACGCCCACAAGTGTTGGACGTACCATATCTGTTGTCGATTCAAATCGAATCGTTCAGCAAATTTATTGAGCCAGATCCAGAAGGTGGATACGGTTTAGAAGCCGCTTTCCGCTCTGTATTCCCGATCAAAAGCTATTCAGGTAGCGCAGAACTGCAATATGTCAGTTACCGGATCGGCGAACCTGTGTTTGATGTAAAAGAGTGTCAAATCCGTGGTGTTACATACTCAGCGCCGCTGCGTGTGAAACTGCGGATGGTGTTATTTGATAAAGAAGCACCAGGCACAATCAAAGACATCCGCGAGCAAGAAGTTTATATGGGCGAAATTCCGCTCATGACTGAAAACGGTACCTTCGTGATTAATGGTACTGAACGGGTAATTGTTTCTCAGCTGCACCGTAGTCCGGGCGTGTTCTTTGATCACGACCGTGGTAAAACTCACTCATCAGGTAAAGTCCTGTATAACGCGCGCGTCATTCCTTACCGTGGTTCATGGTTAGATTTTGAATTTGATGCCAAAGATGCGTTATTCGTCCGTATTGACCGTCGCCGCAAACTGCCGGCTACGATTTTATTACGTGCACTTGAGTTAAGCACTGAAGACATCCTGAACACCTTCTTTGAAAATACTACATTTGAAATCAAAGATGGCAAGTTGATGATGGCTGTTGTGGCAAACCGCTTACGTGGTGAAACTGCCCAATTCGACATCAAAGACAACAACGGCGAAATTATCGTTGAAGCGGGTCGTCGTATCACCGCTAAACACGTTCGTCAGTTGGAAAAAACCGGCTTGACCCTGATGGAAGTACCGCATGAGTACGTCGTCGGCCGTGTGCTTGCACAAAATTATGCTGACCGTTCAACCGGAGAGATTATTGCCGAGGCGAACGCTGAACTCACATTGGAGTTGTTGGCGAAATTAGCAAAAGCTGGCTATGACAGCTTTAAAACATTGTATATCAACGATTTGGATCAGGGTGCTTATATCTCTGACACCATTCGCATTGATCCGAGCAACAACCGGATGGAAGCGCTGGTCGAAATCTATCGCATGATGCGTCCTGGCGAACCGCCAACACGCGAAGCTGCAGAAACGTTATTCCAAAACCTGTTCTTCTCAGAAGATCGTTATGATCTGTCAACCGTTGGCCGGATGAAATTCAACCGCCGCGTGAACTTTGAAGAAGGTAAAGGCGCCGGTGTGCTGTCGAAAGACGACATCTTAGCCGTGATGAAAGTACTGATTGATATCCGTAACGGTAATGGCGAAGTGGACGATATCGACCACTTAGGTAACCGTCGTATTCGTTCTGTTGGTGAAATGGCTGAAAACCAGTTCCGCGTTGGTTTAGTCCGCGTTGAACGTGCGGTGAAAGAGCGTTTATCACTGGGCGATTTAGACGCAGTGATGCCACAGGATTTAATCAATGCCAAGCCAATTTCGGCGGCAGTGAAAGAATTCTTCGGCTCAAGCCAGCTGTCACAGTTCATGGACCAGAACAACCCGTTGTCAGAAGTGACACACAAACGTCGTATCTCTGCGTTAGGCCCTGGCGGTTTGACCCGTGAGCGCGCAGGCTTCGAAGTCCGTGACGTTCACCCAACGCATTACGGTCGTGTTTGTCCAATCGAAACGCCTGAAGGTCCAAACATCGGTCTGATCAACTCATTGTCTATGTTCGCACAGACCAACGAGTATGGTTTCCTGGAAACCCCTTACCGTCGCATTGAAGACGGTATTGTGACTGACGAAGTAGATTTCTTATCAGCCATTGAAGAAGGTAACTTCGTGATCGCTCAGGCAAACGCCGAGCTGAACAAAGATAACCGTCTGGTTGAAGAACTGGTTCCTTGCCGTTACAAAAACGAATTTACGCTGATGCCAGCGGACAAAGTCCAGTACATGGACGTTGCCCCGCAACAAATCGTATCAGTAGCCGCTGCCTTGATCCCGTTCCTGGAACACGATGATGCTAACCGCGCATTGATGGGTTCAAACATGCAACGTCAAGCCGTACCAACTTTACGTGCTGATAAGCCGTTAGTAGGTACTGGTGTAGAGCGTGTGGTTGCCAAAGATTCTGGTGTAACTGTGGTCGCAAAACGTGGTGGTACTGTTGATTATGTCGACGCCAGCCGTATTGTTATTAAAGTACACGAAGAAGAAATGGTGGCCGGTGAAGCCGGTATCGACATTTATAACCTGACCAAATACACCCGTTCTAACCAGAACACCTGTATCAACCAGCGCCCATGTGTGAACCATGGTGAGCCGATTGAGCGTGGTGATGTTCTGGCCGATGGTCCGTCTACGGACTTAGGTGAATTGGCTCTGGGTCAAAACCTGCGCGTGGCATTCATGCCATGGAACGGTTACAACTTCGAAGACTCGATTTTATTATCTGAGCGTTTAGTGCAGGAAGATCGCCTGACCACTATTCACATTCAGGAACTGAGCTGTATTGCCCGTGATACTAAGTTAGGTGCAGAAGAAATTACTGCAGATATCCCTAACGTGGGTGAGTCTGCGCTGTCGAAGCTGGACGAAGCCGGTATTGTGTACATCGGTGCTGAAGTGAAAGGCGGCGACATTCTGGTTGGTAAAGTCACTCCTAAGGGTGAAAGCCAGTTAACACCAGAAGAAAAACTGTTACGCGCAATCTTCGGTGAAAAAGCTTCAGATGTAAAAGACACTTCATTACGCGTTCCTAACTCTGTGACAGGTACTGTCATCGACGTTCAGGTGTTTACCCGTGATGGCGTAGAAAAAGATAAACGTGCCCGTGAAATCGAGGAGATGGAAGTCAAACAGGCTAAGAAAGACCTGAATGAAGAATTCCGGATCCTGGAAGAAGGTATTTGCTCTCGTGCCCGTAACCTAATCGAAGGTACTGGTGTTGACCGCACCAAGCTGAACAACATGCGTGCTGACGTGCTGTTAGCGCAAAGTTTAGCGGACGAAGATAAACAAAACGATTTAGAACAATTAGCGGCTCAGTACGAAGAAATCCGTATCGAATACGATAAGAAGTTCGAAGCGAAACGCCGCAAAATCATCCAGGGTGATGATTTGGCACCTGGCGTGCTGAAGATCGTTAAAGTTTATCTGGCGGTTAAACGTCGTATTCAGCCTGGTGATAAGATGGCCGGCCGTCACGGTAACAAGGGTGTTATCTCTTCTATCGTGCCAGTTGAAGACATGCCATATGACGAAAAAGGTCAGCCGGTTGATATCGTACTGAACCCGTTAGGTGTTCCGTCGCGGATGAACATCGGTCAGATCCTGGAAACTCACTTAGGCTTAGCGGCTCGTGGTATCGGTGACAAGATTGACGGCATGATCAAAGACCAACGTGAAATCTCGGACATCCGTGATTTCTTAGTCAAGGTCTATGAACTGGGTGAATCTCGTCAGGATGTTGACGTTGGCAGCTTCACAGATGACGAAGTTCGTCGTCTGGCGCAGAACCTGCGTAAAGGCTTACCAGTGGCATCTCCGGTGTTTGATGGCGCGAAAGAAAGCGAAATCAAAGAATTGCTGGCACTTGGCGACTTGCCAACCAGCGGTCAGATCACGTTATACGATGGTCGTACCGGTAATACCTTTGAGCGTAAAGTTACAGTTGGCTACATGTACATGCTGAAGCTGAACCACTTAGTTGATGACAAGATGCACGCCCGTTCTACCGGTTCGTACAGTCTGGTTACCCAACAGCCACTGGGCGGTAAAGCTCAGTTCGGTGGTCAGCGCTTCGGTGAGATGGAAGTGTGGGCACTGGAAGCATACGGTGCAGCCTATACCCTGCAGGAAATGTTGACTGTGAAGTCTGATGACGTGAATGGCCGGACCAAGATGTATAAAAACATCGTGGATGGCGACCACCGCATGGAACCAGGCATGCCAGAATCTTTCAACGTATTGATGAAAGAAATCCGTTCGCTCGGTATCAACATCGAATTGGAAGAGGAATAACCCTCAGCGCCCCGGGCAACCGGGGCTGTTATCTGAGTGCTGAATTGGGGCGCAAGCCGTCCCGTTACCGGTTAAACCTCTGACAGGAGAGCAAAGTGAAAGACTTATTAAAGTTTCTGAAACAACAAACAAAAACTGAAGAGTTCGATGTGATCCGTATCGGTCTTTCTTCACCTGACATGATCCGTTCATGGTCATTTGGTGAAGTGAAAAAGCCTGAAACGATCAACTACCGTACTTTTAAGCCTGAGCGTGACGGTCTGTTCTGTGCCCGGATCTTTGGCCCGGTCAAAGATTACGAATGTCTGTGCGGTAAGTACAAACGTCTGAAGCACCGTGGTGTGATCTGTGAAAAGTGTGGTGTTGAAGTCACACTGACTAAAGTGCGTCGTGAGCGCATGGGTCACATTGAACTGGCAAGTCCAGTTGCCCACATTTGGTTCCTGAAGTCACTGCCGAGCCGTATCGGTTTGCTGCTGGATATGACGTTACGTGATATCGAGCGCGTGCTGTATTTCGAAAGCTACGTAGTGACCGAACCAGGTATGACGTCTTTAGAGCGTCGTCAGATGCTGACTGAAGAAGAATACTTAGACGTGCTGGAAGAGCACGGCGACGAGTTCGAAGCGAAAATGGGTGCAGAAGCAATTCTGGACATTTTACGTGGTATCGAACTTGCGACAGAAATTAAGCAAATGCGTGAAGAGTTACCGACGATCAACTCGGAAACTAAACGTAAGAAGATCAGCAAACGCTTAAAACTGATGGAAGCATTCTTCACTTCAGGCAACAAGCCTGAGTGGATGATCATGACAGTGCTGCCAGTACTGCCACCGGATTTACGTCCTTTGGTACCACTGGACGGCGGCCGTTTTGCAACTTCAGATCTGAACGATTTGTACCGTCGTGTAATCAACCGTAACAACCGTCTGAAGCGTCTTCTGGACCTGTCAGCACCTGATATCATCGTTCGTAACGAAAAACGGATGTTGCAGGAAGCGGTTGATGCGTTGTTAGATAACGGTCGTCGCGGTCGCGCCATTACTGGCTCGAACAAGCGTCCGCTGAAGTCTTTAGCCGACATGATCAAAGGTAAACAAGGTCGTTTCCGTCAGAACTTACTTGGTAAGCGCGTCGACTATTCAGGTCGTTCGGTTATTACCGTAGGTCCTACACTGCGTCTGCACCAGTGTGGTCTGCCGAAGAAAATGGCACTTGAGCTGTTCAAGCCGTTTATTTACGGCAAGCTGGAAGCCCGTGGTTTGGCCACTACTATCAAAGCCGCCAAGAAAATGGTTGAGCGCGAAGTCGGTGAAGTATGGGACGTGTTAGATGAAGTGATCCGCGAACATCCGGTATTACTGAACCGCGCACCAACACTGCACCGTCTGGGTATTCAAGCATTTGAACCAGTACTGATTGAAGGTAAAGCGATTCAGTTACACCCATTGGTGTGTGCTGCATACAACGCCGACTTCGACGGTGACCAGATGGCGGTCCACGTACCGCTGACGCTGGAAGCCCAGTTAGAAGCCCGCGCGCTGATGATGTCGACCAACAACGTACTGTCACCAGCCAACGGTGAACCAATCATCGTTCCTTCACAGGACGTTGTATTGGGTCTGTACTACATGACTCGTGATGCCATCAACGCCAAAGGCGAAGGCATGATGTTCAAAAATCCGAAGGAAGCTGAAAAAGCCTTCCGTGCCGGCGTGGCCAGTTTACACGCTCGCGTTAAAGTCCGGATTGTTGAAGTGTTAGCCGATGAAGAAGGCAACAGAACCACATCAACCAAAGTGCGTGATACCACTGTGGGCCGTGCGATCCTGTACTCAATTCTGCCAGAAGGTTTGGCGTTTGATTCAGTGAACCAGGCGATGGGTAAAAAGCAGATCTCTCGTTTACTGAACGGTTCTTACCGTCGGATCGGTCTGAAAAACACTGTTATCCTGGCTGACCAAATCATGTATACCGGTTTCCACTACGCAATGTTGTCAGGTGTGTCTGTTGGTATCAACGACATGGTTATTCCTGATGCAAAAGTGGACATCATCGCTGCAGCTGAAGCCGAAGTATCGGAAATCAATGACCAGTTCCAACAAGGTCTGGTTACTGCCGGTGAAAAATACAACAAAGTTATCGATATCTGGTCAACAGCTAACGAAACTTTGTCAAAAGCCATGATGGACAATCTGTCAAAAGAGTCTGTGGTTGACCGCGACGGTAATACCGTTACCCAACCATCGTTTAACTCTGTTTATATGATGGCAGACTCAGGCGCGCGGGGCTCTCCGGCCCAGATCCGTCAGTTGGCGGGTATGCGTGGTCTGATGGCAAAACCAGATGGTTCAATCATCGAAACGCCAATTACCGCAAACTTCCGTGAAGGTCTGAGCGTACTTCAGTACTTCATCTCTACTCACGGTGCTCGTAAAGGTTTGGCGGATACCGCGTTAAAAACAGCAAACTCTGGTTACCTGACTCGTCGTCTGGTAGACGTTGCACAAGACTTAGTCGTGACTGAATCCGATTGTGGTTCAGACAAAGGCATCATGATGAAACCGCTGATTGAAGGTGGTGACGTTGTAGAAGGTCTGCGTGAGCGCGTATTAGGCCGGGTAGTGATTGGTGATGTGGTGGTTCCTGCAACTGGCGAAGTGCTGGTTGAAGATGGCACCATGCTGGACGAAAAACTGTGTGACGCGATTGAAAAAAATTCAATCGACGAAGTCTATGTTCGTTCAGTAATTACCTGTCAGACCAACTTCGGTGTTTGTGCCAAGTGTTACGGTCGTGACTTAGCCCGTGGCCATATCATCAATGCTGGTGAAGCGGTTGGTGTTATCGCGGCGCAGTCTATCGGTGAACCTGGTACACAGCTGACGATGCGTACATTCCACATCGGTGGTGCGGCATCGCGGGCCTCTGCTGAAAACAGCGTACAGGTCAAAAACGCCGGTATCCTGAAACTGCACAACGCCAAGTTTGTTCGTAACAGCGACAATAAAATCGTTATTACTTCACGTTCAGCTGAAGTCACCGTATTTGACGAACTGGGCCGTGAAAAAGAACGTTATAAACTGCCATACGGTTCGATCATGACCACGGATGACAATGCTGCCATCGTGTCAGGTCAAATCGTCGCAAACTGGGATCCGCATTCTCACCCGATTATCGTTGAGCGCGGCGCCAAGGTATCTTACAGCGATGTAGATGATACCAATACCGAAGTACAACAGGATGACCTGACCGGTCTGACGCGTACCGTGGTGAAGGATTTGTCCAAAGCCAACGCGAAAGAGCCGAAGTTAATTCTGGAAATGGACGACGGTGCACTGCAGGAAATCCGCCTGCCAAGCTTCACCACTATCGAAATTACCGATGGTCAGAATGTGAAAGCGGGTGCGGTACTGGCGCGTATTCCACAAGAAAGCTCGAAAACACGGGACATCACCGGTGGTCTGCCACGCGTTGCTGACTTATTCGAAGCCCGTAAGCCAAAAGATCCAGCCATCCTGGCGGAAATTTCTGGTGTTATCAGCTTCGGTAAAGAAACTAAAGGCAAACGCCGTCTGCTGATCACCCCAGAACAAGGTGATATCCATGAAGAAATGATCCCGAAATGGCGTCAGGTCAACGTGTTTGAAGGCGAGCGGATCGAGAAAGGCGAAGTTATTTCTGAAGGTCCAGAGTCGCCACACGATATCCTGCGTTTACGTGGTATCCACCATGTTGCCAGCTATATCGTCAACGAAGTTCAGGACGTTTACCGCCTGCAAGGCGTTAAAATCAACGATAAGCACATTGAGACGATTATCCGTCAGATGCTGCGTAAGTGTGTGATTTTACACCCTGGCAACAGTGAGTTCCTTGAAGGCGAACAGGTTGAAGTATCACGGGTGAACCTCGCGAACGTCGAACTGGAAAAAGCCGGCAAAATGCCAGCGAAGTATGAACGCAGCCTGCTGGGTATTACCAAAGCATCGCTGTCGACTGACTCGTTCATTTCTGCCGCGTCATTCCAGGAAACGACCCGCGTGTTAACCGAAGCTGCAGTTGGTGGTAAAACCGACGAGCTGCGTGGTCTGAAAGAAAACGTTATTGTAGGCCGTCTGATCCCGGCTGGTACTGGTTTTTCATATCATCAAAACCGTGCCCGTCAACGTCAACGTGTCGCCAATGGCGAAGTCGCTGAACCGGCGATGAGTGCAGAATCAGCAGAACAAGCGCTGACTGATGCTCTCAATATGAACCTGTCTGGTAACGACGAATAAGTTGTTATTCTGACGAAGGCCTGACGCACTTCTGGTGTGTCAGGCCTTTTCTGTCTTGACAGGTTAAAGGTTGACCAGTAAAATCCCGCAGCCCCAATTTTGGGTGCGTATTTTTACACGTTTATTGGGTATTTAATAACCAGGAGTATTTAATGGCAACAATCAACCAGCTAGTGCGTAAGCCGCGCAGCCAGGTGGTCTCTAAGAGCACCGTTCCGGCGCTTGAAGCTTGCCCACAGAAGCGTGGTGTTTGTACCCGCGTATACACCACGACCCCTAAGAAGCCAAACTCAGCACTGCGTAAAGTATGCCGTGTCCGTTTAACAAACGGTTTTGAAGTTTCTTCTTATATCGGCGGTGAAGGCCACAACTTACAGGAACACAGCGTTGTTCTGATCCGTGGCGGCCGGGTAAAAGACCTTCCAGGTGTGCGTTATCACACCGTACGCGGCACTTTAGACTGTGCAGGCGTTAAAGATCGTAAGCAAGGCCGTTCTAAATACGGCGCCAAGCGGCCGAAGAATAAATAACTTAACTCCGTTAAGTAAGGCCAAACTAAACAACTTTTTTCATTAAAAGTTTTGGAATCACCTGAAGCAATCGGAGTTTCGAATGCCAAGAAGACGCGTCATAGGTCAACGTAAAATCCTTCCAGATCCTAAATTCGGAAGTGAATTACTTGCCAAGTTTGTAAACGTCGTAATGATCGACGGAAAAAAATCAATCGCTGAATCAATTGTATACGGCGCATTAGAAATCGCTGCGACGAAATCTAAAAAAGCTCACTTAGATATTTTCGAAGTGGCTCTGGATAACATTCGTCCAACTGTCGAAGTTAAATCACGCCGTGTAGGTGGTTCTACCTATCAGGTACCATGTGAAGTTCGTCAGGTTCGTCGTAATGCGTTAGCAATGCGTTGGTTGACTGAAGCAGCCCGTAAACGTGGTGAAAAATCAATGGCTCAGCGTTTAGCTGGTGAAATGCTGGATGCTATTGAGAACAAAGGTTCTGCTGTTAAAAAGCGTGAAGACGTACACCGTATGGCCGAAGCTAACAAAGCCTTCGCCCATTTCCGCTGGTAAGTTAGAGCTTTTTAAGAGGATTTCATTGTGGCACGTACAACTCCTATTGAGCGTTACCGGAATATTGGTATCTGTGCTCACGTTGACGCGGGTAAAACCACGACAACTGAACGAGTTTTGTTCTACACCGGCTTGTCTCACAAGATCGGTGAAGTGCATGACGGCGCTGCCACGATGGACTGGATGGAACAAGAGCAGGAGCGTGGTATCACTATCACGTCTGCTGCTACCACGACATTTTGGCGTGGGATGCAGGCTCAGTTCCCAGAGCATCGTGTAAATATCATTGATACGCCCGGTCACGTCGACTTCACCATTGAAGTTGAACGTTCACTGCGTGTTCTTGACGGTGCTGTTGTTGTGCTTTGCGGTTCGTCAGGTGTTCAGCCTCAAACTGAAACGGTGTGGCGTCAGGCTAACAAGTACGAAGTTCCTCGTTTGATTTTCGTCAACAAGATGGACCGGACTGGTGCTGACTTCCTTCGGGTGGTAAAGCAAGCTCGCGATCGTCTTAATCACACCATTGTTCCTATTCAACTGCCAATTGGTTCTGAAGAAAACTTTAAAGGTGTGGTTGACCTGCTGAAAATGAAAGCCATTAACTGGAATGAATCAGACCAGGGTATGACTTTCACTTACGAAGAAATTCCGGCTGAAATGTTGGCAGATTGCGAAGAGTGGCGCGCAAACATGGTGGAAGCAGCAGCTGAAGCTAATGAAGTGCTGATGGAGCGTTATTTGGATGGCGGTGAGCTGACTGAAGACGAAATCCGTTCTGCCTTGCGCCAACGCACGCTGGCAAATGAAGTTGTACTTGTGCTGTGTGGTTCAGCATTCAAAAACAAAGGCGTTCAGGCGATGCTTGATGCCGTGATTGAATACTTGCCATCACCGACCGAAGTCAAAGCGATCAAAGGTATCAACGAAGACGAATCAGAAGGCTTACGCCACGCTGATGACGATGCGCCGTTTTCGGCTCTCGCGTTCAAGATTGCGACGGATCCATTTGTGGGCACGTTGACCTTCTTCCGTTGTTACTCAGGTGTGATCAACTCTGGTGACTCCGTGTATAACCCGGTGAAACACAAAAAAGAGCGGGTCGGCCGGATCGTGCAAATGCATGCGAATGACCGTCAGGAAATTAAAGAAGTTCGTGCTGGCGATATCGCCGCAGGGATTGGCTTTAAAGATGTGACCACCGGTGACACTTTGTGTGATCCGGACCACATTATTACGCTTGAACGGATGGAATTCCCTGAGCCGGTAATCTCGGTTGCTGTTGAACCGAAAACTAAACCTGACCAGGAACGGATGGGGGTCGCGCTGAGCAAACTTGCTGCAGAAGATCCATCATTCCGCGTACATACAGATGAAGAAACGGGTCAAACCATCATCTCTGGTATGGGCGAGCTGCACTTGGAAATCATCGTTGATCGTATGAAACGTGAATTCAAAGTTGAAGCAAACGTTGGTAAACCTCAGGTTGCTTATCGTGAAACTATTCGCGGTAGCACAGAAGTTGAAGGTAAGTTTGTCCGTCAATCTGGTGGGCGCGGTCAATTTGGTCATTGCTGGCTGAAAATCGAACCTCAGGAAGAAGGTGCAGGCTACACGTTCGTGAATGCCGTTGTTGGCGGTGTTATTCCGAAGGAATACATTCCGGCTATCGACAAAGGTATTCAGGAACAGATGAAAAACGGTATCCTTGCGGGCTACCCGGTCATCGACGTTAAAGTTTCGGTATTCGACGGTTCATACCACGATGTTGACTCTAACGAAATGGCATTCAAAATTGCTGCTTCTATGGGCTTCAAAAAAGGTGCACTGCAATCTAAGCCGGTCATTCTTGAACCAGTGATGAAAGTTGAAGTGGTTACTCCTGAAGACTTCATGGGTGATATTGTTGGCGACTTAAATCGCCGTCGCGGTATTATCAATGGTATGGAAGATGCTCCTGGCGGTATCAAAATCGTTGACGCACAGGTTCCATTGTCAGAAATGTTCGGTTATGCGACAAGCATGCGTTCACTGACTCAGGGACGTGCTTCTTACTCAATGGAACCATTGAAGTATATGGAAGCACCGAACAATGTGACTGAAGCGATTATTGCATCTCGTAAATCTGGCGACTAATTATTTAATTCGGCTCATAAAAATTGAGCCTACTTAACAGAAGGTAATTAAAATGGCTAAGGCTAAATTCGAACGTAACAAACCGCACGTAAACGTAGGCACAATCGGCCACGTAGACCACGGTAAAACTACTCTGACAGCAGCTATCACCAACGTATTGGCTAAACACTACGGCGGTCAGGCTTTCGCATTCGATCAAATCGATAAAGCACCAGAAGAAAAAGCTCGTGGTATCACGATCAACACTTCTCACGTTGAATACGATACTCCAGCTCGTCACTACGCGCACGTAGATTGCCCAGGCCACGCTGACTATGTTAAAAACATGATCACTGGTGCTGCCCAGATGGACGGCGCAATCCTGGTTGTTGCTGCAACTGACGGCCCAATGCCACAGACACGTGAGCACATCCTGTTATCTCGTCAGGTAGGCGTACCATTCATCGTTGTGTTCATGAACAAATGTGACATGGTAGACGACGAAGAGTTGTTAGAGCTGGTAGAGATGGAAGTTCGTGAGCTTCTTTCTGACTACGATTTCCCAGGTGATGACCTGCCGGTAATCCGTGGTTCAGCCCTGAAAGGTCTGGAAGGCGATGCAGCATGGGAACCAAAAATCCTTGAGCTGGCAGCAGCTTTAGATTCTTACATTCCAGAGCCAGTACGTGCGATTGACAAGCCATTCATCATGCCAATCGAAGACGTATTCTCAATTGCTGGTCGTGGTACTGTAGTAACAGGCCGTGTAGAGCAAGGTATCGTTAAAGTAGGCGAGTCAGTAGAAATCGTAGGTCTGAAAGACACAGTGACAACTACTTGTACTGGTGTTGAAATGTTCCGCAAACTGTTAGACGAAGGTCGTGCAGGCGAGAACATCGGCGCGCTGTTACGTGGTACTAAACGTGAAGACGTAGAACGTGGTCAAGTATTAGCAAAACCAGGTTCAATCAAGCCACATACCAAGTTTGAAGGTGAAGTGTACGTGTTGTCTAAAGAAGAAGGTGGTCGTCATACTCCATTCTTCAAAGGTTACCGTCCACAGTTCTACTTCCGTACCACAGACGTCACTGGTTCAGTAGAACTGCCAGAAGGCGTAGAGATGGTAATGCCAGGCGACAACCTGAAGTTTGTTGTTGAACTGATCAACCCAATCGCGATGGACGAAGGTTTACGCTTCGCCATCCGTGAAGGTGGCCGCACAGTAGGTGCTGGTGTAGTATCTAAAGTACTGGTGTAATTACCGCTACTTGATGAAAGGGTCCTTCGGGGCCCTTTTTTATTGCCACAATTTGAGACGCCGGAAATGCGCGGTGGCGACTTGCCCTCTCACTAACTTCATTGCGACTACACTGAAAAAGTATTCCCCCAGTCGCTATGACGAAGATATTTAAACAAGCGTTTGAAATTTTCAGGCTGGCATGTTAGAACAACACATCGTACCAGATGGAGAAGCATTGTGAGCCACTACCAAGCCCCCTTAACCGATATGTACTTTAATCTATTTGATCTTTGGCAAACGCAAAAATACTGGGATCAGTCACCTGCGCTCAAAGAGCTGTTAGATCAGGAGACCGCATCAGCCATTCTGGAAGAAGCGGCTAAGGTGGCAGCCGAACTGATTGCGCCACAATCAAAACTTGCTGATCAGCAAGGTGTGCAGTGGCATGCAGGCGAAGTGACGACTCCTGACCATTATAAAACTTGTTATCAGCAACTTTGTGAGGGTGGTTGGACTGGACTCGCTGGCGATCCAGAGTATGGTGGCATGGGGATGCCGAAAACACTTGCTAGCATGTATGAAGAAATGTTGTGCAGTGCGGATATCGCATTTTCCCTCTATTCAGGTCTGACTGCCGGCGCTTGTGTCGCCTTGAACCAGCATGCCGACTCAGCAACAAAAGCAATCTATCTGCCTAAACTCTACAGTGGCGAGTGGTCAGGAACTATGTGTCTGACCGAGTCGCATGCCGGTTCTGATTTGGGCATCATGCGCACTCAAGCGACGCCTCTTGATGATGGTCGCTTTAGCATCAGCGGTAGCAAAATATTTATTACTGCCGGTGAACACGATTTAACGGCGAATATTATCCACTTGGTATTGGCGAAATTGCCTGATGCTCCGGCTGGAAGTCGCGGCATATCGCTTTTTCTAGTCCCTAAATTTATGGTTAACGCTGATGGAAGTCTGGGTGAACGAAACAAGTTAAGTTGTGGATCAGTCGAGCACAAGATGGGCATCCATGCGTCGGCGAGCTGTGTGATGAATTTTGACGGTGCGGTTGGCTATCTGATTGGTGAAGCCAACAAAGGTCTTGCCTGTATGTTTACCATGATGAACTACGAGCGGCTGGCAATGGGTAGCCAAGGACTAGGCGCTGCAGAGCGTGCCTACCAAAATGCATTGAGTTATGCTAAAGATCGATTGCAGGGTAGAACGACTGGCAAAGACACCAATAAAGCAGATCCAATTTTAGGTCACGCAGATGTGCGTCGAATGCTGCTGAATGTAAAAGCTATCAACGAGGCCGGGCGCAGTTTTTCGGTGTATGTAGCACAGCAGCTCGACCAAGCCAAATATTCTGGCGACAAAAAAGCCGAAGCAAGGGCGAACTTATTAACCCCAGTGACCAAAGCGTTTATGACAGACCGAGGACTTGATGCCTGTATTACCGCGCAACAAGTATTTGGTGGGCATGGCTACATTCAGGAATGGGGCATGGAGCAGTTAGTACGTGATGTACGCATTGCCCAAATCTATGAAGGAACGAACGGTATTCAAGCATTGGATTTTGCGGTCCGTAAAGTAGCCGCCGATAATGGCGAAGTGCTGAATGAAATGTTAGCGGAAATCTCGGAAAAGTTGGCGCTACGACCACATTCTGCATTATCAAATTTATTGGATGAGTATAAAAACCTGGTCAATGAATTATTGATTGAAGGCAAAAACGAGTCGCAGCTGCTGCCTACGGTCGCTTGTGACTTGTTGGATCTGTCTGGCTACCTGTTCTACGGGTATATGTGGCATCAAACATTAGCAGCCCTTGATCCGGTCAAACATAGTGCAGATTTTATTGAAAGTAAGCAGTTGACTGCGCAGTTCTACTTTGAGCGGGTGATGCCAAAAGCTCAGGGTCTTATCGCCATCATTCGTCAACCGATCAGCGCCTTAGTTGAAATGAGAGATGAGTTATTCTGAGGTAACGACAGTTTGATCACGCACTTGCGCGGTGCGTGCTCAAATTATCGACAAAGACTTGTGTTTCCGGTTCAGTTGAGTATAATGCGCGGCCGGTCATTTTAAATGACGGGTGCTCTGGTCAGACGCCAGCTTATAGCTGGGTAGTGACCAAGCAACTACAGTGCCCCCGATTGGGGGGCAAACGTAACATGGTGCAGAGGCATTCTCCATTTAATTGGTTGATAGCCCTTGTTTATTTTTGCTCTTTTTTGCTCTTTGAGGCTTTGGTTTATGAGTAATCAAAGGATTCGCATCCGTCTGAAAGCGTTCGATCACCGTTTGATCGATCAGTCAACTATGGAAATCGTTGACACAGCTAAGCGTACGGGCGCACAGGTTCGTGGTCCTATCCCACTTCCTACTCGCCAGGAACGTTTCACTGTATTGATTTCTCCTCACGTCAATAAAGATGCACGTGATCAGTACGAAATCCGTACCCACAAGCGTTTAATCGACATCGTTGAACCAACAGAAAAGACTGTTGATGCTCTGATGCGTTTAGATCTGCCTGCTGGCGTTGACGTTCAAATCAGCCTGGGCTAATCAGACAGGTTTTTAGAGAGGTTTAGGATATGGCTATCGGTCTAATCGGTCGTAAAGTGGGCATGACTCGCATCTTCACTGAAGATGGCGTATCAATCCCAGTAACCGTAATCGAAGCAACACCAAACCGCGTTACTGCCATCAAAACGCAAGACGTTCATGGCTATAGCGCATTGCAAGTGACTGCTGGCACAGTGAAGGCTTCACGCCTGAACAAACCAGATGCAGGTCAGTTTGCAAAAGCTGGTGTCGAAGCCGGTCGTGGTCTGTGGGAATTCCGCCTGCAAGACAACGAAGGTGCTGACATCGCTGTTGGTAGCGAGATTACTGTTGAAGTTTTCGCAGAGACGAAAAAAGTTGATGTCGTCGGTACATCAAAAGGTAAAGGTTTTGCCGGTACTGTAAAGCGCTGGAATTTCCGTACTCAGGATATGACTCACGGTAACTCTTTATCTCACCGTGCACCAGGTTCAATTGGTCAAAACCAATCACCAGGTAAAGTATTCAAAGGTAAAAAAATGGCCGGACACATGGGTGCCGAGCGCGTAACAGTCCAATCTTTGGAAGTGGTACGTGTAGACGCAGCACGCAACATCCTGTTAGTGAAGGGCGCAGTCCCGGGTGCTATCGGCGGTGATGTGATTGTTAAACCTGCGGTCAAAGGCTAACGTCTAGAGGAGATGAGTGATGGAATTAGCATTAAGAGACGCTAACGGCGTTCTTGAAGTTTCCGAAGCTACCTTTGGACGTGAGTTCAACGAAGCATTGGTACATCAGGTTGTAGTTGCTTACGCAGCTGGTGCCCGTCAAGGTACACGTGCTCAACTGACACGTTCAGAAGTACGCGGTGGCGGCAAGAAGCCATGGCGCCAGAAGGGCACAGGTCGTGCTCGTGCTGGTACAATTCGCAGCCCAATTTGGCGCGGCGGTGGTGTGACGTTTGCGGCTAAGCCACAAGATCACAGCCAAAAAGTTAACAGAAAAATGTATCGCGGCGCGATCATGAGCATTCTTTCTGAACTGGTTCGTCAAGAACGTTTAATCGTAGTTGAAAGCTTTGCAGTTGAAACTCCGAAAACGAAAGAACTGACTGCCAAGTTAAAAGCGATGGAACTGAAAGATGTTCTGATCGTTACTGACGAAGTTGACGAGAACCTGTTCTTATCAGCCCGCAACCTGTACAAGGTTGACGTGCGTGATGTTCACGGTATCGACCCTGTCAGCTTAATCGCCTTCGACAAAGTGTTGATGACTGCTGCTGCAGTTAAACAAATCGAGGAGATGTTAGCATGATCCGTGAAGAACGTTTACTGAAGGTTATTCTGGCTCCGCATGTGTCTGAAAAGAGCACAATTGCGGCAGAGACCAACAACACAGTCGTGTTCAAAGTAGCAACTACAGCCACTAAAGCAGACATCAAAGCTGCCGTTCAGAAACTGTTCGAAGTGGAAGTTGTAGGTGTTCGCACTGTTAACGTTAAGGGTAAGACCAAGCGCACTGGCGTGCGTACTGGCCAACGTAGCGATTGGAAAAAAGCTTACGTTACTCTTAAAGAAGGCAGCGAGCTCGATTTAGTTGGCGGCGCTGAGTAATAAGAGGAGTTAGGAAATGGCACTTGTTAAGTGTAAACCTACGTCACCAGGTCGTCGCCACGTTTTAAAAGTGGTCAACCCAGACCTGCACAAAGGCAGCCCTTACGCACCTTTGTTAGAAAAGAAAACTAAGACCGGTGGTCGTAACAACCACGGTCGTATTACGACACGTCATATCGGTGGTGGTCATAAGCAACACTACCGTTTAGTTGACTTCAAGCGTAATAAAGACGGTATCCCAGCTAAAGTTGAACGCCTGGAATACGATCCAAACCGTACTGCAAACATCGCTTTAGTGTTGTATGCAGATGGTGAGCGTCGTTATATCCTGGCTCCAAAAGGCTTAAAAGCAGGCGACACAGTGCAATCAGGTATGGATTCTCCGATCAAATCGGGTAACACCATGCCACTGCGCAACATCCCTGTGGGTCAAATCGTTCACAACATCGAACTGAAACCTGCCAAAGGTGGCCAGTTAATGCGTTCAGCTGGTGCTTTTGCCCAGATCCTGGCGCGTGACGGTGCTTATGTCACTCTGCGTTTACGCAGTGGTGAAATGCGCAAAGTCTTAGCTGATTGCCGTGCAACTATCGGTGAAGTTGGCAATGCTGAACACATGCTCCGTCAATACGGTAAAGCAGGTGCAATGCGCTGGCGCGGTGTTCGTCCTACTGTCCGTGGTGTCGTTATGAACCCGGTAGACCACCCACACGGTGGTGGTGAAGGTAAAACTTCTGGTGGCCGTCACCCGGTTACACCATGGGGCGTACCAACGAAGGGTTATAAAACCCGTTCGAACAAGCGTACAGACAAGTTCATTGTCCGTCGTCGTGACAAATAATTTAATGTGAGGAATTGCCATGCCACGTTCTCTCAAGAAAGGTCCATTTATCGACCTTCACTTGCTGAAGAAGGTAGAGAAAGCGTTGGAAAGCGGTGACAAGAAGCCAATTAAGACTTGGAGCCGTCGTTCAATGATCATTCCACAAATGATCGGTTTGACCATCGCTGTCCATAATGGTCGTCAACATGTACCAGTACTTGTCTCGGAAGAGATGGTCGGTCACAAGTTAGGTGAGTTTTCACCTACTCGTACTTACCGTGGTCATGCAGCCGACAAAAAGGCCAAGAAACGCTAAGGGGTAAATAAATGCAAGCATTAGCAAAACATAAATTTGCCCGTTCATCTGCACAAAAAGCTCGTCTGGTCGCTGACCAGATCCGTGGATTGGCAGTTGGAAAGGCGTTGGATGTTTTAACCTACAGCCCGAAAAAAGCGGCTGATCTGGTTAAAAAGGTTCTTTTATCAGCCATTGCGAACGCAGAACACAACGAAGGCGCCGATATCGACGCTTTAAAAGTGAAAACTGTGTTTGTTGACGAAGGTCCGTCGATGAAGCGGATCAAGCCACGTGCTAAAGGTCGTGCTGACCGTATCGTCAAGCGTACCAGTCACATTACAGTGATTGTTGCTGATAACTAGGAGTGAGAAATGGGACAGAAAGTACATCCTAATGGTATTCGCCTAGGTATCACTAAGCCTTGGAGCTCAACCTGGTACGCGAATACAAAAGATTTCCCGGATTTCCTGGTTGGTGACTTTAAAGTTCGTCAGTATCTGACAAAAGAACTGAAAGCCGCTTCAGTAAGCCGGATCGATATTGAACGTCCTGCGAAAAGCATCCGTGTGACTATTCACACTGCTCGTCCAGGCGTGATCATCGGTAAAAAAGGTGAAGACGTTGAGAAACTGCGCAAAGCTGTAGCGACTATCGCTGGCGTGCCTGCACAGATCAATATTTCTGAAATCCGTAAGCCGGAATTAGATGCCAAATTAGTTGCTGATTCTATCAGCAGCCAGCTGGAACGCCGTGTAATGTTCCGTCGCGCTATGAAGCGTGCGGTACAGAACGCTATGCGTTTAGGCGCTAAAGGTATCAAAGTTCAGGTCGCCGGCCGTTTAGGCGGCGCTGAAATCGCTCGTGATGAGTGGTATCGTGAAGGCCGTGTGCCACTGCACACTCTGCGTGCTGACATCGACTACTCAACATCAGAAGCTTTGACTACTTACGGTATCATTGGTGTTAAGGTTTGGATCTTCAAAGGCGAGATCCTGGGTGGTTTACCACTGGCCAACAACAATAACGCCAACAACGACAAACAGCCTAAGGCGCCGAAAAAACCGGCTCCTCGCAAGGCTAAGTAGGAGTATTGAGCGATGTTGCAACCAAAACGTACTAAATTTCGTAAAGTGCACAAAGGCCGTAACCGTGGTTTAGCCCATGTTGGCGACAAGGTTAGCTTCGGTACTTACGCACTGAAATCAGTAGAACGTGGTCAAATGACTTCACGTCAAATCGAATCAGCACGTCGTGCCATGACTCGTGCCGTTAAGCGTGTTGGTAAAATCTGGATCCGTGTGTTCCCAGACAAGCCAATGACGCAGAAGCCACTCGAAGTTCGTATGGGTAGTGGTAAAGGTAGCGTGGAATACTGGGTTTGCCAGATTAAACCTGGCAAAGTCCTGTATGAGATGGACGGTGTGTCGGAAGAATTAGCACGTCATGCGTTTACGCTGGCAGCTGCCAAACTTCCATTTAAGACAACCTTTGTAACGCGGACGGTATTGTGATGAAAGCAAGCGAACTGAAAGCAAAAAGCGTAGACGAGTTAAAAGCTGAATTACTGGGCCTGTTACGTGAGCAGTTCAACCTGCGCATGCAAGCAGCGACCGGTCAGCTGGCTCAGACTCATTTGCTGAAAACGGTGCGTCGCGATATCGCACGTGTGAAGACCATCTTAACCGAGAAGGCAGGTGTATAATGA
The DNA here is from genome assembly GCF_004005945.1 of Rheinheimera riviphila. GTDB lineage: Bacteria > Pseudomonadota > Gammaproteobacteria > Enterobacterales > Alteromonadaceae > Pararheinheimera > Pararheinheimera riviphila. The sequence continues at coordinate 31,655 of NZ_SACS01000029.1, forward strand.
GCGAAAAAAACACCCGTACGCTGCAAGGTAAAGTAGTAAGTAACAAGATGGACAAGTCTATCGTTGTTGCGATTGAGCGTCACGTGAAGCACCCAATCTATGGGAAATTCATTACGCGCACTACTAAGCTGCATGTACATGATGAAACTAACCAGTGCAACGAAGGCGACATCGTGACTATTCGCGAATGCCGTCCTCTGTCTAAGACTAAATCTTGGACTCTGGTTGCTGTTGTTGGATCAGCTTCTTAATTGAATTGTTGATTCGAGTAAAAAGCCAGTCTTTGTGACTGGCTTTTTTTTTACAGGTGCGCCGGCACGGCGCATTGCGCGTGAGCGCAACTGGGTTGACGGTGGTCGTCAAACTGGTGACTTGGAAGTGCAAGTCCTCTACATACCCGGCAAGGGGAAGTGTTAGCTGAACGGCAAGTGGGTTCCCCGAGAGTGTTCATCGTGAGGTGAAATCTGAAGGAAGCTGAAAGCAAAATGCTGGCCCGTCAGTGTGAGGAGCTTGCGACGAATAAAGCGATTTAGGTGTTGTAGCAGGGTGAGGTGGCCGATATCACTAAAGCCCAATACTTGCAGAGAATGCTGCAACGTACAGTCGACAGATATAAGCAGCAACGTCGCGCGAATTACCCCGGGAGATCTAAACGTCTGCCACAGTGCTACTAGCATCGGGAGGTGTTGGGATGGATGTTCAGAAGACCGGAAATGCTCCCGTCATTTCCCGGCACACACTTCTTTCATAGAGATATCAGCCGAGGCCGTAGTAGTGCTTTTAACTAATAGCATGACGCGCTGAACACCGTTAACCGTAATTAGGACTTTGGTACTCGATGTTGATTGATAATGCACAAGCGCAGCAAGCTGCAGCCATGAACAGGGGAAGCGAACAGAGCCGAGGCTGATTGATGGTGTTGAAATTGACATGGCGGCCATTGGGCGAACGAAAGCTGAACAATCGTTGACGATAGAGGCGGTGATAACCTGAGAGAACCTAATGCTGGCGTATTCGCGGGTGGTGGAAAACAAAGGTGCGGCGGGGATTGATAACCTCAGCGTGCAGAAGTTTAAAGCATGGCTGACTGTATTGGCCGAGCGTAAAAAATGCACTGATAGCAGGTAGCTACCTGCCACGGGCAATCCGCAAAGTGGATATCCCAAAGCCAAACGGCGATGTGAGAACACTGGGCATTCCAACCGTGGTAGACCGGCTTATTTAGCAAGCGATCGCACAGACACTAACACCTTATGTGGAACCTAAGTTTTCGAATTCCAGTTTCCTGTTACGGCTTCAGACCAAACTGCAATGTGTGGTAAGCGGCGCGACAAGCACAGCAATACATTCATAGTGGAAAACACTGGGTCGTAGGCATAGATTTGAAGAAATTCTTTGACCAGGTCGACTACGACATTCTGATGTCGAGGGTGGCACCTTGGGTGAGTAAGTTCTTAGGTTACAGCTACCGACATAGCACAAATCAGCCTGACTGAAGATTGCAGCCAGTAGCGTGGATAAAATCAGAAGCCTGACCATGCGAAATGGCTCAAAATCAGTAGCAAACGCTATCAGTGAACTGACGCCAGTGTTGCGAGGGTGGATAAGCTGCTTCCGTCTGACCGAAGTGAAAGGCGTGCTCGACGAACTGGATGGCTGGATAAAGCGCAAACTGCGTTGCCTGTTATGGCGACAATGGAGGCGATCTTTTACTCGAGCCAAACTGCCGATGAAAGCAGGACTTGATGAAGTCAGAGCTTGGCCTCACCGTGTAACCAACGGGGTGCCTGGTGGAACTCCGGTGCCAGTCATCTGAATCAAGCTATTAAGAAGCGCTGGTTCGACAGGCTGGGACTGCTATCACTGCAGAAATGCCATCGCTAGTTCCAGTGTTAACATGAACCGCCTTATGCGGAACCGCACGTACGGTGGTGTGAGGGGACAGCAGGAATGATCCCGCCTCCTGCGCGATCCCCATTTGATAGAGCATGCAACTGCCCACTACAGTCGAAAAGCCGCTTTCCTAAGTTTTTATATTTCTATGATAAACAGATTTATCATAGATTTGTCATTTCATCGCGACCAATTCCGCAGATAGTGATGTTGCCGTGCACTGGCTAATACCCACTAATCAACACAGGTTTTAAGCCGATGAAACTTCAATTAAAAATACAATCCGTAATCAATTTATCCCAACATGGCAAATTGTTGCCAGCCAGTTTGACCTGCTGGTTCTGGAACCATAGCTATGCTGTTATCGCTTTCTGAAAATCAACAAATTGACCAAATTCTGAGCACGCTTGCCTTGTACTTTCAGCAGCATCATGCTCAGGAACCCGGGTTGTTGAATGGAAGAGCCGGAGAAATACTTTTCTTATATCAACTGTCACATGCAAAAGCCACTTTGGTCGATGCCAATGTTTTAACTGAGCAGCTAAAAATGTTGCTGGAGCAGGTGCGGCTGGTTGACCCACAACTAAATATTTGCAATGGCCTGACTGGTATCGCCTGGTTGTATGAGTATATCTGTGCCGGTCAGTTACGTGAATTAGATTTGAACTGCGGGCTGGATCAGTTGATTAGTGAAGCCCTTAGTGTTGAGCGTTGGACTGGCGACTTTGAATTTGTTAATGGTCTAGCTGGTTGGATGCCTTACATGCTCAGACGTTGTAATAGAGCCAAAGGCCGCGAGAACGTAGTTAATATGCTACATCATCTGCACCAACTAGCGGACAAACCGAACGCTCAACAATACGCCTGGCCAACCGCTGGTCATTCTCCATTTCGTATTAACCGTGAAACACTCACCTCGCCAGAATACAATTTGGGGCTGGCACATGGCAGCCCGGCAGTGATCGCCGCTCTGCTGCCGATATTATCGGAAAGCACTCTGGCTTTGGCGGCAACCCGTTTACTCGAGCCTGCTTTGTGCTGGTTGGAAAACCAACGCTTCCGGCATATAGAGCATAATTGTCATTTCAGTGTGTTGTCCGGGTCTTGTCTGCCTAGTCGGCTGGGGTGGTGTTATGGCGATTTGCCGATAGCGTTGGTTTTCGCCAAAGCTGCTATCTTGCTGGGACGTACTGATTATTTGGACTTGGCGATTCAACTTGGCTTGAGCGCCACACAACGTACACCAGAGAGCACCATTATCTGTGATACCGGTCTTTGTCATGGTAGTGCCGGAGTGATGTTGCTGTTTAGTCAATTGTTTGAGTACACTGCTGTGGACGAATTTGCAATGGCCGCACGTAGTTGGCTGCAATTTACCTTGCGGCGTTTTGAAATGCGGGGTTTAGCTGGTCTGGACAAATTTACCGGTGATGGTTATATCGCCTGTGCTGGTTTGCTAGAAGGTTATGCAGGTGTCGGACTGGCTTTACTCGCCGCACAAGGACACGACCGGCAATGGACTGAAGCTTTGCTGATAGCCTGAAAAAATAATTATTTGTGGTAGTGATGACCAGGCAAAAGTTGAGAGCCGCCGACTTTTTTATTATCCGAGTACCAAGGCAAAGTACAAAATTCGTTTAGGATTTGCCTGCGAGCCTTGCTACGTTCAATGATTTGTTAGACAACTGGCTGACACAAGCTTCGGCTCTGGAGGCTCTGTATCTGGCCAGTCCGGCGTTACAAGAACGACTGATGCAGACAAAGACAGCGGGAAAGTGCGAGCTGAGTCTCAGTCTGGTATTTTGCTCTTGAAATTGTGACCCTGTTCCTTAATCCGCTGGTTGCATTTGGTTTACCGTACAATTTTGAGCGGCGGTTTAGTACCGCAGCAGCACCGCCACTTCGCCCCGGGGACTGAGTTTGAAGATTTTTACGGCTCAAATCTGTGCCGAATTATTACTGCAGGACAAACTGACCACTTTTATCCGTCAAGCGATGGCTGAGCAGTGGGGCCTGCAATGGTTTTTATTCGATATAACGATCCCGACTGGCATCTCAGGCTCAGATTTCCCGGTGAGCCTGCGTTGTGCCGACCCGAACTACAAAGCTGACAGTCACATAAAAATGAGTGATTTACCGACGAACATGCGTTCGATCGTTATGGCGGTGAGGCATTGATGCTGCCGTTCCAGCGCTGGACGGATAAACCAGCTGGCCGGGACGGTGTGTAATTATGCTAACGTAATCAGGCTACTGGTGTAGGAAGTAAATTGCCTGGTCAAACGGGGATTGTTAACGTGCAGCATCAAATTACTGCAGGGTTCATTGCTGCATATATGTTACTAACGGGTTTTCAGAGCCTATGGCAGGGAGCAAGAGTGTGTGGTTTATGATTTTGTCCGCCATCTCGATTTGGCGACGCAAGGGAGATCTGAGTAAAAAATAATGGCGCGAAAAAGCGCAGATCAAAATTTAACCGATTTGGGAGTGCTCAACACATCTCGATCCGCTTCCTGTGTCAGAATCGCACCTGAGAAAACGAGAAGTTAACTGTTAGGTTTTAACTTCAATACTTTCAATATAAACAATGATTTATATCATTCTGATTTTATCTTCTTATTAAAGCCCCGGACAACTAAGCATTCGCGAACCGCTTTTAGCCATGACTTGTCACTTTCAGCAGATGTTTTTATTTTGAACTACCTATTTGCTGAAAGTGCTGTTATAATCACGCGCCCTTTTGTATGGGGGAATGTTGTAAGTAAAAAGCATCGTAATCCTTCGGGATTACTCGTAGTGGAATAGCGGAGCACTAAGATGATCCAAATGCAATCTATGCTGGAAGTCGCAGACAACAGCGGCGCGCGCAGCGTAATGTGTATTAAGGTCTTAGGTGGTTCGCATCGCCGTTATGCAGCAATTGGTGACGTTATCAAGATCACCGTTAAGGAAGCAATTCCTCGCGGTAAGGTCAAAAAAGGTGACGTTCTGAATGCTGTGGTGGTGCGTACACGCAAAGGCGTACGCCGTCAGGACGGTTCTTTGATCCGTTTTGATCGCAATGCAGCTGTGTTGTTAAACAACAAGCTGGAACCGATCGGCACACGTATTTTTGGACCTGTTACCCGCGAACTTCGTGGTGAAAAATTCATGAAGATCGTTTCTCTGGCCCCAGAAGTACTGTAAGGAGTCACCATGGCTAGTAAAATCCGTCGTGATGACGAGGTTGTTGTTCTTACTGGTAAGGACAAAGGTAAACGCGGTACAGTTTCTAAAGTTTTAGTTGCTGAAGATCGTGTTTATGTTACCGGCGTGAACCTGGTTAAAAAACATCAGAAGCCTGTTCCGGCCCTGAATACACCAGGCGGTATCGTCGAGAAAGAAGCCTCGATTCATGTATCAAATGTAGCGATTTTCAACCCTGCCACTGGTAAGGCTGATCGCGTTGGTTTCCGTTTTGAAGATGGCAAGAAAGTTCGCTTCTTCAAATCGAATAATGAAAAAATCTAAATAGCTATTGGAGTAATACGATGGCGAAACTGCATGAAATTTATAAAGACACAGTAGTTCCTGAGCTGTTTAAACAGTTCGGCTACACTAGCGTCATGCAAGTCCCTCGGATTGTGAAAATCACACTCAACATGGGTGTGGGTGAAGCTGTTGCTGATAAGAAAGTTTTGGATAACGCCGTAGCAGATTTAACTGCTATCTCTGGTCAAAAGCCATTGGTTACTAAAGCTCGCAAGTCAGTTGCTGGTTTCAAAATCCGTGAAGGCTACCCTATTGGTGCTAAAGTGACCCTGCGTGGCGAACGTATGTGGGATTTCCTCGAGCGTTTAGTGTCTATCGCTATTCCTCGTATCCGCGACTTCCGCGGTGTAAATCCTAAGTCGTTCGACGGCCGTGGTAACTACAGCATGGGCGTTCGTGAGCAAATCATTTTCCCTGAAATCGAATACGATAAAGTTGACGCGGTACGTGGTTTAGATATCACTATCACGACAACAGCTCGTACTGATGACGAAGGGCGTGCATTACTTGCCGCGTTTAACTTCCCATTCAAGAAATAAGGTGTAGGGTCATGGCAAAACAATCAATGAAAGCACGTGAAGCAAAGCGTGCAGTACTGGTAGCCAAATACGCTGAGCAACGTCATGCACTGAAGGACGCTATTGCTAACCCGGCAACTTCTGACGAAGACCGTTGGGCAGCAGTTCTGAAGTTACAGTCGTTGCCGCGTGATTCAAGCCCTGCTCGTCAACGTAATCGTTGTCGTGTAACAGGTCGTCCTCACGGTTACCTTCGCAAGTTCGGCATGAGCCGGATCAAGGTACGTGAAGCAGCGATGCGCGGTGAAATTCCTGGCCTTCGTAAGGCTAGCTGGTAAGAATCACGGGAGTAACAGCTATGAGCATGCAAGATCCAGTAGCGGATATGTTTACTCGCATCCGCAACGGCCAAGCTGCCAAAAAGATTGCGGTTAAGATGCCATCTTCAAAAATGAAGATTGCTATCGCGAAAGTATTAAAAGACGAAGGTTACATCGAAGATTTCGCTGTGTCTGCTGACGTAAAAGCAGAGCTGGAAGTTACATTAAAGTATTTCCAGGGCAAATCAGTTATTGAGACTATCGATCGTGTTAGCCGGCCTGGTCTGCGTATCTATAAGAAACGCGGCGAATTACCAAAAGTAATGGGCGGTTTAGGTGTAGCAATTATTTCTACATCTAAAGGGTTAATGACTGACCGCGCAGCGCGCAAGGTTGGTATCGGTGGCGAAATCATCGGCTACGTAGCGTAACGGAGGTAGTAATCTATGTCTCGTGTTGCTAAAGCCCCCATCGCCGTCCCTGCAGGTGTGACTATCACACTGAATGGTCAGAACGTCGTGGTAAAGGGTAAAAACGGCGAGTTAACGTTAAACGTTAACCCTGCAGTTGAAATCGTTGTTGATGGTAATGTAGTTCGTACCAATCCACGTGACGGTTTTGATAACGCAGACGCACAAGCGGGTACCGCTCGCGCGTTGATCAACAACTTAGTAACTGGCGTAGCTGAAGGCTACACCCGTAAACTTGAGTTAGTTGGTGTTGGTTACCGTGCAAAAGCTGAAGGTAAAGTATTAAACCTGAGCCTTGGCTTTTCTCACCCGGTAGTGTTCGAGGTACCTAACGGTATCACGATCGAAACCCCTTCTCAGACAGAAGTGTTGGTGAAAGGTGCTGACAAACAATTAGTTGGTCAAGTCGCTGCAAACATCCGCGCGTATCGCAAACCAGAGCCTTATAAAGGTAAAGGTGTTCGTTACGCTAATGAAAACGTGCGTCGTAAAGAAGCGAAGAAAAAGTAGGGTAGGACGATGGATAAGAAACTTGCTCGTCTGCGCCGCGCTAAACGCGTTCGCAGAAATATTATCGAACAAGGTGCGAATCGCTTGGTTGTACACCGTACGCCACGTCACATCTATGCCCAGCTTATCGCACCAAATGCTGAAGTGATTGCTGCTGCGTCTACCGTTGAAGCTTCAATCCGTGAATCGTTGAAGTACACTGGTAACGTCGACGCTGCTAAAGCTATTGGTAAGGCGATTGCTGAACGTGCACTGGCTAAAGGCGTGACGAATGTTGCCTTTGACCGCAGCGGTTTCCAGTATCATGGTCGTGTGCAGGCGTTAGCCGACGCGGCGCGTGAAGCCGGTCTTCAATTCTAGGAGTAGATCATGGCTAACGTAGAAGCAAAACAACAATCTGACTTGCAAGAGAAGCTGGTTGCTGTGAATCGTGTGTCTAAAGTTGTTAAGGGTGGTCGGATTTTTTCCTTCACAGCTCTGACAGTTGTAGGCGACGGTACCGGCCGTGTTGGCTTCGGTTACGGTAAAGCACGCGAAGTACCAGCTGCTATTCAAAAAGCAATGGAAAAAGCGCGCCGTAACATGACTCAAGTTGAGTTAAACGGTAACACCCTTCATCACCCGGTTAAAGGTGTACACGCTGGTTCCAACGTGTATATGCAACCGGCTTCTGAAGGTACTGGTATTATTGCCGGTGGTGCAATGCGCGCCGTGTTAGAAGTAGCTGGCGTACAAAACGTACTGTCTAAGTGCTACGGCTCAACTAACCCGATCAACGTGGTTCGCGCCACTATCAACGCTCTGTCTGCGATCAAATCGCCAGCACAGGTAGCCGCTAAACGTGGCTTACGCGTTGACGACATTCTGGGGTAATTTGCCATGGCTCAAAAAACAGTAACAGTAACCCAAACTAAGTCTAGCATCGGTCGTTTACCGAAGCACCGCGCGACTTTAGTTGGTTTAGGCTTACGCCGTATTGGTCACACCGTAACGCTGGAAGATACACCTTCAGTACGCGGTATGATTAACACTGTGTATTACATGGTTAAAGTGGAGGAGTAAGCGATGTTATTAAATACACTTTCTCCGGCTCCAGGCTCGAAAAAAGAGAAGCGCCGTTTAGGTCGTGGTATCGGTTCTGGCTTAGGTAAGACTGGTGGCCGTGGTCACAAAGGTCTGAAATCACGCTCTGGCGGTAAAGTACGTCCAGGTTTTGAAGGCGGTCAAATGCCTTTGAAACAGCGTCTGCCTAAGTTTGGTTTTACGTCATTAAAAGGCTTAGTGTCTGCTGAAGTGCGTCTGCACGAGCTGGCCTTGGTTGTTGGTGATGTAGCTGATCTGACTACTCTGGCTGAAGCGAACGTAATCACTCGCAACATCAAGTTTGCAAAGGTTGTACTGTCTGGCGAGTTAGCTCGTCCAATCACAGTAAAAGGCCTTCGTGTAACTAAAGGTGCGCGTGCTGCAATCGAAGCTGCTGGCGGCAAAGTAGAAGAATAATAAGGATAGTACGCGATGGCTAGACCAGGTCAGGACTCAAAAAGTGCAAAAGGCGGCTTCAGCGAGCTGAAATCCCGTCTGTTATTTGTACTGATGGCCATAATCGTTTTCCGATTAGGCTCATTTGTGCCAATTCCTGGAATTGACGCCACCGTGCTTGCTCAATTATTCGAACAGCAAAAAGGTACCATCGTTGAAATGTTTAACATGTTCAGCGGTGGTGCTCTTGAGCGTGCATCTGTATTTGCACTTGGCATTATGCCTTACATTTCTGCTTCAATTATTGTCCAGTTACTGACGGTCATGCACCCGAAGATGGCTGAGTTGAAGAAAGAAGGTGAAGCAGGCAAGCGCAAAATCAATCAGTATACACGTTACGGTACCTTAGCTTTAGCATTGGTCCAGGCGGCAAGTATTGCCACTGGTCTGCCAAACATGATGCCCGGACTGGTGATTAACCCAGGTTTTGGTTTCTACTTTACTGCAGTTGTAAGTTTGGTCACCGGCACCATGTTTTTGATGTGGTTAGGTGAACAGATTACTGAGCGCGGTATTGGTAATGGTATCTCGTTGCTGATCTTTGTCGGTATCGTTGCTGGCTTCCCGTCTGCCGTAGGCCAGACGATTGAGATGGCACGTCAAGGCGATCTGCACTTTTTGTTATTGCTGTTTATCGTTGCGATTGTTGTGGTTGTTACCTGGTTCGTTGTGTTCTTCGAACGTGGTCAGCGCCGGATTGTGGTGAATTACGCGAAGCGTCAGCAAGGCCGTCAGGTTTTTGCCGCGCAGAGCAGTCATTTACCGCTGAAGGTGAACATGGCTGGGGTTATTCCACCAATCTTCGCTTCAAGCATCATCCTGTTTCCAGGGACGATTGCAACTTGGTTCGGCTCAGGTGAGGGTATGATTGCCAACTTCTTCCAGGAGTTAGCGTTAAATCTGTCTCAGGGGCAACCGCTGTACATCATTTTGTATGCTTCAGCGATTATTTTCTTCTGTTTCTTTTACACTGCGTTGGTGTTCAACCCGCGTGAAACAGCAGATAACCTGAAAAAATCTGGTGCTTTTATTCCAGGCATTCGTCCGGGTGAACAGACATCAAAATACATTGATAAAGTAATGACGCGTTTAACCTTAGCTGGCGCAGCGTATATCACCTTTATCTGTTTGGTTCCTGAGTTCATGATGGTTGCACTGAACGTGCAATTCTACTTCGGTGGTACATCATTGTTGATTATCGTTGTGGTAATCATGGACTTTATGGCACAGGTACAGACTCACTTGATGTCACATCAATATGATTCTGTGCTTAAAAAGGCAAATCTTAAGGGCTTCGGTCGTTAAGGTAATTTTGCGGAGTTAAGTCATGAAAGTACGAGCTTCCGTTAAGAAGATCTGCCGTAACTGTAAAGTTATCAAGCGCAACAACGTTGTGCGGGTAATTTGCGTAGAGCCAAAGCATAAACAACGCCAAGGCTAATACAGCAGAAAAATATTAAGAAAGGGCTAGACTATTTAGTTTAGCCCCGACTTATTGTTGCAATATGGCCGCCGTTTGAGTATCCTTACGGGCTTTTCAAATCGGCACCCTTTTAATCTTTTATAGGAGAACGTTAGTGGCCCGTATCGCTGGCATTAACATCCCCGATAATAAACATGCAGTCATTTCTTTGACTTATGTTTTTGGTATCGGTAAAACCCGCTCAAAGGCTATCCTTTCTGCAGTGGGTATCGAAGAAAACCGTAAAATCTCTACGTTATCAGACGCTGAGTTGGATTCTCTTCGTGAAGAAGTTGCTAAGTACACCGTTGAAGGTGACTTGCGCCGTGAAGTTACATTAAATATTAAGCGTTTAATGGACCTGGGTTGCTACCGTGGCCTGCGCCATCGTCGTAGTCTGCCGGTTCGTGGTCAGCGCACTAAAACAAATGCGCGTACCCGCAAGGGCCCACGTAAAGCGATTAAGAAATAAGGTGATTCAACATGGCTAAAGCACCAGTTCGTACTCGTAAACGGGTAAAAAAGCAAGTTTCTGACGGTATGGCTCATATCCATGCGTCTTTCAACAATACCATTGTCACGATCACTGACCGTCAAGGTAATGCCCTGTGCTGGGCAACTGCCGGTGGTTCTGGTTTCCGTGGTTCGCGTAAGTCTACGCCGTTCGCTGCACAGGTTGCTGCTGAGCGTGCTGGTACTGCCGCGTTAGAATATGGTCTGAAGAATCTTGAAGTGTTTGTTAATGGTCCTGGTCCAGGCCGTGAATCAGCCATTCGTGCGCTGAACGCTGCTGGTTACCGCATCACAAACATCACCGACGTGACGCCGATTCCACACAATGGTTGTCGTCCACCGAAAAAACGTCGCGTGTAATTAGCGCTTCTAAGATTATTGGAGAAAGAAGATGGCAAGATATTTGGGTCCTAAGCTCAAACTGAGTCGTCGCGAAGGTACAGATCTGTTCCTGAAAAGCGGCGTCCGAGCAATTGATTCAAAGTGTAATTTAGCAACTGCTCCTGGTCAGCACGGCGCTCGTCGCGGTCGTTTATCAGATTACGGTTTGCAATTACGCGAAAAACAAAAAGTTCGTCGTATTTATGGCGTTCTTGAAAAGCAGTTCCGCAATTTATATAAAGAAGCTGCTCGTTTAAAAGGTAACACTGGCGAAAACCTGCTTCAGTTACTGGAGTCACGTTTAGATAACGTGGTTTATCGCATGGGTCTTGCTAGCACACGTGCAGAAGCGCGTCAGTTAGTAAGCCACAAAGCTATTCTGCTTGACGGTAAAGTTGTGAACATTCCTTCTTATGCTGTTGCTCCAGAACAAGTTATCGCAGTTCGTGAGAAAGCTAAGAAGCAAGCGCGTATCGTTGCTGCTTTGGAAGTCGCTGAACAACGCGAAAAGCCAACTTGGATTGAAGTTGACACGAAGAAAATGGAAGGTGTTTTCAAACGTCATCCAGAGCGTTCAGATTTGTCAGCTGACATCAACGAACAGTTAATCGTCGAACTTTACTCTAAGTAGTAAGGCATTTTCTTAAGAGAGGATACAATGCAGGGTTCTGTCACCGAATTCCTTAAGCCGAGATTAGTTGGTATCGAAAAAATCAACCCAACTCGTGCCAAAGTTACTTTGGAACCACTTGAGCGCGGTTTCGGGCATACCTTGGGCAACGCGTTACGTCGCATCCTTTTATCGTCAATGCCAGGTTGTGCAGTGACGGAAGTGGAAATCGACGGCGTGCTTCATGAGTACAGCGCCAAAGAAGGCGTGCAAGAAGATATCATCGATATCCTTTTGAACCTGAAAGGCTTAGCCGTTCGTTTGGAAGACAAAGATGAAGTCACACTGACTTTAACGAAAAAAGGTGCTGGCCCTGTAACAGCTGGTGATATCCAGCGTGGCGACGGTGTTGTCATCGTTAACCCTGAACACGTTATTTGCAATCTGACTGGCGAAACTGAATTCAGTATGCGTCTGAAAGTGCAACGTGGTCGCGGTTATGTGCCTGCATCAGCCCGTGTCTCCTCTGAAGATGACGAACGTCCGATTGGTCGTTTGTTACTTGATGCGTCTTTCAGTCCTGTTGAGCGTATTGCTTATTCAGTTGAAGCCGCTCGGGTAGAACAACGTACTGACCTGGACAAACTGGTTATTGACATGGAAACCAATGGCACTGTTGAGCCAGAGGAAGCCATTCGTCGCGCCGCAACGATTTTAGCTGAACAGCTGGAATTCTTTGTTGAACTGCGTGATAAGAGTGAGCCTGAAAAACGCGAAGAGAAGCCGGAGTTTGATCCGATTCTGTTGCGTCCGGTTGATGACCTGGAATTAACAGTTCGTTCTGCCAACTGTTTGAAAGCAGAGCAGATTCAGTATATCGGTGATCTGGTGCAACGTACCGAGGTTGAGCTTCTTAAGACGCCAAACCTGGGTAAAAAGTCACTTACCGAAATTAAAGACGTGTTGGCGTCACGCGGTTTGTCCTTAGGCATGCGCCTGGAAAACTGGCCGCCAGCTAGTTTGGTAAACAAAGACTAACCAGACACCAGTTCCTGGTTTAGTGAGAAGGAATAGATCATGCGCCATCGTAAGAGTGGTCGTCAGTTAAACCGGAACAGCAGCCACCGTCAGGCGATGTTCCGTAATATGGCAAGCTCATTGGTGAAGCACGAAATCATCAAAACGACTTTGCCAAAAGCAAAAGAGTTACGTCGTGTAATCGAACCTCTGATTACACTGGCTAAGATTGATAGCGTTGCAAACCGCCGTTTAGCTTTTGCCCGTACTCGTGATAAAGAAGTTGTTGGTTTGTTGTTCAACGTGCTGGGTCCGCGTTATAACGTGCGTCCAGGTGGTTACACTCGTATTCTGAAGTGTGGCTTCCGTGCCGGTGACAATGCACCAATGGCATATATCGAGTTAGTTGACCGTCCAGAAGTGGGCGCTCTGCCAGTTGAAGAAACTGCAGCTGAGTAATTTACTCGAACTTAAAAAGCCGGCTACTGCCGGCTTTTTTTTACGTCAAAGTTCCAAAATTCGTTGTAGTAACAAAGAAGCTTATCTCAATACACAGATCCTGCTCTGTGCTGCTTGCAAATTCAAAGTCGACTGCTGTTACTCTAGGTTTAAGATATATTCCCGCTGGCTTAGCTTCTCTCATTGATGTCGTGATCGTTTGATCTTCCACTACTTGGTCTATTTGCCTAGGTAAAAGCTAATTTCCACTTTAATTACTTTGTCGTTCTGCTTATAGCTATATAAGGTGTAGCTTGGTAAATGTATTTGCGGCGCATAGGTCGGATACCAGTTCTTATTAATCCATCGTAGTCGTTGCATCAGTCTTTCCTTATTACTCTGCATAGAAGCAGGTGTTGAATTGTAGTTATTGGTGACATGACATATTAGAGCTCTTGCATGTTTCGGATGAATCCGAACACTCATTTCGGTCCAATCCGATCACCCATTTCGGTTTAATCCGATCGCCTATTTCGGTTTTATCCGATCACTTTTAGCCATTTTCCGAAATCGATGTTCGGA
>NZ_SACS01000002.1 GCF_004005945.1 Rheinheimera riviphila
TTTTTTAGCGGAATAAGCCAGTGACGGTTTTGGCCTTTAGCTTGCCATGCATTGAGCAGACCTAATGAATAAAAGCCACGGTCAAACAGTGTCAGGCTATTATCCGGCGTCGTTTCAATCAGTTGCTTAGCCAGTATCATTTCATTCGTACTGTATTTATCCATCGCGGCACCAATCAATAAATGACTGGTCAGTTCCATTTGGCAAACCATTCTGACCATCGGCCACGCTGATTCGCCTGCGGTAGTGATGGGTTTGGTAAAGGCTTTGGTATTTTCGGCTGTGTCAGGGGCGCGCCAGACAACACCATCAACCCCAAGCAGTTGCAGCCCACACCAGCGCGGATGTTCAGCATCCTGATGCCAGAGTCGTTGGGTTTGATGAAATACTTGCCGCATTGCTTCAGAGCCTAAGCGCTGCCTACCTTGTACGACGGCACTTGGTGCAACCAATTCCCGTCGTCCGGGTAACACAATTTGCATTTTATCGGCAATGCTCCAGACATCTTTGCCACGGTACAACGCCATTCCGAGTACCACCATCACAAGAGATTCTAAAGGCAAACGACGGCGCCGGACGGTTGCAACCCCTGCCTCCTGCAGACATTGGCTGATGAACTCTTCTGGCAACAATTGCTGAAGCGCACCGGCTTCGATGTTTGGGAAATAACGGTTAGCAAGGGTTAAAGCGGTAGCTAATTGCATAAAAAAGGCCTGCGACATTTCTGTTGCAGGCCTTTATACACCAGTCACTGGATCGGTCAACCGATCTGAAAAATGCTTATCTGATCGGCATTAGAGCATCAAGCTCCGTTTTTTATTTGTTAACTTCGGGGGCTGAGTCAATTGTTCACAGAATTCTGTTAACTACTAACTCAATTACCAATCAATCTTCGAAAAAAGTATCCCGCAGTGCAACAGTGCGGTTAAACACCAGTTTGTCGGCAGTAAAGTCCTGATTGTCAGCGCAATAATATCCTTCCCGTTCAAACTGATAAGCTTGCTCAGGCTTGGCTTGTGCCAGGCTTGGTTCGACAAAACCATGTTTGATGCTGAGTGAATTTGCGTTGATCACCGCAATAAAATCATCTTCCGCCGCCGGATTTGGCACCGTGAATAATTTATCGTAGACCCGGAATTCCGCAGCTTTCGCCTGTGTTGCTTCGACCCAGTGAATAACGCCCCGCACTTTACGGCCATCGGCTGGATTGACGCCTAAAGTGTCTGGATCGTAACTACAAATCAGCTCCACAATATTGCCGGCGTCATCTTTAATCACTTCATCGGCACGTACCACATAAGCGCCACGCAACCGCACTTCTCCGCCAGTCACCATCCGCTTGTACTTTTTGTTGGCTTCTTCACGGAAGTCAGCACGGTCGATATAAATCACTTTGCCAAAAGGCACCTGACGGCTACCCATGCTTTCTTCTTTTGGATGATTATGCACATCCAGCCATTCCACCGCATCGGCGGAGTAGTTACTGATAGTGATTTTAAGCGGGTCGATGACTGCCATCGCGCGTGGTGCATGGGCGTCTAAATCTTCGCGAATACACGAATCTAAAGCACTGGCTTCAATCACGTTGTCTTGTTTGGTAATACCAATCCGCTTGGCGAATTCACGCAAGGACGCCGGGGTATAACCACGACGGCGTAAACCGGCAATGGTTGGCATCCGTGGGTCGTCCCAACCAGACACATGACCACCTTCCACCAGCGTGTGCAGTTTACGTTTACTCATCACCTGAAATTCCAGGTTTAAGCGCGAAAACTCAATTTGCTGCGGATGACAAGCGATGGTGATATTGTCCAAAATCCAGTCATATAACCGGCGGTTATCCTGAAATTCCAAGGTACATAAAGAATGGGTAATGCCTTCTAACGCATCAGAAATACAGTGCGTAAAATCGTACATCGGGTAGATGCACCATTTGTCACCGGTCTGATGGTGATGGGCAAATTTCACCCGGTAAATCACCGGATCGCGCATACAGATAAAGGCTGATGTCATATCGATTTTCGCACGCAGCGAACACTCACCTTCTTTAAAACCACCGGCACGCATTTTTTCAAACAACGCCAGGTTTTCAGCAGGTGTGGTGTCGCGATACGGACTATTTTTACCAGGTTCGGTTAAGTTGCCACGGTACTGACGCATTTCTTCAGCATTTAAAAAACAAACATAGGCCAGGCCTTTGTTAATCAGTTCAACGGCATAACCATATAATGCGTCAAAATAATCAGATGAATAACGAACGGCGCCGTCCCATTCAAAACCCAGCCAGTTCACGTCTTTCTGGATTGAATTGACGAAGTCGATGTTTTCTTTTTCTGGATTGGTGTCATCAAACCGCAGGTTACATTTGCCTTGATAATCAACGGCGATACCGAAGTTCAGACAAATCGATTTGGCGTGACCGATATGCAGGTAGCCATTCGGCTCTGGCGGAAAACGGGTTTGCACGGCACTGTGTTTGCCGGAAGCTAAATCGGCATCAATGATCTGCCGGATAAAATTGGTTGGGCGTGTTTCGATGTCCGCCATAAAATTCTGATCCTTATGTGTATCGGCAAAAGTACCTGTCGACAGAAAGTGGGCGTCGACAACAGTAAAACGAAGAAAAACTCAGATGGCCGCATTATAACAGCAACCAAAGCGCTGACCAGTAGCGAATATGGCTTTGTTTGCCGCGACCAGAAAATGCAACAGGGCGACCACTGGCCGCCCTGTCGCAATCAAACTGAACCGAACGAAGCGAAACCGAAATTAGTATTTCGCCGGCTGATCTTCGGCCGGCAAGCTGGCCTTAATAAACTGGCGTAAATCGTCATTCGACTGTTTTAAATCTTCATAACGCAGATACATCATATGGCCGCTGCGGTAGCCTTTAAAGCTCAGGCGGTCTTTCATTTTGCCACTTGGATCCAGCTGCCACATACTGTATTTGGCATCAAAATAGTTGGTAGCGCCATCATAATAGCCGGATTGGATCATCACCTTCAGATAGGGGTTTTCCGCCATCGCCAAACGTAAATTTTCACCGGTGTTGTCGTCGCTGTTATCCCATGGCCGTACCGGGCCAAACATGTTGTATTTCACATCGGTTTTGTAATTCAGCTCAGTGCGTAAATAATGGTTAATCGCCGGAGTGAACGAATGTAACCAGGAAGTCAGCTCAGCATTAAAATCCGGGCTGTCTCCTGCTTCACGACGATCGATGCCAATGTAACGTGAGTCCAACCGACCAACAGTCTGACCCCGTTCACGCAGTAACTCTTTCCAAAAAAAGTCGTTTGGAATATCCATATTGTTCTGTAATACAGCTTTTACTGATAAACCAGAATATTGCGCGACCTGCTGCGCGATGCGGTCTTTTTCCTCGGCGCTAATAAAGGCACCTTTAGCCAAAGCCGGCAGATATTCGTTAATGGTGAACTGCTCTACTTTTGGCAGCAAATCATACAAATCAAGCTGTTGCAGCTCAGCTGGTAAAGCTTTGTGATACCAGGCAGTGGCCGCAAAATACGGCAGACGGTTCGCTACATCGACCGGGCCTTCACGTTTAATGCCAATTTCAGTCGGCGATACCAGCACTACACCGTTTAAATACATCCACTGCATATTTTGCAGCGCTAAAGCGAGGCCAGAAACCCTTGTAGTACCGTAGCTTTCGCCAATCAAAAACTTCGGTGACTGCCACCGCTCATTGCGGGTGACAAAGGTATTGATCCATTCGGCCAGATATTTCACATCAGCGTTGACGCCAAAAAACATCTTCGCCTGCTCATCACGGCTCATCATCTTGCCGTCTTTATCTGCTAATACCCGTGAATAAGCGGTGTTTACCGGATTTACAAACACAATATCGGCGGTATCCAACACTGAATATGGGTTTTGTTTGGTGCCATAAGGCTGTAGCGGATAACCTTCGCTATCAACTTTTAGTGCTTTTGGTCCGGTATAAGCGATTTGCATCCAAACCGAAGCTGAACCTGGGCCGCCGTTAAAGGAAATCAGTAATGGTCTTTTACTTTTATCTTTAATATCAGTGCGTTGGTAATATGTATAAAACACGGCTGCGACAGGCTTTCCGTCATCGTTCCATACTGGCTGCGTGCCGGTTGTTGCACTGTACGTAAAAGACTCGTCATTAACAGTGGTTTTATGTTGAGTGACAACCACCGA
Source organism: Rheinheimera riviphila (assembly GCF_004005945.1). Taxonomy (GTDB): domain Bacteria; phylum Pseudomonadota; class Gammaproteobacteria; order Enterobacterales; family Alteromonadaceae; genus Pararheinheimera; species Pararheinheimera riviphila. The sequence goes on from NZ_SACS01000002.1 coordinate 4,189, forward strand.
ATCGGCTTCAATCTGACGTTCAGTCGCAACTGCGGCTGGCACGGACATCAAAGCCCCGGCACAGCATATGGTAGTTAGCAGGACTGCCCGGTGGAAAATGGCTTTTGTTTTCATAGTTTTAAGACCCGACTTCCGTAGTAATTATGGTTTATTATGGTTGAGTCGACATACCACTTGCAGCATGTCCTTTATAGTGAACATGGATTTTGTAACTTAATTTTCCGGCTGAGACAAAGACATTGCGATTAAAAGCATCAAAACAGGTTAGTTCGCAAAGCTTGCTGGCTAAGTCTTGTTTCAGCTTTCTAGAGCCAGGTACTTTATGCTCTGGTTTAGCCAACGACAGAGCCAACAACTAAGCGGACCGTGTTTGGCATGGATGCCAAACAACGAGCCTACAAGGACGTATTCACGGCGGGTCCGTGTGTTGTTTGCTTTGGCGTTGCTTGTTGACAATTTTCTTCATACAAATGGCGGACTAGCCTGCGGCTGAGTCGCGCCCTACTTCGGTCTATAGCGAAAATAGCTTAAAGTAGGAATACTTAGCAACAAACCACAGCCATAAAAAAACCCGCACCAGGCGGGTTTTTTACACACTCGAAACTAAGTAGCTATTACCAGCCAGTCAGTTCACGCAGTGCTTTACCGATGTCTGCCAGAGAACGGACGGTTTTCACGCCAGCGTCTTCCAGAGCACGGAATTTGTCATCAGCTGTACCTTTACCACCAGAGATGATGGCGCCAGCGTGGCCCATGCGCTTACCGGCAGGTGCAGTTACACCAGCGATATAAGACACAACAGGCTTAGTCACGTTTGCTTTGATATAAGCAGCTGCTTCTTCTTCAGCAGTACCACCGATTTCACCGATCATGATGATCGCTTCAGTCTGTGGATCTTCCTGGAATAATTTCAGGATGTCGATGAAGTTAGAACCTGGGATTGGGTCACCACCGATACCAACACAAGTTGATTGGCCGAAACCTTCATCTGTGGTTTGTTTCACAGCTTCATAGGTCAGAGTGCCTGAACGTGAAACGATACCCACTTTACCTGGCTTGTGGATATGGCCTGGCATGATACCGATTTTACATTCACCTGGCGTGATCACGCCTGGGCAGTTTGGACCAATCATCCGCACGCCTTTACGATCGATGTATTCTTTAACGAATAACATGTCGATCGTTGGGATACCTTCAGTGATACAAACAATCAGCTCTAAGCCAGCATCAGCAGCTTCGATGATCGCATCTTTACAGAAAGGTGCCGGTACGTAAATCACAGTCGCCGTTGCGCCAGTCGCAGCAACAGCTTCTTTGACGGTGTTGAACACTGGTAAACCAATGTGCGTCGTGCCGCCTTTACCTGGGCTTACGCCACCAACCATTTTAGTGCCGTATTCCAGCGCCTGAGTGGAGTGGAAAGTACCCTGGCTACCAGTGAAACCCTGACAGATGACCTTAGTGTCTTTGTTGATGATAATAGACATTATTTGCCCTCCGCGGCTTTCACAACAGCTTTTGCAGCTTCAGATAATGAGTTAGCAGCAATGATGTTCAGGCCAGAGTTTTGCAACTTCTGTGCGCCTAATTCAGCGTTGTTACCTTCTAAACGCACCACAACCGGTACGCTTACACCCACTTCTTCAACCGCACCAATGATACCTTCAGCGATCATGTCGCAACGAACGATACCACCGAAGATGTTGACGAATACTGCTTTCACAGCTGAGTCAGACAGGATGATTTTGAATGCTTCGGTCACGCGCTCTTTGGTCGCGCCGCCGCCAACGTCCAGGAAGTTTGCTGGTTGGCCACCGCTTAATTTCACGATGTCCATAGTACCCATCGCTAAACCGGCACCGTTCACCATACAACCGATGTTACCTTCTAAAGCAACATAGTTCAGTTCCCATTGAGCAGCACGGGCTTCACGCTCGTCTTCTTGTGATGGGTCATGGTAAGCGCGCAGTTTTGGCTGGCGGTATAATGCATTGCTATCAGCAACCAGTTTGGCGTCTAAGCAGTGCAGGTTACCAGCAGAAGTAATCACCAATGGGTTTACTTCGATCATCGCCAGGTCCAGGTCAACGAACATCTTGGCGAGGCCTAAGTAGATGTTAGTGAACTGCTTGATTTGCGTCGCATTTAAGCCAAGTTGGAACGCGATTTCACGGGCTTGGAACGCTTGCGCGCCAACCAGTGGATCGATAGCCATCTTGATGATTTTTTCCGGGCTTTCTTCGGCCACTTTCTCGATGTCAACGCCACCTTCAGTCGACGCCATGAAAATGATACGACGGCTTGAGCGATCGACCACGGCACCTAAGTACAGCTCTTTGTCGATATCGGTACAGGTTTCTACCAGGATCTTGGTGACAGGCTGACCTTTTTCGTCAGTTTGATACGTAACCAGATTTTTGCCCAGCCAATTTTGGGCAAAGTTACGGATCTCTTCTTTAGAAGTAACTAATTTCACACCGCCCGCTTTACCGCGACCACCAGCGTGAACCTGAGCTTTCACTACCCACTTGTTCCCACCAATGCGGTCTGCTGCTTCTGCTGCTGCTTGTGGAGTTTCTTCCGCATAGCCTTCAGATACAGGTAAACCGTATTCGCGAAACAGCTGTTTTGCCTGATACTCGTGCAAATTCATGGCTTATTTCCGTTTTTCTTTAGTTTGTGACCGGGTAACCGGCCTGACCCATTGAGCAAAGCCTTCGCAATACTCAGATGATTTGGAGGTTTCGGCAACAGCCTTCACCTCCGGTTTTTTTATCAGATATCCAACAGAATACGGGTTGGATCTTCTAACAATTCTTTGATCGTGACCAGGAAACCGACCGACTCTTTGCCGTCGATGATCCGGTGATCGTAAGACAGTGCCAGGTACATCATTGGCAGGATTTCCATCTTGCCATCAACCACCATCACCCGATCCTGGATCTTATGCATACCCAGAATAGCTGATTGTGGTGGGTTGATGATTGGCGTTGACATCAGAGAGCCAAACACACCACCGTTGGTGATAGTGAAGTTACCGCCGGTTAAATCATCCATTGATAATTTACCGTCACGGCCTTTCAGTGCTAACTCTTTGATGGCTTTTTCAATTTCAGCCAGATTCATTTTGTCGCAATCACGCAGTACCGGTGTGACCAGACCACGTGGCGTTGACACCGCAATGCTGACGTCAAAATAGTTGTGATACACGATATCATCGCCGTCAATCGCCGCATTCACTTCAGGGAAACGCTTCAGCGCTTCAGTGACAGCTTTGACATAAAACGACATAAAGCCTAACCGGATACCATGACGTTTTTCAAACACGTCTTGATATTGCTTACGCAGTTCCATAATTGGCTTCATGTTCACTTCGTTAAAAGTGGTCAGCATCGCTGTAGAATTTTTCGCTTCCAGCAGACGGTTAGCAATGGTTTTACGCAGACGTGTCATCGGTACACGTTTTTGTGAACGGTCGCCGACAACTGCCGCTGGCGCTGCAACTGCGGCCGGAGCTGCTTTTGCTGCTGGGGCTGCTGGTGCACCTGACAGGAATTTCTCCACGTCTTCTTTGGTCACGCGGCCATTTTTGCCAGAACCCTGGATTTTCGAAGCGTCCAGACCTTTTTCAGCAATCAAACGACGCACTGACGGTGTTAAAGCGTCATCGGCATCTGCGCTGGCAGCGGCTGGAGCTGCTGCGGCGGCAACTGGTGCAGCGGCAGCAGTAGCACCGGCATTCAGATGACCAATCACCTGCTCGGCGAGCACTGTAGCGCCTTCAGCGTGGACGATTTCGCCCATCACGCCATCAGCCTGAGCCACGACTTCTAACACAACTTTGTCAGTTTCGATGTCAACCAGAACCTGGTCACGGCTGACGGCTTCACCTGTTTTTACATGCCAGGTAGCAATAGTTGCATCAGCAACTGATTCGGGTAGTACTGGGACTTTAATTTCCACTTTGTCACCTTTTTACAGATTGGTCTGCGTTTGTGTTCAGTCTTACAAAGCCAAAGCCAGTATAGGAAAACCTATACTGACCAGAATTCATGCTGTGACCTGGCCACAGCGATAAAGTTTTAACCCAGCGTCAAGGCGGCATTCACCAGCGCTTGTTGCTGTTTATTGTGTACCGATAAATAACCTACCGCTGGGGATGACGATGCATCCCGTCCGGCATAACTTAAGCTTGCGCCTTTTGGAATGGCAGCCCAGAAGTTATGTTGACTGCAGTACCAGGCGCCCTGATTTTGCGGCTCTTCCTGACACCAGACAAAATCGGTCACTTGTGGGTATTGCGCCAGTACTGTGGTCATTTCGTCTTGCGGGAACGGGTACAGCTGTTCTACACGGACAATCACAACATTGGTCTGGTTACGTTTACGGCGCTCTTCCAGTAAGTCGAAATAGACTTTACCGCTACAGAACACCACACGTTTTACGTCGGCTGGTTTGATGTCATCAATCTCGCCAATCACGTTCTGGAACTGACCAGATGCGATCTCTTCCAGCGTTGATGTGGCCAGCGGATGACGTAATAAAGATTTTGGCGACATAACAATGAGCGGACGGCGCATTGGACGCACCATCTGCCGGCGGATCATCGCATACACCTGAGCAGGCGTGGTCGGAACCACCACTTGCATATTGTGATCAGCACAAAGTTGCAGGAACCGTTCTAACCGCGCAGAAGAGTGCTCCGGGCCCTGACCTTCGTAACCATGTGGCAATAACAACGTCAGACCACAGAGGCGGCCCCACTTTTGTTCGCCAGAACTTAAGAACTGGTCAATCACCACCTGGGCGCCGTTGGCGAAATCGCCAAATTGGCCTTCCCAAATCACTAACGCGCGTGGCTCAGCTGTGGCATAACCATATTCAAACGCCAGTACTGCTTCTTCCGATAAAGCTGAGTCATATACCTGGAACGGGCCTTGCGACTCGCTGATATGCTCAAGCGGCGTATAAGTAGAAGCATCACTTTGACTATGCAATACAGCGTGGCGGTGGAAGAAAGTACCACGACCTGAGTCCTGACCCACAATACGAATGCGTGAACCGTTACCAACGGTTGCGGCATAAGCCAGAATTTCGGCAAAACCCCAGTCGATTTTTTTCTCGCCTTTGAGCATCAAAGCGCGGTCTTCGTAAACCTTACCAACCTGACGCTGCAAGGTATGCTCGGCCGGAATGGCAATGGCTTTTTCACCCATAGCCACTAAATCGGCGACACTCATGCTGGCATCGTAAGTTGCAGTCCAGTCGTGACCTAAGAATGGCGTCCAATCGACTGCAACTTCAGTCATCGCTTTCCACTCATCAACCACGCAGTCGCCTTTATCCAGCGCGTTGCGGTAGTCATCAACCATCGCCTGTACTTCTTCTGCTGAGAACTGACCGGCTTTGATCAGCTTGTCCGCATACAGCTCACGTGGCGTTGGGTGTTTTTTGATTTTCTGATACATCAGCGGCTGCGTCGCATTCGGCTCGTCCGCTTCGTTGTGACCGTTACGACGGTAACAAACCAAGTCAATCACCACATCCCGTTTAAAGGTGTTGCGATAATCAACGGCGAGCTGAGCCACAAACACCACGGCTTCCGGATCATCACCGTTGACGTGGAAAATTGGCGCCTGCACCATCTTGGCGATATCAGTACAGTATTCAGTTGAACGGGTATCTTCCGGATTGGACGTGGTAAAACCGACCTGGTTGTTGATGACCAGACGAATAGTACCGCCAACTTTAAAGGCGCGGGTTTGTGAAATGTTAAAGGTTTCAGCCACCACACCCTGGCCAGCAAAGGCCGAGTCACCGTGAATAGTAATTGGCAGTGCTAAAGAACCATCGGTACAACCACGACGATCCAGACGTGCGCGCACTGAACCGATCACCACCGGGTTAACGATTTCTAAGTGCGACGGGTTAAACGCCAGAGCTAAATGCACGTCGCCGCCTTTGGTGGCGAAATCTGATGAGAAACCCATATGGTATTTCACATCACCGGCACCAACCACTTCATATTTACCAGCAAACTCGTCAAACAGTTTGCCTGGATTTTTACCCAAAACGTTGACTAAGGTATTCAAACGACCACGGTGCGCCATACCAATGACACAGTCTTTGGCACCTTGTTCGCCGGCACGGTGGATCATCGCTTTGAGCATCGGGATCATGGCATCGCCACCTTCCAGACCAAAGCGTTTAGCACCAGGGAATTTGTTCGACAAATAGCGCTCAAGACCGTCAGCAGCAACTAAACCTTTGAGGATGCCGGCTTTGGTGGCTTTGTCATAATTTGGGGTCGAACGGACTGATTCTAACCGTTGTTGGATCCAGCGTTTTTCATCCGTGGATACGATGTGCATATATTCTGCACCAATCGAACCGCAGTAGGTGGTTTCCAGTGCTGCAACCAGTTCACCCAGTTTCATCGTCTCGGTACCGGCGACAAAAGATCCGACGTTATATTCATCGTCAAAATCAGCAGGACCTAAGTCATGGAAAGATAATTCTAAATCACGGACTCGTTGGCGTTTCCACAGATCCAATGGATCGAGTTTCGCATGTTGGTGCCCCCGGAAACGGAAAGCATTAATGAGTTGCAGTACCTTCACCTGCCGACCATCACCACCACCAGAGGGTGCAACAATCACTTCGCGGTGTTTGTTTTTGGCAAGATCGATAAATTGCTGGCGAATATCAGAATGCCGGGATTCTAATTCTACACCTTCGATTTTTGGCAATTTGGCGAAGAATTCGCGCCATTCATCACCAACACTGGTAGGTTCAGCTAAGTAGGATTCATAGAGTTCATCTACATAGGCCATGTTGCCACCGCCAAGATGAGAAGACTCCAACCACGCCTTCATTACACCTTCGTGCATTTACTTTCCCTTATCTCGAAGCACCTGGAAAAAAGTAGCAAAAAAATAGCCATGGTACAGGTTTTGTGGCTATTTTTTCCTGGTTGAAACCCAACAAAATATGCTGGGTTCCGTCATGTGAAGCTGTTGTCTGTTATGAAAGGGGCGCTTTACAGCGCCCGGTTTAATAACATGGATTTGATCTGGCCAATGGCTTTGGTCGGGTTTAAACCCTTCGGACACACATTGACGCAGTTCATGATGCCGTGGCAGCGGAATACGCTGAACGCATCATCTAAATCGTTTAATCGTTGTTCAGTCGCGGTATCACGGCTATCCGCCAGGAAACGGTAAGCATGTAATAAACCAGCTGGACCAATAAATTTATCCGGGTTCCACCAGAACGACGGGCAAGAGGTTGAGCAACAAGCGCATAAAATACACTCGTACAGACCATCCAGCTTAGCGCGTTCTTCCGGCGATTGCAGATATTCACCTGCCGGCGGTAAGTCGTTATTGATTAAGTACGGTTTTACCTTCTCGTATTGAGTGTAAAACTGTGACATATCAACCACTAAATCACGTACAACCGGTAAACCTGGTAATGGACGAATGACAATTTTGCCGCCCTTGCCTTTACCCACGGCTGACAACGGCGTGATACAAGCCAAACCGTTTTTACCATTCATGTTGACGCCGTCTGAACCACAGACGCCTTCACGGCAACTGCGACGGAAGGATAAGGTTGGGTCTTGTTCTTTCAATTTCAACAGTGCATCAAGCACCATCATGTCCCGACCTTCCGGATTGTCCAGCGTATAGTCTTGCATCCGTGGCGCATTATCGACGTCAGGGTTGTAACGATAAACAGAGAATTCAAGCTTCTTCATCGTCTGTCCCTCTTAATAAGTACGAGCTTTAGGTTGGAAGGCTTCACGGAACTTCGGTTCCAGATTCACTTTACGCTTGAACATCGATTCAGTGTCCGGCGTATACACGCTGTGACATAACCAGTTCTCATCGTCGCGATCCGGGAAGTCAAACCGGGCGTGCGCGCCGCGGCTTTCAGTACGGAAGTTCGCGGCAACAGCGGTTGAAAATGCCGTTTCCATCAGGTTGTCCAGTTCCAGACATTCAATCCGTGCGGTATTAAAGTCTGAACTCTTGTCATCCAGACGGGCATATTTCAGCCGCTCACGAATGACTTTTAATTCAGCTAAACCTTCAGCCATGGCTGCGCCTTCACGGAACACCGAGAAGTTCAGTTGCATACAGGTTTGTAAATCTTTTTTGATTTGCGCCGGATCTTCACCCTGGCCAATTTTGGTATCTTCCCAGCGCTGGGTACGGGCAAGTGCGGCCTGAATATCAGAATCAGTAGCGCCGCGGCCTTCAGAAGTCGCCGCTAAAGCTTCACCTAAATGCAGACCGGTCGCACGGCCGAATACCACTAAGTCCAGCAACGAGTTACCACCTAAGCGGTTGGCACCGTGCACTGACACACAAGCGATTTCGCCACAAGCAAATAAACCGGCCACGATGGTTTCAGACCCATCAGCTTTTGGATGAATCACCTGACCATGCACGTTGGTTGGAATACCACCCATCATGTAATGGCAAGTTGGGATCACCGGAATTGGCTCTTTCACTGGATCGACGTGCGCGAAAGTTTTTGACAGTTCACAAACGCCAGGTAAGCGGCTTTCTAAAACTTCAGCACCTAAGTGGTCCAGTTTCAGTTTGATATGCGGGCCCCATGGACCATCACAACCACGGCCTTCACGGATTTCCGTCATCATTGAACGGGCAACCACGTCACGACCAGCTAAGTCTTTGGCGTTTGGCGCATAACGTTCCATGAAACGCTCGCCATTTTTATTCAGTAAATAACCACCTTCACCACGGCAACCTTCAGTTACCAGGGTACCGGCACCGGCGATGCCCGTTGGGTGAAATTGCCACATTTCCATGTCTTGCAGTGGTACACCAGCACGCAATGCCATACCAACACCGTCACCGGTATTGATGTGAGCGTTGGTGGTTGAGGCGAAAATACGACCGGCGCCGCCAGTCGCCAGCACAGTCGCGCGGGCTTTGAAATAAACGATTTCGCCACTTTCGATGTCAATGGCAGTACAACCGACCACAGCACCGTCCTGGTTTTTCACCAGATCAAGGGCATACCACTCAGAGAAAACCTGAGTTTTGTTCTTCACGTTTTGCTGGTACAGCAGGTGCAATAAGGCATGACCGGTCCGGTCAGCTGCAGCTGCGGTACGGGCGGCTTGTTCGCCACCAAAATTCTTCGACTGACCACCAAACGGACGTTGGTAAACACGGCCATTCTCAAAACGTGAGAATGGTAAGCCCATGTTTTCTAACTCAGTAATAGCTTCCGGGCCAGTTTTACACATGTATTCAATCGCGTCCTGGTCACCGATATAATCGGAACCTTTGACGGTATCAAACATGTGCCATTCCCAGTTATCCGGATGTGAGTTACCGAGCGCAACGGTAATACCGCCTTGCGCAGAAACAGTGTGAGAACGGGTTGGGAATACTTTGGATAATAAGGCACAGGTTAAACCTGATTCAGTGATTTGCAGTGCGGCACGCATACCGGCACCACCGGCGCCGATCACAACGGCGTCAAACTCGCGAACTGGAATATTCAATTAAGCACCCCACAACTGCGGTTGTAATAATACAAACAGGCCTACAGCCACATAGCCAAAAGCAATGGCATACAACACAAATTGCAGTACCGCGCGGGTCGCTGCAGATTTGACGTAGTCAGTCAGTACTTGCCACAGACCAATTTTGGTGTGAACGGCAATACAAACCAGCGCCAATAAAGTGAAAGCTTTGACCAGAATGTTAGAAAACAACGCTTTCCAACCTTCGTAGGTAATTTCAGGAGTACAAAGGAAATAACCGAGGATAAACAGGGTATACAGCGTTAAAATAATCGCTGTGGTGCGTAATGAAACGTAATCTTGTACGCCATCACGTTTTAAAGATGCTTGATTCAGAACCATAACCAGACTCCAGCTAATACGGCCAGAACAATCCAGAGTGCGATGGTGATTTTAGCGCTCAGTTTGCCCGACTCTAACTCTTCCCAATGGCCCATATCCATGATCAGGTGGCGAATGCCGCCCAACAGATGATACAGCAACATGGTGATGGTGCCCCAGGCGATGAACTTGGCAACAAAAGAAGTCATCACTTCTTTGACCAGTGCAAAACCTTCAGCAGAAGACAGGGACACTGCCCAGGCCCAGATCACGAAAATCAGCGCGAAAAACATTGCGACGCCGGTCACACGATGCAGGATTGAAGCAGTTGCCGTTACCGGCATGGATATAGTGGTAAGGTCTAGATTTACAGGTCTTTGCTTTTTCACAGTTTCTTGCCTATCGACGCCCTATTCTGAGCTTTGTTGTCATTATACGTTGCTGCATAAACAGTCAACACCCAATGGATATACAGGCTACAGCGTGGTGTGGTTCAGCCCAATTTTTTTATCTATCGGTCGGTGAACTGATTTCGAACCCGCAACAGTATATATTTCACCAGTCTGGAATACAATTTATGTTTAATTTTGTTGAAGAAAATCCATAGCTGACACGGTAACTGATTTACTCCGAGTGGCAATACGACTAGAGTCGAATACTTATTATCCAGCTATTATCCGACAATTATCTATCTGAGCATTAAAATTGACTTTTAGGTCCCAGTTGCGGGTAGAATAAGAATTTCTACCGGTTAAACCAATAACAACACAGGAGAAATCCAATGGCTGATAAAAAAGCTGTCGTGCATATCGATGGCCTGGCGCCAATCGAGTTGCCAATTTATTCGGGCACGGCAGGCACAGATGTCATCGATGTACGCGCCTTGGGTCAACATGGCTACTTCACCTTCGATCCGGGCTTTATGTCGACAGGCTCTTGTGAATCAAAAATCACTTACATCGACGGCGACAACGGTATTTTATTACACCGTGGCTATCCGATTGAGCAGTTAGCCGTTGAGTCGGATTATCTGGAAACCTGTTATCTGTTACTGGAAGGTGAGCTGCCAACCAAAGCGCAATACGACAATTTCACCCACGTCATTACCCGTCACACCATGGTGCATGAGAAACTGGCGTCGTTTTTCCAGGGTTTCCGCGTTGATGCCCACCCAATGGCGATGCTTTGTGGTGTGGTTGGCGCGATGTCTTCGTTCTACCATTCTGACTTAAACGTCAACGATCCTGAGCAACGCAAACGCTCAGCACATCGCTTAATCGCTAAGCTGCCAACCATTGCGGCGATGGCGTATAAATACACTGTGGGTCAGCCATTTGTGTATCCGCGCAACGAATTAAGCTACGCCGAAAACTTCATGCATATGATGTTTTCGGTACCAGCCGAGCACTACGATGTGAGTCCGATTGTGGCCAAAGCCATGGACCGGATTTTCATGTTGCATGCCGATCACGAACAAAATGCTTCGACTTCAACCGTACGTTTAGCCGGTTCTTCTGGCGCCAATCCATACGCTTGTATCGCAGCCGGTATTGCCTCGTTATGGGGCCCGGCGCACGGCGGTGCTAACGAAGCTTGTTTAGTGATGTTGCAGGAAATCGGCACTGTTGATCGCATTCCGGAATTTGTCCGTCGTGCCAAAGATAAAAACGATTCTTTCCGCTTAATGGGCTTTGGTCACCGCGTGTATAAAAACTTTGACCCACGGGCCAAAGTGATGCGCGATACCTGTCATGAAGTGTTAAAAGAGCTGAATATCAAAGATCCACTGCTGGATGTGGCGATGGAGCTTGAGCGTATTGCGCTGGAAGACCCGTACTTCATCGAGAAAAAACTGTACCCGAACGTCGATTTCTACTCAGGAATTATCCTCAAAGCCATCGGCATTCCAACCAGCATGTTCACAGTAATTTTCGCGATGAGCCGTACTGTCGGCTGGATCTCGCACTGGGACGAAATGCTGTCGGACAAAGGCCACAAAATCGGCCGTCCACGTCAGCTGTACACGGGCTACAACACCCGCGACTTTATCAAAGTCGAAAACCGTTAATTCCGGTTTTATTTAAAAAGCGACTTCGGTCGCTTTTTTTACGTCCATGTTTTACGTCTATGGATTAGGCGCTTGCTGCGCCTGTTAAAAAAAGGCAAAATCGCGCCTTTATCGCTGCCCGGCAGGACCTTCTTTGAACTTTGATCTCGCGGCTTTTCGCGCCGAATTTGCTTTTTTTAACCAGCAGCCGGATTGGGTTTATCTGGATAACGCCGCGACGATGCACAAACCAGCAGCGGTTATTGCCGCTGAAACTGAGTTCTATCAGACATTTAACGCCAATGTTCATCGCGGAGCCCATCAACTTAGTCAACAAGCCACCCAATTGTTTGAACAAGCACGTGATACGGTCGCGGTATACCTGAACGCCAGCGGCAGAGAAGAAATTATCTGGTGTAGCGGCGCAACTAGCGCCTTGAATCAGCTGGCCTTTGGCTTGATGGGCACGGTGCTGCACCCTGGCGACAGAATACTGATTAGCGCACTAGAGCATCACGCCAATATCGTGCCCTGGCAGTTCCATTGTCAGCAACATGGTGTGCTGCTGGACGTGATCCCACTCGATGCCAATCAGCAACTGGATCAAGCCGAATATCAGCGTTTGCTGGCGCTGAAACCGAAAGTTGTGAGTATGGCGCAGGTATCTAACGTGCTGGGGCATATCCAGCCGGTGGCTGCCATGGTGCAACAAGCCAAAGCCGTTGGCGCTATCACCATCATTGACGGCGCCCAGGGCATTTTGTTGCAACAGCCTGATGTACAACAATTAGATTGCGATTTTTATGTGTTCTCCGGCCATAAAATTTATGGGCCGACCGGCATTGGCGTGCTTTTTGGGAAATGTTCAACACTCGAATTGCTGCGGCCTTTGCTTTATGGCGGCGAAATGATCCAGCAGGTCAGCTTTAGCGGCACCACTTTGAATCAGTTGCCCTACCGGCTGGAAGCTGGCACGCCGAATATTGCATCTGCCATTGGGCTTGCTGCGGCGCTTCGTTGGTTACAACAATGGGATCAAGGAGCTATCGCAGCACACAAACAGCAACTTTTGCAGCAGCTGTTTGATGGTTTGCAGCAATTTTCTGGAATCGAGTTGATATCACAGGTTCAAAACAACGCTGGCATTATCGCTTTTAATATCAAAGGCGAGCATCACAGCGATGTGGCGGCGCTGCTCGATCAACAACAAATTGCCGTGCGCGCGGGCACCCACTGCGCTATGCCGTTATTTACGGCGATCGGCAAAGCTGGCGCCGTCAGAATATCGTTGGCTGGGTATAATTCGCCGCAGGAGATTGACCGGACTTTAGTCGCAGTAAGCCAGGTGCTGGAGATTTTAAGCTGATGAGTGGTTTAACTTTATTGATGACTGAGACTGAGCAAGGCCTGCAGCAGATCAAACAGCAGCAGTTACCAACGCTCACCCAAACCACGGATTGGCAAAACAAATACCGGATGCTAATGCAGCTCGGCAAAGGTGTACCGGCTTTTGCTGCAGAATTGCAGCGGGAAGAATTTTTGATTACCGGTTGCGACAGTAAAGCCTGGTTACTGCACGAATATCACCAGCCAAGTGGTCGCCATTATTGGGCGTTTGACAGCGAAGCCCGCATTATCAAAGGCTTGGTACTGCTGGCTTTGTGTCAGCTCAATGGCTTAACCAATGTCGAACTTTCGCAAATCAACTTTTCACAGTTATTTGCACTGTCCGGTGTGCAGCAGAATTTAAGCCCATCAAGGCAAAATGGCTTGCATGCGGTGCTGAAAAAGCTGAGTCAGCAGGCAGGTTTAGCGCATTAGTTCGCAAGAATGGCAGCCGCTATCTAACCGGCAACTGCCACTTGCTGCGCTTTTTCCGCCAATTTTTTCAGCACCCGCGATACTGCGACAAAAGCAAAACTCGCCGTCACCACAGTCACAGCACCAAAACCACCGCTACAATCCAGTCGCATCGAGCCGCCCTCTTCCGGCCTTTGCATCTCTGGTTTTGCCTGACACACGCCGCCATCGGCCTTGGGGTAACTCAGCTGTTCAGTTGAGTACACCGCATCAATGCCAAACCGCCGCTTGACGTTGCGGCTGTAATTGTAATCCCGGCGCAGGTTATTGCGTACTTTGGCAAGCAGCGGATCGTTGATAGTCTGGGTTAAATCAGCCAGTTGAATTTGCGTAGGATCGGTTTGCCCGCCAGCACCACCGATGGTCACCAGTGGAATTTTATTGCGTTTACAATGCGCAATCAGCGAAGTTTTGGCTTTGATCGCGTCAATGGCATCAATCACGTAGCTAAATTCCGGTTTCATCAGCTCAAATAAATTATCGGCAGCGACAAAATCGGTCACCTGATGTACTTTGCAGGCCGGATTAATTTGTAAAATCCGCGCCGCCATCACCGCCACTTTATCCTGACCAATGCTGTCAGTCAGTGCATGAATTTGTCGGTTGACGTTCGAAATACAAACATCATCCAAGTCAATCAGCGTGATTTCACCAATTCCGGAACGCGCCAACGCCTCTGCCGCCCAGCTGCCAACACCGCCAATCCCAACGACACAAACATGAGCTTGCTGGAAAAATTCAAGCGCGCGAACGCCGTACAAACGGCCAATTCCGGCAAAACGTAATTGATAATCGGACATCAGTTTTTCCATTTAATAACAACAAGTTGCTGAGAGAGGGGGCGGAGCTAATTTATAGCTTTGGCCACGCCAACGACCAGGGCTCCAGCCAAGCACCCTGCAACTGTTGCTGTACGGCCTGACTTTGAAACAACAGGCCTGCCATAGGCGCCTGCCGGTATTGATAGAGCTGGCCTTGATAGTGAAAATTCAAAGCGTAAGCATGTAAATAAACCCGATCTGCCACTTCTGCCTGATACAGCTCATCACCCAAAATCGGTGCTGACACCGACTTAAGCGCAACCCGGATCTGATGGGTTTTACCGGTAAAAGGCTTAATCAGGTACAGACGACAACGTGGCGGTAATTCCGCAGCCTCATTAAAACCAAACGACAGAAAATAACTAATCGCCGGATTTTGCATGCTGCTTAATAACTTATAGGCACCACGACGGGCCGGTGCCATATCACCTTTGACCCAACCTTGTTTTTTCGCGACTTTGCCAGTACTGAGCGCCAGATAATATTTCTGAATTTGCTGTGTCGCAAAAAGCTCTGCAAGCGCGGCAGCAGCAGCCGAACTTTTGGCAAATAAAATTAACCCTGAAGTGACTTTATCCAGCCGGTGCACCGAAAAAAGCGGATAACCCAATTCAGCCGCAGCTTGCACCACTAAACCGGCGCCATCTTCAGAGTGAAAACTGATCCCGGGCGCTTTATCCAGCACCACAAAATCTGCAGTTTCGGCGAAAAGCTTAAAGACCGCAGCTTCCGGCATTTCCGAAGCTTGCAACACCAGAGGCTGCATCAAGCCTGAACCAAGGTTTTACCATGCAATACGGCATGGGCTAAATCGGCCGGTGTATCGACCCCCACCGGAGGTATTTCTAACGCATCAGCCACATGAATAGCTTCGCCTTGCCACAGAACCCGCAGCTGCTCCAGACACTCAATCTGCTCTAATGTGGAGACCGGCCAGCTGATGTAATCCTGAATAAAACCAGCACGATAGGCGTAAATGCCGATATGGCGGCGATAGTGCTGTGCTAAAGACGCGCTAAAGGCCTGATCCCGGTCAAACGGAATGGCGCTGCGACTAAAATACAGCGCGTAACCCTGATGATCGGTGACCACTTTCACCACATTCGGGTTGGCAATTTCGGCAATCGACGACAGTGGCACCGCCAACGTCGCCATCCGGGCTTTTTGCTGCGCGGCTAAATTGGCGGCGACCTGCCCAATAATCGAAGGTGGAATAAAGGGCTCGTCACCCTGCACGTTCACCACCACAGTATCTGAGGCCAATTGCAGCTTTTTCACGACTTCCGCTAAACGCTCGGTACCGGAATTATGACTTTCGCTGGTCATGATGACGTTCGCACCAAACTCCAGCGCGGCTTGTTCGACCCGGCTGTCGTCGGTGGCAATCACCACCTGACTGGCCCCACTTTGCATCGCCTGTTGCCACACCCATTGGATCATCGGTTTACCGGCAATATCTGCCAGCGGCTTGCCGGGCAATCGGGTACTGGCAAACCGGGCCGGAATAACAACTACGAAAGCCATGGTTCAATCTCTTGCAAAGACAATTCACGACTTTCTGAACTGAGCAGTACCGGAATATCCTGTTTTACCGGATAAGCTAAGCGGTCAAAAGTACAAATCAGTTGCTGATTTGGTTTATCCAGCTTCAGCCGGCCTTTACATAAAGGACACGCAATAATGTCCAGTAACGCAATATTAAACGCCATAACGACTCCTGATTTGTTGCAATTTATCGGCTATCTCATCGATAGCCGGTTGCGGTAAACGGGCGGTAACCGGCAAATAAAACCAGTCAGGACCAGCAAAAGCGCGGCATTTCACCGCGTCTTTTTCGGTCATTAAAATGGGGCCGGGCAAATCGGCAAAATCATCGGTGCTAAAAGCATAGTGATCGGCAAAAAAGTGCGCGCTGCTGCTGTGATAGCCCAATTGTGCCGCACTACGGGTAAATCTTCTTGGATTACCGATACCGCTGACCAGCGTCACTTGCGAGCCAGCCGCTAATTCTATAGTTTCGCTGCGTAAACTACGGGCGGGCTCCGCCTTTAAATCAAATGTCCAGTGCGCTAAGGCATTGGCGCTGCTATTGGCCAGCACTAAATCCGCTTGCCGTAAGCGCCATATATCTTCCCGCAGCGGCCCGGCAGGCAGTAACAAACCATTCCCCACACCACGACTGCCATCAAGCAGAATAATTTCCATATCGCGCACCAGCGCATAATGTTGCAGGCCATCGTCAGAAATAATGATATTGCAGCCAGAGCTGGCAAACAGCAGTTTTGCTGCGGCCACCCGGTCCGGGCACACGACCACCGGGCAACCGCTGCGACTGGCCAGTAAAAATGGCTCATCGCCGACCGTTGCCGGCGTATCGGTGTCCAGATTGATCAGCTTGGGAGCCGTTAACTTCACGCCATAACCGCGGCTGACGATGCCGGGTTTCAGCCCTTGCGCCTGCAGATATTCACAAAGCCATAGGGTAATGGGCGTTTTGCCGGTGCCACCAACAGTGATATTGCCCACCACAATCACTGGCACCGGCATCCGGTGGGATGCTTTAAAGCCGGCTTTAAATAACCAGCGCCGGGTTGCACTCAGGCCCGCAAAGATCAGACTAAAGGGTAATAATAGCCAACTCCAGCCCAATGGCTGATACCAGCTGCGTTCCAGCGAATTCATGCTGACTCGCCCGCAGATCCACTAAATGATTCACCAATCCCTTCACCAATCCCTTCGCCAAATTGCAGCCGGTACAAATTGGCGTAAGCGCCATTTTGCGCCAGCAACTCTTGATGATTGCCGCGCTCGATGATCCGTCCTTGCTCCATCACCAGGATCAGATCAGCTTGTTCAATCGTCGACAACCGATGCGCTATCACTAAGTTGGTGCGGTTTTTCAGTAGTTCATCCAGCGCCGCCTGAATTTTACGCTCCGATTCGGTATCCAGCGCTGAGGTCGCTTCATCCAACACTAAAATTGGCGATTGGCGTAACAAGGCGCGCGCGATGGCGATGCGCTGGCGCTGACCACCGGATAAAGTGACACCGTTTTCACCAATTTGAGTATCAAGCCCCAGCGGCATTTGCGCGGCGAATTCCATCACATGGGCTTTTTCCGCCACATCCAACAAGCGCTCGGCTGATAATTCGCCTTCAAAACCATAACTAATATTGTTGGCAATGCTGTCGTTAAACAGCACCACCTGCTGTGACACCACTGCAATCTGTTTGCGAAGTGAAGCCAGAGTGCAGTCTTTGGTGTTGATGCCATCAAGCAGAATTTCGCCCTGCTCAATTTCATAAAAACGGGGTAACAAACTGGAAATGGTGGTTTTGCCGCTGCCGGACTTGCCGACCAAAGCCACGGTTTGCCCGGCTTTGACGCTAAAATTGATGTCGGTTAGCACCTGCTTGTCATGGCCAGGGTAAGTGAAAGTAAGCTGTTTAAATTCGATATCACCCTGAATGCGAGGTAATTCGATAGTGCCATGATCCTGCTCAGTGTTTTCATCAAGTACACTAAACACTGTTGCTGCAGCAGCCATACCTTTTTGGAAATCGCTATTGACCGTGGTCAGTTGTTTTAACGGTTTGAGCAGTAACATCATTGAAGTGATAATTTCGGTAAATTTGCCCGGGGTCAGTGAATCAAGCATTTCCGGAAAACTGGCCAGATAAATCACAAAAGCCAGCGCAAAAGAAGCAATAAACTGGATCAAGGACACGCTCATCGCTCGGGTGGATTCAAGCTTGACATCCAAGCGGCGGTTTTTGTTGTTGATTGCCATAAAGCGCTGATTTTCAATCTCTTTGCCGCCAAAGGCTAAAATCACTTTATGACCATTGAGCATCTGCTCAGCACTGCCCGTCACTTCACCCATCGCACCTTGCATGTTGTTGCTGATCTGGCGAAAACGCTTCGATACCGCCGATACGATCACTGCAATAATCGGCGCAATCAGCAAAAAGATCGCTGCCAATTGCCAACTGTTATAAAACATGAGCCCGAGTAAACCGATGACAAAAGCACCTTCGTGGATCAACACCACCAGAGCTTTACTGGATGCTTGTTTAATTTGTTCGGCATCATAGGTAATGCGCGAAATCATTTCGCCGGTGGAATGTTTGTCGTGATAACTGACCGGCAACGCAATCATGTGGCTGAACAATTGTTGGCGTAAGTCTTTGACGATATGAGTACCCGCCCAGTTCAGACAATAACTGGCGGTAAAATGAAACACACCACGCAGTAAAAATAGCAACACCACAAAAAACGGCGCCATCGCCAGATAACTCATATCGCGCTGGGTGATGCCGCGGTCAATAAACTGATCAAATTCCGACAGGAAAAATACGTCCACTGACGCATAACCAATCATTCCGAGCACGGCGACAATAAAGCCGGTTCGATATGGCTTCAGATAGCTAAATAATCGTTTAAAAGTCGAAGTTGAACTCTGGATAAGTGCTGTCAAAATAGCGTCCTGACAATTGAAAACCCTGGCATTCTACCTTGTTGTGGTACGAGTTTCAGCATGCGTCGGCAGATTTTCGAGCCATTTCACCAACCTGCCATGCCGGACACTTTGTAAAATCAGCTGTTGATCAGAAAAAGTCAGGGTGATCGCGCCATATTCAGCGGTATTCCACAGTGGGATTTGTAACAAACCCAAGGTCGCCACCACGTCAGTTGCCGGATGCCGATACGGGTTTTGCCAACCGGCACTGTTCAGCGCCAGTGAAGGTTGTAGCTGCTGCAAAAATCGCAATGATGATGACGTCTGACTGCCGTGGTGCCCCAATAACAGTACATCAACGTTGAGCACCGGATAAAGCTTGAGCAGCTGTTGCTCAACTTCTTTGCTGGCATCGCCGGTCAGCAATATCTGCATCGTGCCGGTGCTAACCAACAATACACAAGAACCGTCATTTTTACTGCGTGCCACGCCATCGTTAGCTGGCCATAGTTGCTGCAGGCGAAACTGTTGCCACTGCCCCGGCAACTGGCGGCAATTTAACGCTGGATGCAACCGCGCAACATCAGAAACCCACTGCGCCTGAGGATAAGCTGCTTTCAATACCGACGGATCACCGGTGTGATCGCTGTCATCATGGCTCACCACGACATAATCGAGTTGCCGGATCCCGGCGTACCGTAAAAATGGTAACAATTGCTGTTTGGTGGCGCTGTAACTGCCGTAACGCGGCCCTAAATCATAAACAAAACCATGCTGACCCTGCTGCAACACCACAGCTGTGCCTTGCCCAACATCGATCAGATGCAGTTTTGGCGATATCGGCAACCAAAGTACAAGCACCAGTGGCACACTGCCGATGGCGGCCAGCGTCCAACCAAGCCTGCGCTTTGGCAACAAACAACAACTGGCAGTTACGACCAGCAATATCGCTATATATGGCGTTTGTTGCGGCAACGACCACCAGGCATCATGGGTCGCCGCATATTGCAGCCACCACCACAGGGGTTGATAGATCCAATCAATCCCCTGCCACAGCCACACCAGCGGCACAGTGCTGAGTTGTTGCAGTAAAAAAACTATCAGCAACAGCGGTATCGCCACCAAGCTACACCAGGGGACAAATAATAAGTTAGAAATCAGTGCCAGCGGTGCCACACCGTCGAAAATCAGCAGCCCGAGCGGCAGCATCAACAAACTAAACAGCAACTGATAACGCAAAAACGGCCAGATCAAGCTTTGCCACCAGCCAACCGTCGTGTGATTGCCAGGTAATAGCGGCGGATAACGCCAAGCCAGCAAAAATACCAAAGCTAAAGCACTGACCGATAACCAAAAACTCAGACTTAACAGCCAAAACGGCTGCCACAACAACAACCCTGCTGTCAGCACCAGACTAAAACGCCAGCCGCTGCAGCGCCGATGCCATAGTTTGAGCGCCACCAGGATCACCAGCGCCAGCATGGCGCGTAAAGTAGGAATAGCCCAACCCGCCAGCAGACAATACAACCATGCTGCCAATAAAGCGGTCAGCCAGCCCAGCACCTGCCGCTGTTTCGCCGAGAGCGGTAGTTGTCGCCACAGCGGCATTAACAACATCAGCCAGCCAAATACCAGCGCGATATGCATGCCGGAAATTGAAATTAAATGCGCCAGGCCCGTCGCCTGCAGCCCGTCCCAGGTGTCATCGCTAAATGGTCGTTCGCCCACTGTCAATGCGATCAGCAAAGGCATCGTTGGCAAATCCGCCAGCTGTTGTTGCAGTGTGTCATATACCTGCTGTCGCCACACGGCCGTGCCACCGAGATATTCAGCCGAGCCAACCTCACCCGCGCCAACGACTGCTCCTTGCAATAACACGCCTTGTACCAGCGCATTGGCTTCGCTGATCCCGCGCCCAGGGTTAGCCAATCCACGCACTGGACGCAACTTGAGCTGGAACTGCCAACGCTGGCCTTGCTTGGGTGAAATGGCCGTCTGCGGCCAGCGGATCTGCAGCAAACGCCCGGCAGCCAGTTGCGGTTTATGCTTTACAGTTTCATGGAGCTGTAATATAAACCTGCTGCCAATGTCATAGGATTGCGGGATGCTGACGATGGTGCCAGCCACGAATGTGGTATGCTCAACCAGCAATTGCTGACGGGCTTGGGCGTCAAGCTGATAATTCAGACTAAGACTTAACAAAAATGCGCTGATCCCGACCAGGTAAAATCGGCGCAGCAAAACGCCAGACAACAGCAGAAGCAGTGGCCAGAGTGGGTTTGGCACAGCAGGCAGCCATAATGATGCCAGCGCAGCCGTCAGAATGCCCAAACAAAAACGTTCCATGTTTAATTTTGGTTAATGAGTTGTAATGCCTAAGAACTTTATAAAAAAATACCTGCCAGATCCAGACTCGATTAAAAATCATCAGTCGATGAAAATTTTCGGCAAGTTTATTCATGACGGGAATTTGTGGCATTTACATCGTCGATCAGCGCGCGGCGCCTTTGCGGCCGGGCTGTTCGCGGCTTTAATGCCGATGCCGGGTCAAACGGTGTTGGCGGTCGCCCTTGCCATTTTATTTCGGGTCAATATTCCGGTTTCAGTCGCGTTATGCTGGGTCACCAACCCTTTTACCATGGCGCCGATTTTTTATATTTGTTACAACATAGGTATTATTGTGCTGGGGCATCCAGCGCAAGATGTTGAATTTCATGCAACTTTTGAATGGTTGATGGCCAGCATCAACACGGTTGGCAAACCGTTTTTAGTCGGCAGCCTGATTTTTGCCAGTGCCGTTTCAGCCTTGTCCTGGATGATTATTGATGGCTTGTGGCGGCTGAATATCAGCCGCGCCTGGAAAAAACGCCAACTGAAGCGCCAACGCCTGGACGAGTGATTAACACTGGCTTAGCTATTTGATTATCGTTGTTTGAATATAGTTGTTTGAATATAGTTGTTTGATTTATATGAGTAATATCCCCTATGTTCAGCGCCTGGTTACAGCGATTTAAACCCGACACTGAAAAGCTACGTGCACACAAATCTTTACAGATGCTGGGGCCGGCGCTGCATGATGCCAATTTATGGCACTTTAATCGCCGCTCTGCCCGCAATGCGGTCGCGGTTGGAATATTCTGCGCCTTCCTACCGATCCCGTTTCAAATGCTGGTTGCCGCCTTTCTGGCAATCAGCTGCCGCGCCTATTTACCCTTATCCATTGCATTGGTCTGGCTCAACAACCCACTGACCATCCCGGTGATCTTTTACTTATGTTATGTGCTTGGCAATGCTTTGCTGAATTTACCGGCGCAGGAATTTGTATTTGAACTCAGCTGGAGTTGGCTGGTAAAAAGTTTGCAGACGGTCGGCGTACCATTATTAACCGGCTGTCTGGTTGCTGGAGTGCTAAGCGCCATCGCTGGCGCCGTGTTGATGCATTTTGGCTGGCGTTTCCAAGTAGCCAGACGCTGGAAGCGCCGTCGGCTCAGTCGTGGACAGAGTTAACTCAGCGATATGCCGCAATTAACGTTGCCCCAGCACCAACGCCGGTTGCACTTTGGCCGCTTTAAATGCCGGATATAAAGTTGCTAGCAAACTCAGTGTTAATGCGACGCCTACGGTCAGCAGCACATCTGAAAAGTGAATTTCTGAAGGCAGGTAGTCGATAAAATAGATAGTTGGATCCAGCAGTTGCACGCCAAACACTTGATGCGCAAACTGGTACAAGGTCTCGATTTGCCAGGCCAGCAGCACGCCAACCACAGCCCCTACCACCGTACCTTTAATCCCATTGAGCCAACCCAGCCACATAAAAGCCTGGATCACCACCGCAGGTTTGGTGCCCATGGTGAGTAAGATGGCGATATCGCCTTCTTTTTCCCGCACCGCCATCACCAGCGTTGCCACAATATTAAAACAAGCCACCGCAATCACCAGCGCCAGTACCAGATACATGATGCTGCGCACCATTTGAATATCCTGATATAAATGGCCTTGGGTGCGAAACCAGTCCAGCATATACACCACATCCTGGGTTTGATTCCCCAGTTCGCGGGCGATATTGCCGGCGGCAAAAATATCGGCAATTTTAAACGCCAGTCCTTCGACATGCCCGGGCGCGATGGCCAACCATTCGCCAAGCGCCGTCATATCGACCCACACTTGTTGATAATCGAGCTGCCCGCCAATGCCGACAATAGCGACCACTTCTAAACTGACGTTTTTCTGGCTCGCGAGCTCACCTTGCTCTGACATCATCGGCAGCATCAACTGCACCGAATCGCCGACTTTGGCCTTTAACTCTTCAGCAATACCCTGCCCCAGCACGATCTGGTGGCTGGTAAGCGCGGATAAATCACCGGCACGGACAAAATTCTGCAGCTGGCTGATTTGATTCTCATAAGCCAGCTCAATCCCGCGCACAGCGGCGGCTTTGACCGAACTGCCCAGTCGCAACATACCTTCTGATTGAATAAAAGGGGCACCTGCCACCACGCCAGGTTGCTGACTGAGCTTTTGTAATTTTGGCTGCCAGTTGGCAATCGGCGCGTCATAAGCCTGCAACTCCACATGCGGGATCACTGACAGTAATTTGTTTTTTAGCGCCGCTTCAAAGCCATTCATCACCGACAACGCCAGCAATAAAATCGCCACACCAAGGCCAATGCCCCAGGTCGATGATGCCGAAATAAAGCGAATAAAAGCGCTGCTATTTTGGGTGTGGCGATAACGCCGCGCCAGTTGCCAGGATAAACTAGCCATGCAGGTCCCCTAAGCGTCCATCCTGCATCCACAGTTGTCGGTCAAGGCGTTTGGCCAGCATTCGATCATGCGTCACCACAATAAAACTGGTGCCAAGTTCTTGATTTAACTCACGCATCAGCTGATAAATGCTTTCCGCAGTTTGATGATCGAGGTTACCGGTAGGCTCGTCCGCCAGCACTAGTCCTGGCCGACCAACCATCGCCCGCGCTATCGCCACGCGCTGCCGCTCGCCACCACTGAGTTCACTCGGCCGGTGCGAAATACGATGGCCAAGGCCAACTCTTTGTAAAATATCAGTCGCTTGTTGATTGGCCTGTGCTTTGGCCTGACCGCGAATAAGTAGCGGCATCGCCACGTTTTCCAAAGCGGTAAAATCCATCAGCAAATGGTGGAACTGGTAGATAAACCCCAGCTGTTGATTGCGTAATGCTGCTTTTTCGACACCACTCAACAACGCCACATTTTGTCCGGCAAGCCAAAGTTCACCACTATCCTGCTGATCCAAAGTGCCCAGAATATGCAACAAGGTACTTTTACCCGAGCCGGAGCTGCCGACAATCGCCAACATTTGATGGCTTGGCACGTCCAGATTCACGTTATGCAATACCGGCGTCACATGACTGCCATCGCGGTAACTTTTACAAATATTGATTGCTCGCAACATTCAGTTGTTCATCCAGTAGTTCATGTAGTTTTTCACTCGTCACGTAAAATTTCAGCCGGCTCAATCTGCACCGCGCGCCAGGCTGGATACACGACAGCCGCAGCAGTAAGCGCCAAAGCCGCCAGCACTATCGACAGCACTTGCAAAGGCCGCACTTCGACCGGTAATTCGATACCCGGCAGCAGTTGTAAACCCAACATCGCTAATAGGGCATTGAGCTGATAACACAAGATCAAACCGACAATACCGCCGCTGACTGCACCAACTACACCATGGCTCATGCCTTGTACCGCAAACACCAGAAATAGCTGTCGGTTGGTCATGCCCTGAGTTTTTAAAATCGCTACTTCACGTTGTTTTTCGGTGACCATCATCACCAGCGCAGAAACGATATTAAAAGCTGCCACCGCGACAATCAGCATTAACATCAGCCACATCATGGCTTTTTCCATCGCCACCGCAGAAAACAACTTGCCATGAGTCTGCCGCCAATCAACAACTTTGGTCACACCGGCTACGCTTTCCAGCAATGGCGTCAACCTTGGTGAATCAAAGGGTTCGGCTAAACTGACCCGCCAGCTTTGCTGTGGCGCCGGGCTTAACCGTTGTAAATCTTCAAGGCGCAGCACGGCCACCACTTTGTCGACTTCGGAGCCACTTTGAAAAATTCCAGCGACCGTGAAGACCCGTTGTCTCGGCATCCAGCCCATCGGCGTGTAACTGCCGCCGGAGGGCAGCAATAATCGCACTTTCTGGCCAACTTCTACCCGCAATTTATCCGCCAGCGCCGAACCTAACATCACCTGATAACGGGCTGCGCCAAATTCCTGCCAATCGCCGATTTGCAATGAAGATTGTAAAAACTGCGGTAATTGGTTGACGTCAACACCTTGTAATAAGGTGCCGGACAGTTGTTTGCTGGATTGGATCAGGGCTTCGGTTTGTAAAAACGGACTGACCTGCAAAATGGTTGGATCTTGCTGTTGCAGCACTGCCGGCCAGTCTTGGCTGGTCTCGCCAGCAGCGACATTCTCGGTCGACACCACCAAATGCGGCAACACCCCGAGAATACGGCGTTTTAGATCGGCTTCAAAGCCGTTCATCACCGAACTGACCAAGGTTAATGCCATCACGCCAAGAAAGATCCCGGTGACGGAAAACAGCGTAATAAAGGATAAAAAGGCATGACCTTTACGACTTTGGCTATAACGTAAGCCGATGTACAGCGGAATGGGTAGTTGCATCCTTTTCTCAGGACTTCAGTGAATGATAATGATAAAGTATTGTGATCATAGAGATAAACCGTGGCGCTTACAAGCCACGAGCCGAGGATAAACATGGATCAGCACCAATTGGATCTACTGCGCGAGCAGTACCATGACTACTTTGCCATTGAGCAGGCAGTTTTGGTAAATATCAAAGCATTATCGACAGCATTACCCGACGAAGAACGTTTTCAGGTCATGATCCCGGAGCCATTCCGGATGGCCAGCGAACAAGCAACCTTAGATCGCTCGGCGTTAAAAGCCTTGTCGCAGCTTGGTGATCTGGCCGAAGAACTGGCGATTTATCTGCGCTCACAAGCCAAAAAACTCGATATGCTGATGCGCTATTTATTGATCCAGCAAGACGACCCGACCTATCGTCGCCATACCCATAGTTTTGGTGGCTCGGCGCTGAACTTTCTGAGTGATCAACCCATCGCCAGCGGTACCTCACTGGAAGTAAAAATGTTTTTTAATGGCACCGATGGCGCCGTGTACTTTTTAACCACGGTGATAGATTCCGTGTTACAGGAAACGCAGCTACCAGAAACACAGGTACAGGAAACACAGTTGCAAGAATCCGCACCAGTAGATCCAGGGAGCGGCGAGCAAGCATCACAACCGGCAGCACAGTACTTAATCCAAAGCGTGGTCAGCCGCATTCGGGACGAAGACCGCGAAGTGCTGGTGCGCGCTAGTTTGCATGAACAATCCAGACAATTAAAAGCCAAAGCTCGCTTACGGCAGTCGCAAGGAAATGCATAAGTGTCATCGGACAAGTTACCCGGCGTGAAAAGGCAGTTAGCACGAGGCCTGTTATGAGTACCCAAACCCACAAAGCAAACAGCGCGGCCAATTTACTGGCCAGCCTGCCGCAGCTTTCCAACACCCGCGATTTATTAAGCTGGGGCAATCTGCAAGGTGCCGCCCTGCCGTTGGTGCTGAGTGAACTGTTACGTCAGCAACAGGCGTTGTATTTACTGGTGGTACCCGATACCCCAACGGCACTGCGGATTGAACAGGAACTCACGGTATTTCTCGGTGACGCCAGCCTTATTCATAGCTTCCCGGACTGGGAAACTTTGCCATACGACATCTTCTCGCCGCATCAGGATATTATTTCGCAGCGCCTGCGCACGCTGTATCAGCTGCCGCATTTAACCCAAGGCCTGGTCATCGTACCGGTCAGTACCTTGATGCTCAGGCTTTGTGAGCACAACCATTTGCAAACCCAAAGTCTGGTGCTTAACAAGGGCCAGCGACTGGATTTAACCACGTTAAAACGTCAACTGACCCAAGTCGGTTATCGCGCTGTAGACCAAGTGATGGAGCACGGCGAGTTTTCGGTGCGTGGTTCGTTACTGGACTTGTATCCGATGGGCAGTTCGTTACCCTATCGCATCGACTTTTTTGACGATGAAATTGACGGCCTGCGCACCTTTGATCCGGACAATCAACGCACGGTAGCGCAGGTCAGCAGCATCGAACTGTTACCAGCACATGAGTTTCCGCTGGATAAAGCTGCGATCGAGCGTTTTCGTAGCCGTTACCGCGAGTTATTTCCGGCGCGCAATGAAAAAGAGTCGTTGTATCAGCAAGTTAGCCAGGGCGTATTACCTGCTGGTATCGAATATTATTTGCCGTTATTTGCCGAAAAAACCGAGTCGTTATTAAGCTTTTTCCAGCATCAGACGGTGGTGCTGGCGCTGGGTGATCTTGAAGCCGCAGCGCAGCGGTTCTGGCAGGACGTTGATAAACGGTATCAGGATCGCGCTATCGATTTGTTAAGGCCAATTTTAAAACCGCAGCAGCTGTATTTTAGCGTTGATGAATTGTTTGCAGAGCTCAAGCCAAGACCACGAATTCGCTTATCGCGTGCGGTGTTACCGGAAAAAACCGGTCAGGCGAATTTGCCTTGTCAGCTGCTGCCAGATCTCACGGTTAATCATCAACAAACCGAACCGCTGGCCAGTTTAAAAGCCTTTGTACTGGCGCAAAAACAGCAGCGTGGCCGGGTGTTATTTTTGGTGGAATCGCAGGGGCGGCGCGAAAGTTTGCTGCAACTGGTGCAAAAAGCCGGGATCCGCCTACCACAAATTGACAGCTGGCTGGATTTTGCTACCTCCGATCACGATATCGCCATCGGCATCGGTGCGCTGGAACAAGGTGTTTGGCTAAAAGATTGCGGCAATATTGCGCTCATTAGCGAAAACGAATTGTTTGGGCTGAAAATCAGCCAGCGCCGTCGGCGCAAACACAGCCAACAAGTGTCCAGCGATACTATTATCCGCAATCTGGCCGAACTGTCTGAAGGCCAGCCGGTGGTGCATTTACAACACGGTATTGGTCGTTATCAGGGTTTGCAGGTGCTGGATGCCGCTGGCATTACCGCCGAATTTGTCACCATTGAATACGCCGGTGGCAGCAAACTGTATGTGCCGGTGTCGAATTTACATCTGCTCAGTCGTTACTCTGGCGCTGATCAAGATCACGCGCCGCTGCATAAACTCGGCAACGACAGCTGGGAAAAAGCCCGGCGTAAAGCCGCCGAAAAAGTCCGTGATGTCGCCGCCGAATTGCTGGATGTGTACGCCATGCGCGCGGCGCAAAAAGGCTATGGTTTTAAAGTCGATCAGGACAATTATTTAAAGTTCGCTGATGGTTTTCCGTTTGAAGAAACCGCCGATCAGCAAGATGCCATCACTGCGGTGCTGAACGATATGCAAACGCCACAAGCGATGGATCGGCTGGTGTGTGGTGATGTTGGTTTTGGTAAAACTGAAGTCGCGATGCGGGCGGCATTTGTCGCGGTGGACGATGGTCATCAAGTGGCTATTCTGGTACCGACCACCTTATTGGCGCAGCAACATTTTGAAAACTTCCGTGACCGCTTCGCCAATTGGGCGGTCAGAGTGGAAGTGTTGTCGCGCTTTATCAGCCCAAAAGAGCAAAAAGCAATTTTGGCCGATGTCGAAGCCGGTAAAGTCGATATTCTGATCGGCACCCATAAATTGCTGCAGGACGATATAAAATTCCAGGAATTGGGGTTGCTCATTGTCGACGAAGAGCACCGCTTTGGCGTGCGGCAAAAAGAGAAAATTAAAGCACTCAGAGCCAATATCGATATTCTGACGCTGACCGCGACCCCTATTCCACGCACCTTAAATATGTCGTTGTCCGGTATGCGGGATTTATCGATTATCGCCACGCCACCGGCCAAACGCTTAGCGGTAAAAACCTTTGTCCGCGAATACGAAACCGGCCTTATTCGCGAAGCGGTGCTGCGGGAAATTATGCGTGGTGGTCAGGTCTATTACCTGCACAATGACGTGGCCAGTATTGAAAAAACCGCCGCCGATTTGGCCGTATTATTGCCCGAAGCGATGATAGGTATCGCCCACGGCCAGATGCCGGAGCGTGAGCTGGAACGGGTAATGGCCGATTTTTATCATCAGCGCTTTAACGTGTTGTTATGCTCAACCATTATCGAAACCGGCATCGACGTCCCGACCGCCAATACCATTATCATTCAGCGGGCAGATAATTTCGGTCTGGCACAGTTGCACCAACTTAGGGGCCGGGTTGGCCGTTCGCACCATCAGGCTTATGCCTATTTGCTGACGCCGCCACCGAAACGTTTAACCAGCGATGCGCAAAAACGCTTGGAAGCCATTTCGGCGCTGGAAGATTTAGGTGCTGGGTTTGCACTGGCCAGTCACGATTTGGAAATTCGTGGCGCCGGTGAGTTACTCGGCGATGACCAAAGTGGTCAGATTGAATCGGTTGGCTTTACCCTATACATGGAAATGCTGGAAGAAGCGGTCAAAGCGCTGAAAGACGGCCGTGAGCCAAGCCTCGATGCGATGCTCAGCCAGCAAACTGAACTGGATTTAAAAATACCGGCGCTGCTACCGGACAGCTATATTCCAGATGTCAGCCTGCGGTTGTCGTTCTATAAACGCCTCGCCAGCAGCCAGGACAGCCACGATTTAGATGAAATTCAGGTTGAACTGATTGACCGCTTTGGCTTGTTGCCGGATGCGGCAAAAAATCTGGTGGCCATTACCGGCTTTAAACATCAGGCGCAGCATTTGGGGATCCGCCGGTTGGAAGCCAATAGCAAAGGCGGCAGCATCGAGTTTGCCGAACGCACCTTGGTACAACCGGGTTATATTATTAAACTCATTCAGACCCAATCGCGGATTTACAAATTAGAAGGTGGCAATAAACTGAAGTTTACCATTGCCTCTAACAGCACCGCCGAACGCTTGGAACTAGTCAAAGCGATGCTGGCAGATATGCTGGGCAATACGCAGATCAGTGGTGCACAGGGTCCAAAACGATGAGGAGAAACGTTATTAAAGTCCATCCATTAAAGCCAGTGCCAGGTTGTTTAAACGCCCGTGCTGGCCGCAATTTTATTGCGGCGCTGCTGCTGGCACCGACACTGTTGTTGCACAATGCAATGGCACAAAGTAATTCACAAGGTAATTCACAAAGTATAGAAACTTCGTGGTTTGAAATTGAAATTCTGGCTTTTAGCCGCGACAA
Source organism: Rheinheimera riviphila (assembly GCF_004005945.1). Taxonomy (GTDB): domain Bacteria; phylum Pseudomonadota; class Gammaproteobacteria; order Enterobacterales; family Alteromonadaceae; genus Pararheinheimera; species Pararheinheimera riviphila. Next base: position 34,510 of record NZ_SACS01000002.1, read on the forward strand.
CAGTCAGCGCTTGCTGGAACAGTTTCCGCCGAAGGTCACCGAAGTAGCGACCCGTGGTAGCGTCGATTTATTAAGTCCGCTTTATCAGCCGGATTTAACCGCCATTTTGCTGGCAGCGCCGGCTTGTCCAAAACCGGAAGTTGCGTTAAGTACAGATCCAGAGTTGTCGCTGGCCACCGCCGATGTCACAGCGCCGCTATTTGCCACTGATGAAGCCAGCTTGGCGGCTTATCAATTTCAACAATCGGCATTTAAGTTACCGCACTCTGATGGTTACCAGCCATTACCAGAGCTTTGTGCAATTGATCACAAGTTCAACAAGGCACTCAATGCCCCACTCAATGCAAGTCTGCCTGGCGCAGTGCTCATTCGGCAACAACCACCGGCGCAACTGCCACTGACGCCAGCAGGTCAGGAGCAACATCAGCCACAGCCTTATCTGGCGCCAGAAAGTGCGTTGCAACTGAAAGACTTAGCTTATCAGCTGCAACACCGTGGCAATCATCAGTTGCTGTTACACACCGCCTGGCGGCAACCGCTTTCAGGCAAACGTGCGGCACGGCCTTATCGCTGGTTCGCCGGCAGTAATTTTGGCCAGCAGTTTGATTATTTTGGCCGCGCCAAAGCCAGTGCTATCCAACCTGCCACCGACAGCAATGGTCAGTTATTGCAGCAAATCACCGCCTTAGAGCAGGCATTGGCGAAAAATCCGGCAACGCCGCTGGCCGAATTACAGCCGGCGTTTAACCAGCAAAGTAACGACCCGGTGTGGCAACTGGACGGTCTGGTGAAAGTGTATAGCGAGCGGATGTTATTTGCCGAAACCGACTTTAATTTGCGCCGGTTAAGCGCCGATGGCAGCACACTCAGCACATATCACAGCAACGATCAAACCAGGTTACTGATTGGCGAAGTGCATTATCTGGATCACCCACATTTGGGTCTGGTGCTGCAAATTCGTCGATTTGCGCCGCCGCTGTTGCCGACTATAGAGAATGCCGCAGCACCGGGCACGCAGCCTTAGAACTTGAACGATGCATTTGATGAAATTTAGAACAACTGACAAACCCAAAACAACATACCAAGGATCTCGTATGAAAAAACTTACTGCGTTTATCATGCTGATAGCCCTGACCGGCTGCAGTAAATTATCGATGGATAACTATCAACTGCTGAAAACCGGCATGTCCTACGACGAAGTCACCGCTATCATCGGCAAACCAGATAGCTGCGAAGAAGCCCTCGGCACCCGATCCTGCGTTTGGGGCGATGAGCAAAAGCAAATTAAAGCAGCATTTTTAGCTGAAAAAGCCATGTTATTCAGCCATCAGGGCTTAAAATAACAACGTTGGTACTCATGAAGTGTTGTAAATGTACAAGCTAAGAGACTACCAACAACAAACGGTACAAGCGGTATTGCATTACTTTCGACGGCAGGCCGATCCTGCCGTGGTGGTGTTGCCGACTGGTGCTGGTAAAAGTCTGGTGATTGCTGAATTGGCGCGTCTGGCGAAAGGCCGGGTGCTGGTGTTGGCGCATGTCAAAGAGTTGGTTGAGCAAAACCACAGCAAATATCAGCAGTATGGCCTAACTGCCAGTATTTATGCCGCCGGGCTTGGCCGCAAAGAAACCAGTGACCAGGTGGTATTTGCGTCGATCCAGTCGGTAGCACTTAATCTGGATGCTTTTAGCGCCAGCTTTAGTTTATTGGTGATCGACGAATGCCATCGGGTGCCGCAGGACGAAGACAGCAGTTACCGGCAAGTCATTAGCCATCTGCAACAGCAAAACCCGGGCATTAAAATTCTTGGTTTAACCGCCACGCCATTCCGGCTGGGGCTGGGTTTTATTTACCAGTATCACAGCCGTGGCCTGGTGCGTAGTGAAGATCCACGTTTTTTCCGCTTTTGTATTTTTGAATTACCCATTCGCTATTTATTGGATCAGGGTTTTCTGACACCAGCCAAAGTGTTGGATGCGCCGCTGCTGAGCTACGATTTTTCCGGACTCAAACCGACAGCGGCCGGTTATTTTCGCGAAGACGAACTGGCGCAGGTGATTAATAGCGCGAAAAGAGTCACGCCACAAATTATCCAGCAAGTACAGCACTACGCCAAAGCCCGTCGTGGCGTGATGATTTTCGCCGCCACCAGCGCCCACGCCCGTGAAGTACTCAGTTATTTACCCCAACACGAATCGGCACTTATTCTGGCGACCACAGCATCCGCTGAGCGCCATCAGCTATTGACCGCATTTAAAGCGCAGCAGCTGAAATATCTGGTGAATGTGGCCGTGCTGACCACCGGTTTTGATGCGCCGCATGTAGATTTAATTGCTATTTTACGACCCACGGAGTCGGTCAGCCTGTATCAGCAAATTGTCGGTCGTGGCCTGCGTCTGGCGCCGGGTAAAACCGATTGCCTGGTGCTGGATTACGCCGGCAATATGTATGATTTGTACTCGCCGGAAGTTGGCTCACCGCCACCGGCTTCCGACAGCGAATTAGTGACCGTGCCTTGTCCGGTGTGCCATTTTGCCAATACCTTCTGGGGCAAAACCGATATCAATGGTCTGGTGCTGGAACATTATGGCCGGCGTTGTCAGGGTTTTGATCGCAGCGATCCAACAAATATTCACGAATGTGGTTATCGCTTCCGGGCGAAATTTTGCCTGGAATGTGGTGCTGAGCACGACATTGCCGCCAAATTTTGCCAGCAATGCCAGACAGTGCTGGTCGATCCGGACAAAAAGCTACAAGAAGCACTGAAACTCAAAGATGCGCTGATCCTGTATCCACTGCGGATGGAACTATCGGTAATGACGGACGTCAAGGGCACACAAAAGCTGAAAATCAGTTATTCCAACGACGATGATCAGCAAATTCATGAATTCTGGCCCATTCAGACCAAGACCCAAAAACAACGATTTGCCACCGTTTTTCTACCGCCACATTTGCCGGATCGGCATCGGCCCTTTGACATTAAAACTGTGGCGCAAATTCTGGCGCAAAGCCACAGGTTAAAACCACCGGATGCCATCGTCGCACGCAAAGATGGTCGATTCTGGCGGATACGCGATAAATTGTTTGAGCTGACAAAAACAGCGGAAGATCCGGCGACAACTGAAGCCACTGCTGAATGATCTAAAGCCCAAAGTGTTGTTTTGCCGAATAAATCAACCAGCGTCTGCTTTACATTAAGCGGCAGTTAGGCAAAAATGAAAAAAATCATTGGTGAAAGGACGCGCTATGTACCAGTTATATTATTCACCCGGCTCAGCCAGCCTGGTCGTCCATTGGTTACTGCTGGAACTGCAACTACCTTTTACCCTGCATAAACTAGACTTTTCCAAAAATGAACAAAAATCTGCTGCATATTTAGCCATTAATCCAAGTGGTCAGGTGCCGGTGTTGTTTGATGGCTCGCGTTATCTCTGTGAATCCGCAGCCATTGTGTTATATCTGACAGAACAACATCCGAAAGCGGGACTGGTACCAGAGCAAGGTTCAGCGCAGCGTGCTGAATTTATTCAGTGGCTGATGTTTTTAACCAACCAACTGGCGCCAACGTTCCGGTTATGGTTTTATCCGCCGGATCTTGGTATGACCGACTATCCGCCAGCGACCAAACTGGCGCTGCAGCATAAAATTGAAAGCTGCTGGGATCGGCTGGAACAACATTTAACCCAGCGAGGCCCTTGGTTAACCGGCGATAAACCAACCGCCGCCGACTTTTTACTGACGATGTATATGCGCTGGTCGCGTAATATGCCAAACACCGCGTTAGCCTGGCCAAGGTTAAAATGGATTGCTGATCAATTAAGGCAGCGCCCATCCTGGCAACAGCTCAACCAGACGGAAGGTTTAACTGAATGGCAATATTAATCAACGGCTTCGCAGTACAGGGTTTCTTATGCAGTTAACAGACATTAATAAAGATACCTATCGCAGTCATTTAAACGTCATTATTGTCTCGGCCATTGCTTTTTTTGCGACGGTCGGTGTTGGCATTTCCAGTTTGCTGGTGTTCTATTTTGGCTCTGCCGCCGGGGACAATTTCTTTTTGAATTTACTCGGCGTCAGCATTGGCGGTGCTATTGCGGCTGTTTGTCTGCATCGGTTAAAAAGCTCAGAGTATTTTTATGAAGTGGCTTATGTCTGGGACTTAAAACACGAGCTGAATCTGATCAACCGCCGCTTATCAACCCTCAAACGTGCTGCCAACGACAATAATATCGATGCCATTATCATTTTGTTGTATAACTATCATGGTTCCCGCCAATTGTGGCAACTGGATGATAACGTTCTGAATTTACAAGAACTCGAGTTGGAGCTGATTCAGCTCGAAGACAAAATCCGCCAACTTGGTTTAAAGTTAGAACCCAATCAGTATCAAAGAAATTTATTAATAAAATTTTAGCAAAATGTTGTGTTGACAGAGCAGTTGTAGACATCTGGCAACAGCAGGTTCTGACGACGACACAACACACCGTACAAGCCGCAAGCTGGTGAGATTTCAGTGCTATTTTTATTTTCCAGCTCTGCTGTGAAAGTTGTGCTGAATAGATAATAATCAAGCCAGAAGCTAAATCCAACAATGACAAATTAAGCTGTTACAAGGTTCTCATATGACTGCGCAAAATGCCTTACTGACTATTCTGATTGAAAAAATTCGTACCGATACTTTAGTTTTACCAAGCCTTCCGGAAATCGCGCTGAAAATCCGTAAAATGGCGGATGACCCAAATGTAAACCTCGCCAAAATGTCTGACATGATTTCTCATGATCCGGCGTTATCGGCCCGTATTATGAAAATCGCCAACAGCGCCTTTGTCGGCCGTGGCGTGCATGTCCATTCGTTACAACAAGCCACCACCCGCATCGGTCTGCGTTATATCAAAAACGTGGTGACCGCGATGGCAATGGAACAGTTATTTGTGTCGAAGACAGCTTTTGTCAAAACGCAGATGGAAAAAGTCTGGTCTGAAACCTTAGAACTGACCGCATTTGCGCTGGCGGCGATGCAGCAATATAACTCGTCGTTTAAACACACGGCAGTCAACTTCGACACCATGACACTGGCCGGTTTAGTGCACAATATCGGCGCGTTACCGATCCTGACCGAAGCTGAGCGTCAACTGGAAATTTTCGGTGACGAAGCTTTTATCAAACAATCAATTACCGACATCTCAGGCAAAATTGGCGCCAATATTCTGACCTCATGGGGTTTTCCAAAGGAACTGATTGAAGTGGCCGAACAATGGGACGTCGACAGCTACACGCCTGCCCACCCGTCTTATGTGGACTTTATCCGGATTGCCGCCATCAAACAGGGTCGTTACCACGCTGAAGGTGACATCGGTACTTTGCTGAAACCTTATGCTGATCTGGGTTTAATCCCTTCGACTGAATTTTACCGTTCTCCGGAATTTGTGGTGCAGTTTAATGAATTTAAACAGCTGTTTGTGTAAGCGTCAGTAAACGCAATCTTCGATAAAAAAACCGCCAGCTGGCGGTTTTTTTATCGGTTATTCACTGCGGTCGTTCTGCTTAAAACAACGCCTGGTGCAACTCTTTCACCACACCGGCCGCTTCGCCATCCTGCACCAGAAAACACAGATTATGGCGGCTGGCACCATGGCAAATCAGCCGCATATTAATTTTCTCCAGCGCCTGAAATAACGAGCCTGTGACACCGCGGGTGCTGTGCAAATGGTTGCCAATCACCGCAATTAAACTCAGATTTTGCTCTACCGTCACTTCAGAAAATGCTTTCAGTTCAGCCAGTGCTGGTTCAATTGACTGGGTAAAAGCGCTGCCTGGCGCATCATCCAGCGTTAACGCCACGCTGATTTCCGACGTAGTAACTAAATCCACCGAAATCTGATGACGGCTTAAAATATCAAACACCCGCGCTAAAAAGCCTGCTGCATGCAGCATGGCCGGACTTTTTACGGTAATTAAGGTTTGGGCTTTTCGAAGCGCAATAGCTCGGTACGATGGTTTGGTGTCGACCTGTTTCGAAATCCAGGTGCCCCCGGCATTCGGTTCACGGCTCGAACCAACAAACACCGGAATATTCTGCCGCATCGCCGGAATAAGCGTTGCCGGGTGCAACACTTTGGCACCAAAAGTGGCCATTTCTGCCGCTTCATCAAAACTGATTTCCGGGATACAACGCGCTTGGTCGGTAAGCCTCGGATCGGTGGTGAAAATGCCGACCACATCGGTCCAGATTTGTACGACTTTGGCGCCAACAGCTTCGCCTAAAATAGCCGCGCTGTAATCAGAGCCGCCTCGGCCTAACGTGGTGGTCTGGCCCTGACTATCGGCCCCGATAAAGCCTTGAGTCACAATCAACTGCTGATTTAGCAGCGGTTGCAGATATTGCGCCGTTAAAGCGGCAATGGTGTCAATTTGTGGTTCACCTTTGCCAAAGCGTGAATCGGTCCGCATCACCCGCCGTACGTCAAAACTGCTGACCGGCGCACCACGCTCGGCTAACACCTGGGCGAACAACACTGAACTTAACCGCTCGCCAAAGGATTGCACCAGATCTTTTTCAATGTCGGAGTAACTGCGGTTCAGATCAACCAGCGTTTTGAGTTCCAGCAGTAGCTGTTCAATCGCAGCGCCGACCAAAGCTTGTTGCTGTAATTGTTGCAGCACGGCGTAGGTGATCCGCTCAACACCAGCATAAGCATTCAAACGCGCTGCCGCTTCGCTTTGTTTGGTCATTTCGACCAGCATATTGGTGACGCCAGAGCTGGCGCTGACCACAATTAACCGGATATTTGGATCAGCCAGCACAATATCGGCACAACGCGACATAGCGGTAAAATCGGCGACGCTGGTACCGCCAAATTTGGCAACGATGATTTGATAAGCATGGCTGTTTAACAGGTGCTCTCGGGAAGCCGAAGCAGCAATAGAAATTTGATTAGACAAGGTTTCTCTCCTTATAAAAAACATAAGCAGAGCGTGGCATTTGCAGCGCAACAATCAGACACAGCACCCAGACGCGAGCCGGCATGCTGTCTACTTGCAGACGAACAAAGGCCAGAAGCTCTCCACCGGGTTTCAGGTGACAGTCGCAGGGATTCAGCCCTTTTGACCGGATAATGTGCTGCTACGGCACATTGCCCTCGGCGTTCATCCCCCTCATTCAGTATCCGGTTTATAGCAACCTGCGCTGAACTACCTGGTGAACGCTCCTCTTCTGGTCTATCAGATATGATTGACGCCGTCACGATACTGTAGTTTTTTACCTAAGGCAACAGACTTTTAGATGTCTATCATGATTGAAGCAAATAAATATCCCAAACTTTTAAATGTAATTCAACGATTTACATGCAAAAAAAAACGGCACCGCAGTGCCGTTTTTATCAACTCTTTAGCCCACCAGCATTAGCTGGCAAACTGGCCGAAATAATAAACACCGGCATAACCCAACGTGTATGCAAACAGCAAATAACCAGCCATCCGGAAATAAGTCAGGAAAGTCAGTTCTTTTACTTTACTCATAGCAATGATACCGGCTGCCGAACCAATCACCAGAATTGATCCACCAACACCGGTTGCATAAGTTAACATCAGCCATTCGTTTGGCGGCATTACCAAATCAGCTTTTAACAGAGCCGCAGTTAACGGTACGTTGTCGATTAATGCTGAAGTTAAGCCAATCAGGTAGTTTGCAACCACAGGTTCCAGATTCATATATAACTTCGTGATATGGGTCAGCACACCAATCTCTTTCATGATGCCGACTAACAACAATACACCGAGGAAGAACAACAAAGTTTCAAATTCCACTTCACGCACGTAGTTCAGAATGCTCTTACTGGTGGTTTTACGCAGCAGGAACTGATACGTCAGGAACATCACACCTAAACCAAACAGGAAAGTTAACACCGGCGGGATATCAAATAAGATATTCATTAACAAAGTACTGCCAATGGTAGCGACAAAAATACCGGCAATCACCGCATCAGCAAAGGCGATAGGTTTTCGTACTTTTTCAATTTTGAAATGTTCGTTCATACCGCGTGATAACAACAGCGCCAGTACCGACACTGCGAAAAATGCCGGGATCACCAACAATAACAGATTCGCGATCGTGACTTTACCTGCCAGGAAGAACATTAACGTGGTGACATCACCGGTAATTAACGACACACCACCGCTGTTGACGGCGAAAATAATTAATGTGGCGTACTTTACCCGCTTGGCCGCTTCCATCTTGATACCGGAAATGACGGCGATGGATACCAAAGTTGCCGTGACGTTATCGGCAAAAGACGAGAACACAAACGAAAAGCCGGCGATGATAAACATCAACTTTCGCTCGGAAAACTCGGCGGGCAATAACCTACCCACCAACTCAGAAATAAAACCTTTGCTGTTAAGATAAGCGACAAAAGTCATAGTTGACATCAAAAATAGCCACAAAGTCGCTATTTCTAATAGGTTATGGTTCAGCTGTTCACTGACATCGGCACTTGTAGCGCCGTTCATAGGAAAAATAAAGGCCAAGATCCAACACAGAGTACCGAAAAAAAGTGTCGTTTTTGCCTTGTTTACGTGGATAATATCCTCTATAACGATCAGCACAAATGCTAGGGCTACCAAGCCCAGTATTACCGTACTTAACATATAATTTCACCAGCTTAATTTTGAGTGGAAGTGCATTATTGGCGGGACGGTATTCTAGCACTGCCAACCACTTCGCACTACCTGCAACTGGTCATACTTTGGTCGATACCGATTAATTTTTTAACAAAAAGTTACGAGTTCATGCTATCAGCAAAAAAAATCATCAAATGCCTGGATGACCACTGGCCGGTTTTAGAAACACTGGTCGGTCGTAGTACGCTGGGCAGTTTCAGTTTTCAGGACGTACAAGCACTTATTCAACGCCATTCGCCTGGCTTCAGTAGTGAGCAGGTGTTCCGGGAAGCACAACGTTTGTTGCACCATGAAGTGTTGATCCCGCTGGCGAAATCCAGTCAGCTGGAACTGAACCGGGCGGTGCTGGAATTTATTCAATTCCTGACCCAGGAACATCAGCTTGGTACCGTTGGCGATATTCAAAGCCGGATTGAAGATTTAGACCGGCTACGCGGTAAGTTAAAAGCAGCTGCTGACACCAAAGACGTCAGCGAAATGCGCCGTTTTATCCGCTTAATGGATGAACGGGTGCGTGAAGTGGTGAAACATTTTCGCAAAAACGAAAGTGCCATTATGCATTTGGTGGAAAAGGCCAAAGCCGACGATACCAAGCTGAGTCTCGCCAAACGTTATAGCGCGGTGATGGAAGCCTTTGACGAATATATCGAACCGGTGTTGCAGATGATCGATATCAATGCGCCCTTTCAGCACAGCATGCAGGCACTGGAACATCAGCTGAGCGAGCTTATTCTGAATATCGAACAAACCGGCTTTTTACAAAGTGAAAAAGAGCCGTTGGTGCAGCTGCGTACCCGCTTGCTCGATATGAACCAGATTGGCCGTGAAGCACTGATCCGAAGCACTGATGTGCTAATGCCACTGCGCGAAGAACTGCGTAAAAACACCCTGATTTCGCGTAACGCCAGTGCGTTATTGGCGCATCTTCGTAAAAAAGGTCTGGAACCAACGCTCGAGCAGCTGGTGCCAAAATTTAGCTCCGATCATCAAAAATTCAGCCTGGGCTCGGCCAATCAGATCACCAGTTATATGGCGGAACTGGTTGATTTTCAGGACGAAGCTTATCAAATGCCAGAGCAGGTGGATCCGGGTGACAACGCCAATATCCGGGTACCGGATTTGGCTGAAGTGCTCAAATCAGCCCGTGTCCAAAAAGCCAATACCGACTTATCGAAATGGCTGGCCAAGAGCTACCCGCAATTGCCGGTCGACGAATTGTTATTTTTATATCAGGAGCTTAGCCGCGCCCCGACCCTAAAACTTCAGCACCTTGAGCAGTACTCAACGCTTGAAGTGAACGGCTATCGCCTGACGCTCCACCCTTTTGTGCCCACTGCAACTTCCGGAACTTAATGCATGCAGATTGAATTGGAACAATTAACCCAACTGGCTGAAATTCATAAGAAACTCAGCACCGGTTATCATGTCAGCGAGCAGGATTTTGCCCTCTGGCAAGAGCTCGATACCAACGAAGAAGCCTACAGCGCGCTGTTTACTGCGCTTGGCAATCAACTCAAACGCGACAGCCGTGGTTATTTTCATTTTGATGTGGATGACGCCACCGTCAATATGGGTAAAATTTCACGGTTATTTGCGCTGACCACTTATGCGTTGGTCGAGTTTTTCGCCGATCAAGGCCAGGATCCACTACGTGCGTTATTTGAAGTGGAAATCAGCCACGAGATCCTCGCTAGCATTTTGCAGCAGCAATACCATTTGTTTGAGCAATTGGAAGTGTTTTCCGCTACTGACTTAAAACGCGAGGTGATGAACCGGATGTTGCGTTACGGTTTTGCCAAAGCGCAGGGCGAGCATTTTAAATTGTTGTCGCCGGTGTATCGTTACCTCGATGCATTAATGGCCGTGGATCAACTTGCTGAATTCCCGGGTGAATCTTCAACATCATCATTTACCTCAAACCAGGAGCAAGCCGATGTCTGAGTTATACGGCTTAACCAAGCTGGCCCTTTTAAACACCGCCGGCTACGCCAAATGTGTCATTCCGCTGGATAACTCCGCCTCCATTTGTGCGCCCAACAATACCGGTAAAAGCTCGGTGATTAACGCGCTGCAGTTTCCGCTGATCAACGATTTACGGCTGACCGAATGGGATGGCCACGACCTGGACGAAACCCGTAAATTTTATTTTGGCACCGACCAAAGTTACATTCTGCTAGAAGCGAATCTACCAAACGGCCCGGTGGTGATTGGCGTGGCTGGCCTGGGTAAAATTGCCGGTTATCAGTACCAGTATTTTTGCTACAACGGCAAACTGAACCTTGATCATTACTTAGTTAATCACGGCCTGGTCAATAACAGCATTATCAAATACAACAAGCTGGATCATCATTTACGCCAACTCGGCTTTGATCCGCTGGAACTGAAACCTTCTGAGCTCAACTCAATGCTGACCGGCGGCGCTACGCCTTATGACAGCAAAATTAACCTGCGGATGATCCCGCTGACGAACGTCAGCGATGCGCCGGTCTACAAAGACATTTTCCGCCGTATTCTAAACCTGCACCGACTGACGGCGCAGGACGTCAAACGTTTGTTGCTGCCGGTATTTGCCCGGCATCTCAGCGACCCGAAAGTCGATTTTTATACCGTCTGGCACAATGCGTTTGAAAAAGTAAACCGCGATCGGCGTGAACTAAAAGCGCTGGAAAATCAACAACAAGCGGTGGAAGCCTTAGAAAATTTAATCGACAACCGCTCGGTACTCAAAGGTCGTTTGGCTGCGTACGCGCCAAAACTCGACCGCGCTTTAGTCGAATTTCAAAGTTACCTGGACGATCAACAAGCAGAACTGGCTGGTAATTTAGAAGAGCTGCACCGCGAAAAAAGTCAGCTCGAAGATAAACAACGTTTGTACGTTGGCCAAATCAAAGAATTGTCCGGACGTAAACTGGAACTACAACAGTGGTTTACTGAGCACGATACGCTGGCGCAGCGGTTTGGCCTGACCAATTTGGCGACTTTGCAGTCGAATCTGGCCAACATCCGCCAGAGTTATGAATCACTCAGCCACAGCCTGCAAGGTGCGGCCAACCTCAATCCGGTGACGCTGGCGCATCAACAGGCGCAGACGCAAAAACAGCTGAAAAGCTTAAAGTTGCAGCTGAAAAACCTCGAGTACAACCTTTATTCGCGCTTACGTGAAGATTTGTCGTTGCCGGAAGTGCAGCAGCTGATTAAAGCGCTGAACCCGGATTTATTGTCGTTATCAACAGCGACCGGCGGCGATGTGCACATTACCGATGACGACGCTTTTGGCGAACAGTTGTCAGCCCTTGCCGATTGTTTCCGCCAGGGCAAATTGCACCTCAAAGGCGCAGTGATTGACTTAGCGCATTTGTCTGCACCGGATATGACCGGCGTTGAAGGCAAAATTCAGTTAAAAGAGCAAATCGAAGCGCTGCAACTGACCCTGGCAACTTTAGAACAACAAGAAGAAGTGGCGCAGGACTTAGCGGGTAAAACCCGCGAAAAAGAGCGGTTATACGCCGATATGCTGCAAGCGGAAGAAGATTTAAAACGGTTTGCCCGTTATGAACAAATGCGGGAACTGCGTGATCAGCAACAAGAGCTGGTCGACGAGCTGGACCGGGAAGAAGAAATTCTGCACGAGCAGCTTTCAGAAGTGCAGCACAAAGCCAGCAGTTTGTCGGATCGGCGCAACCTGGTCACCAACAAACAAGATCAGCTAAAACGCCAACTTGAGCGCATCGAACACGAGAAAAAAGAACGGATTGATTTCCAGCTCGATTTCTACAGCGGCCGCGTGACGCCCTACCCGATTGAAATTACACTGGAATATGACAATCTGGCTGACGAGTTACGCTCCTACAATAAACATTGTCAGGAACTGAAACTGTTAGAAATCAACGTTAAAAATACCTATTTGTTTATTTTTAACGCTGGCATCAGCAAGTTTGAAGCTGAAACTGACGAAGACGCCAAGTATCAGAAGCTTATTCAGGCGTTCCACCACCTGGATAAAGAACGGGAAGCCATTGAACGCCGTGCCCGCGTTGCTTTAACCGAAGTCGCGTCTACGCTCAAAGGCCTGCGCTCGGATTTAGACCGGCTACATCGCGAGCTCAACAGCTTTAACCGCGGCATTTGGCGCCATCAGATTTCTAATCTGCAAGATTTTAAAATCGAAATTGTTGATCGCAAACTGCTGGTCGGCCATATCGATACCATCCTGACTACTTCTGACGCGTATCAGCAAGGTGACACCTTAGATTTATTAGCGCCTGGGGTCACCACCGACGAGCGCGAAATTAACGCCGCCAAAGATTATTTAATTCAGGCGGCCAGCGACAAAGCCGGTCTGACCTTATCCGATTTATTCGATATCCGGTTTAAAGTGGTCAATCGTGCCGGTGATGTCGAGTATTTTGATAAAATTGACTCCGCGGGTTCGAACGGTACCCGGATCACCATTAAGTTATTGTGCGGTATGTTATTTATCCGCCAGCTGCTGGCAGAGCGGGAACGCGGCAAATACCGGATCCCGATTTATATCGACGAAGCCGCCGACATCGACCCGCATAACCAGCAGGCGTTGATTGAAACGGCGCTGAATTTTGGTTTTGTGCCAATTTTCGCCTCGGTGAAACCGCAAACCAGCTGTCGTTATATCGTCCCTATCCGCACGGTAAAAAACGGCGCCCAGAACTGGGTTGATGAAAAAGACTGGATCATCTGTGAACAAATTAGTCAGCTGGATCAAATTCTGCAGGCTGAAGTGGCAGCGGTTGATGCCAAATCGACTGAAGCAGCAGCTGCTGAAGCCACAAACGACGAAACACCTGTTGTATAAGGTGTTAAATCGGGTTGGATGATTGCAGTACCGGAACTTTCAGGCTCATACTCGTTCTGAGTTGAGCCTGATTTTATATCTGCAGCCACAGCTGCCCCCTTTTCTGCAGTCACAGGGAGTGATTATTATTTTTTCTGCTTTATCAAAGCGCTGGTACGGGTTGTTATTGCTGCTTTTATCACTGGTAGCGTTATTGCCCGCAGCGGCCCATGCCGCCAATCGCATCGAACTTTCCGGTGTTACCGGCGAGCGTAAGCAAAATATCGAACTTTATTTGTTGTCGATTGCTGCCAGCGAAATTAATCCGTCGGCACGCTTTAAAAACCGGGTCAATCGCGATATCAAACTGGCGCTGCGTGGCCTTGGTTATTATCAGGTGGTGGTTGATTTTGAAGACCAGCACAAGGGCAAAGACTATATCTTACACGCCAAAATTACCGCCAATAAATATGTTTACATTGATATCAACGACATCCGCATTCTCGGTGGTGCCGCCAACGATACCCAATTTCTGCAACTGCTGAAAAACGCCGCGCCGAAAAAAGGCGAACGGCTGCATCACGGCAAATACGAAAACTATAAAAGCGAGCTGTTAAGCCTGGCCAACCGCAAAGGCTTTTTTGACGCCAAATTTGAACGCACTGAGCTCGTCGTCACCCCAGGTGATCGTCGTGGTACGGTGAAATTGTTTTTTAATAGTGGCGTGCGCTACAAATTTGGCGATATCACCTTTCACGGCAGCCAAATTAATAGTGCCCGCTTACGCTCGTTATTGACCTTTCGTAAAGGTGACCATTATTCCGCGCGCTTGCTGGGCGAGCTCAGTCAGGCGCTCAGCACTACGAACTGGTTTAGTAGCATTAACCTTGAAGCCGATGTCGAAAACCGCAAAGACGGGGTGTTGCCACTACGGGTGGAACTGGCGCCTTCAATGCGCAATATTGTTGAAGCCGGTATTGGTTATGCCAGTTACACCACCGATAAAGGCGCGCGCATTAAAGGCAAGTGGGACAAACCCTGGCTCAATGATCGCGGCCATAGTTTATCCAGCGAATTGGCGTTGTCGAACCCGGAGCAGAAGCTGGAAACCCGCTACAAAATGCCACTTCGTAATGTCAGCAATGATTATTATCAGTTTACCTTTCGCTACACCAAGCTGGACGATCTGGATACCGACAGTCAGGAAATTAACCTGGTCGCCGAGCGCAATTGGCTACTGAAAAGTGGCTGGAACCGCACGGCATCGGTCCGCGCTTTATACGAAAACTATGTGCAGGGCAGTCAGGATGATCAGTCGACGTTGCTGTTGCCGGGTTTAAGTTTCAGCCGCGGGACTAACAGTGGCGGTAATATGCCGGAAACAGCCGACTTCTACTCTTTGTCGATGGAAGTGGCCAACAAAGCGCTGGCGTCCGATACCGACTTTGTCCGGTTACGGGGCCGTGTTGGCTGGATTGGCAGCTGGTCTGTAGACCAACGCTGGTTGGTACGGCTGGATGGCGGGGTCATTCTGCAAGAGCAAGTATTGAATATTCCACCGTCTTTACGTTTTTTTGCCGGTGGCGATAATAGCTTACGGGGCTTTGCCTATCAGGAAGTGTCGCCAGTTGACGCGGATGATTTATTGATCGGCGGTACTCGTCTGGCGACAGCCAATCTGGAGTATCAATATCGGATCAAAGGCGACTGGTGGCTGGCACTGTTCACCGATCACGGCAGTGCCTGGAATGTCCGCCCGGATTGGCAACACAGCGTTGGCATTGGCGCGCGCTGGGCTTCACCGATTGGCCCGTTACGCATCGATTTGGCTTATCCGGTCAACAGCGATCAACACAGTGGCTTGCGGCTGCATTTTACTTTAGGGCCCGAATTATGAGTGTGCGCTGGTATTGGCTGAAAAGCACCCTGTTAACGCTGCTGATGTTGATTTTGGTGGTGCTGGCGATTGCCGGTACTAATTTAAGTTTGCAACTGGCTCGCTTGATATTGCCGCAATTTGTCAGCGGTTTGCATTTTGCAGCGGTCAGCGGCGATCTTTGGCGTGGCGCGGTGTTTGAACAGCTGGAGTACAAAAACGACACCGCTAAAATCAGCATTCAGCGGCTGGAAACCCGACTGGATTGGCGATGTTTCAGCGGCCGTATGTTGTGCTTGGATTATCTGACTTTAACCAGTACTAACTTGGAAATATTGGCAGCGGCTGAACCATCGACCGCCACTCCTGATGCAACTGATGTAGCCGCACAAACCAGCCCACTCTGGTCGCTGCGGGTGGATGCGCTGACCAGCAACGATTTCAGTTTTAACCTACCCTCACTGCAAGGCCAGATCACCAGTTTACAAAGTGGCGGACGTTTTGCCGACCAGCACCTGACGTTGGCCGCAACGCAGATTCAAGGGGTGCAGCTGGTCAGCAGCGCCGAAGCTCCGACCGACGACGCGCCATTTCGGCTGCCAGATTTAACCACGTTGAAATTGCCAATTGCTATCGACCTTAGCACGTTGCAGCTTGATGATGTCAGCCTGCAACAAACTGGCGCAGAGCCCGAACAGCCAGCATTGCAGCTTAAAACGCTGAAAATGTCAGCGATTTTGCAACAACAGCGTTGGCAATTACAGCTGAGCGAATTGATCGCCACCGCACCAGCAGTGAAAGCCAATGCCAAACTGGACTGGCAGCAAGATGCTACAGGTTCACTGAGCGGCGACTTTAGCGCAGAACTGCCAGAGTTGGTGCCAAACCAAAACTTCAACGGAACCCTCAGCGGTCCGCTAGACAAACTGCTGTTGCATTTACAGCTAGCAGGCCAGCAGCAAGCCAGCGTCAATGCGACGCTTAACCTCACCCAGCCACAATTGCCATTTAGCCTGCAGCTCAAAGCAGATGCCCTGCACTGGCCATTGGTCGAGGACGGCAGTGCCACTTATCACGCCAGCAGTGTGTTACTGGACGTAGAAGGCAGCTTGGATCACCAACAATTTAGCGGCGGCTTAAAAGCCACACTGCCAGATTTACCCAATAGCACCCTGCAATTACGCGGCGTTTATCAACCCCCGGCAAAACAATTATTGCTGGATGAACTGCAAATTCAGACCCTCAATGGCAGTGCGATCGTCAAAGGGCTTTATGATCTGCAGCAACAACAGCTCAACAGTCAATGGCAGCTAAAAACCATTCAACCCGGCCTGTATTGGACCGATTATGCCGGTGAATTTAGCGGCAGTTTTTATCTGGCAGTTGGTTTGCAGCCAGAGCTGGCGCTGGACATCGGTGGTTTAGATATCACCGGCAACATTCGCGACTTACCGTTGCAGCTAACAGGTGGCTTCAAGGCCAGCCAGCAGACCGACCATTGGCGGCTCAATACTGAACAACTGCTGTTAAGCCATGGCCCAAACCAACTGAGTGTCAGCGGCGGCCTGGAACAACAATGGCAGTTAGCGGTAAAGGTGAATATCAACGATCTCGCAGCTTCAGTATCCCAAAGTGAAGGTAAAATTGTGGGTGAAATTAATGTCAGTGGCCCGGCGGCGGAGCCGGATCTGGCCTTGCTCCTTACCGGTAGCAATTTGAATTATCAGGATGATTACGCACTCAGTAGCATTGAACTGAAAGCAAAAATTGTCGATTGGGGCAAAAAAGCCAGCAGTATGTCGCTCGTCGCCAAACAAGGTCAGGCGCCAGGCTTGCAATTGCAGCAACTGGATTGGCAGCTTAGTGGCAACCGGCTGCAGCATGACAGCCATCTGCTGCTCGATAGCCATCAACTGCACGCCGCGCTGGCGATGACCGGCCAACTAAAAGCCGACAGCTGGCAGGCGCAGTGGCAGGAATTACGATTAAAATCAGATTTAGGTGACTGGCAGCTCAATCAGCCAACCCAAAGTAGTTGGTCACTGGCCAAACAGCAGTTGTCGCTCAGCGCATTTTGCCTGGAAGACCAAGCCGCAG
The DNA here is from genome assembly GCF_004005945.1 of Rheinheimera riviphila. Classification (GTDB taxonomy): domain Bacteria; phylum Pseudomonadota; class Gammaproteobacteria; order Enterobacterales; family Alteromonadaceae; genus Pararheinheimera; species Pararheinheimera riviphila. The sequence continues at coordinate 51,976 of NZ_SACS01000002.1, forward strand.
GGCTTTGTATGCAGCCGTTGCAAGACGTGTCACTGAAAAAAGGTCAGTTACAGCTGGCACTGAGTAACTTTGAACTGGCATCAGTCAATCCGCTGTTGGCCGACGAACAAAGCCTCAGCGGCGCCATCGATGGTGATATCAAGGTCAACTGGCAACAAGGCCAGTTACCCACGGCGCAGCTGCAATTACAAGGCGGTGCCGGTAAGATAGAATATCAAAGCACGTCTTTGCTGCAGATCCCCTGGCAGCAATTGCTGATTGAGGCGAGTCTGAATCCGCAGCAGCTGAGTGCCAAGCTGCAATTTAAGTTTGTCGATGACCAGGCCGCCAGCCTACAATTTGGCCTGACTGCGCTTGATACGCCGGATAAACAACTAGATGCCAGACTGCAGTTAAAACAATTTGATTTAGCCTTTTTACAGCCAATTTTCAGTGAATTCAGTCAGTTCAGTGCAGTACTAAACGGCGATGTCCGCGCCAGCGGTGCTCTTGCTAATCCATTATTGCAAGGCCAAATTCAGCTGGAAAACCTCAGCTTAAATGGCCGCCAGGCACCGATGGAAATTAGTGAATCGAGCTTAACGCTGGCCTTTGCTGATCGCAAAGCCTTGTTATCCGGCGCCCTGCGCACCCCGGACGGGCCGTTAAATATCAGCGGCGACGCCGACTGGCAGGTCGCGAACGGCTGGTTTGGCAGCGTGCAACTGTCCGGGCAAAAACTGAAATTGCATCTACCCAACGCCAGTTTTAGCTTCAGCCCCGATTTATTATTCAGCGCCGAGCAACAAGGTGGCCTTTTGAGTGGCGAAGTGTTACTGGAAAACGGCAACATGGAAGTCGATGCTTTGCCGGAAAACGCCATTCGGGTCTCGGACGATGAAGTGATCCGCACCGCCGCCATCATCGACAGCTCTGGGTTACCGCCGTGGAAACTGAGCTCCGACGTGCGGTTAACGCTCGGCGAAAACGTACGACTGGCCGCTTTTGGCCTTAAAACCAAATTAGAAGGTGTGCTACGTATTCGCCAACAAGGTTTGGTGCCAACCATTCATGGCCAAGTCGCGCTACGCGACGGTACTTTCCGCGCTTATGGCCAGGATCTGCAACTGCGCAAAGGCAAACTCACCTTTAACGGCCCCGCCGATCAACCACTGATGGCGATTGAAGCCATTCGCAACCCAGAAAAAACCGAAGATGGCGTGATTGCCGGTATTCAGGTCGACGGTCTCACCGATAATCCGGTGATTAAAGTGTTCTCCACCCCAGCCAAACCACAAGCCAACGCCCTGGCTTATTTACTGTTAGGCCGCGATTTAACCAGCAGCAGCTCTGATAAATCCGTCACCACTAGCCTCATCGGCATCGGCATCGCCAGCAGCGGCAAATTAGTCGGCCAGCTCGGCGAAGTGTTCGGCCTGCGCGAACTCAGCCTTGACACCGCCGGCAGCGGCGACAGCTCCAAAGTGATGGTCAGCGGTTATTTGTCACCCAAACTACAACTCAAATATGGCGTCGGTATTTTTAACCAGGTCGGCGAATTCACCCTGCGCTATCGGCTGGCGCGCAAGTTGTTTTTAGAAGCGGTGAGTGGTTTGAATGATTCGGTGGATTTGTTGTATCAGGTGGAGTTTGATTGAGGTTGGTATGCCGCCAACCGTTCATATAAAAGCATGTGCGTTGGCGCTTCGCTTATCCACCCTACCGTGAAAGTAACACTTTGTTTTAAATATAAAAACGTAGGTCGGATAAACGCGAAGCGTGCCATCCGACAGGTGTTCGGCTTGCATTGTCGTTACAGCGGTGGATGGCGCAGCACGTATCCCCTACATTTGGAATAACCGGCTTGAATAAGCCAGCGGCCCCTTAACTTCCCACAGCTAAAAGTCACTTCAACGGCTCTTTCTGCGGTCCACGTCGACGATTTGACAATGTTTCACGCAATGTAGCGGGCAACGCATCAAAAGTAGAGGACTGCTGCACATCTGTCGGCGTCCACTGCGGGTTGTCAGTATCGGGTAGCGGTTGATTGTTCATATTCAATTACCTCTCGGTTGTTCGCTTTGCGAAAACTGATGATGCGAATGCGAGTTAACCTTTAATCTCGTCAAACAGTAAATCCAGCTCACTTTGTCCGCTAATCGCACAACAATATCGTTCATTTCGCAATAGTGCCAGCGGCCGGGTGGCAGCATAAGCAGACCGTCTGCGGCATGGAGCCGCAGCCGAGCCTACAGGGACGTATTCACGGCGGGTCTGTGTTGCTGTGACCCGTGCCGCTGGTAACGGCTGACAACCAACGCATAGCAAAACACCAGCATCACAACGGCTTCAATAACAACAAATGTTGATACCGCCCCAATGACGCATAAGGTTCGGTGCGGTTGTACTTCAGTTCAACTTCCAGTAACTTATCAAACTCCGATTCCTGCTCGGAACGGTCACGCAGGTAATCGTGAAAACAGCGCACGCCGGTTTTACTGTGCAAGGTAAAGCCTTGCTGCTGGCACCAAGCCACCACGTCAAGCGGGTTCAGGGGTTGTTGCGGGCTTAAACTGACTTTCTTTTTGTAGGCTAAATCGCGCAGCACGTAGTTAAAATTGCCATACACAATATTGGAAAAACGCTTGGCGTCGACGTTATAGAACATCAGCGATAACGCGCCGCCTGGCGCCACCAGCTGGTATAAATCGGCAATAGCGGCCTTTGGATCGGCCAGCCATTCCAGCACCGCATGGCAAAGCACTACCGGATATTGTTGTTGCTCCGGCACGAGCTGCTGCAAACCCAGATTGGCGAAACTAACTTGTGCCGAAAGCCCTTGTTCGGCGGCCTGAGCTTGCGCCATTTGCAGCATTTCCAGCGACAAATCAGTCAGCCGCACCTGATGGCCACGCGCCGCCAGCCACAAAGCAAGTTGGCCTTGCCCTGCCCCTACATCCAGAATTTGCGTTGGCGTCGCTAATGGCGCAAATTCAGCAAGATCACGTTGCAGCACCAACTGGCGCAAGCGGCCTTTGGTGGTCTGATAAATATTCTGCTGGAATTTGGCGGCGATGCTGTCAAAATTGCGGTCAGTCTGCTTTTTAGTCATAGGTTTTAGTCATAAAGTTATGGAATTTCCTGTCAAACTGTTATTGACGCCGGTGATGATCATCTGGGCGTTGCTGCTATTTACCGTGCTACAGCAGTGGCGAGCGCAGCGACGGCTTCCACGCGCAGCAACTGTCACTTTCCTATTATTTTGGCTATTTTGCACCAAGCCTGTCGTAGACCAATTGGCCAAACCGCTGGAACTGGCCTACCCGGCTTTTGCTGCCGCTTCATCAACAACATCGGCAGCAACAACATCAGCCAAGCCAGCGCTGGCACATATTCTGGTACTCGGCTGCAATCATCAGGACAGCAGCTTTTTACCCCTGACCAGCAAAGCTGAACCTTGTACTTTGGCCAGGTTAAGCGAAGGCATCCGGCTTTGGCATCTGTATCCAGAAGCGGTGCTGCATGTCAGTGGTCATATCGCGGAACGCAGCCAATCCCATACCGAATTTGCCCGGCAATATGCCATTGCCATGGGCGTTGCACCAGCGAAAATTGTCAGTCACAGCGAGGCCAGTAATACAAAGGGCGAAGTGCAGTCTTTTATTGCCGCCATCGATCAACAGCCAGCGGTGGTAGTCACTTCAGCCATGCATATGCCGCGGACCTGCAATTGGTTTGCGCATTATGGCGGCCGGGTGATTGCGGCCCCCACTGACTTTTATGTGCGACGTCTGACCGGCGATATCGGCTGGCAAGGCTGGCTGCCATCGGCGCAAAGTCTACATGCGCTCAGTTATGTCTTTTACGAATATATGGGGCTGGTGCAACAATATATTCAGCGAATGACTGATCACAATACTGCACCAACAACGGCAGTCGGCTGCATGTCAGCGCGTTCATAAGAATCAAGCTCACGCCGGATTGGGTACATCAATAAAACAAACTTCAATCCCGGTTTGTGCCGCCAGCCACTGCCCCAGCGCCTGAATACCATACCGTTCAGTCGCATGATGACCGGCTGCGATAAAATGGATGCCCAGCTCGTCGGCACAGTGAATGGTTTGCTCGGACACTTCACCGCTGAAGAATAAATCAGCACCGGCATCGGCAGCAGCCTGAATATAACCCTGACCGCCACCACTGCACCAGGCCAGCGTTTTCACTTTGGCTGCCCCCGCAGCATGTAACAAGGGTTCCCGCCCCAGCAACTGCTTTAGTTGCGCGGCAATTTCCGCAGCATTCACTGGCGCCGCCACATCGCCCAACATCACCACGCCACGTGGCTCCACCGTCATAAGCGCCCGAATATTGCCTAAACCCAACAATTTACCCAGCTGCGCGTTATTGCCAAGAGTTGCATGCACATCCAGCGGCAAATGATAGGCCAGCAAGCTGATGTCATGACGCAGCAAGCTTTGCAGACGGCGTTTTTTCATGCAGGTAATTTCGCTGGCTTCGCCTTTCCAGAAATAACCGTGATGCACCAGAATCGCATCGGCATTCACGGCAATGGCCGCGTCCAGTAATTTTTGGCAGGCAGTCACGCCCGTCACCACTTTTTTGATTTGGGTTTTACCTTCAACCTGCAAACCATTTGGGCAATAATCTTTGATGGTCGCGCTGGCTAGTTCGGTATTCAGTAATTGCACCAGGGCGCTGAGGCTGATCTGTGCTTGGGTCATGTGGACTCCTTCGATACTGGATTGGCGATCTGCTGTCGCAGTGCCGCCAGTTTGGTTTTGGCTTCAATCCACTGCCCCATAAAACGGGTGCTGCGGTGATGATGAAATCTGAGCATGGCACCATAAAAATGCTGCGCCCGATGTGTATCCAGCTGCAAGCGCACGGTTTCCAGTTGCTGCCAGATCGCGGGTTCGAGCACTGAACGGGCAAAATTTTGCTGCAAAATCTGATAACCAAGCTGTTGCTTGGTAAGCCAAAGCTGCTCGTCCTGATACAACTGCACCGCCGCTGCTGCAATATCTTCCGGCTGTTCGGCCAATAGCCCGGCCCATTGATCAGAGCTGGCAGTAGCCAACGCAGAGCCTGCGGCCGTCAGCACGTAGCCAGAAGCGGTCTCGTCAGCACGCGCCTCTACCGCACACATCCCCTCAGCGCCAATAGCGGTGGTCACACTGGGCGTGCCGGTTTGCATCGCGTCGATGAATTTGCCTTTCAGGCCAGCACCAAACTGCAAAGGCGCCAGACAAACCCTGGCTTGTTGTAACACCTGATGGGCGTTTTCAGCCCAGCCTTTCATCAAAAAACCTTGTTTCGGTGCGTGGAGTGCCGTGGCTTTGGGTGGTGGATAAGCGCCGTAAATATGCAACTCGACACCAGGTAACTGAGCCCGAATGAGCGGCCAAATCTGTTGTTTTAACCACAACACACTTTGCCAGTTCGGTTCATGCCGGAAATTACCGATGCTGATAAAATGCCGGCGCTCGCTAAAGTCAGCACCAGGCGCCAGCAATGGCTCGTCGAGTAAAAACGGACAATACAACAGTTGGCTGACAGGTACCTGAAATTGCTCGGTTAACAACGCCATTTCAGCGCGCGAGATGGTAAAGGTTAAATCACAGCGCAAAATAGCCGCGATTTCACGCTGTGCCATTTCACTGAATAAATCAGCTTGCTGTAACGAACGTTTCGCCGCATAGGCTTGCTGGCGTGCCTGACGCAGGCAATGTAAATCTTCACTGTCGAGTAACCGCAGCGCGTGCGGACACGCGGCTTCGACCCGCCAGCCAAATTGCTCTTCCAGCATAAAACGGTCAAACAGCACCACATCCGGCTGCATTTCGCCAAGCCACTGATCAAAAGCATCATCGTTTAGAGGAATTTTTTTTTCTTCAATCTGCCATTGCGCTAATTCAAAACGATGCGGGCCCTGCTCGGCTGGACTGGCAAAAATAATCCGCCAACCTTGTTGCCGATACAGCTGCAACAAACTCAGCATCCGTCGTCCGGCTGCGGAAGAATCTGGCTCCGGCCAGACGTAACCCAGTACTACTAATAACATATGTTGAGTACCCTACTCAATGGCCAGTTCCGGCGCATTCTACCTTGGCTTTTGCCGCACGCCAAACAGACCTTGGCAGCCAGACTGCCAACAGTGGTATGATGAGTTTCATCCAGCGCCTATGAGCCCACCATGAGTTCCAAAGAAAAAAACTATCACGCCACCGAAGAACAGCTGCATTGTCTCAGTCACGCCGCAGCTGCAGTACTGAGCTTAGTCGGTTGTGGTTTATTGGTCGCCAAAAGCTGGCATCTTGGTGGACAAGCGCTGTTTGCCAGTCTGGCCTTTGGTCTGAGTTTATTTTTATTGTACCTGTCATCAAGCTGTTATCACGGCAGTCAGCACCCTGAACGAAAAGCGCTCTGGCGAAAACTGGATCACGCAGCCATCTACGTGCTGATTGCCGGCAGTTATACGCCATTTACGCTGATTAGCATGCGCGACAGCTGGGGTTTCTGGCTGGTTGCCGTGGTTTGGAGCGTGGCCATCATCGGTGTGTTGCTGGAATTTGTCGCCCATCTTAAATTTCAAAAACTCAGTCTGGTGCTGTATCTGGTGATGGGCTGGCTGGCGTTAGTGGCCGCGAATCCGCTGATGCAAACGGTGCCGGCCGAAGGCTTGTGGTGGTTACTGGCCGGCGGTTTGTGTTATTCATTTGGGGTGATTTTTTATCTCTGGCATTCGTTGTTTTTGCATCATGTCATTTGGCATCTGTGGGTGGTCGCCGGCAGTGTTTGTCACTTTGTGTCGATTTACTTTTACGTGCTATGACCTGCGATGACCGGCTTGGCCGCTTTAAAAAACCAATTCAGGTCAAACTCTGTAGTCTGGGCAACGTCACCCAAAAGCAGCTGCCCTGCTGTTCCTGGCTGACAAATCCAATCTGCCCTTGATGGCTTTCAATAATCTTTTTACAAATGGTCAGGCCAAGACCGGTGCCTTCCTGAGTACGGCTATCGGACGCGTCGGCCTGACTAAATTTATCAAACACCCGCGTATGAAAGGATTCCGGAATACCGACGCCCTGATCGGTGATTGCGACTTTAACCTGCAGCTCATCGCCGCAAAGTTCAACCAACACCGCGCCGCCCTGATGCGAGAATTTAATAGCGTTGGACAATAAATTATCCACCACCTGCCGAATGCGCAATGCATCGACATTCACCGTCAGTGGCGTTGCTAAATCGGCTTGTAACGTCACACTGACCTGGTATTTATGGGCATAAGCATTGCTGGCGCTGATCGCCTGCTGCACTAAATCGACCAAATCCACCGGCTTTAATTGCAGCACAAACTTACCGGCTTCAAATTTCTGCACATCCAATAAATCGTTGATGATGCTTGATAACCTTTCGCAATTATTGACTGCCGTTTGAATTAACAACTGATAGGGATCCGATCCCGGCTCCACCACCCGCTGAGCTATCAAGCCAACAGCACCCCGAATAGAGGTGAGCGGCGTGCGCAGTTCATGCGATACCACCGAAATAAACTCATCTTTGAGCTTGTCGAGCCGTTTTAGCTCACGGTTGGCTTTGGCCACTTCCTGCAGACTTTTTTCTAATTGTTTACTACGCAGCGACAGCGTTAACGAACTTTCCTCCAGCGCGCTGGTGCGCTCAGCGACTTTGGTTTCGAGGATCAACTGTGCTTTTGAACGCTCCTGCACCGAGTTCTGCAATAACCGATTGATTTGCCGCACATGCCGCAAGCGGTATTGATGTCCGGCTAAAATCAGCAGCAAGGTTACAATACCCACCAACACCTGGACGGTGCGGTATTGCCACCAGGACGGCAGCACCTGCAGCTGAATTTCAACGGTTTTATCGCTAAACAAACCGTGATTGTTAGAGCCTTTCACTTCCAGCACATAGTCGCCAGCCGGTAAATTTGAATAATAGGCGGCGCGTTTATCGGATTGCAAAATCCAGTCACTGTCAAAACCACGCAGCCGGTATAAAAACTGATTGCGGCTGACATCATGATAATCAAGGCTGGCAAATTTAAACTCGACACTGCTATCGGTTGGTTTCAGCACAATACTCGGCCATTCATTGCTATGGGCCAGCATCGGTAGCGGTTGATGATTAATCAAGATTTCGGGTACTGCTACCGTCGGCGGCAATTCGTTGACCCATAATAGTTCAGGTTCAACAATGGCAAGACCGGCAATAGTGCCAATGTAAATGCTGCCACTCTGATCATTAAAAATGGCTTTAAACACCAACTCGGTTGCCACCAGCCCATCCTGCCGGGTGAAGGTGATAAAACGCGAGCTACCGGCCGGTTTTAGCGTCAGACCTTTAGCCGACAACAACCAGACGTTACTGTCAGCGTCGGTATGCGCACCGACGATATTGTGGGTTAACAATCCGGAGCGCCCATCCCAGAGCTGCTGGGTTAAGGTTTGCGGTTGATACACCACCAAACCTTGTTCAGTACAAATCAGAATACTGTCGGCAGGACCTTTTTCGACACATTGCACATCCTGGCTTGGCAGTACCAGCCCGGACGCCTGATCCGCACTGAGATGACGAATGGCGCCGGAGCTGATGGTGAGCTGAAACAGGCCGGAATAGCGGGTGCCGACCCACAAAAAATCGCCTTGCTGATACAGTGCCTGCACGGCATCCCCAACTTTTTGCTGTATCATCTCGCGCAATAATAACTGGCTCTGCTGCGTTGCCGGATCCCAATACAACACGCCTTCGCCCCATAAACCCAGCCAGAACTGCCCCTGTTCGTTAATGACCAGATCACGAACGTTGTCATTTCTGGCTTTGGCCAAGGTAAAAGGCTGATCGATCCGCTGCAGCGCATCAGACGGCGGGTCATAGCGGAACAAGCCGACATCGGTGGCCGCAAACACCTGACCTTGCGGATCACGACGGATGGTATTTACCCGCCCTGAAGTCTGATAACGCTGCATTGTTTCTAATTTACGATCAATTCGGTACAAATATTCTGCGCTACCGAGCCACAACACATCGCCCTCGCTGAATACTGCCGTCACCGTAAAACCGAGATCACCGGCCGGCTCTCCTGGCAACAACGATGTTAACGATGAGAAAGCCGAAGCACTGTGTCTGGCATAAAACAAACCATTTTCGCGGGATCCCAGCCATAACACGCCGGTGCGGTCAATGAACATCGAACGCACATTAACCGTGGGTAACAATGAATCTTGTTTGCGGAACTTCAAAAACTTTCGTTGCTGCGGATTATAACGAAACAGACCGTTATAGGTGCCGAGTAATAAATTGCCATCGGAATCAAACAGCAAGTGATTGATAATAGGCGTGGTCATCGACTCCGCTACCGGCACCGGGGTTATGTTGCCGGTTGTCGCATCGAGGCTGAATAAACCCAATCGGGTGCCAATCCACAAGGTATTTTGGCTGGTGGTCAAAGCGCGGATTTCGTTGTCGCGACTGCCGGTCGCCGCATTGGGGTAAGGCAATGCCACTGGGCACAAACCAGTTTGCTCGTGCCAGCAATGTAAACCTTCGGCCGTCCCAATCCAGACAGTCCCGTCCGCGGTTTGCTGCAGACTCCAGATCCGTTGATGCTTGAGCGGTTGCGCTGAATTGGCCGCACCAATGCGGCTCATTTTGCCATCCGGGCTAAGCCGGTTCAGTCCGCCGGTGGTACCAATCCACAAATAACCAGCCCGGTCCTGAAATAACGCCTGCACCTGCATGCCAGCGATGCCCTGATCCGAGTTTTTATCGACGACATAACGACTGAGCTGGCCGGTCAGCGCATCAATCCGGCTCAAACCATAGCCCCAGGTACCCGCCCAGATGTTATTTTCACGATCGATCAGCAACACGCCAACGTCCTGATGGCCAAGGTGTTGCATTTCACTGGCGGTCAGCAGCGGAAATTCGGAAAAATTATAACCGTCGTATCTTAATAAACCGGAGTTGGTGGAGGTCAGCCAGATATAACCATGTTGATCCTGGGCCACGCTGTAAATCGTGGCATTGGGTAAGCCGTCATCAACACCAATCCGTTTAAAGTCGGTGTAGCCGAATGTCACTGAAGAGTAAAAAGTCAGTGTGATCAGCAAACAAAACAATTTATGGATCCAATTCAGACCCGGCAAATGAGAATTCAGCATGACCTCCGCATGTCTTTCCTGAACCGGCAAGTCAGCACCAACATGCCGCAGCACAACCGAACTTTGAGCCAACCCGAAGAACTTTGGGACAACCCGATTCACCTTAGCACAGCAAAGCCCGCTTTACAGGCTTGAACAATTAATTTCGTCCGCTGGCTTTCACCAACCGTTGCAATCCCATAAAATCGCCCCATCTAAGCGGGTAATAACTTAATTTTGCAGACCTTCCGGAGTTTTTATGTCAAATCCACAACACAGCCGTTTAATGATTCTGGGCTCTGGCCCTGCCGGTTATACGGCTGCGGTCTATGCCGCCCGTGCCAATTTAAATCCGGTATTAATTACCGGTATGCAGCAAGGTGGTCAGCTGACCACCACCACAGAAGTCGAAAACTGGCCAGGTGACCCGCATGGTCTGACTGGCCCGGCGCTGATGGAGCGAATGCGCGAACACGCCGAAACCTTTAATACCCAGATTATTTTTGACCATATCCACACCGTTGACCTGAAACAACGGCCATTTACCCTGACCGGCGACAATGGCGTGTATACCTGTGATGCGCTGATTATCGCCACCGGCGCTTCGGCTAAATATCTGGGTCTGGAATCTGAACAAAAATTCAGTGGCCGTGGTGTGTCAGCTTGCGCAACTTGTGATGGTTTTTTCTATCGTAATCAAAAAGTTGCGGTGGTTGGTGGTGGTAATACCGCCGTTGAAGAAGCGCTGTATCTGTCAAACATCGCTGCTGAAGTGCATTTAATTCACCGCCGTGACAGCTTCAAAGCAGAGAAAATTCTGGTCGATCGTTTAAATGCCAAAGTTGCCACTGGCAATATCGTGCTGCACACCCATCGCCAACTGGACGAAGTTCTGGGCGATGATATGGGCGTAACCGGTGTGCGTTTAACCTCCACCAAAGGCGAAAGTGATGAAGAACTGGCACTGCAAGGCGTGTTTATCGCTATCGGTCACCAGCCAAATACCGACATTTTTGCCGGTCAGCTGGAAATGAAAGGCGGTTACCTGATGGTGAAAAGCGGCATTGAAGGCAATGCCACTCAGACCAGCATCGAAGGGGTATTCGCTGCCGGTGATGTGTCAGATCACATCTACCGTCAGGCCATTACTTCAGCCGGCACCGGCTGTATGGCAGCGCTTGATGCCGAGCGTTATTTGGACGCTCTGGCCAAATAATTGCCGTTCGCGCAACGCCTGGAGGCCGATGGCTATTTATCTCCCTGAGTTAACGGCGGATCCTTTATGGTTTCCGCCGCTACACTCGACGCTGAAAAATCCTGACGGTTTACTGGCGATGGGCGGTGATTTGTCGGTGCCAAGGTTACAGCAGGCATATCGTAGCGGTATCTTCCCTTGGTTTAGCGATGGTGATCCACTTTTATGGTGGTCGCCATCCACCCGCGCCGTGTTTGCTCCTGGCGAGCTACAGCTCAATCGCAGCTTGCGCAAATATCAAAAACAACAGCAATTTCACTACAGTCGTAATTTAGCTTTTGCACAAGTGATAGCCCATTGTGCTGCGCTGCCACGTCGCAATCAGGCGGGTACCTGGATTGTCGACAACATGCAACAGGCTTACCTGGCTTTGCATCAGGCGGGGCTGGCGCACAGTATCGAAGTCTGGCGGCACAATCAGCTGGTCGGCGGTTTGTATGGTGTAGTTGTCGGCGGTTTGTTTTGTGGTGAATCGATGTTTAATCTAGAGCCGAACACCGCCAAACTGGCGCTTTGTATGCTGCAACAACAACTTACTGGTTACTCTGAAGGTTGGATTGATTGCCAGATGCCCAATCCGTTTTTACTACAACTCGGAGTTCAGCCGTTACCGAAAGCCAAGTATCTGAAGTTGCTGCAGCAATTACGTGATGCGCCTGTACCATCATCGGCCTGGGAACCGGCTGTGCTGGAATTTCAATGATGGATTTACGACAAATTCAGTTAGGTCTTACCGGTGAACACCACTGCAGTTATTTAGCAGAGCAGTCCGAACGACTGGTATTTACCCTACCCGACCAACCACTGAGCCCGGCCGTTTATCAGCAGCTGATGAATTACAATTTCCGTCGCACCGGCCAACAGCTCTACCGGCCTTATTGCAGCAGTTGCCAGGCTTGCCAAGCGGTGCGAATTGCCGCTGAGCATTTTGTGATCAGCACTTCGCAGCGAAAATTACTGCACAAGGCCAAAAAAGCCCAATGGCATTATCGAGTCATTCCAGCTGGCGATGGCATGCAATATATTGATTTATATCAGCAATATATCCGGGGTAAACATGCAGGCGGTGTGATGGATCCGCCGGATCCAGAGCATTTGTACTCGATGTTTCACTGCGACTGGCTGGATATCCTGGTATTGGAGCAATATCAGCAAGAGCAGCTCGTTGGCGTGATGATCCTTGATCAATTACCGGATGGCTTGTCAGCGGTTTATAGTTTCTATCAGCCAGACAGCAATTTAGCACTTGGGAAGTTAGCCATTCTGGCGGCACTTGAGTACCTTAGAGCCAAGCCATTGGCTCAGTTATACCTCGGCTATTACATTTTAGAATGTCAGAAAATGTCATATAAAGCCGATTTTGGTCCGCAACAACGACTGATTGCAGGTAATTGGCAGTCTTTTGATTAAAAAGACCCGAGTTGCTTTACTTATCCTCGTGATTTCGGCACAATCTGCGCAGTTTTTTTCCAGTTTAAACATATTTTTCTAAAGGGGCTCGTACGCTGCATGGCGAAAGAAGACGTGATTGAAATGCAAGGCACAATTTTGGATACCTTGCCAAATACAATGTTCCGGGTCGAACTCGAAAATGGTCACGTGGTTATCGCGCACATTTCGGGTAAAATGCGGAAAAACTACATCCGTATTCTGACCGGCGATAAAGTCACTGTAGAACTGACGCCATACGATTTGACCAAGGGTCGGATCGTCTTCCGTCAACGTTAAGTGGGTAAAGCCTGGTCACTGTTGCATAAAACAAACTAAGCTGCACTAACGTAAAAAAACACCCGGCATCACCGGGTGTTTTTTTGTTTGTTTTTTCAGTGGTTCAACAGCAACGCGGCAAAGAAATACTGCAACGATATAATGCAGAAAGAACGATTAGCTGATGATTTAAGCTAATCGTTTTTTACCATCTTTATGGCTAGCTCTATGACTAGGTCTATGACTAGGCTGGTACTGCCGAATCGAGATAATCAAAACTCAGTTCGTTATCCACCAGGTCAATTCTGACATCGCCGCCGTGTAACAGGCGACCAAACAAAATCTCATTGGCCAGCGGCTTTTTCAGCTGCTCCTGGATCACCCGTGCCATTGGTCTGGCGCCCATCGCTTGGTCATAACCTTTATCAGCGAGCCAAGCGCGTGCAGCCGACGACAACTCCATCGATACCTGCTTTTTATCCAGCTGCACCTGCAAATCACAAATAAACTTATCGACAATTTGCAGAATAATATCGCGTGATAAATGCTTAAACCAAATGATGCCATCAAGCCGGTTACGGAACTCCGGGCTAAAAGTCCGGTTGATTTCTTTGAGTGCATCAAAGCTATGGTCTTGTTGTTTAAACCCAATGGTTTTACGCACGGTTTCCTGGACACCAGCGTTGGTGGTCATGACCAACACTACATTACGAAAATCAATTTTACGGCCGTTGTTGTCCGTTAAAGTGCCGTGATCCATCACCTGCAACAAGATGTTGTAGATATCGGAATGGGCTTTTTCAATTTCATCCAGTAACACTACTGAATATGGATGTTTGGACACCGCATCGGTTAACAGGCCGCCTTGATCAAAACCGACGTAGCCAGGAGGCGCACCAATCAATCGGCTGATTGAATGCCGCTCCATGTACTCGGACATATCAAACCGCAGTAGCTCCACGCCCATGATTTTTGCCAGTTGCTTGGTGACTTCGGTTTTACCCACCCCTGTTGGGCCAGCAAACAGGAAATTACCAATCGGCTTTTCTTCATTACCAAGACCAGAGCGTGACAAACGAATTGCAGAAGTCAGCACTTCAATCGGTTCGTTCTGCCCAAACACCACCAGTTTTAAATTGCGGTCTAAATTGGCCAGCACGTCTTTATCCGAAGCTGATACCGACTTTTCCGGAATACGCGCCATTTTGGCAATCACATGCTCAATCTCTGGCACATTGATAACTTTTTTGCGTTTTGACAGCGGCAACAAACGCTGGCTGGCGCCGGCTTCATCAATCACATCAATGGCTTTGTCCGGCAGATGCCGCTCATTGATGTACTTCGCAGAAAGCTCAGCCGCCGCCCGCAAGGCTTTTTGGGTATACCGCACACCATGATGCGCTTCATACCGCTCTTTTAAACCCTGCAGAATTTGCGTGGTGTCATCCACACTCGGCTCCGTGATATCAATTTTCTGAAAACGACGTACCAAGGCCGTGTCTTTTTCAAAAATGCTTTTAAATTCCTGATAGGTGGTGGAACCGATACAACGCAACCGACCACTCGATAACAGCGGCTTAATCAAGTTGGAAGCATCCATCACACCGCCAGAAGCGGCACCGGCGCCAATCACGGTATGGATTTCATCGATAAATAACACCGCATCTTTTTCGCGTTCGATTTCTTTTAATAACGACTTCAGTCGTTTTTCAAAGTCACCGCGGTATTTGGTACCGGCCAGCAAGGCGCCCATATCCAGCGAGTAAATGGTGGCATTGGCAATCACTTCCGGCACCTGCTTTTGCACAATCCGATACGCCAGACCTTCGGCAATGGCGGTTTTACCGACCCCTGCTTCGCCAACTAGTAGCGGATTGTTTTTCTTGCGGCGACACAATACCTGAATGGTCCGTTCCAGTTCAGTATCACGGCCAACCAGCGGGTCAATCTGACCATTTTTGGCTAACACGTTCAGATTGGCGGTAAAGTTTTCGAGGTATTTATTATCTTCGACACCCACATCGGACGAATCTTCGTGTTGCTCGTCGCTTGGCTCAATTTTGTCGGCTTTAATCACGCCGTGGGAAATGAAATTGACGATATCCAGCCGACTGATATCAATTTTCTTCAGTAAATAAACCGCTTGTGATTCTTGTTCGCTGAAAATAGCCACCAGCACATTGGCACCTGTTACTTCGGCTTTACCAGACGATTGCACATGGAAAACGGCGCGCTGTAACACTCTTTGAAAACCAAGAGTTGGCTGGGTATCACGGTCTAAATCGCCGTCAGGAATGAGCGGCGTGGTTGAATCGATAAAAGTAGATAATTCACTGCGCAGCCGGTCGATATTGGCGCCACAGGATTTTAAGGCATCACCGGCGGCTGGGTTATCTAATAACGCTAACAGCAGATGTTCGACGGTCATATATTCGTGGCGGCGTTCCCTGGCAAACCGAAATGCCAGATTCAGCGTCAACTCAAGATCTTTATTTAACATGCACAGCTCCTAATCCACCTGAGTTACTGACTGATATACCTTTCATCCTTGAAGATTCGGGGTTGTTGGCCGTATCTTCAATGACTTTGGGTATTAGTACCGGCTAAGCCCTTTCCATCGTGCACAACAACGGATGTTCGTGCTCTTTGGCATAACTGCTGACCTGTTGTACTTTGGTCTCAGCGATTTCAGCAGTGAACACACCACAAACCGCCTTGCCCTCGTAATGCACCTTTAACATGATCTCACTGGCTTGTTCATACTGTAGGTTAAAAAAACGGGTTAGCACATCGATGACAAAATCCATTGGGGTGTAATCATCATTGTGCAGAACCACTTTATACATTGGAGGTGGTTCAACTTTCTGTCGGATTAACTCCGCTAAGCCTTCGCCCTGTCCTTTGGTCTGTTTGATGCCGCTCATAAACTATAGTCACGCCTGGTTGATCCATCAAAGGATGTGGAGGTTATATCTACGCTTTTCAATCTTGATTAGTTCGGTAAAAAACTTGACTAGCTGAACAAATTATCTACAGTAACTAATGGAGCTTGAAAAAGCTTTGACGTTGTCATCTTAGAATACAGAAATTAGCTAACTAAGAGAAGGAAGTATGTAGTATGGCTACCGGTAAAGTGAAATGGTTTAATAATGCCAAAGGATTTGGGTTTATTCGTGAAGATGGTCGTGACGAAGACATTTTCGCTCATTACTCAACCATTAGCATGGACGGCTACCGCACGTTGAAAGCTGGCCAGGATGTAACCTTTGAATTATCAGAGGGCCCCAAAGGCCTGCATGCGGTGAATATTGCCCTGCCAGAAGACGGCAAACAGGAATAACACTGCTCCAGTTAGTGACAGGCAGCAGCCATGCAGGGGGACCTGCCTGACACTCATTCCAGATTGATCTTGCCATCATCTGCTTTTCTTCTTTTATTGCTCTCTGAAAACTATCTGTAACTTCTTATCGATACTGATGTTCCGACATAAAGCGCGGACTCATTTCAGACGGTATTCCGCTATCATTTCCATAAAAAAATCCGGTGTTGCCACCGGATTTTTATAGTACAGCTTCGTTAATAGCAGAGCTTAGACTGCAGCCAGCGCCTCATTCAGAGTTGCGCTTGGACGCATCGCTGCTGTCGCTTTCGTGTCGTCTAACCGGTAATAACCACCAATATCCACTGCTTTGCCTTGTACTGAATTCAGTTCATGTACAATTTTCGCTTCGTTTTCAACCAACGTTGCCGCTAAAGGCGCAAAACGTTGTTGTAGCGCGACATCGGCAGTTTGAGTGGCTAACGCTTGTGCCCAGTACATCGCCAGATAAAAATGACTACCACGGTTGTCCAACTGACCCAGTTTACGGGTTGGCGACTTATCGGTATCCAGGAACTTGGCAGTTGCCTGGTCTAAAGTATCCGCCAGCACTTTCGCACCTTTGTTACCCGCAACCTGGCTCAAATGCTCCAGTGACGCCGCTAACGCCAGGAATTCGCCTAAAGAATCCCAACGTAAGTGGTTTTCTTCGACAAATTGCTCAACGTGTTTTGGTGCAGAGCCACCAGCGCCAGTTTCAAACAAGCCGCCGCCGTTCATCAGCGGCACCACTGACAACATTTTAGCGCTGGTGCCTAATTCAAGGATTGGGAACAAGTCGGTCAGGTAATCACGTAATACGTTACCGGTGACAGAAATGGTGTCCAGACCTTGTTTGATCCGCACCAGACTGGCTTTGGTCGCCTGCTCTGGCGTCATGATAGAAATATCAAGACCTGCAGTGTCATGTTGCGCCAGGTAACTGTTCACTTTAGTAATCAGCTGGGCGTCATGGGCACGCGCTGCGTCTAACCAGAAAATAGCTGGTGTGTTGCTCAGACGTGCGCGGCTGACTGCTAATTTCACCCAGTCCTGAATTGGCGCATCTTTGGTCTGACACATCCGCCAGATATCACCTGCTTCAACTTTGTGCGACATCAGCACTGTGCCTGCAGCATCAACCACATTCACCACGCCAGCAGCTGGAATGACGAATGTTTTGTCATGCGAGCCGTATTCTTCCGCTTTTTGCGCCATCAAACCAACATTCGGTACTGAGCCCATGGTTTTCGGGTCAAAAGCACCGTTTTCTTTACAGAAATTGATAGTTTCCTGATACACACCGGCGTAACAACGATCCGGGATCACAAATTTAGTATCTTTTAACTTGCCGTCCGGGCCCCACATCTGGCCTGAAGTACGAATAGCGGCAGGCATCGAAGCGTCGATAATCACATCACTTGGCACGTGCAGGTTAGTGATACCTTTATCGGAATTCACCATCGCAAGCAGCGGCTGTGCGGCGTAAACGGCAGCGATATCGGCTTCAATTTCAGCGCGTTTTTCAGCTGGCAATTGCTGAATTTTCGCCAGTAAATCGCCAAAACCGTTGTTGACATCAACACCTAAGTCTTTCAGCACAGCAGCATGTTTGGCGAAAACGTCCGCGAAAAACACCGTCACCACATGGCCGAAAATGACTGGATCCGACACTTTCATCATGGTGGCTTTTAAATGCACTGAAAACAGCACACCTTGCGCCTTGGCATTGCTGATTTCAGCCGCCAGAAATTCACGTAAAGCGCTGACACTTAATACTGATGCATCAATCACTTCAGCGGCAGACAAGCTGGTTTTTTCTTTCAGAACTTTTACTGAACCATCGGCTTGTGCCAGCTCAATCCGTACTGCGGTTGCAGTTGGCACTGTCACTGACTTTTCACTACCGTAGAAATCACCGCCGCTCATATGAGCGACATGAGATTTAGACGTTGACGACCAACCGCCCATTGAATGTGGGTTTTTCCGGGCGTATTGCTTGACCGATAACGGCGCACGACGATCCGAGTTACCTTCACGCAGTACCGGGTTGACCGCACTGCCTTTGATTTTGTCGTAACGCGATTTCGCGTCTTTTTCAGCATCGGTACGGGCTTCTTCCGGATAATCCGGCAGCGCATAACCTTTGGCTTGTAATTCTTTAATCGCAGCAATTAATTGAGGCACAGAAGCACTGATATTTGGCAGCTTGATAATGTTGGCATCAGGTTGTGTTGCCAGCTGACCTAATTCAGCCAAGGCGTCAGCCTGTTGCTGCGCCGGAGCTAAATAGTCAGAGAATGCGGCGATAATACGGCCAGACAACGAAATATCACGGGTTTCTACCAGAACGCCAGCCGCTTTGGCAAAAGTCTGCACTATTGGCAACAGTGAATAAGTAGCCAGCGCTGGTGCTTCGTCAGTCTGGGTATAGATGATTTTTGAAGTTTCAGTGGTCATGTAATTTCCTGGATCAGCAACAATGATGCCGATACTGGCTGCAGTTATAGCGGGATCACCACCAACCATCGGGTGATCAAGGTGCTATTTCCGGCCAATACCAGCTGGATTTGTTGAATAAGTTTATCAGTTAAGTTTCCACCGCAGTAGAGCGTCTGCTGTCGCAACTTCAAATGCCGGAAGCTTTCGCCATGCAGATATCAGATATGGAACAACCGATGAATCAAACAGCCTGCACATAGTACAGACTTCAAATAAAGAGCAAAACCTTTCGTGGCCTGACCACTTCAAAAAAAGTAGGAAATCAGCGAAAAATGTGGCGCTTTGTGCTGATCTTGCTGCGACGTCAACCGGACAATAGACCAGGATGCTGTTTTCGCCGTAGTATGAGGTCATCAATATGTGAGCATCAATTCAAAGCCTCGCCTTAAGGATCAAGATGGACCGAAGTCAGTTACATCTCACGGTGGCCGCCGTGGTGGTTTATCAGGGAAAATTTTTGCTGGTGGAAGAACGTGATAAACAAAGCCAGCGGCTCGTGCTGAATCAGCCGGCTGGTCATGTTGAAAGTGACGAAGATTTAATTGCCGCGATTGAACGCGAACTTTTTGAAGAAACCGGTCTGGTGTTAACAGCCGACGGTTGGCTGGGTATTTCGCAGCTGGTCGCCGGTAACGGCCACCGCTATGTGCGGGTCAACTTCTACTTTGAACCAGACGCCTTGCCATCCGGGCATCAGCCGCAGGATGCAGATATTCTGGCCTTGCACTGGCTGACCCTTGAGGAGCTTGCTGCGCATGCCTTGCCAGAGCGCAGCCAGCTGGTTTCTGACGCCATTTTGCAATACCAACAAGGGGTGCGGCTACCATTGGCGCTGATTAAAAGCCCGGTCAGCTCTGTGTCAGCGTCTAAAACGGTGTTATAATCCGCGCCTCGTTTTCGTCTCGAAGCCTGGAATATGTCAGCAAACAGCAGTAAAAAAGTCATTGTCGGGATGTCCGGCGGCGTTGATTCGTCGGTGTCGGCCTATTTGTTACTTCAGCAAGGTTATCAGGTCGAAGGCCTGTTTATGAAGAACTGGGAAGAAGACGACAACGATGAATACTGCGCTGCAGCGGAAGACTTAAAAGATGCGCAGCAAGTCTGCGACAAACTCGGCATTAAACTGCACAAAGTGAATTTCGCTAGCGAATACTGGGACAATGTCTTTGAGTACTTCCTGGCAGAATACAAAGCCGGCCGGACCCCAAATCCGGACATCATGTGCAACAAAGAAATCAAATTTAAAGCCTTTCTTGAATTCGCGGCTGAAGCCTTAGCGGCGGACTATATTGCGACCGGTCATTATGTGCAGCGCCGGGAAGTTGACGGCCACTGGCAGTTATTACGTGGCCTTGATGGCAATAAAGATCAAAGTTATTTCCTCTATACCATTGGCGAACAGCATGTCGCCCAAACCTTGTTTCCGGTTGGCGATCTGGAAAAACCAGCGGTTCGCGCCATCGCCGAACAACAAGGTTTAATCACTGCCAATAAAAAAGACAGCACCGGCATTTGTTTTATCGGTGAGCGTAAATTTAAAGATTTCCTGCAAAAATATCTGCCGGCGCAACCTGGTGATATCGTCACCGTCGACGGTGACACCATTGGTCGTCACGAAGGCTTGATGTACCACACTTTGGGTCAGCGTAAAGGCTTAGGCATTGGCGGACTGAAAGACGGTGCCGAAGATCCCTGGTATGTGGTGGCTAAAGATTTAGTTAATAATCATCTTATCGTGGCGCAAGGTCATGATCATCCAAGTTTATTTGCCAAAGGTCTGGTTGCCGATCAGCTGCACTGGGTCGATAGAACTGGCCCGTCATCTGCCTTACGCTGTACCGTGAAAACCCGATATCGGCAGCAGGATATCGACTGTACACTGACACCCAATCCCGACGGCACCGTCACGGTATTATTCGACCAGCCACAAAAAGCAGTCACCCCCGGTCAATCGGCGGTGTTTTATTTAAATGATGTTTGCCTTGGCGGCGGCATTATTGATCAGGCGGTACTCTAAGCATGCAATTTTCTTATACCACGCAAACCTTAGCCTTGGCCGCGTTATGTCAGGCCATTCGTTTAGTCCAGCAAATCGCCCGCGGTGATGAAGCAAGCAATACTGAGCTGGAATTATGCCTGCAAAGTGTCTCAGTGCAGGACGCGGCAGAGCCGGTGGATATTTTTGGCGGCAAACTGGCGGATCTGGCCAACGGTTATCATGTGTTACAAGCGCAGCTTGGCGATAACCCGAAAAAAGATCTGGAGCTAACCCGCTACGCGATGGCGGTGATCACGCTGGAACGTAAACTTGCAAAAAGTGGTGACAGTTTGCAGGCCGTGGGGAAACGCATTGAGCGCCTGCAACAACAACTGCAGCATTTTCAATTACTTGATGAGACCATTTTGGCGAGCATGGCCGACATCTATATCGAACATGTCAGCCCATTAGGTCAGCGCATCCAGATTGCCGGACAGCCTGCGGCATTAAAACAACCGATGGTGCAACATAAAATCCGCGCATTACTGCTGGCGGCAATCCGCGCTGCAGTGCTGTGGCGTCAGGCCGGTGGCCGTAAATATCATTTTATTCTGCAGCGTAAACGACTGCTGCAGGAAGTAAAAACCGTTTTACAACAATTAGCCCAAGCATAGGAGTTTCCATGGAACTGAACGCATTAACCGCCATCTCCCCGGTCGATGGTCGTTACGGCAGTCGCACTGTTGAGCTGAGAGACATTTTCAGTGAATTCGGTTTGATTAAATACCGTGTCACTGTTGAAGTGCGCTGGTTACAGCAAATGGCTGGTATTGCCGGTATTGCCGAAGTTCCGGCGCTGAGCGCTGAAGCAAACAACCTACTGAATGCAATTGTCGACAATTTCAGCCTGGCCGATGCCCAGCGCGTGAAAGACATTGAGCGCACCACCAATCACGATGTGAAAGCGGTGGAATATCTGCTGAAAGAAAAAGTTGCTGATGTACCTGAACTGGCCGCAGTCAGCGAGTTTATTCACTTTGCTTGTACTTCTGAAGATATCAATAACTTATCACACGGTCTGATGTTAAAAACGGCTCGTGACGAAGTGCTGTTACCACTGTGTGATCAATTACTTGGCGCGTTAAAAGAGTTGGCAGTGCGTTACAAAACCATGCCAATGATGGCGCGCACTCATGGTCAGCCAGCATCGCCAACCACCCTTGGCAAAGAAATGGCCAATGTGTATATCCGTCTGCTGCGTCAGCGTGAACAGATTGCTGCGGTGCAGATGTTGGGCAAATTTAACGGCGCCGTCGGTAACTACAATGCGCATTTATCGGCGTACCCTGATTTAAACTGGCATCAGATTTCTGAGCAGTTTGTCACTAGCCTGGGCCTTGAATGGAACCCGTTCACCACCCAAATTGAACCGCATGATTACATTGCAGAATTGTTTGATGCAGTAGCGCGTTTTAACACCATCCTGATTGATTTTGACCGCGATGTCTGGGGCTATATTGCCCTCGGTCACTTTAAGCAAAAAACCATCGCCGGTGAAATTGGCTCTTCGACCATGCCGCATAAAGTCAACCCGATTGACTTTGAAAACTCGGAAGGCAACCTGGGTCTGGCCAACGCCATTTTCCAACACCTGGCGAGCAAACTGCCAATTTCTCGTTGGCAGCGTGATTTAACCGACTCAACGGTGTTACGTAATCTGGGTATTGGTTTTGGTTACACGGTCATCGCCTACCACGCCACGCTCAAAGGCATCAGCAAACTGGAAGTTAGCGAAGCCAATCTGCTGCAGGAACTGGATCAAAACTGGGAACTGCTGGCTGAGCCGGTACAAACAGTGATGCGTCGTTATGGCGTTGAAAAACCGTATGAAAAACTGAAAGAACTGACGCGCGGCAAACGTATTACGCCAGCTGATTTACACGCCTTTATCGATAAGCTGGACGTTCCGGCGCAGGCCAAAGTGCAAATGAAGCAGTTCACGCCAGACAATTATATTGGCGCGGCCATCGCACTGGTCGACAGCCTGAACTAATCTTGGCTACATCGTAAGTTGTTTCGAGGCAGCACGTCCTTTATGGATGCGCTGCCTTTTCTTTCTTCTCCTTATTTCCGGAATTTAGCCATGTATCAACTGAACCTGCATGATTTAACCGTCGAGCAATTTCTCGCCGAATATTGGCAGAAAAAACCTTTATTAATCAAAGGTGGTTTCGCTAATTTTGAAGATCCAATCAGCCCGGACGAATTGGCTGGCCTCGCCGCCGAAGAAGAGATTGAATCGCGCATCGTCAGTAAGTCAAAAGGCGAATGGCAACTCGAAACCGGCCCTTTTGAAGATTACAGTGCTTTTGGCGAACAAGACTGGACCTTGCTGCTGCAGGCTGTTGATCACTGGCATCCGGAATCTGCGGTTCTTATCGAGCCGTTCCGTTTTATTCCAAACTGGCGGATTGATGATCTGATGATTAGCTTTTCGACACCAGGTGGCGGCGTTGGTCCACATTTGGATCAGTATGACGTGTTCATCATTCAGGGCATGGGTAAACGTCACTGGCGGGTGGGCATGCCGGACGCAACCTTGACCCAACATTGTCCGCATCCACGTTTATTGCAAATCAGCCCTTTTGTTGATTGTATTGATGTGATCACTGAACCTGGCGACATTTTATATATTCCACCAGGCTGCCCGCACGAAGGTATTTCGGTAGATGCCAGCCTGAACTATTCAGTTGGCTTTCGGGCTCCGGCGCAAAAAGATTTATTAACTGGCCTTGCTGATTATTTAATTGAAAACGAAATTCAGGGCGAGCGTTATACCGATGCCGGCCGCACTGTCGCCACCAACATTGGTGAAATCACATCAGCTGATTTAGCTTCTGTGCAGCAGATGCTGCAAGGCCTGATTAACGATCCAAAACTATTGGCGCAATATTTTGGCAGTTATATCACCCATGCCAAACATGAGCTGGACGCGACCGAACCGGATCCACATTATCATCTGGATGAAATTGCTGAATATTTATTAGAAGGTTCGGTACTAGCAAGACTCGGTGGTTTACGTTGTTGTTATATTCAGGCAACTGCTGCAGATGATATTTCGCTGTTTATTAATGGCCATACCATCACAGTCCCCGCCACTGAATTGTCGACAGTCAAACAGCTTTGTGAGCAAATTCAACTGGATGCACAAACCTGTATCGCCTTTGCCGAAGATCCGTCAAAACTGAAGTTACTGACGATGCTGATTAATCAGGGTTATTGGTATTTTGTCGAATAAGCAGCTTGCTGGTTAACGGCTTTATAAGCTCCTCAAATAAAAAAACCGGCATTGCCGGTTTTTTTACAGCGACACATTTCAAGCATTTGACGTATTGGCTTTTGCCCAAAATTGCTCGTTTTCAAACAAATCGTACAGTGAATGGGCTCTGGAAATCAGTAAGTTGACATAGTCTGCTGACGTTTGATCCTGCACCCCGGCATCGATCAATTGCTGCGCCTTCATTTGCCATCTGAACGAAAAGACACGCAGTGCGTCACGGGCATCGGCAGCAGCCGTCAATGCCAGGTGATCGGTGGGTAAATCACCGGAAATCACCCAGTAACTTTGCCGGTCTAAACCGTTAATTTTCCAAACGGCCACCATCGGTGGTAAATATCGTGAATCCTGCACCGCGACACTGTCCATCAGGATGCCTTTTTCGGCCAGAAACAGGTTGGCTTTTTGAAACTGGGCGCGGACCCATTCGCTGATTTGCGCTGCATCTAAAGCG
This sequence comes from Rheinheimera riviphila, assembly GCF_004005945.1. Taxonomy (GTDB): domain Bacteria; phylum Pseudomonadota; class Gammaproteobacteria; order Enterobacterales; family Alteromonadaceae; genus Pararheinheimera; species Pararheinheimera riviphila. Next base: position 76,730 of record NZ_SACS01000002.1, read on the forward strand.
GCCGCAGGCTGTTGGTTAGTGGATTCCATGATACTGCTCTTTCATTGATGTCAAAAATAACACTCTAAGCCAGCAGCCTCCTGATGACAAGTCACTCGATAAATTGTCGACAATATGCTGGACTGACCAGCGGATATTTTTGCAGATCCATAGCGAAAACTCAGCCGAAATGGTACATTCCGCCGCGAAAAACCGGACCGAAAGCGCCGCTGTACCCTACCCCCACAGCACGCTAATATTCGTTGCTGCAATTACCCACGCAGCGCGCATCACCCAACGGAGAACCAGACGTGGCAGTATTTAATCATCCAGAATTTGATAACCATGAACAAGTGGTATTTTGTAGCGATAAAGAAACGGGCCTCAAAGCCATTATCGCCATTCACAGCACCAAACTCGGCCCGTCCGTGGGTGGCTGCCGGATGTGGGACTATGTCGCCGACGAAGATGCACTGGTTGATGTGTTGCGTTTATCCCGTGGCATGACTTACAAAAATGCGATGGCCGGTTTACCAATTGGTGGTGGCAAATCAGTCATCATCGGCAATGCCAAAACCATCAAATCTGAAGCCTTGTTCCGTAAATTTGGTCAGTACGTGCATTCCTTAAGTGGCCGTTATATCAGTGCTGAAGACGTGAATATTACCACCGCCGACATTTCAATCGTGCATAAAGAAACACCTTATGTCGCTGGTTTAGAAGGTAAAAGTGGCAACCCTGGTCCATTTACTGCCCTCGGAACTTATCAGGGTTTAAAAGCGGCTGCACTGCATAAATTTGGTTCCGCTTCACTGCAGGGTTTAACTGTTGCCGTGCAGGGTCTTGGTAGTGTTGGTTTTTATCTGTGTGAATATCTGCACAAAGAAGGCGCCAAACTGATCGTCACCGACATCAACCCGGACGCTATCAGCCGTGCCGTTGCACAGTTTGATGCCACTGCAGTTGGCCTGGATGAAATTTATAGCCAACAGTGCGACATTTACGCGCCATGTGCTTTAGGTGCGACCATTAACGATCACAGCATCGAACAGTTTAAGTGCAAAATTATCGCCGGTTGTGCCAATAACCAGCTTAAAGAAACCCGTCATGGTGAAGTACTGCGCCAAAAAGGTATTTTATACGCGCCGGACTACGTGATTAATGCCGGCGGCATTATCAACGTTTATTCAGAAATGAGCCCACAAGGCTATGATGAAGCTTGGTCAACCAGCAAAGTGATGGACATTTACAGCACCTTGCTGAACATCTTCCAACGCGCCGATGCTGAACAACAACCGACGAATGCGGTGGCTGATTTAATGGCGCAGGAAATTATCGCTCGCGGTAAAAAATAATTCTGATTGTATTTGGTAGAAAAAACCGCCATTACTGGCGGTTTTTTATGGCGTCCGATTTATACCAATCGGACCAACCCTTCGTTAAATCATACACATAGTAACTGCTCATCTCGGCTGTCAATTTGGCGAACAAGTCATAGTTCGACAAATTTACCGTTAGAAAACACACGGCGCCGCAGTTTACCGGCCGGAAAGTTGAACTTGGTGACGCATAAACTTTGGCATCAAATAAATATTGCTCTGCCAGTTTTTTCACCCGAAACGCATGGTAATCACTGCTGACAAACACCAGCGGATGTTGCCGATCCAACCTATCTGCTAACTGATAAAACTCGTGGTAGGTGGTTGAACCGCCGTGAAAACAATCCAGATCGACGCCAGCCGGAACCTTAGGTCGCAGATAATCCAGATAAGGCTGACAAAATAAGGTAGTGATATGCACTATGGGTTGGTCGGTCCGCGTTGAAATAACACTGCTCAGCTGATCCAGCCGGCTACGGGCACAATCCGGGATCGCCGTCGCAGTGCCACCACAGCCCAGCACCACATAATTACCGCTAAAATCGGCGGCCACCGTATCGGTGCTGATGACGCTGTTGTACCAATGGCGCACCTGGTTAGCGGCGTAACCATTACCAAAAGCATAAAACCAGACGAACAACAGCAACAAACCGGTTTTACGGTAGCGTAATACGGCAAACAACAGGCCCCATAAAAACAGATTATGCGGGTATAAAAAGGGTTCAATTAAGTCTTTCACAGCAGACTCCATCACGACAATAACACAGTTGCATCATGACAGTTTGCCGCGGCGACTGCCAGTAGCCGCTTGCCCAACATAAATATTTTTGCCGCAAGCTATTCGCTCATGCTTATAAAACATTGAGCTGTGGTAAGATCTGGCGCAAAATCTACGCAACAACCAGCGTGAAATAGCAAGCAATCGGAGTGAAGCTATGTTGAAGACAGTCTCAGTGATCGGTTTAGGTTATATCGGCTTACCCACAGCCGCCATGTTGGCATCACGCAAGCTGCGGGTCATCGGCGTCGATGTGAACCAACACGCGGTCGATACCATTAATCAGGGCAAAATTCATATCGTCGAACCAGAGCTGGATTTACTGGTGCACGCGGCAGTCACTGGTGGTTATTTATCCGCCCAAACCAAAGCAGCACCAGCTGACGCTTTTATGATTGCAGTACCAACGCCATTTTTTGATGATCTGTCGCCAGATTTGTCTTATGTTGAAGCTGCAGTCAAATCGATTGCCCCGGTACTGACCAAAGGCAACCTGATTGTGCTGGAATCTACCAGCCCGGTTGGCACCACCGAACTGATGTGCAAATGGATCAAAGAAATCCGCCCGGATTTAACTTTGCCAACAGATTCAAACACCCCGGATTTACATGTTGCTTATTGCCCTGAGCGCGTGCTGCCAGGCAAAGTAGTACATGAACTGATTTCCAACGACCGCATTATTGGTGGTTTAACCGCAGCCTGTTCAGAAATGGCCAAAGCACTTTACAGCACTTTTGTTGCTGGCGAACTGCTGGTAACTGATGCGCGCACCGCTGAAATGTCAAAACTGACTGAAAATGCCTTCCGTGACGTCAACATCGCTTTTGCCAATGAGCTGTCATTAATCTGTGACAAGCTAAACATCAACGTCTGGGAATTGATCCGGATGGCAAACCGCCACCCACGGGTCAATATCCTGACACCTGGTGCTGGTGTGGGTGGCCATTGTATCGCAGTTGACCCATGGTTTATCGTGCATTCTGCGCCAGAGCAAGCGAAGCTCATCCGTACTTCACGTGAAGTGAACGACTTCAAACCTGAGTGGGTCCTGCAGAAAATTCTATCGACTGTTGCCAATCACAGCCTGAACAAGCCGTCAGTCGCCTGTTTTGGTCTGGCATTTAAGCCGGATATCGACGATTTACGCGAAAGCCCGGCATTGCATATTGTGAATAAACTGGCCGCTGAATATAACGGTAAAGTATTGGCAGTTGAGCCAAACATTCACAGCACCAATAAACTGCATGCGAATGCTGAGCTGGTGAGCATCGAGCAAGGTTTAGCGGCCGACATTATCGTGATCCTGGTAAAACACAAAGCGTTTAACGCCTGTGATTTTAAAGGTAAAACTGTGATCAATGTCGTTGGCGAGTAACATCTATATACCCGTCATCCTTGAAGATTCGGGGTTGTTGCCTTCGTTCGTTCGCCCCAGTCACATAGTACAGCTATGCTCCTGGGGTCTCACTCACTTGTCGCCTACCCGAATATTCAATGATTTTGGGTATATTCAATGAAAAAGCGCCGTTTGGCGCTTTTTTTATGGCTGTTGCACAGCCTTTGCTTTTAACTGCCGATACGACCAGCCGCAAATCAACTGCAATAAAACCACCGCCGCCAGATTAGACAATACAAAAATCCAGGCTGCCGCAGCCGGATCCAACTCGGAATTGAGCCAGATATAGGCCAGCGAGCTTAAGATTGCCACCACGGTCACATTGGCAGCGCGTAAATCGGTGCGCCCCACTGCGGTGATCCAGACCTCAAAATAGGTTTTAAGCAGCGTCAACCATAACGTAATCACCACCAACATCGTCACCAGTTCAGACTCCGGGGTCAGCTGTTCGTTAAGTAGCCAGGGATACAACCAGGGGTACAACACAAGTAACAGCACATAAGGCAATGATAACAATGGGAAGGTCAGCAAAAAACTGCGCCGGAACAACACCACCTTATCCGCCAGCAGCACTTTATTCGACAGTTTTGACAACAACACCTGCGAAAATACCACCGGTAACAAAGTCACCGGCATAAACAAAATAAAGGCTTTGCGGAATTGGCCAAGTGCGGTCAGGCTGCTGAAAATCGCCAGAAAAATAAACGGGATATTGGTCAGATAAATAGCAAACACGTCGTGCCAGGCATAACTGAGCCGGGCCCGCCAAACCGATTTTTGCCACAAATCCCGCCATAGTTTGGCAAGTTGCAAATTTTGTAGTTGCAGCTCAGGCCAGACGGCGCGCACGCCAACCACCAGTGGAGCCAGACTTAACAGCAAAATACACCAAAGCACAGTCGCTGTTTCATCGATGGTTCCAAACCATACCGCCACCACCAGCATTAACATCAGACAACCGCCAAGCAATTGGCTTTTCACTTCAATGGCAAATTGCTGCGCACCTTTGAGATAACAAAACAGTGCCTGATGCAGCGCCCAGACCAGACCAATCGCCAGACTCAACAAATACAGCTGATAATCCAACGCCTGTTGGTCCCACACCGCGTAACCCAATAACAGCAGGCTGAACAAGGTAAACATCAACAAGCTGATGGTAATACTGCTGATAAGGTCACCGACTTGCCGAAAGGTGGCAGCCTGATGAATTAAATAAAAATTTGCACCAAAGGCAATGGCCGGAAAAAACAAATTCGCCAGCATATACACAAAGCTGAACACGCCAAATTCAACCTCCAGGAAATGCCGCGCTAAAGCCAGATTTAATAACCAGCGCGAGCCAAAGTTCAGGCCTTGCGCCACGCTGTTACTCATCATTTTACGGGCGAAGTCACTGCGGATCATGATCGGTGATCCTGTGTTTGACCCTGAGTTTGATCAAAGGCTTGCTGCTGTATTTGATCCGGTGTCTGCTGCAGCCATAACAGATAAGCGCCATTGAGCATGCCCCAGGGGATCCACAACATTCCGGACGTCAGCACATGCCCCGCCATACAGGCCACCAACAGCAGCACCGCATTCACCGTCAATACTCCAGCCATTATGCTGGCCGGGGCTTGTTGATAACTGCGAAAACTTTGACTCAGTACAAAACCAAACCACAACACAAAAAATCCAAGACCAAAACCACCGTACCAGATGAACAAATCAACCGGGTCCAGCTCTGCCAAGGGTTTTGAGGTGTAAAGCTCCAGCCCGGTCACGCCAATTCCCGCCAGCAGATGCCAGTGCTGAAAATAGCTGGTGGCAAGCTGCCAGTTTTGCAGCGCATATTGGTCGCGCGACGATAAAATAACCCCGAGCACACCTTGTTGCTGATACACCCACAGTAATTTCTGACCGATGCCCAGCGTTTCCAAAATCAACGGCAGTTGCCACAGCAGTAAGACTGTGAACAACATCAGCACCAGCAATGAAACCGCAATTGACCGGCTATAGCGTTGCCAGGATGACTTGCTTTGTAACAGCGGAATAAACACCGCCAGCAGCAGCACGCCACCAATGCCGGTTTTCGTTAACATGGAACCGGCACAAAACAGGCTGAATCCCAGCACCAGCGCAAATTTTAACTTCGCTTGCGGCCAATAACTGGCAAACAAATAACCCGACAGCACCAATAACAACGCCGACAACTCGTTGGTCGCTTTAAAAAAGCCTTTGGTACCTAAATTCTGATCCGGCAGATAATCGTTTGGCAAATAGGCTTCAAAGCCATAACCCAATCGTCCCAACAACAAATTCAGCAATAAGATGCCAAAGCTAAACAACATAATTTGATGCAAAGCCTGTCTGGCCTGAACGGGATCACGTTGCACCAGATTGTAAAAGTACAGCGCGGCTAACAATGGCGACACGATTTTCAGCAGCATACCGGCATCGTAACTAAAACCAGCACTGTTGCCGGTTTGCAGCAAACTGTAAAACGGTCCCAGCAACATCAGTAGTAACAGCAGCAGCGGCAGGATCAACCCACGCACCTGATGCCACAGCAAAGCAGCAGTGATCAGCACTAACAACAAACTTTTATAGGCGGCCGACAACGGCACACTCTGCCCGAACAGCTGCAACAACACGCCATTGCCGGCATCAACCAGCAAGTACCATTTGGCCAGCAATAAAATCAATACATCAAGCACCGCAGCAGTGGTATAGGGCTTGGTGGTGGACAGATATTGGCTGATCATCGGCGAGCAAACACCAGTGCCAACAGCATGGCCAATAAAGTGGCAAGCAGCGCGCCGACGACAGCACTAAATACCAGCGACTTTGGTTTGGCGGCGTGCACTTGCTGCGGTAACAGTGGATGCAGTACTTGCTGCGCACCTTGTTGCCATAAATGAATGTCGGCCAGCACCGGATCCAGCCGACTGCTTAATTCAGTCCGTTCGCCAATCGAATTGATCGTCGCGAGTGCGCTTTGTAAGGCATCGCGTTGTTGAGTTAACTGCGCTAATCGTTGCTGCTGATACTGCAAGGTAGCGCTTTGCAGTAAAGCCTGCAGCAATAAGCCAGCGCTTTTGGCATCCGCATGACGCCACTGCACACTGAGCACGTTGCCACGCCGTTTATGCTCAAATTGAAATCCGCCACGCCAACTCTGGGTTTGCGCCTTAGCTTTTGCCGGATCTTCTAACGCGCAAAAATCCGTGACCGGCTGACATAATAACGGTGTTGACCACAGTTGTTGCCAGACATCCGGGTGTTGCAGCAGCAAACTAAACCGTGACAGTTCATCAATTTCCAGTGCACCCAGCATCAGCTGGGTATTCGCAGGCAAACCAGCATAAACACGGGCGAGTTCCTGCACTCTGGCATCGGCTAAAGTAAAGCTGGCTTTGGCAACACCGGTTTTTGGCAGATACTTCAGTGCGACCACTGTGCCTAAAGCGCCAGCCAGCGCAAACACCGCAATCCACAATTTAAATTGCCACAGCGCCTGCAATAATAGATTTGCCAGATCCCGTTCCTGACTCAGCATTGAAGATTGATTCATTTTTGCCCGAACAGTCCTTTTATCCCTTTATTCAAAATCTGCTTTCTCAGCTTAATCGCCCACTGCATTTTATGTTTAAAGTAATAACGGACTTTAATTTCTACCAATCCATAACGAACTGATGACAGCAGCTCGGTAAAAGACATTGGCAGTTGTTGCATGGTGCGCCGGTAAAATGCCTGATTGTGCAAATTGCGCTCGTTCATCAGGCCCTGATGTTTATCGACAAACTGTGCCTGAGCATCCAGCCGTTTTGGCGAATGGGTGATACGGCCTAATTCATGCCCGACGTGCACCACATAAGTCGCATCGGATAACCGCAGCGCCGGACCATAAGCAGCCACCATCCGCAGCCACATATCGTAGTCTTGAAAAGCGGCCAGAGTTTCATCAAAACCGCCTTGGGCAAGCATCCGGCTTTTACGGACCAAGGCCTGATTTGACAGGCAATGCACATCCAGCAATTCCGGTAAACGAACTATTTTTTGCTCTGGATACAACTGCTTACGAATAGTGCCATAGTCCCAGAAATAGCTGGAACAGACGCACGAATACTGATCATCATAGGCGTTCATCAGGCTTGATAGCCGATTGGGTAAAAATTCATCGTCATCATCGAGGCCGGTAACAAAGTCGCCGGCAGCGGCTTTGATTGCCAGATTGCGTGCAGCGCAGGCACCCTGACCTTTTTCCTGCCGGAACAAGCGGATTTTTGGGTTGTCGCCGTACAGTTGATTCAGCACGTCCCAAGTATCGTCTTTCGAACAATCGTCGACGATCAGCAGCTCATAATGGGGGTAATCCTGTGCCAAAACCGAGGCGATGGCACGCTGCACCATCTGGCTGCGGTTGTAGGTTGGCATATAAACGCTGATCAGGGGTGGCGTAACCACGGTCGCACTTACTGAATGTTGATCTGACAAAGCTACAGTCTCTTGAATTATAGTTTTAAGAAAATCAATCGGGACAACGCTGTACACCTGGCACTATAACTTACCGCGCAGATACAACCATAGATATTCCACCAGATTCCATTGGCGTTTAATTCTTGATGGTTGGTCGACTAAGCGATACGCCCATTCCAGATTCAATTTGCACCACAGCTCTGGCGCTCTTTTTACATTACCGGTAAACACATCATAAGTACCGCCAACGCCCATAAAATAGGCATGCGGCAGGCTTTGTTTGGCCAAGGCAATAAACTGTTCTTGTTTGGGTGAACCCATCGCCACAGTGACTATTTTGGCGCCACTTTCGACCACTTGGGCAATTAATGCCGGTGCATCTTTAAAATAGCCATCCACAGCGCCGACCACCGACACTCCATTGGCTTCTAGCTTCTGTTTGGTTTGGGCTAATACTTCGGGTTTGGCGCCGATTAAAAACACCGGTACGTTTTTGCTGGCAGCCCGCGCCATAATCGCTTCCCAGGTTTCACAACCCGGTACCCGTTGCACCGGTTTGCCCAGTTTTTGCCGCATCACTTTCACCACGCCCATACCATCGGCATAACGCAGTTCGGCGCTGTTGAGCATGGTTTTGATCGCAGGGTCTTGCCGCGCTTTCATCACTTTTTCCGGATTAATCGCTACGGCCGCACCAGCAAATACGGTGCCATCGTCATGCACAATAAAATTGACCAGTTGTTGCATACTTTCGAATGCCATCACTTCGACACCGCCGACGTTGACCACTTCCGGTTGAAAAGACATAGTTTGTTCCTGTTACAAATGGCGACCACGATTGAACGTTAAAAGCATCACAGAGCTAGGCATCATTCAACGTCCAATAATGATTGATAGAGACGTTGCAACTGGCCAGCCACCTGGCTGACCAGGTATTGTTCGGAGTCTTGTCGGCCCGCCAGCTGCAACTGTAGGTAATCTGCGGCTGGCATGGTTAATAGCAGCTGAATTGAATCGAGTAGCTGTCGCTGCAACTGTGCTTCATCCTGCTGTGACAACATATAACCGCTGACGCCATGATTAATTTGCGCTTGCGAGCCATCGGTATCCGTGGCAATCACCGGAGTGTAGCAGGCCATGGCTTCGGTCATCACCAAGCCAAAAGATTCATTGCGCGACAAGCTTAAAAAACAGCGGCTGTCCTGATAATAATGTTGCAGTTCGGCCGGGCTTTTTGGACTGAATAATAGCAACCCTGGATATTGCAACGCAGCGGTTGCCAGTTGCGAGCGATAACTACCCTGCCCAACCACCGCAATTTGCAGAGTCGGCACCGCAGCGAACAAAGCTGGCAACAATGCCAATAACCGGTCCATGCCTTTATTATGATCGAGGCTGCCGACATACAGCAGATCAAAGGTTTTTTCAGTACGCGATTTCAGCAAAGCCTCGCCAAACACCGGGTGAATGCCAGCTGGTAACACCGTATTGGCAACCTGCTGATTAAAAAAACGTTGTTTAAGCTTCTCGCTGGTAAAAATCCAATAATCAACCGCTTTGGCCGCGAATTTATACCATGCCGATTCCGGCTGATATAAGTAGATATCGCTGCCATGGCAAGTGACGACAATTTTAACTTTTGGATTGCGCAGCCAGCGATAGGTTAATGCCAGCCAAATAGTGGGATAAAAATAGTGGACATGAATAAGATCAAAGGTGGTTCGACTCAGCACATAGCGGCCAAAAAACTGTAACCACAACACCGGATACTTCAACACTCGATTAAGCAAAGAATCATTGTGCCAGCGCATATAAAAATAAGCGGGTTGCAGATCCAACAGTGCGTCCACCTGATTTTTGACAAACTGCCCCTGGAAAGGAGCTGACGGCTTTGGGCCCATGTTGGTTACAATCAGGATCTTCTTCTTCATACCGGCATCAATCAGAGCGCAATTGGCTGATCATACTGCGGAAGCTCAACTAACAACAACTGCCACTCTGACAAATATCTGCGGTTGTACTGTGAATTATCGCGTCCTTGTGCTGAACGGGCAAAATTCAGGCTATTCAGCTCCTGCTTTCGTGAAAGCCAGATAGTAAGTCCGGATAACTTCACCTATAATCGGCGTTACAGAGGTCTTCAGACCTGCAATAACAACAAAAATCAATTCTTTAGCGGACTTTTTATGCGTGAACACTTTGTGTTGTTTTCGACCACCTTTGTCCTCACCTTGCTTGCCATTTTTATCCTGATCCCACTGGCCCATAAAATTGGCCTGGTCGATAAGCCGCATGGTCGGAAACAACATGTTGGTTCTATTCCACTGATTGGCGGCATTTCGATATTTAGCGGTGTGGCAATTACCTTAGTTATTTTTGGCCTGCCGCAAGACAACCATTGGTACTATTTACTCTGCGGCGGCAGCATTGTGCTGCTGGGCGTGTTTGATGATTTCCTCGATTTAAGCGTCAAGCTGCGGTTGTGTGCGCAGCTGGTGATTGGCGCAGTGATGATCTACGGGCTGCAACTTTACGTCGGCAATCTGGGCGATTTGATTGGGCTGGGCGATATTAAACTTGGTTATCTCGGTATTCCTTTGACGCTGATCGCCGTCATTGCCGCCATCAATGCTTTTAATATGATTGACGGGATTGACGGCCTGGCCGGGATGCTCAGCGGTGTCAGTTTTGTGTCGCTGACGCTGATGATGGGCATTGGCGGTCAACTCGAACATGCGTTATTGCCGATGGTTTTAGTATTTGCACTTATTCCGTACTTACTGTTTAACCTGGATTTAATTGGCAAAGGTAAAGGCAAAATCTTTATGGGTGATGCCGGCAGTATGCTGATTGGCTTGTCGGTGATTTGGCTACTGATTATCGGTAGTCAAAGCAGTACCGCCAGTTTCCGGCCGGTCACTGCCCTTTGGATCATTGCAGTACCGCTGATGGATATGGTGGCGATTATGATCCGCCGTATGCGTAAAGGCCAGTCCCCTTTTATGGCCGATCGTGAGCACTTACATCACATCTTCTTACGGCTTGGTTTAACCTCGCGTCAGGCATTGGTGCTGATCACCAGCTTGGCCAGTATGCTGGCGACTATCGGCATTGTCGGTGAATATCTGATGGTGCCGGATCTGGTGATGCTGCTGCTGTTTTTAGTGATGTTCAGTCTTTATTCACTGTCACTGCAATATATCTGGCGTATCACCCGTTTCATAAAACGCTACAAAGCGAAAAATCGTGCTAAAAAACATCCGTAAACTGCTGCAAGCGCGCGCCATCATTATGTTGATGGAGCGCTTTTTCCGCTTGGGCGCCGGCGCGATTATTACCTTTATGGTGGCGAGGATGCTCGGTGACGAAGCGCTGGGTACCTATGGCGTGGTGATGGTTTGGGCCGCCTTTTTGGCGCCGCTGTCCGGCATGGGGCTGAATAATCTGGTGCAGAAAATGGCCAGTAGCCAGAGCTCAGCGGAACAGTCGCGGGTATATTTACAAACCGCATTGTGGTTACGTCTGTTATCCGGCGTCTTGTTTGGCGGCTTGATGATTCTCGGATTTGCCCTGTTTTATCCGCACTATTTCCAGTCAGGTCCATGGCAAATCAGTACCTTGTTTATGCTACAAACATTCAGCGCCATGATGTTATGTGAGTATGAACAAAATTACCGTGGCCATTTCCGGGCTGTAGCCCTGTCCAAAGTGCTGGTTTCAGTGCTGACACTAGCAGCAAGGATTATTGCGCTGATATACGGTGCCGGCATCGACATGTTGCTACTGGTGGTTGGGATCGAGTTTCTGCTGACCGGTGTGATGCAGTATTACTGGTATCGTCGGTATGCAGCGGATGAACCAGGTTTACAGCTGCGCTGGTTGCAGTGGTCCGCCGCAAAAGCGTTGTTAGCCCGCTCCAGCTGGATTTGGATGTCAGCCATTGTCTCAGTCATTTATCTGAAAATTGACACCATTATGATTGAGCAAATGATCGGGATCGCTGCCACAGGTCAGTACACCGCTGTCGCCCGACTTTCAGAACTTTGGTATGTCATCCCAGCGACACTAGCGGCCCGGTATTACCCCGATTTATTAAAAGCTTACCATCAGAGCTGGGACGGTTATCTCTGGATCCTGAAAAAACGCAGCATCCAGTTTTTTGCATTGGCGGTGGTGATTGCCATCGCGATGACGCTGACCGCCAAGTGGATTATGTTACTGGCCTATGGCGAGAAGTTTGTGGAGTCGGCCACAGTGCTGCAAATCCATGTCTGGGCTGGCTGTTTTATTTTCGTGCGGGCGCTGATTAGCCAACATCTGATCATTACCGGCAATGAGCCGTTAAGTTTATTAAGCCACGGTGTAGGCGCTATTTTAAATGTGCTGCTGAATATGTGGCTCATTCCGATTTATGGCATCGAAGGTGCCGCCTGGGCGACGCTGATTTCCTATGCGTATGCCTCGTTTTTCTTTTTGTTGTTCGCCAAAAGTACCAGGACGCATTTATGGCAGCTTTGCAAAGTCAAAGCCAAGCCAGCTGCACCTGCTGTGACACCGGAGTAAGAATTTGTGATCAAGAAGCTCATCCATCGTGTGTACGCCCGTCTGGATTTAATGTTGCTGCCACTGGCAGCACGCAACCGTAAATTCGCTGGCGTCTATTACGCTTTTTTTAACCCGCATTTTCGCCGTGAGATGCACGCCACTGCTGCCGGTCGCCAGCACTATCGGCTGCATGAAGAAAGTTCAACCATCGCCACCGTGATTATCCGCCGTAATATCCACCGGCTGGAAAAAGGGTTAAGTATGGTGCCGCGCAAAAGCTTGTTTGCGCTGGATTATATCGATGAAACCCTGACTGCCCTTGGCAATCTGCTGCAAGACGACGCGGTGGATTTGGTACTGCTGAAATATGCGCATGATGTGCTGGAAAGTTATTTTGCGGTGACGCAGTGGCCTGAGGCCGCGCCGCAACCGTTGTTATATCAGCAACTGAGTCTGCAGGTTAAACCCAAACTGGCGGCGCAGCAGGCTGCAAGTTGCCAGCAACAACGGTTAGCGGCTCCAGCGCCATATCAGACCCGCCCGCGCGCAGCCATTTCATATGACGAATTTTTAATCCTCTGCCAGCAACGTTGTTCGGTACGGACTTTCCTGCCAAAACCGGTACCTAAAGATGTGCTGGAGCAAGCAGTCGCCGCGGCTAGTCAGGCGCCAAGTGCTTGTAACCGCCAGCCATTTCGTTATGTGGCAGCGATGGAGCAACCGGTATTGAACAAACTGGCCAATTTGCCGATGGGCACCGCCGGTTATGCCGATGGTTTGCCTTGTGTACTGGCGGTGGTTGGTGACTTAAGTGCATATCCGTTTGAACGGGACCGCCATGTGATTTACATTGATGCCAGCCTCGCCAATATGCAATTGATGCTGGCGCTGGAAACTTTAGGTCTGGCTTCATGCTCTATTAACTGGCCGGACATTGAAAATTACGAAATTAAAATTGCCAAATTGCTGAAACTGCAGCCGTTTGAACGCGTGGTGATGCTCATTGCGGTCGGATATCCGGATCCGGATGCGCTGATCCCACACTCTGAAAAGAAATCTCCAGCTGGATTACTCAGTTATGTCTGATGCAAAAACATTAAAAATTGAAGTCAAAGGCGTGCAATTTCGCAATAAAGGCGCTTACCTGATGCTGCTGGGTTGCTTACAGGGTTTGCAGCAACTTGGCCGGCCATTTGAGCTGGTGTTATCGCCAGGACCAAACCTGCCCTACCGCGAACGCGCGCAGCTAGGCGCCTGGCAAAAACTGTCGTTCCGCCGCAAAAGCATCGATTTAACGCCTTGGTTTGGTAAGTTGCCACAAGCCATCCGCAATACCTTTGCCCGGTATGGCATTGTCACCGAGCGTGATGTGGATGTGATTTTAGAAGCCTCTGGTTTTGCTTATGGCGACCAGTGGCCGCTGCAGTTTTTGCAAAATACTGCGCGTGAAGTGAAACGTTTTGGCGAAGCTGGAAAACCTTTTATCTTTATGCCACAAGCTTTTGGACCTTTTCAGTCGGCCGAAAGTAAAGCGGCGATGCGCGACATTATCACCCATGCGCGGTTGGTATTTGTGCGCGATCCGGTCTCTTTGGAGCATGTGAAATCCTGTATTGATGTGCTGCCGGACTCCGTGGTGCTGACGCCAGACTTTACTGTGGGCCTCAAAGGCAATACCGCGGCAGAATTACCGGCCATTGATGGTCCTTTTGCCGCGCTAATTCCCAACAATAAAGTGATTTCAAAGTTCAACCACGCCAACGCCGAAGCGCAGCGTACCCGCTATGTGGAAGCTTTTGCCGCAGCGGCCAATCAGCTCACTGAGCTTGGCATGCAAGTGGTGTTGGTCAATCACGAAGGCAAAGAAGATGACTTGCTGTGCAAAGAAATCGCTTTGCTGGCGCCTTGCCAAATCATCGCGATTGAAGACCCACTTGCGGTCAAAGCCTTTATCGGTAAAGCAGAGCTTGCGGTTAGCTCCCGTTTTCACGGCGCTATTAATGCGTTAAGCCAGGGCGTACCTTGTATCGCCACCAGCTGGAGCCATAAATATCACGCTATGATGACCGACTTTGGCATGGCTGATTATTGTATCGAGCAGTTATCGGCTTTGACTTTGACGCAGAAGATCTCTGAACTGATGGCCAATAAAGCGCAAATTCAACCGGTGCTGGCCGAAAACTCAGCCGCGCTGAAAGCGAAAAACCAGCTGATGTGGCAAAAGTTATGGGCTGAGCTGAAGTAATAGTCGCAATTTTGTTGCGTGATAAAAGTCGGCAACTGATGTTCGCCGACTTTTTTATTTTGTTGCGTGCGACGATTATAAATCTTTGATTAAAAATTTAAAATTTGATTTATGAGGCATTCCAAACCGTAGGTCGGATAAGCGAAGCGCCATCCGACATCCCGCCGTTAAACATGTCACCGCAATCCGCGCCGAAACTCCTTGCCGCGCTATGATCACCAAATAGAACCAACCACCAGCAACTACGCCGTTCGCCCGTTCGCACCTCCGGCGCTCACTCTTGAATGCTCACTCTGTAGTTCCCGGCGTTTGGTTCTTGCTGCGAAATTTTAATTTCAACATGATCCCCGAAAAACAACCGTAGGGCGTCACTCACCGCGTCAGCGGTAGTGCGCCTAATGGTGGTTTAAAAAACAGACAAAGGGTCAAGTCTTGCCTTTTGCCTCGTCTTAGCAACCGAGCAAATAAGCAAAAAAACAGACAAAGGGTCAAGTCTTGCCTTTTGCCTCGTCTTAGCCACCGACCAAATAAGCAAAAAGCAAGACCTACACTCATGGAAGTTACTCGATCGTGCCCAGACGCTCAAAACGTACACCAATAGGGATCCCGGCCGGTAACCAGTGATTTGGATCTTCACTGAATTCGAAACTCATCCATTTTAACACTGCTTTGCCTACCAAATTTTGCTCAGGGACAAATCCCCAGAATCGACTGTCATGGCTATGATCCCGATTATCGCCGAGCACAAAATAATGGCTATCTGGCACAATGAATTCGCCTGTATCATTCCCAGGCTGACGATAATAATTGTGGATAGCTTCTGGCAACAAGGTGTTTTGTAGAATGCCGTATTGACCCGCCGGACCTTGTTCAACAAAGCGTTTTAGTGGATATGGACCGACAAAAAAATCACCTTCGGATTTGAACTCCTGATGCATTGGTTCCAACACCGGACAAGCCTGTGCTGAGGAGTTGTCACAACGCTTTTTGATATATAACTGTTTGTTTTTATAAACAATACGATCGCCAGGTAACCCTATCACCCGTTTGATAAAATCAACTGTTGGCTGCTGCGGGTTTTTAAATACCGCCACATCACCATGCTGTGGTTTACCGGTTTCAAGCAAGGTCGTTCGCCATACCGGATCTTTTACATCATAGGAATATTTCTCAACCAGAATAAAATCGCCGTCCAACAGCGTTGGCATCATCGAGTCAGACGGAATCTGAAATGGTTCGTACAAAAAGGAGCGAAGAATAGTAATCACCGCAATTATCGGAAATATCGATTGGGCGGTTTCTGCAAGATAAGACTGCGGTGCAATATGATGTTTAGCATCGTCGGTGAGCGTGCTACCGGCTGCCCTTTCAGCCTGCACCAAAATTAAATTCCGTTTTGGTGCCAGTACCACGGCATCAAACAGCCAAATCAAACCACTACTAATCGTAAGTGCGACTAAAAAAATTGCAAAATACCCTGCCATGAAAAATCCTGTACTGGTTGCGGCCCGATGGGGACTGTCGATAAGTTAATGTCGACAAAGCAATAGCTTACCGTTGATTTGATCAGAACAGTGCAAATGGTATTCAATAATATTGTTACCAGCTGTAACACTAGGGGTCAGGGATGCTGGAGTCATCACAAGGGGTTAAGTCTTGCCTTTTGCTTCGCCTTAGCTATCGAGTAAATAAGCAAAAAGCAAGACCTGCCCCCCATCGTGCAATAATTCAGGACGCCGTTAGCCAGATCATATTTGCCAAAAGTCATAAATAGTTTAATTAGGCACGGTGCAAGACCTGACGCTATGAGTTCAAGCTAATTCAAATCTATTTCAGGGTGATCCGTAATCCCATACATTTCCTCCAAGAGTTTTCTATAAAACTCCAGAGGAGGCATTTTCATTTCAGCTCTTCGTTCATCAACTGTTGTTGGATCATCAATTGGTTTGAAAATTACTTTGCCATCGCGAATATCAGCTTGCGTCCCATAGCGCTGCTGCTGACCTTTGCTAATAAGTACTCGATCAGTGAGAAGGGCGACCTCTTGACCTGAAACACCGTCGCCATTTAAGTATGCCTGTTTCAAAACAGGTAACATTCGTTCTTTTAATTCATTATCTGGCGAATGTTGAATAATTAAGAATGCAGCGCCGATACCATCTATTCCAACTTCTGCTTTGCTGAACCAAGCACGATTACTGAGCATGGATTTTAGCTTTGAAGTATTTTTTTCATCTATTGCCGAAACCTTATCCAGTAGTTCTTTCGGAGCTTTATCCCAACCCGCTTCTCCGAGTTCTTTACGTATGGATTGATCCAATTCAGCCATCGTTAGCAGCTGTTTTTGTAAGGCTTGATTTATTTCAGCAGACGCACCAAAAGAGAGCAATAAAAGTAAAAAAAATCAATCGCATTATCAAAATTCCTTTTCGCATATAAGCGTATTTTTCAATGACAGAACATCGGCAAGCTGCAGCCGTCATTCATCATTTTAAGTAGCTTAAGCTATCGGCTTTTTGCACGATTATCAACAATAAATAAACATTTGTTGCTACATAGAGAGCGAGGGGGCGGAATATTTTAACCCGCAAAATGCAGAAAAATAGCTCATGGTTGCTAGTCGGCAATTTCAATTTAACTAGGCAATAAAAAACCCGGCATCAAGCCGGGTTCTTTCAATCCAACACATCAATTTTGCCAGCAAGCATCAACAGCTTCCAGGCAAAACCGCAGCAACCAACTAAAAAGCAGCAGTCGCCCAATCAATCCAACCCAGTTGCCAGCTCAGTAGGATAAATCCGCCAAAGGCGATGCGGTACCAGGCGAAGATTTCGTAGCTGTGTTTGCTGACAAATTTGACCAAGGTGCGCACTGCGAGCCAGGCGGCGAAAAATGCGGTGATAAAACCGACCGCAAACATTGGGATATCTTCCGAGCCTAGCAAATCACGGTGTTTAAACAAATCATAAAAAGTGGCGGCGAACATGGTCGGTACGGCGAGGAAAAACGAGAATTCGGCGGCGACTTTGCGATCCAGGCCAATAAACAAACCGCCGATGATGGTGGCACCGGAACGGGAAGTGCCTGGGATCATTGAGACGACCTGGGCAAAACCAATTTTTAAGGCGTCTTTCCAGCTGATGTCGTCGACATCCAGCACCCGTACCTGATGGGCGCGGCGTTCGGCCCATAGGATCACCAAACCACCGAGGATCAACATCACGGCAACGGTAATTGGGTTAAATAAATATTGTTTAATCAACGAGATAAACATCAAACCAATCACCGCAGCCGGTAAAAAAGCGATAAACAGGTTCAGTATAAATTTTTGCGCTTTGCTGTCGCTGAACATGCCGGTGGCGACACTGGTGAAACGCTGCCGGTATTCAAACACGATGGCTAGAATGGCGCCTAACTGGATGGCAATTTCAAATACCCGGCCGTCATTTTGAAAGCCAATTAAATCGGCGACGACAATCAAGTGCCCGGTACTAGACACCGGTAAGAACTCGGTCAAGCCTTCGACAATACCTAAAATAAAGGCCTGAATTAACAACCACCAATCCATGTTTGCTCCGTTAACTGACAACTTAGGCGGCTATTATCAAGGCTTTTGCCAAACAGGCAAGTAAATTGTCGATGACACGACCGGGGTCGCCGCCAAAAAAGCCGGCAGCTTCCCCTGGATTTAAAGGTGTATGTTGTTTTGATCTTTTGCTGGATTAAATCCGGTTTAAGCCAAAAGGATCATCCACGCTATACGCAGGCTCGGTAAACCAACGTGGGCCTTGTTCAGTCATATAAAAATGATCTTCCAGCCGCACGCCAAATTCGCCTTCTAAGCAAATCATTGGTTCATTGCTAAAACACATTCCTGGCAATAACGGCTGGGTGTTACCGCGCACCAGGTACGGCCATTCGTGAATATCCAGACCAATGCCATGTCCGGTGCGATGTGGCAGGCCAGGCAAGTCGTAATCTTTGCTTAAACCACCAGCGGCTAATACCGCGCGGGCTGCGGTATCGACTTCACCACAAGCGACTCCTAGCTGCGCTTTGGCAAAAGCCGCCGCTTGGGCCGCTTTTTCCAGTTGCCAGATTTCACGCTGGCGCGCTGAAGGTTCGCCAAACACATAGGTGCGGGTGATATCGGAAATGTAGTCGTGTAATTTGCAGCCGGTGTCGATCAGCACGGTATCGCCGTTTTTCAGAATTTGTGGCTCTTTCACACCATGTGGAAAGGCCGTGGCCGGTCCAAATAACACAATCACAAAATAAGAACCGCTGGCGCCGACTTTCCGATGCGCTGCCGCGATAAAAGCTTCGACTTCGGTGGTGCTGATGCCTTCATACAACATACTGGCGGTCGCACGATGTACCGCGAGCGTCATATCCATCGCCTGTTGCATTAACGCCAGTTCCGCCGGGGATTTTTGCTGACGACAGCCAGCCGTCACTGCTTTGGCACTGGTCCAGCGCTGCGCGGGTGCGGCCTGACGTAAACCATCCGCAATAAAAAACGCGGTACTTTCGTCAAGGCCAACTGCTGCATCTGCGGCAATTCCAAGCTGATTTAAAAGGTTGGCCACCAACTGATACGGGCTTTCATCTTCCTGCCAGCCGTGCAGCTGCCCTTCGATCACCCAATACTCCCGCAAGGTGCCAAGTTCAAACACCGGTGCGATGTAATGCAGCTCGCCGCTTGCGGTTAAAATAGCGCCGACCAGTCGTTCACTGGAGTACCAGACGGTGCCGGTGAAATACTTTAAATTGGTGCCGGCATTTAAATACACCGCCGCCAGCTGCTGCTTTTGCATCAGCGCGCAGGCTTTTTTGATCCGCGCTTGATATTCGTCCCGCCCTATCGGCGTTGCGCCAGCTGTCATATTTTGCAAACTGGCTAATGCCGCTTCTTTAGGGGTACCACCAACGCCAACGGTCATACTGTGCTCCGGAATTGTTGTGCTGAATGTTGCGATAAATACTTAAGTCAGTATCTCCAGACATTAGCATGAATAAAAATGATATGAATTCAGCACGACATGAATTAAATTCACGGCATCACCTAGAAATTCAGACTCAGGCATCCGTAATGATTCCGTCACGTTTACCGCCCCTTAAAGCGTTACAAGCATTTGAAGCCACCGCCCGCTTAAAAAGTTTTAGTAAAGCTGCCGACGAGCTTTGTGTCAGCCAAAGTGCCATTAGTCATCAAATCAGAAGCTTAGAAGATTTTATTGGCTGTAGTTTGTTGCTCAGGCAAGCCAAACCTCTGCAGCTCACAGAAGCAGGCGCCACTTTATATACGGTGGTGGGTGACTGTTTTTTCCGGTTACATTCGGTGAGTCACCATCTGACCAAAAGCAAAAGCCAGCCGCTTCGAATTGTCGCGCAAACCTCGATTGCGGTGGAATGGCTGGCGCCGCGCTTACCGCTGTTTCAGCAGCAGTATCCGGACATCGCCACTTTGCTCCATATGGAATCGAGCGCCGACAGTCTGCAACCAGCACAGGCCGACGTGATTATCGGCACCTGGCCAACCCCTGAAGGTTTTGTCGCCAAAAGATTAAGAACTGAATGGTGGTTTCCAGTTTGTGCGCCAGCGCAATTTCAAAAACTCGATTTAACCAAACCAGAGTCGGTGTTTGAGTTTCCGCTGTATAGCTCGGAGCAAGGCGAAGACTGGCAACTATGGCGGCAGCAGCTGCAATTACGTGAGCCCGCACATAGCCAGATGTTTCAGGTGAGTTTAGCGCTGCTCGCCACCAAAGCGGTGAGCTCTGGCAGCGGCTTAGCGCTAAGTAACAGTTTTATTGCCGGTGATGCCATTCGCCAAGGGTTATTGCATGCCATTACCGACTGGCGCTATTTGCTGCCCTGGGGCCAATATCAAATTCACTTTCGTCAGGACAGTTTGCAGCGTCAGGCCATTAGCGTATTTACCGAGTGGCTGGAACAACAAGCCGCCAGCTCGTTATTGCCGGAGCTGGCGTTGTTGTCCAAGGCTTGATATCCAAGGCTTGAAGTTGAATTGCCGATAGCTGACAGCAATCTGCAACGCCTTATAACGATGACAAGCGTAAGCCGCCACTCCGTTCATTGCGCTGCAGCACCGCTTGTTGCAGTACTTTGCCATCGGCACATAACAAACTGAATTGCTGGGCGGCGCGGGTGATGCCGGTGTAAATCAGCTCGCGGTTTAACAAGCGACTACCCTGCTCTGGCAACACCAGCACCACGTGACCAAATTCCGATCCTTGTGATTTATGCACTGTCATGGCGTAGACGGTTTCTACTTGCGGCAAACGGCTTGGTAGCAACCAGCGCACTGGCGTCGTTGGATCGGCCGAAATAAACACCACCCGCAATTGCGGCTCGCCAGCTGCAGTTTCCGCGCGTGGCAGGCAAATGCCCACATCACCATTCATCAACCCGGTGCTGTAGTCATTTTGCACCACCATCACCGGCCGTCCCGGATACCAACCTTCGGTACGCGGGATCAACTGCTGCTTCGCTAAAATAGCTGCGATACGCGCATTCAGCTGTTCAACGCCAAACTTACCTTGCCGTACTGCCGCCAGCACTTGAAAACTTGCGAATTTTTGCAGCACCGCCAGTGCCCAGCGATCGTACTCTGCTGAACTTGCCGTGGCCGCCGGTGGATTTTTGACCAAGGCTAAATAGCCAGCAAACCCCTCTGCCAGCGCTTGGTGTGGCGAGCCGTGTTGCACCAAATGGCTGAAATCAGCGCTTTCCGGACTGAATTGCAACCAGCGCAGATCCGCAGGTGGTTGCTGTAAAATCTGCAGCGCAGTTGTATCGTCACCAAGATTGACGGCAGTCGCCAACTGACCAATGCCGCTGTCAGCACCAAAACGATGGCTGGTGCGAAGCATCACTAGCTGTTGCTCCAGCAGTTGCGGCGCCGGGCTGATAAATGTCGCCGGTAGTTGCTGACCGGTAAGCGTTGTTAACCAGTCGGCTGTCTGTTGGCTATAACCGCCCTGCTGCGCGTCACGACAGAGTTCCGCCATTACCGCGCCGGCTTCAACCGAAGCCAACTGATCTTTATCACCCAGTAAAATCAACCGGGCTGAGGCCGGGAGTGCTTGTAGCATGGCCGCAAACATCGCCACATCGACCATCGACGCTTCATCGACCACCAGCACATCCAGCGGCAGCGGGAAATCCCGGTGATACCGAAATTGCGCCCGATCCGGGCCGCTGCCTAATAACCGGTGCAGGGTTTGTGCTTCGGTTGGAATACTGCCGGTGACCGCAGGGTCCCAGTCTAATTTTTGCGTTAGATCCTTTAACGCCAGCGTTACCGATAAACTCAATCGCGCCGCAGCTTTGCCGGTTGGCGCCGCTAAACGGATGGTCAGTGGTCGTGATGATTTGTTTTGACCGTTTTGCTGCGCTTTTTGTTCCTGCTGCGCTTGTTGCAACAACAATAATAACTTTACCACTGTGGTGGTTTTGCCGGTGCCAGGGCCGCCGGTAATCACCGCAAATCTGCTGCTCACCGCCATGGCGCACGCGAGCTGCTGCCAATCGGGTTGTTGCTGTGCTTGTGTTTTAGCAGCAGGAAACAGCTTTACCGGAAACAATTGCGTCAGCCAGCGTTGCACCTGGCTCGCCGGAAATTGCTGACGTAGTTGCTGTGTCAACAGGCTACTTTGCTGAATAAAATCAGCGATATGTTGCTCATACTGCCAATAACGGCGCAGATATAACCGCTCGCCACTGAGCACAAAAGGTGTCGATGCAGGTGAATGCAAATCCGGATCTGATAATTCCGATGAGCGCACTTCAACCCAGGTTCGGCCCTGACTGAATAAAACGAGCAGCTGCGGCAGTTGCTGTGTTCGCACAAAGGCATTGAGTTCCGCGCTTACTGCTTTTGCAAACTGACCCGGGTTTTGTAAACTATCGGGTTTGACAAAAGCTTGTGCTAAATCCAGACAAAGATGACCTTGCGCCAACTGGCTGCTGCCAAGCGCCAGCCATAACCAAAATTCGTCCGGCATGGCATTGGCTGAAACTGCTGGTGGCAGCTCTGAAGCTTTGCTCTGTAACATTTGCACCAGCACCACATCGAGCGGCCGCAATAAACCAAGCTGCTGCCAGCGTTGCAGTTTCGGCATCAATGTCGATGTTTCTGCAATAGGATAAGTCGCTACACTGATCATTCGACCTCCGCCAGCTGCTTGAGTGTACGACCGGCAAACAACGCATCCAGCGCCAGCACTAATTGCGATGGAATCTCCAGCTGCAGCATGCCTTGCGATGTCGTTTCGGCTACGGCTTCGACCGGGCAACCACGCACAAACCAATACCAGGCGCTGCCCAGATGTTGGCTGATGTCATAATCCGGCAAGCGGCTACGTAATAACCGGTGCAACGCCAGCGCATATAACGCCGCCTGTAAATCGTAACGTTTTTCCAGCATGATCAGCCGTATATTGTCAGCGCTATAGTGGCCACTTTCGATAAAGTTACTTTTATAATCAAGTACATGATAGCGGCCGTCTTGCTCAAAGGTTAAGTCGATAAAGCCTTTTAGCATGCCGTTGACGGTGCGTGGCTGTAGCGCCGGGCGTGGCTCGCCCGGCCATAACCATTGCTGTAATAACGCATCAATGGCGCGGGTTGGCACCTCACTGGCGGCAAACCAGAATTCCAGTTCGGCTTTATATAGCGCCAGGCTACTCAAAGACGTTGCCTTATCCAGACAAAGCCACTGACTTTGCAGCAATACCAGTAGCCATTGATATAAAGGTTCAATCGCTTGCTCGGCCGTATCGAAGTGATTGAGATCGCTCGCATCGCTCACCAATAACCGCCGTTGCCAGCGCTTTGATGTCGGGTCTAGCCATAACCAATGTTGTTGCTGGCAATGCTTTAATAAATAATTTTGCAGCAATAACGGCTCGGCCAACACCGTAGCAAACCCTTGTTCCGCCGCCCATTCCAGCGTGTCATGTAAAAAGGTACCGGCTTTGGCACCGCGCAGATATTGCTGACTAAAATCCTCCGATGCAGCCGTAACTACATAAATGTCGGTCGCAATAGTACTGTTGTTTGTTGTCAGACTGGCCACAGCTGAACGGTCCAAGCCATCAGATCCAAGCTGCAGCGCCCTCTCAGCTTTAAGCTCCTGATAAAGTTCGGTATTTTTCACTAGATCAACGCCAGACCACGCACCGCCTGGCGCCAGCGGCTGAGTTGCAACAGCTTTACTTTCACCTGCACCTTCGGCCAAAGCACTGTAGCTGGCTGCCCACCACTGATACCGTGGTCGCTGCGGCATGGTGGCATAACTACGCAGCGGCGGCTGAATTTCCAACTGGGGATCCGGCATACTTGCGAAGGTTGGCGATTCTGCGCTCTGCCACGGCCTGATCAACAGCGCCGGATGAGCCGCAGGGTGTTGCAATAACGCCAATCGCGCTGCCAGTCCAGTTGGTTCCAACAAACCGCTGTCACTTAATAAATAACCAATGGCGGAACGTTCTTTTAGTGCTGCCAAACCCAGGTAGCAATAATGCCGCGAGCGGGTTAACGCCACATACAACTTGCGTAAATCTTCGCCGAGCTGCTCAAATTCAGCTTTGGCGAAAATCTGTTCATCCGGTTGATAACAAAGCTGTAATTGCTGTTGTTCGTCGTGATAACGATACGGCAACTGCTTTGGATCCAGCGATCGCGCCGCCGCAATAAAAGGCAAAAATACCAACGGATATTCAAGCCCTTTGGATTTGTGAATGGTCACCACCCGAACCAGCGCTTCGTCACTTTCAAGGCGCAGTTTTAGCTGATCGGCATCCAGTTGCTGCTCGCCGGCTAAATGCTCTTTAAAATAACGTAATAGCGCCAACTCGCCTTCCAGCGTACGGCTAACCTGCTGTAATAACTCGGCTAAATGTAGTAAATCGGTCAGTTGCCGCTCGCCATCGGCTTGTACTGCAAAAGTCTGTACCAGTTGGAATTCCAGCAATAATTGCCGCACTAACGGCAGTACCCCTTGCTGCTGCCACAGCTGGGAAAAATGGCTAAACCGGGCTAACCAATGTTCAAAAAACCATTCGTCTTGCTGCAACCGGGCAAGTTCAGCATAACTCCAACCCAGACTTTGACTGGCCAGCGCCGACCGTACTTTTTGTTCATGCAAAGGATCGGCGCAGGCTTCCAGCCATAACAATAAATCGTGGGCGATGGCGGTGGTAAATACCGAACCACGATCGGACAAATACACCGAACGCACACCAACCCGCGCCAGTGCGCTGCGAATAGCCGAGGCTTCCTGCTGATTATTCACCAGCACCGCAATATCGGCCGGTTGTAATGGGCTAAAACTGCTGCTGCCATCGGCGGCGATTTTCGCAAAACCGGTTTGCTGCAACTGCCCTTCCTGCAACAACTGGCTGATTTGCGCGGCGCAGTGTTTTGCCATGGCATCAAAATAACCGGCTTTGCTGAGGACTTTATCTGAGCTGTCGAGATACACCAAATCCAGCGCCGGCAGCGGCTCGCCGTTTCGCGTGAATTGCTCGTCGCGACCTTTGGCTTTAACGGGTTCAAACTGCACCAGATTTTGTTGCTGGCGAAATAAAAAGGCGCCGCAGCCAGTGTCGCGCTGCTCGGCTTTTAAAAACAATAAATTCACCGTTTCGACCATCGCTTTGGTGGAACGGAAGTTGGTATCCAGCGAATAATGCCGTGGTGCTGTCGCTTGTTTTGCTTGCAAATAGGTATAAATATCGGCACCACGAAAGGCGTAAATCGCTTGTTTCGGATCGCCAATCAGCAATAAACCACAATCAGTACGGGGTGTGGTGAGCGGATAAATCTGCTGGAAAATGCCGTATTGTGTTGGGTCGGTGTCCTGAAATTCGTCAATCAACGCCAGCGGAAATTGCGAGCGAATTCGTTCGGCCAAAGCCGCGCCCCGTTCACTTTTAAGCGCCTGATGCAGCCG
Organism: Rheinheimera riviphila; assembly: GCF_004005945.1. Taxonomy (GTDB): domain Bacteria; phylum Pseudomonadota; class Gammaproteobacteria; order Enterobacterales; family Alteromonadaceae; genus Pararheinheimera; species Pararheinheimera riviphila. The sequence goes on from NZ_SACS01000002.1 coordinate 102,491, forward strand.
GTCGAGCATGTCATCAAAGCCAAAACAGCCAAGCTGGCGCTGCGTGTTTTCGAAACGAAGCTGACACCAGGCCAGGGCGTGCTGACGTAAATCTTCAGTACAATCCGGAAGTTGCTCCAACGCTTTGACTAAAGCAGCCATCGCGGCAAAAGCCGGATGCTGCAAGGGTTCACCTTTACAGGCATCGGCGATACCTTCAGGTGTTAACCTGAAGCTGCCCGTACCAATATCCAGCGAATCTGCCGCTGGATCGCTCGCGAACCTTAAAATACCATCCAGCCACTTTTGCACATAATCGGCACGCATTTTGGTACCGTTCAGCCTTTTTTCACTACGCGCTTGTTCGATCAGCACCGCAAGCTCTGGCACCCAGGCTAGCCACGGTGTTTTGAGGGCAATAAGTTGTTGTTGGCGCTGCTGTTGTTCGGTGTTGATTAACACCGTCGGCTCATTGCTGACCGGCAACGGCTGCTCCCGCCACACCGCATACAGCGCTTTTTGCAGTAACGCCGGGTTTTGAAAACTGCGTTGCCAGCGTAATAAGGCTTCGGTGGACAGCGGATAGACAAAACAGCGCCAATAATCTTCAACCACCTGGGTCATCAGCTCGGACTGGTCGGTACTGAGCTCTTCTTCAAAACGGCTGCCACTATCAAAAGCATGCTCCGACAACATCCGGTTGCACCAGCCGTGAATGGTGGAAATGGCGGCTTCATCCATCCACTGCGCCGCCAGTTCCAGCTGCATGGCGCACTGTGGCCACTGCGCAATTGGATAATCCGCCGCCAACTGTTGCAACACTGGATCGGCCTCAAGCAGCTCGCCGCGAAAATACCGTGCTGCGCCGCTTAGTCGCTGCCGGATCCGCTCGGTCAGTTCGCCGGTAGCGGCTTCGGTGAAGGTCACCACTAAAATCTGCGGCGGCAATAATGGTACTCGTCCGGAGGCTTCATGAGGCTCATCACACGCTTCAGCATGTGCGCCATGCCCAAGCACAGCCCGCAAATACAAAGCGGCAATGGTGTAAGTTTTACCGGTACCGGCACTTGCTTCAATCAGCGCGTTGCCAAAAAGCGGTAATTTTAATAAATCTAGTTTAAGCATTAGAAATGGCTCCAGCCCTGGCGCATGTTATTGCCGCTCCGCGATACCGGCTTGCGCCAGATAATCCCGCAGTCCCTGATACAGCGCCATCGATACCGGCACCAGTTCGCCATCCGCCCACAAGGCCTTAAAATCCGGAAAAGCGCGCGCCAGATATGGATTCCGTGCCAGCACGCCAGCGTTAAATCCATCACCCTGATAACGTTTTTCCAGCTGATTTTGTAGCTTGTCATCCGGTGCAGAGCCAGCGGCCAGCTCGGCCTGCAGCACCAACCGGGCACAACCTAATTCGACCGGCAGCGGTCGGCATAAACTCTGCTGAAGCCAGCTCAACAGTTGTTGTAACTGCGTTTTGGCTTGATCAGCCTGATAGGCCGGTAAACTGAAAACACCATCGACCGCCACAATGTCAGTTTGCAGCGCCACGCCACTGGCCGCGGCCAATAGTTGTTGCAACCAGGGTTTTAATAACTGCTTATAATCCAGTTGCTTATCTTTGTATAAAGCACCAACTAACCAATGCAGCTGGACAAAACTGGCGGCAGCCAAGGGCCGCAGCTCGCGCAACCAGTCACCAGCTTGTTGACCTTCCGCCGCAAATTCACACCAAACCGGCTGCGGCATCGGCGCGCCATATTGACTGACTAACTGCTGCAGCTGCTCGGCTTGCGGCGATAACAATTGCGTAAATTGCTCCGCCAATAAAGTAGCCGCCGACGCCACCGGCAATAAACCTTCGGCGCCAATCAATGCCAGTTCCTGGTTTAACGCCTGTTGCCATGGCTCGCCTGCGGTAAGGGCTTTACTGATCCTCTGCTGCAACCGCTGCTGTAGTTGCCAACGTTCCAATCCGTCCAGTCCAAAGTTTTCGGTATTTTGCTGGCTGCCATGGTCGGTTTCAAAACTGACTTTCAGCCGCTGGCGGAAGAAAAACTTCACCGGATCTTTCAGCCAGCCACTAAGACGGTCTAGATCCCACGCCGGCACTTGGTCTGGTGCGCTCAGCATATTGCTGGCAGGAGCAGCTTCAGCGTTTTTCGGCGGCGACTGATGGAGCGCCAGCCATTCGTGCTGATAACTCACCAGTGTCGAATCTGCGGCCAGATAACGGCGGCTAAAAGGTTGCAACGGATGGTGCACCGTGATCGCATCAAGTACGTCTTCGCCTTGTTGTACTGAGCCTGATCCAACTTCAACCCGCCACACTGCGGCCAAATGATCACGCAGTTGCCCGACTAACACTGACGGCGATCGTTCGCTGTTATCGTGCACACTATGACCAACCCAACTAATGCGCAGCCGCTGCCGTGCCGAAAGCAAAGCTTCAAGGAATAAATAACGATCGTCATCGCGGCGCGAGCGATCGCCCGGCCGGTAATTCGTCGCCATTAAATCAAAATCTTGTTTAATCATTTGCCGTGGAAAATCACCGTCGTTCATCCCCAGCAAATGAATTTGCGCAAAAGGAATAGCGCGCATTGGCATTAAAGTCGCGAAGTTTACTGCGCCTGCCAAAAAGCGTTGTGCCAGGCCTTGTGCCGAAAAACCTTCCAACCAGGCGACGCTGACCACATTAAGTTCCAGCGCATCGGTAAGATTTGCCTGCTGACATTGTTCCAGCCACTCGGTCAGCGCCTGTTGCAATTTATCCAGCAGGCTTTGCTGCACTTCATCTTCAGCGGCAAAAAAATCCGCCAGCAGTTGCGGCAGCCACGCCGCCCATTGTTCTGGTGTGCGTTTCTCCGCACTTTGTTGCCAGGCCTGTTGTAATTGATCCAGTAATTGTGCCAGTTGTCCGGCAAGCGCCGCCGACAATCCACTGACCTGCGCACAAGGCGCGATGCCCTGCCAGGGTTCACTTTGACCGATGGCGTAACCTAAAAGCATCCGCTGTAAGCCGCTGTGCCAGCTATTCTGGGCAAAATCTTCTGGCAGCCCCAGGCTTTGGCGCTGCGCGGCGTTTAAGCCCCAGCGAATATTGGCCGCTTCAATCCAGCTTTTAAGCAGTTGAATATCGGTTTCTGTAAAGCCAAACCGCAGTTGCAACGCCGGTAATTGCAATAAATCGAGCACAGTACTGGCGGTAAAACGCTCGGTGCGCAGTTGCAGCAATAATTGCAGCGCCTGTAATAACGGCTCTTGCTGCACGGCGCTTTGGTCGGCGATGGTAAAAGGAATATAGCGGGCGTCGTCTTTACTGATCCGGCCAAATACCGCACTGATGGCGGCGGCGTACAGATGAATATCCGGCACCATCACCATCACATCAGCGGGCTTCAATTGCGGATCAGCAGCAAATTGCGCCAATAAATCATCATGCAAAATTTCCACTTCGCGCATCGCACTGTGCGCCGTAGCAAAACACAAACTTTGCGCCTGCGCCGGATTTAACGCTGGCCAAAAAGCAGCACTTTCCACCGCGGGTCGCAGTTCCAGAATATCGTTTTGCAGTTGTGCCAATAAATGCGTCGGCGGGTTGCTGCTAAATAAATCAATGCGCTGTCCACGGAATAAATCCAGATGCGCCTGGGTTTCATCAAATTGATCTAATAACCGGATGTAATCACGGCCTTGTTTGCCCCAGGCCGCAAGCAATGGCTGCGCTTGATTGTGCAGTTGCTCTGGCGCAATGCTTTCCAGCGCTGAATGATCGGATTCCGGTTTTTGCTGTGTTGGCGCTTTGCGGCTTTGCCGCTGCTGCTGGGTTTTCAGTAAATCTTTGTCGGCAATAATATCGGCCCAATAATGCTGACAAGGGTTATGTACTGCTAACAAGACCTGGGTATAAGGTGCGATGGCCGCCAGCGCTTCCAGCACTTGTTGCGGCAAACTGGAAATACCAAATACGATCACCCGCCGCGGCAAACCAGCAGGCCTGGAATCCATCCTGTACTTTTTCGCTGCTTGCAGAAAATTGCGGTGCAGCATCGCCCGGCTAAATTGCTGCTCAGCGCTTGGCACATCGGCAATAATGGCGCGCCATAACGCCGCTTGCCAGCGTTGATCAGCCGTTAACGGCGTTGTATGCCCGAGGTGATCCAGCACCACATCCTTGCCCTGTTGCCAGGCCGCCAGCCAATCGGCGCGATACACCTGATATTGGTCAAACAAATCGGCCAGCTTAAACGCCAATTGCTGCAATTTGCGCTGCTCTTCATCGGCTGCCAGGTAACTGTGCAGCAGCTGAAACTCTTGTTGTTCTGCCAGCAGCGGCAACAACCGAAATAACCGCCAACGCAGCTGATTTTTATCAAATCCGGATTGTTCAGGAATATCTGAAGCTGGTAATAACCAACGATACAGTTGCCAGATAAAACGGCCGGGCATTTGCAGACTTAAGTTACTGGCAATGCCTGCACCACCTTCGGTTGGGTCGTTGAAGTCAGGATCAGCCGCCAGCGCCAGTTTTAACCACTGCGCAATACCATTACTTTGCACCAGCACAGTTTCGGTTTCGAGCACCGCCAGCGGATAGGCTTTGGTCCAGGATACGACTAAGGCGCGAAGTTGCTCGGGCAAATTGGCATGAACCACTAAAAAACCGGGGGTCAGTGCAGTGTGATGGGCGTTAAACAACCGGGAAATCCTTTTTAATACGAGTTGTCAGAATGGGCAATGACTCAGGCTGAAACTACTTTGTTCCGGCCTAATGATTTAGCCTGATACAACGCCGCATCGGCGCGGCTCATCGCTTCGCGTACATCTTCATGCCGGCCCGCTTCAGCCACACCGACACTGACGGTAATTTTAACCTCGCCATAAGGGGCAAAAGTCAGCTGCGCCACCACTTGACGCAAACGTTCGGCAATAGCGGTGGCAGCGTGAAGATCCATGTCCGGTAGTACCAACAGAAATTCTTCACCGCCGGTACGGCCGACCCGATCGGAATTTCTAAGCAGACTTTTCATCGCAGCGGCGGTTTGCACCAACACCTGATCGCCAGCATCGTGACCAAAACTATCGTTACACTGTTTAAAATAATCGATATCAATCAACAGCAAACACCAATGTTGTTGCTGAGCAATTGCTTTGAGCCGGGTTTGTTCGGCGAACCACAAGATACTGCGACGGTTCGCTACTTGCGTCAGTTCGTCAGTCATCGCCAACCGATGTAATTGCCGATTACGCTGAATTTGCGATATCGCGTAAAACAATGCGATCAGCGCCAGAATAATAAACAAGCCAATCGCAATATATTGCCAACGTTGTGCCGATTCAAGTACCAAAACCTGTTGTGCAGACAGCTGATTTTCCGCTTTCAACTGATTATTTTTTTCATCCTGCAGCGCCGTATCAAACTGATAACGCAATAACGACTCACGCTGCCTTTTGGCCTGCGAATTCAATCCGTCTTGTAATTGATTCGCCTCCAACAGCCGCTGGTACGCCTGATCATGCATGCCGGCATCGGCCAGCGCTTTTGACCAGGCACGCATCAGCCACAACATATAGCGCGGATTATTCAGCGCGCCAATTTCCTGATGCGCTTGGGTGAACTGTTGCAACGCCTCTGGCAGCTTGCCGGTCCCCGCTAAAGCTTCAGCCCGATACAGTTGAAATAATCCCTGGTTGACCACTTGCTGGCCTTCGCCTTGCTGCTGATAACCGGCCAGTTGGGTTAAAACCTGATCAGCAAGCTCCAGACTTTCGCTGTAGCGCTGCTCCATATTGGCAATCCACATCAAATCGATGTCGGTGGCAGTAACAAAAGTTGGTTCGCCAATTTGCTGATAAATTTGCCGGACCCGGCTAAACAATTGTTTAGCGACGGCAGGTTTACCTAGTTCGCCGTAAACAAAAGCTTTTTGCTGCAGTAAAAACCCAAGTCGATATTGATCACCAGGCGCCACAAACTCTTTTTCGCTGAGATCCAGATACTCAATGGCTTTTTCATATTCACCCATTCGCCGAAAAGCGGTGGCAATATTTTCAACACTAAATCCAATGCCATACCGATGCCCCAATTTTTTATATAAATCATGGGCTTTGAAATGCAATACCAAGGAATCAGCATGTTGACCACGGGCCGAGTACATTTCGGCGGTGCTTGATAACATCAGCGCCTGAGACAACGCGTCTTCACTGCGGTTTGCCAGATCCAGCGCGGTGGTTAAGTCTTGTTCCTGCTCTTTATTGCGGTTCTGGCTGGCATAATGCTGCGCCCGGCACAAATAAAAGTGGCTTAAGTTCACCAGATCCTGCGTTGCTGCTAATTCTTCGATAAATTTGTTGGCGAAAACAATGCCTTGTTCCGGCTTGTCCAGATAATCACCCAAACAAAGCTCGCGATTTAACCTCAGTACACGAACCGGATCGTCTACCGGCACCACACTTTTGATCAGTTGGCTAAATGTATCGAGTTCCGCACGGGTGGTGAAAATCACTTCACCTTGTTCCAATTGCAGGATCAGCTGATCAAATTTCGCGCTGTCGCTGGCCCATGACACACTGCTGTAACTTAATAAGCTGATGAATGCCCATCCGACACAGGACCTCTGAGCCAACTGACGCCATGCTTGACGTTGTGACTGGAAATTTATGACCTGTGCTGGATTCGGATCAGACAACCATCAGCTCCTTATTGTTTTTGCTGCTGCAGCATGGCTGCACTTTACCCGGCAGGTGGATACCCATCCGGATTTTGTTGTTGCCAACGCCAGGCATCGCGCACCATATCGGTCAGACTACGCTGCGCCTGCCAGCCCAATAACGCGGTGGCATAAGCCGGATCGGCATAACACACCGCGATATCACCCGGTCGACGAGCAACCAGCTGATACGGCACTGCGACATCATTCACTTCGCTGAACGCCTTGACCATCTGCAGGACGCTGTAGCCTTGGCCTGTGCCAAGATTTACTGCAACAAAGCCCTGATTTTGCTGTAAATATTGCAACGCTTTGACATGGCCATCGGCTAAATCCATCACATGAATATAGTCGCGGACACCGGTGCCATCAACAGTCGGATAATCCGCACCAAACACCGAGAGCTGCGCCCGCTTGCCCACCGCCACCTGGCTGATAAATGGCATTAAATTGTTTGGCGGACCATTTGGATCCTCGCCAATCAGGCCGCTGCTATGCGCGCCGACCGGATTAAAATACCGCAGTACCGCAATGCGCCAGGCGGGATCTGATGCCTGTAAATCCGCCAGAATATATTCCAGCATTAACTTACTCTGGCCATAAGGGTTAGTTGCTGATCGAGGTGCATCTTCACGAATAGGCATCACTTTGGCGTCACCATAAACAGTGGCCGACGAACTGAACACCAGCTGTTTCACACCATGCGCCGCCATCACCCGACACAAAGTGACAGTGCCAGCGACGTTGTTGTCGTAATAAGCCAAAGGTTTTTCGGTGGATTCACCCACCGCTTTAAGCCCGGCAAAATGCACCACTGCATCGATGTGATGGCTGCTGAACAGTTGGGTCAGCGCCGCTTCATCACGAATATCACCGGCGATCAGTTTGACCTGACGACCGCTGATCTGCTCCACTCGTCGCACCGATTCGGCTGAAGAGTTGGAGAAATTATCCAGCGCAATCACCTCAAAGCCAGCTTCAAGCAAGCAAATTGCGGTATGGCTGGCGATATAACCGGCGCCGCCGGTCAATAAAATTGTCGACATCCAGGTCTTCCTTATGGCGAAACGGTTGGTAAAACTTTGCGAAATGGCTTGACGGTACTGCGCGCATAAACGCCAGCGGCAAGGTACGGATCGGCAGCTGCCCACTGCTCAGCTTCTGCTAACGAGGCAAATTCTGCCACCACCAATGAACCCGTGAAGCCGGCATCCTGCGGATCTTCGGCATCAATGGCTGGTAATGGCCCGGCAAGTAACAACCGCTCTGCAGCAGCAAGTTGTTGCAAACGCTCCAGATGCGCCGGACGCGTTAATTTACGTTGGGCCAGGCTATCGGCAACATCTTCAGAATAGATCATGTAATACATATCGGCTCCCTTTGCGCTTTGTTCGAAGATACCAGATAGCCACCGTATTTTCCAATTTGCTGCGTTAAACGACGGCAGGCTTTTGCGGGTTACTTCATAGATAAAATATTGATTTTATGGTGTTAGGTAAAACTGAGGTGCGCTTGCTGATCCGGCTGATTGCCGGGTAGAGAGTGGACGATATTTGTAATGAAACTGTGTGGTCAGTGCAGGACAACGCGAGGACAAGCCAAGGAAAAAAGTGCAACAGACTGCCAGTGTCGTGCCGGCAGTCCATCCGATCGCATGTGTTTAATCGGCAATGGCTAACGTTGCTTTTCGTTCATTATAGAGATCAACTAAACCCTGCATTTGCGCTGCATCGTACGGTACCAGACTGCTTAAAATCATCCGTTTTTCACCAGCGCCAATCACTTCAGCACCGTCCAATAATTGAAATTCCAGCAGTACATTGCCACGTTTGCCGTCAATTTGCAGACTGGAGCCTGACAATTTCAACTGTGGGCAGTTGTCACTGAATCGGAAAAAGTGCAACGCCATGCTTTGGTAAATCACCAGCGGCCGTTGCGGGTGGATCATCACCTGATGTTGTTCCATCAGCGGTTGTAAAATATGCGGGAAATTCTGACCGGAAAACCGCACGTAATCCTGAATTAAAGCGCCAATAAACTGGCAGTTGTGATGCACTTTGCCGCTCTGGGTCAAACTCAGATACGACTTGTCGTTTTGATCAAGAATTTGCACCGTATCGCCTTGCTGCTGGCAATGCAAGGGCACGTCAGATCCAACCATGCCGTTAAAACTGCAACTTAATTGCTCAGAAAGACCATATTTGTGCAGTAAAAAGGCGAATAACAGATCACCGGGCACACAAAATCTTTTACTGTCTTCATCGTGGATCGGATTAAAATCCGTCGCCACCTGTTTGGCAAACTGACTGGCCTGCTGCCGGCTGAACCAGAACTGTTCATCCTGCTGCTGCACAAAATTCTGTAACAACATTTTTTATCTCTTCCTCAACTTCAGCCGTAAAGTTTACCTCAGCCGACTGCGATAAATGGTTTAACCAGTAACTAGCTAGGCACTGTGCAAAGCTCAAGCTAACCGAAGTTGCGACCAAAATCTACTAAGCTACTGATCTAACATAAAATAATTTCGAACAGTTTTTACATACAGTTCTACATTAAAATAATACTGTATATTTAAACAGTTCATGCTTGCTTTTTATACCGACACTGATTACTGTACATACATACATACATACATACACTGTATAAATGAACAGTTTTCATCTCAAGGGCGGAGCAACACATGTTAAACAGTCAGAGCCATCAGTTTCAAAGCGGTACTTCAGTCAACCCATTGTTGGGTCGCTCATCTGCCGGGCAATTTGGTTCTGGCAGCAATCCGGTCGACACCACGCATCTGCTGCAACTTATTGGTACGCTGGCCGCGCAAACCGATACCCAACAAGGCTGGTTGTTGGTGATAGCCCCACCACAGCCGCTGACGAAATCAATACTCGGACAGCTGAATATCAACAGCAAACGTATATTGGTCATTCAACAACGCCAAATTACTCATTTTGATAATCTGATGCGGGATGCTTTAACTTGCTCCACCTGCTGCGCCGTCGTCAGCTTTTTAGCCGCCGAACATCCGCAGCTCGAAGACTATCAGTACCTTTCAGCCAAATACGGTACCGCTTTAGTCAATGTAAATACCCACAACCAACAAACAGTCACCACACACTAATTGACATACCCAAAATCATTGAAGATGCGGGTAGGCCACGGTGGAACTGCGGCAACTGAGCGAGACTGGAACGCCAGCCCGGCCCGGAGCATAGCTGTTCTATGTGACTGGGTCGGACTGACGCTTCAGCGAGTGAAGGCGGCCAACAACCTCGCAGCTTCAAGGATGACGGGGGAGATTCCCAGAGCGTTTGGGTAGCACTGAAAAACGCAGTACACTGCCGCAGAATAATTGTTGTGGGAGTGAAAAATGAATTGTTATTGCCAATCAGGCCGCAACTTTAATGACTGTTGTCAGCCGTTTATTCAGGGGCAACAACTACCGGGCACAGCAGAGCAACTGATGCGCTCCCGTTTTAGTGCTTATTGCGATGGATCCGATGTTGCGACGCAGTATGTTGCGAATAGCTATCATCCATTGTCACAAGCAGATAATCCGGTGGCTGAAATTACCGCTTTTGCCAAAGCTGCGCATTTTATTGGTCTGCAAGTGATTGATGTCAGCGATGAGTTATCGCTGCCGGAAAGTCTGCAACAGCGGCTTCCTGAATTCGCCGCTGGCAGCCCCCTCAGCTTCAGCACTGTGCATTTTAAAGTGCAATTTATCATGCAGGATAAACTGCATCTGCTGGAAGAGAACTCTCTATTTATCAGAACGGATCTGCAATGGTCTTATCTGGATGGCACACTTTGGGATCATCCCACACAGAAGTTAAGCCGGAACGATAGCTGCCCCTGCCACAGTGGCAAAAAATATAAAAACTGCCGACCACATCGGGCGGCTGGTCAGCCAGTTTAGCGCTACGAGTTCATCGCCGACATCTGCTGCAGCATGTCATACATCAAGGTGGGATCGGCCGTTGGCATGGTCACTGGTGTTGCGGACATCCGCCTTTTGGTATGAAAACTAAGACTCTCGGTGACATCGGCTGACAACTTTTTCGGGTCATGCTTTATCACCACCGGATTTGGGTTTAGCAGCGATAACAATCGCCATTGACTAAAACCATCGGCCACCAACGCCTGGTGCTGGGTATCAAATAATTCCACATCATGGTGTTGCATCGCATAATCACGCTGTGGACTGACGCCGAGTTGCTGATACAAGGTCGGTTTTTTTGGCTCATCATCCAAAGGTTGTGGGAAAAACTGTGCCATTTCTTCAACGGCTGGGGATAACATCGCCAACCACAACGAAAAGTCAGCCCGGTGTTGGGTTTGCAATGCCTGATTTAATTGGCTTTGAAGTTGCCATTCATTAACCAGTGGGATCATTTTGAGTTCTTTAAGCAGGAATATGCTGACTTTATCGGCAATCAGTTCAGTTTCTATAGTTTATTTCTTTACAACAGCCAATGATTTGATAAGATGCCGGCCACGTGGAGGGGTTCCCGAGTGGCCAAAGGGATCAGACTGTAAATCTGCCGGCACTGCCTTCGAAGGTTCGAATCCTTCCCCCTCCACCATTTCAACCGCCACTTCTGCTTTTGTTCGCTCGAAATATCAAACCGCAACGCAAAAAAACATAACACTCTGAAAAAACAAGATAAGTTCCCGTCCTTACGATAATAATATCTGCTTTGTCTGTCTCAATTTTTACGCCAGCTTGCTTAATCGCTAAAGGTTTCCCACACTGAAGCAACATAATTGCAATCTGGCGTTGTTGCATGTTTAAACTACAGCTATCTGGTTTAATGGTGTTGGTCGTCGATGATCAACGGCCATTTCAGGTGATGCTCAAAGGGATTTTAAGCAGCCTGGGGATAGCTCACATTCATTTCGCCAACCATGGTGAGCAAGCACTGCAGCGCTGCAGTCAGAATGAATATGATTTGTTGTTTGTCGATTACAACCTGGGCTCAGGTAAAAATGGCCGGCAGTTATTAGCAGATTTACGCCAGAAACAACTGCTCAAAGCCAGCAGCATTTTTATTATCGTGACAGGCGAAAATACCGTGACTATGGTGATGAGCGCAGTCGAGCTGGAACCCGACGATTATCTAATCAAACCTTTTTCCCAAAGTTTGCTCAAAAGCCGATTACAAAAACTGGCCGAAAAAAAACAGCATCTGGCAGGCCTCTATCAGGCATTGTTGCAACAACAGCCTGAGCAAATCATGCAACAGTGTCAGCAGGAAATTGACGCGTCCGGACGTTATGAGCAATTTTGCCGACGGGTGCTGGCCGAAACCTTATTTGAACAACAACGCTTTACTGAACTTGAGTCTCTATTGTCAGACAGCATGAGTCAACGCCGGCCAAGCTGGGCTTTGCTACTGGAAGCAAAATTCCGCTTACAACAACAGGAATACCAACGTTGTCTGGAGATCTGTCAGGAATCGATTGAAATCAATAGATTATGCGCACAGGCTTATGATTTAAAGGCCAGTTGTCTATTAGCACAAGGCGATCCCGAAGCCGCCATGATCAGTATCAATCAAGCACTTGCCATCGCACCTTATCATTTACCACGGCAATATCTAACGCTGAAAGTCGCCCGTGCTGCCGGGCAAATTCCGGAAATGGTCTCGGCCAGTAAACAAATTTTTGATTTAACCCGAAAAACCAGTCAACAGGATATCAGCCACCTGTTTAACTACATCCGCACTTTACTCGATGCCATTGGTCACACCACCGACGCCAGTAAGCGCAATCGCTTGCAGCAAGAAACCATGTTGACCTTACATCGCAGTCAAAATGATGAACAGCTGATCCGCGACACCAATTTCGACCGGTTTGAACAAATTTGTGTCGCACGACTGGAAGCATTGGATGGCAGATTCCAGCCGGCAAAAAAGACCGCCGCGACGCTGAGCCCACAAATGGCGTTGCAGGATCCGGATATTCCGGACTTGGCGATGTTGCTGCTCAGCATTGGTGAGTTTGAAGACGCAGGTCAGTTTATTGCACAGCTGTCAGATACCGAACAAAACGACCCGATCCTGAGTGAACTCCTCGAACAACAACAGCAGAAATTTGCCGGTGCCGCAGAGCAGCTGGCCGAATTAAACCGTACCGGCATGCAGCTTTATCAGGAAGGGAAGTTTCAGGAAGCCATTGTCATCTTCGACCAAGCGCTCAACATCGCGCCAAGTAATACCGGCGCAGCATTAAACCTTATTCAATCATTGTTGCAGGTTCTTGAATCACAACAAAAAAATAAGTCGATAGCCATTTATCAACGCTGCCGGCAAACCTTTAAACTGATTGAACACGCCCATTTGCCTGAACGGCACCAGCAGCGTTACGTTGAACTACAAAATCAATATCAACAGTACCGGCAAGAACTGAAACAAAATAGTTAAGCTTTCGTCGCAGCCAACAACTGATTAATCTCGCCAAATAAAGTACTGGCACCAATCCGCATCAGTTCCGGTTTCGCCAGTTGACCGGTGATTTGCTCATACAGAGCAACAAGTTCCAGCGCTTGCGCCACAGTCCGCACGCCGCCAGAGGCTTTGAAACCAACCGGACGCCCTGCTGCCGCAATCACGGTCAGCATATTTCTGGCCGCTTCGTTGGTGATACCAATCGGCACTTTACCCGTAGACGACTTCACAAAATCGGCGCCAGACTCAATCACCAGTTCGGTCGCCTTAATAATTTGTTGTGGTGTGCTCAGTTCACCGGATTCAATAATGACTTTTAAACAGCTTGCACCACTGGCCTGGCGAACCTGCGCTAAAAACTGTTTCACTTGCTCCGAATGGCCAGCCAGTAGTTGCCGGTACGGCAGTACACAATCAATTTCATCGGCACCCAACGCTAGCGCGGATTGTATTTCACTGACAACCACATCGACAGCCGCATCACCAGCTGGAAAATTCACCACGGTCGCTAGTTTTGCTGGCCACGCTTGTTGGCTGATAAACAATTGGGTTTGTACTAAAAATTGCGGATACACGCAAAAAGCGGCTGGGCTGTGCGGCGCACTGGCTTGTTGCTGCAGCCACAAGTCCATCGCAGCAGCATGGTCATCGTCGGTTAAACGGGTCAGATCCAACAGTTTAATCAGCTGCTGTAATTTAAGTTGATTGGTCATTATCCTGGTCCTGTCGAAGTTCCGGCTCCCCCCGCATCGCCAACGGTATCGCCATTGGCCGGGATGTCCGGTTTATCAATTATTTTGTGGCTGGATTAAACCAGAAATTGGCCAGAAAATTAAGAGCCATGCTGCGATTAATCAGAGGCAGTTTGAGTTGCATACCCGTCATCCTTGAAGATTCGGGGTTGTTGCCTTCGCTCGCTCGCCCCAGTCACATAGGACAACTATGTTCCGGGCCGGGCTGGCGCTCCAGTCTCACGAGCTTGTCGCCTACCCGAATCTTCAATGATTTTGGGTATATCGGCTGCAGACGGTCTTATTCGCTCAGCACCAATAAGTGCTGATGCTGTAAAAACCAACTCCGCGCTGCTTTTGCTTGTGGATAAAAGCTGGTCAGCAATTGCCAAAATGCGGGGGAATGGTCCATATGCCGCCGATGCGCCAGTTCGTGTACCACCACGTAATCGGCAATCCAGGACGGTGCCAGCATCAGCCGCCAGTTAAAACTCACCACACCAGACACACTGCAGGTGCCCCATTTTTGTTTCCAGCTCTTAATTTCAACCGCCGTCACACTGACCGCCATCTGCTGCTGCCAAAAGGCGACGCGCTCGTTAAACCAGCTCTGCGCCTGCTGCTGATACCAAGTTTGCAGCAGTTGCACTGTCTTGGCTTGACGGTTTTCGGCTTTCACCCGTTTCGACAATTGCACCCACAGCTGCATGCCTTCGCGGCACACCGCATTGTGGCTATCCGGCACAATTTTTAACTGCAGTTGTTCATCCAGCAGTGGCAATTGTTGTAGCGCCAGATAATCAGGAACTGCAGCGACAGTCGCCTGTCGCTGCAAATGACTTTTAATCCATTGTTGTTTTAACGCTACAAATTGATCAATTTGCAGTTTATCAACATAGTCTGGCGCCAGCACCGCTAGTTGCCCCTGCCGAATTTGCAGCGACACACTCCGCCGACGACTGGAGCGTTTTAGCTGATAATGGATGGCACTGAACTGACAAATTTCCAACGGCAACTCACACTCACTGAGGTTTGGCGATAGGCGGCAGCTTAACTGAGCGGCGGGGCTTTGGGCAAGCCAGCGCTTCGCAAGGCGGAATAGTTAGTGCTATCATCGTGACATCCGGCAATCGCCACTTTCCACACGATTAGCACTTCTGGCAGGTTTAGTTCAACTATGAAAATCATCTCTTTTAACATTAATGGCTTGCGTGCCAGACCTCATCAACTGCAGGCGTTGGTCGAACAACATCAACCCGACTTTCTTGGATTGCAGGAAATCAAAGTCCATGACGACGAATTCCCGATGGCTGACGTGAAACCGCTGGGTTATCAGGTGTACCATTTTGGTCAAAAAGGCCATTACGGCGTGGCCATTTTAAGTAAAACACCGGCCGATTCGATGCTCTACGGTTTCCCAACCGATGCCGAAGATGCACAGCGCCGGATGTTAATCGGTCGCTGGACCCTGGCCGATGGTCGTAAATTTACCTTGCTGAACGGTTATTTCCCGCAAGGCGAAAGCCGTGACCACGAAATTAAATTTCCGGCAAAATTAAAGTTTTACGCCGACTTAATGACTTATCTTGAACAAAATCATCAGCCTGATGAACTGATCGCGGTGATTGGCGATATCAATATTTCGCCGTTAGATGTCGATATCGGCATTGGTGAACCCAACCGTAAACGTTGGTTAAAAGAAGGCAAATGTTCATTTTTACCGGAAGAGCGTGACATTCTGCAGCGGTTAAAAGATTGGGGTCTGATTGACACCTTCCGCGCTTTGCATCCGGATCGCACCGAGCGTTACAGCTGGTTTGATTATCGGTCTAAAGGTTTTGATGATAACCGCGGTCTGCGCATCGATGTGGTGATGGCTACCCAGCCTTTGGCCGAGTTGTGTATCGCTTCGGATGTTGATTACGAGCTGCGGGCGATGGAACGTCCGTCGGACCATGCGCCGGTTTGGTCTGAGTTTAAACTCTGAACATCCATACCTTAACTACAAAAATGGCCACATTTCGTGGCCATTTTTTATTAAAAACTGTGCTGAATGAGCGAGAGCGTGTTATCCATGAATCGGCCTAGCTATTGGTTACAGCCACTGCCGGATAAAAGTCTTATCCAATTGATTTACAGCCACATTCAGTACACCCGCTAAATCCTGATAACAAGGTTTGTTCGCGGCAACCGGCAGCGCCACACCGTTTTGTTTCAGCTTATCGCTGATCTCCAGATACCAGCGCAAAATAGCCGGTGGCAATGGCGACGCAGCCCGCGCACCTAACCAGTACCAGCCTTGCAACGGCAGTGATAACAGGAAAAACGCCGATGCCAGCGCTTGCGCCAGATAATTCTGCCCCAGCCATTGCAACTGCACCACCACTGACAAAATACTCAGTGCCGGCAACACCTGTTGGCCGAATCGGGTCATCCGAATCACTTTATTCTCTGGAAATACCGCATTGAGTTCATTCACTAATGGCCAGACTTTACTGTATTGCACCCCTTGTTGCAGGGTCGTCATTAAACTACTTTGCATTTTGAACCCCTCAGGCTGCCTGCAGCGACCACACCCTTTTACCATAGCATAGTTCTGATCCGGGCTCACGGCGCCTGTATCGTCCCAATCGTCAGTCAAGGCTCGCCTGCACAAAAACTGACCAGTCACTTTTTCATTCTAGCGGGGTATATCCGGTTATTTTGGCTATTTCCGTACCGGGAAACAACATTGTCAGCTGCGGAACAGATCCAATTTGGCATTTTTTAAGCTCTTCACCCAACATTTAGAAAAACAGGAAGTAACAAAAAATATGCCATTCCATATTTTCATTATATTTCATGAAGATAACAACTATAAACAGAGAAATACACAAAGTTACCCACAGAATCTGTGGACAACTTTTTTCAGATAAACTGCAGCTTCCAGCTAAATGCCGGTAATTTTGATAGCTACAAATAGCAACTTCATGACAATTTAATGTCGAAACCGATAAAATTCTATGTCACGGTTAAACTGCTTTTTCAGGAACACCGTTGCGCACTGTGCTGGCACGCTGTAACTCAGAAAATTTCTATGGAAAAAAACCAATTTTCTCCACCCAACAACGAAATAATTGGGTACTATCAAAGCACTGCATCATTAGCGACCCGCCGGAGATATATTGGTATGCCCGCCCCCTTTGGCAATTTGCATCTGGTCAACAGTCTGCCAGCACAGCAAGGGATATCTGTCCCTAGTCCGCTGAGCGGTTTGGTTTTTCCATTGCAACAGGCCAACGATGCGCTGGTCGCCGCAGGGCTCTGTGGTGAAGGCGTGCTGATCCAGCTCCAGAGTAACCGGTTGCTGGCACCTTTTGATGGGACCTGTCAGCGGCTGGATCAGGCCGGACAACATATTATTTTGCGCCAACACAATGGTTTGCGCTTGGATATCCACTTTCCACCGCAATGCATGGATCATCACGGCAAAGGTTTTGACTGGCAAATTCAGGAACAAGCCAAAATCAATAAAGGACAATGTCTGCTGCAATTTGATTTGGCGCTGTTCTCTAACTGGCTGGACGCCCCTTATTGCGTGATGACCCTGCCGCAACACACTAAATTTAACCGGATCTGGAGTCGCCCTTGTTACCATCAGGCGCTCGTCGACCCGCTGTTTTTAATCGAACTCAAAACTACCGAACCTGGTTAACCATCCTTCTGAAAAGTCACTGCTTATGATTAAAATTTACGGTATAAAAAACTGCGATACGATGAAAAAAGCCCGGCTGTTCTTAACTGAGCATCAGCTGGCACACCAGTTTGTTGACTATCGCGTCGATGGTCTGGACGCGGCATTGATAAACCATTTTTGCCAGCAGCTCGACTGGCAATTACTGCTAAACACCCGTGGCACCACCTTTCGCGCCTTGCCGGAGGATGCAAAAGCCAATCTTGATCAAGAAAAAGCCATCGCGCTGATGTTGGCGCAGCCTGCCATCATCAAAAGGCCGGTGCTGGACATCGACGGTCAGCTTCATCTTGGTTTTAGCCAGGATCAATATCAGCAGTTATTCAAGAGTCCCGTATGAGTCAGTTTACCACCAGCCACAATACCCATTCTGCCGCCACAAACACCGAATTTAGCCCGGTGGTTGCGTTGACGCAGCAACTTATTCGCCGCGCCTCGGTCACTCCAGCCGATGAAGGCTGCCAGCAACTGATGGCCGACCGGCTAGCCGCACTCGGTTTTCACATCGAATCGATGTTTTTCGAAGATACGTTAAATCTGTGGGCGCGCCGTGGTCAGGGTAAACCGTTGTTTTGCTTTGCCGGCCATACCGATGTGGTACCGACCGGTCCGGTTGAGCAATGGCATACCCCACCCTTTGAGCCGGCCATTATCGACGGCATGATGTATGGTCGCGGCACCGCCGATATGAAAGGCTCACTCGCCGCGATGATTATCGCCACCGAACGCTTTTTGGCGAAAAAACCCGAACTGACCGGTGATATCGCGTTTTTAATTACCTCTGATGAAGAAGGGCCATTTATTAATGGCACCAAAAGAGTGATTGAAGTACTGGAAGCGCGGCAGGAAAAAATCCGCTGGTGCCTGGTCGGCGAGCCATCCAGCACTGCCGAAGTCGGTGATGTGATTAAAAATGGCCGCCGTGGTTCGTTAACCGGTTATTTGACGGTCAAAGGCGTGCAAGGTCATGTGGCTTATCCACATTTGGTGGTCAACCCTATTCATAACGCCGCACCTGCTTTGGCTGCGCTGAGTCAGCAAGTGTGGGATCAGGGCAATGAATTTTTCCCGGCCACCAGCTTTCAGATTTCCAACATCCATGCCGGCACCGGCGCCACCAATGTGGTTCCAGGCGAGCTGACCTTAACCTTTAATTTCCGCTACAGCACCGAAGTGACGGCCGAGCAGTTACAACAACGGGTGCTGGCGATTTTGGATCAACATCAGCTGCAGTATCAGCTCGACTGGGTCCTGAACGGTCTGCCGTTTTTAACCGACAGTGGCTCGTTAGTGGCGGCGGCAGTGAAAGCGGTTGAGCAAAGTCGTGGTTTTACCCCATCGCTGGAAACCACCGGCGGCACCTCGGATGGTCGTTTTATCGCGCCAACCGGCGCTCAGGTACTGGAACTTGGCCCTTGTAATGGCACCATTCATAAGATTAATGAATGCGTGAAAGTGGCTGATTTAGAGCTGTTAACCGACATGTACGAGACCATTCTGGAACAGATGCTGACCTGATGGACCATTCCTTGCTGCTCACCGGCCGCGAGCCGCCAGATCTGGTTGAAATAGGTTCTTTGCAACTGGAGCGCCAAACCGCTGCCGCCTTTAAGCAAATGCAATATGCCGCAGCGCAGGACGGTTTTGATCTACAGCTGGTATCGGGTTATCGCAGTTTTGAACGGCAGGCGGCGATTTGGCGCGCCAAACTCAGTGGCATGCGGCCGGTATTTGATGCGCGGCAGCAAAAAATTGACCTGAACAGCTTGCAGGGTTTTGCCAAGCTGGAAGCGGTATTGCTGTATTCAGCCTTGCCTGGCGCCAGCCGTCATCATTGGGGCACCGATTTTGATTTGTTTGATGCTGCGGCGGTTGACCGCGACTATCAGATACAGTTGCTGGAACATGAGTATCAAGCTGGTGGCCCATTCGCGCCGATGTGCGAATGGCTCAAGGTGCATGCCATTGAATTTGGGTTCTTTTTGCCTTATCGCCAGTACCTCGGTGGCGTGGCGGCTGAACCCTGGCATTTAAGCTATTTGCCGTTGTCCGGGCCCTATTTGCAGCGTTTTACGCTCTCGATGCTGCAACAAGCTATCGACAATGCCGATTTACCCGAACAAAGCTTGATCGTGGCGCAGTTACCGGTCATCTTTGAGCGATATGTCACCACCATTTGTGATGCCCCTGCATGAGCCTGACTTTTATTCTGATTTTACTACTGGTGATTGGCATCGTGTTTGCCAATATCGCGTTACTGCGGCATGGCAGTAAACCGATGCCGCTGAAGGACAAAAAACCGCTGACACCAGACACAACTGCTGCGCCAGGCAAAACCCAGGCCGCCACCACCAGTGCGGTGCCATTAACGACCACCCCCTCAACGGAAGCCAATAAAAACACTGCTGAACAGTCAAAACCAGATACTCATACCGGCAGTAATGTCAGCAGTAATGGCGGCAGTGACAACGGCTCCGCTGGTGACTAATCAGAGAGCCCAACGAGCCGAGTGCTGAAAGGCTGATTTTGCAGAGCTAGTTTTCAGAGCTAGTTTTGCAAAATGTGTTTAATTAGCTCTCGTCACTATTGCGGTCAAAGCTGGAATAACCCCGGATAAACTTTTGTAGCTGGTCGCGTAGGTTTGGCGGTGTGCCTTTAATCACCAGAATGTCACGCTCAGCATCATATTGCACCCGATCACCTAATAACTTCTGTTCAAAGCTCAGACTCAGTCCGGCGCCAGCACCAGAGAATTTCACCAGCGTCTTTAACTCTTTCACATCCACCGGGAACTGCTCAGCCACCGGCATTGCACGCTCAGCGCAATAACGGGCAAAGGCGTTGTCGTCAGAGCTATCGACTGTCGCTGAAAGCTCGCTTAGCATCACATCCTGGCCTTGTTTGGCGCGCTCTTCGCAGTATTGATAGACTTGTTTGCGCACATCATGTTTTTCGGCCGCATCGTACTGACCTTCCGCCAGATATTCTTCGACCGAAGCCAACACCATTTTACTGCTGGCTTTGGGGTCAACCCCTTCTTCGCAGCCTAAAAAATCCAGGAAAAAGTCGGCGACTTTGCGCCCGGCACGGCCGCGGATAAAGCTGATGTATTTGCCTTGTTCACTGGCCATCTGATATTCGGTCAGGTCGATACGGGCCGCTAACTGCATCCTTGCGATATCCAGATGTTTGGCGCTGGTCAGTTGTAAATCTGAGGACACTGAAAAGTGTTCTTTACTGCCGAGCAGTGCAATCAGCAAATATTCGTTGGCCAGATAGCGGTAATGACACAACATAAAATAACCGGTTTCCGGGATCTGATGTTTAGTCAGCTCGACCACCAACTGACCGGTGGCGAGCTCGGCCAGACTGACAAAATTCAAATCCTGCGCTTGCCAGTTGGCGATAGCATCACAGAAATCCGGGCTCTTTGCGGGACTAAACGCGGCATAACCTTTGGCCGGTTTGCCATTGTAAGCAAGGTGCAATTGTTCAATCAGTTCGGCGACCTGTGCGCTAACTGGCACCAGCTCCTGTCGAAAATGGGCGGTTAATTGAGCAGATTCATTGGCTTCGATAAAGTTAATCGCCAGCAGATGCACGTCGACAGACATAAGTTTTCCTGTTTAAATGGATTTCTGTTAATATTCTACCTGTTTCATTCAGTTAATTTCAGAGTAATTCATGCCGATCCAATCCAAGTATTCCAACCAGCAAATCGAAACCCTCGTCAACATTCTGTTGGAAACTTTACGGCAGCAAAATGCCACTACAGAGTTAAGTTTGATGTGTCTGGGCAATACCATCAGCCATATCATCAAAACCAATGTCCCGGCTGCACAACAAGCAGAAGTCACCAAACACTTCAGTCAGGCGTTACAAGACGCTGTCAGCAGCAAGGCCCACTAAAACCTTATGGTGCTCGAGCAAAACCTGTCACTCGTCAATAAAATTGACCGGTTATTACGCTGGGGCCACTGGTTTACCTTCTTTAATGTGTTATTGGCATTGCTGGTTACTGGCAGCTATTTTCTGGCTGATCCGCTGCCAGCATCTGCCGTCGGCTGGAGTTATCTGCTGCTGAATTGGCTCGGCCACACCGCATTTTTGTGTTTCCTGTTTTTTATCATCACCATTTTCCCGGTCAGTCTGATTTTTCCTTATCAACGCCATGTCCGCGGTATAGCTGCGATTCTGGCGACTTGTGGTCTGGTCGCACTGATTTTTGACGCCTACGTCTATCACAGCCTGGGTTATCACGCCGGTAGTGCTTCTTACGAACAAACTTTGGATTTATTACGCCAGCAGGTGGTGACCAATTTGCGCAATTTTGTGCTGATCACCTCCGCAGTTGCCGTATTGCTGGTGACCATTCAACTGGTGATCAGTAATTATTGCTGGAAAAAGATTGCGCGCCTTAGTCACTCCGGGGTTGGCAAACCGGCGATGGTGTTGCTGCTAAGCTGCTTTATGTGCAGTCATTTATTGCATATCTGGGGTGACGCCAGCCAACATGACGACATCATCCGCCAGGATAATGTGTTACCACTAACGTATCCGGCCACCGCACGCACCATGCTGGTCAGATACAAATTGCTGGATCCGGCACAGTTATCGCAGCCCTTGTCCGAACAACGCAGCCCTGACTGGCTGCAGGCGAAATCAACCAAAGCCGCCAGCATTGAATTACAGTGCCCGGCGGCCGCGAACAGCCAGGCGGTCCATTTGTGGGTCGTAACCACAGCAGACGGCTCACTGGCGGCGCAACTGCCCAATGATGGCTGGCGGCGCTTGCCACAACATATGGCGCCGGTGTCACCGCAAAGTGCCATGCTGAATTTGTTATACGCCGATGTTGCCGCGCTTGATCTGCAGCTTCCGCCGGTCTGGCTCAGCCAGTTACCGGCCAGCTATTTTGGCATCAGTGCCTCTACCAGCTGGCAGCAACAACTGCCTTGGTTAACACAGCAGCCAGAAAACCGTTTGGCTGCAGTGCAACTACATTTACTCGACGATGCCAGTGCACTGCGTACCGCCTTACTGGCGTTGCCCGAAGCGCATCATCTGGTGGTGCAGCTAAACGCCGCTGCCGGCCAGTTTGCGTTGGGGCAAACTGCACTCTGGTATCGCTGGCCGGAATTGCACCAACAACGGATCAATGATGTGACCCAACATCTGGATCTACTGCCAACGATTCTGGCCGGTGCCGGTTGTATCAACCAACAACCCTGGATTGGCGATAATCTGCTGCGCCCGGTGACCCAAGCCAAACTAAATTTACTGAATAATCAGCTGTATAGCTTCCGTAAAGACAAGATGCTGGTGGTGAATGAAGATGGCAGTTATAGCGTTTGGTCGGCCGGAACTTTAGTCCGCCTGGAACAACGGCTGGATTTGCCAATGCTGACCGATGCGTTAAAACGCCTACCAGATGCTGACGAATAAAAGTCGCCTGCCTACTGCACTGTTTTATTCGGCTTTATTTTTAACCCCCGCCTGCCCTGCAATTCCAATTCAGCTAAATGAAATAAATTAGTAAAAACAATCGCTGGCGCGTTTTGCTCAAATTTCTCCAGATAAGCAATACTGGCCTGTGCAATCAACTGCGCCGCTAACCGGTCGTACTGACTATCGCCATCGTAAGATAAAGGTTCATCCAAATCGGCCAGCCCCACCTCCTGCTGCCGTCGCATAAACCAATTCATCAGAAACTCATACTGTTTAACGTCCAGGAAATCCCGACAATCCATACTCATTTATCATGCCCTTTTACTGCAGACTATTTACTTAGCATACGGCATCTAGTGCCGTTTGGAGCAATCAAACACATCACTTCCGATAATTTTCAGCGCCCGCTGTTGTTTCGCTTTTTTCGATGAGCATCGCCGTTTTATTCCGTTATATTTTTCAAATGAGAATAACTACTATTTACTGCATCAACCACGCAGGAGTATTCACCATGTTAAAAACCATCAGCTTCGCCATCATGCACTTCTGTGTTGCCTTTACTGTCGCCTACCTGTTGACCGGCGATTGGGTGGTCGGCGGCCTGTTAGCAGTCGTCGAACCGGCGGTGAATACAGTGGCTTATTTTTTCCATGAGAAATTCTGACAGCGCCGAAGTCTTCGTTGTGGATTAAGTTCCACACTTTCAGTAACGGTCTAAAGTTGCGGGACAAATCCCGCCACAGCACAGAGCAATATCACCGGTTGCAAAAAACAGTTACACTAGCGCCCTTTTCGCAGCATGCGCGCCAGTTCCGGCGCTCTTAGCAGGACTCCAAGGCGGCTATGGCCCTTAAAGCAACCATCTACAAAGCAGAACTCGCAATCGCCGATATGACCCGGCATTATTATCAGACCCACAGCCTGACGCTGGCGCAGCATCCATCGGAAACACTGGAGCGGATGATGCTACGGCTGGTGGCGTTTGCCTTATGTGCCGACGAACGGCTGCTATTTGGCAAAGGTATTTCTGAAGACAGCGAACCCGATCTGTGGCAACACAGCCTCGCTGGCGAGATTGAACTCTGGGTGGAACTGGGTTTGCCGGAAGACAAACTGATCCGCCGTGCCAGCCACCGCGCCAAACAGGGCATGATCCTGGCTTATGGCGGCACCGTGGTCGATAAATGGTGGGCCAATCAGCAAAAAGTCGCCAAAGAATTGGATAATCTGACCGTGGTCGCAATTAAGGCTGACGAATCACAAGCTTTAACTAAACTCTGTCAGCGCACCATGCAGTTACAATGCACCATCCAGGAAGGCCAAATGTGGTTTGCTGACAATGAACAGTCTGTTGTTATCAATCCTGTGTTATTAAAAGTCGCAACTAACCCACTATTTACGCTGGAGTAATTATGTTTTTAGGCCAATTAAATACCTTAGTTGTGAAGAAAAAAGTCGAATTTGGCGTCTATCTGGATGGTCTGCACTGGGGCGATATTTTACTGCCGCGCCGTTATGTACCACTCGATGCCGAAGTGGGCAGTTCTGTTAGTGTATTTTTGTACCTGGATTCCGAAGATCAGCTGATCGCGACCACCGAAAAACCATTGGTGATGGTCGGTCAAGTGGCGCAGCTTAAAGTCGTTGCTTCGACCAAAGTCGGCGCTTTCTTAAACTGGGGTCTGAAAAAAGACTTACTGGTACCCTTTTCCGAACAGCATTTACCGATGCAGCTGGATTATAGTTACTTAGTGTATTGTTATGTCGACCGCAGCAACCGCATTGTCGCGTCCAGTAAACTGGACAAATTTATTGGTAAAACCACCCCGTCTTACCAACCGGGTGATGAAGTGCACATTATGGTCACCGAGCCAACTGAACTGGGCTATAAAGCCGTGGTTGATCACCAGCATTGGGGCGTTTTGTATAAAGATCAGGTGTTTAAGCCACTACGCCGTGGTTACACCACCAAAGCCTTTATCAATAAAGTCCGTGCCGATGGTAAAATTGATTTGTTGTTGGAAAAACCTGGTTATCAGAAAACACTATCGATTGCCGATCAAATTCTGCAAAAACTGACCGCCGCCAACGGCGAATTGCCGTTGTCAGATAAAAGTGAACCCGAAGCCATTTACGCCGCTTTTGGCGTCAGCAAAAAAGTGTTTAAACAAGCCATTGGTGGCTTGATGAAAGATGGCAAAATCAGCATTGAACCGCAAAAAATTGTGCTCAAACAAAGCTGAGAGCAACGCTGTTGCTAAAGTAACTAAAGCCCCAATTGTGGGGCTTTTTGTTTTTCTCCGACAGGTAAATTGGGCTTACTTTAGCCACTCGACCGCTTCCCGCGCTGGCATCGGTTTGGCAAACCAATAACCCTGCCCGGCGTCACACCCCAATTCCGTTAACAACTTACGCTGTAAACTGGTTTCGATGCCTTCGGCGATCACCTTTAAATGGAGAGTTTTAGCCAGGGTAATAATGGTGTTCACCACCGGGTTTTCCTGGATCCTAGGCCGGATCCCGGCAATAAAAGTACGGTCAATTTTCAGCACATCCAATTGAAATTCATGCAGATAACTTAAACTGGAATAACCGGTGCCAAAATCATCCAGTAGCACTTTTACCCCGGCATCGCGTAAATTATTGATACTGATTTTCGCCTGACCGATTTTATCAATTAACGCCCGTTCAGTGATCTCTATCGCCAGATAACTGGCCGGTACCCCGAGCGTTCTCAGCAGTTCCAGCACTTTGTCGGCAAAATCAATTTCCGAAAAACTCCGACCGGAAATATTCACACTGACATAAAATTCGGTGGCGTAATCGAAACGCCAACGTTGAATTTGTTCAACTGCGGTTCGCACCACGTACAAATCAATCTGACTCATCAAACCCAGCTCTTCCGCCAGCGGAATGAAATCGTTGGGTGCAATAAAACCACGGGATGGGTGTTGCCAGCGGATCAACGCCTCAAAACCCGCGGTGTTTTCGGTGGCCAAATCGATAATAGGTTGATAATGCAAGATAAATTGCTGTTGTTGCAACGCAGTTTTTACTTCTTGTTCCAGCTGATAGTTTTTAGTGGTTTCTAAATCCATTTCGGTGCAAAACAACCGCCAGATGCCACGGCCATCTTGTTTCGCCTGATACATGGCGATATCGGCCTGCCGGATCAGTTCATCGGTATCAATATCTTCGGTCAGGCAATCGGCAAACGCGATACCGATACTGGTCGAAGTTTGCAGCCGATGTTGTTTTAGCTGCAACGGAATTTGTAATTTTTCAGCGATACGGTCGGCAACTTCGGTAATATCCGCCAGCGTTTTCACATCTTCCAGTAGCACCGCAAATTCATCGCCCCCCAATCGCGCCAGCGTATCGTTTTGCCGCAGACAGCTTTTCAGTGCATTACCCACGGCAATCAAAAACTCGTCCCCGACCTGATGACCCAAGGTATCATTGACCATTTTAAAGCGGTCGAGATCCAGGTACATCACCGCAACCACTTTATCCGGAAAACGTTTGCGGCGTTTAAAAGCATGGTTCACCCTATCGATAAACAAAATGCGGTTTGGCAGATTGGTCAGCGCATCGTGTAACGCCTGATGCAACAAGCGTTGCTGTACAAATACCCGCTCCAGCGCACTGGAAATATGGTGCGAGACGAAGGTCAGCAGCTCGAGATCTTTTTGATCATAAGCCACGCTGGCTTCATAACTTTGTACCACCACCACGCCCCGCACTGCATCGCCGGAGCGAAACGGCACCCCGAGCCAACTTTCCGGTGGCGAGCCATAAGCGGTAATTTCTTTAGTACGATCAAACTCTTCCAGCAACAATCGATCTGCCAGCAACGGTTTATCACTGCGAAAGACATAACCGGTCAGACTGTTGGATAAAATTTCTTTCGGGTAAATGGTTTCCGGACTGATGTGTTCAGTGGTGTCGGCAAAGTAGGGAAAATGCAGGATTTCTTCTTGATCGTCATACAAAGCAATGTAGAAATTCGGCGCATAAATCAGCGAGTTCACATTGTGGTGGATTTGCTGATAAAAGGCATGAAAATTGGTAGCGTCGTAACTCAGCGAAGCGATGTTAAACAAGGCTTTTTGTACCAGCTCGGCATATTCCAGTTTTTTAATCGATTGTTCCAGCTGCGCTAAATCTTGCAGTTTGCGCAAGCGGCTGCTGAGAATTGAGGCGACATGCTGCAGAATTTGCTGATGATGTTCATCAAAAAACCGAGCTTCCCATTGTTCACAATCGATCACTGCCAGCAACTGACCTTGATCCAGCACCGGCACCGCCAGTTCAGATAACCGCTCCGATACATCCAGCAGATAATGTGGCGAATGCCGGGTATCCGCAACCAATACCGGCGCTTTGGTACTGGCGCATAAGCCAACAATACCCTGACCGTATTTCAGCTGACCAATGCCCTGATGCTCCGGCACATCACGCGAACCCACAGCCGCAACACGTTGTAGCGTCTGTTGCTGCTCGTTACAGCTAAAAATCGCACAATCTTCAAAACCGAGCGCTGCAGCAATTTGCTGCGCGACAAAACGATAGATTTCCGCTTCAGTCATCAATTCGTTTAGTTGCAAAGCCAGTTTATTGATCAGATGTAAGATGGTGGTTTCACGTTGTAGCGCCAGATTTTGTTGCAGTAACACCAGACGTTGTTGTGACAACTGCAGATTATCGGCCTGCAGTTGTTGTACCTTTTCAGCCTCGGTTGCAGTTGGCGCTGAATTACCGTCCTGGATGCTGGTCATTGAAGCGGAATATCCGTTAACTTTTATAAAGTTATAACACAGTTCCGCCGCAATGGTAAACCGCCTCCCCTGCATCATTGAAGCTGCAGGGTTGTTGCCTTCGCTCTCTCGCCCCAGTCACATAGGACAACTATGCTCCTGGGGTCTCGCTCACTTGTCGCCTACCTGCAACGTCAATGATTTTGGGGATACCCTTCATCACTGAAGCTGCACGGTTGTTGCCAGGCCGTGGTGACCTTGCTCTCTCGCAATTCTGCCGCCTTAGTGATTTTGGGTAGAGACCCGGGCGCGATTGCCAGGTTTGGTCAGCACTATATGGACGGCGCTGGTGGCGCGCTCTAAAAATCCACCTTCACAATAACAAAGGTAGAAGTGCCAGAGCCGTACAAAGCGGTCGTCATAACCCAGTTGATGCACCGCATCGCGCGCCGCCATAAAGTTACTGCACCAGTCGGCCAGCGTTTTGGCGTAGTCAAAACCGATGTCCTGCACTTGGCGGATCACCAGATCGGTATGATTGGCAACCGCACTTGCCATGCGAACCATTGAAGGTAAACAGCCACCAGGGAAGATGAACTTTTTAATAAAATCGACTTCTTTGCGGTAAAACTCATAACGTTGATCGGCAATGGTAATGGCTTGTAATACCATCAAACCATCGTCTTTCAGCAGGCTGGCACACTTTTTAAAATAACCATCCAGGTATTCGTGACCCACCGCTTCAATCATCTCAATTGACACCAGTTTGTCGTACTGCCCGGTGAGTTCCCGGTAATCCTGGAACAATAAAGTAATTTTATGTTGCAGGCCGGCGGCGGCAATTTGCTCCGCGGCGTAGTCATGTTGTTCTTTTGAAATGGTGGTGGTGGTGACACGGCAGCCATAATTGCGCGCGGCGAAAATCGCCATGCTGCCCCAACCAGTACCAATTTCCACTAAATGGTCTTGCTCGGTCAGCTGTAACTTCTCGCAGATTTGCTTAAGTTTATACTGCTGCGCTTCAGCCAACGTGCTTTCTGGCGTCGGATAAACAGCACTGGAATACATCATGCTTTGATCCAGAAACAGCTGATACATGCTGTTGCCTAAATCATAATGCGCCGAAATATTTTTCTTCGATTGTGAAACTGTGTTGCGATTACGCCAGTTCAATAACTTCAGTGCCGGTTTGCTTAAACGCGCCAGACCAGATTCTAATGCATCCAACAAAGCGGCGTTACGGGCAAATATTTGCACCAGCCCGGTCAGATTGTCACAGCGCCAATGGCCATCGATATACGACTCACCAGCGCCGACTGACCCACCGAGCACCAGCTTCTGATAAAAAGCTGGATCAACCACCGTCAGTTGGACACGAAGTGCTGCTTTGCTATCGCCAAGTAGTTGTTTATCGTGATCTTCTACCAGTTCAATACAACCTTGCTGCAACTTCCCCAGATAATCCAGCATCAATTTGCGGCAAATTTTGTCGAGCGTTCCCAAATTCGCAAGTACCGATGGTTGCGCTAGTGAAAATGTCATAAAGCAGGATCCTCAGGCTTTTTGTGGCCATACAGTGGCAGTCCTTTGACCAGCAACTTCACCGCATGCCAATAAATACGAAACACCACTTGTACGCAGGGCCATGGCGTGTGGATCAACAGCTGTTTTAACGCGGACGCGGTCAAAGATTGACGTTCAAGCTTCAACCAGGCGCTAAATATCTTCTGCTGTTGCCGCCAGTTGGTGATGCTGAGTTGCAGTTCAGCGCCAGGCTGGCCAACATGCCACTGATACAGCATATCCAGCGGATTAAAAGGCGATACATGAAAGTTTTTTGGGTGGGTATATTCACTGACGGCGCTTTCCGACGCAGTGGCAACCGCCGTCACCGGCACCAGATAATAATGCCGCTCATTCCACGGCGTGTTGCTGACCTCCGCCAATAAAGATTGCAACTTTCCTTGTGCAAAGCAGTAATAAAGCGTCAGCGGGCTAAAATAGAGTCCCCAATTTGCCAGCGGCGACAACATAAACACCTGATCAACATCACTGATGCTAGCGCCGAGGCTGGCAACTTTATCCAATACCGCCTGCTGCAGATCAGCATCGCCGGCCAAATAATCGCGGCGCCGGTAACTAAAGGCACCGAACTTTTCATGTGTTAATAAAGGTCCATACTGGTCGAGACTATCGAGCTGCGATAAATCCAACCAGAAAAAACTGACGTTGTAGCCAAAACCATGGGACTTAGGCAAATACCGTTGATGCCCGACGTCACCTTGATACCAGGCATGTCCGGCTTGCATCAGAACTGTACCCCAAGCATCGCGGCGACATCGACGGCGCTTCTGACACCATCTTCATGAAAACCGTTGTACCAGTAAGCACCACAATAGAAGCTGCGATTCACCCCATTAATTTCGCCGCGCCGTTGTTGCGACAGCATCGTCTGATGGTTATAGACCGGATGGGCGTAGTGAAAAGTGCGCAGGATTTTTGTCGGATCCAGGTTCTGGCTGTCGTTCAGTGTCACCACAAAAGTCGGCGCGTCAGTTTCAGCAATCAGGCCCTGCAGAATATTCATATTGTAACTTAAGGTCGCCCGCTCGGTGCTACTGGCTCCTAATTGATAATTCCAGGCCGCCCATGCCGCTTTGCGCTTAGGTAAAATCTGGCTATCGGTATGCAGCACCACTTCGTTCATTTGATAGCCAATACCGCCTAACACTTGCTGCTCTGCCGGACTGGCATCGGCCAGCATCGATAGCGCCTGATCGCTGTGACAGGCAAAAATTACCTGGTCAAACAATTCGACGCTGCCGTCAGACAAGGTGATTTCAACATGGTCGGCAAAACGACGCACCGATTGCACCGGGCTCCTCAGCCGAATACCATCGTCGCCACAGTGTTCCAGCATTTTTTGCACATAACTGCGGGAACCACCTTGAATCACCGACCATTGTGGCCGATCGGTGATATTCAGCAAACCATGGTTTTTGAAAAATTGCAGGAAAAACCGCAGTGGGAAAGCCGGCATTTCCGCCAAACCCGCCGACCAAATGGCCGCGCCCATTGGCAATAAATAGTTGTCGCGAAGTTCGATGCCAAAGCGGTAACGACTTAAAAAGTCATCGATGGCTAAATCAAGATCTGGATGATCTGCCTCGAGTAGCTCTTTAGCCACCCGGTTAAACCGAACTATGTCTCTGAGCATCCGCCAAAACGATGGCCTGAATAGATTGCGTTTTTGGGCAAACAAGCTCCACAAGGTATTGCCATTATACTCCAGGTTCTGACTGGGCTTTTTCACCGAAAAGCTCATTTCGGTGTGCTGTGACGCCACACCAAGCTGCGCCAGGAACCGGTTGAACAGCGGGTAAGTCCAGTTATTAAAGACAATAAAACCAGTATCAATCGCATACTGTTGGCCTTCGACCGTCACATCCACCGTGGCAGTATGCCCGCCGAGATAATCATTCGCTTCAAACAAAGTGACCTGATGTTGTTGCCGCAACAAATACCAGCTGATCATGCCGGAGATCCCACCACCTACTACTGCAATCCGCATCGTTATTCCTTCGCCATCTGTTGTTTTACTTTGCCATCTGTTGTTTAACTTTGGATGTTAACCAGCCAATCACCGGTATGTGCTGGTAGACCATTTGGGTCAAATCGTAATAATCGCGATGCGCGATGATCAGGCCATCTTCGTGCCAGCGTAGTTCACTACAACCGTCGACCAGAATTTCGTTGCCATCGGCAATTGCCGGATGACGAATGCGCATTTGCCAGCTGACAAAACCGGTTTGCCCATTAGCTGCCATCTGCAGCGCTTGAAAATGACTCTGCGTTAGCCTGGCATAAGCATGCGCAAAATAATCATGGAGTGCCGGTAGGCCTTGAATGCGATGTACCGGATCGCTGAATAAGATATCCGGGTGATAAACCTGCTTCAGACTTCCGAGATTATTGGCATTTAAGCTGTTGTAAAAACATACAAAATCTTCAATACGGTTGATGCCTGGAACCTGCGCATATCCAACGACGGCGTTATTGGTCATCCGGTACTCCTGTGCCTGGTTTCTTTACTGCGTTAAACATCTCTAATGTGCGTAATCTGGCCTTGGCATGGTCGACCACCGGTTTGGCGTATTGCACGGACATCGGTAATGGATGGGGCCAGTGGATATGTTTATTGCCGATAGCGGCGAGTTCCGGCAAAAATTTGCGGATAAAATCACCATTAGGATCAAACCGTTCGCTTTGAGTCACCGGGTTAAAAATCCGGAAATACGGCGCAGCATCAGTACCGGTTGACGCCGCCCACTGCCAGCCACCATTATTCGCGGCAAAGTCGCCATCAATCAGCTTTGCCATAAAATAGGCTTCACCCCAACGCCAGTCGATTTGCAAATCTTTGACCAGAAAGCTTGCGACTATCATCCGCAGCCGGTTGTGCATCCAGCCGGTCTGATTCAGCTGGCGCATCGCCGCATCAACGATCGGATAGCCTGTTTCTCCATCACACCAGCGTTGAAACCATTGCGGGTTATTGCCCCACACCAGCGCTGCAGTATCTTTTTGAAAAGGCTGATGTTTAATCAGCTCTGGATAAGCCACCAGAATATGTTTGTAAAACTCGCGCCAAATCAGTTCACTGAGCCAGACCGCAGCACCTGATTGCTCGTGCCAGAAACTGTCTCCAGCTTCCAGCTGCAATCTGGCCATCGCTTGTTGCGCGGAAATCACCCCAATCGCCAGATAGGCCGATAAACCTGAGGTGCCGGGACGCGCCGGAAAATCCCGAGCCAGTTGATAATCCTGCACCCGCTCGCGGCAAAAACTCCGTAACATATTCAGCACTTCAGCTTCTGCCACCGGATAAGCCTTAGAGCTGTCATCACCGGCGTGCATCGCCTGCAACCCTTGGGGCAACTGCAGCTGAAATCCGCTTTGAAGTTTTGGTTTGGCAATACACTGCACACCCAATTCACGGAATTTACCGAGCCAGGTTTTCTTAAATGGAGTAAAAATCTTATACACATCACCGGTTTTACTGAGCACAGTACCTGGCGCAAACCGGCATTGATTGTCGATAAAGTGACAATCGACGCCAACGTCAGCTAAAGCACGGACCACCGCTTGATCACGGTGTTGTTCGCGCAATTCATATTCACGTTGCGCGAACAACGAAACAGCCCCCAGCTTACAGACTTGACCAAGCTGCTGTGCACAGTGGCGATAGTCGCTGCCTTCAATCAATAGCAACGGAATACCAAATTCGGCCAGTTCCTGCTGCATCTGCTGCAGACGCCGCCGCAGAAAATCTTGTTTGATCGGCGCCATTTGATGCAGATCCCAGGTATGTGGGGTTGCGATGTAAATCGCAACCACCGGCAAACCGGTTTGCTGCGCTTGATAAATCGCGGCGTTGTCAAAACAACGTAAATCGTTGCGTAGCCACGCCATTGCAAAAGGTAAAACAGATGGAGCCAAAGTCATGCCCGAAGCCCTAATTCAACTGGATAAGGTAATAAATAACGCTGCGCCGCCACGTACTGATGTGGGTGCAGACTTAAATGATGTTTCAGTAGTGTCAAAGGTGCCATCAACGGCGCATGTCCCAGCCGGTATTGATGGATTAAACTCAACAGTTCCTGTTTTGCCGTCGAACTTAACAGCTTTTTGAAAAAACCCTGTAAGTGCATCAACACATTGGCGTGTTGCTTGCGAGTTGCCGGCTGCTTTAGTGCCCGCATAAAGTCCAATAAATAACGTTCAGCTAAATCATCAGCTGCAAATAGTTTGGCATGGGCGACTAACCGCCCCAGCTCACGATAAGCCGTTGGATGATGCGCCATAATTAAAAACTTAAACTGGCTATGAAACTCCACCAGCTTGCCCACCGAAAAACCGCTGGCGATGAGCTGATGCCAGGCGCTTAACGCATACACCCGGGTGATAAAATTTTCTTTTAATTCAGCATCCAACAAACGACCATCTTCTTCGACGGGTAACCAAGGGTATTTTTGCATCAGCCGCTGGGTAAATAAGCCAGTGCCTACTTTACCCAGCAACTCGCCTTTCTCATTGACGAGTCGTACCCGCTCCATGCCGCAGCTGGGCGATTTGGCACAAACAATATAACCAGATAACTGCGCCAGCACCGGCAGCTTTTGATCGGTGAATTGATGCATTTTTTCCGTAAAATCAATGCTGCTGTCTTTACTATTGACTAAGCGAATGTCGCCACTATCGGTCTTTAGCAAGCGGATAGCTGGCCTTGGGATCGGCATGCCAATCGCCTGCTCCGGGCAAATCGGCAGGTAGCGGACAAAAGATGCCAGTACTGCACTGCAAAAAGGAGAATTTTTATGGCCGCCGTCATAACGGACTTTTTCGCCGAGCACACAAGCACTGATCCCAATATGGATTGTCATAGGGTTTACTAATTACGGTCGTGGATACAATGCTTTACAGTCTAACGGTTCAATTGGATCAGCAATGGATTAAATTTTTGCATGAAACTGGCAAAATATCGTAGAAGAAAAAGTGACATTGAACATTGAGTTTCTTTGTAGCTAGCAGGGCATCAGTAAATCACTTACAGCCTAAAAAACAAAAAAGGAGCGCCCCTGCAAGAAGGGAACTCCTTTTTATCACCAGTAACCAATGTTGATTACTAAGAATTATTTTTTCGCGGTACCGACTTCAACCCGGCTTTTTAACTTCTGGCCAGGCCGGAAAGTCACCACGCAGCGGGCTGAGATTGGAATATCTTCGCCAGTTTTTGGATTCCGACCCGGGCGCTGATTTTTGACGCGAAGGTCAAAATTACCAAAACCGGACAGTTTCACCTGGTCGCCAGCTTCCAAAGCCACTCGGATCTCTTCAAAAAAAGCTTCGACAATCATCTTCGCATCGCGTTTGCTGATGCCAAATTTGGTAAATAAACGTTCTGCTAAATCGGCTTTGGTAAGCGCCATTCTCAATCCCTCAACGTTGCGTTGAACTCTTCACCAAGCGTCTGAACTACTGAAGAAATGACTTGTTGGATGTCTTTATCTTCCAGCGTACGCGCCTTGTCCTGCAAGGTCAGTGCTATTGCCAGCGACTTCATTCCGTCAGCAATACCCTGTCCTGTATACACATCAAACAACTTTAGGTCAACTAGTTGATTTCCGCCAACTTTTCTAATAGTAGCAAGGATATCTGAAAAACGCACATCAGATTTCACAACAATTGCAAGATCACGGCGATTTGCCGGGTATTTTGAGACTTCCTGAGCTAAAACAATGTGTTTTGCGCCAAAGGCTGCCAGCTCAATTTCGAATAAATAAGCTTTTCCTTTAATACCCAGCTTACGCTCGGCTTCCGGATGCAGCGCACCGATAAAACCAACCGGCTGACCATTACGGGTAATGGCTGCTGTTTGGCCCGGATGTAAGGCGCTGTGCTCCCCTTTGGCAAAACCAAATTCACCGCTGGCAGAGGTCATAGCAATTAAAGCTTCGACGTCGCCTTTCACGTCGTAAAAGTCGACGTTGCGCTCAGCAATACTCCAATGTTCATTGGCAAAACTACCAATAATCACCCCGCCCAATACCGGCACTTGACGCACACCACCTTCAGCAGCTGCATCTGGAATAAACTTCAAACCATACTCAAACAAGCGGATGCGGGTTTGTTGACGGTTTTGGTTGTACTGTACGGCTTGCATCAAACCAGGCCACAGATTTAACCGCATCGCCGACATATCGGCCGAAATTGGGTTTGGCAGCACTAAAGCTTCTACCGCCGGGAACAACACTTGCTGCACTTTTGGGTCAACAAAGCTATAAGTAATCGCTTCCTGATAACCACGGCCCACCAGCACATCACGCAGGCTGTTGACCGAAATCTCGGCTTCAGCGTGGTCACGCATTTTTAAGCTAGCAACCGGTGCCACATTTGGAATATTGTTGTAACCATAAACCCGCGCCACTTCTTCAATCAGATCTTCCGAGATGCTGATATCAAAACGGTAAGTCGGTACGCTGACCTGCCAGCTGTCGTTTGCTGCAGTGACGGCAAAACCCAGGCGCTGGAAAATTTCGGTCACCGTTTCTGTGGCAATAAAAATACCCAGAATGCGGTCCAGCTTGGTACGCGTCAGGTTGATTTGGGCTGGTTTTGGCAGGTGTTCTGCTGATTTTGCTTCAACCACCGGGCCCGCTGCGCCACCCACAATCTCCAGCAGCAACTGGGTTGCCCGCTCTATCGCTTTGTGCTGCAGCTCTGGATCAACACCACGCTCGTAGCGGTGCGATGCATCAGTATGCAAACCATATTGACGGGCAATACCGGCCATTTCCACTTTGGAGAAAAAGGCACTTTCCAGGAAAATATCGGTGGTGTCTTTGGTCACACCGCTGTGCAAGCCGCCAAATACACCGGCCATCGCCAGCGCTTTGTGTTCATCCGCAATCAGCAAGGTGTTGCTTTGCAGTTTGACTTCTGACTCGTCCAGCAGCACCAACGTCTCGCCATCTTTGGCCTGACGTACCACAATACCACCTTCAATTTTATTCAAATCAAAGGCATGCATTGGATGACCTAATTCCAGCAACACAAAGTTGGTGACATCAACCACTGGGTCAATCGAACGAATGCCGCTGCGACGCAGCTTTTCCACCATCCACAGCGGCGTCACAGCACCGGTGTTAATGTTTTTAATGATCCGGCCCAAATACTTTGGACACTGTTTTGGTGCTTGCAACGTGATGGTTAACTGGTCGTTGATGCTGGCGGCAACTGGCTCGATAGCCGGAACCGTCACATCCAGTTGATTCAATACGCCTACTTCACGGGCCAGGCCAATCAAACCTAAACAGTCGGCGCGGTTTGGCGTTAAATCGACTTCAATCGCCTTGTCATCCAACTGCAAAAATACACGAATATCAACGCCCAAAGGTGCATCTTGTGGCAGTTCAATAATGCCTTCTGAACTTTCGGCCATGCCAAGTTCAGATAATGAACACAGCATGCCGTTTGATGGCTGGCCACGAAGCTTCGCTGCTTTAATTTTAAAATCGCCCGGCAGTACCGCGCCTACAGTCGCAACAGCAACTTTTAAGCCCTGGCGGCAGTTGGCAGCGCCACAGACGATGTCGAGCAACTCGCCCGTGCCAATATCAATTTTGGTCACTTGTAACTTGTCGGCTTCCGGATGACGGCCACATTCCACCACATGGCCAATGACCACACCGCTAAATTCGCCGGCAATGGCTTCAATACCGTCAACTTCTAAACCGGCCATCGAAATCTGTTCGGCCAGATCGTTGGTTGATAATTGCGGATTCACCCACTCACGTAACCAGGATTCACTGAATTTCATTTTTTCACTCCCCGCTTATTTAAATTGCTTCAAGAAACGCAGGTCGTTCTCGAAAAATGATCGTAAATCAGTCACGCCGTAACGCAGCATCGTCAGACGCTCAACGCCCATGCCAAAAGCAAAACCGCTGTACACTTCCGGATCAATACCGACTGAGCGTAAGACGTTCGGATGCACCATGCCGCAACCTAAAACTTCCAGCCACTTGCCGTTTTTGCCCATCACGTCCACTTCAGCTGAAGGCTCGGTAAATGGGAAAAACGACGGCCGGAAGCGGATCTGCAGATCTTCTTCAAAATAGTTATTCAGGAAATCGTGCAGAATGCCTTTCAGTTCAGTGAAGCTGACGTTTTTATCCACCATCAAACCTTCCACCTGGTGGAACATCGGCGTGTGCGTTTGATCGTAGTCATTACGGTAGACGCGACCTGGCGAAATGATCCGCAGCGGTGGTTGTTCGGTTTCCATCGTCCGGATCTGCACGCCGGAGGTTTGGGTACGCAGCATCAGCTTTGGATTAAAGTAGAACGTATCGTGATCGGCACGGGCCGGGTGATGCTCCGGAATATTCAGCGCATCAAAGTTGTGGAAATCATCTTCGATTTCCGGGCCGTGTTTAGTTTCAAAACCCAGTTCACCAAAAAAGCTTTCGATGCGACGGATGGTGCGGGTCACCGGGTGCAGGCCACCGGCGTCCAGCGTGCGGCCTGGTAAAGAAATATCAATCTGCTCAGAGGCCAGTTTTTGCAATAACACGGCTTGTTGCATGGTATCGCGGCGGGCGTTTAATGCATCCTGAACTTGTTGTTTTAATTCGTTAATTTGCTGACCAGCGACTTTACGGGTTTCAGCGTCCATCGCGCCAAGCGACTTTAACAGTTCAGTAATGCTACCTTTTTTACCGAAGTACTCGACGCGCACATCTTCCAGCGCTGGTACATCGGCCGCTGCAGCAACGGCAGCTAAGGCGTTTTCTAAAATGGCAGATAGGTTCATTGTTGTCCTCAGACCGGCCTAAAATGGATGACTTGATTCAACCGGCAATAATACACCAGAACGGTCTGCGGATCGCTGTTTATGCTGAGGTTTTTTCGGGGAATTTACGAAGTATATACCCAAAATCATTGAAGATTCGGGTAGGCGGCAACTGAACGAATCCCCAGGAGCTTAGCTGTTCTAAGTGACTGGGGTGAGTGAAAGCGGCCAACAACCCCGAATCTTCAAGGATGATGGGTATAAAGGCGTCAGCTGCCGCTTTGCGCCAGTACGTCTTTGACAAAAGGGATGGTCAGCTTACGCTGATGCACGATCGAGGCTTTGTCGAGTTTATCGAGGATCGCCACGAGCGCACGAATTTCGCGTTGCTGGCGATTGAGTAAAAACCGTGCCACTTCATCCGGTAATTCTATACCGCGCAGCCGGGCTTTTTGTTGCAGTAATTTTTGTTTGTCGTCATCGCTTAACAGCCGCAGCTGAAAAATGGTGCAGGCTTGTAAACGTGAGACTAAATCCGGCAGGGTAATACCAAGTTGCAGCGGCGCTTCGTCGGCGACAATCATAAGCCGTTTGCCCTGCTCTACCATCCGGTTATACAAATCAAACAGCGCCACCTGCCAATGGCTGTCACCGGCAATGGCCTGAATGTTATCGAGGCAAACCAGATCTAGCTGCTCCAAGCCATCGAATAAACGTGGGCTGTATTGGCGAAAATCATCCAGCGCCAGTAGCTGACTAGTTAAGCCTTGCTCTTGCGCCTGCACACAAGCTGCGTACAACAAATGGGATTTGCCGCTGCCGCTGGCACCAAACAAATACAGCGGCAGCTGCGGTTTACCAGGCGCCAGAAACTGTTCAATAAACTGCACCGCCGGGCTCTCTTTCGCACCGTAAAAGCTTTGCAGTGTTTCGTCATCCGGCAGAGTGACCGCCAGTGTGTATTGAGTTGGCTGCATCAGGGGCGGACAAACCTAAAATGGGTATGGCCAGCCGGGATCTGAACTTCAACCGGCACCGGTAGCTGCAATGCAGTTTGCGACGGATCCGTCGCCGTATCCGCTGTATTTGTTGCCTCAGAGCTAACTGTTGTTTCAGAGCCAACTGTTGTTTCAGAGCTAAGTGCAGCTTCAAGGGCTTGCTCAGCAGCGCTCAGCGCAGGCTCAGCCAGCTGGCCATCAGCGGCGGTCGTTTCTGCTGCTATCGTTTGCGGCGTTGTTAAATCTGTAACAATCACCGGTTGCAATTTCTTTTCAAGCGCCAACGCCTGATAAAAATCCACTTCGCTTGCGGCAAAGGTTAACCGAATGGTGGCGGTGCCGGGCTTAAACTCAACCAGCTGTTGCTGGCGTACTGTCAGCATCGAGCTAAAAACTTTCTGGACCTCAACTAAATCGGTTAAACCTGCGATCCCATCCAACGTCAACTGCACCGAACCATCGGCCACAGCACTTGCCTGAACGTTCACTGCATATTTAGCTGCTTGTGCTGCGGCCAATTGTTGGCTGAATTGTAATAACAAGGCGCTCGCATCGGCACCACTGAATTCCTGCTGTTGTAATGCAGCGTCGACCATCGTCTGGATCGTTAACCGGTATTGCAACTGACCGGTCATGTCCACTTGTTGCTCCAGCAAGAGATTAAACACCTGTGTCGCCTGATAACGTGGTGATGCCTGAGTTAATCCCGTCCAATCTCCAGACCATAAAGCCGTGGCATTCACCAACGCCAGCTCCGCTTCGTCATATTTTGGATACAGATAACTCAGGCCATACCTTTTCGCCTGCGCCGCCAGCGCATTTCGCAGTGGATGCTCGGCCAGCAAAACCAGCTGAGGTTGGTCTAAGGTTTTTTCGGTCAGCCAAATCAATACATCCGGACGGCGACTGCCCCAAATCGGGATCTGCAGTTGCTGCAACATGCTGCTAATTTTTTGCTGATCCAGACTGACTTGCAGCAGATTACGGCCATCACGCTGCACCATCTGGTACTGTTTGATGTAATCGCTACTGCTGCGAATGGCTGTTTTCACCGCCTGGTGGGTCAGAATTTGCTCCGAGCCAGTTAACTTCACCAGCACCGCTGATACCGCAGCTTGTTGCCACTGGCTCTGGCTTTGATTGGCATCCACTTCGGCCTGAAACAGATCGGTTAATTCTGCGCTGAAACTGTAACAAGACAGACTCAGTAAAAAACTAAAGCTCAGTGTTTTGCAAAGTAACGACCACAATCGGCGCATCGACAGTTTCCCTTAGCAAGCCAGAGTGGATAACAAAGAAGTTCCCAGACTGAGCAATTTAATACAAATGGCCACGACTATCATCAACCGGGTTGAAGGTTAGTGCCAGCCGCAGCAAGAAGTTATTTTACCTGATCAGAACAACAAAATGACCAGAATAATCCGTACTCTGGCAATTTTGCCGGATAGTCACTTTTTGGATCAGCGGGTACCTGATGTTCAGACAACGTGGTGCGCAGTCACAAAAATCCAGCTTCATCCAAAAAACAAGGCGCAACTCATTGAAGAATTGCGCCTTTGTAATGAACTCTGAAGTGATTCAACCGGGAAAAACCGGCTTACAGCTCCAGTTTAGCCTGACGGATCGCCGCCACAAAGACGTCGTAAATTGCATAAACAGTTGCCTGATCCAGCGCTTTGCCGTCTTTATCACGCCATTTAATGGCAGTGCCTTTGTCAGTTTTGCTCAGATGTAACTGATATTCGCCTTCAGCAATCGGCAGTACCGGTTGCTCTTCGCCACCCCAGATTGAACCCCAGAAACCAGCATCCGGTTTGGTGAAGTTGACGTAATAAACATAATCGGTACGGTTTAAGTCAGTCACCGT
This sequence comes from Rheinheimera riviphila, assembly GCF_004005945.1. Taxonomy (GTDB): domain Bacteria; phylum Pseudomonadota; class Gammaproteobacteria; order Enterobacterales; family Alteromonadaceae; genus Pararheinheimera; species Pararheinheimera riviphila. The sequence goes on from NZ_SACS01000002.1 coordinate 143,523, forward strand.
CAACGAAACCTGCTCGAACAACAATTCCAGCTGATTCCAGGTCACATCGATGGATTGCGTAGTTAACAACACGGCTTCATCTTTTTCATTGACGGCGCGGGTTAACAATACATCGGGCAGACTGGCTTTGGCCGCTCTGATTTTTTCCATCTCGACGGTCGCCAGATGATCAATCATCCGATTTAAAAAATGTACTTCTTCACGGCGCTGCGCAATCGCAGTAATCGGCTGTTCGGCTTGTGAATACTGATGTTGCAACATGGCAACCCGCAGTGCGGCAGTACGGCCATGAATTTTTGGTTCCAGTAACACCTGAAACTTACTCTGCTGCGTCAGTTCCTGCGATTCCCACAACCACCAACCCGTTTCTTCAAACTGACTGATCCAGTCGGTCTGCCAGTTGCTCTCACCAGCCGCGGTAACGACAATATTGTTCTGGGTGAAAAATTCATTCAAATTAGTGGTCAGGTACGGCATTAAATCGCCGGTGAACTCATTACGCTCAAAAAACACCCGCACTTCTTTGTCATCTTCTTCTACCCGGGCATTGGTTGAAACCGCCAGCACCTGCATCGGCGCTTTTAATTCAACCGCATCACCACGGGCACCCGCAGCAACGGCTGCCGGAATATCAAATTGACCAGGCTTTCTCGGCGCAATGAGCCCTTTTGGGATCGTCAGTTCGTTGATTTTTTTAATTTCTGTTGCGGTTGTTGGCTCTGGAGTTGTCCACAAAGAACAACCAGATAACAACAAAGTGGCCAATACTGAGCCGGAAATCCAATAATGCACCTAAAAACTCCTAAAGATTAATTTTGGCTTGTTGCAGCGCTTGTTCGATTACAACCTGATGGATTGGTTCCAGCCGGGTTAAAGGTAAACGGGCAAAATCTGACTGAATAAATCCCATCCGGCGTAATGCCCACTTGGTTGGAATTGGATTGCTTTCAATAAATAAGTCACGATGCAGCGCTTGTAACTGACTGTCAACGGTCACGGCGACCTCGCGGTTGCCGGCTAAAGCCGCCTGAATCATCGCAGTCATGCCTTGTGGGGCCACATTGGTTGTCACCGAAATAACACCGTGCCCACCTTTTAACACAAATTCTGCAGCAGTGGCATCATCACCGCTGAGTAAACTAAAACCTTTTTCACAGCACTGCTGTAGTTCAGCAAGTCGGGTCATTGAACCCGTGGCTTCTTTAATGCCAACGATGTTGTTGACGGCACTGAGTTCACCAACAGTCGCGGCCAGCAAATCAACGCCGGTGCGGCCAGGCACGTTATACAGTAAGACCGGTTTGGCAGCAGCGGCAGCGACCGCTTTAAAATGCGCAATCATGCCTTTTTGCGTTGGCTTGTTGTAATAAGGCGTGACCGTTAAAAAACCGTCGATGGCAAATTGGTTGAGTTGCAGGGTTTTTTCAACGGCTTCAGCGGTTGAATTGGAACCGTTACCGGCGAGCACCTGACAGCGCCCGGCCACTTGTTCAATCACCGCGGCCAACACTTCCAGCTGTTCCGAAAATGGAATGGTTGCTGCTTCACCAGTCGTACCCATAATGATCAGGCCGTCAGTGCCATGCGCTATCTGATACTCCACTAATTGCTTTAAACCGGCATAGTCCACCAGACCACTGTCGGTCATTGGGGTAATCAGGGCAACATAACTTCCTCTGAACATAACAACTGCTCCGTAATTTTCAGGCTGCCTATGGTAATGACGCGGCCTGACAAACACAAGCAACAGCGACAGCAGCTGATGAATTTTCAACGAACTATGGTAAACTCGGCGGCCTTTTTACAGCATTTTGGCATAAGGTTGTTCCCAAAGATGGCTCAACAATTGGTGGTTACGGCAATTGGTACCGATCGCACCGGTATCGTCAGTCAGCTGGCGCGTCTGGTCAGTGATTGCAACTGCAACATTGTTGATAGCCGCATGGCGATTTTTGGCAACGAATTTACCTTTATTATGTTGTTATCCGGCGATGCCGCCGCCATCAGCAAAATTGAATATTTATTGCCAAGTTCGGGTCTGGCGCTTGATCTGCTGACGATGACCAAACGTACCTCTGCCCACAAACCACAGCCGTTATCTAAACCTTATCAGCTGTCTTATACCGGCCCTGACAAAGTTGGCACTTTGGGGGCGATGTCCAGTTTGCTGGCGGATCATCAGGTGTATATTGGATCCTTGCGCTCAGAAACGGTAGTGAAAGATGGTATGCCATTGACCAATACCGTGATGACGGTGCAGTTGCCAGCCCAGGTTCAGCCACAACAGCTGCAGGCGCTGATTGACCGGCAGCTGGCTGACATGGCGCTGACCGGTAGCTTTGAACCCCAAGGTTAATGAACAACAGCGGTGTTTGAAGCCGCTGAACAAATTGTGAGTGAGTATTTAAACCGTCTTCAATATCATCCCGCTGGACCATCCAGCCACCCAAGGAGCTACCATGCACATGTTAACTGCAGGCGATACCGCCCCAAATTTTTCGCTGCTCAATCAAGACAATCAAACGGTAGTGCTCAGCGAATTGCTGAAAACCCAACAAGTGCTGGTGTATTTTTACCCAAAAGCCATGACCCCCGGCTGCACGGTGCAAGCCTGTGCCTTGCGTGATAGTCAGGCTGAACTCGCAGAAAAAGGCGTCACCGTGGTTGGCATCAGCACCGATCCGGTGAAAAGTCTGAACAAATTTGCGCTGCGCGATCAGCTGAATTTCACCTTATTGTCTGATCCAGAGCATCAAATTGCTGCGGCTTTTGGCGTCTGGGGCGAGAAAAAATTTATGGGTAAAGTGTATGATGGCATCCATCGCACCAGCTTTTTAATTGGCAGTGATGGCTTGATTAAGCAGGTTTATCAGGACTTTAAAACCAGCAACCACCATCAAGTCGTGCTAAAGTCACTGCCATAAACCGCCAGCAAGCGACGGTCTGTTTCGACTGGCGGCATCATCAGGAGCGTCGACCATGAAATTATATTATGCGCCAGCGGCTTGTTCCCTGGCTTCTCACATCGCCTTGCTTGAGGCTGGTCTGAAATTTACCGCGTTAAAAGTTGATTTACGCCGCAAAACCCTGGCCGATGGCAGTGATTACCGGCTGGTTAATGCGCAGGGTTATGTGCCCGCCCTGCAACTGAAAAATGGCGAAGTACTGACCGAAGGCCCCGCTATTTTGCAATATATTGCCGATCAGGCACCGGCCAGTAATCTGGCGCCAGCCAATGGCAGTTTTGCCCGCTATAAACTACAAAGCTGGCTGAATTTTATCGCGACTGAGCTGCATAAAAACTTTACCCCGTTATTTGATCCCACTGCCGCTGAAGCCACCAAAAGTGCCGCACAGCAAAAATTAGTGCAGCGTTTAACCCAGCTTGATCAGCAGCTCGCCGCATTGCAGTATCTGGTCGGCGACTATTTCACCATCGCCGATGCCTATCTGTTTACTGTGGCTGGCTGGGCCAAATTGGTGAAATTTGACCTGACCCCTTATCCGAATTTATTAAGTTATGTCGCGCGCTGCAATCAACGTCCTGCGGTGCAAGCCGCCCTGGCCGCTGAAGGCCTGTTACCTAAAGGAGCCTAACCTGATGACCCGATTTTTGTTATCACCAATGCTGATCGCCCTGGCATTGCCATTTGCTGTCGCTGCTGAACCAGCATTATTACAAACTGAAAAACACGCCCTGAACATTGAAACCGTCGCCAGAGGTTTGTCACATCCATGGGGACTGGCATTTTTACCGGATGGCCGGTTGTTGGTGACCGAACGGGATGGTCAGTTGCGGTATGTCACTGCGGGTAAATTAAGCGCGCCGATCAGCGGTCTGCCGCCGATTGCGGTGGGTGGTCAGGGCGGTTTACTTGACGTGCTGCTCGATAAAGATTTTGCTACTAACCAGAAGATTTATCTGAGCTATGCCGAGCCAGGTGCCGACAAAGCCAGCGCTGACACCAATAGCACCGCCGTATTGCAGGCGACACTTGCCGGCGACAGCATAAAAGACACCAAAGTACTGTTTAGCCAGCAGCCCAAAATTAACAGCAAATACCACTTTGGTGGCCGGTTGGTGCAACAGGCTGACGGTAACTTATTTGTGACTTTAGGCGATCGCGGTAGCCGGCGTGAAGACGTGCAGCCGTTATCAACGCACATTGGTAAAGTGGTCCGGATCACCAATACCGGCGCAGCAGCGGCCGGCAATCCTTTTGCCGCCAAAGCCGACGCCAAGCCTGAGTTATGGTCGTTTGGCCATCGCAATATTCAGGGCGCGACCCTGGATAATAGTGGCCGTCTCTGGACCCATGAACATGGCCCACAAGGCGGTGATGAAATCAATATCACCAAAGCCGGTCTGAACTACGGCTGGCCACTCATTACCTATGGCGAAGAATACGGTGGTGGTGTGATTGGTAAAACGGCGGCCGCTGGCCTCGAACAACCGCTGCATTATTGGGTGCCTTCGATTGCGCCAAGTGGCATGGAATTTTATCAAGGCGCGTTGTTCAGCGGCTGGAAACAGAGTTTATTAGTAGGCTCGCTGAAATTTGGCCAGTTGGTGCGGCTGGAAATCAAAGACGATAAAGTCAGTCACGAAGAGCGGATCCGGATCGGCAGCCGCATTCGTGATGTCAAAGTGCATCCGGATGGCAGTGTTTATCTACTGACCGACGAAGATAACGGCGCGATTTTACGCATCACCCCGATGAAATAACCTTGGATCAGCCGGCGTCACTGCCGGCTGAGTACTGTCATGTCTGCTAAGTTTTCCTTCGTTTTTAAATCACTGCTGAGTGTCACTGCGGCTGTTGCCTGTAGCCCTGTTTTTGCAGCTGGCTCAGACGCCGCAGCTGCCTCCGAACATGCTGCGAATATAGCTAAGAGCAAAGCTGAGATTGGCAATGCCGTTGAGACTAATATCGAGCGACTGGTCGTGACGGCCACCCAACAGCCTAAGCCATGGCTCAGTAGCAGCGCCGCCATTAACAGCCGCGATTTAACCGACGAAGCCCCGGCGCTGGATATCGCGTCTTTACTCCAGGGATTACCTGGCGTGCAGGCCGACCAACGCGCCAATTTTGCCCAGGATAGCCGGATCAGCCTGCGTGGTTTTGGCAGTCGCAGTAGTTTTGGCGTGCGTGGCATTGAAGTGTTACTGGATGGCCAGCCCTGGTCGACGGCCGATGGTCAAAGCCAGCCTGGCAGCATGCTGCTGGATCAACTGGGTTCGGTTGAAGTGTTGCGTGGCCCGTTTGCTGCATTGTATGGCAACTCCGCCGGCGGTGTGTTGGCGTTGCGAAGTAAACCGATAGCGCCGCCGTCGGTCAGCCTGACGCAGGTTTCAGGCAATCAGCTGCAACAACAGCAACTGCAAGCCAGCAGCGGTCAGACTGAACTTTCACTAAAGCAGCTCAAACATGACGGTTTCCGGCCTCACAACAGCGCAGAAAAACGTCAGGCCAGCCTGCGGCAAACGCACCTGTTCGCCGATTATCTGCAACTGAATTGGCGTTATGATTGGTCGGACGATCCACTGCTGCAAGACCCACTCGGGCTGACTTTTGCCGAATGGCAGCAAAACCCCAGCCAAACTGCGGCAGTCGCCACGCTGTTCAACAGCCAGAAAAATAGTGCACAGCGCCAACTGAGCATGCAGCTCGAGCCGTTGTCAGGCGACTGGCAACTCGGCGTCTGGCACGGGCAACGTGATATTCAGCAACTCCTGGCGTTTAGTGGTGATGCCATCAGTTCAGCCGGCGGTGTCGTCAATCTGAACCGACATTTTTTTGGCCTCAAAGGTCAGCGCCAATTTGAACTTGGCCGCTGGTGGCTGCAATATTCAGCGCAGTTTGAACAACATACCGATCAGCGTCAGGGTTATGTCAATCAACGGGGCAGTATTGGTGATTTGCGCCGCGATGAAAGTGGTCAGGTGCAAAGCAGCGAGCTTGGTGTTCGCAGTGAATATTTATCGGCTGATCGGTGGCGATTCAGTGCCGGGGTAAGATTGAGTCAGCTGAAGTTTGCCGTGACTGACTATTTTATCCGGCCGGGTAATCCGGACGATAGCGGCGAGAAATCCGATCAACATCCGTCATTCGCGCTTGGCGTCAGCTATCCGCTATTACCGGATTTGAGTTGGAGCCTGAATATGGGTCAGGGTTTTGAAACGCCAACGCTGACCGAAATGGCTTATCAAAGTAACGGTGGTGGCTTAAATCTGGCACTAAAAGCAGCGCGCAATCAGCAAATTGAAACCGGTGTTAAATATCAGACCGAAGCGACTCTAGCATCTTTGGATTTGTTTTATATCAAGAGCCGTGACGAACTGGTGGTGGATCAGTCCGTTGGCGGACGTACCAGCTATCGTAATGCGGCTAGCAGCAGCCGCCACGGTCTGGAACTTTTCTGGCAACAACAGTGGTCCGCACACTGGCAACATCGATTCAGCAGCACCCTACTCGATAGCAGTTTTGAAGTGCCAAACAATACCCACCGCTTGCTGCCTGGTGTCGCGCGGGTGCAACATGACTGGCTGCTGGAATATCGGCCATGGCAGGACGACCGCTGGTTACTACGTACGCAACTGAACTATCGTGGCAAACTCTGGGTCGATGATGCCAATAGTTTAAGTGCGCCTGCGGTGACTTTGCTGCAACTGGACAGCCGCTGGCAATTTGACTTGCAACACAGCCAGTGGCAATTTTGGTTAGGTCTGGAAAACGCGCTGGATAAAACCTATGCCGGCGCCGTGGTGGTGAATCAGGCCAATGGCCGTAGTTTTGAACCCGGCATACCGCGGCAATGGGTGGCTGGTATGCAACTGACTATCACACTGGATTAAGCACTGGATTAAGCACTTAGTTGGCGCTTAGTTGAGCATTGCACTGAGTACTCAACTTGGGTAGCACAAATCTGAACCTCCAAGATTTAATTAACTGTTTTATATCGGTATTTACTATTTTTTGGCGGTCCTGAAAATGTTAAGGATAACTTTTCTCATCAACAGCGGAATTGGTTATAATCGGCTAAGAGACCGTGTCGAGTGAAAAGGTAGCAGCGCCATGAGTGGACCAGGAAATCGCAGTAAACTGCCCGAGAATCCAACCTTAAAAGACATCAACTGGTACAAAAAACAAATCAACTGGGGCGAATTACCACCTTTTTATCATATGGTGGCGCAGTCACTGGGTGAGTCCGAAGGTCTGCTCACTCATGGTTTTGACAACGCCATCAAACGCATTATTGATAAACGGAACTGGAACCTGCAGTTGCTCAAAGGTTATGTCGACAATGCCAATATTATTCACTGTGAACACAAACCGCGGATTGCCCTCTATCAGGTTTTTACTGACCGTGGATTTGAACTTCATGCGCTGCCGTATGCCAAAGACACTGAAATCGATCAGTATGTGAAAGGCAACCGGTTGATGGAGTTTAAACTCTGGGATCCGATGTCCATGCGAATGGTGTTACGGATCAATCAGTTGCATAAATTTATCAGCTTTTATTTTGAACACGGCGACGATGCCGATTTTGCATTAATTTTGTATTCGCACAAGCTGGTCAATGCGGCGATTGAGTTTTTGCAAAAACATGTTCAGGTAATGAAGGTCGATGGTGTATCCATTCGTCAGTTTTTCGACCAACAGGAAAAGATCCTTGGTCAGGCGGATGCCGATGAACTTCAGCTTTCGGCGTTAAAAGCCGGGATAACAGAGTCAAAAAATAGATGAAGTTATGTGTAGTATGGGTCTGTAGTATTGGATTAAGTTTGTTGCTGTGTTGCCCTGCCGATGCAGCTACCCCGCTGCCCGATCTTGGCGGCAATGCGTTTGCCACCTTAACTCCGGAGAAAGAAAAACAAATTGGTGACGTGATGATGCGGCAAACCCGCGCCAGTTTGCCGATGGTGAATGATCCGTTGCTCGACGAATACCTGAACAATCTTGGCAACGGCATGGTCGCCAAAGCGGAAGGCGTGCGTTTTCCATTTCAGTTTTACTGGGTCAATGATAAAAATATCAATGCTTTTGCCACCCTGGGTGGCCATATAGTTTCGAATACCGGTACTTTGGCGGTCGCTGACAGTGAAAGTGAATTTGCTTCGGTGATGTCACACGAAATTGTCCACGTCACGCAGCGCCATATTGCCCGCTCGGTGGAAGCCCGTTCGCAATCGGCACCACTGACGTTAGCGTCATTATTGGGCTCGATTATTCTGGCGACAGTCAACCCCGAAGCCGGGATGGCCGGTATTATGGCGAGCCAGGGCATGGCGCAACAATCGGCGATTAACTTTACCCGCAGCAATGAACAGGAAGCCGACCGGATTGGGATCCAATTATTGGCCAATGCCGGGTTTGACCCTTATGCGATGCCGGAGTTTTTTAATAAACTCAGTGAAAGAACCAGATTCAGCAATACCCAACTGGCTTTTTTATACACGCACCCGTTATCACAAGCACGGATCAGCGATTCCCGGGTGCGGGCACAACAATTTCAACAACGGTTTGTGCCGGACAGCACCGATTTCCCGTTAATTCAGGCGCGGATCTGGGCGCGTTATCAGCTGGACAATGAAGGTGCAATTGCCCATTTCCAGAAAAAAATGGCAAGTCCTGGCGGTAATACCAAAGCCAATCATTATGGACTGGCGTTGGCGTTGTACGATAAAAAAGATTATGCCGCAGCCGAACAATTGCTGAGTAAACTGCGCAGTGAAGATGACAAAAATCTGTTTTATCTTGATGCGATGACCGATGTGTATATCAGTACCAATCGGGTCGACAAAGCGCTGGAAATGCTGGAACAACAATATTTATTGCGGCCGAATAATCAAATCATCACCCTCAATTACGCCAATGCGGCGATGCAGGGAAAATCCTACCGGCTGGCACTGCACTTGCTGCGCAATCTGTTGTATTACAAAAACGACAATTTTTTAGCCTACGAAATGTTAGTGGATGCCTACAAAGGTCTGAATGATATGGCGCGTTATTATGAAGCGCGCTCCGATTTGTATTATCAGCTGGCCAATTATCCAAAAGCGATTGATGACATTAACGTGGCATTGAATCAGTTGACCCAGGATGACCAACTGGAAAGCCGGCGCCTGGAAGCGAAGAAAAAACAACTGCAGACCGAATTTAGCAGACTTAAAAAACTTAACTGAGGACAAGGCCAATGTTGACGATCTATCACAACAATCGCTGCTCAAAAAGCCGCGAAGTTCTGGCGTTACTCGAGCAGCTCGGCAAACCTTTTCAGGTGGTTCATTACCTGAATGAGCCACTGAATGAATCCGCACTGCGCCAGCTGTTGGCGCGACTGCAATTAAGTCCGCGTCAGTTACTGCGGGATAAAGAAGACGAATATCATACACTTGGCCTTTCTGATCTCAGCCTGTCGGATGACTTAATTATTCAGGCGATGCTGGAGCAACCAAAATTGATGGAACGCCCAGTGGTGGTGATGGGAAATAAAGCGGTCATTGCCCGTCCGGCAAACCGGTTGTTGGAACTATTTTGAGAGATGCTGTGTTGAAAGAAGATCTGTTGCGCGAAGCTGTTCTAAAAAATAACACTGTGCTTATTTTGTATTTTTCCCGCCACGGATCCGTGGCTGCGCTCGCAGAAAAAATTGCTGTTGGCGTGGTGGCCGCTGGCGCAACTGCGATGATCCGCACTGTACCTAACTTGAACCCTGACTTTAACAGTGACTATCCAGCGCTGCATCCACTGATCGAAAAAGATGAACTGATCCAGGCCGATGCACTGGCGTTAGGCAGTCCAGTCCGGTTTGGCCTGATGGCCGCCGAAATGAAAGCATTCTGGGACAATACCAGCGATCTCTGGCTCAAAGGTCAGTTGATTGATAAACCAGCCGGTGTGTTTACCTCGTCCAGTTCGATGCATGGCGGGAATGAAGCCACGCTGTTGGGGATGATGTTGCCGCTGTTGCATCACGGCATGGTATTGCTGGGGATCCCCTACGAAGAACCCGCTTTGCATCAGACACAAACCGGTGGCACCCCTTATGGCCCGACACATGTCAGCGGCAGCATTGCCACGACCCTGCTGTCGGCGCACGAACAACAACTGGCGATTTCCTTTGGAAAACGTCTCGCAACGATTGCCGGAAAGTTATCATGAGTTTGTTAATTGCAGCAGAAGTGCCAATGGCACCAAAAACCCGTCGTTTTTTATTACTGGGCCAGCTTGGCTTTGGTTTGTTATTTCTGCTAATGCCGTTGTCGGTGTTGTGGCTGAACCCACCAAAGCTCGGCAGCCAATGGGTGTTGTTAGCGCTGTTGTGGGGGCCGTTATGGTTTCCGCTGGTCGGCATCATTCGTGGCAAAGCTTATACCTTCGCCTGGGCCAATTTTATTGTGATGATTTATTTTGTGCACAGTCTGACCAATCTGTGGGTTAGCAGCAATATTGCGCTACTGCTCGCCCTGATTGAACTGCTGGCCAGTTGCCTGATGTTTGCCGGCTGTACTTATTACGCCAAATTCCGTGGTCAGGAACTGGGATTGAAAATTCCAAAGTTAAAAGACGATCCGGTGCGGCAATCCTGATCCGCCGCTAGTTGGCTGCTGGTGTTTCAGCAGTCGCTGCAGGCATCGTTGGCTGATACTGCTGTAATAACTGCTGGATATAACCGCTTTGTTGCAGTTGCTCAAACGACTGCAACAGCGCGGGTCGCAGCGGCGAGTCGAGACTAATGGCACAAAAAATTGCCGGCGGTTTTGTCCATAGCGGGTCAAAACTTAACGCTACCTCAAATTTGCGTTTGGACATCACATATCCCAACGATAAATCCACCGCCATCACTGCATCCAGCCGCCCTTGTGCTAGCCGGGTCAGGTTGCTTTCCAGCGAGTGCGCGTCATCACGGATCAGCAGGCGTTCGGCAAATGCTTGTTCGAGCTCGGGATAAACAAAACCCCGAATGGTGCCGATCCTTTGGTGATACATATCGCTTAACTGCGCTACAGGTTTACTGTCACTGCGCCGGACCACTAGCTGCGATGAATGAAATAACGGCCCAACCCAAGCCAAATCCTGCGGTCGGCTCACCCAATCCGGACTTAAAAAACAACCGACATCGGCCTGATTACTGATCAGCCAGCCTTCAACCCTGGCTCTTGGCACATCTAAATACAGCACCGGCATTTGATTCAGTTGACCGATTTTATCAATCAGACTTTTGCTGATCCCGCCCATCAGTTTGCCTTCAGGGGAAAACATGGCATAAGGCACCGGGTTGGTTTCACTGACCACAGCACGCAAAACCGGCGCCGTCGCAGCAGCTGTCGCGCTTGTTTGCGCCGATGCACCGGTCATCAAACACAGGCATGCCAGCACCAGCAACACGGGAAAACTTTGCTGTTGTTCCCGATAAAGACAAGGATAAACCTGCGGAAAAATACCGTTTACTGATGTCACATTTACCCGATCCCTGCACTTCTCGTGGATCAATTCTGTCATCCGCAGCGGCCTATAACATTCAAAGTTGACAACAACAGCGCTCAGCATCGAATGAACGTTGTGCCTTAACCATAGCAAAGTTTTTACCTGCAGTCGCAATACATCATGCACAAAGCCTCAGCTCAGGAACTATAGCAATCCAATGTCGGCTTACTCGCGTATAACGGCAGAGTTTGCTGATGATGCGAGGGGGAATTTTGACAGAAGTAGCGTTATTTCCATTAAGTCAGGTAGTACTGCCAGGTGGGCGGATGAAACTACGGGTGTTTGAACCGCGTTATATCCGACTGGTGCGGGAAGCTTGTGCGGGTGGTCGGCCTTTTGTCAGTGCGCTGCTAAATCCTTATGTCGCACAAACACATCCGGATCGGATTTTTCCGCTGGCGACTTTGGTCCAGATCACTGACTTTACCCAGTTAGATGACGGGCTGCTTGGCATCACCATTGAGGGGTTGCAAAGAGTTGAACTGGCTGACCGCTGGCAGGAAACTGATGGCTTGCATGTCGCCAACGGTATTGTGTTGCCCGACTGGCAGGAAACGCCGTTTTTACCGTCCCATCAACAGCTCACCCAGGAACTCAAAACGGTGTTTGCGCAAAACCCGCAACTGGAAAGCATGTACCCCAAGCCGCATTGGCAAGATGCAACCTGGCTGGCGCAGCGCTGGATTGAAATTCTGACCATGCCGCCGCCACTAAAATATCAGCTAATGGCAGCAGACAATGCCACACCAGCGCTGGATGCACTCTGTAGCTGGTTACAACAGCAGGACAGCGAATGAATTTTCTGTCCTTGCTAATTAATCCCAAGATATTTATGAACTTGCACGCTTAACCGCCAGTTGTGTGCCATACAGGCTTCGATTGCTAGCTGAGTGGCTTTGGCTTTTTGACTGATCGGCTGCAGGTAAATCAGCTTGTTTTGACAATCCAGCCCAATCAGTAACTGTTCCAGCTCCTGCACATGTTTCTCCATCGCCACCGGATGTTTAATTTCGTTGGCGCGTTCCAGGCAGCTACGCAGCACTTCGTAACCGCCTTTCATATTGACCTTCGGCGACACAGTGACCCAGGTCTGCAGCGGCGCTAAAATTTCAAAAGTACCGGAAGTTTCGATTTGCGTGCTAAAACCCTGTTGATGCAACAGCTCACACAACGGGTTTAAATCATACATGCAAGGCTCGCCACCGGTGATCACCACATGTTTAGCGCGATAAGCACGCTGCTGAAACAGCGCCAGAATGGCCTGGGCATCGGCTTGGGCCCAGTGATCCGAATCGGCTTTTTTTTGCGTGGTATCGCCGAGTTGGATCAGTAAATCGGGCTGGATGTCCCAGGTGTGTTTAGTATCACACCAGGAACAACCGACCGGACAGCCCTGTAAACGCAGGAAGATTGCCGGCGTGCCGGTGTAGTTGCCTTCACCCTGAATGGTTTCAAATATTTCGTTAACTTTATACACGCTGAGTTGATTTCCTTTAGATGCGGCTAATTTTAAAGTACAATGCGCGCCCTTCTTTGGGTGCATTATAACGGGAGCGCACAGCATGCCGCAAAAAGTTGTTGTTATTTATTCGGGTGGCATGGATTCATTCACTGTGCTGCATAATGCGATCCGCGCTGGCCACGATGTGTATGCCTTGTCGTTTAATTATGGTCAGCGCCATGTCAAAGAGCTGGTTTGTGCACAGAACGTCTGTCAGGAACTGGGCATTCATCACAAGATCGTTGATATTTCAGCCATTAACCAATTAATTGGTGGCTCGTCATTAACTGACGATATTGAAGTACCAGAAGGTCATTACGCCGCTGATAATATGAAATCCACTGTAGTGCCAAACCGCAATATGATATTGCTGAGCCTTGCCGTTGGCTATGCCGTGTCGCTGGATGCGCAAGCGGTATATTACGGCGCGCATTCCGGCGATCACTTTATTTACCCGGATTGCCGGCCGGAATTTGTGCAGAAGATGAATGATGTCTGTCAGATCGCCAACTATGAACCGGTCGATATCATCAGCCCTTACCTGCAACAAACCAAAATTGAAATCCTCAAAGACGGTCTGGCGATGGGGCTGGATTACGGTAAAACCTGGACTTGCTACAACGGCCGCGAACAAGCCTGTGGTAAATGTGGTTCTTGTCAGGAACGGTTGGAAGCTTTTACCTTAAACAACACCCTTGATCCACTGCCATACGAGCAGCAATAACAGCGGCTGTTCGTGCTTTTATCAAAAAAATATGATTGAAAACAAGCTATTGCGGCGCAAACCGGCGCAATAGCTGATACAGCGCTTGCGTCGCGCTACTTGTGTCATCGCGCCGGCTCGCCAGATACATCTGCCGCTTTAATCCGCTATCTCCCAAGGGCCGGGTCACAATCAAGCCCTGACTGACAAAAGGCTCCGCCAACCAGGCCGGTAATACTGCAATCCCCTCACCTGCCGCCACCAATTGCAAAATCTGACTCGCCTGGCCAACTTGCCGTTGTTGGCCCTGAAACTGATTTTTCTTCAAAAAATAGCGGAATAAATCCTGCCGCTCGGGCGGGATCGGATAGGACAACAGCTTTTCAGTTTGTAAATCTTCCGGCTGGATGATGGTTTTCGCCGCGAGTGGGTGTTCAGGATAAATATAGGCCAGCAATTCCAGCTCAAAGAGCGGCTGAAAACTGACCTGCCCTTCCAGTCGCACGTCGGTGGTTAACACCAAATCTAACTCGTCTTTGAGTAAAGCTTCCACCGCGTGGTGCTCAATGTCGGTATCCAGCGACAACGTCACGTCCGGCCATTGCTGGCGGAACGCTTTTACGGCCGGCAGTAACCAGTGAAAACAGGCATGGCATTCCACCGTCAGGCGTAGCGTTTGCGCCGCGAACTCACCGTTTTTCAATTGCGCGGCGGCGATATCGACCAGAGGCAAAATCTGCGCCGCCAGTTCCAGTAGTATTTTTCCCTGACTGCTAAATTGCACCGGCTGGGTTTTGCGGATAAACAAACTGGCGCCTAACTGCTGTTCAGCATCTTTGAGCTGATGCGACAACGCCGACTGCGTCAGAAATAACCGGCTGGCCGCGGCCTGTAACGAGCCGGTTTGTTGCAACGACTGCAAAGTCCGCAACAGTTTTAAATCAATCATGATGAATTGTCTTCATTGAAACCGGAGTGGTTTTCCAAAGGTCTGCGAGCAGCATAACCCGACAATATAGACATTTCAACATCTAGACGTCCATATTGAGAATTAGTATAAGCGGGTAGGGTGTAACAGCGAGAATTAACTTAGGGATCTGCCAAGTCTCATGTTAACAGTGAGGTTAGAGTTAATTGTTAAATTAGTTAACAATTAACTCTAACCCGACAATTTACATTTGGAGTGTTTAGCGAACCGGTAAATCGAACTTGGCAAACATCCGGTCGATTTCTTCCTGGTTGCGCAATAAATTGGCTTTTTCAACCACATCCTTGGTCAGATGCGGCGCAAAACGTTCAATGAAGTCATACATATAGGTACGCAGGAACGAGCCTTTGCGAAAGCCAATCTTAGTGGTGGATGCTGCAAATAAATGGCTGGCATCAATCGAGACTAAATCTTTATCCAGCTCCTGATCCATCGCCATCGACGCAATCACGCCAACGCCCAGCCCTAACCGGACATAAGTTTTAATCACGTCGGCATCGGTGGCGGTAAACACAATTTTCGGCTCCAGCCCTTTTTCGCCAAAAGCACGGTCAAGTTCAGAGCGACCAGTAAAACCAAACACATAAGTGACGATTGGGTGTTTGGCGACATCTTCAATTTCAATCCGATGCGCCAGTTGCGCCAGCGGATGGTCGTTACGGACAATCACACTGCGGTTCCAGTGGTAACAAGGCAACATCACTAAATCACTGAATAAATGCATCGCTTCGGTGGCGATGGCGAAATCCGCTTCGCCGCGGGAAGCTGCTTCAGAAATCTGCTGTGGCGTGCCCTGATGCATGTGCAATGACACTTTCGGGAATTTTTTCATAAAACCGCCAATCACCTGTGGCAGCGCATAACGGGCCTGAGTGTGGGTGGTGGCGATATTGAGTTTACCTTGATCAGGTAAGGTATGTTCTTTAGCGACTGCTTTGATACTTTCTACTTTGGCCAGAATTTGCTGAGCAATTTCAATTACATCACGACCAGCCGGTGTCACATGGGTTAAATGTTTACCACTGCGGCCAAACACCTGAATGCCCAACTCATCTTCCAGCATCCGCACTTGTTTACTAATGCCCGGCTGCGAGGTATACAAGCTCTCCGCTGTGGCGGATACGTTAAGATTGTGATTCAGTACTTCGACAATATAACGCAACTGTTGTAATTTCATGTGTCAGCCTTCCGTTATTGACATATGATTAGGCATATGTGCAGATGCTCTGATTATTCCAGCCAAATCAAAATTTGGCCGTCGCTATAACCAATAGTAGCTAAAAATTGTAAAAATCAGTAGCACTTTTTCACCGCAACCTCGCATTCTCCGTCAGAAGGAAAACCAAGATCGTGGAACATCCGGAAATAGATTTTGCCACCGTACTGGCCTCCGCCGTACACGATATGAAAAACTCCTTGTGTATGCTGATCCAGTCGATGGATTTGCTGCAACAGGACTTAGCGCCATTATCAGAAAACGCCAGCACGGAGCTGGCTCGGATCCATTACGAAGCTTCACGGCTGAATACCAATCTGATGCAACTGCTGTCGTTGTACCGGATCGAAAAAGATCAGCTACCACTGCACCTTGATGAATATTTTGTCGAGGACTTGCTGGAAGAAGTGGTGATCAAAAATGAAATGTACAGTCAGCAAAAGCAAATTGCCGTGCAGGTTGAAACTGAACATCACTTAAGCTGGTTTTTCGACAATGATTTGGTCAGCAATCTAATTAACGATATGTTCGTCAATGCGTTGCGTTATAGCTCGGGCAAATTGCTGCTGAAGGCCAGTATCGAAGACGCTCAGCTATGCCTCGAATTGCATGACGATGGCGTCGGTTTTCCGGATTTTATGCTGGAAAACAATGACAACAGCATGACTCATTTTAATCTGGCAGCCGGACGCACTGGTTTAGGCCTGTTTTTTGCACACTTAATTGCCAAAGCCCACCGTAATCAAGGTCGCCACGGCCGCATTGAACTGAGTAATGGCGGTCGTTACGGTGGTGGCGTCTTTCGGTTGTGGTTGCCGTAACTCACTGGCAGAACATTGGTAATTTTGCCAATTTCTGTTTAAGATGCTTGAGATATACCTAGTCAGAGGTTCCGATGGTTTTAACCATAATCATAGTTCTGGTGATTGCACTGGTGGTGTTCGCCGTCATCACGAACGCGATGCAGCAACATAAAGACAGGTTAGCCACGCTAAAGCGGGCTGAGTTCTCCAAGTTGCGTAGTATGCTGGAAGATACCGAAGAAATCCTGCTGAACGCTGCCAATGTGCCGTTGACATCAGGCATTAGCCAAATGCTGTTAAAACGTATCGTCTATACCCTCAAAGCGATGGTCGAATTGGAACCGGGCTCACGCGATCTAAAAAGCCGATTGGCTGACACTGAAAAACGTCTGACTGAAATGCCGCCAGGCCAAGGCAGCATCTCTGAAAACATCAGTTTGCCAGACAATGACAAACAAATTATCGGCATGATCCAGGGTATTAAAAAGCTGCGCACCATTTTGCGCGCCGAACATGCCCGTGGCAATATTGAAACACAGCTGGTGGTGCAGGAAGACCGACGCCTGGAAAATTTGCAGTTGCGGATTAATGTGGAAAGTCAGATTAAACGTGGTAATCAGGCCCGCAATGGCCAGATGCTGGGCTCAGCACGGCAGTGTTACGAAAAAGCCTTAATCACCTTATCGAATGCTTCACATGCCGACGAATATGTAGTGGCAAAACGCAACGAAATGAATTCGATTCTGGCGGAAATTGCGGAAGAGCTCAAAGAAGGCAATTTACGGGACCGGCAGAAAAAAGCCGAAGCGGAAAACAATGACTTGGACGTGTTGTTTGCCCCCAAACGCAAATGGTAGGGCTGAAATCCTCTGGTTACCCTGGTATGCCCCTATCTTAGTCAATCAAATAACGATTAAATTTTTGCATATAAAACAATGATAAAGGCCACCGAAGTGGCCTTTTTTCATAACAAGTGAAAGCTGAGATTAAGCTTCCGCTTTACTTTCCTGCCACTTGCCATCTTTAAACCACAATGACCAGCCAGAAGCTTTGCCATCTTTTTCTGACATCACATACTGCTGTTTAGTCTTGCGACTCCAACGCACAACCGTTGGGTTCCCCGCTGGATCTTGCGCCGGTGCTGCTGTCAGATATAAAAACTTCGGCACTAACCGGTCTTTAAAGCGTTGCAGTTCAGCCACTAACGGCGCGCGGGTTTCACGCGAACGTGGGAAAGTAGAAGCGGCCAGGAATAAACCAGCTGCACCATCCCGCAGCACAAAATAAGCCTCAGACTTTTCACACTTCAGCTCAGGCAAATGTACCGGATCTTCTTTTGGTGGCGCTGCTTCGCCGCTACGCAGCAATTTACGGGTATTTTTACAGTCACTGTTGGTACAGCCAAAATACTTGCCAAAGCGGCCGGATTTTAACTGCATATCAGAACCGCATTTTTCGCATTCAATCAGCGGACCGTCGTAACCTTTAATTTTAAAGGCCCCACTTTCCACCAGATAACCGTCACAGCCCGGGTTATTACCACAGACATACAACTTGCGTTGCTCGTCGAGCAGGTACGAATCCATCGCAGTACCACACTTCGTACAGCGCTTTTTCTGGCGCAGTACTTCGGTTTCCAGCTCATCATCATCCGCCACTAACACCGCTTCGTCGCCTGGCGTTAAATTCATGGTGGTGGTGCAACGTTCTTTCGGCGGCAGGTTATAGCCTGAGCAGCCTAAAAACACCCCGGTACTGGCGGTACGAATCCCCATTTTCCGGCCGCAGGTCGCACAATCGATATCCGTTAACACAAACTGATTGGTACGCATACCACCTTGCTCAACGTCAGCTTCGGCTGTTTTGAGCTGGTTGGAGAAATCACCGTAAAAACTATCTAATACCGTGCGCCAGGACAATTCGCCATGGGCGATATCATCGAGCTTCAGTTCCATATTGGCAGTGAAGTCGAAGTTCATCAGATCGCTGAAATTTTCAACTAAACGGTCGGTGACAATTTCGCCCATTTTTTCAGCGTAAAAACGTTTGTTGTCGACCTTCACATAACCACGTTCCTGAATAGTCGAAATAATGGCGGCATACGTAGAAGGCCGGCCAATACCACGTTTTTCTAGCTCTTTGACCAGACTGGCTTCGCTAAAACGCGCTGCAGGTTTGGTAAAGTGCTGTGCCGGCAACAACTGCTGTAACGACAGTACTTCACCAACTTTCACGTCCGGCAGTTCTTTTTCTTCTTCGTCTTTGCGTTTTTGCGCCGGTTGCACTCGCGTCCAGCCATCAAAACGCAGCACACGGCCTTTAGCTTTGAGTTCAAAATCACCAGCCTGTACTGTGATGTTCGTCACATCGTACAAAGCGTTTGGCATCTGACAGGCCAAAAACTGGCGCCAAATCAGCTCGTACAGTTTTTTAGCGTCGGCTTCCATATCACCAAGTGCGGTGGCCTGCACATTAACATCCGATGGACGGATGGCTTCGTGCGCTTCTTGCGCGTTGGCTTTGCTGCCGTAAGTCAGCGGCTGCTCTGGCAGATACTGACTGCCAAACTGTTGTTCAATAAATTCGCGCACTGCGGTGACCGCATCAACCGACAAGTTGGTTGAATCGGTACGCATATAGGTGATGTAACCCGCTTCGTACAAACGCTGCGCCAACATCATGGTTTTCTTCACGCCATACCCTAAGCGCGTGCTTGCCGCCTGCTGTAAGGTTGAGGTGATAAAAGGCGCTTGTGGTTTGCTGCTGGACGGTTTGTCTTCACGATCGGTGACTTTGTATGCAGCATGCTGTAATAACGCGACAGCGGCTGCGGTATCGGCCTGATTGACCGGCCGGAAGGCTTTACCTTGCTGACGGACCACTTCGAGATTCAGTGCAACGGTATTGGCAGTGGCGGTTTGGGCATCCACTGTCCAGTATTCTTCCGGTACAAAGGCTTTGATTTCGCGTTCGCGTTCCACCACTAAGCGTACCGCGACCGACTGCACCCGACCTGCGGACAAACCACGGGCGACTTTTTTCCACAACAGCGGTGACACCATGAAACCCACCACCCGGTCTAAAAAGCGACGGGCTTGTTGGGCGTTAACGCGGTCAACATTCACAACACCAGGTTCAACAAAGGCGTTTTTGATGGCGTTTTGGGTGATTTCGTTAAACACCACCCGTTTGAATTTTTGATCGTCGCCGCCAATGATCTGCTGGAGATGCCATGCGATGGCTTCCCCTTCACGGTCTAAGTCTGTTGCCAGATAAACGGTGTCAGCTTTTTCTGCCAGCGCTTTGAGTTCTTTAACGACTTTTTCTTTGCCAGGCAGAATTTCATAACGGGCTTTCCAGCCATTGGCCGGGTCAATACCCATCCGGTCAACCAGCGCCAGATACTCTTTTTGCGCTTTTTCAAGCTTCACTTCGCTGGTTTTACTCTTGTCTTTATTGCTGCTGGTAGGCAGGTCACGGATGTGTCCAACGCTACTTTTTACAATAAAATCATTGCCCAAATACTTATTAATCGTTTTAGCTTTTGCCGGTGATTCGACTATTACCAGTGATTTCGCCATCGTTGTTCCGAGATCCCTAAACTTATGTGGCCATTCTACATGTCTTTTTAACGTATATCCGCAAACTGAAGTTGTGACAAGTGAATAAACTCATTATTATCGTGAAAGCCCGCTATTTACGGGGCATTCTGGTGATTTAATCACCGAAAAAAATGAAGCAATCTATCAACGGCCGCAATAAAAACAATAACAGTGCCCCTTCCCAACTGAAGGAATAAAGCAAAAATGAAGTATTTCGAAGCAAACTTTGACGGTCTGGTTGGGCCGACGCACAACTATGCCGGTTTATCCGTCGGCAATGTGGCGTCACTCAACAATGCCAAAAATAGTTCAAACCCAAAACAAGCCGCTTTGCAGGGCTTGCAGAAAATGAAAGCCTTGTCCGATCTTGGCATGGTGCAGGGTGTGTTAGCACCACAAGAACGACCGGACGTCTACACTTTACGTCGGTTAGGTTTTACCGGATCCGACGCCGATGTGATTGCTAAAGCGGCAAAACAAGCCCCTTCGGTATTCCGGGCGGTTTGTTCAGCATCCAGCATGTGGACAGCCAACGCGGCGACTATCTCACCAAGTAAAGATACCCTGGATGGTAAAATTCACTTCACGCCAGCGAATCTCACCAACAAATTCCACCGCTCGTTAGAACCTGAAACCACCGGCCGGATTTTGCAGGCGATGTTTAATGATGAGCAACATTTTGCCCACCATAAACACTTGCCGGACAACGACCATTTTGGTGATGAAGGCGCAGCGAACCACACCAGGCTTTGCAGCGACTACGGTGCCAAAGGCGTGGAATTGTTTGTATTTGGCCGTTACGCCTTTGACTACAACAAACCAGCGCCACGTAACTTCCCGGCCCGTCATACCTTTGAGGCTTGTGAAGCGGTGTCGCGTTTGCATGGTTTATCCGATGACAAAGTGGTCTACATCCAGCAAAGCCCGGAAGTGATTGATCAGGGCGTGTTTCACAATGACGTGATAGCTGTCGGTAACCAAAACGTATTGTTTTATCATCAGCAGGCGTTTGTCGACAGCGCACTGAAACTAGATGAAGTACGACGCAAGTTTGGCGATGCCAGCGAGCTGCACCTGATTGAAGTTTTTGATCATGAAGTGACAGTGCAGCAAGCGATTCAGACCTACCTGTTTAATACCCAGGTGATCACGCTACCATCCGGCGAGATGGCAATTCTTGCGCCGACCGAATGCCGTGACCATCCGCAAGTATCGGCTTACCTCGATCAGTTGACAGGCCGTGGTACGCCTATTCGCCAGGTCCACTATTACGATGTAAAACAAAGCATGCGTAATGGCGGCGGCCCGGCTTGTTTAAGGCTGCGCGTAGCGATGAGTGAGCAAGAGCATAAAGCGGTCAACCAAAACGTTCTGCTTAATGATGCGCTGTTTAACCGGCTGAACCTCTGGGTCAACACCCACTATCGCGACCAGATTTCCGAAGCCGATTTAGCTGATCCACAGCTGTTAAATGAATCGCGTACGGCACTGGATGAATTGACGCAGATTTTGAAATTGGGTGCGGTTTATCAGTTCCAGCGGTAGGATATTGTGTTCGCAAATATGATAAAACCTGCTTAATTGCAGGTTTTTTTTGCAGCTGTCTCGATGAATGGTCACCTTATCGACAAGCTATTTTCAGCCAAATACCTGTCCATATGCCAGGCGTCATTTCGCAACTAAAGCCAGGATTTGGGTGAACGGAACCCAATCACATTACAAAAAAAACTCCGCATATAGCGGAGTTTTTATCACTCATTCTGAACCTACACTCAGTCCGTTGTGGCACAGCTTGCTGGACCACCGACATAGATTTTGTCATCTTCGACAGCTCTGCCAATCCCAAACGGGCTTGGCGGCGGTGCATTGCTTTCAGTCGTAGTCTCAGAACCAAGTATCTGAAGTAATACCTCACGGCTTGAAACATTCTCAGTGCCAGAGGCAATGCCTGATACTGTCATTTCAACAATTACCCATGTAGCATATTCACGTGGATACACTAAGTTAACTTGTGCAATACCATCGGCATCCGCCGTAACTGTTCTAGCAACGGTTGCAACATTACCAGGGGTTAGTTGCTTATCTAAGTTAAAATCTTCGCCAAAATCTAATACACCATCTCTATCAACATCTTCTGATAGGCACGTAATTGAATCAATGGACTCCCAGTTTACAAATGCACCAACTAAAGGTCGTTTCAAATGTCTGCCTTTACGGTATTTGGTCGATGTAATTGCGACATTCAGTTGCTGGTTAGGTATCGGATTTCCGGTTGCGTCTGTAACAATAATTGCATAGGGGACTGAATATAAATTCGGTTCAATTTTTGCAACTACATCACCACTACCAAAACGAAAGAATAAAGTTCTGCGACCGACAGCAACGCCGGTATCGCCTTTGACATTAGCATTCGAAACCAGTGTCGCGTTGACGCGTAAACCTTGTGGCAAGGTTGGTGTTCCAGAACCACCTGAATTTGCATCAGCTGTAAATTCTGTCGTTGCAACCCCTTGGGAGTTGGTGAGCCCTGTTGATGGACTTAACTGACCACCCGCAGAATTCGATAGCGAAAATGCCACTAACTGATTTTTGATTGGATTGTCTTTATCATCCCGCAACACTGCTTGCACTGTTGCTTTTTCACCTGCGCCTAACTGTGCCGGGAATACCTGGACTTCAATGCCTTTTGTCACACTTGGTGTCGTCGCAATGTACTCAACCAGTTTACTCGAGCTGATATTGGCGCCACTTGCCGTTGACGAAGCACCAATATTAGTAAAACCAGCAAAAGCAGATCGGACAAATACCTGCGCTACACCAGCATCATCTGTTGCTTTAGTCGCTACAACTTTATCCGCCAAAGTTTCCGCTGTCGGCGCAATTACCCCACGGGTCGTCGTGAACAGCACATCATTACCAACCAATGGAGAGTTATTGCGTAACCATTTTACAGAGACTGGCGCTGCAGTGTTTAGTGGAATTTCCTGCGTGGTGTTTGAGCCAGATGATTCAAATGCAAAAGCGTCCGGATCAATAGCCACACTGAATGTAGTTGTAACACCAAGTGCTGTTGCGGTTATTAGATCTGTACCACCGTTAACAGCAGTATATGTAACTACAGCTCTGCCCGTCGAAGGGTCTGTCACAGGAGAAGTAATGTTAAAATTATTCTTCAGGCTTGATGAGAGTTGTATTACGGTGTTTTGAATGCCTTTACCGGTTGAATCCAGCAATGAAATCGTGAACTGCCCACTTCCTGCCAAAACAACGGCGTTCGGACCAACGATACTGATGTTTGTTCCGACAACTTTAATATCGACCTGAGATGTTTTGTTTTCGCCACCGGCAGTTGCAGTGGTTTTAATTGTTCGCAGGTTAAAATTCGTTTTTGACGACAGATTGGCTTTTGCGACTCCATCATTGCCGGTCATTTCGGAAACAACTTCAAGTTCAGAATCATTGTCAGCCGAGAACTGTACCTTGACGTTTTTCATCAGGATATTGTTTCTGTCCCGAACCAATGCTGACAATTCGACGCGATCCGTACTGCCTGCGCCTAACTGTAACTTATCTGCATAAAGCAAAATTGACCCCACCGGAGTGGTATCAACGACGCCGCCATCACCTTTGGAACTAAACGCTTTTGTGCCACGGAACTGACTATCTTCAGACAATGCTGCAGTAATGACACCAGCACCACTTTTAGTACTTGCTACCAAACCAATTGTCGCCACACCACTGGCATTGGTTACCGCAGTTCCCGCATCATTGTTGAATGTCGCCAGACTTGGATTATCAATTGTAAATTGGATTAGTTTGCCAGACTGTGCAACACCTGAAGCCGAAGTAAGTGTCGCCTTGACCGTCAGAGGCGTATTTTTGCCCACTTCTGTTGCGGCGGAACCATCTGCGGCAAGTGTTTCAACTGAAATAACAAATGCGCCGCCAGCAGCACTATCCCCCGCCGAAGTAAAAGCGATTTTTACCGGCGTGCCACCATCGATGGAAGCTGAAATTTCACCGGCACCACTTTTGGTGCCTGCCAGCAAGCCAATTTCAGCAGTGCCGTCGGCAAGAGTCTGAGCAGTCCCTGCACCATTATTGAAGGAAGCGAGTGCGGTATCATTGATGGTAAAGGTGACCAGTTTATTGGCTGCTGAGCCGTTGGTCGCTTTGACAGTTGCTTTGAGTTTTAATGGGTTTGCTTTGCTGACCCCTGTTGAGGGAACACCGCTGGCATCAGTTAAGGCCAGACCAATACTATAACTGGGCGTTGTTGGAGTACCGCTTTCGCCTAATGTACCACCACCACCACAAGCGACTACTGCACTCATCAAAAACGCAACGAGAAGTTGCCGGATGTTTCGCATGAAAACTCTCCCTAGCTGATTCTTATATTTAGATTTTGTTAATTCTGCATCTTAGCTGAATAAATTCAAATTCGTCAGCGCTAAATTAACGATTTAGTACAAATTTTTCTTTTACCACAAAAACTGGTAGGCTAACCGCCTCTAATCCTTGTTATAACCTACTCGCCAGATGACTACAAATACAAAATACTCACTCACCAGCAAGATATTAATCGCGATGGCGCTCGGCATTTTAGTCGGTGCGTTTTTTAAATGGATCATTGGAAATGAAGCAGATAAAGAAATAGCTTTGCTTGGTTTCTCTTTTGGGGTCAAAGCATTTTTTGTCGACGGCATCTTTCATGTTGGCGGTCAGATTTTTGTCGCCAGCTTAAAAATGCTCGTTGTCCCTTTAGTCTTGGTTTCACTGGTCTGTGGCACCAGTTCATTAAAAGACATCAGCACCCTTGGCCGCATCGGCTCTAAAGCCATGGGGATGTTTATTCTGACTACGGCCATGGCGATTGCCCTGGCGATCTTTTTTGCGGTATTGGTCAGTCCGGGTTCCGGCGTCAATATGCAATTGGCGACAGCTTTTGATCCGGGTGAAGTTAAATCGGTGGCACAAGTCTTCATTGATATGTTCCCAAGTAACCCGATTGATGCAATGGCGAAAGGCGAAATGCTGCAAATTATTATTTTTGCTGTGCTTTTTGGTATTGCAATCACCATGAGCGGTGCTGCCGGGGAACGGATCCGTTTGTTCTTTGAAGACATGAACGTGATCGTGATGCAGCTGGTTGAGCTGGTGATGAAAGTTTCGCCTTACGGCGTGTTTTTCCTGATGGCAAAACTGTTTACCACTTTAGAACTGGCAGATATGGCCAATCTAGGTAAGTATTTTGGTGTGGTGTTATTTGTGCTGTTCTTCCACGGTGTGGTGGTTTATGGCTCATTTTTGTTCTTTGTCGGCCGTTTAAACCCAATTATCTTCTTCAGCAAAATGCGCGAAACGGCATTGTTTGCATTTAGTACATCCAGCAGCAATGCCACTGTCGCCAGCAATTTGGCCACAACCACCCACAAACTGGGTGTCGATAACAAGGTTGCTTCTTTTACCATCCCGCTTGGTGCCACCATTAATATGGACGGTACGGCCATTATGCAGGGTGTTGCGACGGTGTTTATTGCCCAAGTCTACAACATTGATTTAGATACCTCAGATTATCTGATGGTGGTATTGACGGCCACACTGGCGTCTATCGGTACTGCCGGTGTGCCTGGGGTTGGTTTGGTGATGCTGGCGATGGTGCTGGAACAAGTCGGACTGCCGGTGGAAGGTATTGCGCTGATCCTGGGTGTCGACCGTTTACTGGATATGACCAGAACTGCGGTGAATATTACCGGTGATGCGATGATTTCCTGCCTGGTGGCAAAACAGGAAAAATGTTTTGACGCCGAGGTGTATAACGACCCGAAGGCGGGCGAACACCTGTAAACCCACTGACTTAAAGCGTTGGATGTGCCCGGCAGATCCAACGCTTTTTTTATTGTGGTGCCTTTCGTCTGCAAAGCATAACAACCAGCAAGTACATAGACTTACCTCACTTTAACCACGCACCATTCTGCTCTTGCGGCTTACTATTTTCGGCTCACCACGTTCGGCAAAATCGCTGTTTCAAGTTAAATTGCAGGTTCAGCCCATTGGATCAACCAGGCTTTTTCCAGCAGACGACTGGTGGCAAACTTGCGCCTGGCAAAACCAATTCCGGTAAGATCACGAATAGCCACCAGCGCGATGCTGGCAGCCGGAAACAAAGTTCGCAACTCGGTTTCGAACACCGCAAAGGGCGGACCTTGTTTTTCTTGTTCGGGATATTCCAGACTAATCAGTAACATCGTCGCTGCAGGGAATAAAGTCTGCAATTGAGTGGCGTACTGCAATCGCATCGCCGCAGGTAACGCAATCATCGCTGCCCGATCATAAATCAGCTGGCAATGTTGGACTGCAATGGCGGGTAACTGAAAAAAGTCACCTTGCCACAATTGATACCTGGCGGCTTGCCATACCTGAAATGCCTCGGCAGCATGTTGCGTCGCTATCAGCCCTGACTCTGTGAAAAAGTCGCGACAAGCAATGGCTGACAGCTCAGCGCCAATCACCTGACAATGTTGCGCTAACCAGCGTAAATCCGGACTTTTTCCGCATAAAGGTACAAATATCCGATCAGCTACCGGCAAAACACAAAAATGCGCACGCAACAACGGATGTGCATCTTCGAGCTGGAACCCCAGTTGATCCTGTTGCCACACCTGATGCCAAAACTCTGCTTCCATCTTAGCGCCAAATAATCATACGTTGGGCTTGCTGCCATACGCTTTGCAGCATCGTCGCTGCTGATAAACCGACTTTTTCCGCCAGACCTTTTTTCAACTGATACTTCACTTGATACACCTGACGTTTCGGTAGCTGGGTCAGTAAATATTCATCACTGGTAGCAAGCTCATCCACCAATTTTAAGTCAAGAGCTTGATAACCAAACCAATGTTCACCAGTAGCGACTTGGTTGATATCCAACACCGCCCGATGTTTTTGCACAAAGTCTTTAAATAACAGATGGGTTTCTTCTAGTTCATGTTGAAACTTCTGCCGACCTTTGTCGGTATTTTCGCCAAACACCGTTACGGTGCGTTTAAATTCACCAGCGGTAAACTGCTCGACATCAACATGGTTCTTTTTCAATAACTTATGAAAGTTGGGTAACTGGGCAACCACGCCAATTGAACCCAAAATAGCAAAAGGCGCCGCGATAATTTTATCGGCGATACAGGCCATCATATAACCACCGCTGGCGGCGACTTTATCGACAGCGACGGTCAGCGGAATTTGATGCTGCTTGAGTCGGGCCAGTTGCGATGCGGCGAGGCCATAACCATGCACCACCCCACCACCACTTTCCAGCCGTACCAGCACCTCGTCGTCCTTTGTTGCAACGGCAATCAGCGCGGTCATTTCTTCGCGTAGTGCCGCAACTTCATGCGCATCCATACTGCCGTTAAAATCAACCACAAATAACTTAGGCAGGTTTTGCTCAGGCGTTTTTTGCTGTTTTTTCCACTGTTTAAAGGCTTTTTTATCCAGCATTTCCTGCTGTAAATCTTCAACCAAATCATGGTGTTCTTTTGACAAGTCATCAAAAGACAATTCACCCTTATGACTTTTTGGCTTCACAGCTGCCAGCACGATCATCGCGATAACGGCACCGATGGCGATGACTATAGTCAGCGCTTTGGCTAAAAACATTGCATATTCAATTAAGTAGTTCACATGGGATCCTTGAGTTTTCACGTCTTCAGGCATTGTAACGTTGTTTAATCAAATACAACATATTTCCGCACCCTACCATTTCAAAAGTCAGGCATGACTCATAATACAGACATAAAAAAACCCGGCGAACCGGGTTTTTAGTTTTAAATCAGTGATAAATCTGATTAAGGTTTGATCACCGCAGAGTTAAATACGGTTAAACCAGCACCGCTTGACAAGAAGAATGTAGCGGTCTGACGCTGCATTTCGGTCGTAGCGGCTATGCTCGATACCGGATACAGAATTGACGTGTGGTCACCTTCAGTAAAGCGGGTGATCGCAGCACGGGTGATTGCATAACTACCTGCTTTTGCAGGAATAGTAGCAACACCTAACAAGCGTGCTAAAGGTTCAGTACCCGCCAGTGGCATATTTACAGCCTGATTCGGGATCACCTGATCAGACTTGAAAGTACTGCCGTTGCCAACAACTTCCATCACATGCACCGGGGTATTTGACGCCACTAATGCAGCTGCATAGTTATTTGGATCACCGGCGTCCGTCACCGTTTGCGCGGCAAAAGCAAACTGAGTGATGGTGCCACTGATCGCAGCCAGCGTTGCCGTTTGGCCTTTAGCTGTTAAATCCGCCAGATAAGCATCCGCGAAAGTTGCTGCACAGCCAACATAAGTTGCTGGTGTCACACAAACGCCTTTGCCATCAACGAAGGTTTTGAAACCAGCAGCCAAAGTTGACGAGCCTAACATCACACTGGCTTTAATCAGACCACCAAACTGTGGCGATTCCAGCAGGAAGTTGGCCACAGCGCCGCCAGGCATTGCCAGCGAGGTTGATTTGATTTTATACAAAGCATCGGCTGTGGCATTGCCTGTGGTGGAGTTAGCCAGACCAACCATACTGGTACCGGTAATGGCACCCAGCGAATGACCAAGGAACTGGACGTTTTGCGTATTCAGTAAGCCAGGCACGTTGTTGAAGTTCATCCCCAACCGCAGGCCTAACATATCCGCAATACTTTGACGCAGGTTGTCACGCGTCACCAGCAAATCACCGAGGTTCATATAAACAGTGGCATTACCGGTAATAGGCGAGCCATTTTTCGAGCAGTTGGTGCCCGAAGCGTTGATTTCATCTTTACCATCGCCGTTTACGTCAAAACCACGGCTGCCATGTAACGGATGGTCAATCGCAATGGTGGCAAAACCTTGTGACGATAAAGTGCCGGTAACTGCCAGCATGTTTTCTTTACAAGAGGTAATACCGTGCTGCAGGATCACGACCGGCCAACCACCAGCTGGTTTTACCAGACCCAGCGCTTCATTTGGCACTGTCATTTGTACTGCCAATGACTTCATTGAATTGGCTTTTGGAATGACGTTAAATTTGGTCAAATGGCGTTGTTTATCAATACCATAATCGCGTAATGCGCCACCGCTTAACCCTTTACAAATGGCATTGTTCTGCATTTGTGCCGGGCTGGTGATCCCAGCTTCTAACGCTGTAACCTGAGCCGTGGATAAACCGGCTACCATCGCGCCACTGTCACAACGACCCACCCAACGGGTTGATAAAGCCGCCGAAGGAGCTTCAGCAGTTGAAGTGCCTAAATAATATGGCAGGGTGATGGTACCGGTATAAAGTTTTGCCGTTTTAAAGGCAAACTCTGGATCCGTTGGTGCCAGCACTTTGCCAGGGAACAACACATCAGAAACTAATAAACCGCTGTCGCTGACCAACACTGAAGGTGGCGTGTTGTTGTTCGAAGCGTTTGGTAGCATGAGCTGTTTAACTGTCGCCAACACATTGGTGGTTGATTGAGTCGTGACAGCAGCAGTATAAATAATGGTGTCTTTCGCAATGCTTTGGGTAGAAACAGCATTTTCAAAGCTATTGATGACACCTTGTAAGGCACGTTGTGTATCGCTACCCAATGGTAAAGTTGCTAAATCCTGCTTCACCAGTTCGTAAGTCGTTGAAGGTGCGACTGAACGCCCTTCTGAGTCTTTCAGATTATTGGTCAGTACTACTATATAAGTAGTGGCAGATTTCAGTGGTTTTAATGGGATCACGGCAACATTATTGCCAACTGCTTTGGTGATAAAATCCTGACCATAAGTCAGTTGTCCTACTGACTTACAGGCCACGCCACGTGGCACTGCACGACAGCTGGCGTCTGTTGAGGCTGGATCGCCCATCAGCACTTCAACAATTCGCACTGCATCTGGGCGCGAAACACTGGTTGCATCCAGGCTGACACCACCGGCAAAAGCTAATTCAATACTAAATGGGTTCTGAGTCGACCAACCGTCTAAAGCACCCAGCGCGGTTTGTGGATCTGCATAATTCGGCGCGGCTACCGCTTCGCCTGGCATGACTAAAGTGCCGTCGGTCGTACCCTGAAACAACAAATCGTTAGGTACTGACACTTTGCTCGCCGTCGGGTCGAACACTACCCGACTCATCGGTACTAAGACAGTGTCGTTGCTGACATTGTCATTTTTTAAATCTTGTAACGAGTCGCCACAACCCGCCAGTCCCAGCGCGCTCGCGACGGCCAGGCTAACTAATAACTTATTCATATGTTCTCCCCGTGTCCTGAATTTTTATTATTTTGCTAAAGCCCTCACTGAGCTTTAGTTTTTGAATTCCTGTTTCGTAAACTTCCAACAGCTACGACCAGTTAAAGTTAACCCAATCAGAAAAAATTCGCTAGGTCTAAACTAAATATCTCTTAAGAAAGGTGCAAAATCGCCGCGGAACGAGTATGCTGCGCCGGTTTTTCTGCAGGTTAGAGGTTGATTTATATGCAAGATTTTCAGCCCGAAGCTCAGGTTCTGGCCAATAAAACGATACTGGTCACCGGTGCCGGCGATGGCATCGGTAAAGAAGCTGCGCTGACATTCGCCCGATATGGCGCCACGGTCATTCTACTGGGTAAAACCACCGCCAAACTGGAAGCTGTTTATGATGCCATCATGGCCAACGGCGGCCCGGAACCGGCGATAGTGCCACTCGATTTAAACGGCGCCACCAAAAAACACTACCATGATATGGCGAACACTATTAAAGCAGAGTTCGGCAAGCTTGATGGTGTCTTGCACAATGCCGGGATGCTCGGTGTATTAACACCTTTTGAACACATTGATTTAGAAACCTGGCAAAAAATAATGCAGGTGAATCTGACATCGGCGATGCTGATGACGCAGGCACTGTTACCGGTGATGGCGTTAGCCCCACAGGCGTCACTGGTGTTTACGTCCTCAGGCGTTGGCCGGCGTGGCCGGGCTTATTGGGGCCCTTATTCCGTATCAAAATTCGGCACGGAAGGCATGATGCAGCTGATCGCTGATGAGTATGAACACAGCACCATCAGAACCAACTGTATTAACCCAGGCGCCACCAGAACCAAGATGCGCAGTGCCGCTTATCCTGGCGAGAATCAGCTGAGTTTAAAAACGCCGGCCGATCTAATGCCGCTTTATCTCTATCTGATGGCTGATGCCAGTATTGGTGTTAATGGCCAATCACTGGACGCTCAACCTAAATAATCCGTAGTCCGAGACCAAGACGATTCAAGGCTGCGGATGGTTTTGATACGGATGATAGCGAGAAAAAAACCGGCATTTCGCCGGTTTTTTATTGTTTAAGTCGTTAAAGTTAAAAATTAACGCTTAACCAGGATCTCTTCGCCATGTTGCTGTGCCCAGTCATTCCAAATATCAACTTTTTGATTGAAATTGACTAACGCTTGTTTACCTGCATCTTCTAATAATGCATCGACTTGTTTCAGATATTTCTTCTCAACTTTTGAAAAAGGCACCACATCGATACCGCGATCGTTCAGGCCTTTTTTCATGGTATGTGTTTTTAATAATTGCAGACTGCCGCCTTCGACATAAAAGAACTGGCTGTCTTTATTAATAGTCTTAAACTTTGGCTTGACCGGACGTTTGGAATCATGTGATTCAATGTCATCGACAGCTACTGCAACCGTCAAACCATCTGAATTCTGTTTGTAGCCAAGTTGCTCCAACGTAAAACCCTGCGCTTTGGCAAACTCACGAACTTTATCTAAAGCGACTGATTCATTCTGACGCTCTTCCATCACCGAAGTCAGTACATCCATTACTTCCTGTAACTTTAAAACAGACAATTCCTTTGCTGCTTTTTTCAATTCACGTTTATCAAGTAATAAAGACATGGTTCACTCCAGATTATTATTCAGCTAACAGTAGCAATATCATAGCGCTAAAACAATCTGAAATAAACCAACCATTTTCATATTAAATTGTTTTATTGTGTAACATCCAACAGCAGCCGCGTTTTTGTTGCACCTTTGCGACTTTTAGCTGGTCGGTGCTGAGTTCTGGCCGAATTTCAGGTATCTTAGCTTGGTCTGTAACTCTGGAGCTGGTATGCGTTCATTAAAACATCTGTTTGAAAACAACAAAGCCTGGGCTGATCGGATCGAACTGGAAGCGCCTGGTTTTTTCAAAAAACTGTCAGAGCAGCAAGCGCCGGAATATCTGTGGATTGGTTGTTCCGATAGTCGGGTTCCCGCCAATGACATCGTCGGCCTGTTGCCGGGTGAGCTGTTTGTCCATCGAAATGTGGCGAATCTGGTATTGCATTCGGACATCAACTGCCTATCCGTACTGCAATACGCCATTGATGTGTTAAAAATCAAACATATTATCGTCTGCGGTCACTACGGCTGTGGCGGTATTAACGCCGCGATGAACAAACAAAAGGTTGGTTTTGTCGATAACTGGTTGCGTAACATTAAAGACGTCTACGCCATGCACCGTGACGAAATTGAATCCATTAGCAACGAGCAGGACCGTCTGAACCGTTTGTGCGAGCTGAACGTGATTGAGCAAGTGCGTAATGTGTGTCACACCAGCTTTGTACAAGAAGCCTGGGAGCGCGAACAACCGTTAACCGTCCATGGCTGGGTGTACAGTTTACGCAATGGCCGGGTGAAAGACTTACGGGTCAGTCATTCCAGCACTGCGACCATCGACAATATCTATACCCTTGATTTAACTGACTTAACCGATGAAGTCAGCAGCGAAAAATAACTGCTAAACATCATCATTGAAAACGAACCTGACCGTCCTTGGTTGGGTGATACACCGCAGTATGGCCGGGAACCCACTTGCCATGCTGCAGATATTCCGAACTCACTGCCAGACTCTCTGCTGCCAGCACACTTTTCGAACGCACCGCTGTGATGCCGTTGGCATTATTCTCAACCTGCTCCTCGGCGGTCAGCACCTTGGTTTTAACGTCAAAACTCATCACGCCATGGGTGTAGAATCCAGCGGTGGTGAAGTAATAATAGGCCAGACTTTTTTTCTTTTTATCCCAAAAAATCATGGTTTCGCCACCGTAAGCGCCATCATTGATCGAATGGATGGTCTTAATCGCCTGACCATTTAAAGCGCGTTGCCAGAATGCGCGGTCAGTCTGTTTTTTGCCATTTTGCTCACCCATATCCGCTTGCCAGACGATACCGAGAAGAGGTCTGAAAAACTCCAGCTCTGGCGCCAGCTGTTGTTGCACGCTTGCCGGGGTTGCTGCGACCGGATCCGCGACAACGGCAGGTACAAACAACTGCACGGCCAAGGCGCATGACAATAAGACTTTGATAGATTGGCGCATATTAAGGTTCCTTCTGTTCTAGCTGATAAAAATCCAGCATTTGCTGTTCGACTTGTTGCGAGAAGGTTTTCATCTGAATGGCATATTGTTCTAAAAAACGGTCTTCATCGGTTTCGGCCTGCCAGGACGGTACTGCAGCAGTTTTACCCGCTTCGTCCAAAGCCACAAAAGTGATAATACAGTGATTGGTTTCCGGCAGTTCCTGCGCCTGAGTATCACCGGAGCGAACCTGAATGAAAATATGCATGCTGGAATTGCCGGTATGGACGACCTTGGCTTCAAGTTCCACCAGGTGTCCCACCAGAATCGGCCGGCGGAAGCGGATAGTACCGACTGACACCGTTACACAATACAAACCACTCCAACGCGCGGCACAGGCGTATGCGGCTTGATCTATCCATTTCATCACCATGCCGCCATGTACTTTGCCGCCAAAATTGACATGGGTTGGCTCAGCCAGAAATCGGAATTCAATTGCTCTTTTGTGTAACATCGTGACTCCTTGCACATTCGAATGAAACCCAACGACCGACATTCTGGCTCAACACATCAATTATAAAATGACTGTTTTATTACCGTGGACAAAAACCCGGTCATGGATCACGAGTTCCAGCGCCTTGCTCAGCACATTTTTCTCAACATCTCGCCCCGATTTCGCCATATCATCAGCACTGTAATTGTGGTCAACATTGGTGACCATTTGTTTAATAATTGGACCTTCATCTAAATCATCGGTCACGAAATGCGCCGTCGCGCCAATGATTTTCACGCCACGTTTAAAGGCCTGGTGATATGGATTCGCACCAATAAAAGCTGGCAAAAAACTGTGGTGAATATTGATAATTTTATTGGGATAGCGGGCGACAAATTCCGGCGTCAAAATACGCATAAACTTGGCTAATACCAGATAATCGGGTTGATAAGGTGATATCGCTTCCACCAGCAAAGCTTCATGTTGATGGCGGTTTAAATCCTGATGGCTGACAAAATGAAATGGAATGCCAAACTTGGTGGCTAATTCGCCTAAATCAGGATGATTGCCAATAATAGCGGCGATATCGAGCTGCAACGAGCCGTCATACACTTTAATTAAAATGTCGCCGATACAATGTGCTTCTTTTGTCACTAAAATGACTACTTTTTTGTTGGCTTTGCCGACTAATTGCCGCACGCTACCATCAGGAAGTGCCCGGTCTAAATCCAGCAATAAAGTGTGATCATTAAAAATACCTTCCAGCTGGGTCCGCATATAAAACTGGCCACTGAGCGGGTCAACATATTCAGTATTGCGGATAATATTCAGCTGATGCTTGTAACAAATATTGGTAATTTGCGCGATGAGTCCCTTCGAGTCCGGGCATTCAATGAGTAAAGTTTTTTGTTCCATAATAAACCTGAGTGATAAGTAGATGAGCGAAATTGCAAGAATGCTTCCACTTTAGACGGCCATCCATCTGATAGCAAGCGTGGCAAAAGCTTGTTGTTTGCCGGATGCACCGCCATAATGCGACTTTAGCTGTATTGCCCAAAATCATTAAAGATAAATGGTTATTAGCCGCTCCAGACTTTGAGTACCGGATGAATCAGTTCGAATTTACCGCCGTTGGCGTGATTGAATCGCCTTATAAACAAAAATTTGCCATTCCCCGTCAGCCTGGGCTGATTACCGAAGCGCGCGGCCAGCTTGTGCTTAGTCCGCCGTTTGCCGATGATGCGATTGTGCGTGGCATCGACAGTTTCAGTCATTTATGGCTGGTGTTTGTGTTTCACGAAACCGCCGACAAAGGCTGGTCACCGCTGGTGCGTCCGCCCCGCCTTGGTGGCAACGAAAAAAAAGGTGTATTTGCCACCCGTGCCACGTTCAGGCCCAACCCGATAGGTTTGTCGGTGGTGAAACTGGATGGTGTCGAGCGTCGCGGTGAGCAGCTGGTTTTGAAATTAAGTGGTATTGATTTACTTGATGGTACGCCGGTGCTCGATATCAAGCCTTATCTGCCTTACGCCGATGCGCTGCCAAACGCCGCCAGCGGCTTCGCCGATGCAGCTCCCCAGACCGATATGACGGTCAGCATGAGCGAACAGGCGATAGAATTTTGTCGCAAACAGCACGCACTACCCGACTTACAGATTTTTATCGAAAAAGTACTGAAACAAGATCCGCGACCGCCGTATAAAAAGCAGCGTCAAGACACGCAAAGTTATGGCATGAATTTGTATAACTTTAATATTAAATGGACAGTGGATGGAGATCATAATCATGTTACGGAAATCCGAATTCAGCAACAAGACGACGCCCAAATGGCTTAAGGCAAATGCGCCGAGCCGGACTTGGGCAAACGCAGTGCTCCCGGCTGTGACCACCTTATTGCTGAGCGTCGCAGCGACCGCCGCCACCTTGCCACCGCTGCCAGAACCCGTCAGCAATCAGCTGGTGTTACAAACCACGGTTCGCGGCAAAGGTTATCTGGTCAGTTTTGCCGGACTAGGCGCTGAAAAAACTGCAGCTTCCAGCCACAATAAAGCCTGGCAACTGACCGAAGGCAACGCCATGTGGCAACCGGTTGCAGCCGTCCCCAATCAGGCGCGAAAGTCTGGCCGCTTAGCAGCGACTGGCCTGGCCATGGCGAACAATTTCTTTATCTTCAGCGGTTACAGCGTGGCTGCAGATGGCGTGGAAACGACGCTGACCGATAGTTACCGGTTTAGCCCTATTACCCAAACCTACACCAAATTGCCCGAGATGCCGGTGCCAGTGGACGACAGTCTGGCGGTCAGCTATCAGGATCGGTACATTTATCTAATCAGCGGCTGGCACAATGATGGCAACGTTAATTTAGTGCAGGTGTTTGATAATTTCAGCCAGAAATGGCAGCAAGCGACGCCGTTTCCAGGCACACCGGTGTTTGGTCTGGCCGGCGCTGCAGTTGGCAATCAGCTGCTGGTGTGTGATGGCGTCAAATTAAATTATGCCGCTGGCAAACGCAGTTATGCCATGGAAAACCAATGTTACCTTGGTACTGTTGATGCTAAATCAGCGCTGAAAATTAACTGGCAACCGATTGCCCATCATGGTCAAGCTGCACGCTATCGCCAGTCGGCGGTTGCAGTTACTGTCAATAACGAGCCGATGATTGCAATGATCGGTGGCAGCGAAAACCCGTATAACTTCAATGGGATTGGTTACAACGGCACGGCATCCGAACCAAGCGCGGCAGTCTATGTTTATGCACTGAAGCAACAAAAATGGCTAAAAGCGGAACCAACGACGGCCGTGATGGATTTACGCAGCTTAGTCAGTATCAACGGCGAGATTTATAGCGTCGGTGGCATGGTTGCCGGGCAAAATGTCACGCCGCAGCTGATAAAACATCAGATTAAACTTCTGCCCGAGTAAAGGCCTTGTTAGAATAAGGTCATTGGCACCATCAAATTTTATGCCCAACATCATTGGGCTTCATCAGACACAGTGGAAAGGTTATGCGCACCAGTCAGTATTTAGTCTCTACCTTAAAAGAAACCCCGGCCGATGCCGAAATTATCAGCCATCAACTGATGCTGCGCGCCGGCATGATCCGCCGCGAAGCGTCCGGCATGTACACCTGGTTGCCGACCGGCCTGCGGGTCTTGCGCAAAGTTGAGAACATTGTCCGCGACGAAATGAATAAAGCCGGCGCCTTAGAAGTGCTGATGCCGATGGTGCAACCGGCTGAACTGTGGCAGGAATCGGGTCGTTGGGAACAAATGGACGCTGAGCTGCTGCGCTTTAAAGACCGTCACCAGCGTGATTTTGTACTTGGCCCAACCCACGAAGAAGTCATCACTGATTTAGTTCGCAAAGAAATCAGCAGCTACAAACAGCTGCCAATTAACTTATACCAAATTCAGACCAAATTCCGTGATGAGCGCCGGCCGCGGTTTGGCGTGATGCGCGCGCGTGAATTTTTAATGAAAGATGCTTATTCCTTCCATTTAAGTCAGGACAGTTTAGAGCAGACTTATCAGGCGATGTATCAGGCTTACAGCAACATTTTCACCCGTCTGGGCCTGGATTTTCGCCCAGTGCTGGCCGACACCGGCGCCATTGGAGGTGCCGTTTCTCACGAATTCCACGTGCTGGCCGCTTCCGGTGAAGACGCCATTGTATTCTCTGACCAAAGTGATTACGCCGCCAATATTGAAAAAGCCGATGCGCTGCCGCCTGCAGTTGCCCGCCCTGCCGCAACAGCAGCTGTTGCTGAAGTGGCCACGCCAAATGCCAAAACCATTGCTGAAGTGTCGACGCTGCTGAATATCGACGCCACCCAAATTATCAAAACCTTGCTGGTGCATGCGGTCAAAGCCAATGCTAAATCCGATGATAAAGCACCACAGGGCCTGGTCGCGCTGGTGCTGCGTGGCGATCACGAACTCAATGAAATCAAAGCCGACAAACATCCGCTGCTGGCATCGCCACTGACGTTTGCCACTGAAGCAGAAATTCTGGCGGCCACTGGCGCTAGTGCAGGCTCAATTGGCCCGGTTGGTTTAACCATCCCGGTGATTGTCGACCATTCAGCTGCAGTACTGGCCAATTTTGTCACCGGCGCCAATAAAGACGGCTTCCATCTGACCGGTGTCAACTTCGACCGCGACATTCAAAACTATCAGACTGCTGATTTGCGTAATGTAGTCGAAGGCGACCCAAGCCCATGTGGCAAAGGCAAGTTAGTCGTAAAACGCGGTATTGAAGTTGGTCATATTTTCCAGCTCGGCGAAAAATATGCCGCTGCGATGAAAGCCGGTGTGCTGAATGAAGAAGGCAAGCACCAGATCATGACCATGGGTTGTTATGGCGTGGGTGTGTCGCGGATTGTAGCGGCAGCCATTGAACAAAATCATGACCAATACGGCATCAGTTGGCCGGATGCAATTGCGCCGTTCCAGGTGGCGATTGTGCCAATGAATATGCATAAGTCGGTACGGATTCAGGAAGCTGCCGAGCAGCTTTATAAAGAGCTGACCGCTGCCGGTTTTGAAGTGCTGTTTGACGATCGCAAAGAGCGCCCTGGTGTGATGTTTGCAGATATGGAACTGGTCGGCGTGCCACACCATATTATTATCGGTGAGCGGAATCTGGACGAGCGGAAGGTCGAATATAAAAACCGTCGCACTGGTGAAAAAACCGTGCTGGATCTGGATGCGGTGGTGGCTGAACTGCAACAAAAGCTGAAGTAACAAACTAGCAATAGGCAATCATAGCCTGAGTGCACAAGCCCGAAATCATCTGATGTGAGATCGGGCTTTTTATTGCCAACGTAGCCGTTATCACAAAGAGCAAAGTGAGAATCATCATGTTGTATTGGAATAGTCAGTCGCTGCCTGAACTCAAAGGCCTGAATTTTCGCGAGCGGATGGCCGTGATCCGCCGCGCCAGCGATTTATTGCCGGTGCCAAAAAAGTTACTGCTGAATGTATTAAAGCTACTGGTATTGATCCCACCTTTTATGGCGATTGCCCGCGCCGCGACCATTCCGGAAGCGTTATTGTGGGCTGTGCTGCTAGTGCTGGTGTATCCACTCCTGACCCGACCATTAACGTTTTTGTTGGTCGCACCTTTGCTGCGCCAGGCGCGGCAGCAACTACAGCTTAACGAAGCAAACGTTGCGGATTGAGCCACAAATTCGGCGCACTACCGCTGACGCGGTGAGTGTCGCCCTACTTTTTGAACAACACATTGCCAAAAAAAAGCCGGCAATTTCCAGCCGGCTTTTTCATGACTAACACCAAGGTGTTACTTCACGCCATGCATCAGTTTGTTGATCAATGGCGAAATCAGCAGCAGCACAATACCTGCGCCTAGCAGCAGATAGAAGCTGAAGCTAAAACCGGCCAGCGCTGATTCAATCGTCATCCCGGTTTCCCCGGAAATTTCACCTGCCAGTAAACCTGACAGATTGTTACCGGTTGCGACCGATAAGAACCAACCACCCATCGCCAGACCCACCACGCGCGCCGGAGCCAGCTTGGTTACCATCGACAGACCAATCGGCGACAAGCACAGCTCACCAATCGATTGCAGCACATAACAAGCCACCAGCGGCCACAGCGGAATTAAACCATCCCCAGTCACCAAATTAGTCAGTGCATACATCAGCACCACAAAACCAAGCGCATTGCCGAGTAAGCCCAGACCAAATTTAAACGGGATACTTGGCTCTTTTTTCTTGCTTGCCGTCAGATACCAGATGAAACTCAGCACCGGGGCAAAGGCTAAAATCGCCAGCGAGTTGATGCTCTGGAACCAGCCTGTCGGGAAGATAAAGCTACCATCACCAAACATATCGCGATTGACCAGATTCTGCGCCAGGAAGTTAAACGAACTACCGGCCTGTTCGAAGAACATCCAGAAGGTGACGTTAAAACCAAACAGCACTAACAGGGCAATCACCCGATCCAGCTGCACGCGGCCGGTTTTTTTCGCTTCAGCCAGCAGATAAACCGCTACCGCAATAAACAACAGACCTAATAACCAAGCCAGTGCCTGCGCACCCACAAAAGCCATCAGCGCATAAACCGCCGGAATAGCCACCACGATACCAATGATGGTTTTCAGCATGTTGTTACCAGCAGGTGGATCTTCCGGCAGTAAACCGGTGCCCTTGAGCTGTGCACGACCAATAAAGAACCAGATGGTGCTGATCAACATCCCGATACCGGCCGCGCCAAACACCACTTTATAATTCTGATGTTGTGGCGTACCGAAAATTTCTGAGGCCAGATAACCCGTGGCTAATGGCGCCAGGAAACCACCTAAGTTGATACCCATGTAAAAAATGGTAAAACCACGGTCACGACGGTCGTCATTCTGTGCATACAGCTTACCAACCAGCGACGATATATTCGGCTTAAACAGACCATTACCGACAATCACCGTCGACAGACCCAGTAAAAACAGCTGCTGATTTGGCAGCATAATCATAAAGAGGCCAAGCGACATCACCACCGCGCCAAGCAAAATCGACTTTTGATAGCCGATGATCCGATCCGCGACATAACCACCAAAAATCGCAGTGGCATAGACCAGTGCTAAATAAGCACCGTAAGTGCGGCTGGCATAACCTTCGCCACCAGCATCACCGTTAAAAAATTGCGCAACAATATATAAAGTTAAGGCCCAGCGAATACCGTAGAACGCAAAACGTTCCCAGAACTCGGCCATAAACAACATCCATAGCGGTTTTGGATGGCCCCATAAGGTATCAAATTCTGGCTGGATAGCAGTGGCAGTTGTTGAACTCTGACTCATCGGATCGCTCCTTTGCAGGGTGTCAGGCACAACATTGCCACCAGCGTGAGGGCGCTGATCTTCGTAGGCATGCTGGTATTTCCTGTTTCTAATAATTA
Source organism: Rheinheimera riviphila (assembly GCF_004005945.1). Lineage (GTDB taxonomy): Bacteria > Pseudomonadota > Gammaproteobacteria > Enterobacterales > Alteromonadaceae > Pararheinheimera > Pararheinheimera riviphila. The sequence continues at coordinate 184,552 of NZ_SACS01000002.1, forward strand.
TCTGTAAGTTGAGGGTATTTGTTTTTGACAGCCGTTTATACCGCACCGACCGCCAAATGAAAAGGGGCAGTCCGGATGGATGCCCCTTTTTGCCGAATAATCCATCGGATTTAGCTTGTTATTCAAACGTTCCAGCTATTGGCTGGGTCCGTTTTCTAACAGCTCCGATCACTCCAGAAACTCTTCCAATGCGGCTTCGTCGACTTCCTGCTCAGGCGGATTACCGTCATACAGCTGATAGTCCTGACGCTGGAAATAAGCGTCTTTGACAAAAGCATAAGGATCTAACGAGTCATTCAGCAGCTTTTCCTGCGCCATGAGCGCTTCACGACCGGATAAAGCGCCAATGGTAAACTTAGCGATGGTTTGTGGCGTGTTCAGCACCGACATCGGAAAATATAGGTTGTCGACCAGTTCGCCGGTAAAATTGCGCACCGTGCTTGGGCCGCGCGCCGGGATCATCAAAAACGGCCCCTGCCCCACACCCCAAACACCCAGCGACTGACCAAAATCTTCTTCTTTGACATCCAGACCCATCGGCGTGGCTACGTCAATCAATCCGACTAAACCGACAGTACTATTGACCAGAAACCGGCCGGCACTGATGGCAGAATGTTTCGGTTTGCCTTGTAATAAGCCGTTGAAAAAATTGGCTGGCTCGTTCAGGTTATTCACCAGATTGGATAAACCGGTACGGGCTGGTTTTGGCACCACCGCCATATAACCGACAGTAGCAGGACGTAACAGATATTCATCCAGATAATCGTAGTTAAAGGTCCACATCGAGCGGTTAAACGACTCAAACGGGTCGCGCTCATCCTGATAAACTGCCGCTTGGGAGGCATCTGAAGCGTTCGTCGCAGCAGCGGTTTCTGTTGCAGGCGTTTGCGGCTTGCTGCTACAGGCTGCAAGCGAAAGCAGCGCGGTCGCCAGTGATAATTTAATGATTGGATTCATCCATTTACTCCATTGTTAAACTGAGCTTGACCGGGCCTTTGCTCAGGTCAAGCGCTTTGGACTGTACTTCCGGATCGCCGGCAGTTTTTGTGACTGTTCCTGACTGACTTAACCGCGCTGAGACCAACACCTGGTCGACATTATCGAGACCCCAACCGGCTTGCATCACCATGGCTGAAGTCAATTCAATCTGTTGTGTACCCGCTTGCACCGGTAATTTCTGAACTGCTAATGGCATCGGCGAACCGGCCACCGCTTTGGCCACCACAAACAAGGTTGCATTGGCAAATTTTGCCGCAAGCTCTGGCGGTATCGTCAGCTCAAGGCTGATACGACGGCCGCTCGCGGGCAGATCTGCAGTGTTTTTTTCAGTTGCAGTCGCCGTTGCTGCTGTTGCTTCCGTAGCCGTAGGTTCAGCGGCTTGCTTTGCCGCAGGCAACTGTGCCAACTGTTGCTCAATCATGCTACGTCTTGGGTCATCGGCCGGAATTTGCGCCAGTACCACCTGCCAGGCTGCCTTGGCTTCGGCGAAGTCACCGCGTTCCTGCGCAATCAATGCCAGCATCGCCAGCGCATCCTGATTACCCGGATCCACTTCCAGCACCCGCCCCAGACTACGGGCGGCTTTTTGCAGATTTTCCGCACTTTCAGTGACCAACAGTGCCTGGGCGTAACTTAATAACAGATTGCTGCGGTCAGGGGTCAGACTCAGTGCCCGTTCAAAAGATTCAATCGCTTCGTCAACTAAACCCTGGGAGAACCAAATCCGTCCCAACACAAACCAGGCCACAGCGTCGTCACCTTCGTTGGCGAGCTTGGTGCGAAGCGCCAGCCCAAACAACGTTACCTCTTTTTCAGAAAGCGGCTCGCCTTTATTCAGTAACGAGCGCTCGCCATAAGACGGTAAATTCTGTTGCGCGGTTTGCCAATCGGCCAGCTGGCGATAATGGCCATTCAGGCCGTAGCCAATAGCAACCACCAGCACGACGACCGACAGCATCGCGAACTCGAGTTTAAAATGCCGTTTTTCAGGTGAGACCAGGCGGTGTTGCTGCTGCGCCAGAAACTGACTTTTTAGCTCCGCAGCGGCGGTAGCAAAATCTTCTTCCGCTAACTCGCCATAATCCCGCGCTTGCACTAACAGTTGCAGGCGTTCACGAAATAACTCTTTTTGGCTTTGATCAGCAGTGGATTTTGCGCTGCGTGGCCAGAAAATTAACGCCGCGGCACAAAGCAATAACATCAGTGCGGCAAAGATCAGGTTCAAAATCATGCTGGTTTATCCCCTGTGTTTGGTTTGACTGTCGCTTCATCAATCATTGCCTGAAGTTCAGCATCGAGTTCTGATGAAACGTCCTCGTTCACCAGCAACTGCTGCTGGTTATTTTTCCGAACCACAAATACCCCCATCCCCAGCACTAACAAAGCTGGCAATAACCACAGCCAAATGGTGCTGAGTTGCAGCGGCGGCTGATAATGCACAAAATCGCCATAACGCAGTTTCATATATTCAATCACTTGCGCTTTATCTTGCCCTTGCTGCACCAACTCATAAGTCTTTTTGCGCATATCAACCGCCACCACCGCATTTGAATCAGCGATATTTTGGTTTTGGCATTTCGGGCAACGGAGTTCATGGGTCAATTCGCGAAACAGAGCCTGCTGTTTAGGATCGGCAAAAGGCAAAATTTCTTCGGCAGCTAACAAAGGCAAAGTGGTGAAAAAACAGAGCAACAACATCACAATCCGCATGTTATTTCCTCACCAGTTGCTGATAGGCTTCAGCCAGCGCCGGCCAGTTTTGCGGGTTGATATCACCGACATGATGGGCGCGGATCACGCCATCGGCATCGACCAAAAATGTTTCAGGGGCACCGCTGACGCCTAAATCAAAAATCAGCGTCCGATGTTCGTCCAGCAAATTAAACTGGTACGGATTGCCTTGCTCGCCTAGCTTTTGCTGTACGTCCTTTTGCAAGGCTGGCAGGTCAAAAGTCTCGCCAAAAGCTGCGTCCAGCGGTTGTACATAATACAAACCAACGATTCGCACCCCTTGCTGGCGAAGCTGCGTTAAAAACGCCAGCTCGGCATTGCAGGTTGGACACCAGGTGCCCCAGACATTGAGGAAATACGGCTCACCTTTCAGCTCATCTGCGGTTAACAACTTGGTGGGTTGCATCAAATCCGGCAACTGAAATTGTGGTAATTGCCGTTCGACCAGCGCAGATCCATGTTGACGCGGATCAGAAAACAAGCCGCTGAACAAAAACATACTCAAGCCAATAAAGAGCGCAAACGGAATAAAAAATAACAACTTACGCATTGGCTGGCTCCTGCTGCGGTTCCGGTTTATCTGAAGGCTCGCTGCGACGACGATAGCGTTTATCCAGCAATGCAATCAGACCACCCAATGCCATGAGCAAACCACCAAGCCAAATCCAGCGCACAAACGGCTTCACATACACCCGCACCGACCAGGACGGCCCAGACATTTCCTCACCCAGCGCCACAAATAAATCACGGCTGAGCCTGGCGTGCACGGCCGCTTCGGTCATCACGGTTTTCTGAATGGGATAAAAACGTTTTTCGGCGTGGAGCTGCGCAACAGGCTGGCCTTGTTCGGTCACGGCGAGTTCAGCCGCCTGACCGCCGTAATTGGCGCCTTTGAGTTCATACACGTCCAGCAACTTAAACTCATAACCACCCAGGCTTGCGGTATCGCCAATTTTCATCCGCATATCGGTTTCGATGCTGAGCGTCTTGGTCATCGCCACGCCAATCACCAGCACGGCAAAACCGATGTGCGCGATGGTCATGCCCCAATGGCTGGCCTGCAACCGGCCAAAACCAGCACTCACGCCACCAAGCTGCTGCATGCGCTGAAAGACTTCGCCGATCGCTGACATGCCAACCCAGGCGCCCAGCAACATGCCAAGCAATGCCAGATTGGCGGCCAGTTGTTGGAATAACGTCAGATAACCAAGTGCCAAGGTTAAAGCCGCCAGCAGCACCAGCGTCAAAGGCTTTAATAGCGGCGGCAAGGTTTGCTGCTTCCAGCGTACCCAAGGGCCTAAACCCAGCAGCAAACTGAATGGGATCGCTATGTAATAAAACATCTGATCAAAAAACGGCGCGCCGATGGAAATGGAACCAAGGCCAAGTTCTTTATGAAACAGCGGATACATGGTGCCAAGGAACACTACCAGTGTTGCCGTTAGCAAAAACACGTTATTGCCCCACAGCAATACTTCGCGGCTGAATAACTGGTAACGCGCTTGTGAGCGCACGGCATGCATCCGCATTGCATACAAGAATAACGAGCCGCCAACCACCAGCAGGAAAAATATCAATAAATACATACCGCGACTTGGATCGGTGGCAAAAGAATGCACCGACACCAGCACCCCGGAGCGCACCAAAAATGCGCCCATCAGGCTTAAGGAAAATGCCGCAATGGCCAACAGCACAGTCCAGGATTTAAAGGTGCCGCGTTTTTCAGTGACCGCCAGCGAGTGCAATAATGCAGTACCAACCAGCCATGGCATAAAAGAGGCATTTTCAACCGGATCCCAAAACCACCAGCCGCCCCAGCCAAGCTCGTAATAAGCCCACCAACTGCCGAGCATGATGCCCAAGGTTAAAAACATCCAGGCGGCTAAGGTCCAGGGTCTGGCCCAACGCGCCCAGGTGCTGTCAAATTTACCGCCAATCAGCGCGGCGATAGCAAATGCAAAGGACACCGCAAAACCAACATAGCCCAGATACAACATCGGCGGATGCACGATCATGCCAAAATCCTGCAACAGCGGATTTAAATCACGACCTTCCACCGGATAAAACGGCAAACTACGGGCAAACGGATTGGACATAAATAACGAAAAAGCAATAAAACCAAGGCAAATGATCCCAAGCACACCCAAAATACGGCCTTGCATCAATAGCGGCAGCGATTTGGAAAAGGTTGCCACTAAGGCCGTCCAGAGCGTGAGCATGGTGACCCACAGCAGCATCGAACCTTCGTGCGAGCCAAAACTGGCAGTCATTTTAAAATACCAGGGCAAGGTGGTACTGGAATTACTGGCCACGTTGATCACGGTAAAATCACTGTGGAAAAAGGCATAGGTCAGGCAGCCCATGGCGAAAGCGCTCAACAAAAACATGCCGATAGCCAAAGGTTTTGCCAACAACAACGCGCGTTGATTGGCAACAAAACTGCCGTATAAAGGCACTACCGCCAGCAGCAAGGATAACGCCAGCGCAAAGGTCAGCGCCAGTTGACCAATTTCCGGGATCATTGCTTCGCCTCAGTTGCTGGTTTTGGTTGCTGGGACGATTGATCTGGTTCGGTTTTTGTCGGATAGCTTTGCGATGGATAATTTTGCGCCGGGTATGTTTGTTGCGGGGAATTTTTTGAAGGCGGCACATGTTTAATGCCTTTCATCGCCGCAGCGACTTCCGGTGGCATATAGTCTTCATCGTGCTTGGCCAGCACTTCAGTGGCCGCGATATTGGTGGCATCCAACAAAGTGCCTTGGGCGACGATGCCCTGCCCTTCGCGGAACAAGTCTGGCAAAATACCTTCATAATGCACTGTGACAATAGGCCCGGTATCGACCAGATCAAAGCTGACTTTTAACGTCGTTTCATCGCGTTTTACCGAACCTGGCACCACCATGCCACCAATCCGTAATCTTTGGCCTGGTACCGGTTTGACCTTGTCTTTACCAATGCCTTCCAGCAACTGGCTTGGCGTGTAGAACAAATCGACATTTTCCTGCAATGCATACAACATCGCACCAACAGCACCACTTAATAACAACAAAATGGCACTGACTGCCATCAGCCGCTGTTTACGTCTTGGATTCATGCCGACTGCTCCTGTTTTTGTTGCTCTGACTGCTGAAGTAACTGTTGCTGTACCCTGAATTCTCTGGCTTGTTTAGCAGCAATTCCCTTCAGGATCTGCCGGTGTCCAGACTGACTAAACCACCATAACAGCCCAAGCAAGGCGAAAGTAACGCCAAAAGATAACCAGACAAACAGGCTATAACCGCCCATCGCAAAAAATGCATTCCAGGAAGAAAAATGTAACTCTGGCATCTGCTTACTCCCCTTTCACCGCTGAAGCCGCCAGTTGTCGCACCCAGGGCCTATGTTGCTCGTTTTGTAAAATCGCTGTTTTCAGCCGCAGACAAGTCAAAGCTGCCAACCATAAACCAAAAGCCAGGATCGAAATCAGTAACGGCCACAACATGCTGGCGTCAATCGAAGGTTTGGCAAATTTGGTGATAGTGGCGCCCTGATGCAGTGTGTTCCACCATTCCACTGAAAAGTGAATGATCGGCAGATTCACCACCCCGACAATCGCCAATAATGCCGAAGCTTTGGCGCCGGTTTGCCGATCAGCAAAAGCACCAGACAACGCAATCACGCCTAAATACAAAAACAATAAAATCAGCTCTGAGGTAAGGCGCGCATCCCACACCCACCAGGTACCCCACATCGGTTTGCCCCAGGCGGCGCCGGTAAAAAGCGCTATCACGGTAAATACCGCGCCAATCGGCGCAATAGCACCAACGGCCCACTGCGCCGCTTTCACCTGCCACACCAGCGCTATCAAGGCGGCAATCGCCATGCTGCTGTACGCGCCCATCGACCAAATCGCCGAAGGCACATGAATATGAATGATCCGGTAACTGTCGCCCTGCTGATAATCGGCCGGGGTAAAAGCCAATCCCCAGACGGTACCAAGCAGCAAAGTTGCCACTGCTGCAGTCATTAACCAAGGGAACCATAACCCGCAAATTCGGTACAATGTTTCTGGTTTTGCATATGGATCAAGCCACTTAAACATATCACCCCACGTTTAGTTTTAATGCTTTAAGCACGGCCAGCGGCACCAGTGCCAGCGCCAGACATAACATAGCGCTTAATACGGCCAGTTGTCCCGAATAGTCCAAACCAAGACTGGCTTGATCCACCGCGGCACTGGCAAAAATAAGCAGCGGAATATACAAAGGTAAAATCAGTAACGCCAGCAAAATGCCACCTTTGTCGGCAGAAAGTGTTAAGGCCGCGCCGAGTGCTGCTAATAAATTCAGCAGCGGTGTGCCAAGCAGCAAAGTCAGTAATACCGCCAGCCAGGCCGCGCTATCCAGCCCTAACAATAATGCAATCAGCGGCGACATCAATAACAGCGGCAAAGCGGTACTACACCAGCTGCTGACAATTTTTGCCAGCACATAAGCCAACAGCGGTTGTTCAGCGGCGACCAACTGCTCCAGCACGCCCTGGCGAAAATCGTCTTTAAATAACCGCTCCGCCCCGAGCAGCACACTAAGCAATGCCGCAATCCAGATAATGCCCGGGGCAATTTCTGCCAGCAAATTGGGCTTGGCGCCAATGCCGAGCGGAAACAGGGTTAACACGATCAGGAAAAACATCAGCGGATTCAGCCAATCGGCCTTTTGCCGCGCCAATAACCGCCATTCACGGACAAAAGCTGCTTTAAACATCACCATCGGTAAGCAAGCTCCAACAATTGGGCTGCAGGAAATTGCTGTGTCAGTGGCTGATGGGTGGTCAGAATGATGGCGCCGCCGCTGGCAAGATGCTCGGTAAACTTTTGCTGTAACAGCAAAATCGCTGATTGATCCAGCGCAGTAAAAGGCTCGTCTAGAATCCATAACGGACGGTTGGTCAGCCATAATCTGGCTAAAGAGACCCGGCGCTGCTGGCCCGCCGATAACAGCTGACATGGGATATCTTCCAGTCCAGCCAAACCTAAAGTTGCCAGCACCTGATAACCATCTGTGGGGGCAAGGCCAAAAGCTGCTTGCCAGAATTCTAAATGTTCAAGGGCAGTTAATTGCGGTTGGATGCCACTTAAGTGGCCGATAAAACACAGGTTTTGTGGAAAGTCACTTTCTGTAAGTGGCAGGTTTTGCCAGAGTACTTCGCCATCGTCTGGCTGGCCGAGACCGGCCAGAATGCGTAACAAACTGCTTTTGCCAGCACCGTTTTTTCCGCCAATCTGTAATAGCTGGCCCGCCGTCAATTCTAGGTTGACAGCTTCGAACAAAATGCGGTCCTGACGAACACAACAAAGATTGCTGGCAGTTAACACGGGGTCGGCGCTACTCTTCGAAAAAACAGCGCGCATCTTAGCATATTGGCAGTAGAATACGAATGCGCTATAACCTTGATAGCCGAAGCAATAGCCGGAAATATGAACCAGATCAATCTTGATGCGTTATTACAGATTGGCTCAGGCAGGACCCAACCCATCCTGCAAAGTCTGAAACTGACACCTGATACTTTGTATCAGGCGCTGCTGAATATTGGCTCGGATGGCGCAGGTCAACTGCATGTAGCAACCCCCCAAGGCCCGGTGCAAATTCAGTTAACGCCGCAACAAACTGCTTTGTTGTTGCAAGCAACGTCGCAGTCACCAGCGGCACTACAAAATCAGCAGGTTGCGAATCAGGCACTGGCGACACAGGTCACTTTAAATGGCCAATTGCAAGGTCAGCTTTCCGGCTCACATTCGGGGCTAATGCCGGGTCAGCAAGCGCCTACCAATACACAACTGCAACTCCAATTGCAGCTGCAACCGGGCACACAAGGCCAACTGCAAATCCAATCCCAGCAAGCGCCGGTAAATATTGCGTTGCAGCCATCACAATTGCTGCAACTGCTCGGCGCCCAACAGCAACAATCGCTGACCATACTGGTGCAGCTGCAACGCCAGCAACAACAGCTCGTACTGACCTTGCCAAATCAGCAGCAGTTACAACTACCGGCCAGCTGGCTTGATGGCGCTGCCGACTGGCCGATGCAACAACCGAAATTGGCGCAGCTGACGGTGCAACTGGTGCAAGGGCAACTTAAAATCAGTGTCTCGGTGCAGGATGCGCCGGCAGAGCGGAGTCAACCAAGCGCAGACACCACAAAACAAGTGACCGATCACATAAAGGCCAGCGCGCAGACGGGTACCATCACGCCCGACAAGCTTGTAGCCGCCACCCCACAAATTGCAGCGGCCAACCAAAGCCAGAAACCACAAGTGTTGACTGCCGCACAGACCATCGCCTTGTTACCGGTGTTGGCAAAAGCGCTGCAGCCAGACCGAATATCTTCAGACGGTAGCCAGTTACAATTGGGAAAACTGGAACTGCCGTCTACCAACACCAAAACGGCTTCCCTACCAAACTGGCAACTTCAGGCGATGCCGGTCACCGGAAAAACGCCATCCTGGCAATTGCAACTCAGTGCCGATCCAACCGCAGCGATGCAAATAAAAGTTGAAAGCACGGCACTGAACAGAGCCATTCAATGGCAATCGTCACCATCAGCGGCACAAGTCAATCCGCCACAGCCGAAAATCGCGGTCGATGTCAGTAACGCCTGGCGGCAATGGCTGCCGCTGCAAAACCCAACGGTCGACCCGCTATTGGAACTACCGGAGCTACCGCCAGCTGTGCTCGCCATTTTAAAAGAACTTAAAGCGCAGACACTGGATACCTCTCGGCCCATTTTGCAAACTCAGTTGCAGCAGCAGCTTACGGCAGCATTGCAATTTAATCCGCTGCAACAACTCAGCCAGACCCCCAGCAGTGCCAGTACGCTGGCGGCTGCGTTGCAACTTTTGTTAGGACGGCTAGGTAATCAGCCGACAGCAGAGGTGAAATCCAGCCCGGCGCAACGGCTGCAAAATCTGGTGGCCCAGCTGGATCAAACCCAATCCAGTCAATTGCTAAAACAACTGGCCGGGCATGCCAGCAAAATGCAAGGCGCGCAGTTCGCCACCGCCGAACAAGCACAAACCCCACAACAGCACCAGCAGCTCTATATTCAGTTACCGTTGGTGCAACAAGGCGAGAGCCGCTTTGCCGAGTTGGCTTTGACCGAGCGGGAAGCGGATGGTAAAGCCGGTGAAGCCAAACGGATGCAATGGCAGCTGACGATGAAATTTGATTTAGCTGCTGCCGGACATTTATTGGTACAAGTACGGTTGACCGGACTGGAAGTCAGTTTGCAGTTTTACGCCGAGCAAGCGACCGTGGTCAGTAGCGCGGAGCAATTTTTGCCGCTGCTCAAAGACCGGCTAAAAATGCAGGGGCTTGCGGTGACCGAAGCCCAATGCCAGCTTGGCAAAATTCCGGAGCAGTTGTTTGCCCGCAGCAACAGTTTATTGGCGGTACGGGTATGACTGACAAAAGTTATAACAAAACCAACAACGACAAGGCCGCCATTGCCCTGCACTACGATGGCCAATCAGCCCCCAAAATTGTCGCCAAAGGCCATGGCGAGTTGGCTGATGAAATTATCGCGCTAGCGCGGGAACACGGCGTGTTGATCCACGAAGATGAAGAACTCAGCAAACTGCTGCGGCAAATTGAACTTGGTGATCAAATCCCCAAAGAGCTGTACCTGCTGATCGCGGAACTGATTGCCTTTTCTTATGTGCTACAAGGCAAATTCCCGGATCAGTGGACCAATATTCACCAGCGGATTGATTTAAAAACTTAATTCCATATTTGAAAAAACGATTCGAATTTGTCGCGACAACAACTCACAACAGTACTGTTTTCAGCTCAATGTCCCCAAATTTACCGAAAGGTCGAAAAAATCCGACTTTTCTTGCAGAACATAAAAAATAAATTCACTTTGAAATTGTGCGCTTAGGTTTAAATACAACTGGTCGGAGATCTGCAAAGCTAAAATCATCGTCTAACCTGATAAGTCTTGACTGAATATCAACTGAATGAGGACCAAGCGATGAATGTGCAGGATCTGAAACTCGGCATGTTGTGCCAAAGTAAAAAAGGCGTTGGGATCGTCAGCTGGATTGATGCTCAGGACCGAGCCGTGTACCTACAGGATATTCATGACAACCAACAGCATTTTGCCATTAGCTTTGAAGATTTGCAGGACGAGCCTCAGATCCATCAGGCCTCAGATACGTATTATTAACTGAATTGGTGAGTAAGCACTTATCCGAATAACCCAATTTAGTTCCGACTGAATTCTCCGTTCATAAGCCTGTGTCGCGATTGGTGCAGGCTTATTTTTTATGACCCAAACAAAAAGGCCTGACAGCAGTTCACTGTGAGGCCTTTTTTAAATAGGTGTCGCTGCTACAAAACAATAACCGATTCATTAATCGCGGGTACGTTTTTTACCTTTAAACACCGGCTTAGACGGCTTTTTCGCTTTGGCTTTTTGTTCTGCTTCTTTCTCGGCTTTGGCTTTTAATTCCGGGTTTTTCTGCAAAATCTGATGCTTGCGTACGGCACGTTTAATCGATGCCATGCGACGACGTCGCTCTTCCTTGTCTTCCGGTTTCGCCAACGTTTCCGTTTCGTAATCCATATGCACCACTTTGCGCAGATAGTTCACTTCTTCCAGCGCGTATTCGGTGTAACCACCTGCTGGTAAGTGTTTTGGTAACATCAGATCGCCATAACGGACCCGGATCAAGCGGTTTACCACGGCGCCTTGTGATTCCCACATCCGGCGCACTTCGCGGTTACGGCCTTCAGTTAAGGTGACGTTGAACCACTTATTAATCCCTTCGCCGCCGCTGGCTTTGATTTTCTTAAAGGCTGCTTTACCGTCTTCCAGTTCCACGCCGGTGCGTAGTTTCTGGATCATCGCATCGGTGACATCACCAAACACCCGCACCGCGTATTCACGTTCAACTTCAAATTTCGGGTGCATTAAGCGGTTAGCGAGTTCGCCATCGGTGGTGAACAACAATAAACCTGAGGTGTTGATATCCAACCGGCCGATCGCAATCCAGCGTGAATCGCGGATTTTTGGTAAACGGTCGAACACGGTTGGCCGACCTTCCGGATCGGTACGGGAACAAATTTCGCCTTCCGGTTTATGGTAAGCAATGACACGGCAAATCTGCTCGGTTTCTGAAGCCAGTTTCACCGGATGGCCATCGACCCGTACTGCCTGGGTTGGCAACACGCGGTCACCTAAAGTGGCTAACTTGCCATCAATAGTGACCCGACCAGCGCTGATCCAGGTTTCCATCTCACGACGGGAACCTACGCCTGAACGGGCCAGTATTTTCTGTAATTTTTCACTCATCATTCTACTCCTCAGTCATCCCGACTGTGTTGGCAGTGGTTAATTGCATGATAATTAAACCTTGCACTACAATAACTTAGTGGATTTCGCCTACTGTAAAGTTGTTGTCTGTGCCACTGCGGTGGCAAAAAGAGCTTCAGTTTCCATGCTAAGCACAGACTGGGCTGAAAACTCGGTTAAGGCAGGTAACGACGCTAAGTCGGTTAACCCAAAATAATCTAAAAATTCTTTGGTGGTGGCGTACAAACCAGGCCGACCCGGCACTTCTTTGTGGCCCACCACTTTTACCCAACCGCGATCAAGCAAAGTCCGCATGATCTGGCTGCTCACCGTCACACCCCGCACCGCTTCAATTTCGCCGCGGGTGATCGGTTGACGATAGGCAATCAACGCCAAAGTTTCCAGTACTGCGCGCGAATATCGTGGTGAACGTTCTGGCCACAAGCGCGCCAAATATTCGCTCCACTCGCTTTTAGTCTGAAAGCGATAACCGCTGGCGGTTGCGACTAATTCAATACCGCGCCCCTGATAATCCAACATCAGTTGCTTAATCACCATCTGCAACTGTTTGTTGCTAATGGCAAAATCACTGAGCACTGTTGCAGTCAATTCATCAGCCGTCAAAGGTCGCTCGCTGGCGAACAAGGTTGCTTCCAGTAATTGGGCAAGTTGACTGTCATTGATTTTGGCGGCCATGCAGGGATCCTGTAGGGATTGAGAGCCGGATAACGGCGCGCATTATGCCAACTTCAGATGGATCTGACCATAGGCTTGTACTTGATCCAGCAAAACCAGTTTTTCTTTCACCAGCTCTAAAATTGCCAGAAAACTCACTACTACCCCGGCGCGGCCTTCTTCCAGGCTAAAACACTGCTCAAACACCAGATAACCGTCGTTGGCTTTGAGCTGCTCCAAAATCCGGCTCATCCGCTCACGGGTCGAGAGTTTTTCTTTGGAAATATGGTGATGCTGAAAATCTTTGACTCTTTTTGCAACATCGGCCAAGGCAGCCACTAAATCCGCCAGCGACACATCCGGCAAAATCACTAAAGGTGCGAAGTTGGTGGCGAGATCCGCTTTGACCAGGAAAAAATCGCGATCCTGGCGTGGCTGCGCATCCAAATCGGTGGCGGCTTGCTTAAATTGTTCATATTCCTGCAAGCGGCGGATCAGCTCTGCTCTGGGATCCAACTCGGTTTCCGGCTGGTGCTCGTGGCGCGGTAACAATAACCGCGATTTAATTTCCGCCAGCATCGCCGCCATTACCAGATATTCTGAGGCCAGTTCAAAGTTCATGCCCTGCATCAGGTCGATATAGTTCATGTACTGCCGGGTGATTTCATTGACCGGTAAGTCGACAATATCAAATTTGTGTTTGCGAATAAGGTAAAGCAGAAAATCCAGTGGCCCTTCAAAGGCTTCCAGCAGCACTTCTAAGGCGTCAGGCGGAATATATAAATCGTCCGGTCGCAGATGCACCGCTTCGCCGCGGACAAAGGCCAGCGGAAGTGGTTGTTGCACCGTTAAGGGGGTCAGCGTTTCAACGCCCGGAAGTTCAGTGCTCATGGCCGTGCATACTCAAGACGCATTACAGAAAAGGTTTCACATCACCGGCACCTTCCCGTACCACCACCGCCACGTCGTCCGATAAATCAATCACCGTCGTTGGATTCCCCGGCAACACACCACCGTGCATAATTAAATCGACTTGCCGCTCCAATTGATCGCGTAAATCTTCCGGATCAGATTCGGTAAACTCTTGCCCCGGCAGAATTAAACTGCTCGACATCAGTGGTTCGCCCAATTCCTGCAATAACGCCAAGGCAATTTTGTGATCAGGAATACGCAGGCCAATAGTCTTTTTCTTTTCGTTAAGCAACCGTTTGGGTACTTCTTTGGTGCCGCGCAAGATAAAGGTGTAGGCACCAGGCGTGTTGTTTTTCAGCAAGCGAAAAGCGGTATTTTCTACTTTGGCATATACCGACAACTCAGATAAATCGCGGCACATTAACGTCAAATGGTGATCACCGCTAATTTGGCGAATTTGTAAAATCCGCTCCATCGCCGCTTTATCGCCGATATGGCAACCCAAGGCATAACCACTGTCGGTCGGATACACCACCACGCCACCTTGTTTGATAATATGCACTGCTTGTTTAATCAAACGGCTTTGGGGCGTTTCCGGGTGGACGTAAAAAAACTGGCTCATCGCCTGCTCCCTGCCAGCTTTTGCCAGCTTGATGAAAGTTGTTTTATTAGCAAAAGTTGTGTTTTATTAGCAATAGCAAGGATTTAGCGATTTTTCAAGCGCAGCGGTGCATCATCAGGACATCGGCTAATTTAAAATTACCGCCGTCTCACTCGTCTGCGATGTGGCCGTTTCAGCTGCCCATAAGGCTTCGTTAAAAGTCCAGTCGCGCCACAGCGGCACTATATCGTCGGTCATATACAAACCACGGCCAAGCTCATTCCAGTCGGTCGGTTGATGAAAATCTGAGCCCACGGACGCGGTGAGTTCAAACAACTGACACAGGCGCCAAATCTCGCGTTTTTGCACCGGCGTTTGCTGGGGTGATGCCACCTCAGCCGAATCACCGCCAGCCAATGCAAATTCGCGCATTAATTTTGTCAGCCATTTGCCATTGAGGTTGTATTTCAGCGGATGCGCCAGCACCGCAATACCGCCTGCATCGTGGATCCACTGCACCGCAGTGGCCAGTTCGACCCAGTTATTCGGCACATAACCGGCTTTGCCGCGCGCCAGATATTTTTTAAACACGTTGTTCAGTGAACTGGCTTTGCCAATATTGACCAAATGCCGGGCAAAATGAGTGCGGGTGAGCGCAGCGCCGTTGGCTAGTTCCAATACCGCAGGTAAACAATCCGGCACCTGGTATTTGGTAAGTCGTCGCGCCATTTCAGTAGCTCGCTCCAGCCGGCGTTGCTGCTGGCTTTCTAATCTGCTTTGAAATTCCGGACAGGCTGGATTGATATTGAGCCCGACCACATGAATTTCGAATTCATACCAGCTGGTGGAGATTTCGACGCCGTTGATCAATTGCAGTGGTAGCTGGGCAGCGGCAATTTCAGCATGCGCAGCGGCCAGACCGTTTGTGGTGTCATGATCGGTAATCGCCAGCACCTGCACTTTTTTCTCAACAGCGCGGCGGACCAGATCTGCCGGGCTTAACAGACCATCCGAGCAAAAGGTATGGCTATGTAAATCTATTTTCATGAACAAGTCCGGCGGTATTAAAAACTAACAATGAAAGCGACGGTACAGCGTATTGCCACTTTTGCAGAAGCGCATTGTGCCATAAATCACCCATCCAGCTGAATGTTTGTTGCCACCAGCACAGCGACTCTCTGCACGAATGCTACGCAGGCGAACACAGACTTTTAGACATCTAAACGTTTTATTTTCAATTTCCGCAGATTTCATCTTGACGCCCGCCCCCGATTTGAGGTTTTATAGGGCATCAATTTTAGGGTGCTTTCTGATGTCTCAATTTACAACGCAATTTACTCAGGCTATTAGCTGGTGGTGGCATACTCCTTAACGGGCGTGTGTTGGCGTTGTTTACCCTTAAATAATCCCAAGAAGCCCGTTTCAACGAACGGGCTTTTTTTTTGTAATTTTTCAACCAAGACGAGTACTAAACCATGAGTTCAATCATGTTAATTTCCTGGCGCTGGTGGCAATTTTCGGGGGCAAATTCAGGGCCCACTGTCGATGATTGTAAAAACTAACTACAGGATAAATTTATGATTTTTAGTCACATCACCACCGAAATCGGTCAGGTTGCCAGCATCAGCCAAACCGTTCCTTATCAGGCCGATCCATTAGCCTGCTATCAGCAGCTCGCTGCCGATAGTCCTTATTCATTGCTGCTTGAATCTGCTGAAATTGACAGCAAAGACAATTTAAAAAGCCTGATGTTGATTGATGCCGCACTGCGGATTGAGTGTCAGGGCGAACAAGTCAGCATCACCGCCATCAGCGAAAACGGCGCTTTGTTATTACCCTTTATCACCGGACAACTGTCAACGCGTGCCAGTATCAGTGGCAATAATCCACTGTTGATCAATTTTAAGCGTCCGGATCCGCTGCTTGATGAAGACAGCAAGCTGGTCGCGCCGCATCCATTTGACGTGTTACGCATATTGCAACATCAGCTTAAAAATCAAAGTGATGAACCCTTTGCGGTGTTTTTGGGTGGCGTGATTGGCTACGACATGGTCGCTACTGTGGAGCAATTACCGCAGGTGCCGACCGCTGAAAATCAGTGCCCGGATTATTTGTTTTATCTGGCCGAAACCGTGCTGGTGCTGGACCATCAAACACAGCAAAGCCGGTTGATTGGTAATATTTTTTGTGGCGACACCGCCATGGCCAACTGTTTTGTCGTTGGCAAAAGGTTAGAGCAACTTAGCCAGACGTTAAAACAACAACCGGTATTTGTACCTGCTGTTGCTACTGCTTCCAGCAGCAATGCCGCCAACGTCGATATCGCTGACAGCGACTTTGTGGCGCAAGTGGAAATGCTAAAACACAATATCGTGGCCGGCGATGTATTTCAGGTGGTGCCAAGTCGTTGTTTCAGTTTGCCCTGCCCTTGCCCGCTCAGCGCTTATGCCAAGCTTAAAACCCAAAACCCCAGTCCTTATATGTTTTTCTTGCAAGATCCGGCCTTTACCCTATTTGGTGCTTCGCCGGAATCGGCGCTGAAATTTGATGCACAAAGCCGGCAGGTCGAAATTTATCCGATCGCCGGTACCCGCCGCCGTGGTTTTAATGCCAAAGGTCAGATTGACCGCGATCTTGATAGCCGGATTGAACTGGAACTGCGCCAGGACGAAAAAGAAAAAGCTGAACATCTGATGCTGGTCGATTTAGCCCGCAACGATGTAGCGCGCATTAGTGTGCCGGGCAGTCGTTATGTCAAAGAATTATTGAAAGTCGACCGCTATTCCTATGTGATGCATTTGGTATCGCGCGTGGTTGGCACGCTCAAACCGCAGCTGGATGCACTGCATGCCTATCAGGCTTGTATGAATATGGGCACTTTAGTCGGTGCGCCGAAGGTGCGGGCGGCGGAGCTGATCCGGCAAGTTGAAGGGAAAAAACGCGGCAGTTATGGCGGCGCTGTTGGCTATCTCGCTGGCAACGGCGATTTTGACAGCTGCATCGTCATTCGCAGTGCTTATGTCGCCAACGGCACCGCTTATATTCAGGCCGGCGCTGGTGTGGTGTTTGATTCTGTCGCCCAAGCGGAAGCGGATGAGACCCGCAGTAAGGCGCAAGCGGTGATTAGCGCAATTCTCGCCGCAGGAGGTGCCAAATGAATTCGTCAAAAACAAAAACAGTAGTTTATCTGCTGGATAATAAAGACTCTTTTACCTACAACCTGGTTGATGAACTGGCGCAGCTCGATTGTGAGTTAAAGCTGTACCGCAATACGGTGCCAGCGGCGTTTATTTTCGACAAAATGCTTCAGGATCAACAAGCTGGCGCCAATATTGTACTGCTGCTATCGCCAGGCCCTGGCGCGCCATCAGAAGCTGGTTCGATGCCAGAGCTGATTGCACTTTGCGCCGGTAAATTCCCGATGCTCGGCATTTGTTTAGGCCATCAGGCGTTGGTGGAACATTATGGCGGTGTGGTGGGCCGGGCGGGTGAAACTGTGCATGGTAAAACATCAAAGATTGAGCTTACCGATCATCCGGTGTTTGCCGGTTTGCCAAGGCCCTTTCCGGTAGCGCGTTATCATTCGTTGATGGCCACCGAAATGCCCAATGCGCTGCAAGTGATTGCGAATTATCAACATATTCCGATGGCAATCGTGCAGGAACAAGACCGGGCATTGGGCTTTCAATTTCACCCGGAGTCGATTTTAACCACTTTAGGTAAACCTTTATTGGCGCAAAGTCTGGCTTATCTCACACAATCACTCGCCCCAATCGCGCCCCAAACAGCCGGAGGTGGCGTATGACAACTGTTTCAAACGAAAGTAGCAGCTTTGCAGCACAGCCTTATTTGCACCAACTACTCAGCGGCGAAAGTCTGAGCCAGCAACAAAGCGAGACTTTTTTCAGCGCTGTGGCGCATGGTGAAGTTGAGCCGGTGTTGTTATCAGCGGTATTAATAGCGCTGAAACTCAAAGGGGAAACCGCCGATGAAATCGCTGGTGCGGCGTTGGCGTTTCGTAAAGCCGCCACCGTCTTTCCCAAAGTTGAGTTTGCCAGTATCGATTGTTGTGGTACCGGTGGTGATGGCAGCAATACCATCAATATTTCGACCACGGCGGCCTTAGTGGCACCAGATTTTGGCCTGAAAGTGGCCAAACACGGCAATCGCAGCGTATCTTCGCAAAGCGGCTCGGCCGATTTACTGGAGCAGCTTGGCGTCAATATTCAGCAAAGCCCGGCAACGGCGGCAACAGCGCTCTGCGATGCCGGGGTCAGCTTTTTATTTGCGCCGTTGTATCACCCGGGCATTCGCCATGCGATGCCGGTGCGCACCGCCTTAAAAACCCGGACTTTGTTTAATTTATTGGGGCCGTTATTAAACCCGGTGGCACCGAAGTTTCAGCTGCTTGGCGTTTATGATGCCAAGCTTTGCGATTTGATGGCGCAAGCCTTATTGCAACTCGGCGTTGAGCGCGCCTGGGTGGTGCATGGTGCCGGTTGTGATGAAATCGCTTTGCATGGCGTAACCCAAGTGACTGAAGTCAAAGACGGAAAGCTACACAAATTTACGCTCACCGCAGCCGATTTCGGGCTGGCGCCGATTGAACTTAGCGATTTAGCCGGTGGCAAACCAGCCGAAAACGCCGCCGCCAGCCGGGCAATTTTGCAAGGCACAGCACCTTTAGCCCATCTGGCTGCTATTGCCGCCAATGTCGCCGCGATGCGCAAAATTGCCGGTCAGGGTGAAGATTTAGCCGGATTGACGCAGCAAGTGCTGCAACATTTACAACAAGGCAAAGCAGGTACAGCGCTGACGCTATTACAGGAGATCAGTCATGGCCAACGTGCTTGACACTATCATCAGCCATAAACGGCTGGAACTGGCGGCGCAAAAGGAACAACGACCGCTGGAGACCTTTCAGAGCGAAGTGCGGCCAACGTCGCGCAATTTCTTGCAAGCACTGTTAAAACCCGGTGCCCGGTTTATTCTGGAATGCAAAAAAGCCTCGCCGTCCAAAGGTCTTATTCGCGCCCATTTTGATTTGGATGAAATTGCGGGGGTCTATGGTAAATACGCCGACTGCATTTCAGTGCTGACCGACAGCAAGTTTTTTCAGGGTAGTTACGACTACCTGGCGCAGATGCGACTCAAAGTGCAACAACCGCTACTGCATAAAGATTTTATCATCGACCCTTATCAGATTTACCTTGGCCGGTTGCTTGGCGCCGATGCGGTGCTGCTGATGTTGTCGGTGCTGGATGATGCCGAATATCGCCTGCTGGCGGATACGGCGCACAGTTTGAATATGACGGTGTTGACTGAAGTCAGTAACGAGCAGGAAACCTTTCGTGCCGTTGAGCTTAAAGCTGAGCTGATTGGCATTAATAACCGCGACTTACGCACCTTAGAAACCAATCTCGACACCAGTTTCCGGCTGGCGCGGCTTATTCCGCCTGGTACACCAGTGGTATCAGAATCAGGTATTTACCATAACCATCAAGTGCGGCATTTACGCAAAGTGGCGAAAGCCTTTTTGGTCGGTAGCTCCTTGATGGCGCAGCCGGATTTAGAATCTGCGGTACGGGCTTTAGTGCTCGGCGAGCATAAAGTCTGTGGCTTGACCACGCCGGAGCAAGCGCAGTTGGTGGAACAAGCCGGCGCCTATTTTGGCGGGCTGATTTTTTATCCAAAATCGCCGCGTTTTGTAAGCCAGGCGCAGGCGAAAAGCATCATCGCTGCCGCGCCATTGCGTTATGTTGGCGTTTTTGTCAATGAAGCGCTGGCTCAGGTGGCGTTGGTGGCCAGAGAACTGGGGTTAACTGCGGTGCAATTGCATGGCGACGAAGATGATAGTTATCTGCATCAACTGCGTGAATTGTTGCCAAAATCGGTGCAAATCTGGAAAGCCTATCGGGTGAAAGACCGTTTGCCACAATTTAGCCGGTTAGCCGACAGGATTTTACTCGACAGTTTTAGCCCCGGTATTCCAGGTGGTACCGGCCTGAAATTCGACTGGAGCTTGTTGCAGCAACAACTGCTGCAAAAACCAGTGATGCTGGCCGGTGGCTTGACCGCGGAAAACCTGACTGCAGCCTTGCCGCTGGCGGTCGCCGGATTGGATATGAACTCTGGACTGGAATCCGCCCCTGGCGTGAAAGATCCAGCCAAAATCGCCCTTGCCTTTTCACAGATCAGAGAATTCAGTTATGACTAAGCGCACACTTAACCCTTATTTCGGCGAATATGGCGGCATGTTCGTGCCAGAACTGTTGGTTCCGGCACTGCGCCAACTGGAGCAGGCTTTTATCGATGCTCAGGACGATCCGGCTTTTCATGCTGAATTTCAGCATTTATTAACTCATTACGCCGGTCGGCCAACGCCGCTGACGTTATGCCGCAATATCAGCCCCAATCCGCTGGTGAAAATTTATTTAAAGCGTGAAGACTTGCTGCACGGCGGCGCCCATAAAACCAATCAGGTGCTGGGTCAGGCTTTGCTCGCTAAACGGATGGGCAAAAAAGACATTATTGCCGAAACCGGCGCTGGTCAGCATGGCGTGGCGACGGCTTTAGCCTGCGCCTTACTTGGTCTGAACTGCAAAATCTATATGGGCGCTAAAGATATTGAACGCCAGCAACCGAACGTGTTCCGGATGAAGCTGATGGGCGCAACTGTTATTCCGGTCACGGCCGGCTCTGGTACGCTCAAAGACGCAGTGAACGAAGCGATGCGCGATTGGTCCGGCAGTTATGCCACCAGCCACTATCTGCTCGGCACGGCTGCGGGCCCGCACCCATTCCCAACGATTGTGCGTGAATTCCAGAAAATGATTGGTGAAGAAGCCAAACAGCAAATTTTACTGGCTGAAGGTAAATTGCCAGACGCGGTACTGGCTTGTGTTGGCGGTGGTTCGAACGCCATTGGTATGTTTGCCGATTTTATTCCGGATGAACAAGTCAAACTGATTGGTATAGAACCTGGTGGTATGGGCATCGACACCCATCAACATGGCGCGGCGCTTTCGACCGGTAGTTTTGGTATTTTGCACGGCGCTTATACCGCCATTATGCAAACCGCCGATGGTCAGATTGAAGAGTCGTATTCCATTTCTGCAGGTTTGGATTATCCGGCAGTAGGCCCGCAGCATACTTATTTAGCGTCGATTGGCCGCGCCCAATATGTGGCGATTAATGACGACGAAGCCTTGGCCGCCTTTCAGTTGCTCGCGAAAAACGAAGGCATTATTCCAGCGCTGGAAAGCTCGCACGCTTTGGCGCATGCCATCAAAATGGCCGCTGCCGCTACGGAGCCAA
This sequence comes from Rheinheimera riviphila, assembly GCF_004005945.1. Taxonomy (GTDB): domain Bacteria; phylum Pseudomonadota; class Gammaproteobacteria; order Enterobacterales; family Alteromonadaceae; genus Pararheinheimera; species Pararheinheimera riviphila. Next base: position 206,117 of record NZ_SACS01000002.1, read on the forward strand.
CGGTGTTGCTGGTGAATTTGTCTGGTCGTGGTGACAAAGATTTAGGCCATGTGATGGCGGTGCTCGCCGAGCAAAAAGCAGCTGAAGACAAAATTTCGGCGCAGCTGCAGGCGAAACAACAGCAGCAACAGCAGCAATAAATTTAGAGAACGCCTGGGCTGCGAAGCGCAGACGGGGGTTTCAAACGAACAATGCGGCTTTTTGAGCCGCCAAGGAATAGTAAAATGCAACGTTACGATTTGATGTTTCAGCGCTTAAGCGAGCGCAAGCAAGGTGCTTTTGTGCCTTTCGTCACCATCGGCGACCCTTCGCTGGAATTATCCTTTGAAATTATTAAAACCCTGATTGATCAAGGCGCCGATGCGCTGGAACTCGGCATTCCGTTTTCGGATCCCATCGCCGACGGCCCAACCATCCAAAACGCCAATATCCGCGCTTTAGCCGCTGGCGTAACACCGGCGCAGTGTTTTGAATTAATTAGTAAAATCCGTGCTTATAACGCAGATATTCCAATTGGTTTATTGCTGTATAGCAATCTGGTACTGGCACGAGGTATCGACACCTTTTACAGCACCGCCAAAGCCGCAGGTGTGGATTCAATTTTGATTGCTGATGTACCGCTGCACGAAAGCAAAATGTTCAGAACTGTGGCGCAAACCCATGACATCGCCCAGATTTTTATCGCACCGCCAAACATTACCAAAGACGGGCTCAATGAGCTGGCGAGTTATGGCCGTGGTTATACTTATTTGCTCAGCCGCGCTGGCGTGACCGGCACCGAAACCGCGGCGGCGATGCCGGCGTCGCAATTAGTGCAGCAACTACGGGATGTCAATGCCGCACCGACCTTGCTTGGATTTGGTATTTCCAAACCAGAACACGTGAAAGCCGCGCTGGAAGCCGGTGCCGCCGGGGCGATTTCCGGTTCAGCCATAGTGCAAATTATTGAAAAATATCAGCAGGATAAACCGAAGTTACTGAAGGAGTTGGGTGCTTTTGTCGCTGCGATGAAAGCAGCTACACAGTTGTAAATCTCCCAAAGCCGTAGCTTAATAAGTTACGGCTTTTTCATATCTGCCCACCCTTGCTAACTTAGACACATCAGGTTAACCTGAATATTCCACTTGTTTAGCCACGGATACGGTATGCAGCAGACTTCGGTTCTATCCAATATTTATCGGTTCATCCAGAAGCGTCAAAAATTCACCTTGGCTATGGTTGCCATCTGCAACCCATCTGCAGTAAACGCGGCTGTAGCGACACCATTGCCGCCTATTCTAAACTACCACCCGGTATGTGAGCCGACCGTACTAAAAGAGCATACGGACCGACGTCATCTGAAAAGTTATCAAGACGGAGATGCTGAACGCGCCGCAACTGAAAAAGCTAATTTCCTACTCAGTTTGCGCCAACAAGCCGCGGCAGACGGAGCCGATGCCTTGATCCTGCAACGGGTTCACAGCTCAGTTGAGTATGACGATCGCAATAAAACGCAGCATCGATTAAAAATCGAAGGCTCGGCCAGTTTTATTAAATTCTGTGACGGCAATTCTGAATTATCAAATCGCCCCACTCGCTGGAGTGAAGATGGCGCGGTACAAAATGCTAAATCTACAACCCATCGGATTAGCATCAGCAATGACCTCATTTCGTCTACACCACCGACAAAGTTAGCCCCACTCAGCCAAGAAGTTTCATTCAACAAGGGGGTGTTTGGTGTACAACCCGGCATGACCAAAATGCAGGTCGAACATCTGTTTGGCCAAGCAGATGCTAAGATCCAACTGCAAAATGGCCTGACAGCCCATGTTTATGGACGGCAACTTTTTTTAGTTTTTAGCGACGTTTTGCTGCAAATTCAAACAGAACGGCAATTTTTATCTAGCTACGGTCAGAATTTGCTGGAATTGCATGATCATTTTGATAGCAACAGCTGGCTGCTGGCGTCTAAAGTCAGCTACAGATCAAAAATCGCCGATGTTCGTCAGCAACTGCCGACGGCAACAAACGCCGGAGCGCAGCAATTACAACTGAATAACCACCAATATCAGCTGCTGCTGAAGTTTGAAAAATACAGTCTGGAACATCAAAAACCGGCGGAGTCCTTAGTCACTGGTTTTATGTTAAAAAATGCCTCGGAAAAAACTCAGCCGTTAAAGGTGCCTTTGGTGAGTACCGAGCTGTACCTGACAGTATTACAGCAACTACAGCCAGAGCGATTGCAGCAAGCACCGGTTTGGTCGACCTTGACTGTCCCTCCTGCGCTGCCAGAACATCAGTTCAAGACTGAGCGCGGACAATGGCGAATTCTTGGCGATTACATTCAAGTTCAAATTGATGATGATCTGGTTAAAAAGCTTAGAATTGCCGACAGTGTCTTTTACCGCCCTGATCAACCGTCAATTTTTCATAAGCTATATCAATCACTTGGCCTGCCAATACAGAAACAGCAACTGCTGACAATGTTCAGTGACGGCGAACTTTACCATCAGAAATTTAATCTGTATCGCGACAACTTCCAGCTGCAAATTAGTTTTGACTCTGACGCTGATGATGCCAAACCGGAGGAAGTGATCCTCAGTTATTTTTAGCAGGTTAAAATTTAACTCGGTGCAAACGCGGAATTGCGCTAAAATACGCTTCTTTTTTACTCTGCGCTGAGATCAGATTGAAGCAGTTTGCAACCCGTTCTATCGCTAAAAATATGATTCCATTACTGGTTTTGACGCTGGGAGCGACACCTTCCTCCTATGCGTCAAACACCAAAAGAGTCACCATCGAAGTCGTCACCCATCACAGCAGCGATGTGATCCATGTGCTGCCTTGTGTCGTGGCCGCTCCGGTGACTTACCGGATCGCCAGCCACGCCAGCGCGGAATTGTTGCAATTATTGCCGGTTGGCAGCTCGGTCAAAAAAGGCCAACTGGTGGCTAAACAGGATAATGTCTATTTAAGCCAGCAACTTGAATTGATTAAAACCGATATCGAATCCGCAAGGGTGGCGCGAGCCTTTGCTGAAGATGAATACAACAAAGCGCTGATGCTGAGTAAAAAAGGTCTGGCGTCCTCGTCAGAACTAAATAAATTTAAGCTGCAACTTGATAGCGCTTCGTTAAAAATGCAGCGACTGCAGCTGGAATTAAAAACCGCTGAAATCCGCACCAAACGTTTGAATCACCATGCGCCTTTTGATGCGCAGGTCACCGAAGTCAGTTCAGAGCCTGGCGCGCAACTGGCCGAAGGTCAGCCGATCTTGCAACTGATGTCGACCCAAAACAAACAACTGGAATGTAAATTACCGGTGCTGGCCTACCAGAACAGCCTGGCACTCAAAGGCCATCGTTTTGATTTTAATGGTAAACCGCTGAAGTTACGTGAAGTCAGCCAACGACTCGATAGTACGGCTGAAAATCTGACCTTGTATTTTGATCATCCGGCGAAAGATCGGCGTGATATTTTAGTGGGTTATCGCCAGGAAATTACCATGGCGGTCAAAGCCGACAATATCACCCGGGTGCCTTATGATGCGGTGGAACTGGAAGGCAGTACCTATCGCACCTGGCGGGTCAATAAAGATGGCAAAGCCGAGCGGCTGGAGGTGGATGTGTTAGGTACCGTTGACGCCTATTACATCGTGCAATCAGAGATCAAACCTGGTGATCAGCTGGTGGTGCGTGGCCAACAAGGTTTAAGTGTTGGCCAATTAGTCGAATTGATCAGCCGCGACGCCCCACCACCGCCTTAAACTGTTAACAAATTATCGTTCCAGCAATACCGGGTATTTCAGGTACGCCTGGTCATAAAAGGGTGACCGCTGATAAAACCAATTCAATCGCGCCTGACCGTCTTTTTGCAGCGTTGCATCGGCTTGCACAGCCTGATCAAACTGTTGTTTCAGTTTAGGATCGGCGACCAGTTGTTGTTCAATCCACGGAATCATGGCGTATGTTTCAAAGTACTCAGTGCGTTCGAACATACCGTGGAAAAAACCCCAGCTAAAAAATGAATCCGGTGCCTGCGGTTGTAACAACGCTACAGCCAAGGCGCCCAGCGGCTGATCAGTACTGACCCGCACCGAGCCCGGTACCAGCTCCAACTGTCGCCATTGCGGGGTAAAAGTGGCACTGACCCCGACCCGACCTTCAAACGATTTGCTGGCAAATTCTGGTTTCGAAGCTACCAACTGCTGTAATTCCAATGTCTTAGTGGCAGTAAGCCGGCTCATTTTCACGCCGTGGATTTCCAGCCGTTGGATCACGTCCTGATACTGCGGTGGGATCCAATAAGCCGTTGGTACTTCGGTTTCTATCGCCGGTACTTTTTCCCAGTACACCGGAAAATCGACATAGTCTTTGGCTTGACCGGTCCATTTGACATAAGGCGCTTTGCTAATGTCACTGTGGGCGATTTCGTAACTCATGCCTTTAAAGTTGATCAGATCAGGCTGTTCGGCGGCTTTAAACAATAATACTTGTTGCTGCGGCCGGAAATTCTCATCGGCTTTTTTGGCCAGTTGTAACGCTTTACCTTGCTCCTGCAGCAGCTTTAACGTCTGCTCCAGCAATACATAAGTGCCCAACACCCGTTGTTTATAGGGTTTTAAACTGTGGTTTTCGACCAAAATAGTCGGCAAATGCCGCACGTCACCATAACCATTGGAAAAACGCGGTGTCGAGGTGGAGCCGCTTAAACCTTTGCTAAAATCCATCCGATCCAGGCCAAATACCAATGGCCCCGGAATATGCCCCTGGCGGCTGAGTTGGCGGTCCAGATAAGGCCGGTACACCTGCGCCAGCCAACTGGCGCCATTCGGGCTTAAACTGGCGAACGGCTCGTTAAAACCATAAGTAATATCATACTGATAGTCTTCACCGTCGGTGACATGCACGTCCATGTACAAGTCTGGTTGATACTGATTCAGTACCTTCAGCAATGCCCGCATTTCCAGGCTGTCCGCCTTGGCGTAATCGCGGTTTAAATTCAGATTCGAGGCGTTACTGCGCCAGCCTTGCTGCAGCGGCCCACGTTGATTCATCCGGTGATGCTCACCCCGACGTTCGTGGGCATCAACGGATAACACCGGAATAAACAACAAATCGACCTGCGCCAACAATCCGGCTTTATCACCGTGGGCAATATCCCGCAGTAACATTAAACCGGCATCTTTGCCGTCAATTTCGCCACTGTGAATACCGGCTTGCACCAATAACGTCGGACGGCCGGATTTGCCAATCAGATCCGGCTGACTGCTGGCTTTCACCAGATAAATATCACGCCCTTGCGGACTTTGCCCTATCACTTCCAACCGGAACAACGGCGAGCTTTCAACCAGTTTTTTCAAATAGCTGATGGTTTGAGCATAATCCGGTGTTGCAGTTAAATCGGTGAGCTCAGCCGGCGTCACCCACGGATGTTGTGGTTGGATCAGCGCTTGAGTCGGGCCATCCCAGGGTAATAACGGTGGTAAATGATCGGCGGCAGCCACAGGTAAAACCAGAGTGGTGGCGAACAGGAAGAGAGCTTTCATTATTCTTTGTGGACTCCAAAACCAAAAATTTGCAAATCTGCCCCGATTTGCTGCAATTGCAACAATGGCCGATGAAAACGCTGGATCACGGCAAAACACGGCAGGAAGTTACGGGAACATACCAGATAAGCAGGCAGTGCTGTCAACAGCGGTTTCGACAGAAAGCTTAATTTGACGGTTTTCGGCGGCAACTGCTGCCTGGCTTGGCCGCAACGACCATAAAAAAGCCCCGCGAACGGGGCAATCAGCAATTTTTGACAGGTTAACAGCTCAACACAATGCAACCATTAAAAACGGTAGCTAGCACCAATCTGGTAAGCCGTTTCGTCCAGACTGACGTCATCGAGGAAAATCCGACCGACTGAAGCATTCACCGCCAGATTTGGCAATACATACCAGTTACTGCGGACTTCAAAACCGTCGTTGTCATTTTGGAACACACCGGCAGAAACCCAGTGATAACCCAGACCTACCGATAAGTTTTTCCCGAAATAATAATCAGCACCGACATTGTAACTGGTCAGAGTAGAATCATCATAGTTACGCAGGCCACCGGTGATGGCGATAAAGTCGCCGGTGTTTAAATCCAGCAGTTTTTTAGTGCTGGCACCGTATTCCAGTGCGGTGCGACCCAACTCATCTTTGGTGTGATAAATATCAGCGGTCACTAACCAATCGTTTTGGAAAAAATAACCCAGCTTGGTGGTCGCTTCATACGCCTTGCTGTTATTGATAAATTCCATATCAACCGCGGCATAATAGTTGTGGCTGCGATCCATGTACTCGCCACCGACTGACCAGGCGTTGTTGTGTGCTTCCTGATTGCCTGCATCAAGGGTCGCACGGGTAAAAGTGGCGGCCAGGCTTGATTGACGTTGCATAAAAGCAGCTTCGGCCAGTGGTACAGCGCCATCCGTTGATACCGGCGCTAAAAAGAACCGTTGTTTGGCTTGCCAGGCGTTGATATCAACATTGCCGATATCAACCCAACCGTAATTCAGGTCGGTTTGCGCTTGATAAGAACTGGCCACAGCGTTGACGGAGATCACAGAAAATAATGCAGTTAACAGATAAGATTTCATAAAGATGCCCTCTGGCTGGTGATGAATTCGAGGGCAAGATTAACGGTGTCAAACTTAATATAAAATGAATACAGCTATTTTTATAGATTAAACGCGCATATTTACAAAATACATTTTGTTACATTTAAAAATCAATAAGATACAAATTTAACTTTGAAATTAAATCAACGAAAACGGCGATAAAAACAGCATTCATTTAAAATTCACCTCGCTAGATTTCTAACAATGCCTGCTTTAACGAATGAACCTGATCACGCAACATGGCAGCTTGTTCAAACTCCAGATTTTTCGCATGTTGCAGCATCTGAGTTTCCAACTTTTTAATTTCAGCTTGCACCTGATACGGCGTTTTTCCTTTGATCAGTTTCAGATGCTCAGCCACTTGTCGTTGTGGGGTATCGTTCTTCGCATCCTGGCCTAAATCCATCACATCGCCGATTTTTTTCGAAATCTGGGTTGGGATGATGCCATGTAATTCATTATGTGTGACTTGCTTGGCGCGGCGGCGATCGGTTTCATCGATCGCCCTTTGCATCGAGCCGGTGATCCGATCGGCGTACAAAATCGCTTTACCGTTGACGTTACGCGCTGCCCGACCAATGGTTTGGATTAAAGAGCGCTCCGAGCGCAGGAAACCTTCTTTATCGGCGTCCAAAATCGCCACCAGCGATACTTCCGGAATATCCAGACCTTCCCGCAGTAAATTGATACCAACCAGCACATCAAACACACCGAGGCGTAAATCACGGATAATTTCCACCCGCTCCACGGTATCGATGTCCGAGTGCAGATACCGCACCTTGACGTTATGGCCAGACAAATAATCGGTTAAATCTTCGGCCATCTTTTTAGTCAGCGTGGTCACTAACACCCGCTCACCCCGTTTGGCGCAGCGATAGGCTTCGGACAACAAATCATCGACCTGCGAGCCGACCGGCCGGATTTCAATCACCGGATCAATCAAACCGGTTGGCCGCACCACCTGCTCCACCACTTCACCGGCCGATTTTTCCAGCTCATAAGCAGCAGGTGTCGCAGAAACATAAATCCGCTGTGGCGCGATGGCTTCGAACTCATCAAATTTCAGTGGCCGGTTATCCAGCGCTGAAGGCAACCGGAAACCATAATTCACCAGATTTTCTTTACGCGAGCGATCGCCCTTAAACATGGCGCCAATTTGCGAAATAGTGACGTGTGATTCGTCGATAAACATCAAACCATCGGCCGGGAAATAATCAAGCAAGGTTGGGGGTGGCTCGCCATCGGCGCGACCGGACAAATACCTGGAATAGTTTTCAATCCCGGAGCAATAGCCGAGCTCAACCATCATCTCAATATCAAACTGGGTGCGCTGGCCGATACGCTGCTCTTCAATCAGTTTGTTGTCCGCCAATAACTGCGCGCGACGGCTGGCCAATTCCACTTTAATCTTCTCCACCGCTTCGAGAATTTTCTCGCGTGGCGTCACATAATGCGTTTTTGGGTAAATGGTATAACGGGTCACGGTGCGATCAACGGCGCCGGTTAGCGGGTCAAAAATACTGATCCGCTCAATTTCTTCATCAAACAGTTCCAGCCGCACCGCCAGCTCGTCTGATTCGGCCGGGAAAATATCAATCACGTCCCCACGCACCCGATAGGTCGCACGCTCAAACGCCATATCGTTGCGGGAATATTGCAACTCGGCGAGGCGGCGTAGGATAAAACGCTGATCGACAATATCGCCCACTTTGAGATGCAATAGCATTTTCATATAAGATTCGGGATCGCCCAAACCGTAAATCGCCGATACTGAGGCGATAATCACCACGTCGCGCCGCTCCATTAACGCCTTGGTCGCCGACAACCGCATCTGCTCGATATGTTCGTTAATCGAGGCATCTTTTTCGATAAAGGTGTCGCTGGCCGGCACATAAGCTTCCGGTTGGTAATAATCGTAATAAGACACAAAGTATTCGACCGAATTGTTCGGGAAAAACTCTTTCATCTCGCCATACAGCTGCGCCGCCAGTGTTTTATTGTGCGCCATAATCAAGGTCGGTCGGTTTACCGCGGCAATGATATTGGCCATGGTAAATGTTTTACCGGAACCGGTGACACCTAATAAGGTTTGATGGGCAAGGCCAGACTCCAGACCCTCAATCAATTTAGCAATAGCGGTCGGTTGGTCACCAGACGGCTGGTAAGGTGAATGCAGTTCAAAATCGCGCGACATCACAACATCCTTATGCTTTTACCGGCACAGCACCGATTTGCAACTCTGCTAAAGTACGACGAAACCAATAAATGGCAATAGCGGCGATGATCACGTTCGCCAGCAAGGCGCCACTATAAACCCCCAGCACACCAAACAACTTGCCGCCAAACCAGGCCATGGGTACATAAAACACAAATAACCGGATGACACTGAGCCCCAGCGCCCGCATCGGTAAATGCAACGCATTAAAAGAAGAATTGGTCAGGATCACAATGCCCTGCAAACCGTAGCCCAAAGGCAAAATCCAGATAAAGCTGCGAATAAGCCCAACAACGGCTGGATCTTCGGAGAACCATAGGGCAATCCACCAGGCAGCGATCGCCAACAGCAGGTAGACCGCAAACTGCCAACCTAATACAAAGCGGATACACATCTGATAACCGGCCTGTACTCTGGACATCTGCCCGGCGCCAAGATTCTGGCTGACAAAAGGCGGTAAGGTCATCGATAACGCCAACACCACTAAACTGGCAATACTCTCAATACGGGCACCTACACCATAAGCAGCGACCGCATGGGCGCCATAACTCGCCATCACCGCCGTCAAAATCGCCATCGCCAGTGGTGTCAGCATATTGGCGCCAGCTGCGGGTAAACCAATGTGCAAAATACGTCGGCTGATCGCAATAAACTCTCTGAATGGCTGATGGCCTTTGTCGATCAGTTGCCGCCGATAGACAATTAAATAAAGGATCAGCCCAAAGCTCACCAGCCAGGAAATGACACTGGCAATGGCAGCGCCTTCCACACCCATCGCCGGTACTGGCCCCCAACCAAAGATTAAAATTGGGTCGAGCACCGCATTGATGACTCCGGAGCACGCCATCATCAGACTGGGGGTTTTAGTATCGCCAGCTGCCCGTAGCACCGCATTCCCAATCATCGGGGTAATCAGAAACACCGCGCCGAAAAACCACCAGCTCATATAGTCGTGGATAAAAGGCAAGGTATCGTCCTGCGCCCCTAATAACCGGAACAACGGATCCATAAACAGGTACCCAACCAGCGACAACGCCATCACCAGATAAGCGGACAACCACAACGCCGCCAGTCCATCTGCTTTGGCGGCACTGTTTTCGCCACTGCCATGGGCTTTTGCGATCACCGCGGAGGTCCCAATACTCAAACCAATCGCCAGGCTAATCACAGTGAAGGTCACCGGAAAGGTAAAACTGACAGCAGCCAGCTCTTTGGTACCGAGCATACTAATAAAGAAGGTGTCGACCAGATTAAACGACATCAGCGTAATCATGCCAAACAACATCGGCACCGTCATCCGGACCAGGATCTGGCGAATATCACCATCGGTCATCGTCATTTTAGTTACAGCTTTTTGGCTCATAGCACAGGCTTCAAGGCGTGGGTGCGCCATTGTAGAGAAAAGCGCGCCGTAGCTCCATGCACCTTTGCAATTATCTCACATAGGCCCCAAGCCACTATTTGCGGACGCTTGATCATGCTGTTACTCAATGTTGTACTGAATGTACTGAATGTACCGAAATTTGTATTTTCCCGAGCAAACTCTGCTGTTTATCAGCGGTTCCGTCTAAAAACAGTTCACAATGGTCATGGAACGGACATATCTGCAGCAGATCCGGTATTTAGCGGAACCGCCATTGGTCGCAAATTTATAAGTCATTGTATTAAAACAGATAAATATTTTTCAATTTAGATATTGATCTGGCTCCAGCCCGCATTGTTATTGACTTCACACAGGCGCGGCACCGGTCATCCACAAAGATATCCACAGATTCTGTGAGTAAAGTGCTGCAAGCCTTACCGGCTCTACGCTGGCGCAAGATCGCTAAAACCAGACGCGATCCTTCGCGATAAAATTGACAGTAAAGCCGCGAATTCAGGCACTTTTTGCGCACTTTGACTAAACAATCAGCAAGTGAATCAGAATGGGCGATTTGTGCGGGTGAAACTGTTGACAGCCTCGAATCATGGCATTAGTATTGCGCCCCGTTGCAGACACAGTTCCTCAGTAGCTCAGCCGGTTAGAGCGGCGGACTGTTAATCCGTAGGTCGTTGGTTCGAGTCCAACCTGGGGAGCCACCTAAAGCATATATTCCTTTAAACACCTTCTTTGCTTCAACTTCTCGCCGTGCCCGATTGCGCTATAACTTCCTATTTTCACCTGATCTGCGCTAATTTAGTCTGTTGTACGTAAAGTATGTTTATTTTGCTGCAATTTTTTGTTTTAATTGAATTTATATAACTCCTAGTTCCTGATCAATCAGGATGCCGTCTATAGTTGAGTTGATTCCTTGCCGAATTGGAAAATGATACCGCTATGAAAATGTTACGGACCCTGTTCATTGCTCAGCTGTTGTGCGCTTTATTACTGATTGCAGTGGTACTTAGTGCGTTAATCATGACGGAAAAACAATCTGTCAAACAAAGTTACGACAGCCAGAAAAACACCATCAGCCACCTGCTGAAAAATTTTGTTGGGGACGATTATAAAAATCTGGTCCAGCAAATCCGCAGCAGCGTTAACCCACAGATGCTGGAAATCAGTAAAGCCGACGGATCTGTCGTTCATGAGCACAATAACGCTACCGCCCGCTCTGAGCTGTTAGATACCGTGCACGGCTTAGGTGGCATCGAGCAGCAACCGGCGTTGCTCAAATCTGATGAGCATGAACTGCAAATTAAATTTGTCCCCAATTTTGATCAAAGCAACGCCACCTTTATGCAGGCGTTCTGGTTAATGCTGGTCGCACCTTTATTGTTATTTTTATTACCGGCCGTCATGAGCCCGGTGCTGATCGGCGGTATGCTAAAAAAAGCCAATCACACCATCAGCCAGGCGATTGAACGTTTTATGCGCGACCCTGCCGCCGATTTAAATATACAGGAGCTCCCGGCTGACTTTCATGATGTCAGCCACTCTTTAACCACCTTTGCCAGTTTTAGTCAGAAGCAATTTAATGAAATGACCCAAACCGCGAAACAAGTGACCGAAGATGCCTTCAAAGATGGCGTCACCGGTTTACCGAACCGCAATCGTTTTGTGCAATATTATGAAGACCATCTGCGTGAGGGGCATCAGGCAGATTTTGGTGTATTTGCCATCACCCGCTGTACTGAATTGCAAAATATTAACCAAAGCCGTGGGTATCACGAAGGTGATAAATATGTGCAGGCGGTGGCTGAACTGGTACAAAAAGTTGCAACGACTTACCGTGACAATAAAGTGTACCGCCTCAATAGCAGCGATTTTGGCATTATGCTGCCGCGGGTCACCCCCAAAGAATCTGAAAACTTTGCGATGCAACTGCAAAGCAAATTTAATGAATATCAGAAGCTTACAGAGCTGGATTCTGTTGCCTACACCGGTTTGGTCAGCTACGAAACCGGCAAAGCGCTCGGCGAATTACTGGCGATTGCCGATACCTCGATCAGTCTGGCGCAAACTAAACAACCGAACGCCTGGCACATTCAAAAAGAAAGTGCAGCCGGCGAAGTCGGCGTTGGCGGTTATGGCAATCAAAACTGGCGCAATGTGATTGATGATGTACTGGCCAATAACCGCATTAGTTTGCTGGTGCAAACAGTGCAGCCAGCTAACCGCTCGTCAAAAACCTATTCAGAAATTCTGGTGCGCTTTAAAACAGTGGAAAACCAGATTTTGCCTACCGCTTCCTTTTTAGCGATGGCGGAAAAACTCGATAAAATTATTGCTGTAGACCGGCTGATTATTGAAACTGCGCTAACCACCATTAAAAACCGCAATATTCAGGATCAATATTTTGGCCTGAACCTGTCGCCCCGTTGTGTGCATGACGATCAGTTTGTGATCTGGCTGGAACGCCGGTTACTCAAAGACGCCTCGATCGCCAGTAAACTGGTGTTTGAAGTCAGTGAATTTGGATTGCAGCAGAACTTAAAAACCAGTAAGCGATTTATTGATATGGTGCATCGTTGTGGCGCCCGCTTAACGGTGGAAAAATTTGGTGTTGGTATTACCTCCTTTAAGTTTTTCCGGGACCTCAAACCAGATTTTGTCAAAATGGATGGCAGCTATACCCGCCATATCGACGAAGACAAAAACAATCAGTACTTTATGCGGTTAATGATTGATTTAGCCCATCGTATCGGTGTGGGTGTGCTGGCAGAAAGTGTCGAGTCGCAGGAAGAGAAACATATGCTCGAATCGCTGTTTATCGACGGTACCCAGGGTTACTACATCGGTAAACCTGCGGCGATGTAACTCAGATTGCTGATAAATCCATCAACTACACCTTGTCGGCAATAACCCTGCTTCGCGTCGGGTTGTCTGGCGGACTCAAAGCACGCATAATACGCAGCTAATCCAGAAGTGCTGGTTGCTGCAGCCTTTCTGATCTGACGCCGGGGTCAACCGCCCCTGCTGGACCACCTGATCATACGCACCTGAAGATACACATATGATGACTGAATTTTTCGTGTTGCTGCTCAGTACCATCCTGGTCAATAACATTGTGTTGGTTAAGTTTTTAGGTTTGTGCCCTTTTATGGGGGTTTCCAACAAACTCGATACCGCGATTGGCATGTGTCTGGCGACAACCTTTGTGCTGACATTGGCATCGTTGTGCAGTTATCTGGTGGAATTTTACATTCTGGCACCGCTGGATCTCAGTTACCTGCGCACCTTAAGTTTTATTCTGGTGATTGCCGTTGTTGTCCAATTCACCGAAATGGTGGTGCATAAAACCAGTCCGGCGTTATACCGCTTACTTGGCATCTTTTTACCGCTGATCACCACCAACTGCGCCGTACTTGGCGTCGCGTTACTGAACGTCAATGCCAATCATGGTCTGTTTGGCTCCGTGATCTACGGTTTTGGCACCGCCGTAGGTTTTTCGCTGGTGCTGGTGCTGTTTGCGGCGATGCGTGAACGCTTAGCCAGTGCCGATGTGCCAGTGGTGTTTCGGGGTGCCGCTATTGGTTTGATCACCGCAGGTTTAATGTCGCTGGCCTTTATGGGCTTCACCGGTTTGGTTAAGGTTTGAGATGTCGATGCTTGTTGCTCTGATTGCGATTGGCTGCCTGGCGCTGATTTTCGGTGCCATTCTGGGATATGCCGCATTACGTTTTAAAGTAGAAGCTGATCCGCTGGTCGATCAGATTGACGATATTCTGCCGCAAACCCAATGCGGGCAATGTGGTTATCCGGGTTGCCGTCCTTATGCTGAAGCCATCGCCAATGGCGATGCAATTAATAAATGTCCTCCGGGTGGTGAAGCCGCCATTAAAAAGCTGGCCGATTTAATGGGTGTGGCGGCAACACCGCTGGACGGCGCACAGACGCCTGCCGTGAAGCGTGTCGCCTACATTCGGGAAGATGAATGTATTGGCTGCACCAAGTGTATTCAGGCCTGTCCGGTCGACGCTATTGTCGGCGCTTCCAAGCTGATGCATACCGTACTGATCGACGAATGTACCGGCTGCGATTTATGTGTCGAACCTTGCCCGGTCAATTGTATTGATATGGTGCCGTTACCCGGCACCGTTGAGCGCTGGAAATGGAATTTAGAAGCGATTCCGGTGCGCGTGGTGGAAAGCAACTTGGCAAACAGCAACGTCGTGGAGAGCAACTAAGTGCAGTCGTTGTTTCAGCAAATCAAAGCCGGTCAACTGTGGGATTTTCACGGTGGTATTCACCCGCCTGCCCGCAAACAACAGACCAGCCAAAAACCGATTGGCCGCCTATCGTTACCGGACCGTTTGTATGTTCCCTTACGCCAACATATTGGTGTGCCTGGTTCGTTGTTAGTTGCGGTGGGTCAGCAAGTTCTCAAAGGCCAGCCACTGACACTGGCTGATAATGCGATGGCCGTGCCGGTGCATGCGCCAACGTCCGGCACAGTACTGGCGATTGAACCCCATATCGCCCCGCATCCTTCTGCCTTACCAGAGCTTTGTGTGGTGATCGCGCCCGATGGTCTGGAGCAATGGCGCGAACGTCAGCCGTTAAATCTGGCGGAATGTGACCGGTTAAGCTTGTTACAACGCATTCAGGACGCCGGTATTGCCGGCATGGGTGGCGCTGGTTTTCCGACCCATTTAAAAACCGGTGCCGCTAACGGCGTCGATTATCTGATTATCAATGCCGTCGAGTGCGAGCCTTATATCAGCGCCGATGACGTGCTGATGCAGGAATTTGCCACCACCATCGTCAAAGGCATTGATATTCTGTGCGAATTATCCGGCCCCAAAGCAGTGCTGATTGGCATTGAAGATGATAAACCAGGGGCGATTGCCGCGATGCAGGCCGCCTGCAGCCAGCGTGAACAATATTTGGTGAAAACGGTACCGGCCAAATACCCGTCCGGCGGCGAAAAACAACTAATTCAACTGTTGACCAGCAAAGAAGTACCGGCCGGACGTCGCCCACTCGATATCGGTATTGTGATGCAAAACGTCGGTACTGTATTTGCCATCGCCCAGGCGGTGCTGGAAGATATGCCGCTGATTTCGCGGATTGTCACCGTGGTCGGCGATTCACTGACGCAGCCGCAAAATGTGCTGGCGCTGATTGGCACGCCAGTCGGCTATTTACTCGATGCCTGCGGTTTTAGCCCGGAACCGGCACAGCGTATTATTATGGGCGGCCCGATGATGGGGTTCACCCTGCCCTCGGTGTCGGTACCGGTGGTAAAAACCAGCAACTGTATTCTGGCGCCATCACAAGCTGAATTACCTTCTGCCAACAACGAAATGGACTGTATTCGCTGTGGCGCCTGCGCTGAAGTCTGCCCGGCGGTGTTATTGCCGCAGCAACTGTTGTGGTACAGCAAAGCCAAAGATTTAGACAAACTCAAAGAATACCACCTGGCCGACTGCATCGAATGTGGTGCCTGCGCTTATGTTTGCCCAAGTGAAATTCCACTGGTGCATTATTATCGGGTGGCCAAAGCGGAAATTCGCGAACAAAGCCGCGACGAATTAAAAGCTGAACAAGCCAAAGCCCGCTTCGAAGCACGCAACGAGCGGCTGGAACAAGACAAACAACAACGCGCCGCCCGCAATCAGGCGTTAGCGCTGCAACGCCAGCAACTGATGGCCGAGCAGCACAAAGGCCGCGAAATTGAACAGGCGCAGCAACGGGTTGACGCGACAGCCGAGCCGGTGCAAGAACTCAGCAAAGAGCAAATTATTGCGCTGCGTGAGCAGAAAAAAGCCGAGGCGCGTGCTTATCAGGCGCAAAAGACTGCGCAGCAGTCAACTGCTGACACGGTTGAAGTAGTTGAAGCACCTCAAGTAGCTGACGCACCTGAAGTCGCTGGCAACAGCGTATCGTCTGAAGCTGTTGCAACAGCGACAGCGCCAGAAACCGCCGCCGATCCACGTGCCGCTGCAGTCGCCGCCGCGATTGCCCGCGCCAAAGCGAAAAAAGCCCAGACTGAGTCTGTGGAAGTACCCGTTGCAGCGCCGCCAGTCACAGCAGCACTAGTCACCACAGAGCCCGTGCTCGATACCAGAGCAGCAGCCGTGGCCGCAGCCATCGCCCGTGCGAAAGCGAAAAAGGCTCAGGCTGAGCCTGCAGCAGTTGCTGTTGCCGCTACCAATCCAGCGCCTGCGCCAGAAGCCAATGCGACCGATGCGGCAGCTGTCAGCGACAACGATCGTGAAGCCGTCAAACGACAGGCTTTAGCCGCCGCAATTGCCAGGGCACAAGCAAAACGGCAACAGGCAAATACGGAAGCAGCTATGGACGCCCATGCCGCTCTTTCCGACGAAAGACCTGCGACGGCACCAGACATTGTTGCTGGGCCACTCGCAACAGCAAATACCGCAGCAGTAAATGCTATCACAGCAGCAGAAGACCACATTCCTGCTGTTGATCCACGTAAAGCCGCCATTGCTGCCGCTATCGCCAGAGCGAAAGCCAAACAACAGTTATCAGCTACCGATCCTAAGGACCAGGCATGAGTTTCAGAATCGCCAGCTCGCCGCACAATCACAGCCAGCAACACACTTGTGTGCTGATGCAAAAAGTGATCTTGGCTTGTCTTCCCGGGATCGCTTGCCAGGTGTACTTCTTTGGCTATGGCGTCTTGTTACAGCTGGTGCTGGCCATATTGACCGCCTGGGCCAGTGAAGCGCTGGTCCTGCGGTTAAGGCAAAAGCCAGTACTACCCCGGTTAAAAGATCACAGCGCGATGTTAACTGCCGTGCTGTTGGCGGTGTCCATTCCGGCGTTTGCGCCCTGGTGGGTCATTGTGCTCGGCACCGCTTTTGCCATTATCATTGTTAAACAGCTGTATGGGGGTTTAGGCCATAACCTGTTTAACCCGGCGATGGCGGCTTATGTCTTTTTGCTGGTTTCCTTTCCACAACAAATGACTAGCTGGTTGCCGCCATTAACACTTCAGGCGCAGCAACAACAATGGCTGGACCCGGTGTGTGCGGTGTTTACCGATTTCAGCTGTGCCGGTTACAGCCTGACCCAGCTGAAAACCGATATCGATGGTATGACGATGGCCACACCACTCGATACCATCAAAACTGATTTGTCGACCGGCAAAACGCTAACGGAAAGCTTGCAGCAACCGGTGTTTGATAGTTTTGGCGGCCTTGGCTGGAACTACATCAATCTGGCGTTTTTACTCGGCGGTTTGTGGTTGTGGCAACAAAAGGTTATTCAGTGGCGCATTCCAGTGGCGGTGCTCGGCACGCTCGGGCTTTGCAGTTTACTCGGTTATCTGATTGATCCGGATTTACATGCCAGCCCGCTGTTCCATTTACTGAGTGGCGGCACCATGTTAGCGGCATTTTTTATTGCCACCGATCCGGTATCGGCGTCGACCACTTTGCGCGGCCGTTTGTATTATGGCGCTTTGATTGGACTACTGATTTATCTGATCCGCAGTTTTGGTGGTTTCCCGGATGCAGTAGCGTTTGCAGTGATGTTGGCCAATTTAGCGGTGCCACTGATTGATTATTACAGTCGCCCGCGGACTTATGGTCATAAACCAAAAGGATCGTTTTAATGCTGAAATTTGTCAGTAAAAATGCCCTGATCCTGGGTGCAGCAGCAGCTGTGTGTGTGCTGCTGGTCGCCAGTGTCAATCAGCTGACGGCGCCGACTATCGCGCAACAGGCTGAACTGCAAAAATTAAAGTTGCTGCAAGAAGTGCTGCCGCCAGGCGCAGCTTCTGCAGAACTGCTACAAGATTGTTTAGTGTTGCAACAACCGGACGTGTTGTTTCAACACAAAGCCAAAACTTATCGCTGGCGGCAACAGGGTGAACTGGCGGCTTATGTGATTGAAACCACTGCGCCGGACGGTTACAGCGGCAATATTCAGTTGTTAGCGGCCATCACCCCGGACGGTACTGTGTTGGGTGTGCGTACGCTGAGCCACAAAGAAACACCGGGACTCGGTGATAAAATTGAAATGCGTAAAGCCAACTGGATGGACAGTTTTCGCCAGCGCCAAGTACAAAGTGCCGACGATAAACGCTTTGGCGTGAAAAAAGACGGCGGCGAGTTTGATCAGTTTACCGGCGCGACGATCACGCCAAGAGCGGTGGTGGCGGCAGTCAAACGCACGGCACTTTATCTGAAACAACATCCGGAACTGGCAGAGGCTCCGGCCAACTGTCAGCCGCAGTGATGTTGCGAAAAAGTGTGTTGATAAGCAGCGAAGTTGATAAGGAATGAGATTGATATGAGCGATTATCGCAACATCGTCCGTCAAGGCCTGTGGCAAAACAATCCAGGCTTAGTGCAGCTGCTGGGCCTCTGCCCTTTGCTTGCCACCAGTTCCACCATGACCAACTCACTGGGCCTTGGTTTTGCCACCATGCTGGTGCTGGTCAGTACCAATCTGATGGTGTCGCTGATCCGCAGTCAGGTGCCGAATGAAATCCGCATCCCGATTTTTGTGATGGTGATTGCCGCAGTGGTGACCGCCATTGAACAGCTGATGCAGGCTTATACCTATCAGCTGTCGCAATCGCTTGGCATTTTTATCCCGCTGATTGTTACCAACTGTATCGTGATTGGCCGGGCTGAAGCTTTTGCCTCGAAAAATCCGTTATTGCCGTCGATTGTCGATGGTTTGATGATGGGGCTTGGTTTTACGCTGGTGTTGTTTTTACTTGGCACTTGTCGCGAGCTTTTGGGTCAGGGCACCTTGTTCGATGGCGCCGAAGCCTTATTTGGCGCCTGGGCAACGGTGCTACGGGTTGAAGTTTTTCACACCGAAAGCCATTTCCTGTTGGCCATTTTGCCACCAGGCGCTTTTATGGTACTGGGCTTTTTAATCGCCGCCAAAAACGCCATTGATGCACGGCAAAAAACCAGTCAGGTGCAAACCGCCAGCATCACCCGCGCCAGAGTCACCCATGTGGCCAGCAGTGAGAACTCCGCCGGATGAATCAGCAAAAACGCATCACCATTTTATCCAGACTGCGTGATGCGAACCCAACACCAACCACCGAGCTGGAATACAGCTCGCCCTTTGAACTGCTGATTGCCGTGCTGCTATCGGCGCAGGCGACCGACGTCGGCGTCAATAAAGCCACCCGCCCCTTGTTCGCCATCGCCAAAACCCCGGCCGCCATGCTGGCGCTGGGCGTCGATGGCGTAAAGCACTATATTAAAACCATTGGTTTGTTTAATACCAAAGCCGAAAATGTGATTAAAACCTGCCGGATTTTAGTGGAGCAACACCAGGGCGAAGTCCCGGAAAACCGCGAAGCATTAGAAGCGCTGCCCGGTGTCGGCCGCAAAACCGCCAATGTGGTGCTAAACACTGCTTTCGGCTGGCCAACCATCGCTGTCGACACCCACATCTTCCGTGTCAGCAACCGGATGAACTTTGCGCCTGGCGCCAACGTCGACCAGGTGGAACAAAAATTACTGAAAGTGGTGCCAGCCGAGTTTAAACTCGATGTGCACCACTGGCTTATTCTGCATGGTCGTTACACCTGCATTGCCCGTAAACCAAAATGTGGCAGTTGCCCGGTGGAAGATTTGTGCGAATATAAAGAAAAAGCTGAATAGCGCCACAGCGGCCGACAGCGCCACCATCGGCTTGCCAGCCATTCACCCACAGGACATTGCCATGCGGATTTTACACACCATGCTGCGCGTAACGCAGTTACAGCGCTCCATCGACTTTTACACCCAGGTGCTGGGGATGAAATTACTGCGCCAGTCAGATAACCCTGAGTATCAATACACCCTGGCGTTTGTTGGTTTTGGCGATGAGCGCGAAGGTGCGGTGCTGGAGCTGACCTACAACTACGGCGTTGAGCAGTATGAATTAGGCACGGCTTTTGGCCATATTGCGCTGGAAGTGGATGATATCTATCAGGCTTGTGCCGAGATCAAAGCCCGTGGTGGCGTGGTAAGCCGCGAGCCTGGACCGGTCAAAGGGGGCACCACCGAAATCGCTTTTGTGCGGGATCCGGACAATTATGCAATTGAATTGATTCAGAAAAAAGCCAATTACCAAGCGCTGTAATGGCTGGCTGTTTATACCCGTCATCCTTGAAGATTCGGGGTTGTTGGCCGCCTTCACTCACTGAAGCGTCAGTCCGACCCAGTCACATAGAACAGCTATGCTCCGGGTCGGACTGGCGCTCCAGATTCGTTCAGTTGCCGCGGTTCCACCGTGGCCATCCCGAATCTTCAATGATTTTGGGTATATTCACATCAGCTTAGGACAACTGCCGCAGCTGCTGACTGATCTGATCCGCAGATTGCGGCCGCGCCAGGTAATACCCTTGCAAAAATTGACAGCCAAGCAAAGTTAAAGCGCCCGCCTGCTCCTGCGTTTCTACCCCTTCGGCCACCAGTTGCAGCTGCAAACTCTGCCCCATCGCCACAATGGCGCGCACTAAATCGCGGCTGCGATCATTGTCGCTCATCGCTTGCACAAAGGAGCGGTCAATTTTTAAGGTTTGCAGCGGAAAACGGCTTAAATAACTCAGCGAGCTATAACCGGTGCCAAAATCGTCCAACGAAATTTGCACACCAAGAGCGGTGAGCATTTGCAACACAGCGCTGACTTCGGCACTGTCATCCAGCAACACCCGCTCAGTGATCTCCAGCTCCAGCTGCGCCGGTTGTAATTGATACTGTTGCAGCAACTGCTTGATGACATCCGCAAAACCCGGCTGATTTAGCTGCAATGCCGAGACATTGACACTCATTACCAGTAAATCCTGGCTGCTTTGTTGCCACAACGCCAGCTGCTGACAAGTCTGCTCTAACACCCAATGCCCCAGCTGCACGATATAACCACTTTCTTCAGCCACCGGAATAAACCGATCCGGGCCCACCACACCAAGACTTCGACTATGCCAGCGCAGCAACGCTTCCATTTTGGTAAAAGTGGGGGTGCCGCTGTGATAAATCGGCTGATAAACCAGGGACAATTCCTGGCGCACAATTGCCTGTTTTAACTCAGTATCAATAAACAATAGTTGCTTGGAGCGCTCCAGCATCGGCTGGCGGAAACACACCCAACGATTGCGGCCTTGCTGTTTCGCTTCGTACATGGCGATATCGGCGTGTTTAAGTAAGGTATCACTGTCGCAGCCGTCCGTTGGCGACTCGCAGCTGCCGATGCTCAGCGACAGCGGCAGTACCAGGCCCTGCAGCTGAAACGGTGCGCTGAATACCTGCTGTAATCGGCTGCTGACTTGCTGTAGCACCAGCGGTGGCGTCAGGGTTTCGACAGTTTCAGCTGCAGACGATCCCAATAACAACGCCAGCGCAAATTCATCACCACCAAGGCGTGCCAGGGGTAAAGCGGCAAATTCCTGTTGCAGCCGCCTGGCAACTTCCACCAGCAATTGATCGCCAATCTGTGGGCCAAAGTTGTCGTTGATCCGCTTAAAATGGTCGACATCAAATACCAACACCGCCACCGCTTGTGTGAGCAACAGCCCGTCGACGTGCTGACCAAAGGCATTACGGTTGAATAAACCGGTCAGCCGATCGGTCGCCGCCGCCAGCTGCAATGCAGCTTGTTGCGCTTTACGTTCACTGATATCCAACAATTGCACCAGAGCATACAGCTGGCCGCGTTCAACATAAGGGGAACTAATCAGTTCGGCCTGTAAAGTCTGGCCATTGTGCAGCAGAAGTTCGGCTTCATCGATATAAGGAGGTTTGGAGTGCGGTGCCGACAATCGTTGAAAGTATTGATCTGCCATCGCGCGGGTCAGCCTGGGCAACACTTCGGTGACATGTTTACCCTGTAATTGCTGGCGGGAACTGTAGCCCAATAATCGGGCACCACGGGTATTGGCAGTTCTGATATAACCGGCTTTATCGCGGATCATAAATCCATGACTCAGGCTATCCAGCATTGCGCGGTATCGCTGGCGGATTTGATCCAGTACCAGATAAAAGAAGCCGAACAGGCAGGCGATTTTTGCGGCGGCCGCCACCGCCAACACGGACGATAGATGCCATTGATATTCACTGGCCGGCGGCATCACCAGGGTCACCAGCGCACGCGTCATTAAGATAGCGCCGAGCCAACGGTATTCCGGCAACCGGCGCCAGAACCAATAACCGCTGAGCGCGAATAAAACCGCCATCACGCCATAATGCAGCAGTGCCATCGGTGACATCAACGACACAAAAGGATCGCCCCATTGCACACTGGAACGCAGCACCAGCGCAGCAATCAGCAACACCCAGAGTTCACGCCGCCAATGGGTTAAATCTGCGCCCAGCGCCCAACGACTGCCAAACCAATAACCACACCAGCCGCCTAAGGCGAGCAGCGTGACAATTTCATAACGCCAGGCATAACCCGGCAGCAATGGCTGTGGCAGATACCAATACAGCACCATCAGCGTCAGACTGAGATGTCCAAGCCCCCAATACAGTGCATGAAAGTCCCGTCGTTGCAGCCACCACAGGAAAATCAGCAACACACTCAGGAGTACATCCACCACAAAGGAAACCAGTGCCATATCCTGCATCAAGGGCTCCGGCAATAACTTTGGGAAAAGCATGCGGCACACAGTGCCACAGCAAGTTCGATGATAATAAACTGATATTCAAACTAAAACATAATTGCAGCAAGTATTTAAGCAGGAAAAACAAAAATAAATAATGATGAAAGCAACGATAGCCTGGATCTGTTGAAAATAGAGTCGAGAGCGGCGGACCCAGTGAGTCCGCCCTCCGGATACGCTTAACATATTGTGATTAGAATGAAAAAATGTAGGGCGTACTCACCGCGCTAGCGGTAGTACGCCGAATACGCCAAGTGGTCGTTTTAAATGTTGATATACGGCGGACTACCTTCGGTGAGTCCGCCCTACTTCCTAAATAAAATCAATTGCCTGAGTAGGGCGTACTCACCGCGTCAGCGTAGGGCGTACTCACCGCGCTAGCGGTAGTACGCCGAATACGCCGATAAAGCCGAATACGCCAACAACACCAACTAACCCTCTGGATAAACCTCAATCCAGACTTTTTCATTCAGCGACAGCGCCAGATTATTATCATAATAAGCGGCCTCATTAATAAAAGTCGGATACACCACTTCCGTACCTTCATAAGGCAACTCTTCCCCACTAAACAAGGTAAACAGCGGTTGTCCGGGCTGAATGGGCTGATAATCACGGTCCTGAATATTTTTATGCACCATGCCAAGCCGTTCACCGTTGGCTGATACCGGCAACTTCAGACTATGTAAATACCGGAAAGCTTCAACCCGCGCTGGCAATTCCGGCAACGTGCCCAGATTGTAATGTTCAATAAAATCCAGAATATGCTGGGTCATCTCGTGCATTTGTTCCAGCACGTCCTGGCGTAACACCGACTGCGGTTGTGGCCCAACTTCGACAATCACCCCAAAAGTACCCACAGTACAAAGCAGCGCATGATCCTCAGCTTTAAAATGATCTTCATCCCGCGAAATCACCGCTTCCGGCATCTTCTGCGCAATGTAACCGGCCAGCAGATTATAAATAGCCCCAGGCTGAGTCAGAATTAAACAAGCACCCATATTGCTGGTGGTGTTGTGTAAATCAATTAGAAAGTCGGTTTTGGCGGCGCCTTTGGGGCCCAGCTCAGCGTTAATAACCTTAGCCCGGCTTTGTTCATAATTGGCAAGTGCCGGATTGGCTAAATCAACGGTCTTAAACTGCCGGTTTAAGTCGCTGTCGCGATATCGTTTATTGGCCTGATGCGCCATCGGATTGGCCAGCAAAGTGCGGCAACTGAAGCTGGATCTTGTAGTGAGTTCCGGTGCGGCGCGATAGCGTTTCTCCAGATAAATACCGGAGAATTCATTGCCATGGGTACCGCCGACAATTGCGACTGTGCGGATAGGCTTGGTGGCAGCGATGGCTGAAAAATCTGACATGAAAAGCTCCGGCAAATTGGCTGAATATCGGGTGATACCGGCGAGTGTTCAGGCATCACAAAAGACGGTCATTATGCCCGAGCTGCTGTTCTTTTTGAATGTTTTTGAATGAAAATCAGATATTCATGCAGATAATATGGATATAAATAAGAATTTTGCGTTAAACACCCAATCGGCTTCAGGCCGCAGGACGTTGTTCCAGCACGTTACAAGGAATACGCATTTGTTCAGTCAGACTACGGTTGAGCAGATCCTGCGCCGCCGGGGTACATTTACCACATTGACTACCCACACCTAAGCACTGCTTCAGCTCGCGCATGGAACAGGCACCATCCGCCACCAGGTTACGGATTGCTTTGTCGGTCACTGCTTTACAAACACAAATGTACATAACAGCCTACTCCTGAAAATCGCCGTTATCTTAATCTAATTAAGAACAATTATCAATACTGCTATAAAAAACCACCGCAAGTGGCTGTTGCAGCAATAAAAAAAGCGAAACAGTCTGCACTATTTCGCATTTTTGAGACTTGCAACTATGGGATTTGTCGTAAAAAACCACCTGTACAGTGGCCTTCCAATCAAATCTTAGTGGCTGCTATCTTCTTCCATCGCTTCGAGCAGGGTTTCCTGCAGTTCGACCGGAGAAATCACGATGCCTGGTTCATCCGCATGCGGGAATACCGCGATGGACAGCTCATCACCGTCTAAACCAGAAGTCCATTTGTCGAGCCAGGTGCTGATATCAACGGCCTGCGCTGAGCAATTGGCCCAATCGCCTTCAATCCACAGCTGCGCCACTTCGGCATGTGGCCACACCGGAATACAACGCTCATCTTCAGCCGTAACCAGGACAAAACCTTCTTCATCGGTCAGGATCCAGATCTTTTCCAAATCAGCTACTGCGGTAATAAAATAATCGTAACGCTGTTCAGCGTCCAATTGGGTCACTTTTTTCAGTTCGTCCGCAGACAGGGTGTATTCCATAATTTTACCTTTCACTTGGTTATTGGTATACCCGTCATCCTTGAAGATGCGGGGTTGTTGGCCGCCTTCGCTCACCCCAGTCGCATAGAACAGCTATGCTCCTGGGGATTCGTTCAGTTGCCGCCTACCCGCATCGTCAATGATTTTGGGTATATACCCGTCATCCTTGAAGATGCGGGGTTGTTGCCATCTCTCGTCCGCCCTGGTCACATAGATAGCTATGCTCCCAGGGACGCACTCATTCGGCGCCTACCCGCATCTTCAATGATTTTGGGTATAGATATCCGCTATGATGACCCAAACTCTGAATTTCGCCTAGTCCTTTGTGCTGCGGACTAAGGCTTTAACCGCACTGGCACCTGGCTATAACAAATATCCAGCGCACCATTGCCTTTGTGTTTAAAGAATTCATTACCGCGTGCACGGCGCTGTGCCAGAGCGTCGATAAAAGCCGGGCTACTGGTGTCCTGCCATTGCAACGCTAAACGGGCACTTTCGGGTAAATCACTGCCGAGTGTAGCGCTGACAATCTTACTCCGTGCCTTCACATCAGCAATGATACCGCCGGTCTGTGCCGGACCATAGTTGACGCCGTTTAACAGCTCAGCGCCCCACACGACTTTGGCAAACACCGACATATTCTGATCCAAATGCCTTGGTGCCTGACCACGCATCAAAGCAAAATCGGTGGTGCCACTATCGGCATTGGTGTCGCGCGCCAGATTGACGGTCAATGGGCAACTCAGCAGCCATTCCTGACCGCTGTCACGACCGACCGCAAATCCCTGATTAAAACCTGTTTCAGCAGCAAACATTTCCGGTTTTTGCACTAAGGTATAGCGATCGGCGGCTTTTACCGGCCAGCTAAATTCGGCTTTAACCCCAGGCCAGTTTTGGTTGGTGAGTGTTGGGTGTTTTTCATCTTCCGGTAAACCAGCTTGTAGCACAAATTGATCAATCACCCGGTAAAACGTCAGCCCCTGATAAAAACCAGCCCGCACTAATTGCCGGAAACGCTCCGTGTGACGTGGTGCAAACTGATCGGCCAGTTTAAACACCACAGTGCCATGCTCCAATTGCAGATACACCAGTTCCGATTGCGGTAGATCCAGCCACACTTCGTTTACAGCGACTTTTGCTGCGACTTCGGCAGCATTCACCTGACATATCCAACAGAAACCCGCCGTTAGCCAGGATAATTTACTTACCAACTTCATCCGTTAAGTTCCTTGTTGAAAAACCAAATTGAACATTACTGTGCGCAACAAACATTTCGTATCAATCAGTGCGCATCAAACGGCTGGCATCGGCAGCAACTGATCGGCAGCCAGCAATAACACCGCATAACGGCCACCTTTGGCGATAAACACCATCAGTACAAACAACGACAAGCGCATCCGCATCACACCGGCGACGATGGTCAGCGGATCACCAACCACCGGTAATGCGCTGAGTAACAAGGCCGGCGTGCCAAAACGGCCAAACCAGTGCTCAGCGCGCGCCATTTGTGGCGGTTTCACCGGAAACCATTTGCGGTCCGAAAAACGCAGCGCCTGTGAGCCTAACCACCAATTCACACAAGATCCCAACACATTGCCAAAAGTGGCGACCACCCAAAGCAAAAGCGGGGTAAACCCGTGCCACCACATGCCCGCCATCACCACTTCTGAACTGCCTGGCAGTATAGTTGCTGAGGTAAATGCGCTGGCCAACAGCAATAGCCAGGGCCAGAAAAACCAGTCCGTCATCTGTTACACCAACAACATCAACACAAAACGGATCCAGAATGCCCAGAGCACCACACAGCTGATTAAAAACAGATTAAAGCGGCGTCGCACGTGGTTCGAAGTAATATGCACGATGCTATGTAACAAGCGCAGTGCTATATAAAGCGCACCAAGCAGCACAAACACCAGATCGGCCAGTTGAAAGTGCAGGACAAATAACACGCCAAACATAAACAACATCGGCATCTGGAACTGATTGTCGAAATTGCGGCTGGCGGTGATCACCCCTTCATTGGCGCCGGCCAAATCCATGGTCCGAAAAGCGCCCAAACTAATTTCTTTATTTCTGGCCGCACTAAAACGCCGGCGCCCCATAATCACCATAATGACGCTGATTAACAGCACCTCCGCCACCACGGTTAACACTAAAAGTTTATCCACAATCTGCCCTCCTTCTATTTGTGATCTCAGAGTAATGCATTCAGCCCCCTGACTCCACCCCAAACTGTATATGGCGCGCTAGCTGCTGAAAGGTCGACCAGCCACTTCTGTAATGGCAGAGCATCCGGTTATACTGTGGCCTTTGCTAATTTCTGCGGACATACCATGGCACAGTTGTATTTTTATTATTCGGCGATGAATGCCGGCAAATCCACGGCCTTATTACAAAGTGCCTATAACTATCAGGAACGTGGCATGAACGCGGCTATTTTTACCGCGGCGCTGGACGATAGGTACGGTATTGGTAAAGTCAGTTCGCGGATTGGTCTGGCGATGGATGCCCTGTTATTTGACGCAGATTTGAATTTCCTGACGAAGTGCCAGGACTTAAAACACCAAGGACGGCTCGATTGTGTGCTGATTGACGAAGCGCAGTTTTTGTCAAAAGCGCAGGTACGTCAGCTCACCGATGTGGTTGATAACTTACATGTGCCGGTGCTGGCGTTTGGCTTACGGACAGATTTTTTGGGCGAAACCTTTGCCGGCAGCCAGGCGCTGTTAGCCTGGGCCGATAAACTGATTGAACTGAAAACGATTTGTCACTGCGGCCGTAAAGCCAACTTTGTGGTCAGGCTGGATCAGGATGGCCATGCCTCAACGGCAGGTTCGCAGGTGCAAATTGGCGGCAATGACACATACGTTTCGATGTGCCGCAACCACTTTAAACAGCTGGTGTGGCAACCTTCGGACCCGGATAACAGTATTTAAAGTTGTTTAACTGGCACGCACGACCGCCGGTACTTCACTGACCGGCTTAAATACCGGCCGCACCGGGCTGGGATTTTTATCCAGGTTTTTGTCGGCAGTTTTATGTCCGGCATCGACCAAATCGCTGATTGGACTGCTGTGATTAAAGCCTGTCGGCGCTTCGGTGATCAGCTTCACTATTTGCGCCACGGCGAAGTTTTCGCAGTGGTGTTCAAGCTGACGTAGTAACTCGGACATTTCTTTCCACGACATCGATACTTCATCGGCAGCCATAATCCGCGGATGGGCGGTTTGGCGCACGTTTTCACCGATCAGCAGCTCTTCATACAATTTTTCGCCTGGTCGTAAACCAGAAAAACAAATTTCAATGTCACCTTCCGGGTGTTGCTGATCTTTCACTTCCAGCCCCATCAGATGCACCATCCGGCGCGCTAAATCAGCAATACGCACCGGCTCGCCCATATCCAATACAAACACATCACCGCCCTTGCCCATGGCGCCCGCTTGAATCACCAACTGGGCCGCTTCCGGGATGGTCATAAAATACCGGATAATTTCCGGGTGGGTCACCGTCAGCGGGCCACCATTGCGAATTTGCTCACGAAATAACGGTACCACCGAACCAGACGAGCCCAGCACATTACCAAAACGCACCATACAAAAACGGGTGTGATGCTGACGCGTCGACAAGCCTTGTAATACCAGCTCTGCCAGACGTTTCGACGCGCCCATAATATTAGTTGGCCGCACCGCTTTATCGGTTGAAATCAGCACAAAAGTTTCAACACCGGCCGCAATGGCCGCTTCAGCAGCACACCAGGTGCCAAACACGTTATTGCTGACGCCTTCGACAATATTGTATTCAACCAGCGGCACATGTTTATACGCCGCAGCATGGTACACGGTTTGTACCTTAAAGCTCTGCATCACTGCTTGTACCCTGGCTTGTTTTTGCACGTTGCCAAGAATAGGTTTTAACTTTACATCGACACCAAGCTCTTGAATATAAGCAGCTAATTCTTGCTCAATGCTATATAGCGCAAATTCTGATGCTTCAAATAGCACCAGCATCGTCGGTTCGTATTGGACGATTTGGCGACATAATTCCGAGCCAATCGAGCCACCGGCACCGCTGACCATCACCACTTTTTCTTTAATATTGGCGTGCATCAGTTTTAATTTTGGTGCCACCGGATCACGGCCAAGCAAGTCTTCAATTTTGACATCTTGTAATTCATCAATCCGCATCGAGCCATCAACAATATCGCTCATGCCCGGCACTGTTTGTACCGGAATTGGTAAATTATCTAAGGATTCAAGCACTTCACGACGCCGTGCCCGACTGGCAGATGGCATCGCCAATAAAATACGGCTGACATTTTTTGATTTTACGATAGCAGCAATTTGTGCCGGGCTACCAACATGCATGCCAAGAATGGTTGAGCGTTGTAAGGTTGCATCGTCATCGACAAAGGCCACAGGATGAAATTGTTCGCCGTTCAAAAGTGCCTGCGCCAACTGCCGACCAGAAGAACCGGCCCCATAAATCAGCACCCGTTGTTTATGACCATTGTGCCGCTGGAATAAAAACATCCGCGCCACCAAACGTAAACCACCGCTGGTCACCAACGCCAGAATGGCATACACGAACACCAGATTGCCTTTATCGGCAATACCAACCAACTGAAATAACATCACCAGGATCATCGCGTTACTCAGAATACCCGCCAGCACAGCACCAAGCGCATGTTGCCCGATATAGCGAATAACCGCGCGGTATAACCCTAATTTGGTGAAAGCCAGAATCGTCGCTGGAACAGATAGCAGAAAAATTGGGAAGGTTTGCAGCAATGCCGCGAGAGGAATTTCCTGTGTAACGTAAACAGCAACCAACATTGAAAATGTTAAAAATCCAACATCAGCAATTACTGAAATTGCACGTTTGGCATAACGTGGCAAAGACAAAAGCCATTCAAGCATGCATTAAACTCCCAGGTTCCGTGTTGATGACAAGCTGAAGACAACGGAAAGCGTTGCTAGTATAACGGATAACGCCATTGTTACACCATCGAATGCTACAGTCTGTCACTTAACCTTATCTGAACTTGATTTCAAACCATTCGCAACTGCAATAACGACTTGTTGCCACAATTGCACGCTTTGGTCTTGGTAAAATTTGATAGCGGTTTGCGCTTCGACTGCTTTCGCCAAAGTATTTGAACTTAAAAATAAAGCTTCCAGCTGCACCGCGTCAACATCTGGCTGCAACAAACAATCCGCCTGTTGATATTCGCCGAACAAGGCTTCGTATTTATGGCTCCAACTGGTACCCAGGCAAGAGATGCCGGAAGACAAAGCACTGACACAACCGTGGAACCGCGAACAAACCACCAGTTTACTGCTGGCAATCCAGCCTTTCACTTGACGCGGATCCGGCTCGTTGATCACCCGCAGTGGCGGCTGAAATTTACTGGCAATCAACTGACAGATGTCGGCATCTGCTGCACCTTCATGGTTCAGTAACACCGGCTCAAGTTGCTGGCTGAAGGCTGTATGCACCGCTAATTCCAACACCCGCAGATAATTGGCCTGCCATTGCTGATTGCGATTTTTTTTACTCACCATTGCCGCGTTCGGAATGATCAGGCACAGCGGTTTTTCTGGCAATTGCTCCGGCAATAGCGGCTTCACCAGATTGGTAAAATCAGCAAACTGCTGCAGGTTTGCTCTATCGCCCAACAATGAATGCAGATGCTGAAAACTGGCATCGTCGCGCGGGCAGACCAGCCAGGCCGCTGGTAAAGCAGCTTGCAGCTGCAGTCGTTCACGCTGCCCGGTAAAAGGACCAAAGGCCTGAGGTAACAATACATAACCTTTTTGATGGCGCTGCAGTCTTAAGATTTCATCGGTCAACACCTTGATGTTACGGCCACCCCATTGGTCACCATAAGCAAAACCAGACGCATCCAACACCCAGTCGATATCCACTTCAAACACCACACCAAGCCAATGGCGCAGGAAACTGCGCAAACGCTTCGGCAGCCAGTAACTCAGTGCATTAAAATCGTAGCCCCGAAACCGTAACGGTAATTTTTGCAAGGCACCTAATAATGCGCGTGCCTGATAAGGCGAGTTTTTATTCGGCGCCAATGCAATCTGCGCTTGTGGCCAGTGTTGCTGAATTTGCGCTAAACAAGCATGCAGCATCAACTCAGCACCTTTGTTGACGAACTGCACCCCACGAATTTCGATAATCAACCGCTTGATTCCTTGTCTGACTTACTCGTTTTAAATTCTAGTTTTTAGTGACAACTGGTTTTTGTGGATCCGGCTGCAATAACAACTCAGCCGGTTTTTTCTGCGAATAGGCAATACCACCATTGGGATCCGCATAGCCATAAGCAATCAGCATCACCGGACGTTGATAAGGTTGTAATTGCAGCCGTGTTGCCATTTTTTGTTCGCGGCTTTCAATGTCCGGCCAGTTAATCGGACAACTCGCTAAACCTAAAGTATCCAGCGCCAACATCAGCTGCATACTGGCAAGTGCTGCATCAATGTAAATGACGTGCCGGTCGCGTTCTTCCGGGTAAGCACTTAAATCCCCGACCACCACCAATAACGAAGGAATATTCTCCGAAAAACCGGTGGTGCCCATAGCGAAATCTGCCACTTCCGCAGCCGTTTGCGGGTCGTCCAGATGAACAAAATAATAAGGCTGACGGTTGCAGGCAGAAGGCGCCAGACTGGCAGCTTCGATCGCTTGTTGTACCAGCGATGGCTCAACCGGCTGTGATAAAAACCAACGCACGGAACGGCGTCTTTTAAACAGTTGTAGTAAAGCATCGTAGCCAACTCCGGCGGTCGGCAAATTTTCATAGGTGTAAGGAACTGATGCCGGCAAACTAAGCTGTGCTAAACGCGCTACGGCCACCGGGCTGAAGTCGGTAAATTGTTGCCTGGCTTTGTCAATCAACGGCTTACTGCCGACAATGGCGAAATACTCACTGAGCACTGCAAAAGCCCACTTGAGTTCGGCTAAGTCCAGCATGGTGACTTTGTGACAAAACTCAACCACAGTCTCCAGAATATAGTCTTCGGCAAACACTGCCCGCCGTGGCTGCATAATCAAGCCTTTTTCCAGGCGGTGAATATTACGGCGCAGCAAAATACTGCTGCTCGCTTGTTCAGACAACGACTGTTGGTAAGCTAAACGACCTTTGAGGACTGCATGTTGTTCGCGGCGAAAGCTGGCAGAAAAGAAGGTGTAATAAAGGCTGCTGGTGAATGGGGAGAAGGCACAGAACCCAGATACAATGAGTTTAAATTTACGGATTTGTTGTTTAATCATCAACTTTTGGCTGACTGATAACCCAGCAGCAATTTTACGAAGGAGCATAAGAAGCCTTGAACAGTGGACTGCCAACAAGCCATTTATTCAGTCCGGGAAAAACAAACATCAGGGAATCACTGACACTCTCGAATAACAAATGAAATCTCTGGTTACAATTAAAGCCGGACTTTATGGTAATGCGAGCCCAGATCGCCACTCTTTTTATCACCAACCATGCTCATTTGGATGTCGGTTATGGGTCCATCCGACGGTGAACAACCGATGATGCCGAATGGCACAAGCTATTTCACGATGGCTTTAACTTTCAAGACAGTTTGTACTAAATTCAGGATAAAAAAAAGCTCAACAAGTAGTCTGTTGAGCTTATAAATGAAATTGAATCTAGTCCACGGTTATAATATCGAATTCTGTCGAAAATAGCTGCAATTATTTTGCAGAATTAGTAAGTTTTAACCAACTAAATCTGCTGTAAAAACGCAAGCTATATAACTGAACTGACTAAAAATAATCGCTTCACTTTATGTAAAAAAAACGGACCCGAAGGTCCGTTTTTGGAACACTAACTAATTACTTAGTTTGAACTTTAGAATCGTTGTTAACGATTGCGCGTTCACGTGAACCAGCGTCTACGTATGCAGAGTAAACAGTTACTGAATCTTCTGGAGCGTTCGTTACGATACGCAGAGAAGCTTTACCGTTAGTCAGACCAGCAGCGCCAACTGCAGTGCGAACTGCACCAGCGATTGAAGTTACTGAATTTGCAGTAGCAGTACCAACTTTCAGGTTAGTAACCAGAGCAGTACCGTCTTCACCCCATACGTCAACGTAGATATCGCCAGCTACTGAAGAGCTGTTGGTTACGTTGATGATTTGGCCATACTGAACTGTGTTCAGAGTACCGAATACCATGTATGGAACGTTTACAGTTGAGCCGTTCAGAGTCCAAGAACCGCCTGACTTAGTCAGTACAACAGTACCAGCAGGAGCTGTGTGAGCAACAGTTGCTTCAACAGCATATGAACCTGGGTTCAGAGTAACCAGAGATTTAGCTGGAGCAGCAGCAGAAACGTTTGCAGTCACAGTTACAGCAACCGGAGTAGCAGCAACTGGAGTGTCAGTGAACGTCAAAGTACGCAGGTCTGTAGACAGCGCTTTAGCAGTAATAGCTGAACCGCCAGCAACAGCTAACTGAGCCAATTCTGGAGCAGAAATTGTGCCGTTTGCATCTTGGTCAACCCAAGTGAAATCGCCAGTTACTTTATACTTGATAGTGCTACCAACCAGAGTAGCAGCTAAAGTATAAGTATCGTTGTTAGTAGGAGTGATGGTTAAAACGTCAGCACGTGGAGTAACACCGCTGAACAATTTACGATCTTCGTTTACATCTACTTCAGCGTCAAACGGAGTAGTTGCTACAGAGAACTGTTCTTTAACAACCAACAGCTTACCAGTGTTAGTTGTTGCAGCGTCTAATACGTCGTTAGCAATAGTTTTTGCTGCATAAGTTACGTTAACAGCTTTGCTTGCTGCAACAGAAGCTTTAGTCAGCACAACACCAGCTAAACGAATAGAACCGTCGATAGTTGTAGGAACTACAGCCTGGTCGATTGCTGTAACGCGGAAACTTACGCTGTTAGCAGTACGGTTCAGGTAACCTAAAGTGATACCAGCTGACAGGTCTGGAGCGCCAGCTAAACCAACTAAAGTTGGGTTTGCACCAGTCAGAACAACTTCACCACCAGTGAAAGTGAAAGTGATAACGTCGTTTAAAGAGTATTCAGCTTTTAACTGAACATCTAAAGCTGCCAGAGAGATAGAAGTTGCACCAGCAACACCCTGTGCAGAGTAGTTAGTCTCTGGGTTTGGAACAACAGCAGCAATAGCGTTACCAGCTGCAGCAGCCAGAGCCAAAGCTACTAAAGATTTTGTAAAGATTGTTTTCATTAGAACTTTCTCCAATTTCATGAAATTGAAACATCTGGCATCGTGCCTTAGCTTCTTTTTTAGTTAAGAAACTGGGGCTAACCAATTTCCTCGTGACATTCTATTACCGTGACAACTTTTGTCAACGGTAAATTTTTAAAAAATCTCAGGAAAATAACAGCTAATTGCTGTTTTTTTCATCGGGCAACTGTAGAAGCTCCAGGCCACTTGCCAGTTTATTCCGTACATTTTGCCATTGACTGGTATTGTCAATGACGCGTGGCGTAATCAACAATAACAGTTCTGTTTTCGTTGTGGAATCTTTTTGTGATTTGAATAGGTTACCAATAATTGGCAAATCGCCTAAAAGTGGTACTTTCGTTTCAGAACGGTTGATATTTTCTGACATCAGGCCGCCGAGTAAAATGGTCTGACCGCTTTGTGCTATCACTTCGGTTTTTAATGTCCGTTCAAAAATGGCCGGGTTGGTTGTCGCTGAAGAAAGCTCGGCGTCCCCGGAAATACTTTGATCAATTTCCATTACGACCAACCCTTGGGCACTAATCGAAGGTGTGACCGAAAGTTCGATACCTGTGCGGCGATAGCCCTGACTATTAACCTGACGTACTTCGTTCGGGTCTAACGGGTTCGATGTGGTTGCAGTCACTATAGGAAGGTCAGTGCCCACGGCAATAGTTGCAGTAACACCATCACGCACTACAATTGACGGACTACTTAATACATTGACCCGGCCATCCTTTTGCGTCAGCTGACCTAATATTTTATCCACTCCGGCCGCATCGCTATAACTAAAGGAAGTACCACCAATCTCGGCTAACCCAAAAGCACCAATATCCCCCAGATTAAACCGGCCGTTTTTTAAAGCAAATTCAATGCCCATCGCAAATTCATCGGTTAACGTGACTTCAGCAATGGTCGCTTCGAGGATAATTTGTTTTGGCATGGTATCGAGGCGTTGAATCATCGGTAACAAGCTTTGGTAATCTTTGCCTGATGTATAAAAAATTAAAGCGTTCGCGCGTTCATCGACCGTCATCCGGACGTTTTCATTCTGGGCGGAACTAACACCGGGCTTGCCTGTTGTCGCCGCAGCGCCAGTACGGATATTGGATGCGTTGCCAGCATTGGCTTCAGGTGTTTCCGACATTGCAGAGCTGGTATCACGACGTTGATTGACCTGCTCATTTTCCTGCCCCAGCAATGAAGCCACCGATTGGCCTAAATCTGAGGCCCGGGCATACCGCGGGTAAAACATAAAATACTGTTTGTCGGTGCCCTGACTAGGCTTATCCAGCTGCGCCGCCCAATAATTGACGCGTTCGACGTAAATTTTATCGGCAGCAAACATGGCGATAGCACCAATTTGTTCAATTGGGATCAATACCAAATTGCGGTTACCTGGCTTGTTGATATCAACCGGCAACCCTTCACTCGCCAGTAACTCGGCAATTTTTTTACTGAAATCTTCGGCGGTAATATAAGTTAAACGGAGTAAACCGACATGTCGGCCGCGCACTGATGGGTTATCCAACATATTTAACAGTTCAATTGCCCGTAAAATATCGTTGCGCTCACCGGTAATATAATATGCACTCTGACCATCAGCAGGCATCACCTGGGTATTGCTTAAATCGCGGATGGTGCGTTCGATCGACAGATCCTGATTATATAACACCGGCACTAACTGGGTAATTTGTCCTGGCACATTCGGTACATCAGCCGGGTTACGACCGTATCCCAGCACCGAAGATCCAGGTTTGCTGGCATCTTTTGGATGGATAAAGTACACATTGTCTTTCAGCGAAACTGCGATATTGCGACTGGCCAATAACTCAGAAATCAACACAAACAGTTGCCGGGGACTCACCGCTTCCTGCACATTCAGGCTCAGGGGGTCGCTCAGATTGGCGATACCATCGGCAATCACGTAGTTTACTTTTAATAACTCACCAAATACCGTATGGATCAGCTCGTCGCCGGCCATCGCATCAACGGCGATAGTCAGCTCCCCTAAATTACTAAAGCGGGACGACAAATCGAGCTGGCTTTGTAACCGCTGCCGTTGATTGGCTAATGGCGTAAGTTGCTGATACCCGGATTGCGTCAATTGGCTCTGCTCAGCAGCCGCTAACTCAGGCTCTGTCGCCGTGATGTCCGAGGCTCCTGATATTTTGGCCGCAGGAATTTTTACCGGACCGGTCGCGGTGGCGCAAGAAGCGAGTACCGATAAAGCCAGTAGTGACAGACTGGTGTGTTTAACAAATATCTTCATAAAAAACCTACTGTTAAGGAGCCACTGCAGGTGGCTGCTTTTTCTCAAATAAGCGTAAAGTGACAGTCGCATCACCTTGTTGGATAGTGACAGAGCTGCGATCAATGGCAACAACAGATAATTCGGTATTCCCCTGAGCAAGCCCCCAATGCTGCAGCTTGCCACTGACAGTAGCGGCTGCTGGCTGCACTGCTAAGATGGCGTAATATTGCTGCTTGTTCTGGTAAATCGCATAAAGCCCCAGGTAATAATCGCCCAGTTGTTTGGCATCAACTGGCTTGTTGCTGGTTGCATGTTGTTGATCGTCGGCAGGACCTGCCTGCTGATAGCTTTGTAACTGACTGATCAATTGTGCCGGCACCACAGGTGCTTGCTGAACCTCAGGTAACGAAGCTGGCTGCCAGGCTTTGTCCAGATGCGGCAAAGGCGACCAGACACGCAGCCAGAGGTCAACCACGGCAATCAGCATGGCTATGGCCAGCCAGATGTAATGCCCCGCTTGTAACTGGAATCGATTCATTGCGCGGACTCCAACTGATAAAGCACATCAATCGTCAATTGCTGCTCGGCCTGATTGTCCATCTTAAGCCCCCCGCTCTGATTGATTTGACTCGCTTCAATACTCGCGCTTGGGAAACGTTGTTGTAAGGTAATACCTGCAAGCGCCAGTTGATGCAATTTCCCGCTCAGCCGCAATTGGATCCTGCCGATCTGAAAACCAGCGGCAGCAAATTCCCGTTCGCCAACCCAGTCGAATAATTCAACTTTCACTTGCTGCTGCTCAAACAACAGCTGCCAGCTGTTTTGTGTCTGCAGCGCCATCGCCTGGGCATTTTCGGCGACAGGCAGCTGTTGTTTTAAATCGGCTAACCGTTGTTGTAAGGTGGTTAAATCCTGATGAAGCGGTTCGGCAATTTGTTGTAATGCAAATACCTTGGCCAGTCGCTGGTTGCTGATGCTGAGTTCGTCAAGCTTGGCCGATTGTCCTTGATACCAGGGTTGAACCACAAACTTCAGCAGCAACAGCAATCCGAGAACTGCCAACAATAATGGCTTATTTTTCAGCATCGGCAGCTCCGGCAGTAAGTGTCACCTGAATATGGAACTGCTCTAACTCATTTGCTCTGCGGGTTGGTGCTGCAAACACAGCGGCTGCAACGCCCGGAGTTTTCTGTAAGTTGCTCAGAACATCTGTGGCACGGACAGCGGTACCACGCAATTGCAATTGTAAGCCCTGCTGCTCCACCACCGACAAATTTACATTCGCCCCAACTAACGCGGTAATCAACTGCCAAACCGGTGCGATCATCGTCGTGTTTTGCTGCTGAGTGGCCACTGCTGAGATTTGGGTGGTAAGTTGTTGATGTTGTTGCTGCGCAGATAACAGTTCATCCATCTGCGGGCCTAAAGCATCAATATCAGCTTGCCGTTCGGTCAGTTGCCAGTTGACTAACCAGCTACTCGTCAATAAATGTAATACCAGCACCAGCGCAGGGATCGCCAACAGCGGGCGCCAGTCAGGTAGCACATGCGCAATTTTTGCCTGGTAAAAGAGTGCAGCGAGTTGTTTCGCTGACAACTTTTTTAGCCCCTGAACATACAAGCCCGCCAGAGCGGTCGCAGGCAGATCAACATGCGGCACCGTCTCTGACACCCCTTGCGCCAGACGAAACATGGCTAAGTTTTGTACCAAAGCGTTGGGGCGCTGTGAAATAACGCCTTGCGCGCCACAAAAGATAAACCAATCAGGTGCAGTCTGAATTTGCATCGTCGCCGGCCATTCAGTGCGCGACAACGCTAATAACAAAGATTCAGGCAGCAAAAAACAAGGGTGTTGCAAAGCATCGAGCAAGCTTTGATCAAACACATAACTGGTAACACGCCGCTGATTATGCTCCGCTTGAGCAATCAGATGCAGTGCATGCGATGGATAATCTTGCTGTAGTACAGCACGCAAGTCGTTGGCATCAACAATTGGATAATACCTTTGGTATTCTGCGTACAACGACCGGGGGATAATCCGGAACAAACCGATGGCAGGGTTTGACGCACCCGGTTGCCAGCTACCATTGCTATAGTGTAAAGCGGTACAGAATGTAGTGCTTTGGATACCAACAAATCGGGCCACAAACCAGTGACTCCATTTTTGCCAGACATTAAATGAAGGTTCAGGGACTGACGGAGAGGTCTGCATAACTGTTTTTATAATAATCCCAAAATTGAAGTGGTTGTTCCGCTGTAGGTTCCAAATTTACGGAAAACTGCCGCGAAAGCTTAACACCGTTTCGATCGACTGTGAAGCGCAGCTGCAGGCCCTTGCTGGTGGTGAAACCGACAAATTCATCTTGTTCGATACCGGTTAACTGGCTAAATCGGTCCGGGGTTAAGGTGCCTTTGTCACGCTCTGCTAATACCTGTTTTAATTGTACCGGGTCGATATAATACCGAAGCATTTGTTCCGGCATCGCATACAGGTTTTGATATTTTTTGGGGAACAAAGTGATATAAGGTGAAATTTTTTCGATCAAATCAGGCGTAAACCCTTTAATTACACGAAGCTCGGAAACATCCTGAATCGTACTGTTACGCACTATGACTGACGTAGTATAATCAGCTTGTTCGGCGCCACCAAAACGGGTCTCGTCGTCGCTATCCTGCCAGTCGTCGATGGCTGCGACTAAACTACGAGCCAATACGTCGTCATTCGTGATCCCCTGCAACATGGGGAGTAATCCTGCTGGCGACAACAACGATTGCAAGCCACTGGTATCTTCTATTTGCACTCTGGCTTCGCCAAATAGAAATTCGGCATTGTCAAACGACCAGCGTTTTGGCAGTTCCATGGCACCATCAATGTAACGACGGCGGTGGTGCGTCAGCAGGGCAAACAAGGTTTCAGCTTCAACACTATTGAGCATGGCAGTCGCTTCGGCACGGGCTATTGCAAGCTCAGCCAGTTTGACATGGCGTTGTGCAGATGCATGAATTGCCAGCAACATCACCATCAAAATAGCGCTGAGCAGTAGCACCTGTAATAACGCTATGCCCTGATTTATCGAATATTTCATATAAAATCCTGGCTTTGATCTGAACGCTTTAGCAATGACTGGGTTCGTTCGGCGACCGGCAATTGCCAGTTAAAACCTGACAAATTTATAGAAACAAGAATAGGGTGAGTACGCTGTATCAGAGCGTCATGCTCTGGCAACCATTGATAATTAATTTTAAGAACGTTGCCGGCGTCATCAATCCGCTGATTGATGTCCAATGCTGATTCGGTGTAATACGCAAATTCAATGGATAATTGATCTTCCGACACCACCAGGC
Organism: Rheinheimera riviphila; assembly: GCF_004005945.1. Lineage (GTDB taxonomy): Bacteria > Pseudomonadota > Gammaproteobacteria > Enterobacterales > Alteromonadaceae > Pararheinheimera > Pararheinheimera riviphila. Next base: position 246,143 of record NZ_SACS01000002.1, read on the forward strand.
GATGGGCAAATGGTAATTGCTGTTGCGCCCTGACTAACGGCGCTTCAGCCAGGGATGCTTCTTCATACACCAACTGATATTTACCGTCAGGTCGGATTTCCTTAAAAACCCGGATGACAGCGGGTGCGCCGGGATTAAACACAGGGGCCACTGTCACAGCGGTGAAACCTTCAGTACGGCCAAGAAAATAGAAGCTCTGCTGCTGATTTGACATCACCATATACGGTACTATGCCGTGCAGCGCAGTCGAGACCAAATCATAACGACGCAACTGTTGAAAACCGCTGTCAATCTTGCTCAGATTGCGTTGCCACTGGGCTTGATAAAGCTGATAGCCGTACATTGCCGTCGCCAATACCACCAGCAGGATACTGGTCGCGATCAGCAATTCGACCAGGGTAAAGCCGGCTGCTACTCGGCGAATGCGTTTTGTGCTGTCCATGCCAGTTCCTTGTATGACAGCTGCCGTTGTTGGTTGTCCAACGACAAGGTCAGATTGACCTGATAGAGCCGATATCGTGGCTGATAAGTTGTTGCCAACATTGTTTCTGGGTCGATAATATTTGGTGGTGATGCAAAAAGTTGACTGGTCGCTTGCCATTGATAACTGATCCCGGAAAAAGCACCGTCGCCATGCAAGTTTTCCAACGGATTACTGCGAATTTGCGTTCTGATGGTATCCATAATCAATGGCAGCGGCGCCAGCATGTTGACGACATTTGCGGCCTTTTCGCTACTTTGGCGCGCAGTTTTGAAACTGACGGCAGTCAAAGCAAGTACTGCAAACATAATCACTGCCGCGATTAAAACTTCAATTAAGGTAAAACCACGGTTATTGCGCTGCATAGCCATCAGACAGACTGGGAAGTTTAAGTTCAAGGGCCCGCTTACCAGCCTGTACATTTAACAATGTCGCTGAATAAGCGCCGGTTTTATTGATTACCAGCTGCTGCGGTGGAAAAAACAACTGCTCAAAGTGCAGTTGCTGTTCGCCAGGCTGAACGTTCAACATTTTTCCATCAAACTTTAATGTAATGACAGTGCCACGGAAAAATGCCCGTTGCGACTGCTGCTGCAGTAAATCTTCGACTTGTTTCAGTTCCGCAATACGTTGACTCCGGCTTAACTGCTCTGCCCCAAGTGGCCCCACCAGCGCCATCACCGCGCCCATCACCGCGATCACCACCAACAGCTCGATCAGCGTAAAGCCCCGGCGTGGCATGGTTAAATACCAACGTCAGTGGTGCCGGTGATGCTGAGCATCATAATCACCACCACGCCACCAACGATGCCGCCCATCACCACGATCAGCAGCGGTTCTAGCAGGCTGGTCATCCGGGTAACCCAGGACGAGAACTCGCGTTGGCTACGTTCGGCGATTTCGCGGAAAATCCGCGTTAATTCACCACTTTCTTCGCCAACCGCCAACAAGGATGCAAAAAAATCCGGATACAACAAAGTTTGACGTAACGCCCCACTCAGCGCATCACCCCGTTTAATTTTATTGATCGCAATTTCCAGCTCGCGCCGCACCAGCGAATTTTTAATATTGCCACACGACAACATCAGCGCTTGATCAACCGAAACTCCGGCATTGAGCATCATCGCCAAACCGCTGTTAAAACGGATCCGCTCGACCAGCACCACGGCTTGTTTGAGCACCGGCAAATTCAACTGCCATTTTTGAAAAGAGTGTTGGAATTCAGGTTTTTGCAGTGCATGCTTCAGCAAAAATACCCCGCCGATGATCGCACCAAGCAAATACCATTGATACTGCCGCATCCAGGCCGAACTGCTTAACAACAGCTGGGTATACACTGGTAAATCTGTTTTGCCCTGAAACATGGTTTCAAGATTTGGTACCACATAATTAAAAATAAACACGATGGAACTCAGACATACAAACAGAATGACCATTGGATAGGTCAGTGCCTGCGTGACTTTTTGCTGTAAGTCGCGTTTAAATGCCAGATCGGCAGCAAGGCTACGAAACACATCCGGTAATTTGCCGGTGGCCTCACCAATGCTGACCAAATTGACATAAAGCGAGTCAAACAGTTTATCATCGGCCAGTTGCAGCGCCTGCGACAATTGTTTGCCGCCGCGCAGTGACTTGCTGATTTTATCCAGCAGTGTGGCCAGACCCGGCTTTTTATTGGTGCGATTTAAAAGCTCAATGCCTTTGTCAATTTTTAATCCGGCATCTAACAACACCGATAGTTCAGTGGTTAAAAATTCCAGATCAGATAACGAAACTTTGGCTTTGCCAAACGAAAAACCGGAACTTTCCAATTGCAGTGGCTGTAAAGTTTTGACCAATACACCTTGCTGACGCAACATCTGGCGGGCGCTGTCAATTGAATCAGCGCTGATGTCACCACTGACTTTGGCGCCGGATTGATCAAAACCGCTGTATTGGAAATTGATCATCAGCCGGCAACCCGCAACACTTCTTCAATGGTGGTGGTGCCCTGAATGGCCTTTAGCAAACCGTCTTCAAGCAAAGTCCGGCCACCTTGCTCTTTATTAATCACCCGGGCCTTCTGAATAAAATTCTGATCTTTGGGGACTGCTTTAATTGCGTCTGAGCAGCGTAAATATTCGATCACGGCCACCCGCCCCTGAAAGCCGGTATGATTACAATGCTCACAGCCTTTTGCCTGTTTCAGTTGCAATGGCACCTGGAACCGTTCAGCCAAAGCCGGTAATGCGTATTTATGCTCAAGCTCGGCCTGGTTTTCAGCTGACACAGCGCAATGCGGGCATAACCGGCGAACCAGTCGCTGTGCCACAATCGACACCAGCGCCGCATTCAGTAAAAACTCTTCCACCCCTAGATCCAGCAGTCGGGTATAAGCACTGGGCGCATCGTTGGTATGCACTGTTGAAAACACCAGGTGACCGGTTAACGCCGATTGCATCGCAATACCGGCAGTTTCTTTATCGCGGATTTCACCGAGCATAATGATGTCCGGATCCTGACGGACGATGCTGCGTAAACCGGCAGCAAAGTCAAAACCGATGTCACTTTGTACCTGCACCTGATTAATACCATCCAATTGATATTCAACCGGATCTTCAAGCGTGATGATTTTCACGCCCGGCGTATTGAGTTTATTCAAAAAGGTATAAAGACTGGTGGTTTTACCTGAGCCGGTCGGGCCGGTCAGTAAAATAACGCCGGCGGTGGTTTGCAAATCCTGCAGGATTTTCTGTTCTAAATCGGCAGAGATCCCCAGCACTTTCATATCGTAGTTGATGGCGTCTTTGCGTAGAAAACGCATCACAATACTTTCGCCATCATTAAGCGGAAGTGCCGATACCCGGATATCAAGGTCAATACCGCCAATCCGCATTTCAATTTTACCGTCTTGCGGCCGGCGCTTTTCGGCAATATCCATATTGCTGAGAATTTTTAACCGGGTAATCACCGGCAACAATAAACCGCTTGGAATGCTTTCGACATCCTGCAACACACCATCAATCCGGAACCGGACTTTACCACGGCCCTGGCTCGGTTCGACATGCATATCCGAAGCGCGCTGGCGCAAAGCGCGGGTGATCAATGCGTTGAGTAAGTTTACCGTCGGCGCTTCTGACGCCAGTTCGCGAAGGCGCGCCTCTTCAACGGAGGTCAGTTCACCGCTCAGCACCGGCGCTGAAGTTTGTTCGGCTTTACTGCGCAGAAAATGCAGAATGTCTAAAGTACTGACCACCACCTGAAACGACGGTGCATGTTGATTTAATAATTCATGGATATCGCGGTTTAATGGGCTGCTGGTGGCAAATAACCAGCCCTGTGCCGTTTTCTGAAATGGGATCCAGCTTTTTTCTAATAACGCTGCCAGCGGCAAGGTATAAGCCTGTTGCGGTAATTCCCAGTCAGCGACTTCCGCTTCGCTCAGCATCGGTAACGACAATAGTTTTGCATACAACAACGGCAGTGATTCAGACGAAAAACTGCCCATGCTGACCAAAATCTGTTCCAGCTGTCCACCAAATTTGCGCTGATAACTCAGGGCTTTTTCTATGTCAGCTTCAGCAACCTGAAATTGTTGCTGGAGCAGCGAAATAAGTGGGTTCATTGATGAACGATATCCGCTGCCGATTTACCCTCACCACCTTGTTTGCCATCGGCACCATAAGACATCAGACTATAGGCTTTGCCATTGCTGCCTGGCTTGGCATAGACATAAGGATTGCCCCATGGATCCAGCGGCACATCTTTTGGCATATAAGGGCCATCCCAGCCTTTTTTGTCGCTTTTAATCAGTTCATTCAGTTGATCAGGATAAGCGCCAATGTCCAGCCGGAAGGTATCCAGTGAGGTTTCCATCATATCCATCTGCGCTGCAGCTATTTTGATTTTGGATGACTCTTCTTTGCCAAACATCTCCGGTGCAACCAGCGAAGCCAACAACCCCAGGATCACGATAACGATTAATAACTCGATGAGGGTAAAACCTTTGCGCAAATGTTTCATCATTAACTCTCTAAAAAATCAATAAAAACTAACTGCATTACACTTTATAACCCAGCATTCTAAGCGAAATCACTTTGATTGCAACCGGCCACAACCGCAGTGGTGTTTTTGGCAGCAAAGTCCAGAGTGACGGATTTTCGGTGTATAAACACCGGTAGAACTTATGACTGGCTTTTTGCTCAGAGTTCATTTTATGTTCGTGTTTTTTAAACACATAGTCGTAACCCTGTACCCTTCGGCTGGAGTTGGAAATTCGCTGGTAACTGTGATCCTGGTGAATAATATAAGTGACTTCAGAAATCCGGCAACCTGGACCAAATTGTTCCACTAGCCTAATCCAGGCATCGTAATCTTGTCTGGCCTGCAAGTCGTCATCAAAGCCCCCGATAGCACGCATCGACGACAACAATGTAAACAATTGATTACCAATAACATTGGTATGCAATAGGTCTTGTAAAGTGATCAGCCGGTTCTTTTTTCGGCTGGTAATTTTTAACGAGTCGTCAATGTAGATACAACTATTGGCACTGATAAATGCCATACCAGGATTGACATACCAGGCTTTGACAAAAAGTTCGACCCGATTTGGTTTAAATTCATCGTCATCGTCAAGCCCGGTGACAAACTTTCCGGTCGCCAGCGCAATCGCTTTGTTACGGGCGGCACAAGCGCCGAAAGATTGCGTTGTCAACACCAGTTTTATCCGATGATCAACGGCTGCCAGTCGCTGAATCTTTTCTTGCACGTCAGGAGTCGAGCCATCATCAGAAATGATTACTTCAATATTGCTATAGGTTTGGGCAAGGCAACTGGCAACCGCACGCTGCAACAGATCAAATCTGTTGCAGGTTGGGATGTAAATACTGACTAAATCTGCAGTTTCTTGCATGCTTTATTCCGATCCAATACAAATTGCAACCTGTTCAAACTCCAGGTTACTACAATCAAATTTATTCGATGATCTGCAGGTATTCACGGCTAACATTTTACGCAGACGCTAATAACACGACTTCCCGGAGCACCGCGCAACTTTTGGCGATTTCTGCGGCGGTCAGAGTCGGATGTACCAAAAACATCAGACTGGTTTCACCAAGTTCTTTAGCATTTCGGAGGCGCTCAACAGGTTGCCAACCGGTATGTTCAAATGCTTTCTCCAGATACACTTCAGAGCAGCTGCCTTGATAACATGGAACTCCACGCTGCACAATTTCTTCAATGATGCGGTCCCGATCCCAGCCGTTGACAAGCAATTCTGGTCGTATAAAAAAATAATGTTTGTATTCGGCGTGTTCACAATCCGCTGGAATTACCGACTGTCGTAATAAAGGTAAATCTGCAACGGCCAGATCCAGCGCTTTTGCATTGGTTTGGCGCTCCGTTGTCCATTGCGCCAATCGTTTTAACTGAATTCTGCCAATCACCGCCTGGACTTCCAACATACGCCAGTTGGTTCCAAAACTGTCATGAACCCAGCGAAACCCTGGCGGATGTTGTTTTTCGTAGACCGAACTGTAGCTTTTCCCATGGTCTTTAAATGACCACATAAAAGACCAACATGTTTTGTCATTCGTGGTGACCATACCGCCTTCACCGCCGGTGGTCATGATCTTATCCTGGCAAAACGACCAGGCTCCGATGTGGCCGATTGAACCAACACTGCGGCCTTTATAGCGGGCGCCATGGGCCTGGGCACAATCTTCGATGACATAAAACGAATGTTCAGCGGCCAGCGCCATAATCGGGTCCATGTCAGCAGGCATACCGGCTAAATGCACAACGATGACGGCTTTAGTGCGGTCGGTCAGCACGGCTCTGATACTGTTGGCGGTGATATTCTGACTGTTTAAATCGACATCAGCGAAAACCGGAATGGCCCCTGCATTAACGACACAAGAAACCGACGCCAGAAAAGTTCTTGGGGTAACAATCACTTCGTCGCCAGGGCCAACACCAAGTGCTTTAAGCGCTACATCTAGGGCTAAGGTGCCGTTGCTTAAACTGACGGCATATTCAGTTCCGCACCAACTTGCAAACTCGCGTTCAAACTCACGACATTCCTGTCCTGTCCAGTAATTCACTTTATTGGATAAAATGACCCGCGACACCGCATCGGCTTCTTCCTGAGTAAAAGAAGGCCAAACAGAGAAAGCTGTATTTAACATATCACACCACTACTTATTCATTTTAATTAGCTGAGCGGGCACGCCAGCCACAATTTGCCTGGTCAAGACTGGCTTAACCACAGCTGCCCCCGCTCCAACAATGGAGAATTCTTCTAAAGTAATTAAATGGCGAACCGCGGCGCCAATACCAACCCAAACCGCCGTACCGAGCCGGCATCCACCACCAAGGCTTGCGGCCGGGCTTAAATGCACCGCATCGGCAAGTTCGCAATCGTGTTCCACGACTGCCCTACTATTGATAATGCAAGCCTTCCCTAATTGCGCGCCTGAGTTAATCACCGCTCCGGCAAGCACTACACAACCGTCACCTAACACCACATCACAAGCAATGACTGCACTTGGATGACACACTGTAGCGATTGGCAGACCGGCTTGTTGCAACCATTGCTGTTTTTCCAGCCGCCGTACGTTATCACCAATAGCCACAACCGTTGGTAAACCAGATGCAGCCAGGGCAGCTGAATCGCCTACGACAGGGAAACGGCCATTACATTGCAAAGTTGGGTATGCATCGTCATAAAATTGAATGAGCTGCCACAAGCCGCTGCTTAATGCTGCATCGGCAATAACCCGGCCATGTCCACTAGCCCCCAAAATTGCCAGTATTTTCATCGTTCTGATTTTCCGGTAAATTTTTCAGTGGTGACCACACCATCACTACTGATACCTTCACGTTTAAATACTTTTTGCACCGTAAGAAACAGGATCCTGATATCCAACCATAAGTTCTGATGTTCTACGTACCAGACATCCAATTCAAATTTCTTTTCCCAGCTAATGGCGTTACGACCATTGACCTGAGACCATCCGGTAATTCCGGGACGAACCAGATGACGTTTCGACTGTTCTTGGTTATATAAAGGAAGATACTCTGGCAATAATGGCCGTGGGCCTACCAAACTCATGTCCCCTTTGAGAACATTCCAAAGCTCCGGCAGTTCATCAAGACTGGAAGACCGTAACAAACTCCCAAATGGCGTTATCCGTTGCGCGTCACTAAGCGGCTGTCCTTGGGCATCCACTGCATTGATCATGGTGCGGAACTTGTACATATGAAAGAGTTTACCGTGTAAACCTGGCCGTGCCTGGCAAAAAAGCACAGGTGAGCCTAGTTTAACGCGCACTAATATAAAAATCAGCAACAGGAATGGTGAAAGCAGCAATAAGGCTATTGCTGCTGCGGCGAAGTCGAGCAGTCGTTTCAACGTAAAATATCCTGATAAAACTGTAATAAATGTTGTTGATAGGACCTGCGTTCGAAACGTTCGGTCACCAAATGCAGGGCATTTTGCCCTTTTTGCCTGAGCTCTGCATTACTTATCTGAAGAATACCGGCCATTTGAATGTGCAGTGCTCCGCTATCCTTCACAGGTACAATCCAGCCATTTACATCTTGCTGAACAACTTCATTTGATCCGGAAACATTCGTTACCAGACTTGGCTTTGCCATAGCACATGCCTGTAACAACACATTAGGAAAACCTTCGCGATAGCTGGGCAACACAAAAACATCAGCAGCACTTAATGCAGGTCTTACATCCGCCTGGAAACCAAGCCAGATGATTCCGGGCACCTGCCTTATTTGCTGCAGTGTGGCTTCAGTAATTGGCTTCTCATCGTCCAGACCACCAACGATCAACAATGCTGTTTGCGTCTGATCTAGCGCTGCAAAGGCCTGACAAAGCTCCTGCAGTCCTTTATCGGCGTTTAACCGGCCGATAAAACAAAATACCTTTTTATCCTGTAGTTGATACTGCTGCCGAAGCTCAGCAGCCGCAGTTTGCACCTGCTGGTTTCGCCAATCAAAATAGCCCAAATCAATACCCGCAATATTCCCGTTGCCGATGACCTTGAGCGGTTTTTGGCAAATTGGCGTTAAATCCGACAAAACGCCTTGCCCTTCAGGAACGATGTTGGTGTTTAATTTACAAACAAACCAATCAATCGTCTGGAGCAGTCGTTGCTTAAATCCGCCGCACGCGGGAAAAATAAGGCCGGTAAAGGTATGGATCCGTACCGGTACTCTTGCAATGAATCCAGCTATCGCACACACCATTCCCGCTTTTGGGGTATATGAATGGACAACATCAGGCCGCAAGCGTAGCAATAACAACACCATGTTCCAGATTGACTTCAAATCCTGTAACGGCGCAATACCGCGGGCCATTTCAACCGTCGCGAAGTCAACGCCTTCACTGCGTGCGAATTTTGCGATGCGTTCGGGATTTGAGCTGACCACAATAACGTGAAAATGCTGGTTCAAAAATCCTGGTTGCGACGACAGAATGTACTCAAAAGTATCTGGCACCGTGGTCACAATAAACAGTTTCTTTTTCAATCTGCCACAGACTCCTGCTGATGGGCCAGCCACGCCTGAAACATCAACACATTCCACAACTGCGAATGCCAGTTGCGGCTGCCAGATAAATGCTCCAGCCACAACTGTCTGATATATTCCACATTTAATATCCCTTGTTGTTGCAGCAAGACCGGGTCAAGCAACTGTTCAGCCCACTCGCGTAAAGGTCCACGCAGCCAGGCGGCAACCGGCACCGCAAAACCCATTTTGGTTCTTTCAATCAGCTGTCGTGGCACATGGCGATATAAAACTTGTCTGAGGCACCACTTTGTCTGTCCATCACGTAACTTAAACTGTTGTGGTAAAGCGGCAGCAAACTCAACGACTCTGTGGTCAAGAAATGGCACACGACCTTCAAGCGACACTGCCATTGCGGCTCTGTCCACTTTCACTAAAATATCGTCTGGCAAATAGCTGAGCGAATCCAGGTACATCAGATGTGGTATATAATCGATGTCAGCCGTCAGCGACTTTTCAAGCATAAGTCCGGGCGTAAAAGTACCGTCTTTTACATATTGTTCTGGACGAAGGCTGTGCGAAATCATCGCCAGATAACGGGAAATACCGTCATCTGCTGCCAGCAATCCCGAAAACTTGTGCAGTTTGTCACCGATATTAGCCGTACGATACCGGGATGGAAACAGCGGCTGAAAAGGCGATAAAACCGAATTCCATTGTGATGCACTGAATGTATTGATGATGCCTTTACCACACTGCCTTAATAGTTGTGGTGTTGCACCAAGACGATTCTGCAGTTGTTGTGCAAGTGTGTAGCGTTGATAACCACAAAACAGCTCATCACCGCCATCTCCGGATAACGATACTGTCACATGTTGTTTTGCCATCGCAGAAACCAGATAGGTCGGAATTTGTGACGAATCTGCAAAAGGTTCATCATAAATTGCCGGTAATTTCGGGATCACATTTAAAGCATCTTGTGATGAAACATAAAGTTCCGTGTGGTCCGTACCTAAGTGTTGTGCAATCGCTAATGCATGTTCGGCTTCGTTAAACTCTTTATCGTCAAATCCGATAGAGAAAGTACGGACCTTCCGGACTGAGTGTTTTTGCATCAGTGCCACAATAGTGCTTGAATCCACACCGCCGGATAAAAACGCCCCAAGTGGTACATCTGAAATGAGTTGTTGCTCTACTGCGTTACCGAGAACTTGCTCCAGTGCATGAACAGCATCTTCAGCGGTCCCTTGCCATGGATGTACAGCGCTTTTCTCCACCACATCGGATAGACACCAGTAATTGTGATAGTGAGGAGAAGCAGAACCTGGGCTTAGCGTTAACATTTGCCCCGGCATTAACTTACGGATCCCCTGATAAATGGACAATGGTGCCGGAATGTAATTGTGGCGGAAATATTCGATCAATGCCTGTCTATCGATATTTGCTGTAAATGCCGGGTGCGCCCGCAGTGCTTTCAGCTCTGAACCGAATAAAAAATGTCCCCCCTGGAAGCCATAATACAAAGGTTTCTCACCAAGACGGTCACGCACGAGGATCAATTGCTGCTGCAGCTGATCCCAGATTGCCATCGCAAACATACCCACGGCACGGTTTAAAGTCGCTTCAATCCCCCAGCGCTCAAAACCAGCAAGTAAGGTCTCAGTATCTGAATGCCCACGCCAGTTTAATAGTCCAGGCATGTCCAGTTCCTGACGCAGCAACAAGTGGTTGTATATTTCACCATTAAAAATCAGGGTATACCGCTGCGATATCGATGTCATGGGCTGATGACCAGCCGAAGATAAATCCAGAATAGCGAGGCGGCGATGCACAAACCCTAAGCCGGTCTCAGGATCATGCCACAGGCCGCTATCATCCGGCCCCCGGTGTTCAATAGCTTTCCCCATTCTGGCAAGCACTGTGGTGGGTGCATCGATACCGATACTGACAAAACCTGCAAAACCACACATAAACTAAGACTCCAACACACTTTGGTACAAACGATCATATCGCTGCCGAACCGCTTGAATCGAAAACAATTCTTTTACCCGCATCGCAGCGTTAGCGCCGAGCTGCTGCCGTGATCCGGCGTCCATCGTTAACAGATCTCGCAACGCCACTGCCAATGCATTCACGTCCGGGGTTGCATACAATACTGTATCAGCCCCCAATACTTCGGCATCCCCGGCTTTTGTTGCCACTGCAGCTAACCCAACTGCCATGGCCTCAGCCAGACCATTTGGAAAGCCCTCGGTTCTTGATGGCATGCAATATAAATCAAATGCTCCTAGACATGCAGATATATCTGAACGTTCGCCAAGTAACAATACACGGCCGGTCAGTTGCAGCTTTGCTATTTGTGAACCGAGCTGCTGATTACTGGCTTCGCAATCACGCCCCACTAACACCAGGCATAACAATGGGAATTCAGCCGCTAAAGAAGCAAAAGCTTCAATCAACAAATCCTGACCTTTATCCGGATGAAATCGGCCCACGGAACCTAAAATCATGTTTTTGTCGTTAAATAACCATTGTTCACGCAACAATTCACGAGCGCTGGCAGATTGAAATCCATGAAAATCTAAGCCATTAGGGATGACCAACAATTTGTCGGCGCGGTAACCATAAGTAATATGACTTTTTCGGGCGGCTTCGGCAACGCAAACAATTTTTGAAGGGATGGAACCCGATAATAACGCGCACAACTGCATAATTTTATGGGTTGCCGGTCGACCGATGGGGGTATAAGTGCCACGGATCCCCCACATAATCTGACGACATCCGGCTAATTTTGCAGCCAGGCCGCCAAACAAATCCGCATGATACATCCAGGTTTGAACAACATCTGGCTGCAACTGGTTGAGCAACTTCACTAACTGAAAAAATCGTCTGATAACACCAAACACCGACTTATCTAACTCAAGGCAGTCGACTTCAATCCCGGCGTTGCGAAGTTCTGCGCCAATCGGTCCCAAAGTGGTCAACGAGATAACCCGTTCTTTCGGGCTTGATGTGGCTCTGGCAATTAATAATCTTTTAAGCATCATTTCAGCGCCACCTACATCAAGGCAGGTGATAATGTGAACAACAAGCACAATAATCCTTTTCAGACTCTGGTTTTTTCAAGGAGATAACTGGTAAAGCTGGCACCGATCAAAGGCACTAACACCCAGGAAAATAACATAATCCTATCATAATAAGGTATACCGCTAAACAACATTGCCATACAGTTTGCCAAGATAAATATTTGATAAACATTAAATAACAACTTGTTTTGTTTAACCTCGTTGTAATAAGAACGCATCGTTAAACACAACATGGGGAGACTGGATAATATCAAAAATAATGGTTTGAACCCCAGGACAAACTCCGTTTCCGTCGCTGCAGCAACCCGATAAAAAACCTTAATGTTCTCTGGCAGAAAGTCAGTAATTTTCATCGGTATATCAGCAGCATACAGTATCGCGATAATTAACCAGCTTATCGACAGCGTTGACAGTTGACGAATAAAGACAGAAGCAATCAACACCGGAATATAAAAAAGAAAGGACGCATGAAACAGTGATGCAAACATGACCTTCCCGAAACTCGTCAGTCTGCGCTCACTGTAAAAGTAAAAAGATAAGAAGAACAACATACTAAAACCAACACCTTGTCGTAAAACCAAGGTTGTTAATGAATTAAATGACGGATACACAAAGCAAATGATAAAAAATAAAACAGCAAGTACTGCCGAGCTTGAAACTTTATAAATCGGCGCGATTAGACTGCAAAAAAATAAAAAATAGCAGGTAATCAAAAAAGAAGGAAAATCAAAAAACCTGGCATACAAAAGCATCATGCTATAAAAACCAGGGTCTATTTGTGTATAAAGGTTATTAAAGCTCAGCATCCGGTCAAATTGCAGCTGGTACACTCCGATGTCACCATCCACGCCCCAACTACCGACGCTAAGTACTTGAATACCGTACAAGGTTGTCGCAGCAATTGCGATTAATAACATAAACGCCTTCGCAAGGCTCAGGCTCAATGAAGGCATTTTTAAGGCAAATTGGTGTGGGTCGGAAAGCTGGCTCATCGCGTAATTTTATTCAGACAGGTCAGCCAGCTATAGTAAGCGATACGCAGTAGAACGCCAAACAGTGTTTTGGCGCTCAGCGCCGAGATAAATCGTAGCGTCCTGACATTATGAACTACCAATTTCGCAGCTCTGGCACGAAGTCCTTTTTTTGCACTGAGTCGATCATCGCCTGCATATTCATATTCTCTGACAATCAGCGCACTGATGAAGATCCGGTGTTCAGCGTTGAGCATGCCAAAATACGATAACGACTCGCTCCCTCTCAATTCTGCCGGATAAGGATAAGACAAAATGACCTGGCGTTTAATCACCGGCAAACATTCACCGGGCGTCCCCTGATTGATTATTTGTTTTAATCCGATATAACCTGCCGGCAAATCAGGCCCGATCTGTATTTTGTGCTGATTATCTCTGCAACGGAAAAAGACAGCAGCATCGTCATGATGTTCCACCAATTCGGTAAGCATCACCATCCCGTGCTCGACAATAAAATTGTCATCCGAATCCATAAATGCGACCCAAACACCACGGGCGAGCTCAGCTCCGCGATTTTTGGCGGCTGTCACTCCCTGATTTTTTTCAAAACGTTCGACGACGATCAATCTCTGTGCAATTTCATCGGCATAGTTACTGGTTAAAAACTCAGACGTCTGATCCGTAGACGCATCATCGACAACCACAATTTCACAGGCAATTCCCTGTTGGATCAACTGTAACGAGGCATCTAGAGAGCGACCCAGTAAATGCTTCCGATTGTAGGTTGGTGTGACAATCGACAACGTATAATCAGACACTGGCATGGGGTAACTCCGAATGTTTAACTGATGTCCATTGCGCGACAAATTTACGTGCAACTCTTTGCTGCTGATGCATCTCAAGTGCATATTCACGTGACGACAGGCCAATGGCTGCTAGCTCGGATTTACGTCTAACCAGATCGCATAAAGTCTCGAAAATGTGCTGACTATCCGGCTTCAGATTAACCACTGGAGATTGTGCAATCCCGAAGGCAGCCAGGCTCTCTGGCTCGGCACCACTCAGTAATACCCGACCACGCGACAACACCAACGCGCCAGACACCCCGTAGGAATAGGCATTGGTCTGATCAATCACAAGATGTGCACCGTCGATGTTTTGCATCAGTTCAGTAAAGGATATCCGGTCTGTTACTTTCACCGCAACAGCGTCGGGCATCAAAGCCTGCAACCGCTCCAGTGCTGGCAGAATAAATTCATTTCCTTTAAATGCAGCACGTTGATTATTCCCGGGAAAATAGATGTTGACCTTGTCGTCAACCTGCAACGGTACCCAGTTGTCACTAATTGCAATTGGAATGGGGATCACCGGACACAGTGTTGGCTGGCCAACGTACCCGCACTGATACTCATACATAATAGGGATCACGCCGTTAACATGCGCTGCGAGATAACGATTCCAACGGATCGTGCTGGCTTTTAACCAAATTTTGTAACTGTCTACCAACCCGACTTCGGCGCTATGAGTGGAGTAACGGAACCGGCTGCTATAGTCCTGCCAATAGAAACAATCATCACCCGCAGCCAACAGGAAACTGCGGTGGTTATTTCGCATGAGTCGTCGTATCACAAATTGGTTGATACCCAACAAATTACTAAATATCAAAGGGTTAACAAACTGAACTACATCATAATCACGTAAAGTAAATGCCAGTTTAAGCTCTACTACGATTTTTTTGATCAGGGCGCGAATAGAACGACGACCGGTCTGTGGATCCCGGCTCGAAGGGATTTGGATATCCGCAGCGACATTTTTCCAGCCATCGCCATTTGAAACGACGGTAACCTGATGCCCAAGCTCAAGCAGCCCAGCTTTTAAATTGTGGTGAACCGAGCTGAATTCACCCACTAATAAAATTTTCATGGTGACGATTATACCTGTTGTTGCTCAGCAGAAGCAGAAGGTCGGAAATAACGGTACATAGCAAAACCCATCGTTAGCCAGTACAGTAAATAATTTACTGCATAGGCCATTGACGCACCCTCTAATGCAAACCATCGAATAAACAGCACTGTCAGCACATAAAGTGAAATGGCGAAAAGAATCTCAGTGCTAATATAAAGCGCGGTCATCGCTTTACTTAGCATCAGGTACGATAACAACCAGCTACCAATCTTCAGAAAATCACCTACAAGCTGCCATTGAAAAAGTGACGCCATTGGCAAAAAATCTTCAGTAAACAAAAGCTTAATCAGAAAATCCCGCATCAGATACATGCAGCAGGCTGCAACTGCAACCAAGGGTAATATCAGCAGATAGCCGGAAAAAATTTCACGGCGTATCGCCGAAAAGTCGTGCAGCGACGCCAGCTTTGGCAGGTAATAAAGACTTAGAGTTGTCGTTACAAACATCAGATAGGCGCCTGACAATCGGTTCATCGCCTCCCACATGCCGGCGCTTTCCCACGACAACTGCTGCCCTATCAAATCACGGATCAAAATTTGACAAACCGGAACACAAACAGCCGTCGTGAATGCCATCGCCATAAACTGCAATAATTGTCTGGCGACCAACGGGTCGACCCTGCCAATCAATGACCGCCAGTTAAACCAAGGTTCGCGGCGAAGTAATCCAAGGGTGACGAACAACGCCAACCCTTGTTGAACCGCCAGTGCAAACAATGCACCACGTAAGCCAAACTGCCACGCAGCAAGCGCAGTGACCACAAATGTCAGTACACTTCCGGCAATATTAATCATAATATAACGACGAATATCAGCCTTACCCTGCAGAATTGCCAGCAGATAGGCATTGATACTTATCAACAAAATTGCTACCGCAAATAAATCAAACACTGCAGCATAGGACTGATCCTGCAGGAAGTAGCCGGCCAGTTGCGGGCTAAACATCCATAACAACACCATACATACCAGAGTCATTGCCAGAATGATACTGCCTGCAGTTTGCCAGACCTGCCGCTGCAACTCGGGTTCCTGCTGATATTGTGCTGTGTACTTGGTCACACCGTTAGTCACGGCACCACTAGCAAATGTGGTGGCCATCTGCATCACATTCTGTAATTGTCCAATCGCGGCATAACCAGCAGGACCAGCATAAATTGCCAGTACTTTATTAAGCCCCAGCAAGGTTAACATCCTGATCGCAACGGCTGCGGCGTTCAGCAGACTGGTCTTTAGCAGGTTCATCCGGCCGGTTAACCTGAAAAGCTATTTATGGCAGCAATCACCTGGTCAATCTGGTCCTGTGTCAACGTTGGCCCGATCGGTAAACTCAAAACCTGCTGATGCAGTAGTTCAGTGATCGGTAACGAATACTGAAATTGTCCCTGATATGCCGGCTGTTGATGTGGTGCCACCGGGTAGTGGATCAATGTCTGTACACCAGCATCGGCAAGGTGTTGTTGCAATCTTTCGCGCTGCAGACAACGCACAACAAATAAATGCCAGACATGGCCTTCCGGTACTACAACCTGCGGCAATATCACCGCGTTATTCCGCATTTTTGCTAAATATTGTGTAGCAACAGACTGACGGATCTTGGTTTCATCGGGCAAGTACTGCAATTTCACCCGTAGCATCGCGGCCTGAATCTCATCAAGACGACTATTAACACCCGTATAAAGATTCAGGTACTTTTGATGAGAACCGTAATTGCGTAGCGCCTTCACACAGTCAGCGAGCTGGTCATCATTGGTCGTGACTGCACCGGCATCGCCTAGCGCGCCGAAATTTTTCCCCGGATAAAAACTAAATGCGGCGGCATCAGCAAAACTACCGGCTTTTTGTCCTTCAATCGCAGCACCATGAGATTGGGCACTATCTTCCAGCACCAGCAAACCATGTCGCTTTGCCAGTGCCATCAACTCAGGCATCGGTGCCAGTTGACCATACAAATGTACTGGCAAAATCACCCGCGTTTTGGCGGTAATAGCCGCTTCAACCGTGGCTAAGGTGAGGTTAAAAGTCCCGGCGTCCGGTTCTACCAATACCGGTACCAAATTATTGGCGGTGATCGCGAGCACTGAGGCAATATAAGTATTGGCAGGCACGATCACTTCGTCCCCGTCAGCTAATAATTTCAGCTCTTTCCAGGCACGTAACACCAAAATGAGCGCATCAAGACCATTAGCCACGCCGATTGCATGCTTGACTCCACAATATTGCGCGAATTCACTTTCAAATTGCTTTAGCTCATTCCCCATAATGTACCAGCCAGAGTCGATTACCCGGCCGCAGGCATCTTTTAACTGCTGGCTGTACTGCGCATTTATGTCTTTTAAATCTAAAAACGGAATCATATTAATCCTGCAAAAAACGAATTATTCTGGCGGGGTTTCCGGCAACCACAGCGTTTGGCGGCACCGATTTTGTGACAACAGATCCGGCACCGACCATGGCATTCCGGCCGATGATAATACCGGGCAATATTGTGGCGTTGGCACCAATCGATGCGAAGTCTTCAATAACAGTGTTCAAAAACTGTTCTGGATACACTTTGGAACGCGGGGTTTTGTCATTGGTAAATGTTGCGTTCGGCCCGATAAATACATGATGACCTATCCTTAAACCATCCCACAGATATACCCCCGATTTCACTGTGACGTGGTCACCGACGATGACATCAGCTTCAATCAGCGTATGAGCACAGATATTACAGTTCTTGCCAATGCGAGCGCCTGCCAACACCACAGAAAACTGCCAGATCCGGGTATCGTCGCCGATCTGAGTGGCAGCAACGTCGGCCAATGGATGAATTTTCACCATTATCTAATTTCCGTTGCGGCTAAAAATTCCTGATAATCACGGATATAATCCGCCTCATCATAGTAATCGCTGGCTAAAACGAGCAGTACACAGTCTTCTGAAAAATCATACATTTCGCGCCACACACTATGACCTAATAACAGGCCCTGACACGCTGACTCAAGCCATACCTCTTGCTTCTGGTGGCCGTCGTCCAACACAAATCTACAACGACCAGAAAGACATATGACCAGTTGCTGCAATTGACGATGCGCATGGAAACCACGTGGATGGTCGGCATGTAACTTAGTTAAGCAATAGACTCTTTTAATATCAAAAGGTACGTTTTTAAGTTGTTCTAGCGACAACAAATCACCGCGTAAATCACTTAACAGATCCAAATTTACTAACTGGTGCATCTGAGTTTCCTGTCCCGAACTACAGCCAACAAATAATCGCCGTAATTGTTTTTTTCCATTTTTCCGGCTTGCGCTAGCATCTGTGCTTCAGTCAACCAGTTCTGATTAAATGCAATTTCTTCCAGACACGCAATTTTAAAACCTTGCCGGTGTTCGATAGTCTGAACAAAGGACCCCGCATCGAGCAGGCTGTCGTAAGTACCGGTATCGAGCCAGGCGAATCCACGGCCAAGCAATTCTACCGATAACTCACCTCGCGCCAGATAAATCTGGTTGATGGTGGTGATTTCTAATTCACCTCGTTCGGACGGTTGAATCGAATGGGCAATATCCACGACGTTATTGTCATAAAAATACAACCCTGTCACGGCGTAATTCGATTTCGGCCGACTTGGTTTTTCTTCTATCGACACGGCAGTTTGCTGTTCGTCAAATTCCACCACGCCAAAACGCTCCGGATCGGTCACACGGTAACCAAACACCGTAGCGCCGGATGTTCGACTGGCCACCATCTTCAGTTTCGGACTAAAGCCTTGACCATAAAAAATATTGTCACCAAGCACCAAGCACACCGAATCTTGTCCGATGAAGTCTTTTCCCAGAATAAAAGCCTGCGCCAGCCCCTCAGGTTTTGGCTGAATGGTGTAACTGAGAGCAATACCAAAATCTGTCCCATCGCCCAACAACCGCTGAAAAGCAGCCTGATCTTCCGGCGTGGTAATAATTAAAATATCACGAATACCAGCGAGCATCAGCACCGATAACGGATAATAGATCATCGGTTTATCGTAGATTGGCAACAGCTGTTTCGACACGCCACGGGTAATCGGGTACAACCGACTGCCTGAACCACCTGCCAGAATAATACCTTTCATCATTGTATTCCTGCACCAAGCCGCTGTAGCTGATAACTGCCGTTTAACACCGCCTGTGACCATACAGAGTGCTGCAGGTACCACATGACGGTTTTACGTAAACCACTTTCAAAGGTTTCTTGTGGGGTCCAACCGAGCTCAGCTGCAATTTTGCCAGCATCAATCGCATAACGCAGATCATGGCCAGGTCGATCCGTGACATAAGTAATCAAGTCACGATAGTGGCTGACACCGGTCGGTTTTTGTGGAGCCAACTCTTCGAGCAAGCTACAAATGGCTTCAACCACTTCAATGTTCTGCTTTTCGTTGTGACCACCGATGTTGTAGGTCTCGCCGACACCACCCCGTGTCACCACTTGATACAAAGCCCTGGCATGATCTTCAACATAAAGCCAATCGCGGATTTGATTACCTTTGCCATAAACCGGCAGCGGTTTACCCGCCAATGCATTCAGAATAATCAGCGGGATCAGCTTTTCCGGAAAATGATAAGGACCGTAATTGTTTGAACAATTGGTGATCACGACCGGCAACCCATAGGTGCGATGCCAGGCGCGGACTAAATGATCGCTGGCTGCTTTGGAGGCAGAATACGGGCTACTTGGCGCATATGGTGTTTGTTCAGTGAATAAATCATCGGTGCCATGCAAATCGCCGTACACTTCATCAGTCGAGATGTGATGAAAACGAAATGCTGCTTGCCTTGCTGAATCAAGCGACCGCCAATACTGGCGGCACGCTTCAAGCAAGCTGTAAGTGCCAACAATATTGGTATGAATAAAGTCAGCCGGCCCATCAATAGAGCGGTCGACATGGCTCTCTGCCGCCAGATGCATCACCAGATCAGGCTGATAAGATTGCAGTACTTCTGACACGCTGGCGCTCTGTGTGATATCAAGCTGCACAAAGCTATATCGCGGATTGCTGCTGACATCGGCCAGCGACTGTAAATTGCCGGCATAAGTCAGCTTATCAAGATTCATCACTGAATCATTCGTCTGTTGAATGATATACCGAACCAGCGCTGAGCCGATAAAACCGGCTCCGCCTGTCACTAAAATTTTCAAATTTACTCTCTTTCTGTCAAAACTTTACCACGGTAGTTCTGCTGTTCCCTGTGCCTACAAACGTAAGTCACTTTCAGCAACACTCAACACATATTTTAAGTCGTACAGCACATGGTCGTTTTTACCAAAGGCACGAATGCCGCTGGCTGCCAGTTGCCGGAATTGCTGATGTGCCACGGCCAAAATCACTGCGTCGTAACTGCCTGGCACTGGTGTGGCGACCGGGGTCAGGCCATATTCGTGTTGTGCTTCTGCTGCATCAACCCAAGGATCAAATACATCAGGCTGCATGCCGTATTCCTTGAGCTCAGCTAAAATATCAACCACTTTGGTGTTACGGATATCGGGGCAATTTTCTTTGAACGTCAGACCCAAAACCAGCACTTTGGCGCCGGAAACAGTGATTTGCTGTTTAATCATCTGCTTCACCAATTGCGACACCACATACTTGGCCATGCCATCATTGATCCGGCGTCCGGCCAGAATGACTTCCGGATGATAGCCAAGCGCTTGCGCTTTGTGCGTCAGGTAATACGGATCAACACCAATACAATGCCCGCCAACCAGGCCCGGACGGAACGGCAGGAAATTCCACTTGGTACCAGCGGCTAATAACACTTCTTCGGTGTCGATCCCCATCCGGTTAAAAATGACAGCCAACTCGTTAATTAACGCAATATTCAAATCACGCTGGGTGTTTTCAATCACCTTGGCGGCTTCAGCGACTTTAATGCTGGAGGCTTTGTAAGTACCGGCGGTAATGATGCTGCGATAAACACCGTCGACAAATTCGGCAATTTCCGGCGTCGAACCTGAAGTGACCTTTTTAATGGTGGTGACCCGGTGTTCTTTATCACCCGGATTAATCCGCTCCGGGCTGTAACCGGCATAAAAGTCCTGATTAAATTTCAAACCGGAAATGCGTTCAATCACCGGAATACAATCTTCTTCAGTCGCACCAGGATAAACCGTGGACTCAAACACCACCACATCACCGGCGCTAATCACTTTGCCCAGCGTTTCCGAAGCTTTAATCAGCGGTGTTAAATCGGGTTGCCGATGTTGATCGATGGGTGTTGGAACTGTAACGATATAAAAATTCGCTTGCCGTAAATCTGCTACATCGGCGCTGTAAGTCAGCTGGGTTGCTTCAGCCAGTTCTTCCGGGCTTACTTCCAACGTATGATCCTGACCAGATTTCAGCTCGGCGATACGTCCTTTATTGATATCAAAACCCAAAGTGGCGAACTTTTTACCAAATTCCACTGCCAGCGGTAATCCGACATAACCAAGGCCGATAATGGCGATTTTAACAACGTCCGTTTTTATCATTGTCCAGTACCTTTGTTGACTGCAGGAGTCTTATTGGCGAATAGTAATAAATACAACATGATGAATATCAAAAATAAAAAGCAATGCACCACCACGGTGAGCAAAACGATCACTGATCGGAACGGCCCGGATTTCACTTCTGGCAAATATGGCGGATCGATCATTTTGAACACATAATCCTTGCGCGCATTGGCCATCGTCAATGTTTTGGTGTGCTCTTCAAGCAAACTGAATAGTAAGTTTTTAACTTCCACCAGTTGCGTTTTGTCCATTTGCTCGTTGATATACTTGATTGCTGACTCTGCTTCCGCAATGTCCTGAGCACGCATCACGTCATTTATTTCTTTGATGTATAAAGACAACCAAGCCTGGCTCAGCTTTGGCGACACAAATTCAAACGAAACGGTGACAATGCCGGTTAACTTGTCCTGACTGCTGCCGAATCGTTTCACAAATGCTTCATAACCTTCTTGCATTGACGGCTCTGCCGTTCGTAATTCAACATCCGGCCGGATCCAACGACCCGTTTCTGTGTCAATAAGCTCTGGATCTAACAACAACTGATCGGTGTGCTGGTCCCAGCGATAACCGGCGACGATCGGGGTCAGAATTTGGTATTTTTCAGCAAAATCACTAAAAAACTGCCGCGAACGCATGGTTTCCAGTGCAATCACTGATTTCTTTTCACCACCAGCACCAAGGCTGATCCCAGCAATTGCAGAAACACTACTTAATTGACTGGCGAGTCCACCGGCTTTGCCTTGTGATTCATTTGCGGCAACTATTCTTGCTTCCGAGCGATAAAGATTCGGTAGCTGCAAACTATAAAAAACGGCACATCCAACACTGATGATGAGGGACAGCAACAACCAGACTTTGTTTCTCCAGGCGAGCTGGAATATCAACGTCAGACTCACCTGATCATCCCGATACTTTTCCACTTCAGCTATCCCTTTGTTAATTCGTAATATTATTAACGGCGGCAAGTGCGACAACACTTTGCGAAATGATCGACGTTACTTTGGTCCATAAAGATAATCTGGTGGTGTAGTCGGTATCCAGCGGCACAACGATGGTATCACCCGGCAGTAAAGTCTGAGTGCTGACTTCAAACCATGAACCCCGGTTTGGTACAAACACTGAACCATCGGCTCTGATTACGTAGACACGCTCATCGTCAGCCCGTTTGCGGTAACCACCAGCCAGCTGCAAATAATCATCAACCGACATCCCACTGCGGAACCTATGACTTGACGCGTGTTGAACTTCGCCAACAACCGACACCGTGGTCTGATTGTAAGGCACATATAGCTCATCCCCTTCTTCCACTAACATATCAAAGTCAGGATCGGCTTTAAGTACCGCGTTCAGATCGATAACCAACCGACCAATTGGCCTGGCTTTTTCAATTTCTGCAATCATCATAATTGCATCTTCCGGTTTGGTCTGAGCGGTTTCTTCTTCGGCAGAAAGGTTTTTGGCCGCGATATCAGAGCGCAGTTGTTGCATCAGTTTTGAGAGTTGCATCGATTCCTGTTCACGAATTTGCTGTCTGGTAAAAATAGTCCCTGCCGCAAAAGCATCATTGGTCAGGCCGCCAGCGCGGGCTAACACTTGCGATAACTTTTCGCCTTGCTGAATGGCATAGGTCCCTGGAAATTTTACCTGTCCGGAAATTCTGATCGTGCGTTCGATGTTCCAATCAGGAACGGCAAACACAGTCAACCGGTCACGACTGAACACCGGTTGCTTAGCAGCACCTTGCAGTACATCCGTCAGATTGACCGCGATATGCTGGATCCGTAAACCAGACTGAACTTCACTTTGACTGACAGAACGGGTGATTTCTGCTCGTTCCAGATAAGCGCTGTCGTTTAAACCGCCTGCTGCAATCAGCAGTTCGGCCACAGTTGCATTTTCGACCAATGGATATTCGCCTGGCACTTTAACTTCACCCTGCACCGTCACGAGCTGCGTTGCAGAATTAAACTTGGCTTGTTGTTTGAGCTTCTGCAGCAACGGATACAACAACTCAGTGCGGGTCAGATGCGCTGATAACTTCAGCGCCTGAGCATCAAAATACAATTGCTTAAACAAGTCATTCAACAAAAACTTCAGATAAGCCTGATGCTCTGCTTTTTGCGGTACTTTCGGCAGTTCTGGCTTAATACCTGGCTTGCGAACCGGTTCAACCACTTTTTCTGACAAAATCGAAAACGCCTGTGTGGATAAATTGGCGACATCTAGTACAAAAGGTAATGGCGCTTTTTCGTCCAACTCCGGCTCGGTTTTGGCGAACAGTTGGCGCTCCGGGTACTGTTTTTTTAGTTTAGTAAACAGATACTGATCAAGTTCAGGCCGGGCGTAGGTTTCTTCACCATGATGGAAAATCAGAATCAAATCACGGGCTGATAAATTCAGGTTATCTGCACTTTCCGGATGGGTAATGGCTTTACCCAGATTAAATTGTACAACCTTTAACTCACCGAGTTCGGAAGTCTCACGCACGACCAAGGCATAATCCAAATCGACAGTTAAATGCAAATCTGACCACAGTGAATTCAGCAGGTTGCTGACTTTGATCCCCGGAAACCAGGCATATTGACCAGGACGTACCACGGCCCCTGCCATCGTGACGATATTTTCGACCCGCTTTGAGGTCAGACCAATTCGCAGTACATCACCACTTTTAACCAGCACCTGTTGATCGGCGGTTTTGGTTAAATCGAGATTTAATAGGGTACGGACATTCAGTTCATTAAACCGCTCTAACACCACCGAACGCGGAAATGCACCTGCTTTGCTACCGCCGGCCATTTCAACCAGCTGCCGGACAGACTCGCCGGCTTTTACTTCGTACAAGGCCGGCCGTTGTACTTCACCAGCAACTTCAGCCATCGCTTTAACCGGTGCCACAAAAATGACATCGCCGTGGCGTAAATGTACATCCTGGGTCGAATCACCACGCAATAACAAACTATACAAATCAAATTGCGCGACTTCAGCTCCTGCTCTCTTGATACTGATTTCACGCAAACTGCCAATGTCGCTGACGCCACCGGCCACGAACAAAGCCTGAGTCACGGTCGACAATGCCGATACGGTATAACTACCGGGAAACTTCGCTTCGCCAGCAACAAACACATTGATCGTACGGAGTTTACCCATACTAATGGCCACTTCAACGCCAATATTTTCTGCAGATAATCGACTACTGATAAGAGCCTTGGCCTTGGCAAAACTCAGGCCTGCGACCTGGACCGGACTGAATCCAGGAATATGTAAACTGCCATCCCGGTTTACCGTGACGGTTTCCTCGGCAGTTTGTTTACCGTAAACCTGCACCAGTAATTCGTCATCTGGTCCCAAAATATAAGTATCTGGTACCGGAACATTGCCGACCGGCGCAAAAGTGCTGATCGTTGAATCAAATAATTTCATGCCATATCGTTCAGGCACTGTCGGGTCTTTTTCTTCTTCGTCCGATTTTAGTTGTTCGTCAAAGCGTTCCATTGGCTGCAACGGATCTGTCGGGTCGATATCCGTTTCTTCACCTGGCAATTTGGTGGTTTTTGTAGGTTTTTCGGTAAGCACCGACAAGTCAAAGCCGTATTGTTTGGCAATTTTTTGTTGCTCAGCGCGTGGGAGTTTTTTCAATTGTGCAATCATGGCCGGAGATGGTGTGGCTGCATACGAGGGAGCTGCGAAACTGAGCACAACCAACACAACCATCAACTTTTTAACTAAATCCAACACGCTTTTACTCCAGAATCAGTATTCGTTTTTCCGAAAAATAACAGCCGAATTGCCGATGACATCGGCATCATAAGGCCGATGGCCATTCCGGCCATTTCAGAAAGGACTGCCATTCTACACGCGATAACAAAAGATAGGCGAGCCTTTTCCATGTTACCTTTTGTTATCGATTAAAGAGTAATCAACAACTAAAGCACTAAATTATTACACTGTTTGGCGTATACCCGTCATCCTTGAAGATGCGGGGTTAGATCCGGACTAGACAAATAGTGCCGGACCTCGCTTCTACTACAGATCAGAACTGCTTCACACTGTCACCACGGCCAATGGCATAATAGGTAAACCCCAGCTCTCTTAAGCGCGAAGGTTCAAACAAGTTGCGGCCATCGACGATCACTGGTTGTTTTAACTGTTGTTTTAACACAGAAAAATCAGGTGAACGGAAGCTTTTCCATTCGGTGCAAATCACCAGCACATCAGCATTTTGTAAAGCGGCTTCTTTGGTTCCGACCAGCTTTAAGTCAGCACGGGAACCATAAATGCGCTGAGTTTCTTCCATTGCTTCCGGATCAAAAGCCTGCACTGTGGCACCGGCCTGCCATAAACTTTCCATCAGTACCCGGCTGGACGCTTCACGCATATCATCGGTGTTGGGTTTAAAACTCAAACCCCAGATGGCAATGGTTTTCCCTTGCAAATCACCGGCAAAATGCTGCTGCAAAAAGCCAAACAGCTTGTGTTTTTGCTGATTGTTGACCGCTTCAACCGACTTAAGCAGCTGAGTGTTGTAGCCGGTTTGCTCTGCGGTTTTAATCAGCGCCTGCACGTCTTTCGGGAAACAGGACCCACCATAACCACAGCCAGGATAGATAAAATGATAACCAATCCGTGGATCCGAACCGATGCCATGACGGACTTGTTCAATGTCCGCACCGAGCAATTCGGCTAAATTCGACATCTCATTCATAAAGCTGATTTTCGTCGCCAGCATACAGTTAGCGGCGTATTTGGTCAGTTCAGCACTGCGGATATCCATCACGATAATTTTGTCGTGATTGCGGTTAAACGGCATATAAAGCTCACGCAACAGTTTCTCCGCCCAAGGATTATCAGTCCCCAGAATAATCCGATCCGGACGCTGACAATCAGCAACCGCCGCCCCTTCCTTCAGAAATTCCGGGTTAGACACAACGGCGAATTGAAGATCCTGTTGTCGGGTTTTCAGCGTCGTTGTCAGCACTGCTTTGACTTTGTCACCGGTGCCAACCGGTACTGTCGACTTATTAATCACCACTTTAGGGCTGGTCATATGTGTAGCGATGGTGCTGGCAACCGCTAAAACGTACTTTAAATCAGCGGAGCCATCTTCGTCCGGCGGCGTGCCAACGGCAATAAACTGCAATTCGCCGAAGGCAACACCAGCAGCGCCATCGGTGGTGAACTGCAGCAAACCTTGCGCGACACCTTGTTGTACCAGCGCCGATAAGCCGGGTTCATAAATCGGAATAATACCGGCTTGTAAATCAGCGACCCGTTTGGGATTGACGTCAACACAACAGACCTGATGACCAGCTTCAGCCAATACCGCAGCCTGCACCAGTCCCACATAACCAATCCCAAAAACAGTAACTTTCATGAACTTTCCTGTGTATGAAGGCCTACGCCTATAAATCAATTGTGGCTAATATACCACGGCATCGCAATGTCTAAACCGGCGCTTAAAGTATGGCTTGGCACGTATCCGAGCAACTGCCCTGCTTTACTGACATCGGCTTGTGAATGACGGACATCGCCAGCGCGAAACTCGCGATATACCGGCGAAGACGGGTATAACACGCCATTTTTGCTGAGCGTTTGCTGAATGGAGCGGAACAGGTCATTAAGCGTGGTGCGATCGCCGACGGCCACATTAAACACTTCACTTTGCCCCAGTTGCGTGGTCGCGGCCAGAATATTGGCCTGCACCGCATTGGCGACAAAACAAAAATCACGGCTGGTTTCGCCATCACCATTAATGGCAACGTCGTCACCTGCAATCATTGCCGCTGTCCATTTTGGGATCACCGCCGCATAAGCACCATTTGGGTCCTGGCGTGGGCCAAACACGTTAAAATAGCGCAGGCCGGTGCTGTGAAAGCCATAACAACGCGAAAATACATCGGCATACAGTTCGTTGACGTACTTAGTCACGGCATAGGGCGACAATGGCTTGCCAATGTTGGCTTCGACTTTTGGTAAGGCCGGATGGTCGCCATAAGTTGAGCTGGACGCTGCGTAGACAAAACCTTTGACACAAGCTTCTTTGGCCGCTTGTAACACGTTCAGAAAACCACTGATATTGGTGGCGTTCGTGGTAATAGGGTCGTTAATAGAACGGGGAACCGAACCTAAAGCTGCTTGATGCAGCACATAATCAACCCCCTGCACTGCTTGCTGACAGGCCGATAAGTCACGGATATCACCTTCAATCAAGCGAAAACGTTGCCATTGTTCAGCGCTGACTAAACTCTGCACTTCCGCCAGATTGTGCCGATGGCCGGTAGCAAAATTGTCGAGGCCAACCACGGTCTGGTCCAGCTTCAACAAAGTTTCTAATAAATTCGAGCCAATAAAACCAGCACAGCCTGTCACCAGCCAGGTTTTTGGCGACGCTTGTAACAGCTGCTGTTGTTGTTGATATTTCATACAATCCTTCCAGAAAAACCTAAAACACCGGCCAGGCCGGTGCAGTTCAGAAATAGTCGGTGATTAACGTTTAAAATATTGCTTAATGGCGTCGGTGATCCGAAGACAAGCCTCGCCATCGCCATATGGGTTATGGGCGAAACTCATGCTTTGATAATATTGGCTGTCGGTCATCAATTTACTGACTTCACTGACAATCACCGCTTCATCGGTACCCACCAGTTTCACGGTACCGGCAGCAACAGCTTCCGGCCGCTCGGTGGTGTCACGCATCACCAGCACCGGTTTGCCCAGCGAAGGCGCTTCTTCCTGAATACCACCGGAATCGGTAAGTACCAGATAACTACGACTCATCAGATAGACAAACGGCAGATAATCTTGCGGCTCAATTAAATGCACATTCGGCGAGTTACTTAATAAACGGAATACCGGTTCACGCACATTCGGGTTCAAATGCACCGGATACACCACGTCAGCATCCGGAAAACGTTCAGCAATAGTTTTAAGCGCGGCACAGATGTTTTCAAACCCTGAACCAAAGCTTTCGCGGCGATGGCCAGTCACCAGAATTAACCGGCGGCCGTCTGCGCCATAAGGAAATTTGCTGGCAAAATCAGCAGAAAGTGCTTTGTCGGCATCAATTTTCGCGACCACCTGGTGCAGCGCATCGATGACCGTATTGCCAGTGACAAACACTTTGGCCGGGTCGACATTTTCCGACAACAGATTTTGTTCTGAAGTTGAAGTTGGTGCGAAATGCAGGGTGGTGATGGCGCCGGTCAAACGACGGTTGGCTTCTTCCGGCCATGGACTGTAGATATTGCCGGTACGCAGACCCGCTTCGACATGCCCAACGGCGGTTTTTTCATAATAACAAGCCAATGCCGCAGCAAAAGTAGTGCTGGTATCACCATGCACCAACACGATGTCGGGTTGGAAGTCACGGAGGACTGGCTTGATATTTAATAGGATACTGGTGGAAACATCATATAAATCCTGGCCAGCTTTCATAATGGCCAAATCATATTCGGGGACGATATGAAATAATTTCAGCACCTGATCTAACATTTCACGATGCTGGCCTGTCACACAGACCCTGCTCTCAATCGCTGGATCTTGTTTTAACAAATTGACCAAAGGGGCCATTTTAATTGCTTCAGGACGGGTTCCGAACACACTCAGCACTTTTAACATAAGCAGATTCCATAGCTTAGCTTGCAACAGCTTGCAGCTTATCAAACCTCAGTTAAAAGTAACAGCGTTGCGGATGAACTCAGGGGGATTCTGGTTTGCGCACAAAATATGGATAAAACGGGAGCAGCACAACAATCTTTATGACCAGTCTTTGTAACCAGCGAAGTTGGATTTGCCACAAATGATTGCGTTAACTGGTTTGCTGACGATGCAGATTGATCAAAAGTTCGGCTTCGGCGCGCGGTAATTCACATTCGCGCATCACTTCTTCGAGACCTGCGCCTAATTGCACCATCTTCACCGCGCGGCTGTAAAGCCTGGAATCAGGGTCAAATAACTGGATTTTTTGCTGATGTTCGGTCAGTTGCTCCAGCTCACTGGCCAGCGCCTGCTGATTAAACTCGATAGTCTGTAGGGCTTGTTCTAATTGCAGAATACGCTGACCAACGCCAATGACGCCGCTGCGCAGTTCTTCTAATTCGGCGCTTTGATTGGGTTGCTGTGCACTGACGCCGGCAATACGTTCTGCCAGCTGCCTGATTTGTTGCTGCTGCAATCGATGCTGCCAGACAACAAAAATAACCAGCAGTATTGCTACTGCCGGGATCACAACCATAGTTAACCATTCAAACGTCAGAGGCACGGGATACGACCGGTTAAATATTGGTAATTTCGTCCCACTCTTCGTCACTGAGCAGTTTGTTCAAATCAACCAGGATCAGCAATTCGCCATCGCGGTTTGAGACGCCCTGAATAAACTTGGCGCTTTCGTCGGTGCCGACATTTGGCGCCGTATCAATTTCTGAACCACGTAAATAAACCACTTCCGCCACGCTATCGACCAGAATACCAATCACTTGCTTATCAGCTTCGATAATGACGATCCGGCTGTTCTCAGTGACATCAGTTGGCGGTAAACCAAAACGGGCACGGGTATCGATAACGGTGACGACATTACCACGCAGATTGATAATACCCATCACATACATCGGCGCACCCGGCACCGGAGCGATATCGGTATAACGCAATACTTCCTGCACCTGCATCACGTTGATGCCGTACGTTTCTTCCTGCAGTTTAAAAGTGACCCATTGTAAAACCAGATCATTTTGTTCTTTGGTCTTTACTGATTGCGCCAATAAATTACTCATGTATCGCTCCTTTACCTCAAAACCTCAAACCTTGGTCCGTGCTCAGTCAGAACTGCCAGCGCCCTGCGCTAACAACGCAATCATCGCATCTACATCTAACAAAGCACACATATGCTGTTTTATCAATCCGGCTAACCAGGGTCTTTTCCCTTCAATGGCGCGCCACTTCACATCATCTTGTTCTAACGCTACGGTGTTGACCAACGATTCGCAGGCCAGGCCCCATGAACTCTTACCCAACATAATAACATATTGATAGTTTAGTGTTTCTGCCAGATTTTGGTCATATTTTTCTGGCATGACCCACATTGCTGTATTCACAACATTAATCTTTTGTTCCCGATACAGCATCACACCTTTGTACCAGGCTGGCTTACCGGGCAAAGTATTTAAAGTGGTGATTTTATGAATACCACCCAGCTCTTTCAGCGGCAACGCTACTTTTAATCCGGCCACCGAGAAAAACAGTGCCTGAAAGCGGCCGGAGCGATATTCTTTGACTGCCGCCGCCGCAGGGGCTTTTGGCGGTGGCGTGGTGATCACGGGGGTCGTCAGCGCTGGCGCCGCTACTTTCGCCGCCGGTTGCGACACTGGTTGTGACACTGGTTGTGACACCACAGGAATAGCTTTTGCCACAATAGTTTCAGGAATGACTTTGGCACGAACCGGCTCGGTTTTAACCGGCGCCGGTGCTGCAACTTTCATCACGACTGCTGGTTTTTCCGGCTGAACTGTAGCCAGCAACTGATTTAATTGCTGCTTTTTAACCTCCGCCGCCACACTGACTTCGGGTTCCTGTTCTTCCGTCAGCAATGCGTTTAAATAATTGCGCATCACTTTTTGACTGGCGACCAGTTCACTCATTGCCTGACTCCGGGTTCAACTGCAATAAATAAGTGAGCAACGTATTGTATGCAAACACCCCACGCGATTTCGGGGCGAATACCGGTGGCGGCGTCTGCGCCAGACTGGCATCACGCATTTTGGTATCGATTGGGATCACCGCCGACCAGACTAAATCCTGATATTTACTTTTCAGCTCTTTATAGGCTTCCAGCGATGCTTTGGTTCTTTTGTCGTACATGGTCGGCACTATTGTGAACTGATAACCAGGCTGAGTATTACTCTGCATTAATTGCATGGTTGCCAGCATCCGATCCAAACCTTTGAGCGCCAGAAATTCGGTTTGTACCGGGATTAGGATCCGGTCACAGGCCGCCATGGCATTCACCATCAGCACCCCAATCACTGGCGGACAATCGATTAATACATAATCATATTCGTCACTAATTTTTGCCAGCGCCTTCTTCAGAATCAGCCCCATGCCGCCTTTGTCACCCAGGGAGCGATCCAGCGTAGCCAACGCCATGGAAGACGGCAGAATATCCAGATCGGTCATGCCACTTGGACATAACGACTGCATGATCTCTTCTTTGCTAATACTTTTACCACGGATGAAAATGTCGTAAACACTGTTCTCCAGCTCTTCAGCATCAATGCCAAAATAGTAGGTTAATGACGCATGGGGATCGGTATCAATCAGCAATACCCGATGACCGCGCCCTGCCAGCAGAGCACCCAGTGTTACAGTTGTGGTCGTTTTACCGACACCACCTTTTTGATTTGCAATAGTCCAAACGACCAATTAATTATTCCCGTTATTTTTCTTTGTCGCATCAACTTCAGCATCAACCGCTGAAGTAATCTTAATCCCACCATGCGGTAGCCGGATGACTTTGATGACGCCGTCATCGGTCTGCGCAGGAGCCTGCAGAACTTCTGCCGCCTGCTGCACACTGGTTACTTCTGATACAGAATTTGCTGCATTCAGCGGTTTTGCTGCAAATTTGGAAATGGCGATCACCACTTTGCGGTTTTCGGCACGGCCTTGCGCGGTGGAATTGTCAGCAAAAGGTGCAAATTCGCCGTAACCTTCGGCCGCTAATCGTTCCGGCCTGACGCCCAGCCGTTGTAAATCCCGCAAAATTGCCGTGGCTCTTGCCATCGACAACTCCCAATTGGAGGCATAAATTTCATTGTTCATCGGCTGATTATCGGTGTAACCGCGAACCCGCACCACATTAGTGGTCTGGTTAAGAATAGTCACAATTTCCGCCAGCAACACCGAAGCGGACGAAGTTTGTACACCACTGCCACTTGGAAACAACAAACCACTGTTTAATTGAATCGTTAGCCAGTCTTCATCATTTTCAACTTTCGCCACGCCTTCTTCAATCAAATTTGCCAGCGACTGCGTCAACTGTTCCTGCAGCGAAACCAAAGGGTTGCCGTATTCGGGTTGTTTCAGTACCGGCTGCTCAGTGGCATCGGCCATAATTTCCGGGCCGGACGGCGTCTCCAAAGAAGATCCAAACTTTTGGTAGTCACTACGGGGTTGATTGTCGGTTAACACGTCGTCGCCTTTGACCCCAGTGTCAGGCTTCACTGGTTTTTCAAAAACTTGCGATAAGGTACTGGAAATCGTTTTGAATTTTTCTTCTTTGGCAATCGCCAGCGAATACAACACCACGAACAGCGCAAACATCAGCGTCACATAATCAGCATAAGAAACCAGCCACCGATCCAATGGATCTTTGTCCTGATGCTCCTGAAAACGATCTCTGCTGCGATACATCAGATCACCCGACCCGGTAAGCCGCAAGTTTACGTTCAATCACCCGCGGGTTTTCGCCATTAGCAATAGAGACCACACCTTCGACAATCAATTCCTGGTACAAGGTGCGTTGGATCACAATACTTTTCAGCTTATTGGAAATGGGGATAAACACCAGGTTGGCAAAACCGACACCATACACTGTGGCCACAAATGCGGTGGCGATGCCATGACCCAACAGTTCTGGTTTGTCGATATTCTGCATCGCTTGAATAAGACCCAGCACAGCACCGATAATGCCAATGGTTGGGCTATAGCCGCCCATCGCTTCGTAAATTTTGGCAGAACGTAATAACCGCTCACGTTCGAGGGTCAGTTCCGCGTCCAGCGCATCCTGCAAAATTGCCGGTTCAACACCATCCACCAACAAATTCAAGGCATTATGCAAAAAGGGATCAGTTTCCTGTAAGGCTTCGGCTTCCAGTGATAAAAAACCATTGGTACGTGCTGCAGTCCCCCAGTTGATCAAACGCTCAACAGTAGCGTTCAGAGGTACATATTGTGCTTTAAACACCCAGCCCAACATTTTGATGCCAACGGTAAATTGCGGTAAAGGCGTCTGAAAGATTACAGCGCCTAAAGTGCCACCTAACACTATCACTAAGGCGGGTAAATCAAACAAGGTCGATAACAAGCCACCATGCAAGGTGTAACCACTGGCAACTGAAACCAACCCCAGAATTAACCCGGCAAATGCAAGCTTATCCATGCCCAACTTCCGCGACCAATCTGCTGGCAACGTCGGCCAGATTCACTTCAGCATCAGCCAATCCGGCACTGGTAACAGCTTGCGGCATGCCGTACACCACACAACTTGCTTCATCCTGTGACCAGATTTTCGAACCAAACTGTTTCAGTAACCGACAACCATCCCGACCGTCCGATCCCATACCTGTCAGCACAATAGCTAACACTTTATCGCTAAACACTTTCGCCGCAGTTCCAAAGGTAATATCAACGCTCGGCTTAAAGGTGATCCTTGGCGAGTCGTCATCTTTGATCCGTAATTTTGCTTGTGAATCAGAGCCTTCCACCAACATTTGTTTGCCACCAGGTGCCAGATAAGCCACTCCGGGGCGCAGAATATCGCCGTCAGCAGCTTCTTTCACTTCAATTTTTGCCAGTGAATTCAAACGACTGGCAAAAGCCCCCGTGAAAGCCGCTGGCATATGCTGTACCAGCACTATCGGTAACGGGAAATTTGCTGGTAAAGCGGTAATAATAGTTTGCAAGGCGACCGGACCGCCGGTCGATGTACCGATAGCGACCAGCTTATATTGTTTACCGGATGGTCTGAAGTTTGCTGAGCTGACAGCTTCAACCGGTTCGGTTCGCTCCGTGCTGCGCAATAACTCAGCACGCGCCAGCGGTGTACGGGCCAATGCTGATGGCGCAGGCCGCACCGGTGGTGGTGTTGCCGTTGTTGCGGGCCGAACAAACAACCGACGCCGCGCCACCGCCTTGACCCGTTGCCGCAGAACTTCAATCGCTTCGCCTTTGTCGCGGGCAATATCTTCAAATTTTTTCGGCAAAAAGTCGACGGCGCCAGCATCCAACGCATCCAACGTTGCTTTGGCTCCAGCATGAGTTAACGATGAAAACATCAGGATCGGTACGCGTTGAGTTTTCAAAATCTCCCGCACCGCCTGAATGCCATCCATCACCGGCATTTCCACATCCATGGTGATGACATCCGGCTTGAGTTCGGCGGCCTTTTCGACCGCCTCCTTACCGTTGTTCGCGGTGCCAATCACCAGTAATTCCGGATCGGCAGCCAGGATTTCCGTCAGTCTGCGACGGAAAAAACTCGAATCATCTACCACTAACACCCTGATCGACATAGATGACTCGCTTATGAAGTTAAGTTGTTAAACCGATCAAACTTAATTTTCGACTTTTTCGCATAGTGTTTCAGTAAGTTTGGCACATCGAGGATCAGCGCAATACCACCATCGGACGTAATTGTCGCACCAGCCATCCCAGGAGTTCCCTGCAACAGGGCATCCAGCGGTTTAATCACCACTTCTTCCTGACCGACTAAGGCTTCAACCACAAAACCAACCTGCTGGGTGCCAATCTGTACGATGACCACATGGCCCTGTTCACGGCGAAGTTTCCGATCAGAACCCCGTACCAGCCAATGCTCGAGATAAAACAACGGAATGGCTTTATTACGTACCACAATGGTCAATTGACCATCCACAGTATTGGTTTTCGACAAATCGAGGTGGAAAATTTCGCTGACGGTTGCCAGTGGTAACGCAAAAGGTTGTTTTCCGACAATCACCATCAAGGTCGGCAAAATCGCAAGTGTGAGAGGAACTTTGATTTCAAGCAAAGTGCCCTGACCGAGTTTTGAGTGGATATGTACGGTACCATTGAGTTGGTTGATTTTGGTTTTCACCACATCCATCCCAACACCACGACCTGAAATATCCGAAATCTGTTCTTTGGTCGAGAAGCCTGGCGCGAAAATTAAGTTAAATGCTTCGGTGTCAGACATCCGGGCAG
The DNA here is from genome assembly GCF_004005945.1 of Rheinheimera riviphila. Classification (GTDB taxonomy): domain Bacteria; phylum Pseudomonadota; class Gammaproteobacteria; order Enterobacterales; family Alteromonadaceae; genus Pararheinheimera; species Pararheinheimera riviphila. The sequence goes on from NZ_SACS01000002.1 coordinate 281,610, forward strand.
CAGCGTCTGGATCTAAGACACCACGCTTAATCGCAATGGCTTTTAATTTTTCCGGATCCATACCGGCGCCATCATCCTGAATCGTCAACAGAATGTGGTCACCCGCCTGTTGTGCGGCCAGCTTCACCAAACCAGTTCTGGATTTGCCATTGGCCGCGCGCACATCCGGCATTTCAATACCGTGGTCAACCGAGTTGCGGACTAAGTGGACCAGCGGATCGGCCAGTGCTTCAACCAGGTTTTTATCCAGGTCAGTGTCTTCGCCTTCCAGCACCAGATTGATATCTTTGTGTAATGAGCGCGCTAAATCGCGAACAACCCGCGGGAATCGGCCAAATACTTTTTTGATCGGCTGCATCCGGGTTTTCATTACGGCACCCTGCAAGTCTGCAGTCACCACATCCAGATTCGAAATGGCTTTACTCATTTCTTCGTTTTGCGCCACGCTGGATAAGCTGACCAACCGGTTACGCACCAGCACCAACTCACCCACCATGTTCATAATTTGATCAAGACGTTTGGTATCAACCCGCACTGTGGTATCGGCTTGTGCAGCGTTACCACCACCTTTACCATCATCGCCATCACGATCTTTTGCTGCACTGGCGGCGACCGCAGGTGCTGGCGCTGGCGCCGAAGCTGCAGGTTTTGGCGTTTCAACCGGTTTGGCAACTTCAACTTTCGGTGCCGGTTTGGCAACTGGAGCGGCAGGTTTAGCCGCTGCTTTTTCAGCTTCAGCCGGACCTACCGGTGCTTTACCTTTGCCATGTAATTCGTCAAGCAGTGATTCAAACTCATCATCGCTGATGTCATCAGGCGCTTTGGCTGCAGGTTTTGCAGCTGCTGGTGCGGGCGTAGTTTTTGCCGGAGCCGCCACAGCAGCAGTTTCACCAGGCACAAACGAACCTTTGCCATGCAGTTGGTCAAGGATCGCTTCAAATTCGTCGTCGGTGATATCTTCAGTGGCACTTGGCGTAAAACTGACCGGTGCAGGTGCTGGCGCAGCTGCGACCGGCGTTCGGCCTGGGGCACCTGAGCCATGTAATTCATCAAGCAGTCTTTCAAAATCATCTTCATCGATGTCATCAATTGCACCGGAAGTTGTTACAGATATTTCGCTTTCAACTTCTAGTTCCACTGCCGCATCAAAAGTTTCCAGGCTCATTGCTGGTTCAACAGCATGGTGCTGTTCATCGGCAGATGCTGGCTCACTTAAACGGTGTAATGCATGTAAGACTTCTGGGGATGCGGGTTCTAGCGGCTGGCGATTTTGCACATTAGCAAACATGCCATTAATAGCGTCAAGCGCTTGCAGTATGACATCCATTAACTCAGATGTGACACGCCTTTTGCCAGTGCGTAAAATATCAAAAACGTTTTCGGCACCATGGCAAGCGTCAACTAATTCAGTTAACGACAGAAAACCGGCGCCGCCTTTTACCGTATGAAAACCACGAAATATTGCATTTAATAAGCTGGCATCGTCGGGGTTATTTTCTAGTTCGACCAACTGCTCCTGCAACAGCTCAAGGATCTCGCCGGCTTCGACTAGGAAATCCTGTAAAATGTCCTCATCTAAATCAAAGCCCATGCTAGCCTACCTCTCTTAGAAACCTAAACTCGATAATAAATCGTCTACATCGTCCTGACCTGATACCACATCATCGCGCAACTCAGCATCAATGATTGGGCCTTCGGCTTCATGTCCGGCTTTGGGCTTTTTAACCACCACAGGACGGTCTTGCTGCGGCAAATTAGTATGACCAAAAGCCGTTAACAGACCAATCAGACTGTCTTCAACTTCACGTACCAGTTCAATCACCCGCCGCAAAATTTGTCCGGTTAAGTCCTGATAGTCCTGCGCCATCAGCACTTCGGTCAAAGAACCCTGCAACGCGTTGGCATCCGTGGAGGCCTGATTCAGAAAATCATTAAGACTATGGCATAACTCTTTGAATTCACCAAGTTTTAGGTCACGTTTCATTAAGCGCTGCCAATCAGGCAAAATAAGCCCGATCCTGGAGTTCAGTTTGTCGGCGATAGGTAAACATGATTCGACGGCATCCATGGTTTTATTGGCAGCTTGCTCAGTCATATCAATGACATGAGTCAACCTGCGTTTTGCGTCTGGTATGTCTTCGGATAACAAATTGTCAATAGAAGGGTCAACTTGAAAACTTTTTAGTGAGTCGTGAAGTTGCCGGGTTAATTTTCCAACTTCAGCGAACAATTCTGAGGAGCCTGGCACCGCTAGCCCCTGCACTAATTCGTTTGCGGCTTCCTGCTGCTCCATCTCTAACAACTGCACAAGCTCACGAGCCTGTTCTAAGGTAATCATAGGTGCCGTAATTGCAGACATGGCGCCACTCCTGTGTCAGTTACGGTTAACCCAGACGTTCAAATACTTTTGATAACTTCTCTTGTAAAGTGGCTGCAGTAAAAGGCTTCACGATATATCCGTTCACACCGGCCTGAGCAGCTGCAATAATCTGCTCTTTTTTGGCTTCTGCGGTGACCATCAACACTGGGATGTGTTTCAGTCTGGCATCAGCGCGAATGGCACGAAGTAAATCAATACCTTGCATTCCAGGCATGTTCCAATCGGTGACGACAAAATCGAAATCACCATTTTGCAACATCGGTAATGCTGTGCTGCCATCATCCGCTTCCTGGACATTGGTAAATCCAAGATCGCGTAACAGGTTTTTGATGATGCGTCTCATAGTAGAAAAGTCGTCTACCACAAGAATTTTCATATTCTTATCCAAAATCCCCTCCGACGAGATACCTCAATGGTTATTCTCAAGTATTACAACCAGTCCTGCATCCGGGCTCTAAGCCGCACCAATGCCTGACTATGGATTTGACTGACCCGAGATTCGCTGACGCTTAACACCTCGCCAATCTCTTTCAAGTTCAGTTCGTCATTATAATAGAGTGACAATACTATTGCTTCCCGCTCGGGTAAGCTACTGATATTTTTTATTAAAGCTTGTTGAAAAGCATCACTTGCCTGCTCTTCGTATAAATGGTCATCTTGCTTGTCGTTGGCTGTCACCAGCACATCATCAGAAATACCTAAATCTTCAATCCCAATAATGCGGCCACTGCTGACATCACTGAGCATATGATGATATTCATCTAAAGTTATATCAAGTTTTTCAGCAACTTCAACATCTTTTACGTCTCGGCCGAATTCTGCTTCCAATTCGGCGATTGTTTCAGCAATTAATCTGGCATTGCGATGAACAGAGCGGGGTGTCCAATCGCCACGGCGCATTTCATCCAGCATTGACCCACGGATCCGAATGCCGGCAAAAGTTTCGAAACTCGCGCCTTTGGTATTATCAAAATTCTTGGCCGCTTCAATCAAACCAATCATGCCAGACTGAATTAAATCATCGACCTGCACACTGGCGGGCAATCGGGCTAACAAATGATAGGCGATTCGCTTGACCAGCGGTGCATGTTTTTCTACCAACAACTGCATCTGATTTGCAGCACCATAGGCTGCCAGCCGACTATTCAAGCCAACCCCCTGGCTTCAGTTTGTGCGTGCACGAGTTGCTCCAAAAAGAATTCCAGGTGTCCTGAGGCGCTGGGGGGCACCGGCCATTGCACCGCGCGGGTTGCCAGCGTTTTGACGGCCAGCGAAGCAGGCGTTTTTGGGAACGCGTCGACAAAGGCTTTTTGTTTACGAGCCGCTTTACGCACATTTTCATCAAATGGAATGGTCGCAACAAGTTCCAGCGTAACATCTAAAAACCGGTCGGTAACACGACTTAGTTTGGCAAACAATTCCTGACCTTCACGTAAACTGCGTACCATATTCGCTACAATTTTGAATTTCTGTACCGCGTGTTCACGGCTGAGAATTTTCATCAGCGCATAAGCGTCAGTGATAGACGAAGGTTCGTCACAGACCACCACTAACACATCTTGCGAAGCACGCGAAAAGCTGAGCACCATGTCGGAAATACCAGCGGCGGTATCGACCAGTAACACGTCAAAGGCTGTTTTGAGTTCGCTAAAAGCCCGGATCAGGCCAGCGTGCTCGGCCGGGCTGAGTTCAGTCATCGACTGGGTACCCGAAGTTGCCGGAACAATCTTAATGCCAAAAGGACCGGTGACCAGAATATCGTCCAGTTCAGCTTCGCCGGACAACACATGGGAAAGATTCCGCTCCACCCGCAGGCCGAGCATGACGTCACAGTTAGCAAGGCCAAGATCGGCGTCAAGCACCAACACTTTTTTGCCCATTTGTGCCATCGCCATGGCCAGATTCAAAGTGACGTTGGTTTTACCCACGCCGCCTTTGCCACCTGTCACTGCAATTACTTTTACCATCTGCTGCTTCATTCTTCTCAGGCCACTGGCTTGATCGTAAGTTAATTCATGATTATGCATAGGTCTCTTCCGTTCGAGTAAGCCCATCCTGATACCACTGATGACCCGAACTATTGTGTGCCATGCGCAGTTGTTCTGCCTGAGCCACCATCGTTGCTGCTTCGGCAATATCGATGTCCTCAGGTACACGTTGACCGTTCGTCAAATAACTGACCGGTAAAGCATTTTGAATTGCTACATTAATGATTTCACCGAGACTTAAGCATTCATCAAGTTTGGTGAAAATACAACCCGCCAGAGAAATTCGTTTAAAGTGGTCAACTGTCTCTTGCATGACACGCGCTTGCGATGTCGCAGACAATACCAGATAACTTTTTATTTTGACACGCGAATTATGCACTAACGATGCGAGATTTTCAGCTAATCGGACGTCCCTTTGGCTCATACCGGCGGTGTCGATCAAAATTAATTTACGTTGCTGAAGTTGGGTTAACAATAGCGCAAGTTCTTCATGATCGCGCGCTTGTTTTACCGGGCAACCGATAATCCGGCCAAAAGTGGCTAATTGTTCAAAAGCACCAATCCGAAAGGTATCGGTGGTGATCAACGCGACCTGCTCAGCACCATGGCGTTTGGCAAATTGCGCAGCGAGTTTGGCCACCGTCGTCGTCTTGCCAACACCCGTAGGACCCACCAACGCAATCACGCCACCACGACGCATAATATCATCATTGGTGGTGGTTAACTGGCCAGCTAATAAATCCAGCGCACAGCTCCAGGCATCGCTGTCGCTGATATCTTCTGGCATAAAACAAGCGAGCTGATCCGCCATTGCTTCGGTCAGACCCAGTTGCCGTAGTTGTTCGATAACCAAGGCACGAACCGGTTCCCGTCTTGCCAGGTCTTGCCACATCAGGCCAGAGACCTGGTGCTGCAGTAAATGTTTCATCGACAGCATTTCCTGACGCATCGCGTCAAATTGTTGCTGCATCAGACTGGCTTGTTGTTTTTGAAAGCTCGAAAGCTCTTGTAAATTGATACCCGCGGCGGCGGAATTCTGACGCTCTGGGGATGAGCTGTTTAATTTCTGACCAAAGGGGCGAATGGCGTCTTCAGCCGCAGCCGGCTTAGCCGTCAAAGGTTTGACGACGGCCTGTGGTGTCTCTGGTGCCGCTTTTTGCTGTTTAATCATTTGCCGGGCTAACAAGGCCCGCAACGAATCGGCCGGTGGATTGCTGTCTTCGTCATCGTCTCCCACCCGGATATCTAACTTTGACGCACGCACATTGCTGACAGGAGCAATATCTGGTTCAGCCGCCTGAACCTTGGCTGGCGGGGCTTCCGGGTCAACCGCCGCGACGATTTCGACGCCGCCGGCCACCTTTTTATTCGACAGAATAATGGCATCAGGGCCAAGAAATTCTTTGACTTCGGTCAGCGCTGTGCGCATATCTTTTGCGACAAAACGTTTAATTTTCATGCTTTAACTCCTAACTCGCCTGCCCTACCACACTGACGATCCGAACCTGTTTGTCGTCCGGAATTTCCTGATAGGACAAAACCCGCAGTCCTGGAATGGTGTACTTCACGAATCGTGCCATCACAGCGCGCAAAATGCCGGAAGTCAGTAATACCGCTGGATCACCGGCCAGTTCCTGTTGCTGGCTGGCAGCGCGCAGTGAATCCTGAATACGCTCAGCGAGGCCCGGTTCGATGCCGGATCCGTCGTTGCCGGCAGCCTGCATCGATTGATGCAACATTTGTTCAAGCTCAGGCGCAAAGGTCATCACGGCGATTTCAGTCGCAGCTCCCGCCACTTCCTGCACAATCAGCCGGCGTAACGAAATACGGCAAGCGGCGGTTAATACATCAATATCCTGACTGCGCGCGCCGTAATCCACCAACGTCTGGACGATGGTGCGCATATCGCGGATCGGCACGCCTTCATGCAATAAATTTTGCAGCACTTTCACCACGGCCGTCAGCGGCAAAGTATCCGGCACCAAAGCTTCCACTAGCTTCGGCGACGCTTTGGCCAACATATCCAATAAGTTCTGCACTTCCTCGTGGCCGAGTAAACTGGCCGCGTTGTTACTCAGTATTTGACTCAGGTGAGTGGCGACGACAGTCGCCGCATCCACCACGGTATAACCCAGCGTCTGCGCGTGTTCGCGCTGATTTTTGGCGATCCAGACCGCTTCGAGCCCGAACGCCGGATCTTTAGTCGCAATGCCTTTGACAGTGCCAAATACCTGGCCTGGATTAATCGCCAGTTCGTTGTCATGACGCAGTTCAGAACTGCCACTGGAGACCCCCATCAACGTCACCCGATAGGTGTTAGGTTCCAGATCCAGATTGTCGCGGATATGCACTGCCGGGATTAAAAATCCCAGCTCTTGCGATAATTTTTTACGCACACCTTTGATCCGCGTTAACAATTCGCCGCCCTGCGATTTATCCACTAACGGGATCAAGCGGTAACCCACTTCCAACCCGATAATGTCCACCGGTTGCACGTCGTCCCAGCCAATTTCTTTTTGCGGTTGTAAATCGTTGCTCGGCACCAGTTCAGTTTTACGATTGACCAGTTCAGATTTTGGCGACGTTTGTTGTTTGTGGATGTAATACGCCGCACCACCAACGACGGCAGCTAAGGATAAAAACGCCACATGAGGCATGCCTGGTACTATACCCATAATACCAAGTAAGCTGGCAGCCATGGTCAGCACCTTAATGTTGCCAAGCTGACCGGTCATTTGCTCGCCCATATCAGCGCTTTTGTTCTGACGGGTCACAATAATTGCAGTGCCGATGGACAGTAATAAACCAGGAATTTGCGCCGCCAAACCGTCACCGATCGTCAACAAGGTATAAATTTCCAGCGAACTGCTGAATGTTAAATCATGTTGGATCATCCCGATAAACAGGCCGCCAATCAGGTTAATAGCCACGATAATCAGACCTGCTATCGCATCGCCTTTTACAAACTTGGTGGCACCGTCCATGGAACCATAGAAGTCCGCTTCTGCTGTGACTTCTTCCCGGCGTTTTCGTGCCTGATCCTGATCAATGAAACCCGAATTTAAATCGGCGTCGATGGCCATCTGTTTACCAGGCATCGCGTCGAGGGTAAAACGCGCTGTTACTTCAGCAATCCGACCTGCACCTTTGGTGACAACAACAAAGTTGATAATGGTTAAGATCGCAAACACAATAATACCAACGGCGTAATTGCCACCGATCACCACATGACCAAACGACTCGATCACGGCACCGGCAGCACCAGGACCATTGTGACCTTCCAGTAACACAACCCGGGTACTGGCGACGTTCAGCGCCAAGCGTAAAATTGTTGCGACCAATAGCACGGAAGGAAAAATAGCAAACTCAAGTGGCTTGTTTACATAGATGGTCACCAGCAACACCACCAGTGCCAAAGCAATATTGAACGAGAACAGGACATCCAGCATCAGCGGTGGCATTGGTAATACCACCATCGCCAGTGCTGCCATGATTAACAGCGGCGTACCAAAACCTTTCAGATGGACAAGGTGTTTTCGATCAAACTGGTTAAAAACCTGGTTTAGCTGCATAACGGACCTGATAAAAAATTGACGTTCGAAGCCTGTTACGCAAAAACTGTTCCATAAAATCGACAATCGTATCAAGCAAATGCAGGATGTTCAGAAAACCAGCGTGTGGCAACATTTGACGCTGGATTAATGACGGAAACCTTCAGGAATTGGCAGCTCTTTTGCCAGAGTTTTGGGTCTGGATGCTTTGCCTTTACGGTAGGCTTTGAGCTGATAGACATAAGCCAGCACCTGTGCCACCGCTGCAAACAGCTGTTCCGGGATTGGGTGATCAAGCTCGGTGGTGAAATAAATGGAACGGGCTAAGGCCGGTGATTCAACAATCGGTACTTTATTGGCATCGGCAATCTGGCGGATATACAGCGCCATTTGATCAACACCTTTGGCCACCACCACCGGCGCCCGGAATTTGCCGTGTTCATACTTTAAAGCCACAGCGTAATGTGTCGGGTTGGTGACCACCACATCAGCCGTTGGCACCGCTTCCATCATCCGCCGCCTGGACATCTGAATTTGCATGCGGCGAATACGGCCTTTCACTTCCGGATTACCTTCGGAGTTTTTGTATTCGTCTTCCACTTCCTGTTTGGTCATCATCATTTGTTTATGGTGATTCCAGGTCTGATAAGGCGCATCAACGGCGGCAATAATCAACATGCTGGAACACAAGCCAAAAAACATCCAACTCAGTAAATACACGGCGGCAGCAATATCCTCCGGCGAGCTCATTAACGATAGCGCCATGATGTCGTCAAAAAACACCACCAGCAGCACATAAGCAACACCGGCCACGATGACGACTTTTAACACACTTTTAAACAGCTCAACCAACGCCTGCAACCCAACCATCCGTTTGAGGCCAGCCAAAGGGTTTAATTTGCTTGGTCGAAAACTGGCACCATACCAGGTAAAGTTGTAACCCCCGAGCAGGATATTACCCAGTACCCCGGCAACGGCAATCACCAGAAATAGTTTAAATAACGGGATCGACACCTCCGTCAGTGCCGCCCCCATGGCAGTAAACATGGCGTTTTCATCAAAAATATCTTTGTAATTCAGCGATAACAACCGCTTGCAAACCGTCAGCGTGGTATTGGCGACTTCTTTGCCGAAAATTAAAATGCCAACGCTACTACCAAGTAACACCAAAGCCGTCGCCAATTCTTTCGAGCGGGCAATATTGCCTTTTTCGGCAGCCTCATCGAGCTTTTTACTCGTGGGGTCTTCGGTTTTTTCCATGTCACTGTCAGCAGCCATCCGGCATTCCTCCCGTTAGCAGCCGATCAGCTGACAGGTATACTCGATACCGTGTTGCCAAAGCAGATTAAAGTGATAAGCAAAAGTGTCCATAGTCAGCCACATAATCAATAAGCCTGCGATCATCGTCACCGGAAAACCAATCGAAAAAATATTCAGCTGCGGCGCGGCGCGGGTCATCACGCCAAAAGCCAGATTGACTAACAGCATCGCGGTTACCGGTGCCAGCACTATCGCCAGCGACGCTGAAAAAATCCATAACCCAAATTCGGCGATGGTCCAGTAGTGCGACACATCCCACCAGCCACCGTCAATCGGCAGCGAGGTGAAACTGAACACCACCATTTGGAACATAATTAAATGGCCATCAGCAACCCAAAACAGCAAGGTCGCGAGAATTAAATAGAACTGACCAATCGACGGCACGCTGACGCCACTGGAAGGATCGACCATCGACGCAAAAGCTAAACCAGTTTGAGTGGCCAGAATTTGACCGGCCTGAATAAAGGTATTAATAAACATCAGCGAAATAAAGCCCATCGCCATGCCGATAATCAACTGTTGCATTACCTGAATAACGGTATTAAAAGACATCAGATTGACGTCTTTGACCGGCGGGATCACCGGCATAATGATCAAAGTAAACATCACCGCCAGGCCCATTTTAATCCGGATCGGTACGGTTTTAGCGCCAATGCCGGCCATCAACCCAAACATGGCAGCGATGCGGGTTAGCGGCAACAAAAAGTCCGCGATGCCCTGCATCAGCACTTGCAGTGGAAATTCCACCTTAGCTCACCACGGTCGGGATGCTCAGATACAAACCGATGGTAAAGTCCATCAGCGTTGTCGTCATCCAGTGGCCACCGTACATCAGCGCCAGCAAGGTGACGATCAGACGTGGCAGGAAGCTTAAGGTTTGTTCGTTGATAGAGGTCGCAGCCTGGAAAATTGACACCACCAAACCGACCGCCAGCGACGGCAGAATAATGATACTGACCATCAGGATCACCATATACAGCGCGTTGTTCAGTACATCGACAAAAACTTCTGGTGTCATGTTCCTACTCCGTAACTGGTCGCTAGTGTGCCCATCACCAACAGCCAGCCGTCAACTAACACAAACATCATCAGCTTAAACGGCAAGGCGACAATCATCGGTGACAACATCATCATCCCCATCGCCATCAACACGCTGGCGACCACCAGATCGATAATCAAAAACGGGATAAAAATCATAAACCCTATCTGGAAAGCTGTTTTCAGCTCGCTGGTGACAAAAGCCGGGATCACGATGGTGATAGGTAAATCTTTGTGGTTTGCCACAGGCGGATGACCGGCGATTTCGGCAAAGGTATCTAAATCTTTGATCCGGGTTTGCTGCAGCATAAAAGCCTTGATCGGAACAATCGCTGCATCCAGTGCCTGAATCGAAGTGATATCTTCTTTCAAATACGGCTGAATGGCGCTGTCGTTAACCTGCTTAAACACCGGCGCCATGATAAAAAACGTCATGAAAATGGTGATGCCAATCAACACCTGATTCGACGGGCTTTGCATCAGGCCAATGGCCTGACGCAAAATGGCCAGCACGATAATGATGCGGGTGAAACAAGTCATCATGATAATCATCGCTGGCAGGAAGCTCAGCGCGGTCATCATCGCCAGCACTTGCAGCGTGACGCTGTACTCCTGACTACCGTCAGGGTTGGTGGTAATTTGCAGGGCAGACATAGCGCCGTTATCGGCAAATACTGCCGGGCTTAGCAGCACCAGCAGTAACAAAAACAATCGGAGCATGACATCAGTCTATTTTTTCAGGAACGATTGTAGCTGTGTATGAAAATCTGATGCCAACTTTTCTTCGGTGAGGGGCGTTTCGAGGTCGAACAGGAAATTTACGGTATGGGCGGTGACACCAATCACCCGTTGTTTTCCTTGCATTTCAATAACTAACAGTCGTTCTCTGGTACCAACATTCAGTGTAGCAACCACCCGAAAATGTTTTGAACCTGGTAGTCTGAGCTGCATTTTTTTATAGAAAAATGCCAGCAATACCACCAGCCCAATCACCAGTGCCAAAGAAATGACGATTTGACCGATCCCTGGTATTGCCGCCGGATTTCTGGCAGTCTCCTTGGCAACCCCAGTCGCCGTGTCCTGCGCCAAAGCACCAACGCTACCAAATACAGTCAACAGTACCGTCGACAACGCGGTCAGAAAAGCCGGAACTCCGGCTGTCAATCGCGGCATTAACGTAACTTCTTAATCCGTTCAATCTGACTAATCACGTCAGTTAAACGAATCCCAAATTTATCGTTCACCACCACCACTTCACCGTGGGCAATCAAGGTACCGTTGACCAGTACATCCAGCGGTTCACCGGCGACCCGCTCTAATTCCACCACCGAACCCTGGTTCAGTTGCAGCAAATTACGGATACTGATTTTCGCCCGGCCCACTTCCATCGAAATGGTGACCGGAATATCGAGAATGGTTTCCAGTTTGCGTTTTTCGTCAGCAGTGATGAGGCCTTTATCTTCCTGCAGCTCTTCCAGTTCAACGGCTTCAGCGCCGTCACCACCTTCGGCTTCCGCCAGGGCTGCTGCCCATTCGTCCATCGTATCTTTATCGTCAGCCATTACCATCTTTCCTCTGCACGTTCAGACAAAATTAAATCGGCTTCCAGTTCACTGATATCAGCATCGCTATCTAAGCGACGGCCGCCTTTGGTAAAGACGTGTAGCTCAGATTTAACCGATTCAGGCCGTTTAATTTTCTCAATAATTTTCAGCGCTACATTGTCGCGGGAGCGCCCCATTTTGGCGCGATAGGTCGGTAAATCTTCGACCAGTACCGTGATATGTTCCGGAATTTCCACCGGAATAATGTCACCCGCCTGCATGTTCATCACTTGTTCTAAAGTCAGTTCAACATCCATCATTTTGGTGGTCAGATTGACTTTGACATCCATAATTTCGTCGCGAAGGGCCTTACTCCAGCGCAAGTCGGTGTCTTCTTTGTCACTTTGCACACCGGCATCCAGCAGTTCGCGGATGGGTTCCAGCATCGAATACGGTAAAGCCACGTGGAAATCACCACCGCCACCATCCAGTTCAATATGGAAGGAGCTGATCACGACCACTTCAGTTGGACTGACAATGTTGGCCATCGCCGGGTTCACTTCGGAATCAAGGTATTCAAACGACACGTCCATCACCGGCGCCCAGGCTTCTTTGTAATCTTCAAAGATGAGCTTCAGCAACATCTGGATAATACGGCGTTCGGTTGGCGTAAATTCGCGGCCTTCAATTTTGGCGTGATAACGACCATCCCCACCAAAGAAGTTATCCACCAGGATAAACACCAACCGCGCTTCCATCGTAATGAGGCCAGTGCCTTTGAGCGGTCTGAACCGCACCATATTTAAGCTGGTCGGCACAAACAGTGTGTGCACATATTCACCGAATTTAATCATCTGCACGCCGTTGATCGATACTTCAGCAGTGCGGCGCATCATGTTAAATAAGCTGATGCGCATATGGCGGGCAAAACGTTCGTTGACCATTTCCAGAGTCGGCATCCGGCCCCGGACGATACGGTCTTGCGAAGAAAAGTCGTATTCAAAAGCCGAGCGTCCGCCCGGTCCGGAACCGTCATCTACCTCTTCTTCTTCAACGTCATCAACACCATGGAGTAGCGCATCAATTTCGTCTTGTGACAGTAAATCAGTCAAGTTGGTTACCCTCGTTCGGTCTTACCGGTATTACTGCATAACAAAACCGGTAAATAATACTTCTTCGACCACCGTCGATCCGGCGACTGCCGTCAAAGCGTCCTGCACGTTTTTTAAGGTCAGCGCTTTTAAGGTGTCTTTGCCAGCTGCGGTGATTAAATCGTCGGCATTGGCCATGCTGAATGTTTTCAGCATGGAGCTTTCAATCAACGGAATATGTTGTTTTGCCAGTTCTTCGTTACTTTGTCCACGCACCAACAACTGCGCCTTGATTTGTACTAACCGGTCGCGTGAAGCACCAGGTACGTTAAAGACAAAAGGCCGTGGCATCGACACGTATAACGCCGTGCCCATCGACACCGCACCCGCCTCACCCGTGGCCGCTCCTTCTGCCGCCGGTTCAGCAGCTGCGGCGGCTTCGCCTTCAACTGCGGCCGGTGGCGGCGCATCTGAGCCACTCAACATAAAATAACCACCAGCACCACCACCCAGCAGGACCACCGCCGCAGCGATGATAATTATTTTTTTCTTTTTCCCACCGCCATCAGCGATTTGCAGGTCTTTTTCAGCAGCCATAAGTACTCCGGTTATTAGGGTCTGTTGACCTTTTTTCTATTATTTACCGCATGTCCGACCAAAAGCAATCAACCTGTCACCAACAGCCAGATTTAACCGCAGATCACGCGTAATAATCGACCATCCGGTCCGACACCCTGACGATTGCCTGCTGCTGCAGTGGTTCATCACCGATATCCGTGCCCTGATCAAGCCCCTGATTGCGTTCGCGGGTCTGACGTTGTTCAGCAGAACCTTCACGCTGCTGGCTCACCTGGCCCTGAGTCAGCTCAATACCTTGCTCTTCCAGCATTTCCCGCAGCCTTGGCATTTGTTGCTCTAATGCTTCCTTGGCGCCAGCTTGTTGCACCACAAACTGTACTGAAAGTTGTTCCTGTTGCATCTGCACTTTAATTTGCATACTGCCCAGTTCTTCCGGCGCTAATCTAATCTCGGCACTTTGGATCTTCTGATTCACCTGAAACATCACCCGCTCTTTCAGCTGAGCTGCGGCAGTTGGCTCCAGTAAATTCAGCGACGGTTGTTCATTGTTGCTCAGATGGTCGTTTAACTTCGCAGCGAACAACTGTGAAGCAGCCTGTTGCTGTTGCTGCCCAGTCGAAGAGCCCATCGCGCTACCGCTACTGCTGATTGGCCGCTCTGTTTGCAGCAAGGTATTAAAAGCTGTCGGGGTGTCGGTATGCTGACCAGACAACACAACACTCAGCTCAGACAGTTTCGGTGATTGCTGCGCGGCCAGCTCCTGCAGCGGTTGGCTTTGTGTTTGTTCAGCTTGTTGTTGCTTCTGAACTAAAGATGCGGCGGCATTGGCGGCCTTTTGAAACTGAGCAAAACTTGGTGCTGCATTTTTTGCTTCCCTGGCTGTTGTTGCTGCAGTTGTCACACCTGCCAATATCGTACCTGGTGTTGTAAAGTCAGGGCTCACGTCAATCGGCAGCTCCACATCCACCGGCGCCGTGACCGAAGATTTGTGGCCTTTGCCATCGATCTGACTGAGCTGTGCGGCCACTGATCCGGCGCTGAGCTGTTGCATGACGCCCGAAGTCACAGGCGCTGCACTTGTTGTGGTTGCAGCAGTGCTGGCCAGAGTTTGTTGTTCAGTTGGAGTCGCAGCTTGTTGCTCGCTTGCTGCCCCAACCTGGCTTTGCTGATCTGGTTGATCAGTTTTAAGCAGTTCCCGCACATTCATTTGTTCAGCCGGTAGTTCAGCCGATAGTTTAGCCGGATGCGTATTGACCACTCTGTCTGAGTCAACGCCACTACCAGTGAGCTTCGCCTGGATGCTTGCCGCATCAACAGCGGCATCATCAGCCTGGTTGGCGGCAGATGGTGTCGTGGCGTCTTGCTTTCCTTCCGCAATATTGGCCAGAGCTGCATCCGCCAGCATTGTCGCGGCTTCACCAAGGCTAGCCAGTGCTGTACCGCTGGTGGCATTTTTTTCGCCCTGCAACTGTTCGGCTGTTTGAGCGGCATCGGCCATTTGCAAAGCCATCGTTGCTGCTTGCTCCGTCACCGGAACGCCCAACAAATCGGCGGCCACTGATTCAGCCGTTGTTAACAGACTTTCAGCGGTTGATGCAGTGGTCGAAGGCGCTGAAGATTGAGATAAAATTGCATTAAAATCATGAGATTGACTGATAATAGCCAGCCACGGACTTTGATTGGTTGGTTGCTCTTTATCAAGAGCTACAGTGTCAGTCTGACTGACCGCGGCCTCTTCGCTGCCTACAGTGATGGTTGATGCTTGCTGTGCGGCAACAGCGTCGGTTGCCGCCTGAGAATTGCAGTCACCTGGGGTGTCGGCCAGTATTTTTTCAGCCAAAGCTTTGGCAGCAAGAGCACTCTCCGCCTGACTTTCTTTGGCAGTTTGCGCTTGTTGCATCACCAAAGCGGCAACTTCCTGCCCGGTTTTTTTATCAGTCACTGCGTTGCTTTGTTGTTCCTGACTATCCAGCTCCGCATCCAACAATTCACTGAATTCAGCCTCGTCGTCAGCCGCATTCTGGCGCCAGGTCTCGTCAGCGGCCAGTTTGCTGTTGTCTGCAGATAAAAGCTGAAATGACTTATCAATGTGCATGCTGACTCCGGGACTTATCACTGGCAGAATTGCCGCTACCGTTATGTGTCGTTGAATGTTCCAATGACGATTAACTATTCAAAATCCGCGCCACATTCTTCAAATCGCGCTGAATTTACCTGGTTCACTGATTTTATTGCTCGGTCGCCTGCAAACGACGGAAAAACTGCTGTGTGGCCATTTCGTCCAGCATTTTTTGTTCTTGTTTTTGTACCCGGACATAAGCAGCCTGCAGCTCTTTATCAATCAATAAATCCAGTGCTTTACGCTTTTTCTGCATCGCCAGCCAGGCGCTGCGGCGCATATCGGCGACGCGTTGCGCTTGTTGCACCTGCATATTTTGTTGCGTCAGTGCTTGATCGAGCTTGGTAATGAAGTTCAGATATTGGTTAAATTGGCGGCTGGCGATACCTTCGGCACCACGTTGCTGACTCTGCCGGATATAGTCGGTGCGATAATTGGCAAGCCCGGTATATTTCTCGACCGCCAGCTGCGCAAACTGGTGCGCCTGCACAAATTGCGCTTGCAGTTTTTCTTCTTTTTCCAGCTGAACTTTTGCCAGCAATTGCAGTTGTTTTAACGCCATGCTCAGAATCCTCTACCGGCTGGGATCAAACCTGCCAGGCCCGTTAAGCTGTCGTCGTAAGGCACGACATCGGTCATGCCTTGTTGCAAAAATTTGTTAATTCGCGGCATCAGACTAATCGCCTGATCCAGCATCGGATCCGAACCTTTGACATAAGCACCGATGGCTATCAGATCCTTGCTTTGACTGAAACTGGCATACAGCTGTTTAATATTTCGAGCCAATAATTGATGTTCCATACTGGTGACGGCCGGCATCACCCGGCTAATCGAACGTTCAATATCAATAGCTGGAAAATGGCCACTGTCGGCAAGCTGGCGCGACAGCACGATGTGGCCGTCTAAAATGGCCCGGGCGGCATCGGCAATCGGATCCTGTAAATCATCGCCTTCTGAGAGCACAGTATAAAAAGCCGTAATCGAACCCTGGCCTTCAGCACCGTTGCCCGCACGCTCCACCAGCGCCGGTAATTTGGCAAACACCGATGGCGGATAGCCTTTGGTGGCCGGTGGCTCACCCACGGCCAAGGCAATTTCCCGTTGCGCCTGGGCATAACGGGTAATGGAATCGAGCAGCAGCAACACATCCAAGCCCTGATCGCGGAAATATTCCGCCACCTGTACGGCGGTTTCACAGCCTTTAAGACGCATTAACGGTGACACATCAGCAGGCGCTGCGACCACCACCGAACGACTGCGACCGACATCACCGAGAATTTCGTCGATAAATTCTTTGACTTCCCGGCCCCGTTCGCCGACCAGCCCTACCACTATCACGTCAGCAGCGGTACCGCGGGTCATCATGCCCAAGAGCACCGATTTACCAACACCGGAGCCTGCAAACAAACCCATCCGCTGACCTTTGCCGACGGTGATAATGCTGTTGATCGCGCGCACGCCCACATCCAGCGGTTGCTTGATGGGTCGGCGTTGTAGTGGATTAATCGGTGGTTTTTTACCTTTACTGAATTCATTGGCGAGCACCGGGCCTTTACCGTCCAGTGGTTTACCGGCGCCATCAATCACCCGGCCAAGCAGCGCCATACTTAAGGGTACACCACGGTGATCCTGCAGTGGGGTAACACGGGCTCCCGGAACCACACCGGTGACATCGTCTTTAGGCATTAAGAAAATACGATCTTTGGCAAAACCAACCACTTCGGCTTCGAGCAGACCGTTGGCGGTTTCAACCACACAGGTTTGGCCGATCGCCGCCGAACATCCAGTCGCTTCCAGGGTTAGGCCAACCACCCGCACCAGACGACCAGCAACCACCGGCCGGTTTGGTTTAATGTATTGTTGTTGCTGCGCAAGGCGCTCTGCCAAAGTCATTGGGTTGGTCGTCGCACTGCTCATGAAAGTCCCTGCAAGCTCACGCCTGCGTCAATCTTCTGCCGCCTGTTCAGGCTTGATAGCGGGTTCTTGCAAAAAATGCTCCAGACTGCTTTGCAGCCGGGTTTTTAAGGTGCGGTCGACACTGGATTCAGTACTTTCCACCCGGCAATCACCGCGTTCCAGCGCCGGTTCACTGCGGATTTGCCACAACCTTTCGGCAATGTCTTCAGGGCTGTAATGCTGCTGAATAACAGCGACATCTGCCGGATGCAATTTGATAATCAATTTATCAGCCTGATAAGGTAACGCATCCACCGCTTCACGTAAGGTATTTAAAATACACTGTGGATTGGTTTTAACTTCAACCCCAATAACCGCTTGCGCCATCTGCAGCGCTAAATGCAGCAAAGATTGTTCAACTTCGGCGTCAACTTTTTGTAGCGGTTGTTGCAGCTGATTCATAAGAAATTGCAACTGTGCCAGTTGATCGCGGATCAACTGCTCGCCTTCGCTCAAACCTTGTTTTTTGCCTTCGGCCTGGCCTTGTAGCAGACCATCCTGATAACCCTGCTCACGACCTTCACTATAACCCTGACCAAAGCCCTCTTCTTTACCCTGACTGCTCCCTTCATCAAACGCCGCCTGGCGAATTTGCTCGATATCGTCGGCCGTCAGCGGTTTAATCACCAGTTCTTCTTCGTTTTTGGCCGACAAGCGTTCGCCCGGCTCCGGCCGTTTTTTGTACAGAGCATTGGTTTTGTACAGACTGGCTGGCGAAACTACCGGCATCGTAGATTCAGTTGGCGCAGCTTTTTGTGCCGGCGCTGTTTTTGCGGCCGGTTCGTCATCACTGATCCGCGGTGGCTTATCCCAATCGTTCAAGATGTCCATGACTCCCGGATCTGGCTTAAAAGGCCGGTTTTGCTGAAACATATTTGTCGTCATTTATCACTGCTCAATGCTGACACCTGGGTTGAATGGCCGGATTTCACGCGGTGGCATTGTTTAAACGACCGCTACAAAACCCGGAGCATATATCATTACCGACATCCTTACAGGAAGTCTTCGCCACCGCCACCGCCCAACATAATTTCGCCGGCATCGGCCAGACGACGGGCCGTTGACAGAATTTCTTTCTGCGCAGTTTCCACTTCGCTGACCCGCACCGGGCCCATCGCTTCCAAATCGTCAGCCAGCATTTCGGCGGCACGTTTGGACATATTTTTCAGAATTTTCTCTTTCAGGTTTTCGTCAGCGCCTTTGAGTGCTTTCATCAGCACATCTTGCTGCACTTCACGCAGAATGGCCTGAATAGCCCGGTCGTCCACTTCCAGTAAGTTTTCGAACACAAACATTAAGTCCTGAATTTGCTGCGCCATTTCTTCGTCGTGTTCGCGGATAGAATCCATCAATTGACCTTCGACGTTGGTGTCGAGGTAGTTCATGATATCGGCAGCGGCTTTGAGGCCACCCATCTTCGCGGCCTGGGCACCAGCTTGACCAGCAAACTGTTTCTCCATGATCTCGTTTAATTCTTGCAGTGCCGCTGGTTGTACTTCTTCCAGGTTGGCGATGCGCATCGTTAAATCGAGCCGGACTTTTTCCGGGAACTGCGACAAAATTTCCGCCGATTGCTCGGGTTCCAGATAAGACAATACAATCGTTTGGATCTGCGGGTGCTCGTTGCGGATGATATTCGCGACCTGCTTCGAGTCCATCCATTTCAGCGAATCTAAACCTTTGGCGCCACCACCCAAAATAATCTGGTCGATTAAGTTCGAGGCTTTTTCTTCACCCAACGCGGCCGTTAAGGCGCGGCGGATAAAGTCTTCGCTCTGGAAGCCGATGGTACTAAAGTTCTGAATCTGTTCGATAAACAGCCGGTGCACTGCTGAGATTTTCGCCTGGTTCAGATCTTCAATCGAAGCCATCGCCATACCGACTTTCTGCACCTGCTTTGGCTCTAAATGTTTCAGGATCTGGGCGGCATCCTCTTCTGACAAGCTCAGCAGCAGGATGGCGGCCTTTTCAACCCCGTCTAATTTACCGACATCAAAGGCCGGTTTTTGAGTGGTATCAACGTTACTCATCTTCAGCTAACCAATTTTTCACGACCAGAGAGGAAAGTTCAGGTTCATTGGCAACCAATGCCCGCACCGCTTTTAATAAGTCTTCATCACCATGTAAGTCTGGCAGCATCAAGGTACCATCGGCGGCAAAGCCGACAGACTTGGCGTCAAACTCTTTACTCAGCATGTCGATGGTATCATCACCCAGGTCCAGACCACGCGATAATGAATTCTCATCGTAAGATTCGCTGGTATCTTCAGGGTAGATTAGTTTTTTGATCATTGGTTTCACGATGGCCATGATGAGCACAATAATCACCAGCGCCGCCAGCACCAATCGCATCATTTCCATAAACCAGGGTTGTTCAAATATTTCGAGTTGTTTCTCTTCGACCAGCGCTTCTCGGGTGAACGGTACTGAAACCACTTCAATGGTGTCGCCACGCTGCACATCAAAACCGATACCACCTTGTAGTAGCCTGCGAATATTTTGCAGTTCAGCCTGAGCCCTGGCTGCTGGCGCGGCGGCCGCGTCACCAACCGGTGGCGCCATTTTATAATCCACAGCGACCGACACACTTAAACGTCTGATCACGCCAGATTGCTGCGTTGAATGGCTGATAGTGGTATCAAGTTCATAGTTGCGGGTTGATTCTTTGCTATTGCGCCCTGGCACCACCGGCGGATTACCATCGGTTGCTTTTTCCGGGATGTTTGAATCTAACGGCGGTTGATTCGACAATGCGCCCGGAATACCCATCGATCCGCCACCCACGCTGTTTTCTTCAATGGTCATTTCACTGCGCACTGCTGGCAAATCCGGGTTAAACCGTTTTTGCGTTTGTTCAGTGGTGGTGAAATCCATCAGCAAGTCGACTTGCGCGGTGTAGTTATCGATGCCCAACACCGGGATCAGGATAGAGTCAATTTTCTGACGATATTCTTCTTCGCGTTTTTGTTCAATTTCATACTCACGGCGCGAGCGTGCTGAGCTGGCATCTTGCGAGCCGCTATTCAGTAAACGACCGTTTTGATCGGTAACCGTGACTTTGGCAGGCTCCAGTCCCTGCACCGCAGAAGCGACTAAATCAACAATCGCATCCACTTCGCCATCTTTAATGGTTTTGCCACCTTTGGCGGTAATCATCACCGTCGCAGATGGCAGCTTTTCAGTACGGGCGAAAATATTTTCTTTTGGAATGGCCAGTAATACCCTGGCGCGGGCGATGCTTTGGAACTCTTCAATGGTGCGGGCTAATTGCTGTTCGCGGCTATGTTTTAACCTTTCCATTTCCAGCCGCTGACTCACGCCAAAACCGCTGTCCTGCATCAGAATATCATCACCGCTGTTCGTTTCCGGTTGAATACCGGCACGGGTCAGCCCCAGTTTCAGATCCTGATAACGATCACCGGGCACCAGAATCACGTTCCCTTCCAGTTTGTAGTCAACTTTTTGCCCGTCCAGATAATCGAGATGCTGAATAAGTTCAGCCGTTTCGAAGGTACCGAGCGGGCGCATTTCCGGCTCGCGTGCCCACAGAATAATTAAAATAGCGATGGCAATACAAATGGTTAACGCGACAATCAGCGTGACTTGCCGCACGATATCCATGCCACCCATCGAGCCCAGGAAACCAGACTTTTGTTCCTGCTGACTTTGGTCAGCCATCGGCGCATCGCCAAAGTCACTACTGCTTAAAGTCAGTTCAGTTGAGGTAGATTCAGCCACAGTTTATTCCCCCTTACACCGGCATCGACATAACTTCTTTATAAGCTTCGACCAGCTTATTCCGAATTTGCACTGTTGCTTCAAAGGCAATCGACGATTTTTGACCGGCAATCATCGCCTGGGCTAACGACACATTGGGGTCGCCCATTTCAACTGCGGTCGCCAATGTGTTGCTTTGCTGTTGTAAGCCATTGACATTGTCGATGGCCTGTTTCAGTAAACTGGAGAAGTCAGATTGACTGCTGTTCTGAACCTGCATTTCCTGCGGGCGGATATCATTAGAAATGTTGCGGGCCTGGTTGGCATACGACTGCATTTCCTGAAATAAAGCGGCGCCTTTGATGTCCATTACTGTTTACCTGTTGCGGTGGTGTAAAACCAGAATAAGCAGATAAAGCACAAGGCGTGCCACAATTTATTTGTTTACTTTCAATCAGTTATGAATGATTTCATCTGTCAAAAAGCTGACAACTGGAGCGGTGAGCAGAAATGGTGAGCAGAAAGAGAAATGCTGGGCCTTGCTGTGAGCTTGACGTTGAGGCTAAACCCAAACGCGAAAAATAGCCAAAACACCCAGCAAATGTTGATCATCCGCTGAGCGTTTTTTACCACGGCCAAAAACGGTTTAAGCTGGTAACTGAATACCAGACTCACGCATCCGCGCCAGCTTATATCTTAACGTCCGGGCACTGATGCCAAGCTTTTCTGCGACATCTTTACGCCGATTGGCACAAGCGCGCATCGTTTCCAGAATGATCCGGTGTTCTTGCTCGTAGACTTCTGATTTAAATACACTTAAGTCCGGATCTAACACCATCGACACCGGCTCGTCACCTTGCCAATCGCTGGGGCCTGAACCTAATTCCAGCAGAATATCGTCGGCGGTAATATCCGGCGCGGTGTGCACAATCAAGGCGCGTAGCATCACGTTATCCAGCTCGCGCACGTTGCCCGGCCAGTCGTGTTGCAATAATTTGCGCTGCGCAGCAGCGGTCAGATTCGGCACCGGTTCGCCCTGTTGCTGGCAATGCCGCTCTAATAAATGCCGGCATAACGGCAACACGTCTTCAATCCGATCGGCCAGCGCCGACCAGGTCAGTGGAAACACATTCAGCCGGTAAAATAAGTCTTCGCGGAACAACCCTTGTTGCACGGTCTGGCGTAAATCGCGGTTGCTGGTGGCAATCACCCGCACATCCAGCTTGATGGTTTTGCGACTACCCAGCCGCTCCACTTCCCGCTCCTGCAGCACCCGCAGTAACTTCGCCTGCAGGTTTAAATCCATTTCGCTGATTTCATCCAGCAAAATAGTGCCTTGCTGCGCCTGTTCAAATTTACCCGGGCAGGCCTGAATAGCACCGGTAAAAGCACCTTTTTCGTAGCCGAACAACGTCGATTCCAGCATATTTTCCGGAATAGCGGCGCAGTTAATTGCAATAAACGGCCCTTCGTGGCGCGGTGATTGCTGGTGAATATAACGTGCCAGCACTTCCTTGCCCGAACCGCTTGGCCCAAGGACCATCACGCTGGCATCAGAGCGCGCTACTTTCGCGGCGAGTTTGACCAACTGCTGACTCACCGGCGCTGCAACGATTGGCTCAAAAGCGGCCACCTCATCTAAAGGCACATAACGACTCACCATATTCACCAATACTTGTGGCGAAAATGGCTTCGCCAGATAATCGACGGCACCTAAGCGAATGGCTTGTACAGCATCGTTGACCGTGGCGTACGCCGTCATCATCAACACCGGAATATTGTTGTAATTCAGTTTGATGGATTTCAACAGCTCCAGGCCGGAAATTCCGCCCATTTGCACATCGCTAATCACCAGTCTGATTTTATGCTGCTTCAGTAACTGCATCGCCTGCTCGGCGCTGTCTGCAGCAATCACCTGATATTGCGCCAGGCTTAATGTATCGACCAGTGCTTCACGCAACCCGGCGTCGTCTTCCACCACCAGAATTTTAGTGTGCTGCATTGTGCTGCTCCTCGGTTGAATTTATTGCTAAAGCCGTCGATTGGTACACCGGCAAAATCATTTCAAAACGTGCGCCACCGGATTTGCCGGTGATACACCGAACCCGGCCATTGTGGGAATGTGCCACCGCCTGCACCACGGCCAAGCCAAGGCCAGTGCCATTGCTGCGCGTGGTAAAAAACGGGTCAAAAATTTGTTGTTGCAGATGAACTGGCACACCAGGGCCATGATCTTCTACCGCTAATGTCACCAATTGGCCATCCAGACTTGCGATCGCCGACACTTCAATCCGCGCGCCGGGGCCTGCATGTTGCAAGGCATTTTGAATCAGGTTACCAACAGCACCACATAAGGCAGTGTGATTGCCGAGCACCGGTAAATCCGGCTCCGGTAATTCAACCACCAGCTCGCCGTCCTGCTGCTGCACCATGGCTTCAACCGACTGATGTACTTCACTGAGCAACTGCTGCATCGACAGCCGTTCCACCTGCTGTTCACGGCCAGAGCGCGCAAACAACAATAAATCATTCACTTGCTGCTCTAAATCCTGCAGTCGGTTCAGCAATTTATGCTGGAATTGCTGACGGGACGTCTGGTCGAGTTTTTGATTGGTCAGGTTTTGCGCGTAAAGCATGGCGCTGGATAACGGCGTGCGGATTTGATGCGCCAAAGACGCCATCATTTTGCCAAGGGCTGACAATCGTTGTAAATGGGCAACACGGCTTTGCAGTTGCCGGGTTTCAGTTAAGTCGGTTAGCACAATCAGCTGACCAGGTTCCGGCTGTAGCGAAGTAATCGCCAGTTGTACCCGGCGGCCATCATAGAGCGACACTTCCATACCATCGTCACTGCGCGGCCGGAAACTGCGGGTGATCACATCCAGCCAGCGCTGTCCGGTTAAAGGTTCACCGAGCATCGAAATGGCGACCGGATTGGCTTGTTGCACAAAACCACGCGCATCCAGCACCACGACGCCAGTCGGCAAGACCTGTAATAAATGTTGTAAGCGGGATAATTCGGCTTGTTCGGCTTGTTCGGTATTAAATTGGGGGCTAACCGGATCGGCGAATTGCTCAGCGGCAAGCTTAGGCGCTTTTGGCCAGGCGATGACGGCAGCAGAAACCACCGCCGGTTCTGGCAGCGTTGCCGCTTGAGATCCAAGCATGGCCAGTTCAAACAACGGCTGATAACTGTCGGCATTGCTGCCTGTCGCAGGCGCTGTTGCCAGGGTGGCGAAGCTGTTCATGGTGATCTCCGTTAGTCTTTAACACTAACGGCAATAAGCACAAAGCATGCCACACAAAAAGTTGTTTTAAATCAGCTGATTAAACTTAATTTTTGAGCCAATATTTTGACGTTTGTGAAATAACGGCTGTTAATCAGCAGCATCCAGCTCGTCGCGTCCTAAATTGTATTTACGCATTTTCTCCACCAAAGTGGTGCGGCGTAAGCACAAGATATCCGCAGCGCGTGCCACCACAAAATCATGCCGTTCTAACGCCTGGCTGATCAGCGTAATTTCTAAATCGGCCAAAAACTGCTTTAAATCGACACCGTCATCCGGCAATACGTTAAAGCCGTTGTTGTCGCTATGCTGGGCAAAATGGGCGTCACCTTCGCTGTCATCGTCCTCATTAAACTGGAACAATTCATTGATGGCGTCGCGCTCTAACAAAGCTTCCGGATAATGCGGCACATAACTATCAACTTCGATATGGCGATATTTCAGCGGGAGTTCGGCGACATCAATCACCTGATGCGGAAACATAATACCCAGCCGCTCAACAAGATTTGCCAGCTCACGCACGTTGCCGGGCCAGCCGTGTAATTTCAGACTGGCGATCGCCCGTTCAGTGAACTTAATGGCTGCTTGGCCGTGTTGCTCCAGCCGCTGCTGCAATTCCTGCAACAACAGAGGCAAATCGTCCGGACGGTCTTTTAATGCCGGCGTTTCAATTGGAAAAACGTTCAGTCGGTAAAATAAATCTTCGCGAAAGCGGCCTTCTTCGATCATCCCTTCGAGCTGACGATGGGTTGCGGCGATGATCCGCACATCAGCGCGAATGGGTTGGTTGCCGCCGACCCGTTCGTAAATCCGCTCCTGCAACACCCGTAATAATTTAACCTGCATCGGCAGTGGCATATCGCCAATTTCATCTAAGAATAAGGTGCCACCTTGCGCGAGCTCAAAACGGCCTTTGCGGGTCGAAATGGCGCCGGTAAAAGCACCTTTTTCGTGGCCGAATAATTCACTTTCTAATAGCTCTGCCGGAATAGCACCACAGTTGATGGGTACAAATGGCCCGTCGGCGCGATGCGATAACACATGAATATTGCGCGCCACCACTTCTTTACCAGTCCCGGAATCGCCAAGGATCAGCACATTAGCGTCGGTGCGTGCGACTTGCTGAATGAGAAACCGGACTTGTTGCATCTGGGCTGAAATACCGACCATGCCGACAAATCGCGCTTGGGATTCCTGTGCACGTTGGCCGGGTAATAACCGGTGATATTCCTGGCAATCGCGCAGATGCTGCGTCAACGACGCATACGCAAAAGGCTCGCTTAACAGGCCCACGACATTGGCATGCCGCAATAGAGGTTTCAGTGTTTCGCCAAGCAATAAAAAGGCGGTGGCAGGATGTTGTTCGATGAGCTGTTCGTGTTGCTGGCCGACTAAAGCCCCCAGCAGCACCACAGCTTTGGGGTCAATCGCCAGCTGCGCCAGCAATTGCGTTTCATCAACAATTTGATGCGCTTCAGCGACAAAATTCAGAATGATACTCAGCCGTTGAGCACGTTGCTCTTGCTGATCAAGAATAAATAATCTGGGGATCATGGCGCTGGACTTTTTCTTGTGCTTTTAAAGCATTTTTGCAAAGCCAGCGCTGTCATGCAAGGTAAAACGCTAACTTTTTGACGCTACTGTCAAAAAACCAGCGTTTTAGGGGCATTTAATTACTTTTTATCCATTAAGCCAGCAGCTGCAGTGCTTGCTGCTCCGAAACCCGCCCTTGCGCTGCCACCGCATAAGATGCTTGTTCACGGATACTGGCTTGCGCCTGTTCGGTCGAAGCTTTGGCGTAATCGAGATCCTGAATACGGCTGATCGCCGCTTGTTGATTGACATTCTGGGTACTTAAATTGCGACCAGCGGAACTTAATGCATTTTGGGTTGCGCCCAGATCGGTGCGGTTGTTGTCAATTAACTGACTAGACTGGCGGATTTTCGACAGCGATTCGGCAGCTTTGGCAGAAGATGATAAATCCACACTAAAAGCACCACTGTCGGTGAGCTTCGTTTGTAAATCCTGAGTTTTGATATTGATACTGCCATTGCCGGTGGCGATACCGATATTGCTATCCTGATCAAATAACTTAATGCCGCCAAATTCAGTATTTTTAATCTGATCCTGAATGCCTGCTGCGTACGCATCGGCTTGTTTTTGCAGCGCTTGACGATCTGAGCTGGTTAACAAACCATTACCAGCCTGCACCGCCAGCCGGTCGATTTCATTCAGGCCATCGCTGATCCCTTGCAAGCCCTGGTCGGCAACCATTGCCAGCGAAATACCATCGTATACATTACGCTCGCCCTGCACCGTCGCGCCGTTGAGCTGCGTCAAGCGGTTGGCGATTTGCAAGCCTGCGGCATCATCAGCAGCGCTATTGATACGCTTGGCCGTTGCCAGTTTTTTCAGCAGGTTTTCATTTTCAGAATTGTTTAGTTTTAACAGCGATTCGCTTAAAGATGGGCCACCGATATTCATCACGACTACTCCGACGATGTGGGTTCTGGGTTGAGTTTAGCCCAATTCAGGGTCAAGCCAAAGCATTCATTTGTGCTTTTTTTCGCCAGCAGGCTGGGCATATAAAACATTAGCGCTAACTACTTCAGCTAAAAGCACTTTTAAAAAGTGGAATAGATTATGCTATTGTTTCAACATCGCGACATTAGGCGGCGAAACTCAGCGGCACAGCGCTCGCAAGTCGAAAAGGGGCACATATGTTTAACGGCAAAAATATCTTCATTACCGGTGGTACCGGCTCTTTTGGTCATAAATATACCCAGACGCTGCTTGAGCGATACAAACCGAATAAAATCATTATTTACTCCCGCGACGAGCTGAAGCAGTACGAGATGCAGCAGAAATATAATGCCTCTTGTATGCGTTATTTTATTGGCGATGTGCGGGATCAGGAACGGTTGATCCGAGCGATGCGCGGCGTCGATTACGTGATCCATGCCGCAGCGCTGAAGCAAGTACCAGCCGCCGAATACAACCCGATGGAATGTATTAAAACCAATATTAATGGCGCCGAGCATGTGATTAATGCCGCGATTGAAAATAACGTCGAAAAAGTCATCGCCCTTTCTACCGACAAAGCCGCAAATCCAATCAATCTGTATGGTGCGACTAAACTAGCGTCAGACAAGCTGTTTGTCGCCGCCAACAATATTGCCGGTGGCAGCAAACCGCGTTTTTCGGTGGTGCGTTACGGCAATGTGGTGGGTTCCCGTGGCTCAGTAGTACCATTTTTTGAAAAGCTCCGTGACAGCGGTGCCGACCATATTCCGATCACCCACCTGGAAATGACCCGCTTTTGGATTAGTCTGCAGCAAGGTGTTGATTTTGTGCTTAAAAATTTCGAACGGATGCTGGGTGGTGAAATTTTCGTCCCTAAAATTCCATCGATGCGGGTGGTCGATTTAGCCAAAGCAATAGCGCCAAATCTGCCGATCAAAGAAGTGGGAATTCGCCCGGGTGAAAAACTACATGAAATGATGTGTCCTGGGGATATGTCGTACAACACCTACGAATATGATGACCATTTTGTGATTGCCCCTTCGATCCAGTTTTCCAATCGTGGCAACAATTTCACCATTAACGCGCTGAAAGAAAATGGTCGGTTGGTAGCGCCTGGCACTGAGTATGTGTCTGATAAAAATCCACATTTTCTAACGGTGGAAGAATTAGTCGCCTTTAATCAGGCTGCTATGACATGATCCCCTACGGCCGTCAGAATATTGACGAAGCAGATATCGCTGCAGTACTTGACGTACTGCAGTCGGATTTTTTAACCCAAGGGCCGAAAGTTCCGGAATTTGAACTGGCGGTCAGTCAGCTGTGTCAGGTGAATTATGCTATCGCCGTCAATAGCGCCACTTCTGCGCTGCATCTGGCTTGTCTGGCATTAGGTGTAAGCAAAGGTGATATCGTCTGGACCAGCCCCATCAGCTTTGTGGCTTCGGCCAATTGCGCCCTGTATTGCGGTGCGACCATTGATTTTGTGGATGTGGATCCGGACAGCGGCTTAATGTCGGTCGCAGCTCTGGCCGAAAAATTACAACAAGCCGCAGCCGAGCAAAAATTACCCAAAGTATTAATCCCGGTACATCTGGCTGGCCACAGTTGCGAGATGGCGGCAATTCACGCCTTGTGTCAGCAGTACCAGATTAAAATAATTGAAGATGCGTCCCATGCCATAGGCGCAAGCTATCAGGGTAAGCCGGTTGGCGATTGTCAGTTTAGCGATATCTGTGTGTTTAGTTTCCATCCGGTCAAAATTATTACCACCGCGGAAGGCGGTATGGCGCTGACCAACGACCCGGCGCTTGCTGCGCAAATGCAGCTGCACCGAAGTCATGGTATTACCCGCGACCCGCAGGATATGACCGAACCCAGCCACGGCCCTTGGTATTATCAACAAATTGAACTGGGTTTTAATTACCGGCTGACTGAATTGCAGGCCGCGCTTGGGTTAAGTCAGCTTCACCGCTTGCCACAATTTTTAGCCGCCCGTCAGCAAGCTGTTGCGCAATATCAGCAGTTACTGCAAGATTTACCGCTACAATTGCCATCAGCCGCCTTCGATGGTGTCTCGGCCTGGCATTTATACATTATTCGACTGGACGATGCCGACCGTCGGCTGGCCGTGTTTGAAGCTCTGCGCGCAGCTGGTATTGGCGTGAATGTGCACTATATTCCCATTCACACCCAACCTTATTACCAACAGCTGGGTTTTCAGTGGGGTGATTTTCCGGGGGCTGAGAGTTTCTACAGTAAAATCATTAGTCTGCCAATGTATGCCGATTTAACTTATCCGATGCAGCAGCAAGTGGCGACTGCGCTAAAAGATGCGCTGTTACCGATTTTAGCGACCACCACCACGCAACAGGACTAACCACGATGAAACTTGCCGTGATCCCGGCGCGGGGTGGCAGCAAACGGATCCCGCGTAAAAATATCAAACTGTTTAACGGTAAACCGATGATTGCCTGGTCGATTGAAGCGGCTTTGTATAGCAAGATGTTTGACCAGGTGCTGGTGTCAACCGACGATGCTGAAATTGCCGAAGTCGCCGCGCAATATGGCGCGGCGGTGCCATTTATCCGCCCTGCCACTTTGGCCGACGACCTTACCGGCACTTCTGCCGTGGTGCGCCATGCGATCGACTGGGTCACCCAGCAACAATGGCATGCTGAACAAGGCCCGTTAGATATTGTTGCCTGCATTTATGCCACTGCCCCACTGTTAAGCGCCGCGTTATTGCAACAAGCGATGGCGTTATGGGCGCAGCAGCCAGCGCTGGATTACATCTTTTCCGGTTGTCGATTTAGTTTTCCCATTCAGCGGGCTTTATATCGGGATGCAAATGGCGCCGTTGCTCCGGTGCAACCGGATGCCATTGGCAAACGCTCGCAGGATTTAACCGAAACCTTTCATGATGCCGGCCAGTTTTATCTGGGCCGGGCGCAAAGTTGGTCGGAAGCGCGGCCGGTATTTTCGAAGTCATCGTATCTTTTTGAATTACCCCAACATCTGGTGCAGGATATCGACACCCTTGACGACTGGCGACGTGCTGAATTATTGCATCAGTTGATACTCAATCAAGTGGCACCGCCAAGCGCCAAGCCACCAAAGGCTGACTGATGCAGGTACTGTTTCGGGTTGATGCGTCGCTGTTGATTGGCTCTGGCCACCTGATGCGCTGCCTGACACTCGCCCGAGCCATGCGTGAACGCGGCTGGCAGGTTCGGTTTTGCTGTCGCGAACACCCTGGTCAGCAAATTCAGTTTATAGAGCATCAGGGCTTTGCTTGTCTGGTACTGCCGCTATTCGCTGTTGCAACTGAAATCTCACTATCCAGTACTGTACAACAAGGCGACCGCCAATGGTTGGGTGCCAGCGAAGCTGAAGACGCTGCCGCTGTCATCGATGCATTACAACAAGCAGCGCTAAAACCCGATTTGTTGGTGATCGATCATTATGGACTAGGCAGCCTGTTTGAAACAAAATTGCGTCAGTATTGCCGCAATATTCTGGTGATTGATGATTTGGCCAACCGCCAACACAACTGCGATTTTTTACTCGATCAAAATTTATTACCGGACGCCGATGGCCGCTACCAAGCTTTGCTGCCAGCTACTTGCCTACAATTTATCGGACCAGCTTATGCATTGCTGCGACCAGAATTTACCCAAGCCTCGACGTCAGAAGCTTCAGAACCGGCGCAAGCTATTGCGCTAACAAGAGATTTTTCAGCAACACCCCATCAACTGCTGGTGTTTTTCGGCGGCAGTGATCTCGACAATCTCACTACACTCGCCATTGCTGCGTTACAACAACTTCAGAATTTAGACTGGCTGGCCGATATTGTGGTTGGTTCAGCCAATCCGCACCTTCCGGTGTTGCAGCAGCTGTGTGAAGGGGACCATCGGCTAACCCTACATGTGCAAACGCCAGGGATGGCGATGCTGATGGCTAAAGCGCAGCTGATGATCGGCGGCGGCGGCTCGACCCACTGGGAAAGGTGTGCCATGGCATTGCCAGCACTGGTGGTCAGTCTGGCGCCAAACCAGCAGCCAACCAGCAGTTATCTGGCTGAACTTGGCGCTTGTGTTTACTTAGGTCATAGTTCCGAACTTAGCCGTGACCGATTAAGTACTGAAATCACAGCGCTGCTGCTGCAACCGGCAACACTGCAAGAAATGGCCGCAGCCGCTTCAAAGCTGGTGGCGCCGGAAGGTAGTTGTCAGCGACTGCTTGATGCATTGGCGAACAGACTGGAACATCAATCAAGTTAAGCGTTAGCGATTCAATCGCATAAACTTTGCTACAGCAGCAACAAAACTTCGATCCGGGCTTCTAGCTGCAGGATCCACAACTAAGAGTAGAGTTTTATGGCAGTAACCACCATCCAACTGGGTCATGTTCAGGTCGGCGCCGCACACCGGCCTTTGATTATTGCCGAATTGTCCGGCAATCATGATCAATCACTCGACAAAGCCCTCGCCATGGTGGACGCCGCCGCAGCTGCTGGCGCCCAGGCAATTAAACTGCAAACCTATACCGCCGACACCATGACGCTGGATATCGACAGCGGCGAGTTCTTTATCGATAACCCGGAAAGTCTCTGGGCCGGCACTTCGTTGTACAAGCTCTATCAAATTGCCCACACGCCGTGGGATTGGCATCAAGCCATCTTCGAGCGCGCCAATAGCCACGGTATGCTGGCCTTTAGCACCCCGTTTGATTTAACCGCAGTCGACTTTTTAGAGTCGCTCAACGTGCCTTGCTACAAGATTGCCTCTTTTGAAAATACCGATCATGCGTTATTAGCGGCGGTCGCGAAAACCGGCAAACCGGTGATTATGTCCACCGGTATGGCCAGCATTGCCGAGCTTGCCGATGCGGTGGATGTATTAAAACGTCACGGCTGTAACGAGCTGATGTTGCTTAAATGCACCAGCAATTATCCGGCGCGACCGGTTGATGCAAACTTGCTAACCATCCCCCATCTGGCGCAGTTATTTGACTGTCAGGCCGGGCTTTCCGACCACACCACTGGCATCGGCGTATCCATTGCCGCCGTGGCACTTGGCGCTACCGTGATTGAAAAACACTTTGTACTGGATCGCAGTGAAGGCGGTGTGGATGCCGAGTTTTCGCTGGAACCGTTTGAGATGAAACAGCTGGTCGACGAAACC
This sequence comes from Rheinheimera riviphila, assembly GCF_004005945.1. GTDB lineage: Bacteria > Pseudomonadota > Gammaproteobacteria > Enterobacterales > Alteromonadaceae > Pararheinheimera > Pararheinheimera riviphila. Next base: position 313,887 of record NZ_SACS01000002.1, read on the forward strand.
GAACGTGCCTGGACCGCGCTGGGTAAGGTGCATTATGGTGTCACCGACAAAGAAATTGCTTCGCGTAAACATCGCCGCTCCTTGTATATCAGCACTGATTTAGCAGCGGGCACTGTGCTAAGCGCAGAAAATTTACGCGCTATTCGGCCTGGTCTTGGCTTAGCGCCGAAATACCTGGAGTTGGTGCTTGGACGGCAAGTGAAAGCGGATGTTAAACGTGGTACTGCACTTAGCTGGGATTTATTACTTTGACTGCTGAAATCCTGGATATCGAACCAAGCGACAGCATGTGGCACCAGCAAAAGATCAGCGAATTTTCGGTCGAACTACGACCACTGCAACGGCAGCAACTTGAATTATTACGCCAGTGGCGCAACGATCCAGTGATTGCAGCGCCAATGTTGCAGCAACAACTGATTAGCGCAGAAATGCAGCAACAATGGTTTGCGCGTGTTCAACAGGATAAACGTCAGGCGCAATTTGTGATTTACTACAAAGATGAAGCCATCGGCGCCTGTAATTTAAAAAGTGCCGATGGCCTGGAACTTGGACAAAGTGAAACCATTGAATCAGGCTTTTATCTGGCACACCCACGATTTCGCGGCACCCTTTTAGCATTTTTCCCGGCGCTGGCGCTGAATCAGTATTGCTTTAAAAGCCTGAACTGTAAGACACTGTTAGCACAAGTGAAACTGAGCAATAGCGCCGCTTTGCGCTTTAATGAAAAACTCGGTTATCAACGCCAGCCCGACAATGTCACAGTGCAGACTGGCGACGAATTAGCTGGCTTTGAACAGGTTGAGCTGGCGGTATTCACACTGAATAATGAAAATCATCTACAAGCAGCGGCAGCCTTTGCCCCATTTATCCGGAACTAATATGACAGCAGCCACTCATACCGACCTTCAAATCAGCAACACCGGCCGCTTAAAACATGCTTTTGCCACGGCGCTGGCGATTGATGTGGCGCGCATTAGCGATGATTTAGCTTATAACAGCATCGCCGAATGGGATTCGACCGCCCATATGCTGCTGATTGCTGAACTGGAAAATTGTTTTAATCTGATGCTGGATACCGACGACATTATCGATATGAGCTCGGTGCAAATGGCCAAAACCATTCTGAGCAAACACGGCGTGGTGTTTGAGCATATCACCACTGATCCCGCAGGTTCCGATTAATGGGTGCGGCAGCCGACTTTGACACGCCAATAAGCCTCGTCACCGGCGCCAGCCGTGGCATTGGTGCGGCAGTGGCACTGCGGTTGGCGGCGTCAGGTCATCATGTGCTGTTAACCGCCCGTAATGAGCTTGGATTATCCGTCATCGCTGAACAATGCCGTAAGGCCGGTGCGGCTTCAGCGACCGTGCTGCCATGCGACTTAACTGATCAAGCCGCAGTGCTGCAAATGTTTAATCAAATCAAACAACAACATCAACGATTAGATCATCTGGTCAATGCCGCCGGCATGATGCAGGACAGCATGCTGGGCATGACCAGGCTCGCTGATCTACAGGCATTATTTTCGCTGAATGTCAGCGCCAGTTATCAGTGTTGTCAGCTGGCCGCGCGGCTGATGTCACGACAAAAATCAGGAAATATCGTTAATTTAGCATCGAAAGTTGGCGAAAGTGGTGCTATTGGCCAATCCGCCTATGCTGCCAGTAAAGCGGCGGTGTCGGGACTCACCAAAGCATTGGCCAAAGAGCTGGGGGCACTCGGAATTCGGGTGAATGCCGTGGCGCCTGGTTTTATTGAAACAGATCTCACGGCGCATTACAGCAACGATCAAAAACAACAGCTGTGCCAGCAAATCAGCCTTGGCCGCACCGGTCAGGCCGATGAAGTCGCTGCTTTGGTGCAGTTTTTATGTTCAAAAAACGCCAGTTATATCAGCGGCCAAATCATCGCGATTGATGGTGGTTTTAGCCTATGAGCGACCCGAAGCCGACAGACATGATCGACGATGTGCTAACTCAGGCACAGCAAGCATTGCAGGAACAACAACCGTTGCAGCGCCGGCGCCATTTTGCCCGCCAGCTCGAGCAGTTTGGTGATGCCACTGCATTAATCCTGAATGACGGCCAGCACATTAGCTACCAGACGCTGGCACAATTGGCCGACCATTTTGCGCAAAACTTTGTCCGATTTGATGTCTGGCCACATCAGATTTGCGCGCTGCAATGCCGCAATAATTTAACTTCAGTCGTCGCTTATTTAAGTTGTCTGCGCCATCAACGGCCCTTATTGCTGCTGGATCCAGCACTTCCCGTCGCTCAGCTCGACGAACTGACCAAGCGTTTGGAAATTGCGGCGCTGATTAATGAACAAGGCGAAATGACCCGCATTAGTTCTTCAGCCTTTCGGGCAAGAGCTGATTTAGCCTTATTACTCAGCACTTCAGGCAGCACCGGTAGTCCAAAATCGGTGATGCTATCGCAAGTGAATCTGCAGGCGAATGCACTTTCTATCAGTCAATATTTACCCATGCTCGACACCGATGCCGCCATCACCGCCTTGCCGTTGCATTATTCCTATGGCTTGTCGGTGTTGAACAGCCATTTATTGCTGGGCGCCAAAATAGTCCTGACCGATTATTCAGTGATGAACAAAGAATTCTGGCAACTGGTCAATCAGCAGCAGGTGACCAGCCTGGCCGGTGTGCCCTTTAGCTATCAAATGTTAAAAACCTTACGCTTTGAACGGTTACCACTACCGGCTTTACGTTACCTGACCCAGGCCGGTGGCAAGTTAACCTCCGAGCTCACCAGTTACCTGCAGCAGCTCAGTCAGCAGCGGCCCATTCCGATTTATCTGATGTACGGCCAAACCGAAGCCACCGCCCGCATCGCTTATCTGGCACCCGAATATCTGCCCAACCATGCCGATTGTATTGGCCATGCCATTCCGGGCGGCGAATTGCTGCTGCGCGAGCCGCAGGATCGTTCACTGATTGAAAAAGCGCTGACTGCCGGTGAGCTTTGTTATCGCGGCGCCAATGTGATGCTGGGTTATGCCACCAATTCCGCTGAACTGCGCACCACGCAGCAGCTCGAAGAACTGGCGACCGGCGATCTGGCCGAGCGATTGCCGAATGGTCTGTATCGGATTGTTGGCCGGTTAAACCGGATGCTAAAACTGCAGGGTAAACGCTGGACGCTGGATCATCTGGAAGCCACGTTTAGCAGTCAGGGCTTCAAAGTCGTTTGTACCGGCCGCGACGATTTACTCGTGGTCGGAGCCATTGACCCTAACGCCGCGTCAAAAGCACCGGCGCACATCAGCAATTATTTACAGCAGCAACTGCATCTGCACCCAACATTATTTAAAGTTCTGTTATTACGCGATATTCCGTATACCAGCAGCGGCAAAATTCACTATCAGGCCATTTTTAACTTAGCCAGCGGAGGCAATAGCGATGCAGCTGGCTGATGAACTGCCATATGCCCTGATTGCCACTGATAAAACACCACGGTTGCTGGCAGAGCTGCAGGCGCTGACGTTATGGCATCAGCAGCAATGTCCGGCCTATCAGCAGTTAGTGACCGCGCAGTGGCCAGATTTTGCCGTGAATGCTGCCGGCAATCACCACAGCGTCGACCATCTGGCGCAACTGCCCTATCTCGCCGTACGTTTATTTAAACAGCTGGAACTTCGTTCTGTTGCCACTGAAGCGGTGTTTAAAACCTTATATTCCAGCGGCACCACCGGTACTCCATCCAGAATTTTTCTTGATCGCGACAGCGCCGCTGTGCAATCGAAAATTCTGGTCAAAATCATGCAACATTGGCTGGGTAAAGCCCGTTTGCCGATGTTAATCCTGGACCATCCGGGTGTGGTTAGCGATCGCAGCAGTTTTTCTGCCCGTGGCGCTGGCATTCAGGGCCTGAGTTTTATGGGGCGCAACCATTGTTACGCCTTGAACGCCGATATGAGTCTGAATTGGCCGGCGCTTGAGCAATTTGTTGAAACCTATGGTGATGGGCCCGTGTTGTTATTTGGTTTTACCTTTATGGTCTGGCAACATTTGCTGCAGGCATTAAAGCAAAGTGGCCGTCGAATTCATTTGCCAGAAGGTATTTTGCTGCATAGCGGCGGCTGGAAAAAACTCGAAGATCAAGCCGTGAGTAATCAGCAGTTTAAGCAAACGGTGGCCGAACTTACTGGCGTTTCCCGCGTGCACAATTTTTACGGCATGGTCGAGCAAATCGGCGCTATTTTTGTCGAATGTAGCAGCGGTCATCTGCACTGCCCGGTCTATGCTGATGTACTGGTGCGCCGCCCCGGCAGCTGGCAACTGGCAGATATCGGCGAAACCGGCGTGTTGCAGCTGCTATCGACCTTACCCCGCAGCTATCCAGGGCATAGTTTGTTGACCGAAGACAGAGCGCAACTGCTCGGCGAAGACAATTGCAGTTGTGGTTTAGCGGGTAAATACTTCCGTATTCTGGGGCGTTTGCCACAGGCTGAAGCGCGGGGTTGCAGTGATACTTTTGCCCCGGCTATTCAGCGCAAAGCTATGCCTGAACTCCAGTCAGGCGTTCAGGCAGAAACTCAGACAGGAGGTGCACTATGAGTTTTACCGTGCTAAATCCTGCCACTGAAACAGCGGTGCTGCGCATTCCTTTTGCACCAGAAGATTTCGCCTATTGTCAGGCTTTATCGGAAGCACTACTCAAGGATCCGCAAAGCCGTGATTATCCGGATTTAATCGCGCTTGGATTCTGGTTACGCCAGGCAAATTTAAAACCGCTGTTGGCACAATATCAACAAACCGATTTTTTCCGCCATCCGTTAGGCCTGGTCTTTCATAGCGCCCCGGCTAACGTCGACAGTTTATTTGTCTATTCAGGTATTTTAAGTTTGCTCTGCGGCAACCAAAACGTCATTCGACTGTCCAGTCGCAGTGGTGGCAGCACGGCTATATTGATAGATAAACTCCGTTACCTCGCTAGCGAATTTCCGGCACAAAATGCCCGTTTTCAGTTAATCCAATGCAGTTATGACAGCCCACAATTAACAGCACTGATTGCAGAGGTCGATAGCCGCGTATTGTGGGGTTCAGACCAAGCTATTCAGGCGCAGCGCCAATTAGTGATGCCAGCACACGCCCGCGAACTGAGTTTTGGTCATAAGTTTTCGTTGTGCTTATTGGATGCTGAAGCATTATTGAAGGCCGATGAGACGCAATTCCAGCAACTGCTGCAGCTGTTTTATCGCGACCAACTGACCTTTTCCCAGCAAGGTTGTTCTTCTGCTAAAGCCGTGCTTTGGCTTGGCGATACCGCTCAAGTACAACAAGCCCAGCTGCGGTTCTGGCCAGCTTTCACCGGGCTGGTGGCGCAAAAACAACCGCTCAATGCCAGCGAGCAATATCAGGCACTCGCCAATGCACAGCAGCTAATCATGAGTAGTGAAACTCAGCTGACATTGACCCAGCAACAAACAATTTCCCGGATTAAAGTTACCCAGTTGGAACCAATATTTACCCAACAGCATCAAGGCTGTGGTTTGTTTCTGGAATTACCACTCACCGACTTACAGCTGCTAAACCCAATGCTAACCCAGGCACATCAGACATTAACGGTGTGGGGTGTGGATGCAATGCAGCTGAAAAACTGGCTGAGTTCCGTGCACACAGGCCTTGACCGGGTGATGCCAGTTGGTCAGGCACTGAGTTTTAGTCCGGACTGGGATGGCGTGAATTTGATTGAGCAGTTTAGCCGCAAGGTGGTTTGTTTGTTGTAAATTTACTACGACTACCAGACGATTACCGTCGTTAGCTGAATAAAGTCTCAGTATCCGCAGCTGGATACCGCAGGTTCAGGTGAACAAATGCCGAGGAAGGCTGAATATTCCGACAAAAATGCATTGTTGGTCATGAAAGAACAAATTAGGTGTAAATTAATTTCAGCCGTGGACGATAACCTTGATAGGTCATGTCTCTGACCTTATCCGTATTCTGAATCAGGAATTTCTATGACAAAGACAGTATATGTTGGCATGAGTGCCGATTTAGTTCACCCAGGGCATCTGAATATCCTGCAAAAAGCGGCCGAACTTGGCAACGTTGTCGTAGGCTTATTAACCGATCAGGCGATTGCCAGTTATAAACGCGTCCCTTTTATGACTTTTGAACAACGTAAAATTGTCATTGAAAATATCAAAGGCGTCACCCAGGTCATCCCACAAACCACACTGGATTACGTTCCTAATCTGGAGCAACTGAAACCTGATTATGTGGTGCACGGCGACGACTGGAAAGATGGCGTTCAGGCCAAAACCAGGCAAAGAGTGATTGATGCATTGGCACAATGGGGCGGTAAACTGGTCGAAGTGCCCTACACGCAGGGGATCTCTTCGACCCGCTTGCATGCCGCCATGAAAGAAATTGGCACTACGCCGGATGTTCGTCTGCGTTCACTGCGTCGGATGTTGGCGGCAAAACCACTGGTCCGTTTTTTAGATATTCACAACGCACTGTCTGGTTTAATTATTGAAAACACAAAAGTAAATACACCACATGGCCCGCAGGAATTTGATGGCATGTGGGGCAGCAGCCTCACCGACTCTACCGCTAAAGGTAAACCTGATATCGAAGCGGTAGACGTATCGTCCCGCATGGTGACCTTAAACGAAGTGCTGGAAGTCACCACCAAACCGATTATTTATGACGGCGACACTGGCGGCAAAACCGAACATTTTGTGTTTACCGTTAAAACCTTGGAGCGCCTTGGGGTGTCGGCGGTGATCATCGAAGATAAAACCGGCCTGAAGAAAAATTCGTTATTTGGCACCGATGTCGAACAAACTCAGGACAGCGTAGAAAACTTCTGTGCCAAAATCCGCGCTGGCAAAAATGCTCAGGCCACCCGTGATTTTATGATTATCGCCCGCATCGAAAGCCTGATTTTAGGCATGGGCGTTGATCACGCGATGCAAAGAGCGGAAGCTTTCCTGGATGCAGGAGCCGATGGCATTATGATCCACAGCCGTGAAAAAACGCCAGATGAAGTGTTTGAATTCTGTAAAAGATACAATCAGCTGGAAAACCGCAAAACCCTGGTGGCCGTGCCATCAAGCTACAACAAAGTAACAGAAAAAGAGCTGACAGAACATGGCGTGAATGTAGTGATTTACGCCAATCAGCTACTGCGCAGTGCATATCCAGCCATGATAAAAACTGCCGAATCGATTCTGACGCATAGCCGTTCGGCTGAAGCCGATGCCGATATGATGCCCATACAGCAAATTCTTGAGTTGATCCCGGGAGGCAAGTAAATGATTAGCCCGGCTGATTTCTCAGCTGAGCTGCATAAGCTTGGCATCCACTTTTTTACCGGCGTACCTGATTCGTTGTTGCAAAGTCTGTGCGCCTATATCGACGATACTTTGCCAGTAGGGCAACACACGATCACCGCCAATGAAGGCAACGCATTAGCCATGGCGGCAGGATATTATCTCGGCACCGGCAAACCTGCTTGTGTTTATATGCAAAATTCCGGATTAGGAAATGTGGTGAATCCACTGACTTCACTGACTGATGCTGAAGTCTATCGCATTCCTGCCTTACTGATTATTGGCTGGCGCGGAGAGCCTGGCGTTAAAGATGAACCACAGCATGTGAAACAAGGCCGGATCACCCCGCAAATGTTGAGCTTGCTGGATGTTCCTGCTTTTAGCCTGCATGCCGAAAGTGACTTTCAAACGGTCCTGGCACAAGCGACAAGCACGATGCTGAATTCACAATGCCCGGTTGCGATCCTGGTGCACAAAGACACTTTTTCTGCCTACAAACCAGTGAAAGTTTCGGAGACGAAAACTCAATTTAGCCGCGAAGCTGCCCTCAAAACATTATTGCAGTTATCCGAAGCTGATACGGCATTCGTTGCCACGACCGGCAAAACCTCCCGTGAACTCTATGAGCTCAGAGCGCAGGCCGGACAATTACAACGCGACTTTTTAACTGTGGGTGCGATGGGCCATGCCAGTTCTATCGCACTGGGCCTGGCATTGGCAAAACCAGAGCAGAAAGTCACCTGCCTCGATGGCGATGGCGCTTTGTTAATGCATCTTGGCGCGGCCGCTATTATTGGTCAAAGTAAGGCGACGAACTTGCTGCATGTGGTGTTGAATAACAGCGCCCACGAATCTGTTGGTGGCCAGCAGACTGTGGCCGGCAAGCTGGATCTTAAGTCAGTCGCACTGGCGTTTGGTTACCAAAATTACTTCCATGCGGCCTCAGCACCAGAATTAGAGATGATTTGGCAGCAATGTGCCACGACGTCAGGGCCGAATATGCTGGAAATCACTATCGCCTGCGGTTCCAGAGCAGATTTAGCCAGACCTAAAAGTACTCCGGAACAAAACAAACAGGCATTTATGGAACATCTTGCTCATGCCGGCAGCTAACATGTGGACCCATCACCAACCGGTACGGATTTGCAGTGGCCCGTTGCAGCAGACGCTCCAACCAGCGCTGCAAATGTTGCTGTCCGCTGAGCAAATTAAAGCGCAAGCAGCGGTGTTGCTTGTCACCACCGCCGGCTTTACCAAACGTGGCATCACAGCGCAACTTGCTGCATGGCTGTTCCCACTACCGCTACTGATTATTGATGAGGTGACTGCCAACCCGGATATCGACAGTATCGACAGCTGGATAAATCAGTATGCAACACAACCGGTTGCCGCAGTGATAGGTTTAGGTGGTGGTAGCGCAATGGACGCTGCTAAAGCGGTGGCGCTGATGCTGACGCTTGCTGAAACAACACCAGCACCTTTAGATCAGCTTTTCAGGGGGAAGAACATCCTTCAGCCAAGCTCCAGGCTGCCGTTACTGTTAATCCCAACCACGGCCGGGACCGGTTCTGAAGTCACGCCTTTTGCCACTATCTGGGATGATAAACAGAAACAAAAGTTTTCGTTAAGTGGCACCGCAGTCTATCCGGATGTGGCGTTGTTGGATGCCAGCCTGACGCTAAGTTTGCCAGCCGACGAAACGCTGTTTTCTGGCCTGGATGCGTTATCACACAGTTTAGAGTCATTGTGGAATAAACACCGCACGCCAATTAGCGAGGCTTATGCCCAGCAAGCGATTGCCCTGCTGGCACGCCATTTTCCCACCGCCTTAATATCACCGTCCGATCTTGCGGCTCGTCAGGCGATGCAAACCGCCAGTTTGTTAGCGGGGCTTGCCATCAGCACTACACGTACCGCGATAGCCCATGCTATTAGTTACCCACTAACCAGTCATTATACAGTGCCACATGGTTTGGCCTGCAGCTTTACACTACCTGCTTTGTTGGAAATGGTGCAAGCTTCGGCCGAATTAAAACATCTGCAACCGACGTTGGGACAAGCAAGTGACTTACTGCGAAAACTGCCTTTATATCAGGCGCTACTGGCAAAAGTTGATTTTACGCAGATTTACAGCCGGACTGATGAGATGTTTCACCCTGATCGGGCTGCCAATTTTATCCTGCCATTCGCAGCACCGGATTTGATCGCGCTGCTACAACGCAGTGAAGTTTTACTTAAAACAGCACCAGTGCCACCAGAGCTGATAGCACTAATAGCGTAAGCAATGCCGTCGAGATGATAAAAGCTGAGCTCAGTGCTGCGGTGACACCTGATGGAAAAGACCGGGTGATACATGAGAACGGAGCCCGGCTTAATTTAGTTGCAGGGATCGCCCATTGTTCGGTCAAAGTCGCTTTAATTTCATGATAATAGGTACTTGCAACCACAATACAGTCGATAGTCTCAATACGGTCTTGCAGCTGTTTGGGGCTAATGACCGGCAACCCGCAAAACCTGCCGCCATGCAGCTTAGTGTTGTTGTCGCAAACTGCCACCACCACAAAAGCCCCGCCCAGATTTGCCAAAGCTTTTTCTCCACCTGAACCTGCGGCAAATATCACTGTCCGCAGCGGTTTTACATAACTGGCGCCTAGCAGATGGTCGTGATATCGATACTTTTTGTAGCCAAATTGCCAGCAGCACGCGGAAAATATCTGACTTACACCATGACGGAATGAACTCAGCGCTGCTGCGCCAGGACGCTGATATTTCAGCAATAATCGGTGCCGCCAGTGCAACTGCTGCCATAGCTCCGTCGCAACGCCTACTTCCACCGCGACAGTCCCAGCTTTTATTGCATGACCATAGTCGAGCCACTGTTGAGTCGTCAGCTGATGCAACCGGAATATGCCAACATCGGCCGGCTGAAACAATGTAGGGTTTTGCAGCCAGGCCGCATACAAGGCCGGCACTGGTAAACTTTTAGGTTGAGGCTGTGCCGGTTTCGCGGTGAAGTTATTACTGTGCCGGCGGTATTTCACCAGCACATCTGGGAAAAAATACAGACCGTCACTGAGTAAAGCCCGGAAATACATCAGATGATCTTCATAAGCAGGCTCGGCTTTTGGCGTACCAAACAGCTGATAGATATCCCGACGATATGCCAAAGCAGCCCCGATAAACGGCAATGGGAAAGGATGTTGTAGATAATCTTGCAGTGCCATGGTCTTTGGCCACAGGTGCGGATCATTCTGCAGTCGATATTGCACGGTGCGGCTTCCGGCAAAAGGTTGCCCAAGCTCGTCAATTTCTTCCAGGCCATGCGCCACCACCGCGGGTCTGCCGCTGGCAAGCCACTCCTCAACAATTCTGCTGACCCGGTTTGTCGCACAAATATCATCCCCGGCCGAGGCGACTATCAGTTCACCTTGCGCCAGGTTTTCCATAATATGAATAAAATGGCGGCCAATTCCGAGGTTCTGTTCATTGCGATTGATTGTCAGTTGATGTGGCCCCTGATACTCTGCAGCAAGGGCCTGAACTATAGTGTATGAATCATCTGCCGATGAATCATCTGAAACTATGATCTGCAGATTGCCATAATCCTGCGCCAGTGCAGCGGTCAGCGCCTGTGCAATAAAGTCTGCTTGCTGATAACAAAACACAAACAACGACACTTTTGGCAATAAATTCATGATCATCCAATTAATTTTGAATTCAGTTCAATAAAAACAACTGCGAGGTCTAACAAACTTTTTTAGTATGCAAACCGGCTTCTTTAAAGCTTTCAAAACTGGATTCCTGCAAATGCGCATAATCAGTGATTTGCATCTGCTGTTTTGGGACCCGCCAGTCGCCGTAAACAAAGGTCAGGTAGGCTTCGCGGTCTTGCGGTACCGGTACTTTTATACCGTTCCAGTCTAACCAGTCTTGAGCATTAAAATGCACGGCTGGCGCATACCACATGCCAAGGCTTGGCATATGCCTGCTCATGCCATCTGATTCCTTCCGGACACTAAAAGACACCACAAAAGGCCTGACCTGCTCTGAATCCCGCCAACGCAGCAATACACTCTGGATTTGCTCAGTCACATCACACAGCACGTCGATTGACCAACCTACCGGCAAATCCAGCTTTGTCAGCTGTGCCTCCAGCCAACCCGAAAACATCGACGCAGTTTCAGCAGTGATGGCAAAATCGACATCATCATCCCAGGGGATCACATCACCATCACGCACCAAACCAAGCAGAGTGCCAAAGTCGACCCATAGCATCAGGTTGTCCTGACGGGCTTGCAAAGTTATCGCGGCAATTAACTGGCGCGCTAACACCATTGTTGGTGCATGTTCAAACGGCCGGATTGCTTTGAGCTGTTCTTTTGCTGGAACCACAACCAGTCCTTCGTTGATATGAAGGTCGTCAATCAGCTGCTTTTTGACATCAGCCACCCACTGCGTCGTGATCACAATTTCATCGTAAACCAGCCTGGATAAGGCCTCGACGCCATAAACAGGCACACCTGCATAGTCACTGCCGTGTTTACTGGCATCGTTGTCAATAAAGCCAACAAACTGACACTGCTCCCGCAGATTGTTCATGTAAATTACGGCGCCTGGACCAGCGCCAAATAACAGTGTTCTGCGCATAAAATCGCCTTTAATTAATAATGATCACAGCAAAGCAGTAGTTTACTGCCACACCAGTACCAGAACATAACCGGTCTACAGTGGCAGGGCGAGAGCGTGAGTGTTCGTTTTTTATTCAAGTTGCTAAACAATCGTTCTAGCGAACGGAAAAGACCCGCCCTCGATGTTGTCAGCGTTTTACCTCTTCGCGTTTCATTGTCTTGGTATGCATGCGCAATATTTTTACCTGCACCTTAGGTTCACTTTCGAGTTTGTATTGTTTTTTAGTACTTGTGCTTCATTTGTCGCACCATAAATCGCCAATAATTATTATCTTTTTTTAGTTTAAATGTTAGCATTTGAGGACTTTTTTCGAAAAAAGTCAAACCCCAAAAAAAACCAAGTCAATTCATTACAAGTATCAATCTAGGAGAGAATTCTATGAAAAAAAACATAGTGACTGTTTTGCTTTTTGTAAGTGCAGCTTTTTTACCAAAGACGCATGCTGGGACCGCTATAATCCCGAACTATCATATATGGGATGGTGGAGGAAAATCTTGCTTTAACATCTCTAATGTGTCCACTACCAGTGCTTTGGTTAATGTACAGTTGTTTAATCGTACAGGCGCTCCATTTAACGGAAGCGTTGCTTCGAAATATATCATTGACCAGATAGGTATTCCTTTTACCTTAGAGCCAAAAAAAACAGCCTTCTTTTGTCTCACCTCTGGAGGCGGTACGTCTCCAGGTTATGGTGTAATCGAAAGTCAGGCACTTGAACCAGCCGCAGGTCAGGTATTCTTGGTAGCTCATGGGTATTATTCAAGTGCAGTTCCAAACACATCGCAAGCCTTTAGTATTCCGATCAATGGTGGATTACCATTCTAACGTAAGCGTAATATCAACCACCTATCAGTATGGTTGTTGTTCCGATCAGTAAAGCAGCAGTTTAGCCAATGCTTCCGGCGTGTTGGCGAACGGCTGCGTTTCAAACAGCTCAGTCAGGTATTTGTATGGTTCGAAGACATTGATTTTGGCGGTTTCGACCATGCAGTAAAGCACGGAGCTGCCAGTGGAGCCGGTTCTGGAGTTGGAAACAGCTAGGCTTTGCGGCCTATAACGAAGGGTTTTACAGTGCGCTCGGCACGTTGTTGTCGATATTGAGTCGGCCATCTTAGAGATATCTGATGAGCTTCGGCCAATGGTTTTGGTTGTAGTTGATGGCTTTGCCGACCAGACTTTCTTTGGGAATGGTGTCTTTGGATTTTTCCAGCCATTCCAACAGTTGCTGAAGCAGAGGTACTGCAACTAACTGACGTTGTTGCTGTTTAACCTCGAACGATTGGATTTTCAGTTTTATTTCCACCGCATACAACTTCTAGATTTGGTTAGTCGCCCAATCCGCTTTGCCGGTTTTGCCTTTCCCTTGAGCCTGCTGCGCTTCGATAAACTTGCGACGCCCCAGCGCCTAGCAACCGGTTAAGGTGGCTGATGTTTGTTCGTAACTGGCATAACTGCTACCTCGAAGCAAATTGCCATGTTTTTTGCACTGTAGTCAGAAAATCCATCACTGTATCGACCGTATCCCTGATAAACGCTGTAACTATGTTGACCATATACAAATGTTGACGTAATTTAATTAGTAAATATCGAGTTGTGCAAGGAGCATTAATTAGCTTATGAAAATCTATCAATGTATTCACACGTACCCAGCTTACTCAGACCAGCTTGATCAAAAATTAGCTAATCTAGCTCCAGGTGAACTCACCTTTGACAATGTCCACAAAATTCTGCTGGCAGACGGTTTTTATGAGTCCTACATCCTTACTCCGCCAGCGGACTCTGGACATGAAGTATTTTTCACTTTATGGAATTATCCCAAACTACAAAAATTATGGGCTGCCGAAAACGGATTGCCAGAAGAAGCACGCTTTCGAGAAATCCGGATTGCCCAAATAAAAAAATTCCAGCCGGATATCATTTTTGATTTCTCTCCTTTTGTAGATGTTAATTTTATAGATGCTCTCCACGAGGTTTATGGAGAGAGCGATATGAAATTTATCTGCTGGAATGCATATATTAAAGAGGAGGTGATGACATTTCCAAAATATCATGCGCACGTATCTCTCCATACCCCATACATTGAACACTGGCGCCAAATGGGCTTGCAAGCCTTTGAATTACAGCCAGGAATTCCTGAACATTGGCCGAAAGCAGATGGTAGAGAACGCGAAATCGATGTTTTATTTTACGGACAGTACCTTAACAATGTATTCAAAAATAGGCGAGGTTTTGTAAGCACTCTTCTTGAGATGAAATCAAAAACAGCACTAAATATTGATGTGCACTTACAAATATCACCAAGCGCCGACACTTCACACATTCAAGATTATCTGGATTTAGTGAAACTGCCTATTTTTTCAAATGAACTCTACAAAAAAATCAGAAACTCAAAGATTGTAGTAAATAACTATACCGACTACAACGGGGACTATAAAAGTAATGCTCGGGTGTTTGAAGCTCTTGGTAACGGCGCCCTTTTATTATCTGAATATGGCGTTTATCCGAGCGGATTAACACCAGGGATAGATTTCCTGACATACAAAGATATTTCGGAGCTACCATCATTAATCGAGAACATTTTAAGCGACTGGGACAATTACAAAATAATCGCGGAAGCAGGAAGAAATAAAGTGAACAACATCTACAGCAGAGAAAAGCACTGGAACTATTTTGAGATTGCAATTAACTCGATTAAATAAAATTGGCATAAGCAATAGTGAAATTTCTTACCGAACAATCACAACATAAAAATTTCAAAAAATTAAACCCATGAAATAAACAATACAATCTGAAATGTAAATCAGAAGTTTAATTGTTTAAATAAGGAATCACATGAAAAAAAATATATTTTTATATGGCGCATCAAGCATGGGTTTAATGTACTTGCCCACCGCGGCAATATTGTATAACGTCCTTGGATTCATCGATGGCGAACCTAATAAAAAAGGTAAGAAACTAGCTGGATTGCCGATTTTTCATATCAGCGAGTTGGCGACACTTACTTTTGATTTAATCGTAATCACAAGTAGTTACCATAAAGAAATATCAGAAAAATTAAAATCTCTCACCCAGAAATCAATTAGTTATGTTTGTGATTGTGAAGATATCTCAACTCTACATAATGAACTAAATCAGTATCGAGTTAAACACCGTCTTGACAGACTAAAAAATGACATACCTTTAATTGATAATATTTCATTAGATAATGAATTAATCAAAGATTGCAAACTCATTGTCAACCGGCGTATGTTACTCCAACTATTGCCAAAAAACGGAGAGGTTGCCGAGCTAGGGGTTGCCCAAGGGCATTTTTCAAAACAAATTCTGGAAATATCGCAACCGAATACTTTGCATCTTGTTGACGTCTGGGCTTCAGAGCGTTACAACGAAGACAATTATATGAACCTTCGAAATGAGCTATCACATCATGGAGAAAAAATTGTATGGCATAGAAATTTGTCTACTGAAGCAGCTAGAGATTTTCTAACACATAGTCTGGACTGGGTATATATCGATACCGACCATAGCTATTTAACAACAAAGCAGGAGTTGTTAGCTTATCAACACGTAATTAAGCCCGGCGGATACATATGTGGACACGATTACACTATGGGTAATTGGGCTGCAGACTATCGTTATGGAGTAATCGAGGCTGTGCATGAATTTTGTGTATCGCAACGGTTTAGACTTGTGTGGCTCACAATGGATCTCCAAGAAGGACAAAGTTTTGCGATTCAAAAGTTGTAAAATTTAATATTTCCAAAAAAGTCAATTACGGATTAATTTGAGAGTATGTAAAATTTTCTGTGTAAGTGGCTGTTTATCATAGCGATACACGGTCACCGTACATGATAATGAACTGATTCATCGCCGGTTTCCAGTCCCTAAGTGGCATTGTCCACTTCTTCGCAATTT
>NZ_SACS01000030.1 GCF_004005945.1 Rheinheimera riviphila
AAACCGTAGGGCGTACTCACCCGCAGGGTAGTACGCCGTCGGGCGGCAATTTGCAATCGGATTGTGGCGTACTGCCGCTGACGCGGCGAGTAGCGCCCTACGATGGTAAGTAACTATATAAAACTAAAAATAACTATCAAAAAATAACAGGGGGACGACGATGGACAGCATAAAAATACGCCTCAGCAGTATGATGTTTTTGCAGTTTTTTATCTGGGGGGGCTGGTTTGTCACTTTAGGTACTTTTTTAGCGCAAAACCTCAACGCCGACGGTCCGCAAACCGGCATGGCGTTTTCGACCCAATCCTGGGGTGCCATCATTGCCCCCTTTATCATCGGTTTGATTGCTGACCGTTATATCAATGCTGAGCGTTTGTTGGGCGTGTTGCATCTGGTCGGTGCGGTGCTGATGTACCTGATGTATCAAGCCACTGATTTCACGACTTTTTACCCGCTGGTGCTCGGCTACATGCTGGCTTATATGCCAACGCTGGCGCTGGTCAATTCGGTGTCTTTTGGTCAGCTGAAAAAACCGGAATTAGAATTCGGCCAAATCCGGGTGTGGGGTACTGTTGGCTGGATTGCCGCCGGTCTGGTAATTAGTTATCTGTTTGGCTGGGATGCCCAAAGCGCCATCGCTGCCGGCATGCTGAAAAATACCTTCCTGATGTGTGCAGTTGCTTCATTGGCGCTAGGCCTTTATAGCTTCACGCTGCCAGCCACGCCGCCAGCTGGTAAGGGTTCCGAATTAAAACTGGGGCAACTGCTGGGTCTGGACGCGCTGGCGATGCTCAAAGATCGTAACTTTGCGCTGTTTTTCCTGTCATCAATTCTGATTTGTATTCCACTGGCGTTTTATTACCAGAATGCCAATCCGTTCCTGACGGCTGTTGGTGTGGAAAATGCCACCGGTAAAATGACGCTGGGCCAGGTGTCTGAAGTGTTATTTATGCTGGCTTTACCGGTGTTTTTAAATCGGTTTGGCATTCGTGTCACTTTATTACTGGGCATGGCTGCCTGGGTGCTGCGCTACGTGTTATTCGCCTATGGTGACGCGGGTTCAGGTATGTGGTTGTTATTGATTGGTATTGCACTGCACGGTATTTGTTATGACTTCTTTTTTGTCTCAGGCCAGATTTACACCAATAGCAAAGCCGGTAGTACTTACAAAAGTGCTGCGCAGGGGTTAATCACGCTCGCGACTTACGGTATCGGCATGCTGATTGGCTTTAGTGTCGCCGGTCAGGTGACGGCTGCTTACACCACAGCTTCCGGTCAGGATTGGCAACAAATCTGGTTGTTCCCGGCGTTATTTGCTGGTGCGGTATTGGTACTGTTTGCGCTGATCTTTAAAAACGAAACTGTGGCTGTCACTGGCGAAAAATCAGGGAAATCAGTATGAGCTCACCACTGTTCACCCATGAATTGGCAGAACCGCAATTACCAAGAAGGCAATTGCTGAAACAACTGGCTGCTGGCGGACTGACTGCTGGTGTTCTTGGTAGCAGTTTGTTGCAGAGCCAAGTGTTTGCGGCAACTGCTGATCAGGCGACCACCGGAAGTAATGCAGTGGCCGCAAACGCTCCACTTAAAGGCAATATCCAACATTCGGTCAGTCGTTGGACTTACGGTGACTTATCAATTGAAGCTTTGTGTCAGCTGGTGAAAAAGCTCGGTTTTGCCGCCATCGATTTAGTCGGCCCTGCGGACTGGCCGGTGCTGAAACAATATGGCATCGACTCATCAATGTGTAATGGCGCTGAGTTGAATCTGGTCGACGGCTGGAGCAACCCACAGTTTCACGAAGAGCTGATTAAACGTTATCGCGCGCACATCGATTTAGTTGCTGATGCTGGTTACAAAAACCTGATTTGTTTCTCCGGCAACGCCAAAGGCATGGACAGAGAAACCGCGCTGCAACATGCAGTCAAAGGTTTGTCGCAAATTCTGCCGCAGGCGGAAAAGCGTGGTGTGGTACTGCAGATGGAGCTGTTTAACAGCAAAGTCGATCACCCTGATTATTTGGCGGACAGTTCTGCCTGGGGCATCGAGCTTTGTAAGCGACTGAAATCAGAAAACTTTAAGCTGTTGTATGACATCTACCATATGCAAATTATGGAAGGTGACATCATCCGCACCATCCAGGATCAGCATCAATATTTTGGCCATTACCACACCGCAGGTGTACCGGGGCGGCATGAGATTGATGATAGTCAGGAGCTGAATTACCCCGCCATTGCCCGCGCGATAGTGGCGACCGGTTTTAAAGGCTATCTGGCACAGGAGTTTATTCCAACGCCAACCACGCCGGAGGGCAGAGTGTTATCTCTGGCGCAGGCGGTGCGGATCTGCGACGTCTAGCAGATCCGAACGCCCCGGTTTGGGAGAGCAGGGGTAGCAAGGATTGGTAATAAACCATAATTAAAACAATGAATATTAGAGCCGGATAAATGCAAGAACGACGGCTATAACAGGGTGCAAGCGATGACAACTGCAACGAATCATTACGACGCTATCGTGGTCGGCTCCGGGATCAGCGGTGGCTGGGCAGCAAAAGAATTGACCGAAAAAGGCTTAAAAGTGCTACTGCTGGAACGCGGTCGTAATATTGAGCATATCAAAGACTATACCAATGCTTTTAAAGAAGCCTGGGATTATCCGCACCGCGACCGGCCAACGGAGCAGAAAAAGCAGGATTATCCGGTGCTTAAACGCGATTATCCGCTCAATGAAAGCACCTTTGGCATGTGGGCCAATGAAAAAGAAAACCCTTATGTCGAGAAAAAACGTTTTGATTGGTATCGCGGTTATCACATGGGCGGCCGTTCGTTATTGTGGGGTCGCCAGAGTTATCGCTTAAACGAAGCTGACTTTGAAGCCAACGCCAAAGAAGGTATCGCTGTTGACTGGCCGATCCGTTATGCCGATTTAGCGCCCTGGTACGATTATGTGGAACGTTTTGCCGGTATTTCCGGTAATCGTGATGGTTTGGATGTGCTACCCGATGGTCAATATTTGCCGGCTATTGATTTAAATATTGTTGAAAAAGACGTGGCGGCACGGATCAAAAAAGCCTTTGGCGGCTCGCGGCATCTGATTATTGGCCGTACTGCCAATATCACCAAACCAATGCCGGAACAGAACCGCGTTAATTGCCAATACCGGGCCAAATGCTGGTTGGGCTGTCCGTTTGGCGCTTATTTCAGTACACAGTCCTCGACTTTACCGGTGGCGATGAAAACCGGCAATTTAACGGTGCGGCCTTATTCGATTGTGACGCAAGTGCTGTATGACAAAGACAAAAAGCGCGCCCGTGGCGTGGAAGTCATCGACAGCGAAACCAATCAAACGGTCGAATTCACCAGCAAAATCATTTTCTTAAACGCATCGTCATTTAATTCGACCTGGATCTTAATGAATTCCGCCACTGACGTCTGGGAAGGCGGTTTGGGTAGCAGCAGCAATGCGCTGGGCCGCAATGTGATGGATCACCATCTGAATGCCGGTGCCTGGGGCGAAGTCGAGGGATATCAGGATAGCTATTATTCTGGCCGTCGGCCGACTGGTTTTTATGTGCCAAGGTTTCGCAACTGGGGCAGCGATAAACGTGATTATTTACGTGGTTTTGGTTATCAGGGCGCGGCCAGTCGTGAGAATTGGCGCCGTGATGTGGCTGAACTCAGTATTGGTGCTGATTTAAAAGCAGCTTTGACTGAACCTGGTCGTTGGACCATTGGCATGGGCGGTTTTGGTGAAATGTTGCCGCACCACGACAACCGGATTTTTCTGGATCGCACCGTGAAAGATAAATGGGGTTTACCGGTGCTGGCGATGGATGTGGAGCTTAAAGACAACGAAATCCGCATGCGCAAAGACATGATGAATGATGCCATTGAGTTTTTCGAACAAGCCGGCGTTAAAAATGTGCAGGGCTATAACGGTGATTACGGCCCGGGCATGGGCATTCATGAAATGGGCACAGCCCGGATGGGAAGGGATCCAAAAACCTCAGTGCTCAACGGCAACAATCAGGTGTGGGATGCGCCGAATGTGTTTGTGACCGATGGCGCCTGTATGACCTCGGCATCGTGTGTCAATCCGTCGTTAACTTATATGGCCTTAACTGCGCGCGCCGCCAATTTTGCGGTCGAAGCGCTGAAAAAAGGGGAGCTGTAACATGGAACGTCGTGAACTGTTAAAAATGATTGCTGCTGCGACTGGTATGGCGTTTGTCGGCGGTGAAGTCTGGGCGGCGGGTCTGAATAATCTTGCCAGTTCAGCCGCTATGCCGGGCCGCAAGTTATTCAGCGTCAGCGATATCGCGCTTTTGGATGAAATTGCTGAAACCATTTTACCAAAAACGACCACGCCCGGTGCTAAAGACGCTGGTTGTGGTGCGCAGATGGCGACGCAAATTAACGACTGTTACAACGCGACTGAACAGGGCTGGTTTGTTGATGGGTTAAAGCAATTACGCGCTCGCAGTCAGCAAGACTTTAAGCTCGATTTTATGCAGCTTTCCAAAGAACAACGTCATCAGTTACTGGTAAAACTGGATGCGGAAGCCAAAGCGCGAAATGCACAGATTTATGCAGCGGCCAATGATAGTACCAACTCTCGTAAGAGTAGCAGTGCCAATAAAGCTGTCGCGGATAACACACCGCATTATTTTACTTTGCTAAAGCAACTGACCTTGTTTGTGTTTTTTACCTCCAAAGTCGGGGCGACCGAAGTGCTGCGTTATTCGGCGATCCCTGGAAAATATGAAGGGGCGTTGCCGTATAAAAAAGGCGATCGCGCCTGGGCGACCTAAAGCGACCACAAGCCGACGAACTTTTTCTGACTGAATATAGGTAAGCTACTGATGATCAATAACAAAATTTTCTGCTTGGGCTTTAGCCTGTTGCTTAGCGGCAACGTGCTGGCCAGTGATTTTCCACCTGCGGCTGAAATCGCTGCGATGACCGATCAGCAGCGCCATACGCTGGCTGCAAAAACGGAAGTCTGGACGCCGGTGCCTGCAGTGGTCAAAGTTGCCGCAGCCCAAGCACCACAAGCGGCACCTTCTGATGCGCTGGTGTTACTCGGCGCAACCAGCGCTGATTTAACGCAGTGGCGCTCGGTCAACAGTGGCAAAGCCGCCGAATGGTCACTTCAAAACGGCGAAATGACGGTAAAACCTGGTACCGGCGATATCCGGACGGTCGAGAATTTCTGTGATATTCAGCTCCATTTGGAATGGCGCACCACCAAAGCTGATCCGGCCAAAACCGGTCAAGCACGCAATAACAGCGGGATTTTCCTGCAGGATAAATACGAAATTCAGATTTTAGATTCGTATCAGAATGCGACTTATCCGAATGGTCAGGCCGGTTCGGTATATAAACAAACCATACCGCTGGCCAATGCGATGCGTCCTGATGGGCAGTGGCAGCAATACGACATTATTTACCGTGCGCCGCGTTTTGAAGGAAACAAGCGGTTAGCGGCAGGTTTTGTCACGGTGCTGCATAACGGCGTGCTGCTGCAAAACCATACCGAAATTCTCGGCACCACCGAGTGGATTGGCCCACCGCAACAACCAGCGCATGGCTGTGCGCCGCTGAAGTTGCAGGATCATGGTGATAAGGTCAGTTTTCGGAATATCTGGGTACGGAAGTTAGATTAAATGACCTGGCTGGTAGCGTTGAGTTAAAGCGCTGCCAGCCGCTTGTTTATAACTCTTGTTGCTTACTGGAGCAACGACATCAACCCGGAGGCAAAAGCCACGGTCAGGATCATCTGCCGCAAGCTGCGGGCATTAATATGCCGCCCGACCAGATCCGACAACGCCCATCCCAGCAAGAGTGCCGGGACCGACTGCGCAAATAACACCAGATCGGCCCAGCCGGACATGCCGCTCAGCCAGAGCACAATCATGCCAAAGATATTGATATATAAGAAGAACATACTCAAATGTGCATTACGCAGTGGCGGTGGTGCATGTTGATACAACAAGCCCATCGGCGCGCCGCCTGCCGAGGTGGTGGTGCCCATAAAACCTGAGAGCATACCGGCGATTAGATTATTGCGTGGACTGAGTTTCGGGTGCGCGCCAATCAGCGACAACAGCACGGCGATGATCATCAAAGCGCCAAATAACATCCGGTATTGCGACACCGCCAGGCTTGACATCAGCACCGCCGCCGCTAGTACACCAACACTACCACCGGTCAGTGCATATCCGGTTTGCCGCCATTCTAAAGATCGGTGATTACGAATCGACATCAGCAGCGTCAGCAACAAAGCGTTGAGGATCATCGGTCCTGGTACATAGTGTGGCGCCAATAAAAACAGCAAGGGGGCGCTGAAAAATCCCAGCCCAAACCCGAGCAAGCCTTGCAGGCAGGCGCCAATCAGCAGGATCAGATTTACCAGAACTAATTCAATCAAACAGCGACTCCGATCGGCTGGTTAGCAAGCAATATCAATCTTAAAGCATATTATAATACTAATTAGCAAGTTGCTGCTACAGTTGATAAAAAAAGCAGAAATTATTGAAGTTGCTGGAAAAGCATCCGCTTTGGTTGCTGTGGCAAGGCGTGGTTCGGTGGATAATAAAGAAAATTTGTGCCCAACTTCATCGATGAGCCAGGTTGGCGGCCAACAACCCTACAACTTCAAGGATGAAGGGTATTTACACCCAGCCGCCATCGACAATCACCGACTGCGCCGTCAACATCCGGCTATCGTCGGCGGCCAGAAACAATGCCATATCGACAATATCATCCGGCAGTAGCGGTTGTTTAATCGCCTGCTGACTTTTGATTTCTTTGACGGTGTTGGCATCAAGCCAGCGCGCCAGTTGCCGCTCAGTCATGACCCAGCCGGGGATCAAGCTGTTGACCCGGATCAGATCTTCGCCATAACGACCGGCTAAAGTACGGGTCAAGCCTTCAATACCGGCTTTAGCTGTGGTGTAAGCCGGCATACAACTTTGTTTGAGGCGCCAGCTAATGGAACCTAAGTTAATAATGCTGCCGCCACCCAATTGTTGCATCTGCGGGATCACCGCTTGTGCGGCAAAAAAATAGTGCCGTAAATTCACCGCAAAGCGGTCATCCCAATATTCAACGGTGATTTCTTCGGCCTGGTGGCGGGTGTCATCGGCAGCGTTGTTAATCAACACCGCAATATTGCCAAATTGCTGTTGCGTCTGAGCGATGCAGGCTTGTAAGGCCGGAATGTCCCGAATATCACAAGGCATAAACAGCGGGGCAGTGCCATCGCCCTGGCGAAGCCTTTCGACCAAAGCGTTGCCTGCGTCAACAGCAATATCCACAAACGCCACTTTCGCGCCTTGCCAGACAAAACGTTCCACCATGCGCTCACCGATGCCGGTGCCACCACCACTGATAAAAACCACTTTATCCCGCAGTGTCGGGTAATTGGCTTTGTGGGTCAGTTGTTGCTGCATTGCTGTTCCTACATCTTTTGTCAGGCTACGACTTCCGTCACGGTGCTATTGGCTATCAGCGCAGATGGTCGTGGTATGGGGTAATTTTTAACCTTGTTTTTTGATTTCGAGCTCGATAAAGGTTTTTGCTTCATCGATCAGGTATTTCATCAAATTTCTGGCCCGCTCCGGCTGGCGGTTGCGGATCGCGGTGTAGATTTTAGCGTGATCGTCAGCCACCGCTAAATCGTTGGCTTTAGCTGGCGTGGTGTGTTGAATACTGACGTTCAGCGCCGTACTGATAAAGTCGCGCAAGTGCGAGAAAAACCGGTTGCCGCTGGCAAACAGGATGCTGGTATGAAAGGCCAAATCCGCGTCATGCATGCTGCCGCTGGGATCGTTGGCGGCAGCTTTCATCGCTTCAACGGCTTTGCCAATTTGATCAATATCTTCATCCCGGCCAAATTCTGCGGCCAGTGCGGCAGCTTCCGGCTCGATCGCCAGGCGCATTTGCAAAAATTCTTTGAGGACATATAAAGAAGGGCTGCTGCTCAGCAACCATTTTAATACGCTGGTATCGTACAAATTCCAATTGGAGGGTTGTTCGACACTGATACCCTGGCGTGGCCGTGATGAAATCAGGCCTTTGGCAGCCAGCATTTTGACGGCTTCGCGCACCGCGGTGCGGCTGATGCCATATTCTTCACACAACTGGGCTTCTGTCGGTAAGCCAGATTCACAGCTATATTCGCCAGCGACAATGGCGCGGCCCAGCTCGTTGGTGACCTGCTCGGACAGATTTAAATTTTCGATGATGCGACCCATGTTGGCTCCTGAATTCCGCTATTGTCTGTCATATTAACATATGTTTGACGCAAAACCTGACAGCGGTTTTTAAAGCTATCAGCATCCTGCCAAGGTGCATAAAAACCGCAGAAAATTCAAGCCTTAAAGCGAAAAGTCGCAGAATAAGTTCCGTAAAAAGCTGGTGCATACCACACAGCCACCAAGCAGATTGCAGCGGGCCGCGTTTGATCTTCAGCATAAATCTTTGCCATTGCGCACATTCTGTGCGGTTCCCCCCCTTCTCAATAGACATATTGTAATATAATATGCTTTTACAACAATAACGCGCGTCCAATGCCGGTGGCTACCGCTGAAGGCATCACGATGTGCCCAAGCTATGGACGAAGGATATGATGCAACTCAGTACGTTAGATTATCTGGTGCTGGTCGGATTTTTGGTTTTGATGGTCGCAGTGGTGTGGTACTCGATGCGGCAAAAGGAAGAAGATACCGCCGATTATTTTCTGGCCGGGCGTAACGCCGGTTGGTTGGTGATTGGGGCGTCGATTTTTGCCTCGAATATCGGTTCGGAACATTTGGTCGGATTGTCAGGCTCTGGCGCAGCCTCGGGCATGGCGCTGGCGCACTGGGAACTGCAATCCTGGATTATTCTGCTACTAGGCTGGTTGTTTGTGCCTTTTTACTGGAGTAGCAAGGTCTACACCATGCCGGAATTTCTGGAGCGGCGCTTTAACGCGCAGTCGCGCACTTTCCTGTCGGTGATTTCGTTGATCAGCTACGTGCTGACCAAAGTGGCAGTGACGGTATACGCCGGTGGCGTGGCATTTCAATCCATTTTGGGCATTGATACGATCTGGGGCATCGATTTTTTCTGGATATCCGCCGTCGGTCTGGTGTTAATTACCGGACTTTACACCGTGCTCGGCGGCATGAAAGCCATTATGTGGACCTCCGTTTTACAAACGCCGATTTTGATTATTGGTTCTGTCGTGATAGTGGTGGTTGGCCTCGATAAAGTCGGTGGTTGGGCTGAAGTCGAACGCATTAATGGCGCCAATATGCATTTAATGCGTGCCACCACCGACGCTGATTTCCCTTGGCCTGGCATTATTTTTGGCTCCTTTATTATCGGTTTTTGGTATTGGTGTACCGATCAATATATTGTGCAACGGGTGTTGTCGGCCAAAGGTATTCAAGCGGCTCGGCGCGGTGCTATTTTTGCCGGTTATTTAAAACTGCTGCCGGTATTTATCTTTTTGGTACCTGGTTTAATCGCCCATGCGCTGCAGGTCAAAGGCATTATTTCTTACGATAGCCCGGATCAGGCGTTCCCGACGCTAGTGGCGGAACTGCTGCCTTCTGGTGTGAAAGGTATTGTGATTGGTGGCTTGCTGGCGGCACTGATGAGTTCGCTGGCGTCGTTGTTTAACTCGTCCGCTACGCTTTTTACCATTGATTTTTATAAGAAATATAAACCTGAATCGAGCGAGCTGCATTTATTAAAAGTCGGCCGTATTGCCACAGTAGTGGTAGTGGTGCTGGGGATTTTGTGGATCCCGGTGATGAGCCTGATTGCCGACGTGTTGTATGAATATCTGCAAAGTGTGCAGTCGCTGATTGCGCCAGGCATTGCTGCGGTCTTTATGCTCGGTATTTTAAGTCGGCGCATTACGCCAACGGCCGGTTATGTCGGTTTGGTCAGCGGTTTTGTGCTTGGCATGATCCGGTTGGTGTTGCTGCCGTTTCGCGACTCGTTGCACGGTGGCCCGCTGGCCTGGATTGTTGAAATGAACTGGTTGTATTACTGCGTGCTGCTATTTGTGGTGGTCTGCGCGGTGGTGATTTTACTGAGTTTCGTCACCAAAGCGTCCAGCGACGACAATATTCGCGGCCTGACGGTGCGAAGTCTCGGCAAAGACACCTGGAACGATGTGCGCCAGGGGCTGGATAAATGGGATTACATCCATACCGGCGTTATTTTGGGGATCACCGCCTTTATTTATTACCGGTTCTGGTAACGGAGCCTGTCCGGCGAGCTCGTCGGTCTTATTTTCGAGCCGCAACAGACTGTTGCGGCTAAAGCTTCCTGATCGTGGCTAATTCAAACCAAAGTTTTTTATAGGATTTAAAGATGTCAGCAACAAATCAATTAGCCAATGCGATCCGCGTGTTAGCGATGGATGCAGTACAACAAGCTAAATCCGGTCATCCGGGCGCGCCGATGGGGATGGCCGATATTGCGACCGTGCTGTGGCGCGACTTTTTACAACACAATCCGGCCAATCCAGCCTGGCCGAATCGCGACCGCTTTGTTCTCTCCAATGGCCATGGTTCGATGCTGCTGTATGCGCTGCTGCATCTGACCGGTTACGACCTGTCGCTGGCGGATTTAAAGAACTTTCGCCAGCTGCATTCGAAAACACCGGGTCATCCGGAATATGGTTACACCCCGGGCGTAGAAACCACTACCGGGCCGTTAGGCGCTGGTATTGCCAATGCGGTGGGGATGGCGATTGCGGAAAAAACTTTGGCGGCGCAGTTTAACCGGACTGATTTAGCTTTGGTGAATCACTTCACCTATTGTTTTCTCGGCGATGGTTGCCTGATGGAAGGGCTGTCGCATGAAGCCTGTTCGCTGGCCGGGACTTTACAACTGGGTAAGCTGATTGCTTTTTGGGATGACAACGGCATTTCCATTGACGGTCACGTCGAAGGCTGGTTTACCGACAATACGCCAGAGCGGTTTAAAGCCTACGGCTGGCAAGTGATTGCCGATGTCGACGGCCACGATGCTGTGGCGATTGCCGCGGCGATTCGTCAGGCGCAGGCCAATACCAGCCAGCCCACACTGATTTGTTGTAAAACGGTGATTGGATTTGGCTCACCCAACAAAGCCGGTACCCATGATTGCCATGGCGCGCCTTTGGGGGACACTGAAGTGGCCGCGGTGCGGCAGCAACTGGGCTGGGATTATCCGCGTTTTACTATGCCGGACGATATCGCAACGGCCTGGAATTGCGTGGCGGCTGGTGCCGACAGGGAACAAGCCTGGTTGGCGTTGTGGCAACGGTATCAACAGGCGCAGCCGGAATTAGCTGCTGAATTTGAACGCCGGGTGCTTCAACGTAAATTGCCGGAGAATTTTGCGGCTAAAGCTGATTTGTTTATTCGCGACTGTCAGCAAAAAGCCCAGCAAAAAGGCCAGAGCATCGCCACCCGCAAAGCTTCACAAAACAGTATCGAAGCATTTGCTGCGATATTGCCGGAATTGCTCGGCGGTTCAGCCGATTTAGCCGGTTCAAACTTGACGTTATGGCCAAACGCCAAAGCCTTACATCTGGCGGCCGATGGCAATTATCTGCATTACGGCGTACGCGAATTTGGTATGAATAGCATCATCAATGGCATCACCTTGCATGGTGGTTTTCTGCCGTTTGGTGCGACTTTCCTGATGTTTATGGAATATGGTCGCAACGCGCTGCGGATGGCGGCGCTGATGGGCATTCAAAGCATTTTTGTATTTACCCACGACTCGATTGCGCAGGGCGAAGATGGCCCTACCCATCAGCCAATAGAGCAGCTGGCTAATTTACGGTTGACGCCAAACTTATCGACCTGGCGCCCGGCCGATGCCACCGAAACCGCCGTCGCCTGGCGTCATGCCATTGAACGGCAAAATGGCCCAACGGCTTTGGTATTTAGTCGGCAGAATGTGGCACCGGTGGTGAATATGGCGATTGATCCGGCGTTGATCGCCCGCGGCGGTTATATTCTGCGTGGTTGTCAGGGCGCGCCACAGCTGGTGCTGTTGGCGACCGGCGCTGAAGTGGAGCTGGCATTATCAGCATACCAAACGTTGAGCAGCGAAGGTTATCAGGTGCAATTGGTATCGATGCCAAGTACCGATGTGTTTGATGCGCAGGATTTGGCGTATCAGGCAAACGTGCTGCCATTAACTTCGCCAGTGCTGGCGATTGAAGCTGCACATCGCGATTTTTGGCATAAATACGTCGGCCGCAACGGCGCGATCATCGGCATGCACAGCTTCGGCGAATCCGCACCAGGCCCGGTGTTGATGGAGCATTTTGGGTTTACCACCGAGAAAGTGGTTGCAAAGGCACGGCAGTTGTTGGAATTAGCAGTTTAAAAGTAGGGCGCGACTCGCCGCAGGCAGTCCGCCGCATTTAATATCCACCACCCACGATAAGTTTGCCCATGGCGCACTACCGCTTACGCGGTGAGTGTCGCCCTACGATCTGTTGAAATTGAATAATCATTTGATATTTAACTGCAATTTTCCGTTCAACCACTTAAAATTGGACCATGGCGACCGCGCTTATGCGACCTCCACTAGATTGATTCTCTAAAAACGCATGGTATGATATTGTCATACTGTTGAGGCTTGAGGAGTATCTGAAATTGAGTATGCATCGGAAAACCATCACGCTGACTGAGCAGCAAGACAATTGGGTGAAAACCCAAATTGAGAGCGGACACTACGGCAATGATAGTGAATATATTCGCGATCTTATCCGACGAGATCAGCAGGCTCAAGAGCGTCTTACGTTACTGCGAAATGCCCTGATTGAAGGTGAGTTAAGCGGGGAGCCGAAACCGCTCGATATGGCGGCTGTCAGGGCCGCAGGCCGGCTGCGGCTGAAGGCGTCCAGCTAGTGTTCAAGTTGAGTATCACGCCGAAAGCAGAATCAGACCTAATTGGAATTTGGGTCTATAGCTGTGAAGCATGGGGTGTGGAGCAGGCCGATAAATACCTGGACCAGCTGGAAAAGGCCATGAAACAGCTCGCCGAACATCCGGCTGTTGGTACCGACTACGCCCATGTGCGTCCTGGATTTCGTCTGTTGCCGGTCGAGCATCACTCAATATTTTATCGGGTATGTGAAACCGAAATCCTCGTGGTTCGGGTTCTGCACGAGGACATGGATGCACCACAAAGGTTAATGGATTTGTGGTAATACAATTTCAGGGTTCATTAAGTTCGTTTTATCACTCAGCCACTGTAAATTGAATTGAACCATGGCGCACCTAACGCGGTGAGTGACGCCCTACGCAAGGTTATGTTTTTAAATAAAAAAGTAGGGAGCTACTCGCCGCGTCAGCGGCAGTACGCCGAATGGTCATTTAAGCCTTCACGCTGCATCTCAAACTGCTTTCAACAACTCCTCCAGCTTCTGCTGATCGGCTGCAAACTGCCGAATGCCTTCCAGCAATTTATCCGTGGCCATTGGGTCTTCCAGCATTTGCCAGCGAAATTCTGCTTCGGTTAATGCGCCGGGCACCTCGATAAAAGGTACATCTGCGTGCAGCTGGCGGATGACAGGTTGATGGCTGTCTGCTAATTCGGCCAGCAAATTCGGGCTAATCGTCAGGCGGTCACATCCTGCAAGTTGGCGGATTTCTTCGGTATTTCGAAAACTGGCACCCATCACAATGGTGGGGTAACGATGTTGTTTAAAGTACTGATAGACCTTGCGCACAAACTGCACACCTGGGTCTTGGGCACCAGAAAAATCTGCGTCAGGCTGTTGTTTTTTATACCAATCTAAAATGCGTCCAACAAAAGGTGAGATCAAAAAGGCACTGGCTTCGGCACTGGCGCGGGCCTGGGCGAAGCTGAAAATCAGCGTTAAGTTGCAGCGAATGCCTTGTTGCTCCAGCACGCGGGCGGCCTGAATGCCTTCCCAGGTGGCGGCGACTTTAATCAGCACCCGGCTGGTGTCGGCACCTTGTTGTTGGTACAGATCCAGCAACTGATGGGCTTTTTCGATGGTCGCCATGCTGTTAAACGACAGCCTCGCATCTACTTCAGTCGACACATAACCCGGTACCTGTTGCATCAGTTGGTGGCCAATCAGTACCGCCAGTTTGTCTGCGGCAAGCGCTATACGCTGCGCTTGAGTCCCATTCGCCAAAGTGCTGGCGGCAAATTGCAGCGCTTCTGTGGCCAAATGTTGATACTGGCTTTGTTCAATTGTTTTTAAAATCAACGATGGATTGGTGGTGGCATCTTCCGGCTGGTATTGCGCAATCGAGGCGAAATCGCCGGTATCCGCTACCACTGTGGTCAGTTGTTTCAGCTGGCTTAACTGGTCAGTCATAGATAATTCCTTATGTGATCCCGATAATTTTATTGTCATATAAAAATATATTCAGATATAGGCTTTACAGTCATTTAATGGTGATATTATCATACAATTAATTTGTAGGTCATCTTGAAGCTGTCGGGAACTCAAAAATATGTCGCATTACGTGATTGGACTGGATTACGGCTCGGACTCGGTTCGGGCTTTATTGGTCGATACCGCCGATGGCCGTGAACTGGCGAGCCATGTGGTGAACTATCCACGCTGGGCGAAAGGGCTGTATTGCGCGCCGCAGTTGGATCAATTCCGCCAGCATCCACAAGATTACTTAGACGGTCTGGAGCAAGTGCTGCAAGGCCTGTGGCTACAAGCGCCGGCTGGCAGCGCCGCCAAAGTGATTGGTTTAAGTGTCGATACCACGGGTTCAACGCCGGTCGCGATTAACCAAGACGGCGTGGCACTGTCGTTATTGCCAGAATTTGCTGAAAACCCGAATGCGATGTTTGTGCTGTGGAAAGACCACACCGCAGTGGAAGAGGCGGCGGAAATTACAGCTGCAGCTAATGCGAACGCTAACATCAATTATCTCAAATTTATGGGCGGCATTTATTCCTCCGAATGGTTCTGGGCCAAAGCGCTGCATGTGCTGCGGCAGGACCCGCAAGTACGCGCTGCGACTTATAGTTTTGTCGAACATTGTGACTGGATCACCGCTGTGCTCAGCGGGACCACAGCCCCAGCTGATTTCCGGATGGGCCGCTGCGCCACCGGTCATAAAATGATGTGGCATCAAAACTGGGACGGCTTCCCGCCCAATGCATTTTTTAAAGCGATTGACCCGTTGTTAGATGGGTTAGTCGACACACTGAACCCAGACACCCGCACCTCGGATTTATGCGCTGGCCGGTTAACTGTCGACTGGGCAGAAAAATTGGGTTTACCGCGGGGCATTGCCATTGGTTATGGCGCTTTTGATTGCCATATGGGCGCAGTCGCCGCCAAGGTTCGCCCTGGCGTGCTGACCAAAGTGATGGGCACCTCGACCTGCGATATTACGGTCGCCGATCCAACACTGCTCGGCGACAAAACCGTGCCGGGTATTTGTGGTCAGGTTGATGGTTCGGTCGTACCGGGCATGATAGGCCTGGAAGCAGGGCAGTCGGCCTTTGGCGATTTATATGCCTGGTTTCGCGACCTGCTGAGCTTTCCGCTGTCGTTAGTGCCAGGTTTACCAGCCGACAGTATTGCCGCGGCCGAAGATCACATCATTGGCGCTTTATCCAAAGCTGCGGCTGAGCTTAAACCCGGCCAAAACGGCCTGACGGCGCTGGATTGGGTGAACGGTCGGCGTACACCTGATGCCAGTCAGCGCGTCAGTATGGCCATTATGGGTTTGAAAATGGGTAGCACAGCACCGCATATTTTCCGCGCTTTAGTAGAAGCCACTGCCTTTGGCTCGCGCGCCATTAATGAGCGCTTTCGTGCCCAAGGCGTGCCGGTTGATTCAATTACGGTGATTGGTGGTATTTCGAAAAAGTCGCCGCTGGTGATGCAAATTTGCGCCGATGTCTGGAACTGCGACATCGACGTGCTGGAAAGTGAACAAAGTTGTGCCTTAGGTGCAGCGATTTTTGCTGCTGTCGCTGCCGGAGCTTTTCCAAATGTCGCTGCTGCGCAAGAGGTGATGGCGTCACCGGTCTGCCAAACCTATCAGCCGCAGCCGGAGCTGGTGCCAGTGTATGACAAGTTATATGCGCAATATCAGCAGCTTGGTGAATTTGTTGAAGGACAGAGTAAGCAGCAAAGCAAGCTGAAAAACAACGCTGCAACACAAGCCGCAGGAGTATCCGCATGAGCTACACCGAATTAAAACGGGAAGTGTTTGAAGCGAATTTAGAGCTGCAAAAACGCGGGCTGGTGATCTACACCTTCGGCAATGTGTCGCAAATTGACCGTGCCAAAGGCGTGATTGCGATTAAGCCCAGCGGCGTCGCCTACGAGAACATGAGCGCCGACGATATGGTGATTGTTGACTTAGAAAACCAAATCGTAGAGGGGACTGTGCGACAGGTCATGCGACCCTCGTCCGACACCAAAACCCATACCCATTTGTACCGGCATTTTGCCGATATCGGCGGAGTGACGCACACCCATTCTACCTACGCCACTGCCTGGGCGCAGGCTAAGTTGCCGATCCCTTGTTTAGGTACTACGCATGCTGATTTTGTTTACGGCGCCGTGCCTTGTACCGCCGAGATGTCGAATGAGCAGGTGCAACGCGATTACGAAGAAGAAACCGGCGTGCAGATCGTGCGTTGTTTTGCTGAGCTGGATCCAAATGCTGCGCCAATGGTGGTGGTGGCTGGTCATGCGCCTTTTACCTGGGGCAAAGATGCCGCCAAGTCGGTGTATCACGCGGTGATTTTAGAAGAAATCGCCCGCATGGCGTACCTGACCCGAACTTTAGCACCGCAGGGTGATGTGCTCGCCCGCGCGGTGATGGACAAACACTATTTCAGAAAACATGGCAAAAACGCCTATTACGGACAAACCAAATAATTCTGGCTCGCCTGTTCAGCGGCCAGATCTGAAACTAATTTTGAGGAAATTCAAATGATTGCTACAAACTCATTCACCACCACCAAAGAAGTTTGGTTTGTCACCGGCTCGCAACATTTATACGGCCCGAAAGTACTGGCGACCGTCGCGCAAGACAGCGAAATTATTGTCGCTGGCTTAAATCAGCAAGCCGGTTTGCCGGTCAAATTGGTTTGTAAGCCAACAGTGAAAAGCCCGGAAGAAATTTTTGCCGTTTGCCAGCAAGCCAATGCCAATCCGGATTGTGTCGGCCTGGTGCTGTGGATGCATACCTTTTCGCCCGCCAAAATGTGGATCGCCGGCTTAAGTGAGCTCAGAAAACCATTTTTGCACCTGCACACCCAGTTCAACGCTGAACTGCCGTGGGCCGAAATTAATATGAATTATATGAATACCCATCAGAGCGCGCATGGTTGTCGCGAATTTGGTTTTATCGGCACCCGCATGCGCAAAGAGCGCAAAGTGGTGGTGGGTCATTGGCAAAGCCCGTTGTTGCAGGGCGATGTCAACGACTGGTGCCGCGCGGCATTAGGTTGGGCAGAAAGCCGCTCGTTAAAAGTGGCACGCTTTGGCGACAATATGCGTCAGGTGGCGGTGACTGAAGGCGATAAAGTTGCGGCGCAAATTCAATTTGGTTATGAAGTGCATGCTTATGGTCTGGCCGATTTAGCGGCGGTGGTAGATGCAGTGAACGACGGCGATGTGGCGTCGCAGCTCGATTTATATCGTCAGGATTATCAATGTCATGACAGCATTTTTACCGATGAATATGCACTCAAGATGCTGCAAAACGAAGCCCGGCTGGAACTTGGCATGCGCCGTTTCCTCGACCAGGGCGGCTTTAAAGCCTTCACCAACTGCTTTGAAAACCTGGCTGGTTTAACCGGTTTACCAGGCCTCGCCACGCAGCGCCTGATGGCGGCCGGTTATGGTTATGGCGCCGAAGGCGACTGGAAAACGTCGGCCATGGTGCGGATTATGAAAGTGATGGGCCAGGGCCGGGCTGGTGGTTGTTCCTTTATGGAAGACTACACATATAACTTCGGGGGGTACAATTTTGGCAGCCGCGATCAGGTCCTTGGCGCGCATATGTTGGAAGTCTGCCCATCAATTGCCGCCGCCAAGCCAAAACTGGAAGTGCATCGCCATACCATTGGCGTGAAATGTGACGTGCCACGCTTGTTGTTTAACGCTGCAGCAGGCCCGGCCATTAACGTGTCGCCAATTGATTTAGGCAACCGATTCCGGATTTTAATCAACGAAGTCGACGCCGTCGTACCACCAGCCGGCACCCCGGAATTACCGGTGGCTTCAGCCTTGTGGGAGCCAAGACCAAATCTGAATGTCGCAGCAGCAGCCTGGATCCACGCCGGCGGCGCGCACCATACCGTATTCAGCCAATCAGTCACCACCGACATGATGGTCGATTTCGCCGAAATGGCTGGCGTTGAAACAGTGATTATTGATGGCAGCACCAATATTCGTCAGTTGAAGACCGATTTACGGCATAGCGCGGCTTATTTCCATTTAAACCAAGGGGTTTAGTTAGGCAGACCCGCCTCGTTGCGATTGTTTAATCATCGACAGTAGGGCGTACTCACCCGAAGGGTAGTACGCCGTGATTTTTTAGCTGCAAGTTGACTGCAGATTTAATCACTTAATTACTTAAAAAATCCTTTGCTTTCAAGGGAAAAAATGGCGTACTACCCTTCGGGTGAGTACACCCTACCATCGGCAAGTTTCGCTACCGGGCGTACCGATTTAAATTCCAATGACAGTGCAGGGTAATCAATTGATCAATCTAAACCAATACCAAGCCATCATCTTTGACATGGATGGTACCCTTATCGACTCGATGCCCGGCCATGGCAAAGCGTGGCAGTTGACCTGTGAACGCTACGGTTATCCGTTTGACCTGGTGTATATGCAAAGTTTAGGCGGGGTGCCGACCGATCAAACGGTGGTGCTGCTGAACGAAAAATATCAGTTGAACCATGATATTGCCGAAGTGGCGGCGTTCAAAGCTGCGATGTGGGAACAAATGGATGAAGCGCCGGTATTGATCCCCTGCACTTTGGAAGTGCTGCAACATTACCTGCCTTCAATAAAAATTGGCATCGGCACCGGTGCTGAACGCAGCCATGCGTTAAAAATGCTGCTTCAAACCGGGCTGTTGGAATTAGTGCCGACAGTGGTCACTGCCAGCGATGTGACTTTTGGCAAACCTCATCCGGAAACCTTTTTAACTGTTGCCGCAAAGCTTGGTGTGGCACCAGAGCTGTGTGTGGTGTTTGAAGATACTGCGATCGGCCAGCAAGCAGCGCTCGCCGCAGGGATGGACTGTATTTTGGTGAAGGATGGGCAGCTGTTGTGTGATTGAGTAAGTGGTGCTGCTCATTCAATCAAACCAGTTTTCAACAGCCAGACCAGCGATGCGGGAAAACTCGCTGACATTACGTGTCACCAGTATCGCCCCAGCCGCTTTGGCACTAGCGGCAATCAGGTTATCCAGTGGGCCGATCATGCGGCCTTGTTGTTCCAAATCAGCACGCACATCGGCAGCAATTCGGGCGGCTTTGGCATCAAATGGAATAATTTGAATCACTTTTAACAGCTCATTCAGTTGATCACGTCTTTTCGCCGGCGCCTGCGATTTAGCAATGCCCGTTTCCAACTCATACAAGACAACTGCCGGGATCAACACATCACCTGGCATCTTGGCCAATAGTTTTTGATCGACCTTACCCATGCCTTTAAAAAAATAAATCAAGGTGTTGGTATCCAGCGCGTATTTCATAGAGACTCTCGCGGTATATCATCACCTTGTTCGGCACGCAGTTCGTCTTGCTGTGGAAATACTTGCCAGCTACCAGCCATCTCCCGCACCGCTAACGGCCAATCCGTATGGGACTGCTGGCGGATCAGATCCGCAATCCACTGGCTTTGCGACACCTTCGCCTCAGCCGAGGCTTGTTTGACCTTCTGGATGAGCTCGTCGTCCAGATAAATAGTAATTTGCGCCATAGGTCACCTCCAACCTTACATATAAGTGCAAGTATAATTGCGCTTATAGGGTATGCCAACCATCACTCCCAAAATTCTTAGTTTGTGGCTGGATAGCACCTTTTATTGTCGAATCTTTAAAGATTGCAGGCATTGTGCTGAACGTCGGGGCTTGCACAATCTCTGGAACCTTTGGCGATCGGCATGTAGTTGCGCTTACTCTTGGTTTTCGCAATCCCAAATAAAACTCTTGCCTAAAACCTATCAATTGTATTATAAAATTACAAAAAATAATCAAACCAACAATGTTCAAAAAACAGGGTGGACTATGACGATTTTAATGACTTTCAGCAAAGGTGCAGGTTGCCAAACTTTTCGTTTGGCTTGCCGTCCGGCATTAGCCTCGGGCAAATCTTTTTCGATGGCGATGTTGGTATTGTTGCTCTGCGGCTGTGGTCCGGCGCAGCAACCTACATCCTCGACATCAACTCAGCCAGCGGCCACGGCAACATCTTCAGCGCCATCAGCAGCAACAGCGGATCCTCAACAAGTGAAACAAATGAATAACGCAGCATTGAGTGTACAAAGCAAGGTTTTTGGCCAGTTGCCAGACGGTCGGGAAGTATCGTTAGTGACGCTGAAAAATAGTCACGGCGTCGAGCTGGACGTCACCAACTATGGTGGCATTATCACCCGTCTCATCACGCCGGATGCGAAGGGCCAGCCGGGCGATATCGTGCTTGGATATGACAATCTGCAGCAATATCTCGACAATAACCCGTATTTTGGCGCCATTATCGGCCGTTTTGGTAATCGGATTGCCAAAGGTCAGTTCGCGATTGACGGCAAAAGCTATCAGCTCGCCAATAATGATGGCGACAATCATTTACACGGTGGGGTGCAGGGTTTTGATAAAAAACTATGGCAAATGCAGCCTTTTCAGCATGCGGACAGCGTGGGTGTTGAACTCAGTTATTTAAGTGTGGATGGTGAAGAAGGTTATCCCGGTAATTTGCAGGTAAAAGTAATTTATACCCTGACCAATACCAACGAACTACAAATGCAATTTCAGGCCACCACCGACCAAACCACTCCGGTCAATTTAACCCAGCATAGCTATTTTAATCTGGCAGGCTCCGGCAGTATTTTAGAGCATCAGCTGGAAATTCCGGCGGCGCAAATTACGCCGGTTGGTGCGGGCTTAATTCCAACCGGTGAGTTGCAAGCGGTGGAAGGCACAGCTTTTGATTTTCGCAGCGCCAAAGCCATCGGCCGGGACATTGCTGCTGAGGATGCGCAGCTGAAACTGGGGCTGGGCTATGATCATAATTTTGTATTAAAAGCGACAGTGGATGACTCGTTGGTGTTAGCTGGTCGGGTATTGGAGCCAAAAAGTGGCCGGGTGCTGGAAGTCTGGACTGAAGAGCCGGCGGTGCAGTTTTACTCCGGTAATTTCCTTGATGGCAGCCTGACCGGTAAAGGCGTGCAGTATGCACATCGCAGTGGTTTTTGTTTAGAGCCGCAGCATTATCCGGACGCGCCCAATCAAAGCACTTTCCCATCGACCTTGCTCAAACCAGGCGAGACCTATTCGACGCAGATTGTGTATCGGTTTAGCACTAAGTCTTAAGGAAGGATGGACCCATGACCCTGAATTTAGCGACTCTTTCGACCTTAGCGCTGCTGGTGACGATTGGCTTGGCGCAGACTCCTGCCGAGGCGATGACCTCAGACAAGGCTGATGCGGTGAAAAGCGCTGCTGTCAGCGATGGCAGCTTTACCAATCCATTATTCCCGAACGGCGCCGATCCGTGGCTGGAATATTTTGACGGTAACTATTACCTGACGACAACCACCTGGACCTCGGAATTGGTGATGCGTAAATCGCCAACGCTGGCTGGTCTTGCTACTGCGACACCCATTAACGTCTGGTCGGCCACCGATCCTAAACGCTGCTGTAATTTTTGGGCTTTTGAGTTTCACCGCTTAAAAGGTCCGAACGGTTATCGCTGGTACATGATGTACACCGCAGGTCAGGACGGCACCCTAGATCATCAACATCTGAACGTGCTGGAAAGTGCGGGTGACGATCCAATGGGGCCCTACGAGTACAAAGGCACGATGATGCCGGATGTCTGGAATATAGACGGTAACTATCTGACATTTAAAGACAAACTGTATTTAATTTATTCGCAGTGGCAAGGCGATCAGCAGCTAAATCTGATAGTGCCGATGGACAATCCCTGGACTTTAACCGCTGGTGTCAAGCCAATGGTGCTGACGCGACCAGAGCTTGCTTGGGAAATCAGTGGTCGCAAAGTCACCGAAGGCGCTGAAGTGTTGCAGCATCAGGGCCGTACTTTTGTCACTTATTCGGCCAGTTTTTGCGATACGCCCGATTATAAACTGGGTTTGCTGGAACTGACCGGCGACGACCCGATGAATCCGGCGCATTGGCAAAAATCGCCACAACCGGTATTTAGCCGTACCGAACAAGTGTTTGGTCCTGGTCATAACGGCTTTTTTAAATCGCCGGACGGCAAAGAACATTGGCTGGTGTATCACGGCAATGACAAAGCCAGCGATGGTTGCAGCGCAAGCCGTTCGTTACGTGCACAAAAATTCAGCTTTGATCAAAACGGCCTGCCGGTATTTGGCAAGCCATTGGCGCCTGGTGTGAAAGTGGCGGCGCCTTCCGGTGAACATACGCCTTTAACTACCAAAGTTCAGGGACAACGGCTGCAGTTGCAAGCAGGTGGTTTGTGTTTAACTGCGGACGCCAAAGGCAAGGTGAGTAAAGCCAGTTGTACGATTTCGAGTGTGGTTTCGGGCACAGATCCGGGTGTGGCAGGCGATGCCGCCAGCTTCTGGGTTGCCGATGCGTTAGCGACCGATGGCCTGCGTTTGAATCATCCGGCAACCGGCCAGTTTTTAACGCGCACCAGCAAAGGCTATCAACTCAGCCCCTGGCAGCAACAGCCGGAGCAGCAATTTACTTGGCTTGACGGGCAGTTACAGTCGTTGTCTACACCAGCGGTAGCCAAAACCGAATGTGCTGAAAACGATTTGCGTTGCCAGTCCTGGCAATTATTGCCGGTAGGAAATGCCGTGTTGCTAAGCCAGCAATCCGGTAAAGCAGTGACTGTCGCCGATTGCGCCAAAAGCATGGGAGCAAAAGTGCAGCAAGATGCCTGGAGCGGCAAGTTGTGCCAACAATGGCAAGTCAAAGCCGGTGAAAAAGGGTTTGTCAGGCTACAACCAGCGCATGCGCCAGAGTTATGCCTGCAGGTGAAAGATGACGCGGTGGTGCCTGGCGCTGGTTTAGTGCAGGGCAGCTGTCAGGCGAAAACTGCTTTGTGGCGACTGACCCCGGTCACCGGTGGTGGTTTGCTGCTGGAAAACGGCTATAGCAAACAACTGGTGGATTTATCCAGCTGCGGCCTTGCCGATGGTACGGCATTAGCGCAAGCGCCGAAGCTAGGTCATGCTTGTCAGGTATTTCATTTGCGGGCACCAAAGTAGCCGAGTAGCGCTATTTTATGACGAACAATAAATGGATAGTAGGGCGTCACTCACCGCGTCAGCGGTAGTGCGCCATGCGCCAGTTGCAAGCCATTGCCCGATGTCAGAATGGACCGGTTAAGTCTTTAGCGCTGCCGCGCTTTAAAGCGTGGATTGGCTTTACAGATGACAAAAACTTTGCCGCGCCGATGCACAATCTGGCAATCCGGGTGGCGCTCTTTGGCCGATTTCAGTGACGATAAGACTTTCATATCTAACTCCTTTTTTATTAACTGCTTTGATTAACCGCGGCTGCTTTTGGCCAGAGCTCCAAACTTTTTGCTGAACGCGGCCACACGGCCTTCGGTTTGTGTCACTTTCTGTCTACCGGTGTAGAAGGGGTGGGACGCGCTGGACACATCTAATGCGATATAGGGGTAAGTTTCACCGTCCGTCCACTGGTAAGTGCGGCTAGTATCAATGGTCGATCCGACCAGAAAAAATGCATCAACAGACAAGTCGTGGAACAACACTGTGCGATACGCAGGATGAATATTTTTTTTCATAACGGGCCTTTGTGATTACTGCAACATTGCAAGATACATAATGTGATAACATAACAATTTTTACCTAAATGAGAATTGATGTCAATTGCAAATTCGAGCTAATCTTGCATCGGAATGACAAACGCAGGCGGGTCCAGTTGCAGAATTTTTGATACATTTTGTACAAACTATTAAATCTAATGACTTTTTTATTTTGTAAAATCAGCAGACTTTACTGTTGTAAAGCGAGTAGTTTGATCATGCGTGGCGGACTGCCTGCGGCGAGTCACGCCCTACTGTTGGTTTTTAACAGCTCAATATTCGGCACCAAGGGTAGGGCGTACTCACCGCGTCAGCGGTAGTACGCCATGTGATGAGCTTCAAAAAAGTCCGCCATGCACGGTTAAGTTCTGGTGATCGAAGCACCGCCATCTACTAACGACGCTGTGCCGGTGACAAAAGATGAATCGTCAGATGCCAGATACAACACCGAACGTGCCAGCTCTTCCGCCGTCGCCACCCGTTTTAATGCGTGCAGGTTGGCAATAAATGCTTGTGATTCAGTGCTTTCGTTCATGTCCCGGTACATTGGCGTGTCCACGGCGCCTGGCAATATCGCATTGACTCTGATCTGCTGTGGACCGAATTCCGCCGCAAGAGCTTGGGTTAAGCCAATCAAACCAGCTTTACTGGCGGCATAAGCGGCTACACCGGGGAAAGCGAAGCTGTAGCCGACAAAAGTTGAGGTGAAAATAATCGAACCACCACCTTGTTTCATCATCGCCGGCAGCTGGTATTTTGCGCCTAAAAACGCGCTGGTTAGATTGGTTTGCAGAGTGTCGGTGAAGCCTTGCCCCGATACTTCGGTACTTGGCCCCATTTCGCCTAAAGTGCCGGCGTTATTAAACGCAATATCGAGCCGGCCATATTGACGCACCGCCAGTTCAACCAATGCTTTAGCGTAAACTTCCGATACCACATCGCCCGCCAGTGCCGTGGCTTCGCCGCCTGCGGCTTTAATTTGCGCCACCAGACTGCTGAGTTCTGCTTCGCGCCGTGCGCCGACCACCACACTGGCGCCTTCTTTTGCAAACAACAAAGCGGTCGCTCGGCCAATGCCTGAGCTGGCGCCGGTCACAATGGCTACTTTACCGGTTAATTTGTTCATTTTAGAGCCCTCAATTTAAGTACTACCGAAACCCAATGTTCCGTTGCAATGCACTATATTGATTTGTAATTCAGTGAAACAGCGGCTGAATATGAAGCCATTGTTCAGCTTTTATGAATTTTAGGAGATCGGATGGACAGGTTAAGGGCGTACGAAATATTCATGACCGTGGTCAACAAAGGCAGTTTCAGTAAAGCCGCTGATTTGCTCGATACATCACCGGCGAATGTCACTCGTTATATCAATGACTTAGAGGCATATTTGGGTTGCCGGCTGCTCAATCGCAGTTCGCGGAAATTGTCGTTAACCGAAAGCGGCGAAGCCTTATTTGAACGTTGTAAAACCATCCTGGCCGAAGTTGCCGAAACCGAAGCGCTGGTGTCCTCGGCCGCCATCCAGCCGCGTGGTCGTTTGCGGATCAACGCGCCGCTGAGTTTTGGCATTTTGCATTTGGCGCCGTTGTGGCCGGATTTCAGCCGCCGCTATCCGGAACTGGAGCTGGATATCACCTTGAATGACCGGGTCGTTGATATCGTGGAGGAAGGTTATGATTTGGTGATCCGGATCTCCAGAAGTGGCTCGGTTGACCACGCAGCCCGTAAGCTGGCCAGCTCACACAATATTTTATGCGCAGCGCCGAAGTATTTAAAACAATTCGGTTTCCCACAAACTCCGGCAGAATTGCGTGACCACCAGTGCATTACCTATCTGTACTCTGGTGATGAATGGCGATTCACCGACAGCGCCGGCAAAGCGCATCAGGTCAAAGTGAAAGGGAAAATTCATACCAATAATGGTGATACCGCGCGGGCAATGGCGTTGGCTGGTGCCGGAATTATCTGGCAACCCGGTTTTTTAATCGGGCCGGATATCGCTTCGGGCGCGCTGGTGCCGTTGTTGCCAGATTATCGATTGCCGGATATTGATGTACTGGCGATGTACCCAAGTCGTCGCCATCTGAGCGTTAAAGTGCGGGTGTTGGTTGATTATCTGGTGGAGGCTTTTGCTGGGACGCCGCCCTGGGAACGTTAAAACACAGCGCCACACATCACCATAAATGGCGCCGTGTGGCGGTAATCCGGTCTGCTTAGGCTGTTATAGCTGGCTCATCCCACCATCGATAATCAGTTCAGTGCCGACGATAAACGCCGATTCAGCAGACGACATAAACAATACGGCACTGGCCAGTTCTTCGGGCGTGCCAAATCGTTTGAGCGGGATCTGCGCCTGAATCGCCGCGGCCATCTGTTCCAGCTGCGCAGATTCCATGCCAAGGCGGCCATACAGCGGCGTCGCGACAGGACCCGGACTCACCACGTTAACCCGCACACCCAGCGGCAACAATTCTGCCGACAACGTTTTCGCCAAAGAGATCAGCGCCGCTTTGCTGGCGGCATAAACCGATGATGAAGGCATGCCGATATGCGCATTAATCGAGCCATTCAGCACAATGGCGGCGCCAGGATTCAGCAGCGGCGTCAGCGCCTGAATGGTGAAGTAGGCTCCTTTGACATTCACGTTAAAGGTTTGGTCCCACAGCGCTTCATCGATATCAGCAAAAGCCGCAAACTTCGCGACACCGGCATTGATAAAGATCGCGTCCAGCCGGATGTCTTGTTCGCGCAGCAGTTGCGCCAACACCTTGGATGCTTTGATGTCACCCTGATCATTTTGCAGCGCGATAGCATTGG
Source organism: Rheinheimera riviphila (assembly GCF_004005945.1). Lineage (GTDB taxonomy): Bacteria > Pseudomonadota > Gammaproteobacteria > Enterobacterales > Alteromonadaceae > Pararheinheimera > Pararheinheimera riviphila. The sequence goes on from NZ_SACS01000030.1 coordinate 26,853, forward strand.
GTCCAAGCAGCGTTTTGGCTTGATCTAAAGTCGTCTGATCCCGCCCGGTGATCACTACACGTGCGCCTTCTCTGGCATATTGCAAGGCTGTCGCCAGACCAATACCACTGTTGCCGCCGGTGACTAATACAGTTTTGTTTGCAAAACGATTCATATAAAACTCCTCAGATTGGTTTGGTTCGGCTGTCGCATGCTCTATTGTTGCTGGCTCGGCCGGTTCATTTCATCCGGCGCTTGCCGTGGACATAAGATAAGAGCTTAGGAAATATCAAACAAACCCCAGAATGTTGATGATTAGTTCAGCTTTTATGAATGAAGGTGGCGAGTCGCCCCCTACGGTTGGTTTTTAACAGCTCAATATTCGGCGCCAAAGGTAGGGCGTACTCACCGCGTCAGCGGCAGTACGCCGGGGGAATCCAAATGAACGTAACTCCGATCATTTTGGTTGTCGGCATTGTTCGTCATTACAGTCAGCGCTAACATTTGTACTCACGTATGTCAGGAGTACTACTGGAGTACGATATGGACACCCGCATTCAATTTCGTGTTGATGACGAAACCAAACGTTTAGCGCAGCAAATGGCCGAAAGTCAGGGCCGGACGCTGAGCGATGCCTGTCGTGAACTGACTGAGCAACTGGCAGCGCAACAACGCAAAATCCTGGCGCAGGACGCTTGGTTAACTGAACAAGTGGATCAAGCTTTTGCCAGATTAGCTGCGGGGGAAACTAGCTTTGTTGACCATCAGAGTGCAAAAAACCGGATGGCCGAACAGAAAGCGAAAATCCGCAACCGGCACGCCAAATGATTTTCTGGGAAGAAAGATCGCTACAACACCGCGAGCAAATCTTTGAATTTCTTATCAAGTGAACCCGGTTGCCGCTGAAAAAACCGATGACCTGATTGAAGCCAAAGTTGAACATTTGCTGCAATATCCAATGCTGGGCGTGCAACGTGCAGGTATGCGCGGTCGGCTTTTGATCATTCCGGAGATCTCAATGGTCGTGGTGTATTGGGTTGATTGAGCCAAAAATCCCTTTAAAAACAACCCTCCGACAAAGTTACCCAAAACAGGCCTTTACTTTCGCCCTGCATTTGATTTATTAATATTGTAATACAATACTTTTAATGGTGGGTTTTGCTAAATTGGCAAAGCCGCCCTGAGGTTGTGGCCGTTTTCCTGTGAGTTGTTGTGCTCTTGCCTGTTGTTGGCCGGATCGCCTGGAGATGTTGTGGCCTAAGGACTTCAGAAGTCTGTTCGAAGAGGAGATCCACCCTTTGATCCGCCATTTGAACCAACACCGGTGTTTGCGCGCCGGTGCATAAAATCTGCGTTTAAGCAGAACAACAAAGCTGCCAGCCTGACTGGCCGCACGACAGGAGAGCACGATGAACAAAGCATCTTTACGCTGCTGGTTGCCGTTATTGCTGGGATTCAGCGGTTTCAGCCAGGCCAGCATTCTCAATCCGGATTTTAGTCAGGGGTTTGAGCATTGGCAGGCGCAAGTCAGCCAGTTTGATCCGGCAGCCAATGAGTCTTCGGCTCAAAGTGGCAGTATCGCGGGCTTGTTTCCGGAAAGTTTTAGTCTGGCGGGCAATAGCCTGACGCTTAGCACCGCTTATCAGCAAGATTTAGAAAACTGGAGCCTGGTGTTATTTCAGGATCTGCAATTTGATGTGCTCGCGAGTGGTCAAAGCCTGTGGTTGTCGCTGAGCGTGTTGTCCTGGCTTAGCAGCGCTGATGATTTTTATTTTGCCCAGCTGCGTGACCTTGCCACCGATGACGTGCTGGATTTAACCGCTGGCGGCAGCTTTGACATCAGTAGTTGGACAGGTCGGGCGTTGACGCTGGAATTTGGCTTGCAGGATAACGATTTTCAGCTCGGTGATATGTTGACCGTCAGCGATTTAAATCTACGCATAGCCAACAACGCAGTGCCAGCACCAGCGACAGCGTTGTTATTGCTGCCGGCGTTATGGCTGCTGCGTCGTGGCGGTGTCGGCTCCGCAGTTGGTGCAGTGCAGGAGCAACAATCATGATCCAGCCATTACAAAAATTTTGGCTCAGCCTGCTGTTGACACCGCTGGCTTTGGCCGCAGCCTTGAACAGCCCTCAGGCGCATGCCAACTGGCAACTGGCGCCTGAAGCAAAAATAAGCCAAGGTGCCAAAGTAGCGGTGCGTAATGTGGGTTATTACACCGACAATAAAATTACTTTAACGCCGGTGCCGACAGCGCCGCTGCGCCTGGTGGTGCTAAACAGCAGTTACGCCGTCACCAATGCTGATGGTTTGGACGAAAGCGGCCGGCCCTATTTTCAGGTGACCGATATCGCCAAAGCGGTGCGGATTTATTTCGCCAATAGCCGTGGTGCTTTTAGTTACAGCACTGCGCTTTATCAGCAGCAAGACCCGAACCAGCCGGATCCAACCCTGGCCGGGCCAGTGAATTATCAAAATGCTTCAGTGCATGACCCATCGGTGATCCGGCTCGACGACGGCCAGTTTTATGTATTTGGCTCGCATTTAGCTGCGGCGAAAAGCCCGGATTTACTGAACTGGACCAAAATTTCCGATGGCGTCGATAACAACAATCCGCTGTTTGCCACTTACGCCAGCGAAGCGGCTGAAGGCATTGCCTGGTCCGGTGACCATATGGGGTCCTGGGCGGCGGATGTCATTCAACTGGCTGATGGGAAATATTATTTTTACTACAACCACTGCGCCTCGCCGGAAAATGGCGAATGTGATTCGTCGCGCTCTTACCTCGGTTTAGCCGTTTCCAGCAATATTGAAGGCCCGTATCAAAACTTAGGGTTATTTCTGAAAAGCGGCCATCGCGGCAGTGAAAACCCTGGCATCGACGGCAACAACTACAACGGCAATATTCACCCCAATGCCATTGATCCGGATGTGTTTTTTGATAAAACCGGCCGCTTGTGGATGGTGTATGGGTCATATTCTGGCGGTATTTGGGTGATGGAATTAAGTCCAAGCACCGGTTTCCCGCTGCCAGGCCAGGGTTATGGCACCAAAATTATGGGTGGTTATTACAGTGCGATTGAAGGCCCTTACATGCTGTATAGCCCGGAGTCGGATTACTACTACCTGTTTACCTCCTTTGGCGGTTTTGCCCAAAACGATGGTTACAACATGCGCATCGCCCGGTCGCGTAATCCACAAGGACCATTCCTGGACGCTGAAGGCCGCAATATGATTGGCGCATCTGGTGGCTGGTCGTCGATTGCACCCTTTGGCGTGAAAATCATGGGCGGCCATTTATTTGATGCCCATCCTGGCGATCCGGGCACGGATCACGGTTATATGGCGCCTGGCCATAACTCGGCTTACTTTGACGTCGCTACCGGCAAACATCTGTTAATTTTACATACCCGTTTCCCGGATCGTGGTGAAGGCCATGAAATTCGGGTGCATGAAATGTTTGTCAATGCCGATGGCTGGTTGGTGGCTTCGCCACATCGTTACACACCGATGCAGGGTGCTAATGTGGTGGACCCAGTGGATGTGCAAGGCGTGTATCAGCTGATCCTCCATGGCAAAGATATCAACCGCACTGTGCATAAATCGACCTATCTGCGCCTGGAAAACGGTGTAGTGAGCGGCGCTTATAGCGGCAGTTATCAGTTGCTGGCGGATAATCAGATCAGCTTGCAGTTGGCGGGTGTTGGTACGCTCAAAGGCGTGCTGGCCTGGCAATACAACGAAAACCTGCAGCAATTAGTACCGACTTTCAGTGCGTTATCAGCAACGGGCGAAGCGGTGTGGGGCAGTCGGTTACCGCCGCAAACCAATGCGCAAGTGCTGCAGGCAGTGTCTGATGCGCTGAATTTACCAGCTGCAACCACCACCGATTTAACCTTGCCGGTATTGGGGGCGCAAGGCGCACAAATTCTGTGGAGCTCCAGCTCGCCCATGGTGATCAACACCTCGGGCCGGGTTGAACGCCCTGCTGCCGGAAGTGCGGATCAACAAGTGGTGTTGCAAGCGACGATTTCGCTCGATGGCGCTACTGTGACCAAAACCTTTACGGTACTGGTCAAAGCCAGAACACCGCTTAATCGCACTGCCTGGTATCGGTTTGAGCAAAACCTTGTCGACAGCACCGGTCGCTTGGCCAATGGCAATGCCACCGGCGCCCGTCCTGATAGCAGCGGCACTGTGCAATTTGTCGCCGGTCATGCCGGTTCGGCACTGCAGCTAAATGGCAATAACGGCGTGCGGTTACCCGATGGGCTGATTAATAGTTCTGAATACACCGTCTCCCTGTGGTTAAACCCGGCCGCTTTGACCCAGTTCACCACGGCGTTTTTTGGCGCAGCATCGCCGGATAACTGGATCAGTCTGGTGCCCAATAGCTGGGATCAAAACACCATGCTGTGGAGTGGCTCGCAAGCCTGGTTTGATGGGAGCGCCGGCATGCGTATTCCGCTTTTGCAATGGAGTCATGTGGCATTTAGCGTCAAACAAGGCCAATTACGGTTATATATCAACGGCGTGCAGCGTTTTAGCGGCAACAATCTGCGGGACTTTTTCAGCAATAGCCAAGGCTTGTTTACCTTAGGCATTAATTACTGGGATATCCCATTCCAGGGGCTGATTGATGAATTGGCGATTTATGAAACGGCACTCACGGCCGCGGAAATTCAGGCGCTGGATATCGACCGCTTAACCGACGCTCAATTGCTGCAATCGGCAGTCAATCAGCTAGATTTGGGCGACATCAGCGCCGTTCGTTCGGATTTGGTAATGCCGCGTAGTGGCGCTTATGCTGCCGTGATCGCCTGGCAATCCAGTGATGAAAGCACCATTCATCTGGATGGCAAAGTGGTGCGTCCTGGTATTGATGAGCCGGATCAGCAAGTGACGTTAACGGCAACGGTGACGCTGAACGGTCAACTGCTGCAGCGTGAGTTTGTGGTGACGGTGCGATCGTTAGCACCGCCGGTACCGGTCGCGCACTTTAGCTTTGACGGGCAAAATCTGTTGGATGCAACCGGCAACTTTGCCAGTGGTAGCAGCACTGCGGCAAGGCTGGATCAAGCCGGTGGCAGTTTAAGTTATCAGGCGGGTGTGGTTGGCCAGGCGCTGCGTTTGAATGGCAGCTCTGGTGTGCGGTTACCGGATAATCTGCTGACCGATCATAGCTATACCGTGACGATGTGGTTAAATCCGGAAGCCTTAACCAATTTCAGCACGGCATTTTTTGGTTATGCCAATCTCAGCAGCTGGATAAGTGTGGTACCACGCGGTCATGGTGGTGTCGGCGAAAACACCATGCTCTGGTCAGGCACTGCCTGGTATGACGCGGGTATGGGACAACGCATTGCGCTGAATAGCTGGTCGCATCTGGCGGTGGTGGTGAAAAACGGTGAGTTGACCCTGTACCTCAACGGTCAGCAACGCTTTAGTGGCAACGGTTTCCCGAATGTATTTGGCGCAGCCGGGACTAAAGGGTTTGGCCTGGGCGTAAATTTCTGGGATACACCTTATAAAGGTTTGCTCGATGAAGTGCGGATCTATGGCGAGGCGATTACCGCCGAGGAAGTGCAGCAACTGTCGCAGCCATAAGTAACCGAACATATATTTGTATGATAATTTAAAGGCGCCGAAGCAGATATTTGCCAAGGCGCCAGTTTCGAGGGAATTTGATGAAAAAGCATTTATGTCGTCTAACCGCAATCGCTGCCATAGTGTTGACGGCTGTCAGCGCACCGCTACATGCCAAAAATCCAGTGTTTGATCATGTATTTACCGCAGATCCGGCGGCGATGGTGCATGGCGATACCGTGTATTTATTTACCGGCCACGATGAAGCGCCGCATAACGACAAATTTTTTGAAATGCATGACTGGTTGTTATTTAGCTCGAAAGATATGAAAACCTGGCAATCCCATGGCGCTGTGTTAAAAGCCACCGATTTTAACTGGGCTAAAGGCGATGCCTGGGCGGCGCATGCTATTGAACGCAATGGCAAATTTTACTTTTATACCACGGTAAGACACAAAGACGACAAGCCCGGTTTTGCTGTGGGGGTGGCAGTCGCAGATAGTCCGTTGGGTCCTTATAAAGACGCGATTGGTAAAGCGTTAATCACCAACGAGATGACCACCCAGACTAAAAACGACTGGGACGATATCGATCCGGCGGCTTTTATCGACGACGATGGTCAGGCTTATCTGTTTTTTGGCAATAGCGTACCCAAATACGTCAAGTTAAAGGCCAGTATGACCGAGTTAGACGGCGAGATTAAAGTCATTGCTTTAAAAGACTTTACCGAAGCCTTGTGGCTACATAAAAAAGATAAAACCTATTATCTTTCATATGCCTGCGAGTTCCCGGAAAAAATCTGTTATGCCAAAAGTCAAAGCATTCACGGCCCCTGGCAATACGGCGGCATCTTGAATGAAATTGCTGGTAATAGCGAAACCAATCACCAGTCGATTATTGAATTCAAAGGCCAATCGTATTTTATTTACCACACCGGCGCTTTGCCGCCTAAAGATGGCCCAAACGGTGAAGAGCCAAGTGGCGGACGCTTTCGCCGTTCAGTCGCCATCGATCTTTTGCACTATAACCCGGACGGTTCGTTAAAACGGGTGCTCATGACCAGCGAAGGTATTCGCTAAAACAACCACTTTTAGTAAATAAATCATTGGTTTAAAACTAAAAAATTAAGTTTTAAACCAAGTGAATCTTTGATTGACAGCTCATTAGTCATACAATAGTATTATAGCTATAAAGATTTGACAGTGTCGGTTTTGCAGTGATATCAATGCAGATCTGACAAATGGACAAAGCAGTAAAAAAAATAAGCCAAAAAAGCCCGGGCAGTACAGGGTTGGTTCCTGCAGCGCAACGAAGCGTTAGCTTCTGGCAGCGAAGGAACAAAGGCATACAAATCAACGACGGGAGACGACCCATGTTTAAGAAAAGCCATTTGTCCAGCGCTATCCTGCTGGTTCTGACCGGCCAGTTTGCTTATGCGCAGGAAACCAACACATCAGCGGCAGATAACCAAGCCGCTAAAAAAGATAAAACTGAAGCAGTTGAAGTGATCCAGGTGCGCGGGATCCGCGGCAGTCTGAATAAAGCTTTAGGTATCAAAAGATTAAACGAACAAATTGTTGATTCAATTGTTGCCGAAGATATCGGCAAGTTCCCGGATAATAACGTAGTGGAGTCGTTGCAACGGGTGACCGGTGTGCAGGTGACCAACCGTGGATCCGGCGAAGTTTCTGGCGTGTCGATCCGGGGTTTAAGTGATATCACCACCACCGTTAACGGCCGTAATATTTTCACCGCTGCCGGCACTGCCGTGGCGCTGCAGGACATTCCTGCCAGTTTATTAAAACAAGTGGCCGTGTATAAAACCCGTTCCGCCAGTCAGATTGAAAGTGGCATTGCCGGCGCCATTGACGTAAAAACCCATCGCCCATTCGATTTTGAAGGCTCGAAGTTTATTGTGTCTGGCCGTGGTATTTACAACGAACAAAATGATGCCACCAATCCGGCCATCAGCGCTTTGGCTAGCGATCGCTGGGATACCGCTCAGGGTCAGGTTGGTGCTTTGGTGAATTTGTCATTTTCGCGGATCCGCTATCGTGATCAAAGCGTGACCGCTGGCGCGATGGTGCCTTTTATGACCGAATCAACCACCGCACTTTTTACACCGTTTGAACGGGTGTGGCCAAACCGGGGTGGCGTCAGTGAAGATCCAATCTGGCAAGCTGGTTTGCTCGAAGGTTTGCCATCAGCCGCAGGTTCTACTTTTAACATTAATGGCAAGCCAACCGCTTATATGTTAGGCCGGGATGCGATTTTCCAAAGTGATTACAATGGCGAGCGCGAACGTCCGGCAGCAAACGTGTCGTTCCAGTTTTCACCCAATGAAAACGCTGAATATGTGTTTGAAACATTCTACAACGGTTACCGCAACGAAGGTTTTAACAGCTTATTGTTCTCGTTCGCCGATTGGTGGGGTGACTATGCCGGGATGAATCCATCACAGGCTGCAGCTGCGGCGAATGTGGTGTATCACCCTGGCACCAATATCGTGAAATCGCGTTCAGTGTTGCATCCGTGGGTCTTTACCAGCGGTGACTTATCGACCGGTAAAACCGACAGTATGTTGTACGCCTTTGGCGGTAATTGGCAGCTCAATGAAGACATGAGCCTGAAATCGGAAATCGTCTATCAGTCCAGTAAATACGAAAGTGACTTCTTTGCCATGCGCTTTGTGCGTCCGGGTAATAACTACAAATTGAACGTCGACTTTAACCAAAATGACGGTATGCCTGGGTTTGGTTTTGAAGATGATCCGGCCACTGCGGCTGTGGATGAATCGACCATGGCCGAAGCATCTGCTTACCTGATTGACGGCATGTACGACAATGCCAACAGTGATGAAGGCGACGCCGTTACCTTGACCTCGGATTTGTCTTACAGTCTGGCTGGCTTTTTCACCAAAGTTGAAACCGGTATCCGTTACGACAAACGGGGTGCGGAAACTGCCTTCAGCCGCCAGGATCGTTGTTGTGGTGGTGGCCGGAACGTCGCGTCTATTGAGGGTTTAGCTTCAATCAACAGCGGTTTTATGGATGGCGAAGCACAGGTGCCAACGTCGTGGGTGGTGGCCAATGGTCATCATATCCGCGCCAATGCGGATGAATTCCGTACTTTGTATGGCATGAGCAAACTGGGGCTCAACCGTTCTTTTGACATTGAATCCACCACCTTGTCGGCTTATGTGCAGGGTAAATACGAAACTGAGCTGGCTGGCCGTACCCTGGATGGTGAAATTGGTTTACGTTATACCGGCATCGATACCGATTCGAAGTTTTATCAGGAAACCGCGCCTGGTGTGCCGCAGCCAATGACGCTGGGAGAGAGTAAAACCCGTACTTTATTGCCAAGTCTGACCCTGCGTTATGAACTGATGGATGACTTGCAAATGCGTTTGGCTTATACCGAAACGCTGCGTTACCCGTCGTTTGGTGATTTAAACCCGCTGATTATTTATAACGAAGACGTCACTGGTATTGGTTATGGTACTGCCGGTGGTGGTAACCCTGATTTAAAACCAACTGAATCAACCAACTATGACTTTGCGTTGGAATGGTATTTTGCCGATTCCAGCTCGTTATACGGCACTTTGTTCCGTCGTGATGTGGAAGGTTTTGTGGTGGGTTTCCGCCGTGCCGTAACGCATGACAAATCAGCGACTGATCCAACGCCGTACAAATTTATCTTGAGCCAGCCGTACAACGCTTCGAACGGTGATATTTCCGGTGCCGAGCTTGGTTTAGTCTGGTTCCCGGACAATTTACCGCCGGTATTAGATGGTTTTGGCGTACAGGCGAGTTACACCGTGCTGTCATCGTCACAAACCACGCCGGATACCAACTCGGCCGGTGATATCACTGGCTACAAAGATACCGATGTATTTGGCGTGTCAGATTCGTCGTACAGCATGGTGTTGGCGTATGACAAAGATAAGTTAGGTATGCGTTTATCGTATTCATGGCGTGAAGATTTCCTCGCCAACTACGAAGCCGCTTTGTTCGCCAACCCATTGGAAATGCGCCGCCGTCCTGAGTCCAGTATGGATTTCCAGCTGAGTTATCAGGTCACCGACAACTTTGAAGTCACTGTCGACGGGACCAACCTGACGAATGAGGTGTATCAGAGTTATTACGGTAATAACGCGACCACCAATAACTTTGGCACTTCGTTGTATAGCCGGACCTTTGCCTTAGGTGTGCGTTATTCGATGTAAATTTCCCCGTCATCCTTGACGTTGTAGGGTTGTTGCCTTCAGTCGCTCGCCCCAGTCACATAGTAAACTATGCTCCTGGGGTCTCGCTCCTTCGGCGCCTACCTACAACGTCAATGATTTAGGGGAAATATCTAATGTGTTGTGTGTAGTGTGTTGTAAGTAGGAACTTCGCCCCGGCAGTCAATATGTGTTCTGACCGGGGCTTTTTTTAGTAGTGAGCAGGATTGCTGTGCCATTGGCAAAAAAGCTTGTCGGCTCATTTATCCTACAATATTATCTTCAAAACATAATTATAAGGCGGCGACAGTCTGCCAATTAGCCGTGTGGTTCTGTAGCAGTGCAGATCCATCCGACAGGAGCGCAAGATGAGTGGTTACAAGCTTTCGCAGTTAGAAAAAGTGGGTTTTGGTGCCGGTGATATGGCGGTGAATGTCGTGATTTCGGCGATGATGCTGATTATTACCTTCTTTTACACCGACGTTTACGGCATGGATCCCGCCGATATGGCGCTGATGTTGCTGGTGGTAAGGATCCTGGACGCCATCACCGATCCTTTAATGGGTCTTATCACCGATAAATTTAACAGTCGTTGGGGTCGGTACCGGCCGTATTTATTGATTTTTGCCATTCCGTTTGGCATCTCGGTATTTCTCACTTTCAGCACACCCGACATGGACTACAACGCCAAATTGGTGTGGGCTTATGCCACCTATATTTTTGTCACGCTGATGTTTACTGCGGTGACCATTCCTTATATTTCGTTGATTGGCGTGATGACCGATGATCCAAAAGAGCGTTTGTCCGCCAACGGCTACCGGTTATTTTTCGCCAAAATCGCTGCCTTTTTAGTGACTATTATTGTGCCGATTTTGGCCGGTGCCGATTATTGGCAAGGCGACCGCGCTGCTGGTTATCAGGCGGCGATGGGGCTAATGGCTGCGCTTGCGGTATTGTTTTTCCTGTTTTGTTTTTTCACCACCACCGAACGACTGCAACATAAAGTCGATCCACAACCGCTGAAACAACAATTTGCATTGCTGCTGAAAAACGATCAGTGGCTGGTGCTTTGCGGCGTATGTGTGCTGGGTACTGTCGGTTATGTGGTGCGCGGCTCGGTGGCGCTGTATTACGCCAAATATTACCTCGGTGGTGATACGGTGCTGCAGTCGTTGTTTTTATCGACCGGCGTGGGTGCGGCGATTTTGTCGATGATCGCGTCCACCTGGATCACTAAGGTGTATTGCAAAGTAAAACTGTTTAAATACAGCCAGATGGCGGTGGGCGCTTTAAGTCTGCTGATGTTTGCGCTGGTCGGCCCCGGTGATGTGGTGCTGGCGTTTGTACTGTTTTTCCTGATTTCTTTTGTAGTCGATTTACATGCGCCGGTGTTTTGGTCGGCGATTGCTGAAGCGGTCGATTATGGCGAAAGCAAAACCGGGCAACGTGTGGCAGGTTTATCTTTTGGCGGCATTTCATTTTGTCAAAAAGCCGGTATGGGCGTAGCAGGGGCAATGGTCGGCTGGATGCTGGCCGGTTTTGGTTATCAGCCGGATGTGGCACAAACCGAACTGGCTTTGACCGGTATTGCCTTGATGCTGACCATTATTCCTGGCGTGTTTCATTATCTGGTCGGTGCGCTGATGCAACGCTACCGCATTACTGATGAAGCTTACCGTACTTTGCTGGCGGGGCTGGTGGTGACGCAGCAGGCAGAGTCCTTGGCAGGGTTGCAGCAACAGCAAACAGCAGAATCAACACCTTCCGTAAAAATGACCGTAGTACCCGGAGTATCTTCTTGATGTTAAACACCAATACACCTTTGATCCCGCAGCGTGCCGATCCGCATATTTATCGCCATAGCGATGGTTATTATTATTTCACCGCTTCGGTGCCATCTTACGAAGGCATTGAGCTGCGCCGGGCGAAAACTTTAGAAGAGCTTGCAACAGCACAGGCGCGGTTGGTGTGGCGCAAGCCGGATACCGGTGCTTATTCAGAGCTGATTTGGGCACCGGAGATCCATTTTCACGATGGCCGCTGGTATATCTATTTTGCGGCGGCGCCAAGTCGGGAAATTAAAGACAATTTATTCCAGCACCGGATGTATGTGGTGAGCGTGGCAGCGGAGAATCCGGTCGAAGCCGATTGGCAGTTTGCTGGCCAAATCGACAGCGGTATCGACACTTTCTGCCTTGATGCCACCACCTTTGAACATCAGGGCAAACTTTATTATCTGTGGGCGCAAAAAGGCCCGGGCATTACCGGCAACTCGAATTTGTATCTGGCAGAAATGGCGTCGCCGACCGCCATTAAAGGTACGCCGGTGCTGCTGACCAAACCTGAACTGCCGTGGGAAATTCGCGGTTTTTGGGTCAATGAAGGCCCGGCAGTGCTCAAAGGTCATGGCAAAATTTTTATCAGTTATTCGGCCAGTGCCACCGATGAAAATTACTGTATGGGTTTATTGTCCGCGGCGGAAGATGCCGATTTGCTCAACCCAAAAAGCTGGACTAAAGCACCAGCGCCGGTGTTTGCCACGGATGCGTCAGTGAAAATGTTTGGTCCTGGTCACAACAGCTTTACCAAGCTGGCCGATGGCACCGATGTGCTGGTGTATCACGCGCGACAATATACCGAGATTGAAGGGGATCCGCTGTGGAATCCGGATCGGCATACTTTTGTCAAAACCATTCGGTGGGATGAGACCGGCATGCCGGTGTTTGGTAAACCTGGTCAGCCTTAATGATTATACCCGTCATCCTTGAAAATTCGGGGTTGTTGCCTTCGCTCATTCGCCCCAGTCACATAGAACAGCTATGCTCCTGGGGTCTCACTCACTTGTCGCCTACCCGAATCTTCAATGATTTTGGGTATAAATTGTTTCTTCGAAATTTCGCCTCTAGCCTCCTGCTGCTCGTGGCGCTACCGGGCTTGGCGAGCACGTCGATCAGCTATTTTCCACTGCAGCAGGTCAAGCTGACCACTGGGCCTTTTGCCGATGCACAGCAGTTGAATGTGCAATATCTGCTGGCGCTGGAACCGGATCGGTTATTGGCACCATACCTGCGCGAAGCCGGTTTAGCCACCAAAGCCGAGCCTTATGGCAACTGGGAAAGCAGCGGCCTGGATGGGCATATCGGCGGCCATTATCTCAGTGCGTTAAGTCTGGCGGTTGCCGCCACCGGCGATGCTGAGTTACACCGACGTTTACGTTATATGCTGAGCGAACTGCGGCGTGCGCAGCTTCAGATGAGCACCGATCCGCAGCTCAAGGGTTATCTTGGTGGTGTGCCGCAAAGCCGCAAGCTGTGGGCGCAAATTCAGCAAGGCGATATACGTGCCGAACTGTTTAGCCTCAATCAAGCCTGGGTGCCGCTGTACAATCTGCACAAAGTGTTTGCCGGTTTGCATGATGCCTATCAATTTGGCGGCGAGCCTTTAGCGAAAACCATGTTGCTGGATTACGGCGATTGGCTAAAACGCTTGGTTTCGAAGTTAACGCCGGCGCAAATTCAGCAAATGCTGATTGCCGAACCTGGTGGCATCAACGAAAGCCTGGTGGATGTATATCAGCTTTCCGGCGACCAGGCTTATCTTGAACTCGCCAAGCAGTTTTCGCAGCAGAGCTTGCTCGAACCTTTGTTAAAACAACAAGATAAGCTAAACGGTCTGCACGCCAATACCCAAATTCCTAAAGTGATTGGCTTTTGGCGGGTTGGGCAAGCGGGTGGAAATGGTGTCGGAAACTCCGACTGGCAACAGGCCGCCGATTTTTTCTGGCGCACCGTCACTGAAAAACGCACTGTCGCTATTGGTGGCAACAGCGTGCGCGAGCATTTTCATGATGCGGCCGATTTTCAGCCGATGGTCGAAGATGCCGAAGGGCCGGAAACCTGCAATAGCTATAACATGCTGAAACTCAGTAAGTTATTGTTTAGCCAAAGCGGCGATGTCAAATATCTGAACTACTACGAACGCACCAGTTACAACCATATTTTATCGTCGCAGCACCCCAAGCATGGCGGGCTGGTATATTTCACCTCGATGCGTCCCGGCCATTACCGCACTTATTCATCGGTGCAGGATTCGATGTGGTGCTGTGTCGGTTCCGGCATCGAAAACCATAGTAAATACGCCGAACTGATTTACGCCCGTGACGGCGACGAATTGCTGCTGAATTTGTTTATTCCTTCGACGCTGGATTGGCCGGAACGTGGTTTGCAGCTGCAGCTGGCGACCGAATTCCCGGATGCGAATGGTGTCACCCTTAGAGTGACTAAAGCTGCGGCGTCGCTACAAACTTTAAGTATCCGCGAGCCGGATTGGCTGCAGGGCCAGCCGCTGCAATTACTGCTCAACGGCAAACCGTTAACGGTGACCCGCAGCAGACCGGGTTATCTGAGCGTGACCCAACCTTTTAGCGCCGGTGATGAAATTCAGTTTGAACTCAAACCGCAATTGACGCTGGAACCATTGCCGGGGCGAACTGCCGAGCAACATCAGTATGTCGCCGCGCTCTATGGCCCGGTGGTATTGGCCAGTGCCGTGCAGCCTTTGGGCAAAGAAACATTGCAGTTTGTCGCAGGTGATGGCCGGATGGGGCATATCGCCGACGGCCCACAGTGCCCACCTGAAGCCGCGCCGTTATTGGTGGGCGAGTCGGCCGAATTTTTGGCGGGGTTACAACGTGTTCCAGGCGTGCCGCTGGCGTTTAGCGTCAATGCGCCCGTGAAAAATCCAGGTGCACAACCCCTGACGCTGATGCCATTTTTCCGCCTACACGACAGCCGTTATCAGCTGTATTGGCAACAAATGACGAAAGCCGAATATCCGGGTTTTATTGAAAAAGCCCAGCAACAACAGCAGGCTGCAGCAAAATTAACCGCGCTGACGCTGGATCAAATCAACCCCGGCGAGCAACAACCTGAAGTTGAACATCAATATCAGGGTGAGCAAAGCCGCGCCGGGATGCATTTGGGCCGCCATTGGCGCGACAGCACGGCTTGGTTTGGTTATCAGTTGGCCGATGTTGCACCAGTCGCGAATGGATCGCCATTGAGGGTGCTGAGGGTGGATTATTTCGCCGGTGATGTCGGCCGGAGTTTTAGTATCTGGTTGAATGGTAAAAAGCTAGCCGATGTCAGTTTGCCGGTGTCGCAGCAGCTTCGCCAACCGGGCAGTGCTGATTTTTATAGCGTTGATTACCTAATTCCGCCTGAAGTATTGGCTTTATCGAGCAACGGCAAACATCAGCTGAAGTTTGTCGCCGATCCAGGCTCAGTCGCCGGGGGCATTTACGGCATTCGGTTGATGCGACAAGAGCCTGAAAAATAAAAATCGGGTAGGGCGTACTCGCCGAAGGCAGTACGCCGCATGTGCATCTAAACCACTTCGGCGTACTACCCTTCGGGTGAGTACGCCCTACTTTT
>NZ_SACS01000031.1 GCF_004005945.1 Rheinheimera riviphila
GTTTGCTTTTTAAACAATCATTGAAACGTACTTTATTCTCGTAGGGCGCTACTCGCCGCGTCAGCGGCAGTACGCCACAATCCGATTGCAAATTTATCACACAGTGTTTTTACCTTTATTCCAACCCTAAAATCCGACGGTTGCGCGCTGCATCGGTGGCGGCTCCGGCGAAATCGTCAAAGGCGCGAGCTGCTTTGTTGATCAAATGTGCGCTGATAAAAGGCGCGCCTTCGGCGGCACCTTGCGCTGAATCTTTTAAACAACATTCCCACTCGAGCACTGCCCAACCACTAAATCCGTATTGAGTGAATTTGCTGAAAATGGCTTTAAAATCAACTTGTCCATCGCCTAAGGAGCGAAACCGACCCGGCCTGTCCTGCCAGTCCTGATAACCGCCATAAACTCCTGCGCGGCCATTTGGGTTAAATTCGGCATCCTTGACATGGAACATTTTGATCCTGGGATGGTACAAATCGATAAAGGCCAGATAATCAAGTTGTTGCAATACAAAATGGCTGGGATCAAACAAAATATTGGCGCGCGGATGTTGGTTTACTGCCTGCAAAAAACGCTCAAAAGTGGCGCCATCATGCAAATCTTCGCCCGGGTGAATTTCATAACAAACATCGACCCCAGCTTCATCAAATGCATCAAGGATCGGCAACCAGCGCTTGGCTAACTCGGCAAAACCTTGTTCTACCAATCCGGCCGGACGTTGTGGCCATGGGTACACCAGATGCCACAATAACGCCCCGGAAAAAGTCGCATGGGCGGTTAAGCCTAAATTCTGACTGGCTTTGGCCGCAAGTTTCAGCTGTGCCACCGCCCATTCGGTACGCGCAAGAGGTTTACCGCGTAGCGCTTCGGGGGCGAAGTTATCAAATAACTCATCGTAAGCCGGATGCGCTGCCACCAGCTGACCTTGTAAATGGGTCGACAATTCAGTGATTCGCACACCCGCTTTGCTACAAATCGCCAGCACTTGCGCCACGTAAGCTTCATTGTGTGCCGCTTGCTCTAAATCGAATAAGCTGGCGTCGTTGGTCGGCATTTGCACGCCGCGATAGCCTAAGCTAGCCGCCCATTGCACCATCCGCGTCAGACGGCTCAGTTCATGATCCTGCGGTTTGGCCGGAAATTCGCCCATAAACTGCGCCAGAAAAATCGCTGGTCCTTGAATGCTGCTTATTGCTATCGTCATGGTGTGTCCTTTGATCAAAATGTTCAGATATCAATTCGAAATGAATGCCTGCTAAGTATTCGGGATCTGCAGCCACTTCGCGTCAGACTGGCCGCTTGAACTAATGGTATCGATAAACGCCATGCCCCGAAGACCCGCAGCAATGCCCGGCACTCCGGTTGGCGTGCCACGTTCACCACGACGAATAGCTACTGCAAAATCGCTGTATAAATTGGCCATCGCTTCCAGATAACCTTCCGGATGACCGGCTGGTAAGCGGCATCGTCTTAAAGCTTCAATACCAAGACCTGGCTGACCTTTACCCGCACGCAGCACCTGCACCGGCGCGCCGTGCGGTCGCAAAATAATGGTATTTGGCTCCATTTGCTGCCATTCCAAACCACCTTTGTCGCCATACAACCGGATCTTCAAAGCGTTTTCTTCACCGGCACAGATCTGACTGGCGATCAGCACACCGCTGGCCCCGCCATTGGTGCGAAATAACGCCGCGCCGTCATCGTCCAGCCGCCGTCCGCTGACATGGCTTTTTAGCTCAGCGCAGATTTCAGTGATTTGTTGCTGACTGATAAATTCCGCGAGGCCGAAGGTATGGGTACCAATGTCGGCCATACAACCGCTGTTGCCGGCCTGACTTGGATCGGTACGCCAGCTCGCTTGTTTATTCGAAGCTGCTTCCAAATCTTCAGTTAGCCAGCCTTGTGGATATTCGACAAAAATTTTGCGCAAAGTCCCCAGCTGGCCACTTTGCACCAGTTGCCGCGCCTGCCACACCATCGGGTAACCCAGATAAGTATGGGCCAGACCGTATAAACGGTCGGTATTGGCCAGATCGGCAGCTAAAGTTTGGGTTTCCGGTAAATTGATGCCAGCTGGTTTTTCACAAAACACATGAAAACCGGCGGCGATAGCGGCACGGCTAATCGGCACATGCAGTTGATTCGGCGTGACAATCACCAGCATTTCCATCCGCTGATCCGCAGGCAAACTGGCTTCAACCTGCAATAACTGCTGCCAGCTGCTGTAAAGGCGCGCATCGTCGATGCCCAGTGTGTCGCCGGTGCTTTGATTGTTGGTGGCATCGCGGCTAAACGCGCCGCAGACCAGTTCAAACTGACCATCCAGCGCCGCAGCGTGGCGGTGGACTGCGCCAATAAAGGCACCTTCACCACCACCAATCATGCCAAAGCGGATTTTCGCTAATTTCGCCATGCAACGGGCTCCTGCTGCTAACAGCAATTTAATCGTTTAAGAGAGGGGGCAAAAAAAAGCTAGCACTGATGCCCTTTGCAAAAAATGTAACGGATTACATTTATGGATGTCAACCTAGATTATCGCAAAAACGACCAATATCGGGCAAAAATGCGCCAGAAATGCGCTAACCCAGCACGGTTCAGACCCCTTTTTGCACAGAGAACGTCCATCAAACGCTTTATTATTGTGCAATATCAGCAAAAAACCAGCCCTACTGACTAGCAATCAGCTTTGACTCAGGTATGATTAAGCTAAATGATGATACCGGTTACATCCCATAGGTAACCGGACGCGTCCAGAATTCCATTTAACGCATATTTCAACTTAGGGACCTGCATGTCGAATATTCGTGCCGTAGCAGAGCTTGCCGGAGTATCGGTCGCGACCGTCTCCCGCGCGCTGCAACAACCGGATTTAGTCTCCGCCAAAACCAAAGCCAAAGTCTTAGCAGCAGTGGAGGAAGTCGGCTATAAACCAAATTTAATGGCGGTCAAATTTCGCTCCGGCAAAACGCACAATCTGGTGGTGTTGGTACCAACAGTCGCCAACGTGTTTTTTGCGCGCGTGATCAGTGGCATGCAACAAGCGGCCGCCGAAAAAGGCTATTCGCTGCTGCTGGCCAATACCCAGGGCGATCAAGAAATAGAGTCAAGCTACGCCAAAATGGTGCAAACCTCGCAGGCCGATGGTTTGATCCAGTTGCGGGCGCATAATCCGTTTGGTGAAGTGACCGATGATCAAAGCATGTTGCCGATGGTCAATGCCTGTGAAGTGCTGGACCAACAACGTTTTCCCACCGTGATGCTGGATAACCGTGCCGCCGCCCGCTGTATGACTGAACATTTAATCAAGCTTGGTCACCGGCGTATTGCGATGGTCAAAGGCCCGCAGCGCAGCCCGCTGACCCGCGACCGGCTCGCCGGTTATCAAGACGCGTTAACCGCAGCCGGCATTGCCTTTGACGAACAGCTGTTATGCCCCGGCAATTTCAGCCTGCAATCCGGCCATAAAGCCGCCGCCACCTTGCTGGCCCTGCCCCATCCTCCGACGGCGATTTTCTGCGAAAACGACGAAATGGCAATCGGGGTGGTGCAACGGGTAAAACAAAGTGGCCTGCGCATTCCAGAAGATCTGTCAGTTGCCGGTTTTGATGATATTTCCTTTGCCGCTTATTGTGATCCACCGCTGACCACCATTGCTCAGCCCGCTGAAGAATTTGGTAGCACAGCAGTGAATTTGTTGGTTGATATTTTACAAGGCCGCCTGACCAAGGCGCCAAAAGTCATTTTACCTTTTGAACTAGTGCTCAGAGCCAGTACTGGCCCGGCACCCGTCACCGTCGCGCTATCACAGAAAGGAGAACAAGATGTCTGATCCAAAACGTCCGTCTTTATTCACTGAGCACCGCAATACGTCCGTGCTTACTGCCTTGCAAAAAACGTCGTCACCCATTGCCACTTCAAGCCTCAGCCGCCGGCAATTTTTGGGTTTTGGTGCCGCTGGTTTAGCTGGCGCGGCCTTGTTGTCTTCACCACTGTTCTCTAATCCGGCATTTGCGCTGACGGCGGATAACGCCGCAACAGTCGGCAAACGCGTGGGTAAAACTGGTCTGCAGCTGTACACAGTACGCGATTTAATGGCCGAAAATGTCGCCAAAACGCTGAAGCTAGTGGCGAAAGTCGGTTATCAAGAACTGGAATTTGCCGGTTATTTTGAGCACAAACCAAAAGATTTACGCGCCATGCTCGATGGTGAAGGGTTAACCGCACCGTCCTGCCATCTGCCGATAGAAGCTTTTGATAATGGCACCGATGCGATTATCGAAGCGGCGCTGACCATGGGTCATCAGTATGTGGTGATCCCTTATCTGACCGAACAGCAACGTGGCACCAGCATAGTTACTTATCAAAAACTGGCGGCGCGTTTTAACCAGATTGGTGAAGCGCTGCATAAAGCCGGGCTGAAATTCGCGTACCATAACCATGATTTTGAATTCCAGCTGACCGACAATCAGGTACCTTACGATGTGCTGCTGGCACAAACCGATCCACGTTATGTCACGATGGAACTGGACTTGTTCTGGACCATCAAGGCCAAGCGTGATCCACTGGCCTATTTTGCCAAACATCCGGGGCGTTTCCCGCTGTGGCATGTCAAAGACATGGACAGCGCCGGTAATTTTGCCGATGTCGGCAAAGGCACTATTGATTTCAAAGCTATTTTTGCCAAATCCGATGTGGCAGGTTTGCAGCACCCCTTTATTGAACATGATGCGGCCAAGGATCCTGTTGCTACCATCACCCAAGGTTTTGCCACGCTGAAAAGTTTACGCAGCTGATGCAGATGTAGCTATTGCGGCTGCTGGAGTTGCAGTTGGTTCGAAATTTGCTACTTGTCTGCCGAAGTCAGAGGTTGCTGCGAACGCGGGTTGCGTATCGCAGTCGCTGATGCAAATTGCAACGAGGGAGCAGACGATGAATATTGCAGGATTAACCGGCCACCACTATCTAATGCAATTCACGGCTCCGGCGGACGAGGCCAAAGACATTGAGTTTCAGCGGCAACAAGCTGCCGCTGTCGCCGATGCGCAGGCGGCAAATTCCGCCACTTCTACCACGTCGAGCACTTCAGCTCAGTCCGGCGCTGATCAATCAGCATCAGACCAATCCACCTCTCAGCAAAACGAAAGTTTTATCAATCAGATGCTGGAACAGTTGATTGCCAAACGGATTGGCCTCGATAAGAAAAAACTCGATGAAATCAAAGCTGAAATCGAAAAGCTGCAACAACAGCGGGATGCCTTAGCGGAACAAGTCGACACCAACCCAAAAGGCGCGCAGCAACTGACACAAATCGACAACAAAATTGCCGCCATGACCAAAATGATGGAAGAGCTGATCGCTCAGGATCTGGAGCGTCGAACCAAGCAAGAGCAGCAGCAATTGCATGCTGAGAATGCCAAAAACACCCTGGTGCAGAAATATCAGCAGCTGGTTTAAGAGTTTGCGCTGACTAGCCTGGACGACTTAGACTCCGGCTATCGGTAGTAAATTTTTTGTCGGCAGCATACCAATGACCTCATCAACCTCCAACACCACCCCGTTGCCAGCAAAACAAGCCGACTGGCCAGGTTTGTGGCGCATGATTCTGGCTATGCTGATGTCCGGCACCATCGGCTTATTTGTGGTGGAAAGTGGTCAGGACAACACCACAGTGGTGTTTTGGCGTTGCCTGATTGGCGGCAGTGCATTACTGGCGTATTTAAGTTGGCGGCGGCAATGGCAAAAACTCAGTCGGGCCAATAGCGGTTGGCTGCTGTTAGGTGGTTTGGCGCTGGTCGCGAACTGGTTTTGTCTGTTTGGCGCTTATCATCTGAGCAGTATTTCGATTGCACCCCTGGTGTACCACACCCAACCATTTTTTCTGCTGTTAATAGTCGCGGTCAGTCAACGACAGGCGATAGCAGCAAGCCAATGGATGTTGTTATTACTGGCATTTTGTGGCGTGGCGCTGACCACCGGCCTGGATCTGAGCAGCTCCGGCGAACAAATCTGGTTGGGAGTTGGTCTGGCCGCCATCGCCGCCGCTTTGTACGCCGTGGCCACGTTAACCACCCGCCAGCTGACCGGCGTGCCACCGGCGCAAATTGCCGGTCTGCAAATGATGCTCGGGGTGCTGATTTTATTACCCTTTCCCAAAACCATGCTCACGGAACTGGCGCTGCCACAGCTAGTGCCGATTTTAATGCTGGGGTTAATGCACACCGCGCTGATGTACAACCTGATGTATAGCGCCTTTCAGCGCTTGCCGGTCAGCAGCATTGCGCTGCTGTCGTTTATTTACCCGCTGGTCGCGGTGCTGATTGATCTCTGGTATTACGATCTCAAACTAGCACCGCTGCAAATCCTCGGCATGGTGCTGATTTTAGCGGCGATTGGCCTACATCAACGCGGGCAGCTGCTACGGCGTTGATGCTGGCGTTGCTGTTGGCGTTTTTGCCGGTGTTTCGGTTGGTGTTGCTGCTGGTGCCGCAGCAACTGCCGTCACTTTAAAGCGGGTACTACCAATCAATTGCCCCGAATCGGTCACGACCCTGATTTGCCAATTGCCGACTGGGTTTTCCGGAAATTGTTGTTTGCGGGTCCAGGCGCGATACCCTTCTTTGCGACCACCCTGAATATCCAGCGCAATTTGCTCCACTTCACCACCGTGATGGATCCACTGATGGTAAATCTGCTCTTTCAGGCCGCGCGGCGCCTGCACTGAGGTAAAGGCGTATAAACCCAACTGCTGTAACGCCGCGACATCAATGGTTTCGATATTGTCCCCTGGTGAGCGCTGGGTGTAATCCACATGCTGACTCAGCTGAATTTCACTTAAGCGAAGTACCGGCGCCGGTACCAGACTGCGCGCCAGCCAAATGCCCCCCGCCAGCACGCTCAACAATACCAACAGGAGTGGCAAACGCCAAAACCCGGCGTTGGACAATAACGGCCGCATACTCGGAATACTCAGCACCACCGCGATGACCAGCGATAATTGCAAACTTTGACTGGTGGTTAAGAAAAACAAAAGTGGCAACACCACCATCAACACCGCAAATAACGCAAAACTGTGAAACGCCAGAAACAGCGCCCGGCGTTTGGCCAACACATTGTTGTACACCGGATCAATCACCGCGACTAAAGCGCAGCCCAGCAACAAGGCGGTAAATAACGCCTGCGGTTGATCCCAGTGGGTGGCCGCCAGAAAAAATGGCAAGGCAAAAAACAAACTTTCCTGATGCAATAACTGGGTGACAAAGCGGGTTAAATCTTCGGAAACACTGACCCCAAAACGACTGAGTAAACCGGCGCGCAACCAGTGTTCGGCCATCAGCCACAACCAGCTGGCTAACATCAACACCGCAAAAAACTGCGCGAAATGTTCCCGTTTTTCTACTAACCACAAACTGACTAAGCCAGTGATAAAGCCAAACAACGCGACCAGGCCAGCATACTTCTTCGTCAGCCCAATTAACCAAAAAAACAGCGATTGAATACGTTGCATCGAACACCTGAAAAAGCCAACGGAGTTGTTAGCCGTCCCACTATACGCTGGATTGACCCGCGCCGGGCGTTGTTTGCAACGTCAGCGCTGGCTATTGTCAAAAATTGAAATTTAACCCCGTAAAATCATCTTGTTATTTTTAGTTATTATCTTCAAGTTATTGTCCGTCACTTACTTGTCGACAACTTACTTGTCCACAATAACAGTTTCGTTTTATGGTGGTCCAGACAGACCCGTCCACCGCAGGATTATGATGCAAACGCCCGATTCAGCCAGCAGCACCGCAAACACCTCAAACAACCCCGCCGAAACCGAACCGCTGGTACGTAGCCTGGGACTTTGGGGCATGTGGTTACTGGTGGTGAATGGTCTGGTCGGCGCCGGTATTTTTGGCTTGGCCGGTGGCGCAGCAAGGTTAGCCGGTGACTACAGCCTGTGGGTGTTTTTGGGCTGCGCCTTGTTGATGCTCCCCATCCTGTTATGTTTTGCCGAACTGGCCAGTTATTTTAACGGTACCGGCGGGCCGGTAAGGTATGTCGGTACTGCTTTTGGCCGCGCCGCCGGTTTTCAGGCCGGCTGGTTATATTATCTGGCGCGGGTGGTGTCGGTGGCCGCCAACAGTGCGTTACTGGTCGACAGCATCGGATATTTTTGGCCTGCTGCCCGCGATCAGCTGTGGCGCACATTCATTTTAGCTGCGGTCTGTGCCGGTTTTAGCTGTCTCAACGTCACTGGCGCCCTACAATCCATCCGCACCTTAGGCTGGTTGACGCTGGCCAAGTTTGGTGTGTTGTTGTTACTCATCGGCGCCGGTGTCTGGCACTTCTGGCAAGTTCAACCGCTAAACGTTCCGGCCATATTCATACATGACCCACAGCTGCAGCTGGATTTAGGTGCCGCCACCTTATTGCTGGTGTACGCCTTTGTCGGTTTTGAATCGGCTGTAGTCCCAGCCGGAGAAGCAAAAAATCCGCAGCGCGATATTCCCAAAGCGTTGCTGCTCGGGCTTGGCATGGTGACGGTATTGTATATGCTGGTGCAATGGGTTTGCATGGTCACGGTGCCGGCGATTGCCAGTTCGACCACGCCGTTACTGGATGTGGCCGCAGTGCTCGGTGGTCCTGTTGGCGCGGCTATGTTGATGTTTGGGGTGATTTGTTCGGTCGGTGCCAACTTGCTTGGCGCGATGTTTTCCACACCGCGAGTCAGCTATGCGCTGGCACGCGAAGGCAGTTTACCGGCCTGGTTTGGCCGGGTGCATCCGAAGTTTCTGACACCGGCCAATGCCATTGTATTTTTTGGCGCGCTGGCATTTTTACTGGCAGCCTTTGGCTCCTTTATTTATCTGGCGAGCGCCACGGTATTGATCCGCGCTTTGTTGTACGGCTTGTGCTGCGGCGCTATTCCAAAGTTACGACCACGCCTGCAAAGCAGCAGCAGTTTTATTTTGCCGGGCGCTTATTTGATCCCAGGTTTAGGTTTACTGGCTTGTGGTTGGTTGGTATGGCAGGTCAAACTGGACGCGGTGCTGCTCACCGCCGCACTGTTGCTGGTCGGTGCCATTTTTTACATCGCGACGCGCTGGCGTCCGGCATAACATGGCGCATTTAAAAAGCCACATAAAAAAGCCAAGCCTAACAGTTAATCCCGACTTCCATGTCAATGGACGTTGCACGGATTGCCCCACTTTATAAAAGCATGCTATAAAGTAGTTATCCCTATTTTGGGTTTGCCAATGGATGGTGCATGATGCAGTTATTAACCGTTTTTCTGATCGTGGTGTTGTCGGTGATTGCCACAACTTTAATCATTATCTCTATCAAGCTGACAGATTTGGTCACGGAAGCCAGAGCCAGTCGCATCGCAGTACAGAACATCGAAGCGGACGACTTATTCCAGCAAGGTCACTTCAGCGAACACCAGCGCAAAGAGTTCCACCACCACAACACCGAAATTCTGACCTTGTTACAGCGGATTGAACAGCTGCTGGGTCCAAAACTCAAAACCGATCGCCCGCGCACCAGCGTGTTGACGCAGGGCGAATCGGTGGTCAATACACCACAGAACCGGTTTAGCAGTAACCGCCTTTAGCTTGGGTCTTGTCTGAGCCTTGCGTGAAGCTAAGCCTAAGCCTTGGAAGCCAAGCAGCCAAACATCCGCAATGCTGACAATTCCGGCAATCGGCCACTTGCGGCGCTAAAGCGGGTTGACAGCCTGCAGCCGGCACCGGATGATAACTACTTTTTTGCAGCCGCCACCTTGTTGGTTTAAAGCGCTGTCAGTCGGATAAAGTAGGTTTTCATGATCACTCGGGCACAATTTACGTTTATCTGGGGTTTTGCCCTGGGCCTTTCTTCTGCTTCGATGCTGTTTTACACCTGGCATATGGAGAGTCTGACCGCACTGCAACAACAGTGGTTAGAGAAGCAACAAACCCAACACACCGAACAACTGGCACAGACCCAACAATCGCAAATCGACACCATCGATTTACTGATGAAAAGCTACAGCATCAGCGACGGCAATGAAGATCAGGATATGCGCGCTGAGCTTATCCGTAGCAATCATTTGTCATTGTTGTTAGAAGTGCAGCAACAGGCAGCAGTCGATATCAGCGATTTAATTGACCCGGCGCGGCCGTTTAATTCGGCGCAGTTGTATGCGGCATTACTGCGAATTAAGCAACAACATGAAAAAAATCTGGCGCGGCAACGGCTGGATCAACGGGTAAAAACTGCCGACACGACTGTTCCTGTAACCACACCCTAGTTTTTTTTAGTTTCGGGCTGCCTGACTGCAAATTTCAGCGTACACTCAATTCACTTATCTCTGAGTGTCCGTGTCGCTGATGAAGCCTGCTTTACCATCAAATGAAGCGCAACGCTTGCAGGCGTTGTACCAGTTACAAATTCTCGATTCATTGCATGAGCCCGCCTTCGAAGCGCTCAATAGATTAGCTTGTCTGATCTGCGATGCGCCGACATCTGCCTTAAGCCTCATCGACATCGATCGGCAATGGTTTAAATCCAGTATTAACATTGATGTACCACAGACCACCAGAGAAGACGCCTTTTGTGCGCACGCTATTCTGACGCCCGGTCAGCTGACCTACGTCCCGGACACTTATAATGATCCACGTTTTGCCGACCACCCGGCCGTGCAAAAAGACAATGGTATCCGCTTTTATGCCGGTGCGCCGCTGCGTATCAACGACGACATCGCGCTTGGCACCCTGTGTGTGGTTGATTCGGTGCCACGGCAACTGACGTCGCAGCAGTTAGAAGCGCTGCGATTATTGTCCGCCCAAGCCGTCACCCTGATGCAAAACCGCTTGATTGCCATCAACAGCCTCGAGCAGCAACAAACCTTAACAACAGTCACTGAACATGTACCGGTGTTAATCGGCCAAGTCGACCGCCAGTTCCGCTATGTGTTTTGCAATCAGAAATATGCCGACTGGTTTGGCATCGACACTCAGGCAGCTATCGGCCGCAGCATTGCCGAGGTGTTTGGACAGGAGGCTTTTGACGAGCTGGAACCAAGCCTGCAAAAAGTATTACAAGGCGAACAAATCGATTTTGTCGCCCAACCACGCGCTGGCCGGGTGTTTAATAGCTGTTTTGTACCGCAAAAATCGCCAAATGGCCGCTATGAGCACATTATTATCGTCGCCAGCGATATCACCGATAATCACCAGCAACAGCAAAAAACTAAGCATGAACGCGACCGATTGGACGCCATTATTCAGGGCACCAACCTCGGCACCTGGGAATGGAATATCGCCAGCGGTCGCACTTATTACAACCATCGCTGGTTTAGTATGCTGGGGTTACCACCGGAAAAACACACCACCATTGCGCTGTGGGAGACGTTACTGCATCCGGACGACTATCCGCCGTCAGTGTTAATGCTGCAGCAGCATTTTCGCGGTGAACTGCCGTTTTATGATGTGAAATTCCGGATGAAACACAGTCACGGCCACTGGGTTTGGATCCATGCGGTCGGCCGGGTCACCAGTTGGAACGAACAAGGTGAACCGGAACTGATGTTTGGTACCCACAGCGATATCAGTACCGACATGGCGAAAGAAGCCGAGATTTTGTCGACCCGTTCGTGGCTCAAAGCTGCCATCGACTCCTCGTCCGAAGTGGCGATGATTTCCACTGACATTCATGGTGTGATCCAGTTATTTAACACCGGTGCCGAGCGGATGCTGGGCTACAAAGCAGAAGAATTAGTGGGTATCCAAAGTCCGGCTATTTTTCATAATCCGGAAGAAATCGCCCGGCGTTCAGAACAGTTAAGCGCTGAATATAAACAAGAGATCCAGGGATTTGACGCTTTTGTGTTTCGCGCCCGTCAGGGGATCAGCGAAACCAGACAATGGACCTACGTTTGTAAAAATGGTGAGCAAAAACAAGTCCGGCTCAGTGTATCCGTGATGCGCAACGATGATGGTTCTGTGCTGGGTTACCTCGGTGTCGCCATTGATATTACGCAATTGGAACAGTTGCATCATGCGCTACTGCTGAGTGAACAGCGCCATCGTTCGATGCTGGAAAACCTACCGGGCGTGGTGTACCGCTGCATCAACGACCAGCACTGGACCATGCTGTTTATCAGCGACGAAGTGGAAAAACTGACCGGTTACCCGGCGAAGAATTTTATCCGCAATAAAATCACCACCTTTACCAAAATCACCCATCCCGATGACACCGAACAAAATCGGATCATTGTTGAGCGTGAGCTGGCCAACCATGCCCGTTTCAGCACTGAGTATCGCATCATGCACGCCAATGGCAGTATCCGTTGGGTACAGGAACTGGGGCGAGGCATTTTTGATCAAAATAATCAGCTGCTCTATATCGATGGTTTTATCTGGGATATCACAGCGCAAAAAGAAGCCATGCTCGGCCTGCGTGCCAGTGAGCAGAAATTATCGTCCTTGTATCAGCTGGCACCATTGGCCATAGCGCTGACCAAATACCCTGGCGGTAATTTTGTCGAAGCCAACCCGGAATTCGGCCGGATGCTCGGCTATGACTGCCAATATATTGATCAGATGTCGTTTGCCAACATTGTGCCGGCACGGCAGCAACAATGTATTCAACAGGAATTTGAGCGGCTGACCAATACCGGGCGTTATGGTCCGGTCGAAACCGAACTACGTCATCGCGATGGCCATTTAGTACCCGTGGTGCAAAGCGGCGTACAGATTGAAAGCATAAACGGCCAGCTGCAAACCTGGTCGATTATTCAGGACATCACCGAACATAAACGTATAGAACAAATGAAAACCCAGTTTGTGTCGATGGTCAGCCATGAACTGCGGACCCCGCTGACGGCGATTTCTGGTGCCCTGGGGTTAATGGCCGGTGGCGCCTTGGGTCAAGTGCCGATGCCAATGCAGACCATGTTGAATATTGCAGTCGATAACAGTAATAAACTCAGTCAGTTGATTAACGATTTACTCGATATTGATAAGCTGGTTGCCGGTAAAATGCAGTTTGATTTTACCTCCTGCTCGATGCTTGATTTACTCAAACAAAGCATCGAACACAACCAACCTTATGCTGACAAATATCAGGCGACCATCGATCTGCACGCCAGTGATGACGCAGCTGTATTGCTGGATCCAATGCGTTTTCATCAGATCATGGCCAATTTATTGTCCAACGCCGCCAAATTTGCACCGACTGGCGCCAAAATTACCGTTGCTTTAGAGCAAACCAACACGGAAGTGGTGGTATCGGTGCAGGATCAAGGCCCCGGCATCAGTGAAGAGTTTCAGCACCGGATGTTTGAAAAATTCTCGCAGGCCGATTCGGCTGATGCCCGCAGCAAAGATGGGACCGGCCTTGGTCTGGCCATTGTCAAAGAGTTGACCGAGCGGATGGACGGCAAGATTAGTTTTGAAACGTCGGCCACCACCGGCACCTGTTTCCGGCTGCATTTCCAGAAACAGTCGAATGAACCCATTCAACATGGCAACGCGATTTTAGTGGTGGAAGACGACCCATCGATCGCTGGTTTTATCCGGGCTTTACTGGAATCCACCGGTTATCTGGTGACCACAGCGCACAGTCTGGCGAGCGCAAGGCGCGCCATGGCACTACGTAGTTTTGCCGCCATGACCCTTGATTTAAACTTACCGGATGGTCATGCGGCAGCATTAATTAACGAGCTGCGTGCAAATACCGCAACCGCAGATTTACCGATCCTGGTTATTTCGGTTGAAAAGCAACAAGATGGCCATAGTTTTAGCGGTTTTACCGCCTTTGACTGGCTGGAAAAACCGATTACCGCGCCGCAATTGTTGTCGTCGCTGCAACAGCTGCTGACATCGCCCAGACCGAAAATTCTGCATGTGGAAGATGACCCAACCTTCAGCACGTTATTAAACCATTTTACGCCGGACAATGCCGACATCGCCCACGTTGCGACAGTGCAACATGCAACACAGTTGCTGCAGGCTGAAACCTTTGATTTGGTGGTGTTGGATCTCGGATTGCCGGATGGTTCTGGCTGGGAGTTATTACCGCTGATTGCCGAACATCATCAACATTTGCCGGTGTTGATCTGGTCTGCTGACGAATTGAGTGATGAGTTAAAAAGCAAAGTGGACGCCACGTTGTCGAAGAACCAACAGGCGATCCCGCACCTGTTGTCGACGATTTCCCGGTTACTACGACGCTAAAGCCGTTATCCTTGAAGGTTCGGGGTTGTTGGAATTAACCAGCGACAAAAATTTTCACCTGATTGCGACCGGCGGATTTAGCCTGATACAAGGCTTGATCCGCCTGTTCAATCACCTGATCCGCCACTTCCATGCCCAAACCACTGGCGATGCCAGCACTAAAAGTACAGTTGAATTTACTGCCATCAAAGGTAAAGGGTAACTGCGCAAAGGCTTCCCGCATTTTTTCGACGATTTTCAGCGCTTTTTCTACCGGACATTCTGGCAATACCAGCAAAAATTCTTCGCCGCCATAACGGCCGATCAT
Organism: Rheinheimera riviphila; assembly: GCF_004005945.1. Lineage (GTDB taxonomy): Bacteria > Pseudomonadota > Gammaproteobacteria > Enterobacterales > Alteromonadaceae > Pararheinheimera > Pararheinheimera riviphila. Next base: position 14,506 of record NZ_SACS01000031.1, read on the forward strand.
GTCACTTTTGCGCAGCTGTTGTTTCAATAAATTTGAAAGACTGGTAATCACCTGATCGCCGGTCAAATGGCCGTAGTTATCGTTAACCTTCTTAAAGTGGTCGATATCCAGCATCACCACACTCACCTGCTGCTGATGGCGTAAACTACGCACCAGCTCGCTGGCCAGCCGCTCTTTAATATGCGCATGCTGTAATAAACCGGTCAGGCTGTCTTTGGTCATCACTTCGGCCAGCTGCCGTGCGCGCTGCGCTCTGGCAAAAATAGCCACAATTAACGCATTGTCGCTGATCGGTTTGGTCAGGAAATCATCACCGGCTTTGATCAATACTTCTAACTGCCGCTCGCTGTCGGTTTCCGATGACAAATAAATAATCGGCACCCCCAGCCATTCATCCTGTAACCGGATCAGCTGCGCCAGTTCCGGCCCGGTGCACTGTGGCATATTGACGTCCAGCAAAATCACATCCGGGTGAAACTTGCGCAGACCGGCAAAAATTTCCGCCGGATCGTTCAGGATCTCGGCGCGTAAACCGGCATTTTCCAACACCAGCGCATAGTGCTGCGCCAGCAACTGGTCGTCATCGACAATGAGTACCCGAAATGCATCACGTTGCCTGGACGCCAGCATCCGTTGCAAGCGGGCTTCCAGCGCCGACGCATTCAGTGGTTTAACAAAATAGCCCAACGCCCCACTGCGAACGGCGTGCAGATAATGCTCAAAATCGTCGTGGCTGGTCAGCACAAACAGCGGCAGATGAGCGCCATCCTGTTGTAAGCGATTGATAAAATTCAGACCGGACTCGGTTTCACCCGGCAATTCGATGTCGATAATCAGCGCATCCGGCTGTTGTTTCGCCAAGGCAATTTCCAGCTGCTTTGGTTGTTGGAACCATTCCACCTGATAGCCGAAAGTCGCCAACGTCAGGCATAGATGCCGCGCCGTTTCGCCTTCGTCTTCTAACAGATAAATCAGCGTGGTATTTTTTTCGGAAACTTTATTGACGATGGGTAATTTAAACTCAGTCACCACCAGCTGTTTTTGCTGACGTAACAACTGAAATAATTGCAGAAACTGCTGAATATCCGATGCGGACGGTGCTTGTTGTGATTGCAACCAGGCCTGACACTGCTGTTCAAGTTTTTTGGCCGAAGCGCCGAGTTCAGAGAGGCCAAAAGTGCCGGCAGAACCGGCCAGGGTGTGAAAGTTGGCCAACAACTGCGATACCAGCGGTCGCCACTGCAGATTGTCAATGAGCGACTCACATTGCAATTGTAACTGCGGTAGTTCCAACTGCAATCGCTGCAGATACTGCTGATTGAGTAATGCAAGTTGCTGTTCAAGTTTGTCTTTTGCGGTCGTCATCCGTGGGCATCTTCAGCGAGGTCAGGACTTTACTATAGCAAAACTTTCCCAACAGCCAACAGCTCTGCTGGTTTTTCGGGAAAAATCCTCTGAATCAGTTTTGTTACAATTTTATGACCAAGCCTTGTGCCACACTTTGCCGGTACGTCAGATAGGACGGAATAGCACCCAGTACCAACGACACACCGGTTAACGCTGACAATACGATGCCGGTATGGCTATGCCAGGGCCAGATGCTAATCACCAGACCATACTGACTGCTCAGCAGCGGCTGCGCCAGCCACAAACCAGCTGTTAACGTCAGCAGCGCGCCGCCGATACTCAGTACGGTCAGGCATAACACCTCCAGCTCAATCAACCAGAACAGTTGCCAGGGTCTGGCGCCGACAGCCCGTAAAATGGCCATTTCGCGTTGCCGCTCTTTCATCGCCGCCAGCAACGTCGTCATCATGCCAATCAAAGCGGCAATCAACACCAGTAAGGTCACCAGCAACAACAAATTCTCCACCATACTAAGCATTTGCCATAGTTCCGCCAAAGCGGCGCCGGGTAAAATGGCGGTTAAAGGTTCGGCTTTAAATTCATTAATTTGCCGTTGCAGCGCAAAAGTTGCCACTTTCGATTTTAAGCCCAGCATAAAGCCGGTGATGACGGTTGGCTGCAGCGCTGCAAGTTGTTCGGCATGCAGTTTAGGTTGCCTGCCAAGCACTGGCGCCCCACCTTGCCAACCACGGTGAATAGCTTCAATGCCGGCCAGACTGACATGCACACTTTGATCAACTGGCGTGCCGGTCGGTGCCAGAATACCAACGACGGTAAAAGGCTGATCTTTGTGCTGACTGAAACTGACGGCACCCACGCCATGCGACAGGATAATTTGCTCCCCCAGCTGATAACCAAGTTTGTCGGCGACCGCCGCGCCAAGCACCGTTTGATAGACCTCAGCAAAGGCCTGGCCTTGAGCAAAGTCGAGCTGTTGCTGCTGACCGTAGCGGAAAAAGCGGAAATAATCATCGTTGGTGCCAATCACCCGAAAACCGCGGTGTGAATCGCCCAAAGCCAACGGAATTGACCATTTCACCTGCGGGTGTTTGCTGATCTGCTGGTAATGTTGCCAACTGATATTGTTGGTGGCGCTGCCCAGTCGAAACACCGAGTACAACAATAAATTCAGCTGCCCGGAACGCGCGCCGACAATTAAGTCGGTGCCGGAAACGGTGCTGGTAAAACTACGTTTGGCCTCCAGCCGTAAATGATCAATGCCCAATAACAGCGCAATACTGATCACCAAAGATAACAACGTCATCAGCGCAGTGCCGCGCCGGTTCCATAAGCTCTGCCGGGCTAACCGAATTAACATGGGGCTTGCTCCCCGGTGGTTTCTGTTTGTGGGTTGGTTTGTGGGTTGCTTAACGGATTGCTAAGCACCACCCCAGCCGCCAGATTTTCCATTCTGAGCACTGCCGCAAAATAATCCGCTAACTGTGCGTCATGGCTGACAAAAATCACCGTGGTGCCGCAGCGATCAGCTTCTGAAAGTAATAGCCGGATAAAGGCATCCCGATTATCGGCATCCAGCGCCGAAGTGGGTTCGTCGGCAATCAATAATGCTGGCTCATTCAGCAAAGCCCTGGCTATCGCCACCCGCTGCTGCTGACCGACACTCAGCTGCTGCGCTTGTTTTTGCCACAAAGTTTCGCTCATCCCTAACGCCGTTAGCAGCGACTGCGCCCGCGCTTTGGCATCGGGCAGCTTGTTACCGGCAAATTCGCCTGCCAGTAAGACATTATCCAGCACCGATAAATAGGAAATTAAATTCAACTGCTGAAATACCACCCCAATGTTACGGGCGCGGATCGCATCCCGTTTCGCACCAGACTGTGGCTGCAATAGGTGTCCGCCAATGTGAATTTCGCCTTTGGTTAAGCGATGAATACCGCACAGCAGATTCAATAAAGTGGTTTTACCTGAGCCAGAAGCGCCGCGGATAAATAAATGCTGACCAACCGCCAGCGAAACGGCTGGGATATCTAAGCTAAAAGCCTGTTGGCCTGGCCATTGAAAGTGGAAGTTTTTGAGTTCAAGCGCCGGAAAATTCGGTTTTGATAACACAAGCAATCTCGTCGAAATGATATGATAAAGCCCAATCCGTACTTTATAACATATGCCTGAGAGTAAGCTCTAATGTTGAAACCGTTGTTGATAGGGTTATTCCTGAGTCTGGTCGCATTCGAAAGTTTCGCCGCCGCTGCTGCCACCACCGCCGCTCCAGCTGCAAAAGATGCCACCAAAGATGCCGCCAAAGATCCAGCCAAAGCTCCAGCCAAAAAAAATGCAGTACAAACATTGGAATGGACTGATTTATTACCGCCGGAAGATTTGGCGAAAATGGAAGCCTTACCTGAAGTCAGTCATGAAGGCGGCGAAGGTCCTTCGAATGGCCTGAAACAGCAAATGACCGGCACCGATCCATCAAATCAGGACCCGTCGAGTCAGGCCTGGAGTGAAGTCTTACAATCGGCCAATGTGCGTGGCGAATTAAACGGTAAAAAAGTAAAGATCCCCGGCTTTATCGTGCCGATTGAATATGACGAAGCGCAGAATATCAGTGCGTTTTTCCTGGTCCCTTACTTCGGCGCTTGTATTCACGTCCCACCACCACCACCAAACCAGATTATTTTTGTCACCAATGCCAAGGGCTTAAAAGCAGACATGATCTACAACCCATTCTGGATTGAAGGCACGTTAACCACCGATACCATGAGCCATGATTTAGCGAATTCAGCCTACAGCCTGAAAGCCGACACCATCAGCGAATACGTGTACGAATAACGTTTAAAAAAGGGGGCGGAGCCAATTGTTAATTTTACTAACAATTGGCTCCGCCCCCTTTTTACCGAAGCGCTCTTAACGAAGCTTCAGTGCCGGGCTGGTTGCCGACAATTCCTGGGCTCCTGCCACCCCATCAACCAAATATTGTGCTTTGATGGTGGTTAAACCGGACGCCAACTCAAACAAGCCAAACTGTAAATTCTGCAGTTTTAACGGCGCCTGACATAACAGCTGAATATTGGCGTATAAGTCGGCGTGGCCGTGATCGTCTTGTTCAATCCGTACCTCCTGCCCCGCAACTGTACAGTTCGCCGCCGTATCCGCGCTAAACCAACGACCACTTTGCAACATCTCCAGCTGTGTTTTTTGCTGTTGCTGTTCTTCCGGTGTAGCCGCCTTATGTTCAAAACCCAGAATATTACCGGCCGCCGTCACTAACGCCAATTCCGCTTCATTACCATCCAGCACAAAAGTCAGCGCTGCTTCGCCGTGCACATGACTGCCATGGGTAGTCATTTCTTCGGCAACGGCCGGATTTACCAGACCAGCGATACAGAATGGCAGCAGCTTCAGGCAGAACATAACCGGCAAGCGGTTCAGGTGATGGGTAAAGGCAGTCATAGTGGCTCCGGCACTTGTAGGTTTGGCATCATCATACCCAACTTTCTGGTAGGTGCAATGGTGGATTAGGACTCATTTTAGGTAATTCGGTGTTCACGCCAGACAGCGGATCACGAGTCTGAAGCCATCGTTGGAAGCACTGTGTAATTCCAGCTGCCCCTGCAGTTTATCGCTGACCAGTTGGCGGATAATTGACATGCCAAGCCCGGTGCCGCCTTCACGCGCCCGGGTGGTAAAAAAGGGTTCAAACACCCTGGCTTTAGTGCTGTCGTCCATACCGATGCCATTGTCGCGATAGCAAAATTCAAATTCCTGATCGGCATTAAAAGCGGCACTAATATAAATTTTCGGCTGCATAATGCCGACAAAGGCATGATGACAGCTGTTTAACACCAGATTGGTCAGAATTTGCAACCAGACATCGGCCGCAGTGACCAGCTGTAACTTGTCGTCGATGTTCAGTTCAAACTGGACTTTTTGTTGTTTGGTCACCGGCGTCAGACTGGCCAGTAAGTTTTGCACCAACTCCAGGAACTGCACTGAACTGGATTGCGCCTTGGTCTGGCAGGCGGCAGTGGCTTTAAACTGGTCCATTAAACGCTGCGCCCGCTGCAAATTGCTCAGTAAGATCTGCTGACCTTCGCTGATCCGCAACACATAGTCGTCCCACATTCTGGAGGTCAAACTGCGATCGGCGGTTTTTTGCTGCAAATCGGCAAACAAATCCTGCACATTGGTACCTGCCAGCAATGCCACGCCGAGCGGTGAGCTGACTTCGTGCGCGACGCCAGCCACGATGCCACCAAGTGTCGCTAACCTGGCTTGATCGAGAATTTGTTGATGAGCTTTTTCTAAATCCTGATCACTGACCCTCAGTTGTTCACTGCGTTGTTCAACCCGCTGTTCCAGCTCGCTATTTAACTGTTCCAGCTGGAGTTGTAATTGTAGAAATTGCTGTGCATTTAATGCCCGGCCAATTTGATCCGCCAAACCACCGGCAAATCTCACCTCCGTTGCCTGCCATTGGCGCGCGGCACCAGCATGCTCACAACAAATAATGCCAATCATTTTACCCAGATGGCGAATGGGTAAATCCAGCATCGAACTGATCTGATACAGCGGTAAATAACCGGCGCTAAATTCCTGGGTGTAAGGGTTGGTATGCGCATCATCAGCGACAATGGCCCGCTCACTGCGCAGAGCGGTAAAATACTGTGGATATTGCGTGGCCAACAGCTGCAACGGTTCCTGATGCACAGTACCGGCGTCCAACAACGTGTGGCAAACCATACTTTGACCATCAGCGCCATAAAACCACAAACTGACACGCCGAACGACCAGCCCGCGCTGCAACGATTGCAGGATCAGGTGCACGGCGTCGTCAAAGGCACCGCTGTCGATGGCGTGTGAACGCGACACTTCCAGCAAAATTGTTTCTAACGGATCCACCACTGCGTTCCTTGTTTTGACGCTTTTCGCTGTTTTTTTGTGCAATAGTCCCAAGTTATCGCAATTGCTGCCATTTGTAAATTCGCAGGCATTTGTGACCGCGCAGATAGATACGGCTGCGCAGCATCGCACGCACGCACGCACGCAAACAGCAGTTTTACCGCCAGCCGCTGATCCTGTGACCCAGCCCCAGCGTAACCATGGTATCTGACGAATGTGAATAATGTGCAGCAGCTTGATGTCAAAACTGATTCTGATTTTAGGTGATCAATTAAGTCCGGCCATTGCCAGCTTACGGCAATGGCAACCCGGTGATCGGGTGTTACTGGCCGAAGTGCAGGCCGAAGCCAGTTATGTCGGCCATCATCAGCACAAAATAGTGCTGATTTTCAGCGCCATGCGCCACTTTGCCGCATTACTGCAACAACAGGGTATGCAGGTTGAATACATCGATTACCGCCAGCGAATTGGCTCACTGTACGAAGCGGTGGCGATGACCCTGCAACACCAGCCACAGTTGCAATCCGTGGTGGTGACTGCCGCTGCTGAATTCCGGCTGGCGCAGGATATCCAAAGCTGGCCGTCGCGCCTGGCAAAGCCGGTGACGGTGCTCGACGACGACCGGTTTATTGCAAGCACGGAGCTGTTTAACCGCTGGGCACAAGGCCGCAGCCAATACCGGATGGAGTATTTTTACCGCGAAATGCGGCGCTACACCGGCTTGCTCATGAATGGCACCGAACCTGCCGGCGGCAAATGGAATTACGACTTAGAAAATCGCAAGCCCTGCCCGGCTGATTTGGCGGTGCCAACGCCGGTCGCCATTGATCCTGATGACATTACCCAGGCGGTGATCAATGTAGTGCGCAGTGAATTTCCGAATAATATCGGCGATGCCGGTAATTTTGCTTTAGCGGTGACTGGCAAGGACGCCCGAGCCGCATTTTTGGACTTCGTCGAACATCAATTGCCGCTATTTGGTCAGTATCAGGACGCAATGGTGCTGGATCAGCCGTTTTTGTTTCACAGTATCTGCTCGATGTATCTCAACATTGGTTTGTTGGATGCGCGCTGGATGTGCCAAAAAGTCGAGCAGGCTTATCAGGCGGGATTGGTGCCGCTGAACGCCGCTGAAGGTTATATCCGCCAGCTGATTGGCTGGCGCGAATATGTGCGGGGTTTGTATTGGTTGCTGATGCCCGACTACAAAAACCGCAATTTTTTTGATGCGCACAGAGCTTTGCCAGGTTACTACTGGCACGGCAACACTAAGATGCGCTGTATGCAACAAGCCATCGGTCACACCATCAAATACGCTTACTCGCACCATATTCACCGGCTGATGATTACCGGCAATTTTGCACTGCTGGCCGGGCTATCCGTGGCTGAAGTAACCGATTGGTATCTGGCGGTGTATGCCGATGCCTTTGAGTGGGTCGAGTTACCAAACACCCTTGGCATGGCACTGTTTGCCGACGGCGGCGTGCTGGCGTCCAAACCTTATGCCGCCAGCGGCAACTATATTCAGCGGATGAGTAACTATTGCAGCAGTTGTTATTACAAAGTGAAAGAAACCACCAGCGAACTGGCGTGCCCTTTTAACGCCTTGTACTGGGATTTTTTGGCGCGCAATACGGCCAAACTGAGCAACAATGCTCGCTTGCAACTGGCTTACCAGCAATGGCATCGAAAAGACGACACACAGCAGACGGCCATTCGGACAAAAGCTGCGGAGCTGCTGATCCATTTGGAACAACTGTAATAACTGGAACATCTGCGTGGACAGTGCAGCACTAACAACTGGTGAACGCGAGTTAACGCGCGCGGCGGGCATCGATAAACACCGCGGGTGGCTGCTGCTCCACCCATTGCACACTGCTGTGAATTAACTGTAATGCGCTTTGGAAAAACTCTGTGTTGATCTGTTGCCAGTCATCATCCGGGGTATGGTAATGCCGATGCACATCAACGCCAAAATACAGATAAGGAATACCGGCGCGGCGAAACACCGCATGGTCGCTGGCATTGGACCAGTCGACCTGCGCTGAACTATCCCCAGAACTTCTCGCCGCCCCGACACGGCTACTGCCATCATGACCCAGTACCAGTTTGACTTCGCCATGTTGTCGGATCGGTATATTGCCAAGCGCTGGCAAACTGCGTTTTCCGGCCAGATACAGCCGCTGACGTTTTTCACCGCGGCTAATCATGTCGAGGTTAATGTTTAAGAGCTGCTGCGTGCTGGGGAGCGGCGCTTGATCCAGCCAGGCTTTGGCACCATCCAGTCCTTGCTCTTCAGCATCAGTCGCGATAAAAATGTAAGAATACGCTGGGCAACTTTGGCGAAGCTTTCCCGCCAGATAGAGCATGCCGGCCACCCCCGAAGCGTTATCATCAGCCCCGTTAAATATGTTGGAACCCGCCATTTTCAGGTGGTCATAATGCGCAGTAACCACCACATAAGCATCCGGAAACCGACAACCTTTGATCTGCGCCACCAGATTCACCCCAGATGACTGGCTGAAAAAACCCGTTTTATATTGAAAAGGCTGCCGGTAATCCGCCAGTAATGGTTGCAGTTTTAGCTCACTAAAGCGCGCTGAAATATACTGCTGCGCCAGCTGATGGCCTGCACTGCCCGGAAAACGCCCGGCCATTTTATCGGACGATAACTGCTGTACATCCTGCCAGGCTTGTGCGAGCAACAATTCATCAGCTGCTGCTTGTGAGGTTAACAACAGCAGCGTCAAAAACCAGCATTTATACCTGCTTGGCAATCGCATTGAGCAAATCCAGTTTTGATTGATAACGACGCCGCTCCGGACCAGGTCCAACGTATTTTTTCGCCGACTGCAGGTAACGTGATGCGGTGGTCAGATCGCCTTTGAGCAAATAGACCCGCGCCATCCCAAATAGTGCTTCCGGAGTATTGGGTTGCAATCTTAAACTCTGCCGAAAATGACGCAGCGCTACATCCGCATCCCGACGCTCGTAAGCTTCGTTGCCCAGCATCACAAAATAAAATGGGTTTGCCAAACGTTTTTTAGCAACTTTATCTTCTAAATCAGCTGCTTGCTGGTATCGACCTGTTAACTGGTACAGCATCGCCAGATTGGCCATGGTATTGGAATGATCCGGTTCCAGCGCCAGACTGTGCAAATACACCAGCTCAGCTTCTGCCAACAGTTGTTTGTGCCGGTACAGCACGGCCAGATTGTTCCAGTTGCCGGATAATTCAGGTGCAGTGCGGATCGCGGCTTTCAGGTACTGATAAGCCAAATCGTAATTTTTACTCACGATAGCATCAGCCGCTTTATTGTTATAAAACATTGAGATAATGGCATTACGCCCAACTTCGGTGGTGCGAAGTTGGGTTCTGGATGGCACCCGGTCGAAATCAATCAGATAGCTATGCCGACGATAGACAATATGCCCGACTCCGGCAAATTTAGAATCCGGATTGACCACCAGATTCACATGGCCATTCAGCAGACTGCTGCCAGAGCGGGTGATCCAATACTCGGGGACATCAACGTCCTGGAATCTGGAGTCAAAACCCAAGGCATCCGCCAGGCTATAGGCCAAAATGGTTAACGACAAACAATTCGCCTGCCGTTTTTGCAGGGTGTCGCTGGCAATTAAGGTCGCCGAATTGACGTACTCCAACATATCGGTGCCATCGTTGAAGATAAAGCGTAACAAGGCCCTGCTGCGGTCAAATGGATCACCGTACAACATGACTTGCTGGCGAAGTTCAGACACCACTTCAGCAGGAACCGCGAAAATTTGCTCCGGCGTTTCAATAGCGGCCGTAGCAGCTCCAAACTGGTCGTCGACAAACAGCTCGCTGTTAGTGGTGTTAGATATAGTTTGACGGGGGGCATTCTGGCAACCAGTCAGCACCAGCATCAATGCCAGACACAGCCAGAGTCCAAATGAGTGCAGGGACGAATTGTGGTTCATACATCACCTCAATCTAAAAACGATTCAATTGAAGTGTATACCCTGTTCGTCAATCCAGCCGCTGTCTGACAGCCACTGTTTTGTCACAAAATTTTACTGGCTGGATAGAATTCAGGACATGAGCAAAAGTGAAAAGTGTGAGTCTGTCTGTGGTCATTCAGTGCATGATTTACTGAATGATTCGCTAAATTGTGGATACAAAAAAACCAGCTAAAAAGCTGGTTAATTTGGTGCCTAGGGGGGGACTCGAACCCCCACGCCGCGAAGCGCTAACACCTGAAGCTAGTGTGTCTACCAATTCCACCACCGAGGCATATGCCGCCGACGCCGTGCATATTATGCGGCAGCTGCGATGCCGTCAACCTGAGATTGCAAAAATTCCGCTATTTTCCAGCTGATTGTTTAAATGATCAGCAATTTAGCATCATGATCCCACCAAAACAAAACAGGCCAACCGGTTGAGTGGCTGGCCTGACATTTTACATCTCAAATCACCTTGCAGCAGACGCCGCAAGATAACTCCAGGATCAGTATTTTGGCTTTTTCAGCAAACCAATTTCTTCTAACCGCTGCATCAGATAATCGTTGGAATTAATTGGTTCCGGATAACGATTTGGATTCTGTTCACTCACGCAACTTGGCAGCGTTTCAATCACATAATCGGGGTTTGGATGCATAAAAAACGGAATGGAGTAACGTGGCTGACCTGCAGCTGCACCCGCCGGATTCACCACCCGGTGCGTCGTTGACGGCAACAGATGGTTGGTCAGACGTTGCAACATATCGCCGATATTCACCACAATAGTTCCTTCAATAGTGGTGACCGGTAACCAGCTGCCGTCACGGCGCAAAATTTCCAGCCCTGACTCGTGCGAGCCGACTAATAAAGTGATGAGGTTAATATCTTCATGCTGGCCGGCGCGAATAGACTGCGTCGACGTATCCGCAATCGGCGGATAATGAATCGGCCGCAAAATCGAGTTGCCGTAATTTACTTTATCCGCAAAATAGCTTTGATCCTGCTGTAAAAACAGCGCCAACGCTTCCAGCACCTGACAGCCAAGGCTTTGCAGCGACTCGTACAGCGCCGAAGTCGCCTGTTTAAATTCAGGTACTTCTACCGGCCACACGTTCGGATACAGGCTTGGATGCGGCGCTGGCCCATCGAGTTCACGGCCAACATGCCAAAACTCTTTTAAATCCGGATGCTTGCTGTCTTTGGCTTTCTCAACACCAATGGCGGTATAACCACGCGCCCCGCCCTGACCAGGCTGATGGTAGTGCGCTTTGACTTCAGTCGGCAACGCGAAAAATTGCTTAATCGCTTGGTAGGTTTTGGCGACCACCTCATCCGGAATGCCGTGGCCACTGATGCCACAGAATCCAAACTCAGTGTAGGCCTTGCCAATTTCGGCAACAAAGTTGTCTTTGTCGGTGGCAAACCGTCTGATATCTAAAGTTGGGACTTGTTGTTGAGTCATAAAATAGACCTGTTTCTTAGCTTAGAGAGAAGAAAAAGCCTGCAATTGCCGCGGACATTAAATTCGCTAATGTCGCTGCAAACAGTGCTTTTAAACCCAGCTGTGCAATATCCGGCCGACGACTTGGCGCCATGCTGCCAAGACCACCCAACAGGATGGCAATCGACGAGAAGTTTGCAAAGCCACATAACGCGATGGTTACGATTATTTGCGTGTGCTCAGAGAGCTTGCCTTCCTGTACATACTTAATGAAGTCCAGGTAAGCCACGAATTCGTTAATCACGAGCTTTTGACCGATAAAACTACCGGCTAACCGTGCTTCATCCCAGCTGACGCCAAGGATAAAAGCCAATGGCTGGAACACATAACCGAAAATCAGCTGCAGCGTCAGCCCCTCAAAACCAACCAGACCACCAGCCCAGCCGACAAGCCCGTTAATTAAAGCAATCAAACCGACAAATGCCAAAAGCATGGCACCCACATTCAGCGCCAACATTAAGCCACTGGCAGCGCCTGCAGCAGCGGCGTCAATCACATTGGTATTTTTTTCATCAGCAGTCAGTTCAGTTAAATCATTTTTAGGCGTCTCAGTTTCCGGCAACAGCAGTTTCGCCATTAACAATCCACCTGGTGCGGCCATAAAACTGGCAGCAATCAGATACTTCAGCTCAACGCCCATACCGGCATAACCGGCTAGTACCGAGCCAGCCACGGATGATAAACCACCCACCATCACCGCAAATAATTCGGAACGCGTCATGGTCGGAATAAAAGGCCTGACCACCAACGGTGCTTCGGTTTGACCCACAAAGATATTGGCGGCACTGTTCATTGATTCAGGCCGGCTGGTGCCAAGCAGTTTTTGTAAACCACCACCTAAAATGCTAATCACAAACCGCATCACACCGATGTGGTACAACACTGCAATTAAAGATGAGAAGAAAATAATGACCGTCAATACGTGAATGGCAAAAACAAAACCATATTTCATCGAACCAACATCACCGAATAGGAAAATAATCCCCTGATTCGCATAAGAAATTACATTTCCGACTGCGTTTGACACACTGATCAGGACGTCTTTACCAAAAGGCACGTACAGCACAAATGCACCGATTGCGACCTGGATCAGAAAAGCACCGATAACCGTACGCCATTTAATTTGTTTTCTGTGTGTTGATGCCAAATAGGCAACTAATAAGATGGCAAAGATGCCAACTAAACTCATCATATTGATTTTCCTTGGATCTTGGTCCGCATTGACTGCAGGATTATTGTTCTCGTGATGCCGGATCCTAGGATAGCACCAAAAGATCAAGTAGTTACAGTTTCGAAGCGGGAGGCTCAAAGCAAGAATGCTTTGGCTGATGATTGCTTGTCTGGGGTTGTCTAAACTTGAAGTTTTGCGACTCGATTATAACAGAAAAGATCCGCTTGAAAAGAGCCTAAATTAACTGTTGCTAAACCAGAGATATTATCAAATTTAACTTTTAATATTCATCATCTTAGAGCAAAAAAACCGGCAAAAAGCCGGTTCTTAATTATTGATAATCTGCTGAATTTAACGAAAACATCGCAACTGGAATGAACGAGATTAGCCTAAAACCAAGATGCGCAAGAAAGGCTTGATCACGCCAATAAAGCGCGAATTTTCGCTTTCATAATATCAATGGCAATTTCGTTTTTGCCACCACGGGTCACCACCAGATCGGCATATTGCTTCGACGGTGAAATAAACTCAAAAAATGCCGGTCGGACGTAGTTTTCGTATTGTTCGGTAATCGAAACCAGAGTCCGGCCGCGATCTTCTAAATCACGTTTGATCCGGCGCAATAAACACACATCCAACGGCGTATCCATAAATACCGTAATATTAAACTGTTCCCGTAACCGCGCATCCGTCAGCAATAAAATGCCTTCGACCAAAATAACTTTGGCCGGTTGGACTTTGATGGTTTCGCTTTTGCGGGTGTGGGTTTTATAACAATATTGCGGCATTTCGACCGAATGGCCTTCGCGCAATTGCTGTAAATGTACGGCCAGTAATTCGTGTTCAAAAGCGGCAGGATGGTCGTAGTTGGTCAGCACCCGCTGCTCCATCGACAAATGATCCTGATTGCGATAATAGGCATCCTCTGCCAGCACGGAAATCCGCTCTCCACCAAATTCAGCAACAAGTTCCTGATAAACGGTTGATGCAAATAAACTTTTGCCTGATGCGGAAGCACCGGCAATGGCAATGATGGTAGGTTTAGCCACGGTTCGATTCTTATATGAGGTAATGACGGTTAATTATCGCCAATTTATCCGGAATTAGAAATAACAAATATGCGCAAATGCTGTAACAGCAGTAATTGACGTGCAGTTTTGGCGCAAAAGCAGCAATACAGTTTGCCTGGTCATCGCGGAAGCCGAACTTCCATCTGCCAACGTAAAAAAAACGCCAGTACAAAGACTGGCGTTTTTTACAGATCAAACAGCTTTAGATTAGAAGTTGTAGCTTACGCCCAACTTGATCCGCCACGTTGATTTTTCTGGGTAGAATTTATCCCAGTTGCGTTGGTTCGACGTGATGTTGTTGTAGATATATTGATTGGTAGCCTGGTCTAACGTGAAGTCAGCCAAAGTTACATCACCAAAATCATCGCCGTATACTTTGCCTTTGCTATGGTCGATCAGGTTCAACAAGTTTTCAACGTTGAAATAGATAGTACCTTTGTGGCCTTCAGCAAAGCCCGGGACTTCCTGACGTACAGACATATCCAATGTGGTTACCCAAGGTGTAGTCGACACGCCTTTTGGCAAATATTGCCCCTCATACTTATCCAGGCCTAACTGCTTGATACGCTCAAAGAATGCAGTTTCTGCAGTGGCATTGGCGAATTTAACCACTGACTTATCGCCTTGTTTCGGGATGAATGGCAGGTAGTAGTTGTTGCTCGTACCAGGGCTTAACTGGAGTGACGGGTTGGTCAATGGATTTGTACCGTTAAAGTCCTGTATACCTAACAGATAGTTGATTGGCTTACCTGAACGGCGCTCAAACCACAGGTTAACGTTGGTAGCATAACCAGAGAACAGCTCAGTTTCATAACCAAAATTCACCACAAAACGGTGTTCAGTTTCGAAAGTTGAACGGCCAACAATAGATTCATTGCGGTTAATCACCGGGTTATTACCGTAGTTACTACCAGCGGTTGAACTCGTGGCCGGAGCACCTTCAGTAATGTCCTGGTTGGTGTATGAAGTGGTCACATTAAAGCCACTTTCCCAGTTCTTGCTCAACATTGTACTGAAAATTTTCGACCGACCATCGTCTTCAGCATTAGTCAACATAATGTCAACCACACCATCCGTGTCACGGTAAATCTTACGCAGACCATCCGGAGTCGTAGCAACCTGCTCTGAATCCAGAATACTGACATCGCGCCACTGCGCACTGTCTTGCTTTCGCACGTACATCAATTCAGTGGTCCAGTTGATGTCGTCACCAATCACCGGCAAACTGAAAACATAATCTGCAGCCAACTGGAAGCGCCAGTCAGACGGAAGCTCAAAGTTTGGATCCACCAGGTTGGTGTTACCACCGGTAGTTACACCAGCAACTGCATTTTTCAGCGCTTGTGGCACTTCAGTAATCTTCACACCGGTCAGGTTGCTCAGTGAACGATCACCGGTTCCAATACCCACGTTTGAGTAGCTGTTGGAAATCCAGACTGTTGGCTGGCCACCAGAGAAACGACCCACACCACCACGCAGTGTTAAATCATCAGTTGCGATATATTTAAAGCCAGCACGTGGCAGGAAAATATCAACACCATCCAAGTTCTCGGTATTGTTGTAACCCGTGCGAGCTAACGAAAAAGCATTAAACGCAGGTACATCACCAGAAGTCAGACGTTCATAACGTAAACCGTAGTTCACCGTTAAGTCGTCAGTTGCAGCCCATTCATCGTTTACATAAAGAGCATGTTCATCGCGAGCAAATGATGCAGCAGCATCGTTGGCATCATGGCTGATGGCATTCTGATAACGAACAGACTGCGCAATCTGATTCTGGAAGTTCGCAATACCGTTAAAGGTATACTGGCCTTTGGTACGCTGCAGGAACAGGTTAAACACGTCAAACCGGGTGAACTGATAACCGAAGTTGATCCGGTGATTATCCAGCAGATAGTCACCTTCCGCGCCAAGAATCCAGGTTTTCTTTTTCAGATCATTCGAGTGACGGGAAATATCGCTACCTAAAGCAATAGTCGCAGTCTGACCAGGGTTGCCGTTATAACGTGGAACTAATACCGATACATCACCAAAATCAGACAAAGATTTTTGCAATGTCGCAACATCCATATAGGTTGCACTTAACTTCGTCGAGAAATCTGAAGTCCAGTCTGAATAAAGCTGGAAAGCGTGGTTATTCAAAACTTCTTCTTTGTTATACCAATTTGAAGAAAGGCGCATTATGGCTGTGGTGGAGTTGTTACCTTGCGTCTGATTGCCTTTGTTGTATTGATAAGTATAAGAGGCACGTTGTTCGTCAGAAATGTTCCAGTCCAGCTTCAGTAAAAGCTTTTCGTCAGTTTCTTCAGGAATTACATTCCAGTCACCGGCTTCAACACCGTAAACAGTTTTAGCGATATTTACGACTTGATTAATCTGTTCTTGTGTAACTAATGAAGCATTGGCTAAAGGGTTAGTTCCGTTTGGAATAGTCGGCCCCCACTCCAGAGGTGGAGTTGCATCATATTGTTCTGCAGAAATAAAGTAGAACAATTTGTCCTGAACAACAGCACCACCTAAAGTTGCACCAAATAATTTGTTGTCAAAAGTCAACGGTTGCTTAACCGTAGAAGCAAAACGGTTTTCCGGCGTGCCAGCTAAACTGTCGTTTTTAATTTCATACTTCACTGAACCAAACATCTCGTTGGCACCAGATTTTGTAACTGCATTGATCTGGCCGCCCTGAAAACCACCGGCTTTTGCATTAAATGGGGCAACGTCGACAGTAATTTGATCAATTGCGTCAAATGAGATTGGTGAACGTGTTGTCGGGTAGCCGTTGGCATTCAAACCAAAAGTATCGTTTTGCGCAATACCATCAATACTGATGCTGTTGTACCGTGGGTTATTGCCGGCAACTGTTAACTCACCGTCTTTTGGCGACAATACAGCCATTGGGTTGTTTTTAACGATATCTTTTAAATCGTTATTAAAACTTGGCGCGTTTTTGATGTCGTCAGCACCAAAGTAACTGCTGCTACCGTTTGTACCACCGCTAGCAACTACCGCACCAGTCACCGCGATACGCTCAACGTTTTCAGCTTGTAATTGTTTATTTAACTGGAAAGTGTCACCCAGTTGCAGATAGACGTCTTCAACGGTTTCATCGGCATAAGTTTCTGAGTCAACAATAATTTTATAAGGGCCGCCAACACGTAAGCCTGCAGCGACAAAGCTACCGCCTTCGTTGGTTGTTACAGTACGACTAGTACCTGAGGGTACGTGCAGAATAGTGACTTTGGTACCTGCGGCTGGAGCGCCTTCAGGGTTTGAAATCCGACCACGAACTGCTGATGAAGTATCAGCCATCGCATAGCTTGAACTCAAGGCCACGGCAACGGCCATAGCAATATGTCTCATTTTCATATCTGTTTTCACCCGGTAGTTGTAGGTTTTATCGAACCCTGATTAAAGCCAAATCTTCGTTTAAATTTGGGAGACAAGCTTAACGCAGTAACATTACGTTTTTCTTACATTAGAAATTGACCTTAAATATTTTTCAGGTTAGATGAACTAACCTTTTAGTTTATGGTCAACGCGCTTGTTGTCAAACGAGTGTAACATATCAGACCAGAAATATGCAGGCACTCTAATTAAGTTTGATTAAAATTTCGCTGAAATTTGTTGCTAAAATCAGCAAT
Source organism: Rheinheimera riviphila (assembly GCF_004005945.1). Lineage (GTDB taxonomy): Bacteria > Pseudomonadota > Gammaproteobacteria > Enterobacterales > Alteromonadaceae > Pararheinheimera > Pararheinheimera riviphila. Next base: position 32,138 of record NZ_SACS01000031.1, read on the forward strand.
CTAGCCATCTAATTGCAATATATGTGGGGTATAACCGCCATTCTGGTTATGCTCATCGCTAAATTTTTCGTCAACATCTATCCTGGAATTTTTGTTATGAATCGTACCGCCATGCTCTTGGCTTTGCTCCCTGTTTGGTTTGGAGGTTTTTCGGTGTCTGCAACTGAGTTAACTGTCGCAACCTTTAATGTCAGCATGGAAGCGGAAAACTATGTTGATAAAGGTTCAGCCATAGGCCCGCAAGTTCTGGCTTCGTTACTGAAAAAAGGCGATCACCCGCAAATTCGTAATATTGCGGCGATTATTCAACAAATTCAGCCAGATATTATTCTGCTAAATGAGTTTGACTACATTGCCGATCCCGCCAAAGGCGTGCAGTTGTTTATCGACAACTACCTGGCAAAACCGCAGCAAGGCGGCACGCCACAGCAATATCCTTATCACTATTACAGTACCGTCAATACCGGCCAGCCCAGTGGTTTTGACTTAAATAATGATGGCCAAGTGAATACGCCGGGCGAAGATGCCTGGGGCTTTGGGCAATACCCGGGTCAATACGGCATGGTTTTACTGTCTAAATTCCCAATTGATCAAAAAAACATCCGCACTTTCCAGCACTTTAAATGGAAAGACTTGCCAGGGCACAAAGTCACCCGCAAAGCCGATGGCAGCCCTTGGTTCAGCGCTGAAGCCTGGGCGCAAATGCCGTTGTCCAGTAAATCGCACTGGGACGTGCCTGTCACCATCAACGGCAAAACTCTGCATATTCTGGCCAGTCACCCAACACCACCGGTGTTTGATGGCGCGGAAAACCGCAACGGCAACCGTAACCATGATGAAGTGAAGTTTTGGGTCGATTACCTGTCGGGTCAATCTTATATGGTGGATGATCAAGGCAAAGCGGGTGGTTATGCTGCCAAAGCCCCTTTTGTGATTGTCGGTGATTTAAATTCATCGCCAGATGAAGGCGATGCCTTTCGGGACGCGATCAAGGCATTAACGCAACACGCTTTGGTCAATAGCAAATTTATCCCGCAAAGCGCCGGCGGCGCCCTGCATTCACCGGACAAACCGCTGGGGAGCACTCACACCGCCGGATGGCGGATGCGTGCTGATTATGTATTGCCAGCAAAAAACGGATTGAAGTACCAAAGTAGTGGTGTGTTCTGGCCAGCACCAGGCGAAGCGCTGCATGAAGTGGTGAACAGCCGGGGTTCAAGCTCAGATCACCGATTGGTGTGGGTGAAATTGCAACTTCCTGAATAGGTTGCACTTAATATTCGACACAGATCCAGATGAAAAAAGCAGCCGAAGCTGCTTTTTTTATTTCAGATGACCCGGCTTTAAATCAGCTCTCATTGCTCAGCCAGCGGCGCGCTGTAGGCCAGCTCCATATCCCATGGCAACTGGATCCAGGTGTCTTGTTCGATATCAGTCACATACTTATCTACCAAAGGTTTACCCTGTGGTTTGGCATAGACGGTGACAAAACAAGCCAGTGGAAAGTGTTCACGCAGCGCTTTGGCGGTTTCGCCGGTATCGACCAAATCGTCGACAATCAATAACTTCGGGCTATCCTGCAAAGCAGCGTCTTTTAAAATCTTCAGTTCGCGTTGTTGATCATGGTCGTAACTCGACACACAAATACTGTCAACCACCCGAATATTCAGCTCACGCGCCAAAATGGCTGCCGGGACTAACCCACCGCGGCTCACCGCGACAATGCTGTCGTATTCGCCGTTTAAGCACATTTTCGCCAGTTCCTTGGTCGCGCGGTGAAACGCTTCCCAGGACACATAAAACATTTTGTTGGTGGTCAATGACATGCTGACTCTCCGGTTATGCCAGGGCTAAGGCAATTTCAACCATTTCGTTAAAACTGGTTTGACGCTCGTCCGGGCTCAATGATTCACCGGTACGGATGTGATCGGACACCGTCATAATCGCCAGCGCATTGATGCCATATTCGGCAGCAACACCATATAAACCAGCGGCTTCCATCTCGACACCCAAAATGCCGTACTTTTCAAGGGTATCAAACAGTTGCGCGTCCGGATTGTAAAACAGATCTGAGGTAAACACGTTACCGACTTTGACGCCGATATTTTTGGCGCGGGCTGCAGCAACGGCACGTTCTAACAACTCAAAACTGGCCAGCGCCGCAAAATCCATGCCCTGCAAGCGGTTACGGTTCACCGCAGAATCGGTGCTGGCGCCCATCGCCACTACCACTTCACGCACTTTGACTGATAATGGCAAGCCACCACAAGAACCAATACGGATGATATTTTTCACACCGTAATATTTAACCAATTCAGTGGCATAAATCGACATCGATGGCACGCCCATGCCCGACCCCATCACGCTGACCGGTTTACCCTGATATTTACCGGTAAAACCGTACATGTTACGCACAGTATTGACGCAAACCACGTCGGTTAAAAACGTGTCGGCAATGTGCTTGGCGCGCAGTGGATCACCTGGCATTAAAACCGTTTCGGCAAAAGCGCCAACGTCGGCGTGAATATGAGGAGTAGTCATCGGAAATCTCTTTTATTAAATAATCGTTGTTTATTTTCGGGTTCAGCCTTTCGCAAGGCGTCAATCTTTAAGTTTTGTCTGGCTTAGAAACGACTGGCCATAAGCCAGCGGTGCCAAACCAAAAAATTCGGCCAATGTCTGCCCCATATCGGCGAAAGTCTGTCGTTCACCGAGGTTCACCGGCGCCACTTTCGGGCCGCTGAACAACACCGGCACATATTCGCGGGTATGCTCGGTGCCAATCCAGGTTGGATCGCAGCCATGATCGGCAGTCATCAGCAGTACAGAATCCGGATCAAGCGCGGCGGTCAGTTCCGGCAAGCGGCTGTCAAAATATTCCAGCGCTTCACCATAACCAATCGCATCGCGGCGATGGCCATAGTTCTGATCAAAATCGACTAAATTGGTAAAAATCAAACTGCGATCCGGCGCTGCAGCATATTCGAGCAAGGTTTTATCGACCAGCGCCGCCAGGCCATTGGCTTTCACTTCTTTGCTAACCCCTTGATGGGCATAAATATCAGCGATTTTACCGATACTCACCACAGTGCCACCACTTTCAGTCAGTTTATCGAGCAAAGTTGGCGCAGGCGGTAACACTGAATAATCACGGCGATTACCGGTGCGGGCATAGTTATCTGGCGCATCGCCCAGAAATGGCCGTGCGATCACCCGGCCGATATTGTAAGGATCTAATAATTCACGGGCGATTTCACAAAACTGATACAGCCGTTCCAAACCAAAATGTTGTTCATGCGCCGCCACCTGAAACACACTGTCAGCGGAGGTATAACAAATCGGCAAGCCAGTTTGGACATGTTCATCGCCTAAGCGGACCAGGATATCGGTGCCGGAAGCATGGCAATTACCAAGAATACCGGCAACACCAGCCCGGGCGCATAGCTCGTCAATTAACTCTTTTGGAAAACTCTGATTTTTGGCGTGGAAATAGCCCCAGTCGAACAACACCGGCACCCCGGCGATTTCCCAGTGCCCACTTGGCGTGTCTTTACCGCTGGAAAGCTCCGCCGCACAGCCATAAGCGCCAGCGACCGGTTCATGGTCAGCCACTGCTGCCATTTCAGACGACGCAGTAAAAGCGGCTTTAACCAGACCGAGTCTGGCCAAATTAGGTAACGCCAGTTGCCGGCCTTTTGCTTTGGCAAAGGCGCGGGCAATACTGGTAAATGTGTTGGCACCTGTGTCGCCAAATTTGTCTGCATCCGGTGCACTACCAATGCCAAAACTATCCAACACCAGAATGATTGCTTTTGTCATTTTTCTACCTCAGCCAGGAGACCTGATTTAATCCCCGACAATTGACGGAGCACAGAGTCTGTTATTAACCATAGCTCAGCCACATCAGGCAGCGAGCACCGTAAAATCAACAGCTCAAAAAACCAGCAAATCAACAAAAATAAAAAGGGCACGCAGCTTAGAACGAATTTATTCAATTAGCAATAACTGAATCAAGCTGCTGATTCGCCGCTAACATCGCTGAATAAAAATTAACGGAAGCTGACGTAAAACCCGCAACTACAATGCCAAAAGTAATCCGGCAACAGAATTGCACCACGAGTATCTAATTGTTATTCAACATAAATTTTTCAGACAAAAAAGGCCAGTCAAATGACTGGCCTTTCTGATGGTGGTGCCCAGAGGCGGAATCGAACCACCGACACGCGGATTTTCAATCCGCTGCTCTACCGACTGAGCTATCTGGGCAA
>NZ_SACS01000032.1 GCF_004005945.1 Rheinheimera riviphila
AGTGCGCCGGAGTTGTTGAATGGTCGTTATTGAAATAAAAAAACCAACATTCTTTAAGGATTGAACATGACCATCAAAGTAGGTATTAACGGTTTTGGCCGCATCGGTCGTTTGGCTCTGCGCGCGGCTTTTGACTGGCCGGAATTTGAATTTGTGCAGATTAATGACCCGGCTGCTGACGCCGCAACTTTTGCCCATTTGCTGCATTTTGATTCGGTGCACGGCCGCTGGCATCATGATGTCAGCCATACTGGCGATTTCATGCAAATTCTGGGTAAACAAATCAACGTCAGCAGCAACAAAGCCATCAACGACACCGATTGGTCGGGCTGTGATGTGGTCATCGAATGCTCCGGCAAAATGAAAAGCACAGCGCAGTTACAGGCATATTTGGATCAAGGCGTAAAACGGGTGGTCGTCAGCGCACCGGTGAAAGAAGCCGGTGTACTCAACGTGGTGATGGGCGTGAATCATCATTTATTTGATGCCGCAAAACACCGGATTGTCACCGCCGCCAGCTGCACCACCAATTGCCTGGCACCGGTGGTGAAAGTCATTCACGAAAAACTCGGTATTAAACATGGTTCTATCACCACCATTCACAACTTAACCAATACCCAGTCGATCCTGGATACACCGCACAAAGATTTACGCCGGGCCAGAGCCTGTGGCAGCAGCTTGATCCCAACCACCACCGGCTCTGCCACCGCCATTACCGAGATCTTCCCGGAACTAAAAGGCCGGCTGAATGGCCATGCGGTGCGGGTGCCGCTGGCCAATGCCTCGTTAACCGACTGTGTGTTTGAAGTCGAGCGCAGCACCAGCGCCGCCGAAGTGAATGCGCTGCTGAAAGCCGCTTCCGAGAATGAGCTGTTGCATATTCTGGGTTATGAGGAGCGGCCGCTGGTGTCCATCGATTATAAAACCGACCCCCGTTCCAGCATTATTGATGCGCTGTCGACGATGGTGGTGAATGGCACTCAGGTGAAGATTTACGCCTGGTACGACAATGAATGGGGTTACGCCAATCGCACAGTTGAATTGGCGAAACTAGTCGGTATAGCCGACCAGCCTCAATCATAAGTTGCTAATCCGATGACCCCACTCAACTCAGACATCCGACAATATCTGCTGGTCACCGGCAATTATTGGGCTTTTACCCTGACCGACGGCGCGCTGCGCATGTTGATTGTGCTGCATTTTTACAGCCTGGGTTTTAGTCCATTGGCGATTGCCTCATTGTTTTTGTTTTATGAGTTTTTTGGGGTGGTGACCAATTTAGTCGGCGGCTGGCTCGGCGCGCGGTTGGGTCTGAATAAGACCATGAATATCGGTCTGTTTGTACAGGTTTCGGCGCTGCTGATGTTATTGGTGCCGGCCGATTGGCTAACGGTGATTTGGGTGATGGCGGCGCAGGCGTTGTCCGGTATTGCCAAAGACTTAAACAAAATGAGTGCCAAAAGCTCTTTGAAATTGTTACTGCCTGAGTCAGCCCAAGGCGCTTTGTACAAGTGGGTGGCGATTTTAACCGGCTCGAAAAATGCGCTCAAAGGCGTTGGCTTTTTCCTGGGTGGTTTGTTGTTGAGTCTGTGGGGCTTTACCGGCGCTATTGCCAGCATGGCTGGTTTGTTAGCTCTGGTATGGCTTAGCAGTCAGCTCCTCCTGAAAAAGGACTTGGGCAAAAGTAGCTTTAAGCCAAAATTCAAAGACTTACTTTCGAAAAGCCGCGCCGTTAATCAGTTATCAGCCGCAAGAATGTTTTTATTCGGCGCCCGCGATGTCTGGTTTGTCATCGCCCTGCCACTGTATTTATCCAGCCAATTTCAGTGGAGCCATACTGAAGTGGGCAGCTTTTTAGCGTTGTGGGTGATTGGTTATGGATTGGTGCAAAGTATCGCGCCGCTGATTACCGGTAGTGGCAAAAGCAACAACCCTGGCGCTGGTTCTGATCCGAAAACACTACCCGATGGCAAAACCGCCCTACTGTGGGCCAGCTTGCTGTGCACTATTCCACTGCTGATTAGCGTCGCGATTACCTATTCCAGTGCGCCACTGCTTTGGTTAATTGGCGGATTAATGCTATTTGGCGCCGTGTTCGCGGTTAATTCATCCTTGCATAGTTACCTGATTGTCAGTTACGCCGGTCGTGATGGCGTGTCGCTGGATGTCGGCTTTTATTATATGGCCAACGCGATGGGCCGCCTGATCGGTACTTTACTCTCTGGTTGGGTTTATCAAGCCTATGGGCTGAGCGCTTGTTTGTGGATCTCCAGCAGCTTTTTGTTTGCGACTGTGTTGGTGTCGATTGGATTACCGCGGTTGCAAATCGAGTGTACGAAAGACGCTTGATGCACGCTACATCAGAGGAGCAAAGTTATGTTTTAGCGCATATTTTGATACAAATGAACCCATGACAATGATTGTCCTGACAGCAGATTACCTCTATGGTCAAAGCATCTTCGTTTGCTTTGGAACTGAACCAATGTCCGCCACCCGCCCCAATCAACTGCGTTTTATCGGCGCGTTATTCGTACTGGCATTTATCCTGCTGCATTTAGGGTTGGAATACTTTCAAGGCGGTATTCAAAGCCACCACATTCTGAACCGTGCTGATTTACCAGAAATTTCCAATCTTTGGGGTTTATTACTGCCACTGCTAGCCTGGTTTTTATTAGGCACTTTAGCGAAACGACTGGCGTTATCGAAGGATGCCAATGCCGGGAAAAAAGCACTGCTCGGTGGTTTGGCGGTACTTTGCACCAGTGTGGCGTTGATGGTCAGTTTTAAACTTGATCAATCAACAATCACCGGCCTGATCTTTCAGGGTTTACTGCTAGCCGCGGTGTTTCTGCCATTTTATCGCGCCGAATATTTTCTCAGCGTTGCGCTGGGGATGACCTTTGCCTTCGGTGCAATCTTACCGACAGGCGTCGCCACGGTGTTGGCAATGATCTCGATGATTTGTCAGTGGTTGTTGTGGCCACTGCTGTGCAAGTGCTGGCGTTTACTGCGCCCTGCTGCGGAAAAATCTTCGGCGTAAAAGTTCAGCCTATGCCTTCGGAGCATCGCAACCAGGTTCAGTGCAGCAAACGGGTGCCGGTGCAGGTTCTTGGCGCGCCTTATCAATCACATGCCCTTCGTTTTCTAACAAACCTTTGACGATGGTAAACAGGATCTGGAAAAACATGGTCGCGCTCCTTGTCTGGTGGCGTCATTTGCTGACGAGCCGCCATTCTAGTGCTGCGATTTGCAGTTGATTAGCCACCTTCGCCGCGATACTTTGTTTCCAAAGGGAAACAATCAACCCGCGTTTATTTTGGTAAACTGGCGAACAGGTTCGCTATTTGCTTGGTTAATCAGGAACACATACCTTGTCACTTCTGCAACGACTCAGTGATATGGCCATTTTCGCCAAAGTGGTGGAAAGCGGCAGTTTTACCCAGGCGGCGGCTGCGCTGATGATGTCCAAAGGCGCGGCCAGTAAAGCCATCGCCCGGCTGGAACAACATCTGGCGGTGCGGCTGCTGCAACGTACCACCCGTCAATTAAAGCTGACCGCTGAAGGCCAGGCCTTTTTGAGTTATTGCCAGCAAGTGGTGCGACAGGCCGATCAAGCAGAGCATCATCTGGCGGAACTCAGAGACGAGCCGGTCGGTTCCTTGCGCATCAGCGTCGCTATCACTTACGGCGGCACCGTGATAGCGCCGTTGTTGCCGGAGTTCCTGCAACGTCATCCGAAATTACAGGTCGAACTGGTGCTGGAAGACCGGCTGGTCGATTTAGTCGGCGATGAAGTGGATGTCGCCGTTCGTTTTGGCAAACTGGCCAATTCCAGTCTGATCGCCAGGCCGCTCACCCGTTTACCCATCGTACTGGTGGCCTCGCCTTGCTATCTGGCAACCCATGGCATTCCGCAACATCCGGACGACTTAGCCAAGCATCAATGTATCTCGACCGCGAGTTCTGGCCCGGAAAAGTTCTGGGAGTTTCTGGAACAGGGCAAAACCATCACAGTACCAACCCGCGGCCCGCTGCATACCAATAGCAACCGAGCCGCTAAACCTGCGGTGCTCAATGGGATGGGGCTGATGTTTGTCACCCGTTATCAGGTGGAAGACGAAATTCAGGCCGGTTTACTGGTGCCGGTGCTGACCGACTTTATGCCAGCACCGCTGCCAGTGCATCTGGTGTACCCGCACCGTACTCATATGAAAGCCGGGCTGAAGTTATTACTGCAGTATCTGCAAAGCAGGATTGATCAGCGTTGAAATCCTGGATGTTTTTTAACCTAAGCACCTCGAAATCTGCCACAATCAACCAGATTTTCACCAACTCAGGGACGTTTTATGCCACAGCAGTTGTGGATCCACTTTGCCTTCGCGCTGTCAGCACTCGGTTTTACCCCTTCACTACTGGCGCAAGATGTCAGCAGTTGCCAACAGACGGCGGATCCGGCCCAGCGGTTGGCTTGTTATGACCGGATTTTTGGTGTGGATGCGACCGAAGCAACCAGCACCGCTGAAACGGACATCGAGCTGAAGCCAACCCAAAACGCCATCGCCGCCGATTCGCTGGCTACTGTGAACAGCAGCCGCACCGATGCAGCAGCCGCTGAAGGCGTTGAAGTTGCGACAGTGCTGGATAAATATTGGGAACTCACGCCCGACGAAAAACGTGACCGGTTTGTGTTTCGCACTTACCTGCCGAGTTTCTTTTTACCGGTGCATTACACCTCCAATCTCAATCGCCAACCCAGCACACCGGGTAAACCTGATGGCCCGCGCAATGACAATTACAAAGCGCTGGAATCCAAACTGCAAATCTCGTTACGCACCAAACTCGCCACCGGCCTGTTGCTGCCTGGCGCCGATTTATGGTTTGCGTTTACCCAGCGTTCGATGTGGCAACTGTGGAATCACACTGATTCGGCGCCGTTTCGTAGCACCGATTATCAACCTGAACTGATTTACGTGGTGCCGGTGGCAAAACGTTTTGGCGAGCTTGGTGATGGCTGGCGGGTGCGGATGTTGCAGTTTGGCGTGGCGCATCAATCCAACGGCCAAAGCGACCCTTTGTCGCGTAGCTGGAATAAAATCTATGGTGGTTTGGCGCTGGATAAAGGCAATTTTGGCCTGAATTGGCGTTATCACCAGCGGATCCCGGAAAGTCTGGAAGAAGATGATAACCGCGATTTAATCGACTATATCGGTAGCCATGAACTGACTGCCACCTGGTTACCTGGCGCTGCCACCGCCATGCTGGTCTGGCGCAACGACTTATCCAATTTAAGTCAGGGTTCGTTCCAGCTGGATATGACCTACCCGGTTGACGAAGCCAAGCTCGACGGTCTGCGCTGGCATTTACAGTTGTTCTCGGGTTATGGTGAAACTTTGCTCGATTACAATATCCGTCAGCATAGTGTGGGTTTGGGTGTGATGTTGTTTAATTTCTGAGACGGACTTTATGCTGATTTGGATTTTGAAAGCGCTACCAGTTCAGCAACAGCAATGCTAAGCTCGGGCGCTCAATTGAGGAGCAATCATGATGTCAGTTAGCTTGTTTGGTCTGTTCGCTGCAGGTTTATTAGCAACGACAGCCAGCCCCATTCCTGCCACGCCGGTGAAAAGCCTGCACCCGGAGATGCAGCAAATTGTCGCAAAAGACGCACAGCTGGAAATTCTGGCCGAAGGTTTTCGCTGGGCCGAAGGTCCGGTAGCCGAGCCTGGTAGCGGCGATATTTTATTCTCCGATGTCCCAGCGAATAAAGTCTGGCGCTACAGCGAAAAAAACGGGGTCAGCCTGTATCTATCACCTTCCGGCTACACCGCACTTGATCAGCAGCCGAATTTAAAAGAAGGCGCTAACGGCCTGATTTTTAACTCAAAACAGCAGCTGATTCTGGCGCAACATGGTGATCGGCGCTTGGCTATTCTGGAAAAAATCAGCGGCTCAGATAACCAGCAACAAGGCAAACAACCGCACTATCAAACCTTAATCAGCCATTTTGAACAGCAGCAATTTAATAGCCCCAACGATCTGGTGCAGCACAGCGATCAGTCGTATTTTTTTACTGATCCACCCTATGGTTTAACCGGTGGCGACAAATCGGCGCAAAAACAGCTGAAGTTTAACGGCGTCTATCGGCTGGATGCACAAGGAAAAGTGCAGTTGATCAGTGACATGCTGAGTCGACCAAACGGCCTGGTATTGTCACCGGATGAAAAATGGCTGTATGTAGCGAACTCGGACCCCAAAGCTGCACAGTGGTGGAAGTTTGCCGTCGATGGCAGCAGCGAACCGACGTTGTTTTTTGATGCAACAGCAGCTGCTAAAACCCAACCCGGCTTACCGGATGGTTTAAAAGTGCTGCCGTCAGGTCATCTTCTGGCGACCGGCCCCGGTGGTGTCTGGGTATTTAGCGCCGATGGCACCCATTTAGGCACCATCGCAACCGGCGTGGCCGCAGCCAATGTTGGGTTAAGTCTGGATCGGAAATATTTGTATATTACCGCCAGCAGTTATTTGTTGCGGATCCGATTGCAACCTTAACCACTGCTTTTATTTTGTACAAAAGCTTTGTATCCCGCGCTGACTCTGGCATATTGCCAGTTGTCAGCATTCAGTGGGTTGGTTATGCCGCGGTTAGCATTCACTCTTTTTTGCAGCTTGTTGCTTTTCGGCAGTGCACACGCCACTGCGGACGACCGGCTGACGTTTTATACCGAACACTTCCCACCTTACAATTTTGAACAAAATGGCGCTATTCGCGGTATCAACGCCGACATCCTGACGCAGGCCTGCGTCATCGCTAACATCAAATGTGATATGCAACTTTATCCATGGTTACGTGCGATGGAGTTAGCGCAGAAGAACCCGGCCAGCGGCATTTTTACTATCTCCAGAACCAAATCCAGAGTGCCGTTATTCCAATGGGTGGGCCCGATTGCCTCGTCCACAGCTTATTTGTACCGATTGGCCACCAGGCCTGAAGTCGCAGCTAAAACCCTGGAGCAAGCGAAACAGTTTTCCATCGCCGTGGCGCATGGCGATGTTTATGAAGAGTTTTTACTATCGCAGGGCTTTGAGTACGGGAAAAACCTGATTGAATTTCGTAGCAAATCAGAACCTATCCCGTTATTTATACAAGGTAAAGTAGACTTAGTGATCGGATCCGACATCGTGATCCCAAGCTGGCTGGCCAGCCATCAGCTACCCGCCGAAACAGCGGTACCGGTGATTGAGCTTAATACCACCGGGAACAATTTTCTGGCATTAAATCACGCCGTGCCAATCGAACTTGCCAATCGCTTACAACAGGCCATCGACCAGCTCAAACAAAACGGCAAGTACCAACAAATTGTCGAGTCTTATCAGGGCAAAAACCAATAAAGGGATTAACCGTTATTTTTTCTGCATCAGATAAGTTGCCAAGCCAATAAACAAGGCGCTGGGTAAAATCGCGCCTAGCACCGGCGGTAGCTGGTAAACCAAAGCCACCGGGCCGAATACTTCATTGGCCATCCAGAAACCAAAACCGGTCAGAATGCCCATCAGCACCCGCGCGGCCATGGTGACACTGCGCAGTGGCCCGAAAATAAACGACAACGCCATCAGCATCATCGCCACAATCGTCAGCGGCTGGGTCGCTTTACGCCAAAATGCCAGCTGATACCGGCTGCTGTCTTGCTGATTGCTTTTTAGATAATCTAAATAGCTATTCAAACCTTGTAACGACAACAACTCCGGCTTCACACTCACCACCCCTAACTTGTCCGGCGTCAAACTAGAGCGCCAGCGTTGTTGTGGCCACTGATGTTGCTCGACTTTGTCATCACGAAAATGCAAACGGCTGACTTGCTCCAGCTGCCAGACGCCCGCCACAAACACTGCCGCTTTGGCGTTGACCACCGCTTGCAGCACCAAATCCGGTGAAAATTCATAGATGGTGATATTTTTTAAATCACCGCTGTCGGAAACCTGCTTGATATTGACAAAATCATCGCCGTCTTTGGCCCAAACCCCTTGCTGCGCCGCAAACAAGTTACCGCCGGAAATCGCTTTGGTTTTCAGTTCCCTGGCAAATTTCTCCGAAGCCGGCGCCACCCACTCGCCAACGACCATCACCAGCACCATCATTAACAAGGCGGTTTTCATCACCGAACTAATGATATTAAGCCTGGACATCCCGGCCGCCTGCATCACCACCAACTCGCTGCTGCTGGCCAGCATGCCTAAACCAATCAAAGCACCGATGAGAGCCGCCATCGGGAAAAACAACACGATATCGCCCGGAATACTGAACAAGCTAAACATCCCGGCGGCCAGCATGGTGTAATCGCCGCGATCAACCACCCGCAGCTGATCGATAAAGCGGAACATCCCAGACAACGCCAACAACACCGTTAACGACAACGCCGACGTGGTTAAGATACTGCGGCCAATATAAATATCTAAAATTTTAAGCATGTTCACCCCGGCCAAAAATCCGCGCTTTTAACCGCTGTGCCCCGGCACGGTTTTGCAGGAGCAGTCCAACCGCCAGTAGCAAGACCAGTGCATGCGCCCACCACAGACCAAACGCCAGTGGTAATTTGCCACTTTGCAGCATATTGGTGCCAACGATCAGCAGAATGTAATAGGCTAAAAACACACTCAAAGCGGGTAACAGCCGGCCAAATTTGCCCTGCCGCGGATTCACTTTACTCAGCGGCACCGCCAGCATCATCAGCAATGGAATAGACAGCGGAATGGCCATCCGCCAGTGTAATTCGGCAACGGCTTCGGGAAGTTGTTGTTGCATCAGTTCAGCAGTGGGCAGACTTTTCAGTTTGCGCCGACGCTGTTCGACTTGTTGTTCGCGGATCTGCAAATCGTAACGGCCAAATTCCAGCACGTCATATTGCGGCGCATCCACAGCACCAGCATACCGGCGACCATTACTCAGCACCAGTCGCTGCGCGCCACTGGCGTCTTCCGTCACGGTACCGCTTTGCGCGTACACCACCGAGTGCTGACCACCTTCTTCGGTGGCTTGCTGCGCCAGAAAAACTTTGGATAAAGTATCGCCTTCGCGGCTGATGTCATGGACAAACACCACCGCTTTTTCATTGGAAGTTTGTTGGAAACGGCCAGGGATCAGCGTTGCCAGCCCGGGATCAGAAGAAACCTTTTCCATCAGCTCGTATTCGCGTTCGGCCGACCAGGGGCTTAAATGCAGGGTTAAAGCACCGGCAGCCAGCGCAATCACCATCGATAACGCCAAAGTCACCCTTGCCACATACCATTCACTGATGCCGGTGGCATGCAGCACTGTCATCTCACTTTCAGCGTAGATCCGGCTGTAAGCAATCAAAACGCCTAAAAATGCAGCTAAAGGTAAGATCAGGATCGCCATCTGCGGTAGCTTCAGCGCCACCAGCTCTAACACTAATTGCGCCGGTAGCTCGCCCTCAGAGGCGTCGGCCAGAGTTTTCACAAAGCGCTGACTTAAGATAATGGTGATTAAGATCAGGAACACAGCCAGCTGAGATTTAAACACTTCACCAATCAAATAGCGAAAAACAATCAAAATGCACTCCAAAAACCAGTCTTTTTACTGGCACCCTGACAATTTTTAAGTAAACTGGATGTTTATAGCAATTATTATCGACTAAAGTCCGGTGAAATCCGAGCTTTTTTATCAGCGCACTAAACCTTATACCCAAAATCATTGAAGATGCAGGTAGGCGACAAGTGAGTGAGACCCCAGGAGCATAGCTGTTCTATGTGACTGGGGCGAACAAACGAAGGCAACAACCCTGCAACTTCAAGGATGAAGGGTATAACTGGGCTGAAGCTTGTATCATCCCGACCATCGTCTCTTAGAATCAGGAGTTGACATGGAGTTCAGCGTTAAAAGCGGAAGTCCGGAAAAACAACGCAGTGCTTGTATTGTAGTTGGCGTGTACGAACCACGCCGGTTATCTGCGGTGGCCGAACAATTAGATAAAATCAGTGAAGGTTATATCAGTAACCTGCTGCGCCGCGGCGATCTGGAAGGCAAACCCGGCCAGATGTTGTTGTTACACCATGTCCCGAATGTGCTGAGCGAGCGGGTGTTGCTGGTCGGTTGTGGCAAAGAGCGTGAACTGGACGAACGTCAGTACCGCCAAATCATTGCCAAAACCATCAGCACCTTAAACGAAACCGGTTCGATGGAAGCGGTGTGCTTTTTATCTGAACTGCACGTCAAAGGTCGCGACACTTACTGGAAAGTCCGTCACGCGGTGGAAACCACCCAGGATTGCCTGTATGTGTTTGATAAGCTGAAAAGTAAAAAAGACGAAACCCGCCGTCCGCTGCGCAAAATTGTGTTTAATGTACCAACTCGTCGCGATTTAACCATCGGCGAAAAAGCAGTGGAACATGGCCTGGCCATTGCTGCCGGCATTAAACAATGCAAAGACGTCAGCAATATGCCACCGAATATCTGCACCCCGGCCTGGCTCGCCGAGCAAGCGGTTGGTCTGCATAGCATCACCGACAAACTGAGCATTGAAGTATTAGGCGTGGCCGAAATGACCGCGCTGGGTATGCATTCATACTTAGCCGTGGCCAAAGGCTCGGACAACGAAGCGAAAATGGCGGTGATTAAATACCAGGGTGCGATGGATAACAGCGCGCCAGTGGTATTGGTCGGTAAAGGTTTAACCTTTGATACCGGCGGCATCAGCATCAAACCCAGTGATGCGATGGACGAAATGAAATACGACATGTGTGGCGCCGCTTCAGTGCTTGGTACCATGAATGCCGTCGCCACGCTGGGTTTACCGCTGAACGTGATTGGTGTGTTAGCCGCAGCCGAGAATATGCCGGACGGTAAAGCTTATCGCCCTGGTGATGTCCTCACCACCATGTCAGGTCAGACGGTTGAAGTGTTAAACACTGACGCCGAAGGCCGGTTGGTGCTTTGTGATGCGCTGACGTACGTCGAACGCTTTGACCCGGATGTGGTGATTGACGTGGCAACGTTAACCGGTGCTTGTGTGATTGCCCTGGGCAAACACGCTTCTGGTTTACTCAGTAATCACAATCCGCTGGCGCATGAAATTCTGAACGCTTCCGAGCAAAGTGGTGACCGCGCCTGGCGTCTGCCATTGTGGGATGATTACCACGATCAGCTGGAAAGCCCGTTTGCCGATTTCAGCAACTTAGGTGGCCGCGCCGCCGGTACTATCACTGCCGCTTGTTTCTTGTCGAAATTCACCCGTAAATACAACTGGGCGCATCTCGACATCGCTGGCACTGCCTGGCGCAGTGGCGGTAAAGACAAAGGCGCGACGGGTCGGCCTGTTGCCATGCTGACGCAGTTTTTAATTAACCGGGCAGGTTTGCATCCGGAGAGTTAAGCAACGGCAGATTTGTGATGCTCTGAGGTCGAAAGACTTTGGATAGCTTACTCTAAAATAAACTGGCCCGGACTTCCTGGCCAGTTTTGTTTTTAGCCTGCTGCCGCTACTGATGTAGTAAATAGGAAAGCCATTTGATGCAAGTACAGTTTTATCTGCCAGTCGCTGCTGATCCGGCCAATGCCGAACCAAATGCAGTACAAAATGCCGTTCCACCCATGGTCTGGCAGGCCTGTTTATTATGCGCTGGCTTCTATCGCAACAACCAAAAGGTGTTTGTGTACTGCACAAATCAGCAAGACGCTGAACAGCTGGATGAGGTATTATGGCAGTTCGATGCGCACAGTTTTGTGCCGCATAACCTGGCTGGCGAAGGCCCTGCCCGGGGTGCTCCCATTGAAATCAGCTGGTTGCCACCCAAGAATAGTCGTCAGGTGCTCATCAATTTAACTTCGACGGTGCCGGTTTTTGTCAACCGGTTCAGTCAAATCATCGAATTTGTGCCCCAAGCGGAATCTGATAAAGATATCGCCCGGCAAAAGTATAAACATTATCGCCAGCTAGGTGTGACGCCACAAACCGTCCAGGCCAGCTGAAACAGGTATCGAAATGGAAACGAAATTTAACCCAAGTCAAATCGAACAGGCCATGTATCAGGCCTGGGAAAGTAAAGGCTACTTCAAACCTTCAGGTGACAATTCAAACGGCGCTTATTGCATTATGATCCCGCCGCCAAACGTCACCGGCAGCCTGCACATGGGCCACGCGTTTCAGCAAACCATTATGGACGCCCTGACCCGCTACCAGCGGATGCAAGGTAAAAACACCTTGTGGCAAGTCGGTACTGACCACGCTGGTATCGCCACCCAAATGGTGGTGGAGCGTCAGTTAGCCGCGCAAGGCAAACCGGATCGCCACGCCATGGGCCGCGACGCTTTTATTGAAAAAGTCTGGGAATGGAAAGCTGAATCCGGTGGCACTATCACTGAGCAAATGCGCCGGTTAGGCAACTCGGTCGACTGGGAAAAAGAACGTTTCACCATGGACGATGGCCTGTCGAACGCTGTGCAGGAAGTGTTTGTCCGCCTCTATCAAGACGACCTGATTTACCGCGGCAAGCGCCTGGTGAACTGGGATCCAAAATTACATACGGCTATTTCTGATTTAGAAGTAGAAAGCAAAGAACAACAAGGCCATTTCTGGCACTTACGCTACCCGCTGGCCGATGGCGCTTTAACTGCCGATGGTAAAAATTATTTAGTGGTTGCGACCACCCGTCCTGAAACCATGCTCGGCGATACCGCAGTTGCGGTAAATCCGGATGATGAACGTTATCAGTCATTGATTGGTAAAGAAATTTTGCTGCCGTTGGTGAATCGTCTTATTCCGATTATCGCCGACGAGCACGCTGACAAAGAAAAAGGCTCTGGCTGTGTCAAAATCACCCCGGCGCATGACTTTAACGACTACGAAGTTGGTAAACGTCATCAGCTGGCGATGATCAACGTGATGACCAAAGACGCCACCATTCGCAGTGAAGGCGAGTGTTTCTTTACCAATGGTGAAGAAAACCCGAACCTCAACGCACCAATTCCGACAGACCTCGCGGGTCTTGACCGTTATGCCGCGCGTAAAGCTATTGTTGCTGCTTTTGATGTCGCTGGCTTACTCGACAAAATCGAAGCACTGACCAACACCCTGCCTTATGGCGACCGCTCTGGCGTAGTCATTGAGCCGATGCTGACTGACCAATGGTACGTGCGTGTGGCGCCGATGGCGAAAACTGCGATTGAAGCGGTCGAAAACGGTGACATTCAGTTTGTACCAAAACAATATGAAAACATGTACTTCAGCTGGATGCGCGACATTCAGGACTGGTGTATTTCGCGTCAGCTGTGGTGGGGTCACCGCATTCCAGCCTGGTACGACAATGACGGTAAAGTTTATGTTGGTCGTGATGAAGCCGAAGTGCGCGCTAAACATGGTTTAGCCGCTGATTTCGCGCTGCGTCAGGACAACGACGTGCTCGACACCTGGTTTAGCTCAGCGTTGTGGACGTTCTCGACTTTAGGCTGGCCGGAAAATACCGAAGATTTAAAAACCTTCCACCCGACCGATGTGTTGGTGACTGGTTTTGACATCATTTTCTTCTGGGTTGCCCGGATGATTATGATGACGATGCATTTTGTCAAAGATGAAAACGGCAAGCCACAAGTGCCATTTAAAACCGTGTATGTCACCGGCCTCATCCGCGACGAAAACGGCGATAAAATGTCAAAATCTAAAGGCAACGTTATCGATCCGTTGGATATGATTGACGGCATCAGCCTCGACGATTTACTGGCTAAACGCACCAGCAATATGATGCAGCCGCAGCTGGCCGAAAAAATCGGCAACCAGACTAAAAAGCAATTCCCGGAAGGTATTGATGCCTGTGGTACCGATGCGCTGCGCTTTACCTTAGCCGCGCTGGCCTCGACTGGCCGTGATATCAACTGGGATATGAAACGCTTAGACGGTTACCGCAACTTCTGTAACAAGCTGTGGAATGCCAGCCGTTACGTCACCATGATGACTGAAGGTAAAGATTGTGGCGTGGCAGCTACTGGTGAAAGTACCGGCGAGATGAAACTGTCGTTAGCGGACCATTGGATTTTAAGCCAATACCAGCAAACCGTCGCGCAGTTCCGCCAGTATCTGGATAGCTATCGTTTTGATATGGCTGCCAATACCCTGTACGAATTCACCTGGAACCAGTTCTGCGACTGGTACCTGGAACTGACCAAACCGGTGTTATTTAAAGGTGATGAAGCGCAGCAACGTGGCACCCGCCACACCCTGCTGACGGTGCTGGAATCGTTATTACGCCTGATGCACCCGATTATGCCGTTTATCACCGAAGAGATTTGGCAGCGTGTGGCCCCGATGATCCGCACTGACTTAAGTGCAGGCGACAGCATTATGCTGCAGGCTTATCCGGAAAGTGACACGACGCTGGTCAACGATAACGCCGCTTCGGATATCGAATGGGTGAAGAACTTTATCGTCGCCATCCGGAATATCCGCGGTGAGATGGACATAGCGCCAACCAAACCATTGCCGTTATTACTGCGTAATTTATCAACAGAAGACAGCCGTCGGTTAGAGCAAAACCAGGCTTTATTGCTGAATCTGGCCAAGCTCGACAGCATCACAGTGCTAAGCACCGTCGATACCGCGCCAGCTTGTGCCGCGCAGCTGTTAGGCAGCATGGATTTATTAATCCCAATGGCAGGTTTGATTGATAAAGAAGCTGAACTGACCCGTATTGCCAAACAGCTGGAAAAAATGCAGCAAGAAGCAGCGCGGGTTGCCGGTAAACTGGCCAACGAAGGTTTTGTTGCTAAAGCACCGGAAGCGGTTCTTGCAAAAGAGCGTGAAAAACTGGCGGATGCAGAAGCGGCAATTGTGAAGTTACTGGCACAGCAGGCGGAAATCGCAGCACTGTAAGCTTTTGGTTATTAATAATTAAGATTGATTGAACATGATAGAAGGCGACCTGCGGGTCGCCTTTTTTATTATTTGTAAGCAAGATGTCGTTTGCAAGAAACTTACATTTTCAAGCTGTGGTCAGGGGTAAAACCTATCCAATGGCGCCTACACCTACTCCAAAATACTCGCCACAATCGCCAATACTTCTTCTACCACGGCGGCCGGAGCCTTTTCAATCAGTCGGGCATGCCGGGCGTTTAGATCAACGGATCGTAAACCACTGGCGATGATCACGCCTTGAGTGACGCTGCCAGTGCCCATCAAGGTGACAGCAAAACCGGCAATTCGGGCGTAGTTGCCGCCTTGGGTGATTGGGGCGATAAAGGTCAGGCCAAGTTTATTAAAAGCTACCGGGCTTAATACCAAGCAAGGGCGACTTTCGCCTTGCATTTCCTGACCTGAAGTTGGGTTTAAACAGGCTTCGACAATATCTCCCCGCTGAAACACCACCATCAGATTTCATTCCCTACCGCTGTAGCCTGATCCCATTCTTGCAGTGATTCTGGCATTGGCGCCGTTGGATCACATTGTGCCAGCAAGTCAGCAAGCTGATACTTCGGCCTGGATTTAACCGGACTGATGATAATGTTGCCATCCTGCTCGGCAATCGACACCATATCGCCTTCTTGCAGCTGGAGTTTTTTCATCAACGGCGCCGGAATAATGGTGCCAGCGGAATTTCCTATTTTTCTGACATGGGTCAACATACCAATCCTCTGTGCAATACGTTACTACATTGTGGATACATTAGCTGCTAACACAAAGAGAGTCAATCATGGAAAACTCAGCGCTGGCGTTTTGGATGCTGGGTACTTTGGGAGGGCTGAGTATGACCCTGAAGGCTGAGGTTTTTTTCATTCAAAAGCAGATGCTTGCGTAGGGCGCTACTCGCCGCGTCAGCGGCAGTACGCCAGTTGGTGATTTGATGCTGACCAGCTTGACGGCGGACTAGCCTGCGGCTGAGTCCGCCCTGCATTTTTCATTTAAAAACAGATACTTGAAAATAAAAGGCAAAAAGCAAGACTTGCCCCCCACTGCTGACACACTGGAACGGCTAAAAAGAGAGTCAATCATGGCAAGAACAGCGCTGGCGTTTTGGATCCTGGGTACTTTGGGAGGGCTGAGTATGACTGAGGGCTGAGGTTTTTTTCATTTAAAAGCACATGCTTGCGTAGGGCGCTACTCGCCGCGTCAGCGGCAGTACGCCAGTTGGTGATTTGATGCTGACCAGCTTGACGGCGGACTAGCCTGCGGCTGAGTCCGACCTACATTTTTCATTTAAAAACAGATGCTTGAAAATAAAAGGCAAAAAGCAAGACTTGACCCCCACTGCTGGGTACATTGGCTGCTGACACAAAGAGAGTCAATCATGGCAAGAACAGCGCTGGCGTTTTGGATGCTGGGTACTTTGGGAGGGCTGAGTATGACTGAGGGCTGAGGTTTTTTTCATTTAAAAGCACATGCTTGCGTAGGGCGCTACTCGCCGCATCAGCGGCAGTACGCCAGTTGGTGATTTGATGCTGACCAGCTTGACGGCGGACTAGCCTGCGGCTGAGTCCGCCCTACATTTTTCATTTAAAAACAGATGCTTGCGCAAAAGAATGGAGGCAAGTCTTGCTTTTTGCCATCAGACCAGAAAAGACCAAAAGCAAGACTTGACCCCGCGATTTGTTGGCAAAATAGCGCTCAGCCGAGGCAAATATCTGTAGGTTTAGTGAACTAGACCGAAGGAATTTAACGAAGGATAAGGGTATTTTGCCAAGGCCCCCGAGAGCGCCTGAAAATGACGTATTCGGCGTTGGTTAAATTGAGCAATAAAACAACTATTGCTCAATTTTCCCGCCTTGCATGCATACTTCTCAGTCACTCATTCTGTTCATTTTTTAAACGTCATGGTGCTCTAGAAAGGCATTCCATTATTAATTTGGATACTAGCATTGCCATTTTGGCTCGAAGTGTTCGATACAATTCGTAATGCATAAGCTACAAGTGATACCGAGTTGTCATATTCTGGAAGGTCTTGCCAATTAATCACAGCATAACCGTAGTTAAGACTGGCGGACTGTATTGTTATATAACCGGTACTGTTTGCTGCCAACGTAGTATTAGCATTAGTAAAATTGACATAAACAGGTGCAGTCACTTTGTTCCCATTTTTATCAAAAAATGTAACCGCTACATTGACAGGATTATCATTAATATTAGATATATATATATGAGTAGGTCGTAGCGTAGAATCAGTTGCCGACCAGTGTGAAACAACTGCACTACCACTACCAGCTAACAGTGGACAAGGAAATAATAGCGTTGAAATAGCTGCAAGTAATATTTTGTTGATTGCTTTTTTCATAAATGGCTCTCTTTAATCAATTTTATGGTGTCGAATATTGCTTGTTCTCATTTTTAAACCATTGAAGCGTCGGTGAAAAAAATTTCAAAAACAAAATTAGATTAGCGCATGCTTTCATATTATTGAAGCATTTTTTCCTTTACCCAACATAAGCAGAAAACCAGACATATACGGACGCAGCCATAGTTGTCATGGAAAAATTGGGGTCACCCATTAGCCGTTCCAGTGTCAATAGCAATTACGAGCCCGCGCGCACTGCAAAGTGCGCGTCTTTTTTCCCCTTGCTGACCTATTACCGTCGCATTTTAGTTCTCATTGGTGGTTACCGATTTATCGCTCCAGTCACCCTTCAGGATCAAGGCTGTGGACTGACTTCGTCCGACCCCTGGCTACTTGTAGCGCCAGAAAACCCTCTGTTCTCCTGCCTGTCCAATTGATGCAGCTACGCTGAGTAAACTCAGCTAAATGCGCGTTTCACATCAAACTCCACCCCATTTTTTAATATGTTGAAACAAGCTCTGGCAAGTTTATGAGCGACAGCTTTCATTGCCACCACCTTTAAGTTTTTCGCGCATTTACGTTGGTAATAACGCTTGATCAATTCATCCGAAGCAATCGCAAAGTGTGCTG
Source organism: Rheinheimera riviphila (assembly GCF_004005945.1). GTDB lineage: Bacteria > Pseudomonadota > Gammaproteobacteria > Enterobacterales > Alteromonadaceae > Pararheinheimera > Pararheinheimera riviphila. Next base: position 17,899 of record NZ_SACS01000032.1, read on the forward strand.
CTTCCATAAACGCCCAGCACAAATAACGGTTACCACATTTGCGATTGCCTTCACCTTTCTTCTTGCCATTAGACTCACGTTTTGAGCTAACCATGCGGGCATAGGATGCAAAGTTGCCACAACTTTCAAACCGTTGAATATCGCCGGTTTCCAGATAAATCGTCATTGAAAGAATATCACCGACACCTGATATTGTTTTGAGCAGTTGAAACGCTTTACAGGGCTTTAGTTGGCGTTTTAATTCAGCCTCTAACGTCTGAATTTGCTGTTCAAGCGATTGCATCACCATCCAATTTGCCCGCACTGCAAGTTGCTGCTCAGGCAGCAAGGCCAACTCTGCGATATGCTCTGCTGTCCACTTCTTAATGATTGCACCAGCTGCGAGCGTTTACGTGCTAAATCCCGCAACGCCCTGGCTTCTTTTGGATAAATATAACCGCAGGGCAACAGGTTCATTCGCAGCAAATGAGCCAAATGCCTGGCATCGCCAAAATCCCCGCTGTATTTCAGGCCGTCATAAACAACCACGGCCGCAGTGTTGACCAATCGGACTTCGTACCCTTCACCTTGCAAAGCATCGACCAACCAATACCAGTTGTAAGTAGACTCGACCGCAATCGCTTCAATCTGTGGTTGATACATGGCAAGCACTGCGAGAATAACCTGCTCATCGTTAGGTAAACGTTTGGAATAAATGATCTTATCGTTCTCATCCAGCACAACCAGAACCGAATTATTGGAATGAAGATCAATACCGACATACAATTTCATACGGCCTCCTTGGAAATAGATTTTTTCGACAGCAATCAAAAAATAGCTATTAACGAGGAGGCCGTCGAAGGCCGTTTAGGCTAGATGATTATCAAGTCTTGCTTTTTGCCATCTGACCAGAAAAGGCCAAAAGCAAGACTTGCCCCCGTTGTTCTGATGGACGATGGTTGTCACTTCCAACTCAAATAGCTACTTAATTTTCGACTGTGGGACACGGGGCAAGATCCCACAGACTTAAAAGAGTCAATGGAGGACATCACCGCGCCGCCAGCCGTTGCACCTTATCCAACCAGCGCTGACGTTTCGCAGCATCGGCAGTTAACACTGGGCCAAAATAATGGCTGGCTTGGTTTTTAATGCCGACAAAACCAAGAATGGTGCGGCTGAGCTGAAAATACAGTGGATTGCCTTGCCACCATTTGTACCAGAACACCGGCGTATCGAGTGTCAACAACAGCTCTGACGTGCGGCCTTTGAGTAGTTTGTCCGGGATCATCTTGCCAGGCTGATAGGCAAAGGCAAAACCCGGCAGCAATACGCGGTCGAATAAACCTTTGAGCTTGGCCGGCATGCCACCCCACCACACCGGGCAAATCAGTACAATATGCTCGGCCCACTGCAGTTGTTGCTGAAACAGCGCTAAATCAGGTTCCAGCGGCTGCTTTTCATCGTAACCCTGACTCAAATCGGCCTGAAACTGTAACTCGCAAAGGTGCACCAGTGTGACCTGACACTTGGTACCGGCAGTTGCCGCATACTGTTCTGCCATCAGTTTGCAAAAACTACGTGATTTAGGGTTGGCATTGATCACTAACACTTTTTTCATTGAATGACTCCATCTGTAGAAGATGGTCATGCTAAACCCTGCCCCTAAGGTCAGAGTCAAGTGTCAGTTTGAAACAGGTATTAAATCGTCAGCATCAGGTAGAAAAAGTTGCTGATGCTGTCAGCTATTCGGCTCGCACTGATTCAGCCCCTTGGCCACACAAGCAGCTATTAACTGCTGATAGTGCTTAATCCTTTGCAATTCAGCTTGTTGCTGGATAATTTGCTGCGCAACTGCAGCCTGTTTTAGTGCCAGCAACTGATCCAGCGCCACCCAATCCAAATCCTGCGCACCACGCTTGAGGTGTTGCATTTCCGCCAATGACACGCCCAGGCTCTGCGCTTCTTTAATCAGCTGCACAAATTCGACATGCGACTTATCATAAACCCGATACTGACCGTGCCGACGCACCTGCAATAATTTCAGGGTTTCGTACAACCGGATCGCCCTTGGCGTGGCACCGGTTAATTTTGATAGTTCACCAATGAACAAAATTTGTGCTCCAGAAATGGCGTAACTAAGCAGAGTTACAGAATACGCATTTTCCGCCGCTTGGCGCCACCAAAAATTGGTACTAACGGCGCAATCTGTGGCGGTCTGACCGCTCTGAAGGATCCCGATGCAGGCCGTGACGATCTTGTCTTCGGTACATTGGCTTATTGTCATTGAGGTATAACCAGCCTTTTGCCACCCGGTAGATAAACCAGATGGTGCTGGTCGCGATGAGCAAAATGCCAGCTACAAAAAGCGGCACCCCGTTGACACCGGCAGCCATTAAAAAGAGCGCAAACCCAAGCAAGGTCCAGCACACGCTAAACAAGAAAGTTCTGATTTGCCAGCGGAAATGGCTTGCCAGAAAAGTACCTTCCACCTCGGATTTTTTGATGATGTTAATAATGATTGCCACCACACCACTGATGCCGGATAAAAAAGACAGCGCATACAAAGCATAAAGTACCGAGGTCAGCGTTTTAGCAGATTGCTCGCGCTGCGTATCCATTTCCTTCCTTTTAGTATCAATATCTTCCATTCACAAAGCTCCTTTTGCAGCTTCTGCCGCTATTGCAATTTCGCTCATGATGTTGCTGAATACAGTCCAAATATGACGAAACAGGCAACAGTTCAAGCGGCAAAGGTTAAACGTTTCCAAATATTGAAGCAATTATTTAACACCATGCAGCTGACTAAATCCAATCTCATGGCGCAGGTCACAAAATGTTACTTGCGCTACGGTTTCGCGGCAGATTTTTTTCTGCTTCAGGTTGTTCGCAAACAGGCTCATGCAGGTCTATTAGTGCCTAATTTCGCTAAAAATTGACGATTCTCGCTATCCCCTATGCAGCCTCTCTAGACTTACCTTTAAATATCATAACGTTAATCAAAATCCCGAGATGGACTACAACTTGCTTTATTCCCAACTTTTAACCAATAGGAAGGGAATAATGAAAAAAATAATTGGGATCGTCTGCACGTTGGTCGTGGCTGTTGGGGTGTGTTGGTGGTTATTGCCAACCCAGCAGCCGTTGAGTCAGAACCTCACCGAACTCGACCAGTTTATTCCGGCGTTGATGACTGAAGCGGCCATTCCCGGCCTTGCCATAGCCCGGATTAAAAATGGCCAGACCGTGCTTTTACAAACTTATGGCAAAGCTAATGTTGAAACTGATATGCCGGTGACCAAAGATACGTTGTTTAACCTGGCTTCAATCAGTAAACCTATGATGGGGCTGGTGCTGCTGCAGCTGGTCGAACAGGGTAAACTCGATTTAGATCAGGATATTAATCACTACCTTCCTTTTAAAATAGATAATCCGCATACCGAAAATGAAAAAATTACCTTACGCCATCTAGCCAGTCATTCATCCGGTATTGCTGACTATTACGACATCCGGAGTTACGCCGAAAATCGCGATTCGCCGATATCACTGGAACAACATCTGAAAAGTTTGTTATTGCCGGACGGCAGCAACTATCAGCAAGGCGCACATTTTCTGGCGCACCAACCGGCGACTCAACGTCAATACAGCAACCTGGCGGCAGGCTTAGCCGGTTATCTGGTGGAAGCAAGCACCGGCCTGTCGCTGGCGCAATATAGTAAACAGCAGTTATTTCCATCCTTGTCGATGACGCAGAGCAGCTGGCTGTTACACGACTTGCCACTGAACAACATCGCCGTACCTTATGAAGTTGAACAATGTGTGCCGTATTTGCCACAAATCGCCGGGCTGAGCTGCGCCGACACCGAATCGCCGGTATTCAATGAGCTCATTAGCCGTTATATCAACCCACCGGCTGCCGACAAAAATTTCAAAGCTTACCCGCATTTTGGCAACCCACAATATCCGGATGGCGGTATGCGCAGCAGCATTTTGGAGTTAAGCCAGTTTCTGGTTGGCGTGCTGAACAATCAGGACCGCAACGGACAACCGTTATTATCGGAAGCGATGTATCAGGAAATGTTTAAATTGCAGCTTGATCCGGCCATCTCCGACAACCAGCGCTTTTTCTGGCGCGATAACAGCATGGGCCTCACTGGTCATATGGGGTCAGATTTAGGGGTTTTTACCGCCATGTATTTTGATCCGACCAGCAAAGACGGTTTTATTATCCTGATGAACCGCGGCATGGACACCAAAGCTGTGGCTGCGATGCAGCAGATAGCTGCCAGATTACATCCAAACTGAGTCCTTGCAGATAACAGCAATTGACGTCTCCTCAATTCAACAAGCAAGAGTTTGCAAGGCTATTGAAATACAAACTCTTGCTGGTACAAATTCTGTCCTTTTAAATCAAAAACCTGCAACATCCAGGCTGCCGATTTTTTATCCGGTGCACTGTTCAGGGTGTTATGAAGACGAAGCCAACTGGGTTGTCGCACCATCATCGCCTTATCGGATAACAACTGAATAGTTCCATCAGACAGCTTGCGTTGCCAACGTACCAAGAGCCAGGTCCCCACATTGCCGGTTGAGTCATCGCTCCGGTCAATTTTCAGCGCGCTGCCAAAGTCCAAGCTGGTGTTCAGCGGATAACTCGATGCATTCTCATATTTCACACCTGTACCTTCATACAAACCATGGCGATAACCAGAGACTTCCGCGCTGATATCAATTGGCTTTGCCAAGGCGCGTTGTAACAAACCAATCAATCTATGGCGTTCGGCATCGCCAGGTTGTCCCTCAATCAGCAGACGGGCGACGATGCTGTTTGATGTTTCCTGTAACAATCGGCTATGCGGATCAGAAAAGTGCTGTTGATGGGCTAACAAGTGCTGCTCGATAGCGTTTAGGCACGTATGCCAGTCAACTGCTTGCGCCCAACCAAGACAAGTCGCACGTGCCAGATACAAAGTAGCTGTGCCAGCGGAATACAGTTTGGCGGCGTTGCGAAAATGCTGATTTGATTTTGGTAGGTCTGGCTGGGTGTGGAGACCTGCGCTGTACAACAGCCCTAACATCAATTCCGCAGTACTGTTTTTGTTCGCTGCAGCCTCGCGCAAATACTTCACTCCTTTTTGTAGATCTTGAGGCAGCCCTTCACCGTAGATGGCTGCTCTGGCAAGTTCAACCATGGCGCCGCTATGCCCGGTTGCAGCAACTTGTTGATAAAGTTGCATGGCTGCGGGTAGATCTTTTGCCAGTTTTTCCCCGGTGGCCAGTAGCTCCGCTTGCCGATACCACTGCTCGGCCTGCTCGGTGATTGATGAAGTTGCATGAATCGCCAAATGTTGGTCGAGGAATTGTTCGATGAGTCCGATCTGATGATGTTCCAGATCCCAACGGTCATGACCATGACCAGTGTCCTGATAAAACATGGGCTGCACCGATTTTCCGGCACGTTTTAATGCATCAAACATTCGATGACTTTGTTCAAAACCGGTCGTGTCATCGTCCATACCTGCAATCAACAAAACCGGAGCTTGCAACAGTTGCGCTTTGTACACTGGTGACCGTTCCCGCAAACCGTCATGCATCGGGCCAACAACACGCTCGACCCTTTTTTGTTGCTCTGGTAACACTTTCAAGTTGCTGGCATTAAACAGTAACGGTAAATCATAAATACCAAAACCTGCGATCACGCAGCGATATTGTTGCGGTTGATGCATTGCCAGCATCATGGCTGAGTATCCGCCGTAGCTATAACCCATGGCACAGGTTCGGGTGATACCGTACTTTTCCACCACCTGAGTGACCGCTCGAGTGATGTCCTGCTCAATACCTGCACCGAGTTCAGCAATTCCGCGCTCTTTGAAACTTTTACCGTATCCCCGCGACCCCCTGAAGTTTATGCGCAATACTGCATATCCACGACTGGCAAGGAACTGCACTGTAGGCTCAAAGTCGTCCGTATCCTGCACCCCAATAGGCCCGCCATGAGGCATGACCACTAACGGCGGCACTTCGTTGTTTTTCTTTGCAGGCAAAGTCAGTAACGACTCAATCAAGAGGCCATCTGCAGCTGCGGACTCCAATTTAACGGTCGATGCTAATGAATAATCTGCTAGTGCGGGTAGTTTTTCGCCAATAAATTTCGGTTTTTGACCAGACTGATATAAATAATATTGTCCAGGATTGGTAGCTGAAAAAACCAGCACCAGATGCCAGTCCGCTTCACTATCAACAAATATCCATTGTTGCTCAGGAAAGTATGCAGAAAGTCCCTGATGTAATTGTTGTTCTGCTGTCACGAAAAACTGTTGCTCAAGCCGACCATGCGCCAGATAACTGACAGAGGCGAGCTGGTCACCATAAAAGTCAGCGCCTATCAGGTCATAACGGGGATGCTCAAAAAGCAGGTCACCTATTTGCTGGTTTGTGATGTCAAAGCGATACAAAGCCACTTTGTCGCTATTTTTATCACTCAATACTGCCAGGCTATCCGCCGACAGAAATTGCATCGGCAGAAAACTAAAATCTGTTGGATTGTAACTAAAAAGAGGAAGCCACTGTTTTTGCTGCAATTCTCGGTACTTTACATCAATGAGCCGGGTATCTTGATCCCATCGGACACTGATGAGTCGATTGGTTTCAGGGTCATAAATTAATGCTGAAGCAGAAGCTGAATCCGTTAAACTTTGAATAAGATTGGCTGGCGGGAACTGCCGGGCAAGTAATTGTTCAATGCTCAACTGATATAAATCGAATCCAGCATCTTTTCGACCGGCATCGTGTGCGAAGAGTAACCGAGGCGGGTAGCCTTTCAGTTGACCAACTAAATATCCATTTGCTGGCACCGCTGTGACAACAGCACTGATATTTCCATCAGTTTGTTGCAGTTGCACTATTGAATGGATCCAAGAGTTATCGCGTCCTGAGACCAAATAGAGATTATTGTGATCTAACCAGCGGTATTGTCGAACCCAATCAATCTTTGCAACCAGAGCAATGAGTTGAAAATCATTGGTTTTTCGGTTGTACAGCGCGAGCCCCTTCCGGTTTTTCTGATTGATAAAAGCAGAAATATGCCGGCCACCCGGAGAGAATTGCAATTGAGATATTGTGGCTTCACGAAATAACTCGGTCGCAGGAATAGGATTAGCAACGGCAACACTTTGTGTCAGTATCGAGAGCAACCCCAAGATCATGAACTGCAGCTTTTTTGCGATCATTTTGCAGCCCCTCGCCCTTCGACATATTCGAAGTAATGATCCTCACCAGGGCCTGAATAACGCACCTGATAGTTATTGAGTAAGGCGGCGTGGTGCTGCTCCAAATATTGCAGAGCCATCGAGGCGCGGTTTTCAAGCTCAGGTATCCGTCCTTTTAACTGCAGTTCACCGATGTAGCTGATTTGTCCGTGCTGCACCCTGAAATTCCAGAAACCCGATTTTAAGTGCAGTTGCCATCGCTGGTTGAGTTTGACCGATTCAATCTGATAGTGGCCTGCCGGCAAATCAATCAAAATATAATGATTCCCAGCAGTCAAATCAGCGGCACCTAAGAAAAAGTTTTTCTGACCAGCAACTTTAAGTTCTTCCAAATCAACATCGCTATCGACGCTCAGCAGCAGATACCCACCATTGACAGATACACTGTCATGAGTTGAGGATTTAATTGAACTAACCTGCTGACTGCAAGCAAACAGCACAACTGTGCTAATCAGTAATAATGATTTCCATACCGACATAAAATTCCTTTTAAAGGTACGATTGGCGCTCTTTTGTCAATCAGACGTTATGCATTCCCCATCATGCACTGCAACTTGACCTCTATGCAATGCACAGTTTTTGTCCTTTAAATGCAAATGCCTACATATGCGGTGGTCCATCATACAAAAGTCAGCAGGCTGACTTTTGTAATTGGTGACATCCTACTGACGATTCCAAAATTTATTCTGCTTCAGCTAACAACTCAGGCGCAATATGCCGCAAAAATGGTCGGATAATTGCCGCGGCTTGCCCGGCGAAATCACAGTAATTTTCTTTCACGGTGTTGGTGTTCATTGCCAGCACCAGCTGTAGTTCCGGATACACCACCAGCCAGCTCTGCGCGCCGTCCGACACGCCTCCATGGTGGATATAGCGGATAGCTTTGGTTAACTTATGGTCTTGATCACAGAACAGAAAATCGCGCTCGGTCACCCGCCAGCCGAGGGCATAGTTTTGATCGTTCACTTCACCGTTGGTGAGCTTTTGCGGTGTCCAGAATTGTTGTTGAATATCAGCGCTGATAAAAGCCGGATCGAGCCAGGCAGCGCCGAGTTTTGCCAAATCCACTGAACTGGCCGCCAGGCCACCACCGGCCCATTTCTGACTGAGATCAACTGGCCAATGTGGTTTGACTTGCTGTTCGTTACTGAAATAAAACTGTACCTGCGCTTGATAAGCCACTTCTGCCGCCATCAAGGATGGCAAGGCCAAAGGCTGGCTGATTTCACGCGACAGATAAGCTAAAAACGGCTCGTCCACCGCACTTTGCAGCACCGCACTCGCCAGATTAATGCCAAAGGAGCTGTATAAAAAACCGCTGCCCGGCTGATATTGCAGTTGCGCCTGATCAAATAGTGCCAGGCTGTCCATCACATCGGTGTAGCGATGTTGTTTGACCAACGTGCGCCAAACGCCGACCCAGTCACTATTTTGCTCGTAACCCGGCAAGCCAGCGGTGTGCGATAACAGCTGACGCAGGGTAAAATCCCCCCAGGCCGGGTTCGGTAAATCGGCTTGGTATTGACTGATCGGTGTATCCAGTTGCAAGGTGCCGGCCTGTACCGCCCGCGCAATCGCGGTGGCGGTCACCGGTTTCGAGCTGCTGCCGATCCGAAACTGGCTGTTGGTGGTCACCGGTTGTTGTTTTTCAACATCGGCAAAACCAGCCGCGCCGCCCCATACCAGTTCACCTTGCCACACCACCGCAGCGGTCAGCGCTGGCAAACTTTGTTCAGCGCGGGCGTCCACTAGCGCCTGCATCGAGGCAGCTGCGGCGGCAGTCAGCTGCGGCTGATGCAGTTGTTGCTGCTGCGGCACCTCAGATGGCAACGCTTGCCAACCACTGAACCAATAAACAGATGCAGCCAGTACCGGCAGCACAATCAAACCTAACAGTATCCATAAAAACTTTTTCATCAATCCCTCCATTAAATACCCGATCAAACCACTGACATTAACGCGCGCCCTGCGACAACAGATAAGCACGTAGTTCTGGTGTCGCCGCCCGGCTAAGCGCAGAGCGTAACGTCCGGCCATCCGACAACGGCGTTTCCACCTGTAAATTAATCCTGGCGCCCGCGGCCAGTAACAACTGCACCATCGCGCTATCGCCGTTGTAACTGGCATTAATCAGCGCCGTTTCATCCGCCAGCACCACAGCGTTGACATCAGCGCCTGCGGCCAGCAAACGTTTGGCCATCGCCACATCACCAAGTTGCGCCGCAATAATCAAAGCATTGCCATCCCCACCGCTTTTGACATGCACATCCGCACCAGCGCCGAGCAGCAATTCGACCATCGCGTAGTGTTGATGCCGCACGGCCACCATCAACGCACTGCCCTCGCCCGGCATTGGTAAATTGAGCGGCATTGGTAAATTGAGCGACGCGCTAGCCGCCAACAGTTGTTGCACTTTCCTGATGTCGTTAGCCGCAACGGCATCCAGTAAATCCGCCAATGGCTGCAGCTGACTTAAGCGAACCTGTGCATGGCGTTTGGGCAGGTCGGCAATTTGCCAGCGGTTCGCCAGCACCACTGCGCCAACCAATAACAAACTCAAGGTGCCCAGCATGGCGAAGAGCGGCAACCGATACGCTGGTATTGGCTGTAACACCGCATGAATGCGCAGCGCGAGTAACGGCTGATGTTGCCAGCGCTGCGCCAGTTCCGGCGCCTGTGCAACCGATGGCTGACTGCAATCGAGCAGCGTTTGCGCATACTGCAGCTGCGCCCTTTTGCTCGGTAAAGTGGCAAGCACCAGTGCATCGGCCCGCAGTTCACGAAAACGCAAAAGTTCGCGGCACAGCAGCCGCCAGCACGGACTCCACCAGCAGAAAATGCCAAGGATTTGTTGTAGATAAAAGCTGCGCAAATCGCCCAGTTGCCAGTGGCTGTGTTCGTGCGCCAGCACATGCTGCAATTGTTGCGGGCTCAACTGCTGCAAATAATGGGTCGGTAACAGGATAAGCGGTTGACGCAGACCTACTAACATCGGACTTGGGATCGCAGGATGAACTTTGATGGATAAGGGCTTCGTTTTCAAAGGTGGCAATATCGCAGTGGCCGCTGCTCGCAACTGTCGGCTTGCCAGATAACTGCGCAGCAACATCAGCAGTTTTAAAAAAGAAATCAGCGGCAATAACAGCCAGAGCCAGAATACCGGTGACACCATATACATGATTTGCGGCAACAGTGGAAAATGGTGTTGTTCAACCACCAGTGGATCCAGCGCAGTTGCCGTGATGGCGAATGAAGGCAGGTTTTGTACAGAATTAGCTTGCGCTAACACGGGCGCCAAACTGCCGTGCAACCAGGGCAACAACTGTTGATCCAAAGCCCAGGGTTGCAGCAATAATACCGGCAGCAAAAACAGCAGCACGGCAACTGCGGTCCAAAGCCTCAGCATCTGTTGTGGCGCCGGGCACAACTGACTGCGACCAAGCACATAAACTGCCGGCACCAACAACAGGAGCAACAATAGATGCAACAACAGATAAAACCCCAGCCAGCTGATTTCCAGCATTACTGTCCCCTACAAATTCGCTTAATGACCGTTGTGTTGCGCCGGATCGTTGTCTACTTGAATATGATCTGCAGGATCCGGATCAGCCGCCTGCACAGCTTCATCAATACTGGCTTGCAACTGCGCGGTAAGTTCTGGCGAGAGGTGTTGTTCCGTCAGTAAATGCTGCGCCAGTAAAGCGGGCGAGCCACCGAAAAACCGTTTTAATAAACTGCTGAGCGCCTGGGTACGCGCCTCTTGCTGCACAGTAATGGCCTGATAGATAAAAGCTTTGCCATGCTTCTGCGCCTGAACATGGCCTTTTTCCAGCAAAATCCGGCACAAGGTCTGCACCGTGGTGTAAGCCACCGGACTATCCTGACTCAACACCGCCGCGATATCTTTCACCGCCGACGGGCCTTGTTGCCACAACACCTGCATAATTTTTTGCTCGGCGCCGGTCAACTCGGTTGATTTTGTTCTGGCCATCACGAATTCCTACTAATGATTTAGTTTTAAAATAACGCAGCGCTAAAACCCTTGCAACTAATTCTTTAGTTTTAAACTGGAGGAGCAAGTGCTGAGAAGTGCTGAGTGAGAGTGCTGAGGGTCATGAGAGTGCTGAGGGTCAGGTCTTGCTTTTTGCCAC
>NZ_SACS01000033.1 GCF_004005945.1 Rheinheimera riviphila
AGGTTAAAGGAATTTTGGGGTAGGGCTGACTCAGCGCGTTAGCGGTAGTCCGCCATAAGGCAGAATCACGGCAAATCACCATCCGGCGCACTGCCGCTATCGCGGCGAGTGGCGCCCTACGGTTTTTTGTGTTTTAAAACAATGTGTTAAGCATCTGGAGCGTAGGGCGGACTCACCGCGTCAGCGGTAGTCCGCCATAAGGATGAGCAGCATCAAATCACCATCCGGCGCACTGCCGCTATCGCGGCGAGTGGCGCCCTACAGTTTTTTGTGTTTTTAAACAATGTGTTAAGCATCTGGAGCGTAGGGCGGACTCACCGCGTCAGCGGTAGTCCGCCATAAGGCAGAATCACGGCAAATCACCATCCGGCGCACTGCCGCGGCGAGTGGCGCCCTACGGTTTTTCATTTTTTAAACAATGAGTTAAGCGTATCTGGAGCGTAGGGTGAACTCAGCGCGTCAGCGGTAGTCCGCCATAAAGCAGAGTCACGGCAAATCACCATCCGGCGCACTGCCGCTATCGCGGCGAGTGGCGCCCTACGGTTTTTTGTGTTTTTAAACAATGTGTTAAGCGTATCTGGAGCGTAGGGCGGACTCAGCGCGTCAGCGGTAGTCCGCCATAAAGCGGAGTCACGGCAAATCACCATCCGGCGCACTGCCGCTATCGCGGCGAGTGGCGCCCTACGGTTTTTATTTAAAACAATAGGTTAATGGAATTTTGGCGTAGGGCGGACTCACCGCGTCAGCGGTAGTCCGCCATAAGGATGAGGAGCATCAAATCACCATCCGGCGCACTGCCGCTGCCGCGGCGAGTGGCGCCCTACTGTTTTTTATTTAAAACAATAAGTTAATGGTATTTTGACCGTAGGGCGGACTCACCGCGTCAGCGGTAGTCCGCCATAAAGCGGAGTCATGGCAAATCACCATCCGGCGCACTGCCGCTATCGCGGCGAGTGGCGCCCTACGATCCGTTTGAAGTTTGAGGTGTTACCGATAAAAAGCTTCAACTGTGCCTTTTACCGTGACTAATAACGGTTGGCCACGGCGGTCGAGTGCTTTGGCTGCGGCCACTTTTACCCAACCTTCGCTGATGCAATATTCTTCCACATCAAAACGTTCTTTGCCGTTCAGCCGGATACCGATATCGTGCTCGAAAATGGCGGCATTGTAGTGTGGGCTGCGCGGTTGTACAGCAAGACGATCTGGTAAAGCCGGGCGTGCGCTGGTGTCAATCTGGGTGTCATGTTGAATATCGGTCATGGAACTTGGGTCTATAGTGAATAAAAGATGCGCCATTGTAGGCAAAACCGACTTTTCGCTCAAGCGCTGCGATTAGAAAGGCGAATGGCTGACCGGATGTGGATGTACCCGGTACATTACTGAGCTTGCCGCCGCGCATTGCGAAACTGGCTCGGCGTCAGTTGGGTTTCCTTTTTAAACGCAGTATAAAACGACGATTTAGCATTAAAACCGACGTTCATCGCGATATCCAGCACCGTCTCGTTGCTGGTTAAAAGCTGGATTTTGGCAGCCTCTACCCGGTAACGGTTCACATAATCGAAAAAGTTAACTCCCAGCGTCTCATTCAGCGTTTGCGAGATATAACTGGGCGAGGTGGCAATATGTTTGGCCAGCTTGGGCAACGACAACCCTGCGTCTAAAAACAGCTGGTCTTGCGTCATTGCTTTATGCAGTTTATTGACGATATTGCCTGATAGCTGTTCATTTAACGCTGATCGCTGATATTTAGCTTCTGTCAGCGTTTGCAGCGTTGGCAACGTTTCCTGCATTTCCGCATCAGGTTGATACAGTTCGGCAAAACCTGGTTTTTGCCGCAAACCCCAACTGGCAAGGGTCCAAATCAGCACAAACACCACCAGGTTTTTCAGCGCCAGATCTGTCTGCAGCGGGCCTATCAGATTGTCGTAGAGCAAAGATGCTGCAGCAAACAACCAAATCCCGACCACCGCTAGCAACAACCACAGGATCCAGCGTAGTTCATGTGTCTCGGTACTGGCGAACACCTGTTTCAACTGGTCGCGATAACGATGCAAACGCCGAAACACGGCAACGACATAACAACCTGCCTGCACACACCAGCCGATCACCAACCCAAAAGTCAGGATCGCTAAGCCGTAAACAAAGTTACGAAGGACTGCTGTGGTGGACTGCAGGATGTTGTCACTGCCTTCCACCAACAAGCCATGGCGAATTTCCGCGGGCAGCAGCAAAGCACCAATGACAATCACCAGCGCAATTCCGCTTAAAACAAAATGTTTGGCATGACTTGCCTGTAATCGCCAGGGGGAGCAGCTGGTAAGCCCTTGCACATAAAGCCAAAAGCAAGGGGGAAGTAAGTATAAAGCGGGCAACGACAGCAGCAAAAACAACTGCCGTAAATCAGGCGCCAGCTGTTTTAACCATGGGTCGACAATCAACACAGCAATCGCTACCAGACAGCCAAGCAAGGGCCAATAAAAGGACTGATGTTTGGCCCGTTGCAGCAATAAATGGCCACTAAACGCAATGATGGCCAGCGAAGCTGCGTTTAAAAAGAGTGCCAGCGGATTTTCGGTCACTATTGCAATCACTCCATTGAAAATAGTTATAAATCAATAAATTACCAGATGAAATGCGCGTCCAATCCGTTCGGATAGTACTGTTCAAAGTACGAGCCTGTGCAGCCGGACGACAAATTTCAGCGCCAGGCGCAACTTGCAGGGCATCTTAGCGAATAATAATCAGGAGACCAACTGATGCCCGAACAGAAACCCCAAAACAGCATAGCCATCCACCATCATCGCAGCGTGAATGCCACAGCCGCATTAAATCACAACTGGCCGTTAGTCATTACTTTATGGCTGCTAATGGCCATTCCAGGCATCCCGGCGCTATTGATTGTGTCGCTGCTGATTACATTGCTGCTGATTGGGCCGGTTGAGTCGACGGTATTGATGTCTTTGCTCAATCCTCATTATCTAACCGCGCCTTGGGCGGTAATCGTACATGGCAGTAGCGGCGCGATATTGTTTCTGACGATGCCCTGGCAATTCTCGCCGGCCCTTCGGCACCATCATCCGAAATGGCACCGAGCCAGTGGCCGTCTGGTGCTGCTAAGTGGCTACACCTTGGCCGTTTCTGGTATTTGGATGCACCTGTTTTTAACGCCGGACGAACTTGGCATGCGCTTTATCGGCTTGCTGGCGCTCAGCAGCGGGATGATACTGGCTTTTTCGATGGCGTTTTATGCCGTGCTGAACCGCCAATTCAACCAGCACCGACGCTGGGTGTGCCGTGCGGTCGCCATCACTCTCGCCGCATTAACGCCGCTTTTTATCGAAGTCGTTGCCGACCTGACCCTCGGCCAAATGGTTGCTATCAAACCATTACTGGCACCATTTTTTTACGATTACGGCCGCCTGTTGGGGATGGGGTTGAATCTGCTGGTGGCCGAGTGCTTGCTCAGAAAAACACAATTGTTTGCTTATTAGCTGTAAATGCACAGGAATTATTGCACAAAACCCGTCTTTTCTTTTGGGCTTCGTCCTACAGCAGCCGGCGTTTTCACGCCCGGCTGCATTCACTGATCAGTCGATTAAAACCGCCTCATGTTGCAACCGGCATCTCATATCGCAGGTGCGGTGAGCGGATAAAAAGGCTCAATAAACTTAGCTTTATAAACACCATCTTGCTGGTACATCAGCTGCGAGCCGCCCCAAATAGTGCCCGGGAACTTCATCAACTGCTCTATTTGCGCATTGATGTGGGCAAAAGTAATGAGTTTCATCGCATCTTTTGTACTCAACCATCTGATTTCTTGAATAATTTCAGGTGCTTTTAACTCGCCAGTTTTAATTTTTGTGGTATAGACCAGCCGCGTTGACAGCTCGTTATTTTGTGTAGTTCTGAGCGTAAACACCCCTCTTAAGGTTGGCGTGGTGATTGTTAGCCCATAACTTGCCGCGAGTTGATCAAGCCCAGCTTGAATCGTCAGATTGTGGTCTTGATACCAGCCCGGCGTCACCCAACGGTCTGAATTTTTGACTTTGACAACCAGCAGTTCATTGTTGTCGTTGAACACCAGCAAACGATGAAAGGTGGATGGTTTTGCCAATTCCTGGGCGAAAATTGAATGTGAAATCAACATAATAAGCAGTAGTAGTTTTTTCAAAATAATCTCCATCTATTTTTACTATCGAACACACAAACGCAGTGGAACCTGCCAGCTGGCACAATTGGTCGTGAGCGCTGTCTGGCCAGAATTTCACTTGTTTTCCGTTTCAGCCTGCAGTTGTTTGATAATGGCTTCTGCCACTAACGCCGATGATTGGTAGTTTTGGCCGGTGATGATCCGGCCATCGACTTCGAGATAAGGCTCGTCTTTTTTGCCAAAGTGAAAAGTACCATTGCGGTCGAGGATTGTTTGTTTGATTAAAAACGGGAACTCCTTGAAATAATCGGCGGTTTTAATTTCATAATCTTCCGGCAAGCCGCTAATTCTTTTGCCGTCGACCAGGTATTTGCCGTCTTTGGTTTTCAGATGCACGATGCCCGCGGTGCCGTGGCACACTGCCGAAATGATGCCCTGGTGTTGTTCGTAAATCTCCATCACCAGCCGCGAAATTTCGGCATTGTCGGCCACGCCATACATCGCATTACTGCCACCGACGTAATGCACCGCCCGGTAGTCCTTTGCCTGCAGTTGGACGGCCTTTTTGGTGTGCTTTAATGCGAACATCAAATCGCTATCGTACAAATACATTTTATGCAGTGGATCAGAGGTATTAATGTAGGAAAGTGGCACCGCACCGCCCTCTGGACTCACGAACTCTACGGTGTAACCTGCTTTTTTAAACGTCTGATAAGCATGCACAATTTCCGGAAAACTGACACCGGCCGGTAGGGTCGAGTTGCCATGGAAATGCGCACTGGACAGGATAAACAACACCCGGACGCCGTTCTGAATGGAGGTGTTTTTGGTCGCAGCTTTGGTGATGATTTGCCATTGGTTGTCGACCTGCTTCAACAAAAACACGTCAATAAAGCGGGTCTGACGGCTGGGGATCAGGATCTCCACCTTGGCCGTGGCGAGGTTGCCGCTGACATCAATCTGCAGAATTTCACCAATCCGGCCGTTGAATTTACCATGTTCAGTAAGCTTGAACATGTTGAGGTAGTCGGTGACCGGGACTTTGTTAAATGCCTGGCCTTCCTTATCCAATAACAAATCGGCGGCGGGGTGAAATGCCTTGGTAATTTGTGGTCTGTTGTTGTACGACGTGCCTTCGATGTAGTTATGCAACACCTGTTCAATGGCCGCGACTTGTTGCTGTTGCTGGCTGTTGGTGTCGGCCGCGATGCCGGGTTGCTGCATCAACAGAACCATGAAAACTGCCAATAAGGGTTTGAATAGATAACGCATTGTTGCTCCTGATTGAAGTGGGAAAAACCAGGGGCAAACTTACGATTGACGCGCCGGACCTGCCAGCGCAAAAGATGATCCCGGATAACGGATTTATAATTTCGGAGTTTAAAGTTCCGGAATTGAACTGTCTTGAATTGAGGGTTTTGGAATTGACGGTTTTGGAATTGGCGGTTTTGGAATTGAGAGTTCGGGAGTTTTTTACGCCGAAGCTGGTGGGGCATCCGCCAGGCGTAAAGCTTTGTATTTGGCGGGAGTCAACTGGGTGTGTTTTTTAAAGGCGGCATAAAAAGTCGACAGCGAATTAAAACCAGCACTTTCGGCCAAATCATCCATTTTCATCGAAGCTTCGCCCAGCAACAAGGTTTTGGCATGCTCAATCCGGTAACCATTCACAAAATCGTTAAAGGATAAATGCAGATTGTCATTTAACAATTGCGACAGCTTTGGCGTGGGCCAACCGAGCATTTTTGCGAGTCTTGGCATCACCAGATTGGCATCTAAATACGGCTGCTCTGCCGCCATAAACTGCTCCAGTTCGGTGATGAGCGGCGCTGCAGTTTCGGTCGCAATTTTCTTGTTGGCGTAGCGGTCGATAGTTTTGGTTTGATTGTGCTGAACCCGCAGCAGGAGCGTGATCGCGCCAACGACCATTAAAAAAGTGAAGGTTAACGCACCTGAAATATAGGCGGTATAAGCGCCAAAATGATAAGCGCACCAAATGAGCCCGCTGCCAGCCACTACTGCCAGAACAATCAGCAGATCAGGCTGTTGCCGCCAGTTGCGCTGCTTAAGGCTCACAATTTTCGGCCACAACAGATAGACCGATAACAAGGTGTAAGCGAGCCAGCTGTAATTAATGATTTTGTAAAAGGGTCCATTCCAAAGCTGCGGGTTTAAGTGATAGGGATAAAGGCCACCGACTAAAATGACCAGCAACAGCGGGACTACAAGGTGCAGGCGATGCAGCGCAGACTGCTGAAACTTTCCAACAAACTGCAGGCAATAGCAAAACAGCAGCGGCCCAATCATCAAACAGGCGGATAAACCCAGTTGCAGAATTTGTTTGCCAATGTCCGGGTTAAAATTGAATAACACCGACTTCAACACCCTGATGCTCAGCATCAAAATAACACCGGCCAAAAAGCGGTTGCTCCAGGCACCGGGCTGGCGAAAAAATAAAAACGCGGCCAACAGCAAACCGTGGATGCCGCCTAAGCCACTGAGTAAAAGGATAAACTGATCTGAAATTGCCATGTTGCTGCTTAGTTATGAAGACGCGGTATGTTATCAGGAAACTGTATCAAGAGACGCTGGCAAAAGACCACCACAAGATACAGCAAAATGTAGCGCTGAGCGCGACAACCTCTGAATCAAACCCGAAACGCCGCCGCCTTTAGCAGTTGCTCGGCTCTGGAAATGCCAAGCGCCAGTGCTTTTTGCTGCCAATTGCCCACTGCTGCCAATACTTCGTCATAAATCTGTGTGGCGTTTTCGCGTGTCAATCGAAAGAAATCGGCCACTTCGAAAGCCAGTGCATAATCGAGGGAATTGTCTTTATCGGTAATATTTAAATGCAAACCCTGCTTGCCGACGATGGGATTCAGATCATAAGCCGGAGATAAGTGCCAGCCTTTGTCGGACAGCAAAAAACCATGATTACGCAGGTGATCGTCGGTATTGGAGATCGCGATATTAAACACAATCCGCCGCCATAACTGGGCTAAATCCGCTTTAGTTTCTGCGCCTTGATTGGTCAAAAACTCAGCAATTTCCAGATAGCTGGCACCATCAGATTGCTCACCATCATAATATTGCAACTGGGTCATCGCTGATGAGAAATGGATACGCCGCTCACCATCGCGGTCAAACCTTTTGGTCAAAAAAGTATGGTGCTGCGCATTAAATTTTTGGATATAGCATGGATACATCACGATACCGGCATCCAGCGCCAATTGATGGCATAACATTTCCCAGGCGCCAACGTCACAGCTGTCATTCTGGTTTGGAAATTTGGCAATCCAAAGATGCTTATTTTCATCAACCACACAAGCTTTCGGCCTGGCGCCACCAAGCGATGAGCCTGGCGAAATCAGTAGCTTAAGCCACTGGTAATACTGATCCGAGTCAATGGCGTCATCCTGTTCAATCTGCATCGCCGCAAATTCCAGCTCCCGCAATGACGTCAGCGGTGGCGCCGCAAAATCGGCGTGATTGTCCAGAAAACATTCCGAGTCCGGCGTTTTAAAGCGGATCCCACCCATTCTATAGGTGTCATGCACACCTAATAGGTAATCCAGCTCAGTCAAACGGTTGCTTGCCCGAAGACCCTGGCGGTGCTCAATCGCAGCACGGCGCTGCATCAACAAACGGCCCCAGCGATCGGGCGAAGAATCCAATAAGGCTCGAAAGTTCCTGTTCGGCTGATCATTAAAAAACCGACCGGCATGTAAGGTGAGCATCGGGTCAATTTGCAGCCGGTGTTTCGATGTCAAAAAAGCATCGTCATATTGAAAGCTAAACACGCTACTGCGGCCGGTTTCAGCAAAGCCAAGCCGACCAAGCAGCAGCGGCTCGGCAATCGGTAGCCATGACGCATACAAATCGACAAACTGCTGGCTCATGTTTTAGCCGCCAGTAGTTTAATATCTTGCAGTTTGATGCCCACTTCATCATGCGCCGCCATTTTGGCAAAGTGTTCATCCATCCCCAGCACCGCCATGATTTTCAGGTAGGTGCCAATCGCCACCCCTGGATCACCGGCAAACACTTTGTTCACGGTTTTGTGGTCAAAACCGGTTCGCTCACAAATCATTTGTTTAGTCAGCCCACGTCGTTTCAGCGCCAACAGTAAATCCTCGCCAAAATCACTGAGCATCCTGAGTTGTTTTGGAAACAGCACTTTATGTAAATCGCGTTTGGCCATAAAATTCTCTGGGACTATATTCCGATTATTTGGCTATAAATGGGAATATAGTCCTTGTTATTGGCTTGGTCAACTGATGAGTATTTGTGTCGTTGGGATATTATTCCCATATTTTGATTGATTGCGGGATTAATATCCCATTTTTGACCGCGAGCCGAAAGGGTGGATAAGCGCAGCGTCATCCACCACCTGCCCCAACGGACCTCAATCTATGGGTGCTTTTACCAATAGGCAACCCATAGCCTGTGTAGCCTGGATCAACTACTCAACCCGCGATAGCTACCGGATCCATCCAGAAAAACTCCCAGATATGCCCATCCAAATCCAGCACGCTGCGGCTATACATAAAACCTAAATCCTGCTTTGGCATCACATCACTGACACCACCCGCGACACCGGCTGCAGTACAAAGCTCGTCCACTGTTTGTTTATCATCACAATTGAGCGCCAGCATCACCTCACTGCTGCCTTCTGCCGGGAGTGGCCTTTGGGTAAAACTCTGCCACTTCGCCGGCGTGAGTAACATCACAAAAATATGCTCACTCCAGACCATACAAGCGGCTGTCTCGTCACTAAACTGCAGGTTCTGGCTGAACCCCAGCGCCTGATAAAAGCCAATCGCCGCCGCTAAGTTGCTGCAAGGTAAATTCACAAAAAGCATTTTGGCCATAAGGCCCTCCTGTTGATGTTGGTGTTGTCCCGACAATGCCTGTTTCACTGTCACTGAGCTTAGTCGGTTTAGTTTCTGCTAAATCGACAAGGGTGGGATATTTTTTTAAAATTCTGACTGAAGTGCAAAAAGCGATGGAAAACTCCGCGGATGAAGTGGATCCTATGAATGAAATTACTACGCTCAAAAACACTTAACATATTGTTTAAAAAATAAAAAACGTAGGGCGCTACTCACCGCGTAAGCGGTAGTACGCCGGAGGGGCATTTGACGCGGGACGGCTTTATGGCGGACTACCTCCGGTGAGTCCGCCCTACGCTCAAAAAATACTTAACATATTGTTTAAAAAGTAAAAAACAGTAGGGCGCTACTCACCGCGATAGCGGTAGTACGCCGGAGTTCGCCAGAAGGTCATTTGACGCGGGGCGGCTTTATGGCGGATTACGTCCGGTGAGTCCGCCCTTGGTTTTTGCCGGTTTTTATGGATCCAGGCAGCTGCAGCCTATTTGATCTGCATAACACAGGGACAAAGCACAGACGATGAAGCGAATTGGCAGCTGGTACGGCAACTTATTAGGAATATGCATGATGATGACGACCATCGCCGTAACGGCAGCCGCTGCGCCAGAGCAACTCGTGCTGGCGCCGCTATTTAGTGATCAGATGGTGTTACAACGTGAGCAGCCGCTGCCGATCTGGGGGCAGGCAGCGCCGGGCTCGGTGGTCACCCTTCACTTGCTGGATGCTCAAGGCGCAGCGATAACTTCCGCGTCCGGCGAGGCGATTGCTGATGATAGCGGCCACTGGCAAATCACCTTACCTGCGCTGCCGGCGGCTGGGCCTTTGCAAATGGAAGTGGCAACCGCCCGGCAACAAATCACGGTGAAAGATGTCTGGCTTGGTGATGTGTGGCTGGCATCGGGGCAGTCGAATATGGAGTGGCCACTGAGCGCTCAGACTGAAAACTGGCAACAGGCTGTCAAAGATGCGGCCTATCCGAAAATCCGATTTTTAAAGGTGCCTAATCGGGTTGCCGCAACGCCACAACGTCAGCTACCGGCAACACCATTGGCCCCCTCGGGGGCAACACATTGGCTGGCCGCATCTGCCGAAACGGTGCCAGATTTTTCGGCAATCGGCTGGTATTTTGCCAAACAGAATCATCTGGAAAAAGGGGTTGCGGTGGGTGTTATTGATGCCACCTGGGGCGGAACTGTGGCGCAGGCCTGGACGCCTGCCGCAGCATTGTGGATGTTGCCGGCGTACCAGCAAGCGGCAACGGCGGTGATTGCCCAGAGTCAGGAATTGGCTCAGGCGTTGGCTCAGCAAATCATCAATAAAACCCCCAACCAGCAGCCACATTGGCTGCCCGGCGTGTTGTTTAACGCCATGATCAAACCGCTGGTACCTTATGGGTTAAAAGGGGTGCTGTGGTATCAGGGCGAAAGTAATGTTGACCAAGCGGTGCATTACCATGCGCTGTTCA
The DNA here is from genome assembly GCF_004005945.1 of Rheinheimera riviphila. Lineage (GTDB taxonomy): Bacteria > Pseudomonadota > Gammaproteobacteria > Enterobacterales > Alteromonadaceae > Pararheinheimera > Pararheinheimera riviphila. Next base: position 10,505 of record NZ_SACS01000033.1, read on the forward strand.
GTACGTTAATTCAAAGCTGGCGCGACGAGTGGCAACAGCCGCTGCCATTTTTATATGTGCAACTGGCGAGTTATCTGCAGCCGAAAGCGCAGCCAGCAGCCAGCGCGTGGGCGGAACTGCGGGAAGCACAATTTCAGACGCTGCAATTACCTGCCACTGCGATGGTGGTGACGACCGACTTAGGCGATGCCAATGACATTCACCCGGCGCGTAAAAAGCCAGTGGCCGAGCGGTTATGGCTGGCAGCGCGGCGCACGGTATTTGGCGAGGCCATCATCGCCTCGGGCCCGGTGTTTAGCAGCCTGCAGATCGAAGGGAAACAACTGCGCGTGCGTTTTGAGCATGTCGGGACCGGGCTTTACAGTAAAGACGGCACGTTACGTGGTTTTGCCATTGCCGGTAGTGACGGCAAATACCACAACGCCACCGCCAAACTGGAGGGCAATACAGTGCTGCTGTGGAGTGATAAGGTCGCAAAACCGGTGTCGGTGCGCTTTGGCTGGGCCGATTTTACCGACGCTAACCTTTACAATAGCGCCCATTTACCGGCAGTGCCGTTTCGGGCGGGGGAGGCGAAGTAGTTGTTGTTCAACAGCTACTACAACCGCTAGTTCATCAGCTAATTCAACACCTTCTTCGGACCCTTATTGCTGGCTACATCCCCCTAAAAAACTGATGACGTTTGATAAAACGATGATATCGCGTGGTATCTGTCGAAAATGCCCGCGCCTTGCTCTACCTTTTCACTGAATTTTGTCTCCGCTTAAGGTAATCGCTTTAGGTAATCACTGAAAGTAAGCAAGGTTAGCTTGATGGAAGTGCAAAGCTAACAAACGTTCGTCAACAGCCAACAAAGGAAGCATGTTATGGCTTTGTGTATCCACCCTTCAGTCGGCGTCGCCCGGCTTGGTAATAGTCCTGAACAGTTTTATCTGGCGCCAGAGCACATCGGCCAACTGCCGTTTGAAGCCGATAGTTATGGCAACCCGCTGGGCACGGTGCAGACGTTTAAAGATGGTGTCGGCCGGGTCCGGCGACAGGGGCAGCCGTTTCGGATCTTTGCCGAAGATGGAGCTGAGCTAACCCTCAATAGTGCCAATGTCCAATCGATCCAATGGACAGTGCATTTGGCCAATAAAAAAGCGGCTTGGTATCAGTACAGCGAGTTAAAAGGCAACTTGTTGTATGGGCCACAAAACAGTTATCCGAACCGGCAGGTGCCGTTTCGCAATCCGAATCAAACCTCGCCGCAAGACCGCCAAAAACTGATTGTTGACCCGGGCCCACGCACCATTAGCGGCGCGCGGCAGAGCATTGGTTTTGATCAAGGCAATGCCCCTCAGGGTTATCCGGTGTCTTATCCGCCAAGCACCGTCACCTACGGCACTGCGGTGACCACCTTAGGCGATTTACTGACCGATGATGCCGGTCGGTTAGTGGTTTTGGGCGGTTATGGCCACGCCGGTGGTGATGAGCCGTTAACCAGTTATGGTGGCTCCAACACCTGGCATGATGATATTTCTGACGGTCCGGTGTATTGCACCGTAACCTTCAATGATGGCAGCAGTGAGCAATTACAGGCGTGGGTGGTGGTGGGTTCGCCCGATTTTGCGCCGCAGATTGTGAATATTTCGACCTTGTCAGACACCATGTTTGATGTGGGGGTGCGTTTTTACAATTTAGTACCGCAGCTGTGCCTGAATGGGGAATTTAACCCGGCTTACCGCGCCAATTATCAGCGGGATATTCAGCCCATCATCGACCGGCTGAGCCGCTATCAATGGGTTGCCAATGTGCAGGCGATGTCGGCATTTAACAGTCGCCAGTTTGATTATGCCGATAACAGCGACGCGAATAAAACCAACCGCGAAAATTATTTTTCGTATTTTCGGGGGCTCAGTAAAGAGGGCGATCCGTCACCTGATCAACCGCAACAAGTGCTGTTTAAAGATAATTTCCCAATGTTGCCGCTGAATTCCGGCAGTAATTCGGTCAGTAACGATTTGATCATGAAATTTCTGGCGTTGGATGCAACCCAGCAGTTTTTGTTAAGCCAATGGGCGGCCGGTTGTTTTGATGCTGATTGCCACGCCGAACCCTATCCGGTGCATGCGCTGGATCAGGGCAGTGTTGGCAATTGTGTCGGGTTGCCGATGTGTCCGGGGATTGAAGTGACCTGGAGTATGCAAAACCCGAATATTTACGCCGCGCCTTATCGGATCTCCGATCAAAGAGGCCCAAATGGTTATAACAGCACTGGTTTAACGCCCTCAAGGGATGAATGTGAAGGCGGCGGTTGTGAGCCTGGTGATTTGACCAAGCGGATGGCGTGTCCATGGCAAGCAGACTTTTTCCAATGTACCGTGCAAACCGTCAATTTCACCGTGCCGGAAGTGAATAAAAATGACGGTACGCCGTTACCACCCACCTATTATGCTTATTGGTGGCCACCACAAAGTCCATGGGATGTGTTAACTGGCGATGTCACTGCTGCAGGGCAGGCCGCTTCCCACTTACCAGCTGGCCAGCAGATGAATTACGCCCGTGGCGTGAATACCTTTGTGCAGATGGTCGAGCATTGGTCAGCACTGGCGTTTATCCGCGATCAAAATAGTCAGGATGCGGCTTACCCGTACTTTGTTGAAACCGAACGCAATCATGAGATTTTCTCGTATAAAGAAGTGGGGGTGGGCACCATCAGCGGCAACCCTGACGATAATGAAACCACCATCCCGGTGTTTTATATTGAGCAAAACACGCATGTGGTGAAAGGCAAAAGCGCCAGAGCGACCCAGATGGTCAAAGCCCTGGAGCAACGCGCCTTTAAACCTATTGCTGTCGCCAAGGCTGGGTTAGGTTTACCACGCGCCGGCACCAGAGCACGGCGGTAACCGGCATGATGGTTGTGAATACAGATGTAGTGATTGTAGGCGCAGGTCCGGCAGGGGCCTGCGCCGCCTTGAGTTTATTAACTTATTCAACACTTAAGGTGGTGGTGCTGGAGCAATCCGATTTTAGTCAGCCGCGGGTGGGTGAACATGTGTCAGACAGTTTATTTTCGCTGTTGGCGTATCTGAAGCTAACCAAAGCCGATTTTCCGGCGCATTGCTTTATGCCTTGTTATGGCGATACCGCTTACTGGGGTTCGGATTTGCCGCGGGTGCGGCATGCGATATTCAGTAGCGAAAATGCCAGTGTGCAGCTGGATCGGGAAGCCTTTGATTTCACCTTGATAGAGCAAATTGTGGCCCGTGGGGGTAGTGTTTATCCACGGACTCACTGCTCTTTAACAAAGAGCTCTGTATCGAAGAGCCCTGTAACGAAGGGCTCTGCCGATGCTGCGGCCAACTGGATATTGCAGTGCACGCACCCGGAGCAATCACCTTTTCAAATCAACGCCCGTTATGTGATTGACGCCTCCGGACGCAATAGCAGTTGGAGTCGTCAACTGGGCGGGCAACTGCATAAACTGGATCAACTGATGGGCGCAGGACGGTTTTTTTCACTGTCTGGCACTTCACGGAAAGGAGCTTCACAGCCGGTACGGCCACAACAGCAAATTATTGAAAGTTGTGAGCATGGCTGGTGGTATGGCGCCTTGTTACCCAACCAGCACTATGTGGCCACTTTTTTCTCCGATGCCGATATCATCAGTAAATTGCGCCTCAACCAGCACCAGCACTGGCAGCAACTGCTGCAGCAAACAACTCATCTAAAACATGCAGTGGCAGATGGACAGGTCATGTCGACGCACCCCTGGGTTCGTAACGCGACCAGTCAGTACAGCGACGTCAGTCAGATTGAGCATTTTATCGCAATCGGCGATGCGGCTTGTGCTTTTGACCCCATTTCTTCAATGGGACTGGGTTTTGCTATTTCATCAGCTTGTCATGCCGCCAGGCTGGTAATCAACGAATTGGCAGCAGCACCAACACCGCCAGATCGCGACAACGCATCTCCAAATAACCCTGCAGCAAAACAACTATACCAGCATGATTTACATCAGCATTTTTCCGGCTATCAGACATTACGCCAGAGTTTTTATCGGGCAGAAGCCCGTTGGTCGAATGCACCGTTTTGGCAACGGCGGCAGTTGGGGTAAACGTCTATTGAGCAAAGCTGGGCAACAATACCGCTGCCGCACCAGTGCGGTAGGTTATTGCTGGTTGTTATCAGCGGAATATGGCGTGATGAGCTGTTTCTTTAATCGATTGGCACTGCGTATCTAAAAGCATGCAAAACTTGACCCTGCGAGCTGGCATATGCCAATGTCAGAAACTGCTTTTCCACAAAACTCAGGTGTTGCGGTACGGATAGGACCATCCACTGTATCTGAGTTTTTGCACATAATGACTCGGAATATAGGGAGATACGCATAGGATGGAAGTGTTAATCCCCTTTGCAATGCAGGTCAGCAGTGGCAAGTTGGTCACTCCTGACGAAGTTGAGAATGGCGAAAATTGCGGCTGCAAGTGTCCGGCGTGTGATGCGCCGATGGTCGCGAAGCAGGGGAGTGTGAAGGTTTGGCATTTTGCCCACAAGCCAAAGTCGGTCTCTGCCGACAAACCTTGTTCATTTAATTTCAGACGTGGCTGTTTCTGGCTAGCCCGGCAACTGATCACTGATTCACTCAAAGAACCGCTTAAACTTCCTGACTACCACATTTCGCTCAATGACCCTGCAGGCCTCAACTCAAAACTGGAGCTGGTAACTACTGCATCAGCCCCAGTATTCGAGCTGGTGCATTTTCAGCCAATGCCCCAGCATATGAGCAGCGATAACGTGGAGCTCACACTTCACGGCCATAAGCTCATGCTGATCCTCGGGTTTAACATTCAGCACAGTAAAAGCAGTTATAAAGACGCAACGGTTTTTGTCGATTTAACCGGTGTCGAACAAGAATATCGCCAGCACAAAAGGTCACTCAAAGCGATCCTGCTCGATCGAATATTCCACCAGACGACCGCGAAAAAATGGCTTTATCATCCCAATGAGAAAAAGAAAAAAGACCAGTTCGCCATTTATCTAAAAGCAGCCGATGCAGAACGGGCACTTAGAGCGCAAGAGCGCTTTACATTTCAACCAAGTAACGCAGTTGCAAAAGTACTACCGAAGTCAGAAGCCGATCAGCAGGCAAAAGAGCAGTTGCAGACCAAAGTGCAGTTGCAAACTAAAACCCAGCTGCTGACAAAAGAGCAGATAAGCCATAGCGTAGATATCGAAGAGCGGCTACTTGACCTGATTGGCCAAGCCGCGCGGCTGTTTACCTTTGGACATAAGATGGTGTTGCAATGCGACAACTGTTATTACCTGAGTCCACCTGACGCGACATCATGCCAATATTGCCAGAGTAGTAAGTTCTGTAAAATCGGCCTTTCAGATGAGTATTTTAAAGATATCAAAGGGAAATATTTGCGGGTGGGATATGCGCAGCATTCACTGAAGGCACTTCCCAAAACTAACGGGACTCATTAGTTCAGGGACATTTGGAATGTGGGTTTTTTACCTTGCCGGGAAATAGTTTGTTTAGTCGCAATGCATATAGCGAAAATAAAAGCGGAATTAACCTGAGAAAATAACTAATACATCTGTCCGTAATATAACGGGGGAAGATGTGTGACCTGACCTTGATTATAAAAAAAATGATGAACGGATAAACCGCACATCATTTTAATTTAAATTGGGTGCCCCACTGGTGTGTATGCGAGTTCCGCTATTGTGTACTACGACCAGTTAGTCGTATTACCACAGTACTACCTGCTTTCCAAGCTTCCCTCCTCGCCACCGAAATGACGAGTGTCGAACGTATCCGAGCAGCCGACGACGCAATCTAAATCACATCGATCAGAGAGAATGTACCGACCAAATAGGTCACGACCTAGTACATTCCCCACGGGGGCAGAACTAAACTAACACAGATCATCTCAAAAGTGATAGCCCGCTTGTGCTTCTTTCCTTAAAAGTATTCTCTCAATACTCAGTTTTCCGCTCCAGTCAGTGAAAAAAGGATTGGCTTTAAGATAATTTAAGCATTCACTTACCGCCGCCGGCTTTGGTTGAATGCCTTTTACTTTTGAATACAATAACTTGAATGATGATTCGATCTTGGCGTTGTTGGCGTGTGGGAAAGAAGCTAAGTCAAAAAACATGAGAATTAATTCTGTTTTTGTTTCAGGTGATTTACTTTCCGTAATTAAGCATTCGAGTTTATCGTAAATAGCATCGCGTAATAGCAAATTCTGCCCATCCATACATAGCATATATAGTGCACTGATCATTTCAAAATAATCTAGACCACTAACATCATTGTTGGAAACGCCAAAAAAGTCGACTATCTGTTGCTCACTTAGAACGTAGTTTCCAAATTCCAGTTTTAAACATAAAAGGAAATTTATTATTTCTATTTTGGGAACGTCAGGTGAAGTCAGATTATTTAAAATAATAGATGTTTCATCCTTGATTTTTTTGTGAATCTCAGATTTAGATAAAGGGGAGAGTGCTTCTGATACTTTTTTGACCAAGATCAATATTTGGGAAAATAAGAAACTAGATCTTACCTTGGGAGACATACAGTATAGAAAGCTAGTGAAGTCGATTATTACAGTAATGAAGTTTCTATATACACTATCATGATCTCGAATGTTTTTAATATGAGCCATCTCAGACTGTATTTTTGATAACCTTGATCTTATTATAGTCATAACTAAACCGCTAAAAGAAGAGTAGTCAGCATTATTTGAACGTACAGAAGACTTAAATCTATTGATAAGAATTTTAGACCTAGTGTAAGGCTTGTATATATATATTAAACTTGGAATCTCCTTCTTTGCAATACGTGAATCAATAGACGATTTATCTCTCTTGATGGATGAAAAAAAATGGTCTAGTGCATCAGAAACTTCAGTCTTGGCGATTGATAAATTTGTAATAAATGGTCTAGATACAACAGACTCTTTGCTTTCATTGACGAACAGCTTGTAGTTCCTAAGCTCAGTTCTAAACTTATCGTAGATATATCTGGCGAGATTTTCATCTCTAGTAAATACAAAATAGTCATCTACATAACGCTTAATTGTATAATCGGTTCCGCGAAATTTATTTTCTTTTAATAACTCATTTTCAACCTTGCAGTCTATAGCTTGAAGTATGATTTCTGCAAAAACTCTCGAAAATTCTGGACCTATAACAATTCCATTAGTTTCATCATCATTCATCGAGCGAATTTTGGCATCAAAATCGCTATCGAATGTTTTTTTACCTATATTCTCTTTGGAAAAATCTTTTCCTTTTATAGCCCAGCCTATACTGTGCGTGTAAATGCTATCGAAACATTTTTCAATGTCAAAGCGGAACATATATGAGAACTTTTTTTCAAGTGACTGAAACTCCAAAGAATCAAAAAATTTATACAGTAAAGTGTATCCAGAATATGAAAAAAAAGAGCATCCATATGCTTTGAATAGATCATCACTGTCTTCCTGCTCACTAGTTTCTTGAACTACATCTCCATCAGAAAATTTTGACTCATCGAGTTCGTTTAATATTGTCCCTTGATAGTAATACGATGCAATTCCTGTTGGTTTTCTGATGCTGAAGTTTGATTTTGAACACAAGTTTGTTATTAAATCAGAGTAGTCAAATATTAGATCTTTCATTGCAATCTGTGAAGATGGATGAGGGATTGATATATACCTATATCCCAGGGCGAGAGCATGAGTGTTCACTTTTTAAACACCCCAATTCCAGCCTCTAAAACAGCATCCAAATAACCGGGATCCATCATTAGCGCTCGTTTCTTTCTTGGTACGCTGAGCTTTCGGCTTTTGTCCTGTCGTAACATGTTGAGTCCAATATGGCGGATACTCGCAAGATTCGCTGGCGCATTTGCTCGATAAATCTGACAGTTATCTTCATTCATGCTGACATCTAACACCCAATGTAGCTGGTTTTCTATTAACCAATGGCTGCGGCAGGCATTGGCAAACTGGTCGACATCCAGTTCAGCTGAGCTGATAAAGTATCGCCGTTCATAACTAGGATATTGGTCCTTTGTCATCCGGTAACTGCTTGCCACTGCGATAGTTTTTAGCATTGGCCATTGCTCACGAATATCCTCAGGCAAGACGACAGCACTTAACACTTGGTAACTACGGCCTTCCAACCTCGACTTTTGCTGCTCGGTATCTTGTCGTTCGATGCTTTCGTAGGCTTGAAAGGATTTGTCCAACGCGCTGTGTAATCGACCTTGGTTCCCTTTAACGGCCAGCAGATAGTCACCTTTCTGTTCGATGATTTGTTGGGCGATCTGCTTCTGGCAGCCCATTGCGTCAATGCTTATCAAGCAGCCTTTAATTTCTAACAGGCGTAAAAGCTCTGGGATTGCTCTGATTTCATTCGATTTTTCTTCGGTCTTCACTTGGCCAAGCACCAAACTGCTGGAGCATGCGAATGCGCTGACCATATGAATAGCCGAACTCCGGTTACCTGGTTGCCAACTACCGCGCAGTGTTTTGCCATCGATCGCAACCAATTCACCTTCAGTGCGGGAACTGACATCGCACATCCAATCGATAAAGCACTGCTGCAAAAGAGCGGGCTCAAGCTGTGAAATCACGCGAGCAATGGTATCGTGGACAGGAATGCCGTGTTTAAAGAAACCGCGTTTTTGCAACCAATCAAGCCGATGAACGCCAAAATCTTCAATATCTTCCCAACCTTCAGCTCCCGTCATGACTGCGCACAACGTCAAAAAAATTATATCAAACAATGGGTAATGGACTTTCGCAGATTGGCGTTGATCTTTGAGGGCGGAAAAGTGCAGAGTAAAAGAGTCGGTTTGCATATCAGTAGCCTTTGCAGTAAAAGGCAGTATCTGATCATAAAGTGTCAAACGCTGCAACTTTTAACAAATGTGGCTAAAAAACATTCGCGATCTTGCCCTGACCTATATCCTGAATCACCTTTTCTTATTTTATACTGATATGGTTGTGTTTTTTTAGAGTAACTTAGTAGTTCATTAATAAAGCTCGGGAATTTATTTTTACTTACAATTTGATTGTAAATAAGAATATTTGAAAAAAACAATGGCGTTTCATATGGAAGAACTTCTGTAAGCAATATTCTATTCTTGTCATGTTTTTTTACAGTTATCTTATCCATTGTTCCACCCTGATTTTATTTTGTTGACCTGAGAAGGTGCAAATTCGAATTTATATTTATTTTTAAAACCTTTTGAAAACGAATATTTGTTTAATATTTCTTTTTGAGAGTCACTTATTAATATTTTCTTACTGCCGCCAGAAAATATTAGTTTTTTAAGGAAAATATCCAATAATTCATATTTGCTTGCTTTGTTGATATGGATGTAACTGTAATAAACTCCAGCCATCATAGAAGATACTTTGCTTTTTCTACTATCTACGTAATAGTTTCCTGTAAGGAACTTCAGTCTATCCTCTAGCCTCTTGAAGTTCCCCTTTGTTTTGTACTGTTTGAAAGTGATATATAATCTATTTTTTATCTTGTTATATTTTGATTCTGATATATCAACTTTTATTTTATTCTTTAGGTTTTTCGCAAGTTCTGGAAATTCGAAGTTATAACCAAGAAAATCAAAAGATTTCACACGAACCTTGCATGCACTTGGCGTTTTACACTTTCCCACACAGCCACATGGTTGACAACTGCATTTGGACCAGCATCTACAAAGCGCAACCCTACATTGGCAAGATGTTGAGCAGAAACAATTTTTAGCTGTCACAACTCTTGTTTTGTTTCTATTTAATATCATTCCGTCAGGAATTATAGTATTTATTTCGCTATTGATGTCGATCCTTCGTGTAGACATTATAATTATGTCATCAACATATCTGGCATAGTAATAAACGCCTTCTATTTTTCTTATTTTTTCATCTAATGGCCTAGCAGCTAACTCCGAAATTGATGCACTTAAACCTATCCCTCTGGGAACGCCTTTAATATTTTGGATTTTTATGATTGAAGAAAAAATATCGAAAACACCTAACGATTCCGTATTTAGAACTCCATCATTAATAAACTTGGAATTTATGTTGTTAATATCTATATTTTCATAAAAGCTCTCCAAGTCTAGTTTATATATATACTTAGGTACCTCTTCAGATAAAAGTGAAATAATTTGCTTTACGATTACCTGCCTGTCCTTCTGCTTTATCCTGTATATGTTCCTGATATTTTCATCTAGTCTGGATAAAACAGTTTCATCAGTCTGATTTCTAGTGCAGTACACTGGTTTTTTGTTGATGGAGTATGTATGAAAATGTTGCATTTCATAACTTTTATTTATTATACCTTCTGATGCTAACTGTGCGCCTACACCGATTAATTTCTTAGAAACTGATCTCGATTTGAATTTTCGATTTGCGAGTGTGTGCTTTAGATTCCACTCTGAAAACGACTGTTTGCTCATAAAAATCCTTTTATTGTTTAAACTAATAAATTTTAGAGGTCTTTTCAATACAAATATCTTTTTATAAAATTCAGTGGTTAAATTATAACTACACTCTGTTTTAATATCTCGCAAAATTTATCTATTTTATCAGTGGGGAACAAAATTAAAATAAATTACTGCCTTACCCTCACGGAAAGTATAGATGGATATATTTATCTACTGAGTCCCGTAAACAAATCCGCATTAAAATAAATTTATTAATTTTGTTGGTTAGCGGTTGTTTGAGTGATACTACATTGTCGCTCACTTGAAAAAACATTCTAAAATATGGAATTTTGAATTTTTGCGTGATAGCAAAGTACAAAATTTGTCACCTTTTTTCAAAATAAAATGAAAATAATTAGAAATTGAGGCCTTGCGGATCTTTTGAATAGTGATGTCGTAATCAGCAGCCAAAGAATTAATGCCCACTATCATTTAAATAAACTCCGCAAACTCTAGGTAGTACATTAACTTAGTCCCTAACTTTCCCCACAACCTTCAACCGCTCATTCTCAAAAACCAAAACACCCTTATCACACTGCAGCTGCGCCAACTTCGCCATTCGTACTGCCGCCTGTGCCGTAGCCCGCTGAAAACCCAACAGCCCTAAAGCAGCCGAAGCAGCATCAGCGACACTAATGGCATGCGCGTCTTGCACCGTCAGCAATAAGGCGTTGGTCAGTTCGGCGTCGCAGACGTTTTCCAGCTTGCGGGTGGCGGTGTCGGCGGTGTTCCAGTTTCTTAATTTGACGGTGCTGCGACCATGCGGCCATAACACTTCGTCTTTATCTAACTGGATCAATCCTTTGGCAACGGCGCTTGCAATGGCCTGATCCACAGTGCGTTTAATTTTGGCGCCAACCCGGGTCAGGCCTGCGGCACTGGCTAGGCGGGTGGCCACTAAGTTGGCGAAGATGGGGTATTCGGTTTCAACAATCCGTTCCACCGCATGCACCAACATACTTAACGGAATAGCGCTGAAATCATCGACTGCCGGGATATTTAACTTCGACACATCGGTTTTTTTATAGGGTGTTGTGCAAGCCTCAAACTCCGGTTGTTCTTCCTCAACGCGCAGAATTGGTGCTGCAACTGCCTCTGGCGCGGCAACCTGCTGTTTTACTTGCCTGATAGAGCTGTTCGCTTGCGCTGCCATCGACAACATCAGTTCATCATGCTGTGCGATTGCTTTGTCGATAAGTAACTGCAGCCGTTGTAACTCTGCTTCTGGATCCCGAAACCAGTCCGTGGACCAAATTCGTTCAAAGGTCCAGCCAAGCCCTTCCAGCACACTTTGTCGCAGTCGTTCGCGGTCGCGGGCGGAAGCTGCTTGGTAATAACCGGCGCCGTCATATTCCAGCGCCAACACAAATTTCGTTGGGTCTTGCGGATGTTTAATGGCTAAATCGATGTAATACCCCTGACTGCCGACACGGGTGGCAACCTGATAACCCAACCGTTGGATGGCCTGATGCAGCAAGGCGCCAAAAGCAAAGTTTTGTTGCTGTTCTTTTTCATGGGCTTTGTTGAGCTGGCCGGACTCGGCAAATTGCAAAAAGATTTGCAGTGAACGCACACCAAAAGGGCTGTCAGCTTCAACTTTCAGTTCATCGCCTTTAAAGTTAGCAAACACTTCCATCGCCAGCCGTGCGCGGGAGATCAACACGTTTAACCGCCGTTCTCCACCTGGTTTATTAAGCAGGCCAAAATTTTGGCTCAGCTGGCCGGTGCTGGTTTTGCCATAACAAATACTGATATAAATAACGTCGCGTTCGTCGCCCTGGACGTTCTCCAGGTTCTTCACGAAAAACTCATCGCCACCGGCATGTCGTGCAAAGAATTCATCAGTTTCAGGATGCAAACGGCGTTCTTTTTCCAGCTCAAGTAAAATGGCATCACGCTGCGACAGACTGAAAGCCACCACACCTAACGACAAGTGCGGTTTAGTTAAAGCATGGTGCAGTACTGCAGCGACCACAGTTTTTACCTCACCTGGATTGGTGCGGGAGCCGCCTTTATCGTAGTGAGTTTCTGGTAAATGATGGAATTTCAGCCCTGTGGCATCGGGGTGAAAACCGGGGCTTGGAAAGGCCACTAACTTGTTTTTATAAAACTGGTCATTGGAGACAGCAATCAGCGAATCGTGGCGGGAGCGATAGTGCCAACGCAGCATTTTACTGGCAGCGCCACGGGCTTCCATCAGCGCCAGAATACTTTCCATTTCTGCGGTGGCACTGCTTTCCAGCTCTTCTTCTTCCAGTTCAACCGCTTTACCAAACAAGTTGCTGGGAGGCATCTGCTTACTGTCACCGACCACAATCACCTGCCTTCCGCGCAACATGGCGCCCAAAGCATCGGGCGCTGGAATTTGGCTGGCTTCGTCAAAGATCACCAGATCAAAATCCAAAGCACCTTGTTTCAGATAGGTAGCGATGGACATCGGGCTCATCATAAAAATCGGTTTGGCTTGCTGGATCACGTTACCGGCTTCAGCCAATAGTTTTCGGATCGGAATATGGCGCTTTTTCTTGCCAAGCTCACGCAGCACCAGCTCCATTTCGCCTTTGGCGGTTTTCTTCGGCAAGCGCTCATACAGCCGGTTGACCAACAGCTCTTGTGCAAAAAACAAACTATTGCCATCAATCCGCTTAAAGTCCCGCAGGCTTTGCTCATGTTTCGTCCGGTCAAATTGCCGGATGGCGTCCGAGCTATCGTATGCATGGTCAACCAGACCCCGGTAATAACTAAGCTCGAATACCGTCAACAGCAGTTCTGGCGCGTGTTGCCACGGGTAAGCCAGTTCGGTGAAAGGTGTAATGTTAAAAGGTGCAAACGCCTGAAGAATCTGGTTATAGCGGGCGAAATCGTACAGCAGAGCGGAGTTTTTCCAGCCTTTTAACCAGCTATTTAGTTGCGTAAATGGCACTGCAGTCAGGTCATGGCTTGGCTTGCTGTGTTGGATTTGGATCAGTTCTTTGAGCGTCTGTGCTTGTTCAGTAATTCCGTTACATAGTGTTGTCAGTGAGTTGGCATGGTCGCGCAGCCGTTTTTTATCTATACCTGCATCAATCAATGCTGCCAGTGACTGAGGTAATTCATGCTTGCCGACTTTCTGATAAAAGTCGCTGATCCAATGCAGGATCTGGCTGAGTTCATGGTGATCTGAAAACTCACCTTGCCACTGCGAGCCAAACACTTCGCTTAACAAGGTGTGATAACTGGCCAGTTCTTTTTTGGCGCTTTGATAGGCGAGGGCAGTATCTAAGGATGTAAGCCAGTCCGCAGCAGATGCTGGCAAAGCGCCACGCCAAAGCCCGGCTAATGTTGCTTTTGCCTGGCGATAGCCGGACGACAGGAAGCGCCACCATTTATCGGTTTTGCCAATCAGCCCTTGCCGGATCCTCAGTAAATCGGCATCCAGCGCCTGCGCGATAAAACGTTCATCGCAGTAAGCTTTTAGTGTTAAAAAATTCGCCAGGCAGCTGAGTCCGTTTTCAATCCGCTTCTGCTCAACTGCCCACATTGGGTTGTTTACTTTAACGTTCTTCAGCTCTGGCACATCTGCCAGCCAGATAGTCGTTGCGATGAGCGGTGTCACTTGCTGCAGGCTTGGTGGTTGCTCCAGCTGGAGAAAAGCACTCAGGGTTTGCGTCTGGGTATCTAGTTGGCTCAGCAACTGGCTGGTTTCTGCCAAAGCCAAGGTTAACGCCTGCTGCAATGCCGGTGAAAAGTCAGTACGGCCAGACATCGCAAAAGGATGCGCCGCCGGTACGCCGACACGTGCCAGTTGCTGCACCAACTCTGTAACCAGCTTTCTGGCAGTGCTGTACTGCTCGGCTGTCCATCCTTTAAAACAACTGAAGGGTAAGGCTGGCAACAGATTGTCGGGATCTTGGGCCTTCAGCTGCAGCAGTGCGCCTAAGGCTTCAATGTAATTGAGTCCGCTTTGCAAAATGGGTGCGCGGATGGCCTGCACATAAGCATCCAGCAAGGTTTTTGCCTGGGATAAATCCGCGAGTTCTTGCTGGCGGTTGTCGGTTTGTGGCCGCCCTTGTTCAAGCGACTCGGCAATAGAACCAAGTACGGCTTTTTTCGTACTTTTGTGGCTATGCAGTTCGAGGACGGCAAAGCCCATATGCGTTTCATCGAGGCGTTTTTTCACCACCTCCAGTGCCGCCATTTTCTGCGCCACAAACAGCACTTTTTTACCCAGCGCGACTGCTTCGGCAATAATGTTGGTAATGGTTTGCGATTTACCCGTGCCTGGCGGGCCTTGAATAATCAGGTCTGCACCAGACTTCATCGCTAAGATAGCTTCAATTTGGCTGGAGTCGGCGTCTTTTACCAGATGGAGCTTTTCCGGATGATTCAGATCATCTGGGTTAATCTCTGGATTGTGGTCAAAACCATCCCGGAACAAGCGGCCAATCAAAGGCAGCTGCGATGGTTTTTTCCCCTCGGGCCAGCCTGCTGGATCAAGGTCCATATACATCTGAAACTTGCCAAATGAGAATAGCCCTAAACCGATTTTATCCGGATGCACCCGCCAGGAAGGCTGAGCGGCTATCGCGTCGGAGACCGCTTGATAATAATCCGAGACGGTCATTTCATCGGTATAAGCAGGAAGTATTAACTTGAATTCAGTTCTTAGTTTTGCGGCTAACGTCAGGTTTGAACCCAGTTCTTCGCCGGTGTAACGCAGCTTGAAGCTATCTCTGGCCGAAGAACGGGTGAGTTCTACCGGCAGTAAAATCAACGGTGCATACCTTGAGACTGATGCGTTAGCGGGCTCATTCCACTGTAAAAACCCAAGTGCCAGATATAGAACTTCAACACCTTGCTCCTGCAGCATGGTGTGCGCTTCAGTTTCGAGTTTCAGTAATGCTTTATCCAGCTTTGCTGGGATTAATCCTGTTTGCAGGTATTTATCGCTAAACCGAGCCGAACCTTTCTTTTGTTCCAGATACAAATCAAGGGGCGGTAACTCGGTTTCATCGTCTGATTGAAAGAAGGAGCCTTCATCCTCATCGTCGGCAATTTTTTGTTGATAGGCTTCTGGCAGTGGTAAAAAACTCAGCGGGCTTTCTTGCTCCACCAACAATGCAAAAATCTTGGCCGATTGTTCATCAATAATGTCGAGCGCTTTGCCGCCACTACGGTAATTGAGCTGCGGGTTGGATCGAAAACCCATATCCAATAATTCAAGACGCGCACGTTCCAGTTGCTGCTCAACCACCATAAAAATCCTTTTTTGTTATGTTGAACAGCAATAGTCTGCAGAATGTTTTGCTGGCGACATTGGATAAAAAATTACCATAGCAATGGTTGTTTCCAAAATCAATCAAAGGTGTTGATTGGAGTGGGGAAGTTTGTGGCTAAAGACTTCAATTTGACGTTGCCATGTGTTCCTTAGCTGAAGTTCTTCTGCAGCGACCTATTACAAAAGCGCTGGCTCAGACGTTATTGCTTGTTTTCCATAAACTCAACAAATCTCTTAGCGTATGCGAGGACAAGCATTGCATCTTCCTTACTTGCCAAGTGATGAATTGGCGCTGAGGGTAATGGCGGTAAGTCGGCACGTTGCGGGAGATCGTGCTCTAACCAACGCCAGCATTTTGATGGTTTGTATTCACAGACCGGCAGCAGTAGCTGAATAATCTGCTCCAGGATTTGCGGTTGTCCAAACCAGGAAACCGGTTTGACCGCTGGAGTTCTGCCACCTTTGATGATTCTTGGGAGTTGAGCCGCTGCTAATTCATAATCCTGGATACAGTCTCGTACCCAGTCCGCGTGCTTCGCCAGATCTTGATTGGTACTTCTTGCTTGTTGATTTGTGGGAATAACGAGGCCAATCTGCACTTTTTGAAGTGATTTAATTTTTGCCATCACGGGTGCAATGTCTGTGTCATTAGTGACAAACACTACTTGTTGCAGTTCAGGGTCTGTCATTACATCAAACAGTGACTCCACAGCAATGTTTACATCGGTTTGTTTTTCTTCGAGTTTCCAGATATTTACCCGCTGGCAATCTTTAGGAAACCGTTTGGGATTTATCGGATCAAGCTGGTACGCACTGGTCGTAATGAGCGAGTAGTAACCTTTGATGATTTCTAGTCTATGGAGTGGATAGGTAAAACTAAGTGCGCGATGATAGGCGATTTGGTCTTGCACGGAAGTTGAGGATTTCGCTGCTTTATCAATGATTTGTGCTGTGAAGTACTTCACAAAAACATCATTAGCACCGTGCTCAGGCTGCGATGACGGGAGCACGTGATCATTAAATAGCTTGAAAATATCCAGCCACTTGTGTGGTGTTCCACGCAGGCAACCATAGTACAAGTTAAATCCATCGATGTAGATGTTGGTTTTCAAGTAGATGCATCCTTTCTACTACTGAAAATGAAAAAACCGGCGGTGAGGCCGGCTTCTTCGCCCAAAACTCAGGGGTCAAATACCACGCGTGAGAATTGGGTTAGTTGTTAAAAGTGAGCTTATACCAAAACTTCAGTAAAGTGAATCTTTATGGAACAGCTTTTTTACAGCTATGCGATGCCGTCGTATTAAAAACAGTTACCAAGTGGGCGATGGCGCTCCGCTTATGCGCCCCTAGCAGTCTGCAAAGGTGAGAAGCCAATTCAGCGCGTAGGCGTTGGGCGAAATCTCGATAACCTTGGTCTTTTGGCAAGCATCAAGAAATCAATCCTTCCGAAACCAACCGGCAATACTAAACCGCTCAAACTCCGCCGGCAGTACCTGATGCGGAAAACGTTCGCTTTCAAATGTTACCAGTAAACCGGCTTGTGGTAATACCCGCGTTAGCTCAACTTCGTTTTCGTCATAGATCACCAGTTCGCCGCCGCTTGGTACGTCGTTTAAATATAAAACTGTGGTGAGCACGCGGTTGGAGCGGCCGCGAAAGGCGTCGAGGTGCGTTTGGTAGAAGTCGCCTTGGCGGTATCGGGCGAAATGGCACTCGTGGTGGGTGAGGCCGAGGAAACATTGGCGGTTCATTTGCTGCTGCAGTTGCAGCATGAAGGCGAGGTAGTCTTGTTGCGCTTGGGTCGAACCGTCGAGCCAAGCGGTGTGGTCGCGGCGGATGTCGCTATTTTGTTGCAGCTGCCCGGCGCGGCCAACCCCGGCGGCGGTTAAATCTTTGTGTTGTTGCACTTCGGTGAGTAGCGCTTGGCATAAATTTGCGGGGATGGCTTGCGGCAGGATCGCTAAGCCATGTTGATAAAAGTCCGGCATGATCAGATCGACCCAGTTGGTTTTGGTGGGCCAATTGGGCGAAGTCAAAGTAGAGGAAAAGTCAGACATACAGAAGACTCAATACAAAGTGCCGGGGACAGCGCTTTGTACTGAGTTTGGGTTGGTGTGTCAAGTCATGGGGTTTTTGGATGCCTTGGCTTTGCTTGGCGCACTACCGCTGTCGCGGTGAGTGACGCCCTACGATCCGGTTGGTACATTTCATTTGGAT
>NZ_SACS01000034.1 GCF_004005945.1 Rheinheimera riviphila
AGTTGAGCAATGAGGCGGGGGGCTACTCTACATACGAGGTCAGATAATGCTGCCTCTAGGGCGGAACAGCCTCCCCGGTAAACTGATAAAATTATTAACTCAATAAGATTCAACATACAAGGGCGGACTCACCGGAGGTAGTCCGCCGTTTGCCAGGATCATCCTTAACAATATTTTCAGACAACTCCGGCGCACTACCGCTTACGCGGTGAGTGACGCCCTACGCAAGCCTATGAATTTATAGTTAAAATGTAGGGCGGACTCACCGGGTCCGCCGTTTGCCAGGATCATCCTTAACAATATTTTCAGACAACTCCGGCGCACTACCGCTTACGCAGTGAGTGACGCCCTACGCAAGCCTATGAATTTATGGTCAAAATGTAGGGCGGACTCACCGGAGGTAGTCCGCCGTTTGCCAGGATCATCCTTAACAATATTTTCAGACAACTTCGGCGCACTACCGCTTACGCGGTGAGTGACGCCCTACGCAAGCCTATGAATTTATAGTTAAAATGTAGGGCGGACTCACCGGAGGTAGTCCGCCGTTTGCCAGGATCATCCTTAACAATATTTTCAGACAACTTCGGCGCACTACCGCTTACGCGGTGAGTGACGCCCTACGCAAGCCTATGAATTTATGGTAAAAATGTAGGGCGGACTCACCGAAGGCAGTCCGCCGTTTGTCAGGATCATCCTTAACAATATTTTCAGACAACTCCGGCGCACTACCGCTTACGCGGTGAGTGACGCCCTACGCAAGCCTATGAATTTATAGTTAAAATGTAGGGCGGACTCACCGGGTCCGCCGTTTGCCAGGATCATCCTTAACAATATTTTCAGACAACTCCGGCGCACTACCGCTTACGCGGTGAGTGACGCCCTACGCAAGCCTATGAATTTATGGTCAAAATGTAGGGCGGATTCACCGGGTCCGCCGTTTTCCAGGATCATCCTTAAAAACGGATAGGGTCATGGATCGGTTAATGGGTGACCCTGCATCTCGTTCGTATTTCGGTGTCATCCGGACACCCGCCTCCGAATCGATTGCACCTCGCGTGGTGGGGCGATCCCGATCAAAAGAACGGCATGTAGATGGCAAAAAAGTGAACTATTTATGGTTAATATTTGACCTTTTATAAATATGAGAATATATCTTGGATGCGTTCTGATAATAATTAACAGGAGGACATGATGAAGACGCATACAAGACAAAGGATCCAGGTTGGCAGCTTTATGCTGACTTTATTCACGGTTGCGATGCTGCCGGGTGCTGTGCATGCGCAGACCGTCAGTGCCGGCCCGGAAATCGAGCCGCATGTGGTTGGCGGTAGTGAAACGACACCAAATTCAAGACCTTACCAGGTGGCGTTATTAATGAATGGCCGGCAGGGCTGCGGCGGCACCTTGATTAGCCCGGAATGGGTGTTAACAGCAGCACATTGTTTGGATAGTGCTTCGACCAGCACCCTGACGGTGCAGGTTGGTGCGCACAGTATCAGTCGGCGTGATGGACAAAATCTGCGGGTCAGCCAGATCATCAAACATGAAAACTGGCGCGGTGCACAAGGCATTCAGTCTGGCTGGGATATTGCGGTGTTACGGCTGGCGACCCCGGCAGCAGGGACTATTACTCCGGCCGTGTTACCAACAGTAGCACTCGACAATCAGCTGGCTGCTGTCGGACGCGCCGTGACCGTATCTGGCTGGGGTTTAACCCGCAATCAGGGCAGCCCAAGTGATGTGTTGCGGGAAGTAAACTTGCCGGTGATCAGCAATGCAAGTTGTAGTACCGAACTGCGCACCAGCTTACCTGCCTCAGTGATTTGTGGCGGTGGCAGTGGTGGGGTATCCGCTTGCAATGGTGACAGTGGCGGTCCGTATGCGACAAGTTCAGGTGGCAAATTTTACAGCATTGGCACCGTCAGCTGGGGCAACGCCTGCTCTGGGGCTACTGTGTTTACAAGAACCAGCAGCTACTTAAGCTGGATTGAACAAAAAACCGGCGTGAAACCGGATGGCGGCGGTGGGGTTGATCAAAAACCGGTGGCGCGGTTTACCGCCAGCGTCAATGGCTTGAATGTCAGTTTCAGTGATGCGTCCACCGATGACAAAGGGATCCGCAGCTGGTCGTGGAATTTTGGGGATGGTAGTGCGTTATCCAATCAAAGTTCGCCTTCGTATAGTTACAGCGCTGATGGCAGCTACAACGTCACGCTGACGGTCACGGACACTGCAAATCAGACGCACGCCGTGTCGCAACTGGTGCAGGTGCGCGCTGACGGTGATCCGACCGGTTGCGAAGGTGTGTCCGCCTGGAATGCCAGCACGGCTTATCAGTTGCGCGATCTGGTCAGTTACCAGCAGAAAAAATATCAGGCCAGTTGGTGGTCGACCGGCGCCCGGCCGGATCTGTATGCCAATGTCTGGACCTTGTTGGGTAATTGTACTGGTGGTGGCAATACCGCCCCGGTGGCCGATTTTAGCTTTGTCGCCAATCAGCTGAATGTCAGTTTCAGTGATCGCAGTACCGATGATACCGCAGTCGTGAGCTGGTTATGGCAGTTTGGGAACGGCAGCAGTTCAACGCAACCATCGCCAACCACCAGCTATGCTCAGGCCGGCAGTTACAAAGTGCAACTCACGGTGAAAGATGCGGCCGGACTGAGCCACACTGTGAGCAAAACTGTGATTGTGACCTCCGGCGATACCGGCGGCAATTGCGCCGGATTGCCGGTCTGGAGCAGCACTGCGGTTTATAATGCTGGTGTCAGTGTGCAGCACAGTGGCAGCAAATACACTGCCCGCTGGTGGAGTCAAAGCCAGAACCCTTCCAATAATTCCGGGCCATGGCAGGTTTGGGAAGCGTTGGGCGCTTGTCAATAACAGTCATTTTACGGAATGCCGCCTGCAAGAAAACATGTGGGTGAACTGCAGCCGAACTGTAGCCGACAACGCCAGTGATCTGACCGGGGGGTCATCACTGGCGTTCGTCTTTCTTCCCTAAAGTGCTTTGTGGTAAGGTAAAACGCTGGGTTATTGGGTCACAATTTTTTATGTCTTTGTCATCTCAAGAATTAGGTCAACTGGAACAGGCCGGCAAACAGATCGGCGACGGATTGCAACAACTGCTGTTAATCAGTCCACCTTCGGCCCGTACGATCAGTGGCATGGCTAAATGGCTTGGTTATCACAAATCAAATTGTCAGCGCATTTTGCAAGCGGCACAAAAAACGCAGCAAGGTCTTGAAGTCTTGTGCCAGTTGCCGGGCATGGCCAGCCTGGAAGAATTTCTGCAGCTGCTGCGCCACAAAGCCTTGCCGGATACCGTGCTTACCACGCTGGAGCAACAAATCCGGCAATGGGCAGAATTGTTTGCGTTGCATTTTCGCAGTCATGCCGATGTCAAACGGACGTTGGCTGAAGCACTGGTAGTCGCTGGATCAACACCGGCTCCTGACCGACTGCTGTTACGGCAACAACATTTTGTCAGTTCGAAAGCGCTGATTGGCAGTAGCATTGATCTGGTCTTTGCCTGTTATCTGCTGACCGAAAGTGAGAAAAACCCCGAATTTCTGCAAGAAATCGCGCTGATTTCGAAGAAAAATTTTTGCCGTAGTGCTGAAGCACCACCCTTTGTCCAATTTTATACCCATCCACATCCGGCCCATTTTGATCGGCCGCTGGATATTACCGCTGCTTCCCGTATCGATACCGATCAGTTTCAGATTGGCGTGGTGCAACCTTATTCCTCGCCGGGTTTTCTGACACAGTACCGCAGTTATTCGGCCAGTAATTCCGGCATTGTGTTTGCTGATGACGGGGTCGGAATGCCGCTGGATGCCACTTTTTTATTCAGCAACCCGGATGAGCTGGTCAATCCGCTGAGTCATCAAAGCCGATGCAGTTCAACCAGTATTTCTATTAAAACACCCACCAAAAAACTGGTGATGGCGGTCTTTCTCGAGAAAAAAATTGATATGCGCAGCACGGTGAATGTCGGCTGTTATTCGGGTAATCAAAAGGTGGAAGAGGGGAAATTGCGACCCGAGGACATGTGGGCTGAATTGTTGCCGGATTATCCGGATTTGAGCATTTTACATGCCACATCCTCGCAGGTGAAAACCGTTGACGAGGTGCCGGTTGGGGAAATGACTGATTTTATGTTCCGTTTTGCCGGGTTGAATAAAGCGGATTTTATCTGTTATTTCATGACCATCGACTATCCAATCTGGTCGTCGACCTATCGTATTTACTTTCAGCACAGCTGAGTGTTTAGCCGTCATCCTTGAAGCTGTGGTGCCACTTTGCGATGACACAAAAGCCAGATTTCGGTCTGGCTTTTGTTTAACAAGTATCAATGACGCATTCCTTCTGCGAACCGGCAAGGCTGACAACGCAAACAACCGGCACTAATTCGCCGCAGAAATATCTTTAATATCAACATGACCTTTGCCGCGATTTTCGTACGGAGCCAGGAATTTCGATACTTTGTGCGCTTGCTCTGCCCGGGCGAATGCGGCCAGTGGCAGACCGTTGCACACCACTTTATCAACAGCGGTATTTACGCCGATCCGGTATTCTTTTAAGGTTTTATAAAGGCCTAAGCGATCGTCTTGGCTGGTTTCGGTACAAACAGACACCAAAGCCTCATACACTATCGGGGTAAATTCGAGTTTTGCAGTGTCGGCCTGTGCCGCGCCAGATCCAACCATCATTGCCGCAAGTAATATCAGTTTAGCTTTCATTATCAGTGCCTCTGTTGACGATGACCCCCTTGGTCACAGGCGTATTTTGTCCCTCTAAACCTGATTTGATAGCAAGGATGGGGTTAACGGATGGCATCTTGTGACTAAGTGACCAGCAGTGCTTTTTAAGGGACGAATAGAACCTGAAAGTCCGATTGCATGAGGTGATCATCCTGGCCTTTCACGCAAGACCATCGACGAAAAAACGCTCCCGGCATTTTCGTCATACCGTCCATCCATGGACATCGACGAAAAAACGCTCCCGGCATTTTCGTCATACTGTCCATCCATGGACATCGACGAAAAAACGCTCCCGGCATTTTCGTCATACCGTCCATCCATGGACATAAAAAAGCCGGGCAATAGCCCGGCTCGTCAGATCACACAACTCACTGCAGCAATCAATTCACCGCAGTTTTTAAACCACGACGGATCAAAAGTGCATCAGTGGTAGGTTCCTGGCCACGGAAGTTTTTGTATGCTTCCATTGGCGGCAGGGTGTTACCTACAGACAGAATGTGTTTCCGGTAATTCTGGCCGTTTTCCAGTTTCAGGCCACCTTGCGATTGCACATAAGCAAAGGCGTCAGCTGCCAGAATTTCTGACCACATATAAGCGTAATAACCGGCTGAATAACCACCGCCAATCGAGTGGCTGAAGAAAGTTGATTTGTAACGTGGTGGCACGGCGGCAATATCAACACCGTGTTTTTTCAGGGCAGCGGCTTCAAATTTCTCCACATCCTGCAACGGCGCATCAGCTTTTAATGCGTGCCACTCCATATCGACCAGCGCAGCAGCTAAGTATTCCAGCGTATCAAAACCCTGGTTAAAGCTGCGTGATTTCATGATTTTTGCCAGTAATTCGGCTGGAATTGGCTCACCGGTTTTATAGTGTTTGGCGTAGTTGGCAATCACTTGCGGGTAAGCGGCCCAGTCTTCCTGGAAGGTCGACGGGAATTCAACGAAATCGCGTGACACTGAAGTGCCAGCCAAAGTTGGGTATTTCACTGCGGAGAACATGCCGTGCAGCGCGTGGCCAAATTCGTGGAACATGGTGGTCACGTTGTCATAGCTGACCAGCGTTGGTTCGCCGGCCGGGCCTTTTGGAATGTTCATCACGTTGACGATCACTGGCTTGGTGCCGTTTAAGCCACTTTGATCAACAAAGGAGCTCATCCAGGCGCCACCACGTTTGCCTTCGCGGGCGAAGTAGTCGGCATAAAACAGACCAATGCTGCTGCCATCGGCATCAAACACTTCGTACGCTTTCACGTCCGGGTGGTAGCCTGGTAAATCTGGTCTTGGTTTCATGGTGATACCAAACAGTTTGTTCATGGTGAAGAACACGCCGTCTTGCAATACCCGCTCAAATTCGAAGTACTGTTTCACTTCGTTTTCGTCTAAATCAAATTTCGCTTTACGCACTTTCTCAGCGTAGAACTCCCAGTCCCATGGCTGCAGTTCAAAATCAGCGCCGGTCGATTTGATCATTTCCTGAATCGCCGCTGCTTCCAGTTTGGTGTTAGCAACTACGGCTGGCGCCATACCGCCTAACATTGAAAGTACGGCCTGTGGTTTTTGCGCCATGGCTTTTTCCAGCTGGTAATCAGCCCAGCTGTCATAACCCAATAATTGTGCCCGTTCAGCACGGATTTGCGCCAGACGTGATACCAGCGGCCGGTTATCAGTTTCGCCTGAAGTTCCACGGTAGGCCGAAGCTTCCCAGATTTGCTTACGCAGTTCACGATTTTCCAGCACGGATAACACCGGTTGACGGGTCGTGTTGGTCAGCGCAACGATAAACTTACCTTCTTTACCAGCGGCTTTGGCGCCTTCGGCAGCAGCGGTAATTTCAGCGTCTGACATGCCGGCTAACTGTTCTTTGCTATCAACAAACACCGCGATGTCTTTGGTGATTTGTAGCAGGTTCTGCCCATATTGATTAGTAAGCTTGGAATGTTCTTCGTTTAAAGCGCGGATTTTGGTTTTTTGCTCATCAGTTAATTTGGCACCGGCACGCACAAAACGGTCGTAATACACTTCGGTTAACCGCAGCGCTTCAGCATCGAGGTTCAGACTGGCGCGATTGTCATAGATCGCCTGAACCCGGGCGAATAAGGTTGGATTTAAATTGATATTGTCGCCATGAGCAGCCAGTTTTGGCGCCATCGCTGACTGAATTTTCAGAATTTCCGGGTTGCTGATGGTGCCGGTCATGTTGAAGAACACGGTCGAAGCACGGTCCAGCAATTCGCCGCTTTTTTCCATCGCGACGATGGTGTTTTCAAAAGTGGCGGCTTCTGGGTTGTTAGCGATTTTTTCAATTTCTGCGGCGTGTTCAACAATACCTTGTTCCATCGCTGGCTGATAATGTTCAACTTTGATTTTATCGAATTCTGGGGCGCCGTATTGCAAGGTGCTGGCGACTAATAATGGATTTGTAGCTGCCACTGGCGTTTGCTCCGCTTTGACTTCGGCGGCCACTGTTGCCGCTGGTGCTGTTTCCGTTTGAGCTGGTGCTTTGTTGTCGGTACAGGCGCTTAACGCCAATATTGCAGCGACTGCGGTCGCTACCATCGTTTTGTTCATGTATTTTTCCTTTGAGTGTGCGGAACCTGGGAGGTTAACTGACCGAGTATGCCAAAGCCGTTCCCGCTGTCACCGGCATTTTCTGCCAGTGGTGGTTTTGCTGCGTTAAATCACCTTTTTCTGATGTAATTGCGTACCGATGTCAGCCATACTCCATCTCAGGCAGCGGCAAACTGCACTGGAACTTCGGCCGTTTCAGCAGCGTTTTCCGGTTGAATTCTGCGGCTGTTGTTACCAAAATTTGCAGCAGAAGCTATGCTCAACGAGCTGCGGCAATGATGCGGGCAGCTGCCAGGTGACGACCGCACTCATGGCATCGGCCAGAATCCTGAGGACATTTATGTACAGTATCACTGAAGTTCCGCTGACCAATCCTGCTTTAACGGCGCTGTTTGGGGCTTTATCGGAAGCGCTTGGCAAAACCGAACCTGAACCACAACTACAGCAAACACCACAAAGTGGCCTGTTGATCGCGGTCGTCGCCTGGCACGATGGTAAAGCGGTCGGTTGTGGCTTGTTGCGCCAGGAAGATCCGCAGCAGGCCGAAATTAAACGGATGTATTCATTACAGCCCGGCGTTGGATCTGCAGTATTACTCTATCTGGAAAACTACGCCAGACAGCAGGGGTTTGTGAAAGTGCTGGCGGCAGCGCGCATTATTAACTGCAAAGCCGTGAACTTTTACCTGCATAAAGGTTTTAAAAAATGCCCCGGATACGGCAAGTACCGGTACAGTTCGCAGTCGATTTGTCTGGAGAAATCCTTAGTTGTAGCCAGCGCATGAGGTCGGATTTTGACCAGGTTCAGACCTAGACAACAGCTGCATCTGCTGCAGCGTCAGCGCGGTTCCTTCGCCGGTTTATTGCTCAGTACCCTACTGATTGCGGCGGTGATTATCGCGCTGAACAGCCTGGCGGTGCTGAGTTATCAGCAACAAGTCCCGACGAAAACGGTCAGTATGATGATGCTGGACGATCAGGCGGTACAGACGCCGCAGCAAGCGTTACAACAAGCAGCCGGACAGTGGCAACCGTTATTGGATAAGGGCCGGCAGCTTGGTTACCACCGTGGCAGTTTGTGGTTTAAGCTGCAGTTTGAACCGGATGCCAATTTTGCGCTGGAGCTGGCCGCGCCTTATCTTGATGATGTGCGGTTTTATGTGCTCAACGCCAATGGTGATCTGGTCCATGAAGTACAGACTGGCGATCAACAACCGTTTGCCCAGCGTCCGCTGCCCAGTAGTTCATTATTGTTCCCGATTCAGCACAGCTGGACCAGCGAGTCGTATCAGTATCTGTTCCGGCTTGAAAACAGCGGTGCTATTGTCTTTCCCTTACATTATCTTGAAACTTCGCCGCAACTGGCTTTGTTACAACAACGTAATGTCTTACATGGTTTTTTCCTTGGGTTAATGGTGTTTGCCAGTTTGCTGGCGGTGCTGCTGGCGCTGGTCACACAACAGCACAGTTATGCCTTATTCAGTGGTTTATTGCTCTGTATTGCGGCGGTGCAGGCGGAAATTAACGGCTTTAGTTTTCAGTGGTTGTGGCCGGAAAATCCTGGCCTGAATCATCTGGTGGAATGGGGGCTGCCGCTGGCGGTGTTGTGCTGCAGTGGTTTTGTCAGAAGTTTTTTCCAGTTGCAGTCGCCGTCCCGCTTGCGGCAGATGTTACTGCTGATTGAAGTCACAGCCGTTTTATTGCTGGTGGCGACGGTGATTTGTCAGTTGTTAGTGCAACCGGCGGCGCTTGGGTATCTGAAACAAAGTGTGGTCTATCTGATGCAGCTTTGTGTGCTGGTCAGTGTCCTCACCGGGCTGGTGATGCTGCGTCAACAACCCAGGCGTGCTGCAGTATTTTTGCTACCAATGTCGGTGTTACTGGGCAGTATTGTGCTGGCAGCGCTGCGGGTGTTGGGCATTTTATCCGAGTCCGCACTGACGCTGATTGCACTGGAGCTTGGCACCACGCTCGCCGCTATTCTGATGGTCAGTAGTTTGCTGGTAGAAATTTATCTGGAAAAAGCTGCCATTGCCCGCACCCAGCAGTTATTGCTTGATCGTAACCTGCAATTGTCGCAGTTACAGCAACAGGAAATCCAGCGCAGTAAAATCTCGGCCTTTTATGGTCTGGGGTCGCGGCTGGTACTCACCGAGCTTCTGAACAATCAACTTGCTAGCCCTAATCTGCATTACCGTTTGTTATTGCTTGAATTACAAAGTTTTGATCAGATTGAAGCCGTACTCGGCCAGCAAAAAACCGCCGAAATTCTGCAGGCTTATATCAGTCAGCTACAGACATTCTGCAAACAACGGGCGCCAGCCGTGGTCAGTTTAGGACCGGCGTCACATGAAACTTTATTTTCATTAAGCCCGGACAAACTGGCGCTGTTGGTGCTGGAACAGGATTTTGTGGTGGTGTTGACTGGCCTGCGTAAGTTAATGAATCAGAAATTCAGCCTCGATGGTATTTCGCCGGACTTTAAACCAAGGTACGCCTCGGTCGCAGTCAACCGCACTTATGGTGACGATGCTGAAGCTTTGCTGGCAAATGGATTGTTGGCGTTGACCTATGTGGATAAAACTGCCAGTCATCGCTCGTATCAGCCACAGCTGACGGCAGAAAGCCGACAGCGCTTGACGCTGATCAGCGAACTGGCCAAAGCCACGCAAAGTCAGCAGCTGAATTTGTTATTTCAACCGGTGCAGGATATTGCGACGCAACAAGTCAGTTCACTGGAAGCTTTTTTACGCTGGCAACATCCGACTTTAGGTGCGGTATCACCAGCGGTGTTTATCCCGCTGGCCGAAGAGGCCGGCCTGATGAACAATTTAACGGCATGGGTCTACAGTCAGGCGCGCAAAAGCCAGAATCAGTTGTTTGGACAGGGGTTTGCGTTGCCGGTCTCGATCAATTTATCGGCGCAGGATTTGGCCAATAGTCAGCTGATCCAGACCATTGTGCAGCATGAGCAAAAGTACCCCAAGGCGCAGCGGGTGAAGTTTGAACTGGCGGAAAGCGCGATGAATCTGGATACGGCCGCATCACAACGTTCGCTGGAGCTGATTAAAAAAAGTGGCACTGTGTTGGTGATGGATGACTTTGGCGCCGGCCAGTCGTTTATTGGAAAGTTGGCCAGTTTACCGATCAGCGAAATTAAAATTGATATGGCGCTGCTCAGTATGCTCGGGACCCAAAAAGAAATGCTGCTGGCGGCGGCGATTAAACTGGGTAAGAGCCTTGATTTGACAGTGATTTGTGAAGGTGTCGAACATCAGAAACAATATGATTTTTTAACGCTGCACAATGCCGATGCGGTGCAGGGCTATTTGGTTGCCAGACCGATGCCGCTGGAAGATTTAATCGCTTATTTAACGGCACAACAGCAGCAACAGCCGGACAACACTGTTGAAGTTGTTGCTCAGTCGGGCCAGGCTTAACTTTGCAGCTGGTGGCCAGTAGCAGCCTCATTCAACACAATTTGCCTCTTAAACACCGATAAAAAAGCCCGCTTGGAATACCATCGC
Organism: Rheinheimera riviphila; assembly: GCF_004005945.1. Classification (GTDB taxonomy): domain Bacteria; phylum Pseudomonadota; class Gammaproteobacteria; order Enterobacterales; family Alteromonadaceae; genus Pararheinheimera; species Pararheinheimera riviphila. The sequence goes on from NZ_SACS01000034.1 coordinate 10,863, forward strand.
GGGCTCGTTGCTAGGGCTCAGACATCGCTAAGCAATAACTGATTTAGACGGCAGATTTTCTGCGGCGTAAACCTAAGCCTAACAGTGCCAGACCGAACAGACCTAATGAAGCTGGTTCTGAAACACTGACTGGGGTACATGGAACACCAGGTGTCGGCACACAGACCTGATCGCCACCATCGACAATCAATGATGATTTGCCAAGTGTGACCAACCAGCCTTCGTTCAGTGCATCAATGTTCATTTTGACTTGTAAACCAGCATTTACCTGAGCTTGTGCCCAGCTGTATGAGCTCAGATCAAAAGAAGTAAATGCCCAAATGTCAGTGGCACCAGCCAGTGCGCCAAGGCTCAGCCAGTCGCTGCCATCAAAAATCCAAATCAGGTCGATTTCGCCGTTAAACAGAGTGGAAAAGTCCACATCAAAGGCTGAAATATCAAGTTTGATCGAAGAATGTGTGCCAGCGATGGCGTTGTGCGTCCATCCCCAGTCTTGGTTTGCATCGCGGTAGTAAGGTGAAGAATATTTGGCAGCGTCGTTAATAACGAAGAATTCAGACGCGGTGTTGTTTGCATATTCTTTAACATCGGTAATTGGAGCTGCGGTAGCCGTAGCAGAAACACACATTGCTGCGCCAATCACAGCGGCCATTGCTACTTTTTTGAAAAATGTCGACATTCTTTAGATATCCTTGATAGATGTGATTTGTAAAATTTGAGTTGCCTCAATCGCACGAAGTATTCCCTTTAAGTGCCATATACATGCTAAAAAACTGAGCAGAAACAACTGGCTGTGAACTTCGGGGCTGAATTAGCAAAATGTAGGCCATGTTGTTAAAGTTCATACAAATCAACTGGATGCGGTTTTTTTGAATGCTATTGTTGCAAATTTTCTTAACTAATTGTAAAAAAGTCAGACGGTGGTTGTCGCGAGTGATGCGGCGATGTTGACGAGGGGTTGCGCAGGGCGCGATAAGGGAATGAGCCAGGGCTATTCCTCGCCGCCACAGTTGCTGGGCCGCACTTGCACCAGGCTGAATTTTTGTGGTCATGTGCTTGAGAAATATGCCACAGGCCCCATAGTTCAAGCTACTATCTGTTTTTTAATGCCCGTTTTTTAATACCCGTTTTTTAAAGCCTGTTTTTTAATGCCCGTTTTCTGCAACGGCCGTTTTTTCTGAATCAGTGTTTTCAATTGTCGCACCGAGGCCATCATGAGCAATGTGTTATCCAGTTTTACCGGTTTACCTCCTTTTTCCGCAATTGAGCCGTCGATGGTGTTGCCGGCCGTTGAACAAGCTTTGGCGGCTTGTCGGCAGAATGTTGAAGATGCTGTTGCCGCCACGCCAGTGAGCTGGCAGTCACTGATCACCAATACCGAAGAAACATCGGATCATTTAAGCCATCTTTGGTCGCCGGTGTCGCATTTAAATTCGGTGTTGTCATCCCCGGAACTGCGCGAAGCGTATGAAAGTTGTTTACCGCTGTTGTCCGATTTCAGCACCTGGGTCGGTCAGCATGAAGGTTTGTATCAGGCCTATCTGGCGCTTAGTCAAAGCGCTGAATACCAGTCGCTTTCCGGCGCGCAGCAAAAAGTGATTCAAAATGCGCTGCGTGATTTTAAGTTGTCGGGCATTGGTTTGTCGGATGAAAAAAAGCAGCGCTATGGCGACATCCAAAGCCGCTTATCTGATTTATCCTCCACTTTCTCCAACCATTGCCTCGATGCCACCCAGGCCTGGTTTAAGCACATCACTGATGAAACGCAGCTTGCCGGTTTACCGGAAGATGCCAGGTTGGCTGCCGCTGAAGCTGCGCAAAGCCGCGAGCTCGCCGGTTTTGTGTTTACGCTGGAATTCCCGAGCTACATTGCGGTGATGACCTACGCCGATGATGCGGCACTTCGGCAAGAAATGTATCAGGCTTATTGCACCCGCGCTTCTGATCAAGGGCCAACGGCCGGTCAGTTTGACAACAGCGCTATTATTGAAGAAACACTGGCACTGAAGCATGAGCTGGCGCAACTGCTTGATTTTAATAACGCGGCAGAAGAATCTCTGGCCACCAAAATGGCGGAAAGCCCGGCGCAGGTGCTGGCGTTTTTATCCGATTTAGCCAAACGTGCCAAACCGCAGGCACAACAAGATTTACAACAGTTGACCGAATTTGCCCGCGCCAATTTTGCTGTCGACCAGTTGAACGCCTGGGACACCGCTTATTACTCAGAAAAACTGAAAATGGCCACTTACGCCATTTCCGACGAAGTATTGCGACCGTATTTCCCAGAGCATCGGGTGGTCGCTGGGTTATTTAACGTATTGCAGCAAGTGTTTGGCATTACGGTCACCGAGCGCGCTGGTGTTGATGTCTGGCATCCGGATGTGAAGTTTTACGATATTTTTGATGTTTCCGGCGAGCTTCGCGGTAGTTTTTACCTCGATTTATACGCCCGCGCCAAAAAACGCGGTGGCGCCTGGATGGACGATTGTCAGGGACGGCGGATGAAAGCCGACGGCAGCCTGCAACGGCCGGTGGCCTATTTAACCTGTAACTTTAATAAACCGGTTGGCAGCAAACCGGCGCTGTTTACCCATGATGAAGTGGTGACTTTATTCCACGAATTTGGTCATGGTTTACACCATATGCTGACCAAAGTGGATGCCAGTGCGGTCGCAGGGATCAACGGTGTGCCTTGGGATGCCGTGGAATTGCCAAGCCAGTTTATGGAAAACTGGTGCTGGGCGCCGCAAGCCTTACAGCTGATTTCCGGTCATTATGAAACCGGCGAGCCCTTGCCTCAGCACTTGCTGGATAAAATGCTGGCGGCGAAAAACTTCCAGTCGGCACTGTTTTTAGTGCGCCAGTTAGAATTCGCTTTGTTTGATTTTAGAGTTCATGCGGACTACAACCCTGAACTTGGAGGCCAGGTGCAGCAAGTGCTGGATCAGGTCCGCTCTGAGGTTTCAGTGATAGTGCCGCCCCGTTTTAACCGGTTCCAGCACAGTTTCAGCCATATTTTCGCCGGTGGTTATGGTGCTGGTTATTACAGTTATTTATGGGCTGAAGTGTTATCGGCCGATGCCTTTGGTCGGTTTGAAGAGGAAGGCGTGTTTAACCGCCAGACCGGTGCTGACTTCCTGCATTGTATTTTAGAGCGCGGCGGTAGTGCTGAACCGATGGAACTGTTTAAAGCTTTCCGCGGCCGTGAACCTTCCAATGCGGCGTTATTACGCCATATGGGGATTGCCGGAGCGGCCGCCTGATGCGTTTGCCGATGACTGCGACGCTGCTGGCGCTGGTGTTGACCGGTTGCGGTGAACAATCGGCTGAACAAGCTGCGGCACCGGCCGCGACCACAGTTGCACCTGAAACGGCGACTGCTACCACGGCAGATCCCGAGGAGCACAAAATGCCAAAAACCAGACAAACATTGCCGGTCGCCAATCAAGGCACCAATGCTGAACTGACGCAGCGTTATGCCGAGATTAAAACCATGATTGGCGAGGCCAAAGCCAGTGAACTGCAGCAATGTCGCAAGGTGTCTTTTGGTTATAAAGCTTGTGGTGGCCCGGCTTCGTACCTGATTTATTCGGTGCAGGGGCTGGACGAAGCACTGTTGCTGCAAAAAGTTTCTGAATACAATGGATTGGCTGAAGCAGAAGCCCATCGGCTTGGGCTTATATCGGATTGTTCCATGGTGCTGGAACCTAGTGTGATGCTGGTCGGTGGGGTATGTAAAGCCGGCCCATCCGGCGATTTGTTCTGAGGTTGGTATGGCGCAGGTAGAGAAATTCCCGAGCATTTATCAGCGGGCGGTAGAGCGTAAAGGCGGTGAAGCGCAGCTGCAGGCGATGCTTGGTCATTCGCTGACCAGCGCTGAATTGTTGCAATACAATGATGCCGATTGGCTGGAAGCTTTTACCAAAAAAGTGTTTCAGAGTGGTTTTGTCTGGCGGGTGGTGGAAAACAAATGGCCTGGTTTTCGCGAGGTGTTTTTCGACTTTGCGGTAGAGAAAATGCTGATGTTGCCAGACGAAATGCTGGCGCAAAAAGCCCAGGATCCACGGATTATCCGTAATGGCAGCAAGGTGCTGACCATTCGCCACAATGCATTGATGATCCACGAGCTGGCGCAGCAGCATGGCAGTTTTGCGGCGATGGTGGCGCACTGGCCGTCAGAGAATATTATCGGTTTGTGGGAGCTTTTAAAAAAACGTGGTGCAAGATTAGGTGGCAACACCGGTGCTTATGCGCTGCGGGCGATGGGTAAAGATACCTTTTTATTGTCGCAGGATGTTGAAGCCTACCTGCGCGCTTATCAGGTGATTGATGGCGGGCTGACCAGTAAAAGCAGTTTGGCAAAGATTCAGGCACAGTTTAACTTGTGGCAGCAACAATCCGGCTTCAACCTGCAGCAAATCAGCCGCATTGTGGCGATGAGTGTCGGTGATAATTATGCGGGTCTCACCGGTGTCACCGGATCTGCGCCAAGCACCGGCACTGCATCAAGCCCCGATGACAGCGGAGCTGCCTGATGCAAGTCGCGGGTGAAGCTGTAGGTTTTGATCAACATGCTGCCGGGTTAAACACTGGTTTATTGGCTGATCCTGCATTGCCAGCAACCGTTGCTGAAGCGCTGCAACAACAATTTGGTATTGCGATTGTCGAGCAAGCAAACGGCTGGCATCTGGCGTGGCAGGACCGGCAGCTGGTATTACGTCACACCGAACTTGCCAAGCAAGGCGACATTCTGGTCGATTTTGCCAGCGGTGCGGCCACCTACCGGCGCAAATTTGGTGGTGGCAAAAGTGAGGCTATTGCCAAAGCGGTGGGCTTAACTAAAAAAGCCGGTTTGTCAGTGATTGATGCGACCGCAGGCTTAGGCCGGGATGCGTTGGTGCTGGCGAGTTTAGGCGCGACCGTGACGTTGGTGGAACGCAACCCGGCGGTAGCTGCATTATTGTGGGACGGTTTACGCCGGGCCAGACTCGACCCCGAATTGCAGGATTGGTTGCCAGACCGCTTTAAACTGGTATTTTCACAGGCGATTGACGCCTTGCAACAGTTACCAGCACCCGATGTGGTGTATCTGGATCCGATGTTTCCGGCGCGCGAAAAATCGGCGGCGGTGAAAAAAGAGATGCGGGCTTTTCATGACGTGGTTGGCGCCGATCCGGACGCCGATGCTTTATGGCAGGCGGCTTTCGCCCTTGCTAGTAAAAGGGTGGTGGTGAAAAGACCAGGTTACGCCGAATTTCTGGCTGGGCAAAAACCCAGCATGAGTATTGAAGGCAAAAACAACAGATTTGATGTTTACGTAAAAGCGGCGCTTTAATTCTGCTGAGGTTTCAGTGGAGCATAAGTAAAGCTGCAACAGGAGCAAATAATGATTCAGATCGGCGAAAAATTACCAGAAGTCAGTTTTCAGCGTTTAACTGAAAATGGCGTGGTCACCCTGAGTAGTAAAGAAATTTTCAGCGGCGAAACCATAGTGCTATTCGCATTACCCGGTGCTTTTACTCCCACCTGCAGCGCCGCCCATTTACCGGGTTTTGTCACCTTGTGTGAGCAGTTTTTCCAGCAGGGTGTCGATCGGATCATTTGTACTGCGGTCAATGATGCTTATGTGCTGGATGCCTGGGGCAAGCAGCAACAAGCCGGTGATATTCTGTTTTTAGCCGATGGCGCCGGCCGGTTTGCCGAAGCCTGCGGTTTGTTGGTCGATAGCGGCGATTTTGGCGGCATGCGTTCAATGCGCTACGCGATGATTGTGGATGACGGTGTGGTGCAGTTGCTGAATGTTGATGCGCCTAAAACTTTCGAGCTGTCCAAAGCCGAAGTGATGCTGCAGGCGGTGACGGATTGGCAGGCGGCCCGTTAATTCAATGTATGAGCATTGTCGGCTGGCCAACTGCTCAGCACTATCTGGTTTCGACCCGCAGCTTTGGCCTGATACAGCTGCTGGTCGGCCAGATTGAGTAACACCGACATTGAGTCCGCAGCACCACTCGTATGCACCACACCGATACTCACCGTCACGTTCAGCCGGATATCGTTGGCAATCTGATAGTTGTATGCACCACTGGCATCACAAATACGCTGCGCAATACTGCGGGCTTGTTCGATATCACAATCCGGCACCAACACCACAAATTCTTCACCGCCAATCCGACCCAGCAAATCGGCGTCGCGCAGGCATTGCCCGGCAATCAACGCAAAGTTTTTGAGCACCAGATCGCCGGCAGCATGGCCGTGTTGGTCATTGATTTTTTTGAAAAAATCGATATCCAGCATCATCAGCGCCAGCGACCGCTTGCCGCCGGTCAACTGGCCAAATAATGGCTCGGCCTGCTCCATAAAACCGGACCGGTTCAGCACACCTGTTAACGGGTCGTGGCTGGCCAGATACTGCAACTTTTGTAGCAATTCCAACCGTGCAGTCATCACACTGGCCACAGTTAATGGCGCTAATGCAATCAATGTGACCCCCAAACGCAAAGATTCCAGATCCCGGCCACGGTTGATCACAATCCCCAAATCCAGCCAGCCGCCCGCAACCCCTAGCAAAGTCCACAGACTGGTGAGCAGGGTCAGTACGGCCGTGGTAAACAATTGATAACTCAGCGCGCACCACAGCAATCCGGGCACCAGATAAGCGATGGCGCCGGGGCCACTAAATACCAGACTGAGCAACAGCCCCAGCAGCACGGCCGTAAAGGGCATGGCGATGCGCCACTGCGCGGGACGAGGTCGCCATAATGTCCGCCAGGGTGATGTCGGGAATTTCCAGCCGGGCATGGTTAAAATAACCGGCAGGATCGCCAGATAATTCACCCACTCAGCGGTGAACCAGAATTTCCACCCCCCGATCATCGTGCCTTGAAACAACAGCGGATTGGCCAGCATGCCATTAAAACCGGCGGCGACCGACGCCAATCCGGTGTAGATCGCCAGCCAAACAATCGACATCGGTTGACGCAATGTTTGATGGGCGATGGGCAAGCGGCGGAACAGATAAAATCCGGTGGCGATACTCAGCAGATTGCCAAAGGTCAGCACCAGCGATGTTTTAACATCCGAGCCGGTGGCTACGTCGGTGGCAACAAAGGCCAAAGTCGCGGCTAGCCAGCCTGACCAATGGGCACGGTGTGGCTGCCTGATCAACAAACCCAGCAATACAGCGTTGGCGGGCCAGAATACTGCAAGCAGTCCGATCGGGCGGGTCAAAATGCCAAGCAGCGCCATGAAGGTGACTAACAAACTGATCAAGATAAAGTTTTTTAGTAAGGCTGCAGTCTGTCGATCAGTAGCCTGTCGATCAGCTGCCGGCAACGGATTGACAAAGGGCGGGCGTGACATCATTTACACTTCCTTGGTCAGGCTGTCTCTGGAGCGCCATCAACGCATTCGGTGATTCCGTTAATCATATGCACAAAAACTAAAGTTCGCTGCAGAACAGCGGTGGATCGGTTGATTTTGTATAGTTATGTAAAGCCGCTGCCCGCGCGCAACCGCTTCAGGTTAAAATTCGGCCATACTTTTTTCACATTCATTCGAACGTATAGCAAAGGTTGTTATTTTGGCTCATCTGTTACTCATCGACGACGACAGCGCTTTGACCAGTATGCTGGCGACTTATCTGCAGCGCGAAGGTTTTACCGTGACAGTTGCCAATGATGGCACCACCGGCTTAAAACTGGCGTTAAGCCATGGTTTTGATTTGGTGGTACTGGACGTGATGATGCCGGGCATGGACGGCGTGACCGTGCTGAAAAAGCTACGGCAGGTGTCAGATCGGCCGGTATTGATGCTGACGGCGCGTGGTGATGATATCGACAAAGTCATTGGCCTGGAGCTGGGTGCCGATGATTATGTCGCCAAACCTTGTTTACCACGGGAATTAGTGGCGCGGATCCGGGCTATTTTGCGGCGGATGCAGTTACAACAACAACCCGATTTACGTTTGCAGGAAGGCCCGCTGTTATTAACACCGGCCAGTCGTAGTGCCATGTTTGAAGGCAGTGCGCTGGACTTAACCGGTGCCGAGTTTAGTTTGTTATGGTTGTTGGTCAGTCAGGCCGGCCGCATTGTCACGAAAGCCGATTTATCGCAGCAGGGGCTGGGCAAAACCCTCACCCAATATGATCGCAGCATCGATGTGCATATTTCGAATATCCGGCAAAAACTGGGCAAACGCAGCGATGGCCAACATTGGATCCAAGCCGTGCGCGGCAAGGGTTATCAATGGTTGAGGCATCTGTAAGCCATGAGGCAGCGATAAATGATGGGGCAGTTATTCTGGAAATTTTTGTTGGCGTTCTGGTCGGCACTGGCTTTTGCCTTTGGCTTGATTTGGGCCGTGGTGCAGCTGAGCACCGATCCCGGCGACGATCGGCCAATGTTTGGGCCCCAGGCGCGGCTTATTCAGCAGTCGGCGCAAACCATGGTGGATGCTGGCGGCATTGAGTTGCTGCGTAAAGTGGTGGCGAAATGGGATTTGGATCCGATTGCGCGGGAACGGATTTTAATTCTCGATGCGATGGGGCAAGACTTATTACAACGACCAGTGCCGGCAGACTGGCGGCAGCAACTGGTGCAGCGTTCGAATCAGGCAGATTTTGCTTTGCATAGCGCCGATGGACAGCACTGGCAATTGCTGGCGGTGGCGAATCCGCAATTCTGGCCCGGTCGCTGGCGCAACTTTGGCGAACCGGAGCCGCTCGAAGGGGAGCGCAGATTTACCGATCGCGGGCCTGCTTTAGAAAACGGGGTGATGCGCCGACCGCCCACACCGCCGTTCTGGTTTCACCCCAGCTTTATTTTAATCAGTATTGTGCTGACCAGCATGGCTTCCAGCCTGGTGCTGGCCTGGTATTTTGCGTCGCCGGTACGTCAGCTGCGTCAGGCGCTCGGCGCGCTGCCAAAAGAGCAATGGCGCACCCAGCTCAGCGGTAAAATTACCAGCCGTAAAGACGAATTTGGCGAGCTGGCGCGTAGTTTTAACCTGATGGCGCAAAGTGTCTATCTGGCGATTTTGTCGCAGCGCCGGCTGTTACACGATGTGTCGCATGAATTACGCTCGCCCTTGGCCCGATTACAAATTTTGATTGGCCTGGCCCGGCAAACCCCGTCGGAGCAGGAATCGGCTTTGGCCAAAGTAGAAACTGAAGCGGCGCGCCTCGATGAATTGGTCGGCGAAATTCTGACTTTTTCCCGGCTCGAAAGTGGCGAAGTGAATTTTCAGCTGCAAGAAGTTGATTTGACTGAATTGCTGGAATCGATTTGTGATGATGGTCAGCTGGAAGCAGCTGCGCAGCATAAACATCTGCAACTGGCTGAATTACCCCAAATTCTGGTGAGTGCCGATGCCGAGCTATTGTACCGGGCTTTGGAAAACGTCATTCGTAACGCCATTAAATACACGGCGGAAGATTCATTGGTGCTGGTGCGGGCGCTGGTGTTGGATCAAAGCGTCAGAGTGTTGGTTGACGACGATGGTTGTGGCTTGCCACCAGAGCAGTTACCGCTGATTTTTAACCCGTTTTTCCGTAGTCACAGTACCGGTAGTGGCGTTGGGCTGGGGCTGAGCATTGCCCAGCGCGCGATCAGTGCTTGTGGCGGTACTATCAATGCCGAAAACCGCCTGAACGCAGCTGGCGAGCGGTGTGGTCTTCGGATCAGCATCGAGCTACCATTGTTGCAAGCATCCTGAGCCGCTCATAGCCCGTCCTGAGCTGAGCAGCGCTGAAATTTTCGTGCCGGACCACTGCTAATATGCTGTTGCGTTGTTGTGATTCAACTTGGCAGTGATATGAACAGTTTAAATATACAATTAATGGTAAATGTTGCGGTTAGCTTTAAAATTAATCAATCAAATCAAAAACATGACTAATTTCAACTGATTGGACTTGCCTTCTTTCAATAAACGCCAATACTTGGCTTAGGTCAGCGTTTGCTGCTTTATTCTGGCAGCGATTTGGGTGGTGGTATCAATGAGCCCAGATCGCAAGCGCTATGAATACCATGGATTTTTTAAGCTAAATGAGGTTGTTATGAAGAAGACTTTAACGGTAGTAGCTTTAGGCCTGGCAGTTGTAGTATTAAGTTCGCCTGTGGCAATGGCGCAAGAGCAGTGGACTGTTTCGCTGTGTGAATACACCAAAGCAGACGATAAAAACCGCATTCGTAAATTGTTATCAGACAACAAAGTCAACGTGCGTAAAATCTATGACAACGTGCAATGTAACAAAGAATCGCTGATTAAATTCGCCATGCGCAGTGACGCGTACGAAGTGGGTGCATTTTATGTCAAGCAGATGCCAGCCAAAGCCTTAACGTCAGAAGGGCTGGAAGCCTGGGCGACTGCCAATGGCATGGGTGATTCACCATTGATTAACGATATCAAAGCGCGGATTGGTCAGGATTAATTTTCCTTCGCTGCTGGCATCGACTTACTGAGTTAAGTGCTGAATCAATGAAAAAGGCCGCAGTTTTGACACTGCGGCCTTTTTACATTTCAGGTTTGCTGCATCAATAACCAGCAGCTTGGCCGTCTTTGCGCGATTCAGAAGCGCCATAATAAACGCCGGTTTTTGGATCTTTTAGAATGGCTTGATAGCCACCATAACCGCCAAAACCATACCGGATATCATGACCTTTTTGCTGTAATTGCTGAATGGTTTGGTACGGCACACCCCGTTCAACTTCGGTGTAACCACCGTTTTCCAGATACATTTGGCTACCATCAGTTGGCTCGGTATTGCCGAGGTGCTGCCAACGCGCGGCGTCACCGGCTTCTTGCAAATTCATGCCGTAATCGACCATATTCACGATAATCTGCACATGACCTTGTGGCTGCATCGCGCCGCCCATCACGCCAAAACTGATGTATGGCTTGCCATCTTTGGTGGCGAAGGCTGGAATAATCGTATTAAAAGCGCGTTTGCCAGGGGCAAAGGCATTGGCGTGTTTAGCGTCCAGCGAGAACATCTGACCGCGATCCTGGAAGCCAAAACCTAACCCAGGCACCACCACACCAGAGCCCATGCCACGGTAATTTGACTGGATTAACGACACCATATTGCCGTCTTTATCCGCCGTGGTCATATAGATGGTATCGCCTTCATACAAATTCGGGTTACCAGCATCGACCCGCTGTGCGGCTTTATCGGTAATCAGCTTGGCACGTTCCCGGCCGTATGCTTCAGAAATCAGCCCTTTGACCGGCACTTTGGCAAAGTCCTGATCGGCGTAGAATTTGGCACGGTCTTCAAACGCCAGTTTTTTCGCTTCAATTAAAGTGTGCAAACTTTCAGCGCTGTTAAAGCTCATACTTTTTAAATCGAAGTTTTTCAGAATTTGCAGCATCTGTAGTGCCGCAATGCCCTGACCGTTGGGTGGTAATTCCCACACATCGACGCCGCGATAATGCACCGACACCGGCTCTACCCATTCTGATTTATGCGAAGCAAAATCTTCATAACGCAGATAGCCGCCTTCTTTTTTCATAAAAGCATCAATTTTGCGGGCAATCTCACCTTGATAAAAGGCATCACGGCCGTCTTTGGCCAGAGTTTTTAAGGTTGATGCCAGGGCCGGGTTTTTAAAGATTTCGCCTTTTTGTGGCGCTTTGCCGTTGATAGTAAAAGTGCCTTTAAAATCACCCGGTTGAGGTGAAAGCCTGGGCACTGAAGCATTCCAGTAATAAGCGATGAGTTCGGATACCGGAAAGCCTTGTTCGGCGTATTGAATGGCTGGTGCCAGAATTTTAGCCATCGGCAATGTGCCAAATTTGTCATGCAGACTAAACCAGCCGTCGACGGCACCCGGTACGCTAATTGGCAACATGCCATAAGGTGGAATATCAGTGCGACCGAGTTTTTTCACTTCAGCCTGCATTTGCGCCAGCGTCATGCCCTTTGGCGAACGGCCAGAGCCATTGAGGCCAAATAGTTTTTTATCTTTGGCTGACCAGACGATGGCGTATAAATCGCCGCCAATGCCGTTGCCGGTGGGTTCCATCAGGCCAAGCGCCGCATTGGCAGCAATGGCCGCATCGATGGCGTTGCCACCTTGTTTCATAATATCCAGCGCAATTTGGGTGGCCAGTGGCTGACTGGTTGCCGCCATCGCATGCGGTGCTATCACTTCAGAGCGGCTGGCAAAATCGTGGCCAGTGACCCGATCATAAGCCAGCACCGCAGGAGTTGGTGCTAATAAAGCCGTGATCAGCGTGAATCGTAACGAGGTAGAAAGCAGGTGCAGGCGCATCAGAAAGCTCCGGATTAAATTTTCAGCTTCGAAGCTAACTTTAGCGCTTGCTAAACTCCAGCGACAAACGACCAGTGGCGGCGCGGGGTCGATGGGTGGACAACCCCGCAGCGCGCTTAAACTTTAAATTGTTTCACCAAATCGCTTAAATGCTCGGCTAATTTTGCCAGTTCGATACTGGAGGCCTTGGTTTCATCTGCGCCCGCCGCAGTCTGAGCAGACAAATCTTTAATATTAATTAAGTTTTTGTCGACTTCTCTGGCAACAGTCGCCTGTTCCTCGGCGGCGCTGGCGATGGTCATATTCTGATCGCTGATTTGGCCAATCGATTCGGTAATCAACTTCAGTGCGGCGCCGGCTTCCATCGCCAGTTTTAACGTCTGGGTGGCGCGTTCGCTACTTTGCTCCATCGTCACCACGGTTTTTTGGGTGCCTGCCTGTACCGTTTTGATTGTTTGTTCAATCATCTTGGTTGATTGTTGGGTTCGATGTGCCAGCGCCCGGACTTCATCGGCGACCACAGCAAAACCACGGCCACTTTCGCCGGCTCTGGCGGCTTCGATCGCGGCATTTAACGCCAATAAATTGGTTTGGTCGGCGATGGCCCGGATCACATCCAGTACCTTGCCGATTTCATTGACATGGTCGGACAGCTGAATAATATCGGCGCGCGACAACTGAATTTCATTTTCCAGGGTTTGAATCGATTGGATAGTCGAATTGACTTTCTGATGCCCTTGTTGCGAGGTTTTATCGGCCTGGGTCGAATTGTCAGAGGTGGCGGCGGCGCTGCGCGCTACCTCTTCAATCGCCGTGGTAAGTTCAGTCACCGCCGTTGCCGCCATATCAAGTTCAGCACTTTGTTGTTGCATGGTATGGGCGGAACTTTCGGTCACTACACTCAGCTCTTCTGAGGTGACCGTCAATTGAGACGCTGATTTATTAATATCGTCCAGCGTACTTTGCAGTTGTTTCTGCATGGTCACCATGGCCCGGATCAAGACACCGGCTTCATCCGGTGCGTCATCGGCAAAGTGAAAGCTCAAATCACCTGCGGCGATGGCCTGGCTGGCAACCACGGCGGTTTCAATCGGACGCACTAAGCTTCTGGTAATCAGCACCGCCAGGGTCGCCCCAAACAGCACCGCAAAAATGACGGCGAGCAACGCGGTCATTTCTGCCAGAAAAATACTCTGTTCACCTTCTTGCGCTTGTTTGATGCCGGTTGCGCGTTGGTAGTCTGCCAGCTCGACCAGCGATTTGGTGACTTCGCGGGCCGCTTCCGTGAATTTCTGTTGCCTGAACTGCAATGCCTCATCGATTTTATTGTTATTAATCAGCACCATCAGTTCAGCGTACAGCGCATCAAATTTGATTTTGGCAGTTAAGACTTGTTCAAAGGTCGACCGGCCAGCCGCGGTTTTATGGAATTCAGCAGCCTGTGCCGAGGTGTCGTTATATTGTCGCACGGCCTGATTTAACGCCTCGTGCAGCGGGGCTTTATCAGCGTCGGCTTTGGCAATCAATAAATTGGCCAGCTGTAAGCGGATCAGCAGGAATTCACTATTCATTTTCCCAACCAATAACGCGGCCGGTAACCTGCGTTCTGCCAGATTGGACAGATTTGATTTGATTTCGAGTAGCCGGTAAAACGACGATGCGCCGACCACGATACTGATCAGCACCAACAGGCTGAATCCGATGGTTAACCTTTTGCCGATTTTTAGACTTCTTAACATCGAATATGCACTCCTGTGGTCGCCGAAAGGAGCTGAGTTACCTGTCGCAATTCACGAAGTGGCTGCGGTTCAAGGTGTAAAACAGCGCTAATGTCGTTGTTGATAACGGTTGCGAGTATAACTGCGTTAGGTTTGAGATTTGTTGTAAATTGTTTATTTTAAAAGAAAATGTGTCGATTATGGTCGATTGGTCGTGACCAAAACTTGTGAAGTGGCGGCTCCTGTATTGCTGTCTATGCCCTGATAATCCACTTTACCTGAAATCGCCTTGTCATGCTTACGCTAGCTTTCGCACCGCCTAAACTCCAGCAACATACGTTCAATGGCTTTGTCAGGACGACGAGCACAGTCTGTAGCAGTGTGATGATTGCGCTGGTTTTCCTTTTGGGTAGATTGCGATTGCATGACAAGATCTCTTAACATCAGTGTCCGCTCAGGTGCACACTATGCAAGCAACAATGGGAAATTAATGCAAATTCGTCAAGCAACCACCAGCGATGCTAAGGTCATTTCTAATTTAATCAAAGGCTTAGCACTTCAATTTATTACGCCTGAATTTACTGCTGCAGCAACCCAGCATTTTCTGAGCTCAAACAACCAGGCTGCGATTGAAGGTTTTTTCGAGCAAGGGTTTGTTTATTTTGTCGCAGAAAGCGCAGGTGCAAATGGTGTTGAACTCATCGGCTGTATTGGTATGCGCAACCATAGCCATTTATATCATTTGTTTATCAATGAGGCATGGCAAGGCCAGGGCTTAGCACGCAAGCTTTGGCAGCACGCGATGTCCTATTGTGAGGACCATGGCAACCCTGGAAGTTACACCGTGAATTCGTCCAACAATGCGGTGCCGGTATATCAGGCGCTGGGATTTGTCCGCACTGCGCCGATGCAGCAAATGCATGGCGTGTTATTTAATCCTATGCAGTGGGAGAGGAAGTAACTTCCAACTTGAACCCTAGCACTTAGCCGCAGCGCTCCACCAGTAAGGCGATACCCTGACCGCCGCCAATGCATAAGGTCACCAGGCCGAATTGGCCGTTGATGCGCTCAAGTTCATACAAAGTTTTCACCAGCAAGATAGCGCCAGTCGCGCCAACCGGATGCCCCAGTGCAATAGCACCACCGTTTGGGTTTACCTTTGCTGGATCAAACCCCAGTGTCTGACTGACGGCCAAGGCTTGCGCGGCAAAGGCTTCGTTGGATTCAATTACATCAATATTGCCAAGTGATAAACCGGTTTTTACCAGTAATTGTTGTACCGCCGGAATAGGTCCAAGCCCCATTAATGAGGGTTCGACCCCGGCCATGCTGTAGCCGACCAGTCTGGCTTTGGCGGTTAACCCCTGGCTTTTCGCGTATGGTGCCGTGGCCAGTATTAAAGCGGCTGCGCCATCGTTGAGGCCCGAAGCGTTGCCAGCTGTCACCATGCCGTTCGCCTGGAAGGCAGGTTTTAGCTGGCTCAGACTTTGTAGCGTAGTGCCTGGGCGGATATGTTCGTCCGTTGTCATCAAGGTTGGCGCAGCGCCGGTTTTGCCCGGCAACGGCACAGCGACAATTTGCTTATTAAAATAACCGGCTTGTTGCGCCTTTGCTGCCCGTTGCTGACTTTCCAGCGCAAATTCATCCAGTTGGTTGCGGCTAAAACCATATTTGGCTGCAATATTTTCTGCGGTGATGCCCATATGGCCACTGCCAAAAGGGTCGGTCAGAATACCCAGGGTTAAGTCGGTAACCGCGGCATGACCTACTCTTAAGCCTTTTCGCACCCCGGGCAATAAAAATGCGCCTTGGCTCATCGATTCAGCGCCACCACAAAGTGCCAGCTGACCATCACCGAGTAATAGCTGCTGCGCCGCGCTAATAATCGCCTGTAACCCAGAGCCACAAAGCCGGTTGACCTGAAAGGCATTGCTGCTCGGCGTCATGCCACTTTGCAAAGCAATCTGCCGTGCTAAATACACATCGTCGCTGGTGGTGGTAATGATATGGCCAAAGACGGCGACATCGACCGCTGCCGCTGCAACCCCAGCACGTTGGATGGCCGACGTCGCTGCCACTGTGCCCAACTGCGCCGGGCTTTGACTGGCCAGCGCGCCGCCAAAACTGCCAATCGGCGTGCGGGCACCACTTAAGATCAGGATATCGGACAGGTGCATGGGTTTTCCTTTAATTGGCGGTAAAAAGCAGTGAATATCTGGAAAAAGTAGTTTTCATGGCGTGTTGCATGTGCGCGCAGTGCACGTTAGATAAATCTGAACTTACCTATTCTGCTGTGGTTTTTCAACTGGAAGCAATGAAGACTGCCGCAACAGCGATGGTAAATGGCCGTTAAATCAGCGCGGTAAGCTTTTACTGGTCAGCACAGCGTTTTGGCGTATAATGCGCGCCGTGAGTTGGCCAAGACAATCGCTGCCTGCGCAAGCAGGGGGAGGAAAGTCCGGGCTCCACAGGGCAGGGTGCCAGGTAACGCCTGGGGGGCGTGAGCCTACGACCAGTGCAACAGAGAGCAAACCGCCGATGGCCCATTGTTCGCAAGAGCAGTGGGATCAGGTAAGGGTGAAAGGGTGCGGTAAGAGCGCACCGCGCGGCTGGTAACAGTTCGTGGCACGGTAAACTCCACCCGGAGCAAGACCAAATAGGCCCCCATTGGCGCGGCCCGCGTTGGGGGCGGGTAGGTTGCTTGAGGCGTGCGGTGACGTACGTCCTAGAGGAATGATTGTCGCTCTGGCAACAGAGAACAGAACCCGGCTTAACGGCTGGCTCACACCTCTTCAAAATAGAAAAACCGGCAGCTTGTACTGCCGGTTTTTTTATGTCTGGCTGACTTTGATGGCGTACTACCCTTCGGGTGAGTACGCCCTACTTTTCTATTTAAATTCAGGTATTTGCGTAGGGCGTACTCACCGCGGCAGCGGTAGTACGCCGGATTAGCGATTCCCGGCTAACTTCGCTGGCGTACTACCCTTCGGGTGAGTACGCCCTACTTTTCTAATTAAATTCATATATTTGCGTAGGGCGTACTCACCGCGTTAGCGGTAGTACGCCAGTTTAAAGACTGCTAGCTGACTTCGCTGGCGTACTGATATCAAAATTTAGAGAATGGAGTTTCTACTTTCAGAGCGACCTGCGA
>NZ_SACS01000035.1 GCF_004005945.1 Rheinheimera riviphila
AACGCAGCGCTAAAACCCTTGCAACTAATTCTTTAGTTTTAAACTGGAGGAGCAAGTGCTGAGAAGTGCTGAGTGAGAGTGCTGAGGGTCATGAGAGTGCTGAGGGTCAGGTCTTGCTTTTTGCCACAATCCTACTGATCCGTGAATAGTGCAAACCAAAATAATCGCCAAGCTCCTGCAAGGTATAGCTTCCTGACTGATAAGCCACTTGGATCGCTTCATCACGCGTTGCGTATAGACGTTCGTACTCGGTAAGTGGACGTGCCGCTCCACGTCGCTGCTTTTTGGGAATTTCAGATAAGTCATTTTCCGGCGCTTTCAGCAAGGCCAAATGCGTTTTTACAAACTCTTCATTCCCCAAAAACACTTGGTTGGTTAGATTCTCCCACAACTTTACTCCCGTGCCCTGCAGCACGAAATCTGCATATTTCGCCATCGCAGTTTTCCGACTTTTCGCAAACAAGCCAAGCAATGCGTCAGTTGCTAACCAATCCGGAGATACATCCCGACCCATTGCACAGCGCCAACTACTCCAATGCCAATCGTCAAGATTCGCCACCATGTTTGCTCTGACCGGGTTCAGCACGATGTAACGGCTCAGTTCCAGCAGATAAGCGTCTTTATCCACTAGTACGGCTTTGTAGCGCCCTTGAAATAAATGTCCAACCCGTTTGTACTTACGGTTGACCGACTGCGTGTATATACCATTGAGCTGACGCATACCTTTGGTCAGGTTCGCATCAGGCGTTTCCAGCAACAAATGGTAATGATTCGACATCAGGCAATAGGCATGAACAACCCAGTTATATTGCGCGCATACCTGTCCCAGCAGCGTTAAAAATGAGGTAAAGTCGCTGTCTTCAAAATAAATCGGCTTGCGCTCATTACCCCGACTCGTGATGTGGTACAACGCCCCCGCAAATTCCAGTCTTAGTGGTCTTGCCATGTTACTTTTCTGCCGAATTCTAAAATGGTTAAACTTTAGCGCAGTTAGCAGAAAAGGCAAAAAGCAAGACCTGACCCTTGTGGCACAAAAGATGCCGACTGTGCGGTAGATTGTTATTTCTCACTGGTACAGTTTAAGCTAGATGAATATCCAGAACATATTCTACCGGTGATGGAGGAATTGCTGCCATCACTGCACTTTATCCCAACAAATCTGGCGGCTTATAACTTTGACGAAGAAATTTATGGCTCTATCCCAGCTCGTTTAAAGACACTGCTGCAAAGCTACCGTCAATTGTGTCAGCAAACCTAAGCAAACCAGCGCGGTTGAAGCTATATCTGCGGCATTTGTCCCCACAAAGCCGTTTTTATTGGTCGCGGTAGCACGACCTACAAAAAACCAAGCAAAAAAAAACCAAGGGTCAGGTCTTGCTTTTTGCCATCTGAACAGAAAAGGCAAAAAGCAAGACCTGACCCTATCCATTTGCTAGACCTGACCCTATCCATTTGCTACATCTGAACAGAAAAGGCAAAAAGCAAGACCTGACCCTATCCATTTGCTGCTATCCATTTGCTACATCTGAACAGAAAAGGCAAAAAGCAAGACCTGACCCTATCCATTTGCTCGACTTTTCGCAAACAAGCCAAGCAATGCGTCAGTTGCTAACCAATCCAAAAAAGCAAGACCTGACCCTATCCATTTGCTAAGACCTGACCCTATCCATTTGCTATCCATTTGCTGACCGTATCCATTTGACCCTATCCATTCGGCAGTGCAGCAGCTCAGTGTCCAATTCTCTATTGCCAAATCAGGTTAGGAACTTATTCAAGCCCCATTTTTTCTTTTATGGCAACTATCACACTGTTTTTAATAAAAATTTCATTTTCACCAACAATACTATCCCAATCAAAAAATTCGTCTTTGACGAGCATTTTTTCTTCGCAAATCTCCAAATCAGTTTCAGTGGGCGTTATCAGGAATGATTCCCATCGGAACACTCTGGGGAAAAAGGTGTGTTCAGATTCGTAGATTTCAATCACATAATGCCAGGGTACATTGTCATCACGGGATACTTCAAAATCGAATTTAGAAACAAACCTGGATATTCTATAAGTCACTTCATAAATCCTTTTTTAAAGATTATGCCAGAAAAAAAGATGCAGAAGATGCAGGTCTTCTGGGAACCATCCGTTTTAAAAGTGTGCAACCATGCCAATAAAAGCACCTTGAAATTCAAGATCGGTATATAAATTGTTTAAATTTTCGAATTCCATCTTCACCACTCGATAGCCTAAGTTCACATGAAAATCCGCCATTTTGCTTCTCATTAGATCGTAACTTAAGCCAACTTGATAGTCAGAAAATGTATGGTCATCTCTTAATAAAAAATCAGCTTGGGCAAATACACTTAAATTAGTTAACGGCAAACTGATGTTGGTGGCAACATACAACATAGGGTTAATTTCGTCGGTTTTTATTTTACTACTGGAAATTGCAGTATTTCCTGCATCTGTACAAGGGCTGTCAGGAGAAGGATTAGGATCATTACAGCCATCGCCAG
Source organism: Rheinheimera riviphila (assembly GCF_004005945.1). Taxonomy (GTDB): domain Bacteria; phylum Pseudomonadota; class Gammaproteobacteria; order Enterobacterales; family Alteromonadaceae; genus Pararheinheimera; species Pararheinheimera riviphila. The sequence continues at coordinate 2,508 of NZ_SACS01000035.1, forward strand.
AACTTTTTGTTGCCCCAGTAACAGTCACATCAGCATTCAAATCTCTAGCGGTTAATCCCAACTCAAATGAAAATTTTTCTTGATCAAACAATTCATAATAGAAGGTGTAATCGACATAACGAACGTTAAAACTGGCATCAACTTTACCACCAATAGGAAAGGTCTTATCGTTGAAGTCAAACTTTTGCGTTACTGTAGTTTTACCTGAGGTATCAAGTGTGGTAATTGAAATACGTGCGTTCGGGAGGAAAGAAATAGGGTGTTTAACGTCAATAAAGTAGTTAATTTGCTGTTCTTTATTTAAATTAAAATCAATGAGCGTATTTTCTTCACCAAAAATACCACTTGGCTCACTTTGCCAGATTTGGGTGCCCAGATATAAACCAACATCATCACTTGATTTTGGAGTATAAGTGAATTGTGCAGTAGCTGAGGCGGTAAAAGTAAAAAGTGCTGTAAGCGTTGCTGCAAAAGCCGTTTTTATCATCTGTTACTATCCTTATTTACGAAGATGCAGGGGCAGGTCTTCCTATTCCTGACCCTATCCGTCCGGTGGCTAGAAGTAAAGCCACCGCAGATTTTATCCAGTATTGCTGTTTATACCCTTCATCCTTGAAGATTCGGGGTTGTTGGCCGCCTTCACTCACCCCAGTCACTTAGAACTGCTAAGCTCCTGGGGATTCGTTCAGTTGCCGCCTACCCGAATCTTCAATGATTTTGGGTATATTTCAGACCGATTATCTGCGCGCGTAGCAGGATTTCAGCGCGCAGCTGCGTCGGTTTTCGCCGCATCAATACGGCTGCGACGCAACGACAGCACCACCGATGTGCCGATAATCAGCGCAACGACTGCCAGTGATACCGCGACCGGAATTTTGTAAATATCGATCAGCATCATTTTACCGCCGATAAATACCAGCACCAGCGCCAGACCGTATTTCAGCAAACTGAAGCGGTCTGCCATGTCAGCCAGCAAAAAATACATGGCGCGCAGCCCCAGGATCGCAAAGATATTTGACGTCAACACAATGAAGGGATCGGTGGTGATAGCAAAAATAGCCGGAATGGAATCAACAGCAAAAATCACGTCTGAGAATTCCACCAGCACCAACACCAGAAACAGCGGCGTGGCATATCGCACCCAGCGCCCATTCACCTGACGTCGAACGAAGAACTTTTCACCCTCAAGCTGTTCGGTGACTTTAAAGTGTCGGCGGATCCACAGCACCAGCGGGTTGTTGATCAGATCGGGTTGTTTATCGGCCGCCCACCACATTTTAACCCCGGTTAACAGCAGGAAAGCACCAAACACATAGAGGAGCCAGTGGAATTGGGTGATCAGCCAAACGCCGGCGAAAATCATTATCGTGCGTAAGATAATGGCGCCCAGTACCCCCAGCACCAGCACCCGTTTTTGCAATTCTGGTGGAATAGCAAAAACACTGAATATCATCAACCAGACAAAGACGTTATCAATGGCCAGTGATTTTTCAATCAGATAGCCCGTAACATACTCAAGTGTTTTGGCATTGGCGATCTCGACACCAACGGTATCGCGCAAGTACCACCACAGTCCTGCCGCAAATAACATGGATACCGAGATCCAGATCAGCGACCAGATGGCGGCTTCTTTGACAGAGACTTTATGTTGTTTACCGCCGCCGACCACAAACAAGTCGATGGCAAGCATCAGCAGGACCAGACCAAAAAAAACGGTCCAGAGCCAGGGATTGGCTATAGTTTCCATGAATTCACTCCAAACAGGATGTAGGCTGCCGGTTGGACCGGCGTTGTCCGGACCCACACTGGCCGGATGTCCTGTTTGCAGGGGGATCTTTGCCAATGTGGCAAAGGTCTTGCTCATCAGCTAGGCTGACCCGGGTACCGGAAACCTGTTGGTTTCGGAGTGACGATACGCCGGCGAAGAGCTACTCCCCTTTGGGATGGCGTGAATGTAACAAAACCAAAGTAACTTGGTCAACTAGGCATTTTTGCAAAATAACCGGATCGGCCCCCTCCTCCAACTTGCCGTTTCCCTGATTGGCTTTGCAAGTGGTTTTGAGAGTGGCATGGCGCGAAGTCGGTAAACCGGCTTTAAATCCGGTATGGGAGTTAATGGGAGCTGCTCAGACCCAGACACCAAACTGTCATCAATCCATCACCGACAGGTCATCATCTGTCGCTAAGTTCAGGCTTAGCTAGTGCAAAAACAGACTTGGATTAAAGACGAAAGGAACAACGATGCTGCCACAGAAAAAATCACAACTTCGCCGCAACGCCTGCTATCGCCAGCAACTGCTGCAAAGTACACCAGCCAGAGCAACTGCCGCTGAACCCGTAGCAAATCTCAATCACAGCACCTGTCACAACCATCGCCCAGCCTGCATAACGACCTCTACAGGTACAGGCGCCGAATAAAACGCAATTCCCTACACAGACATCCCCCGAATCAATGATTGAAGCCAGATAAATATTTGCTATCATATCCGGCCGCCATTCCTGTCAGATTGCCGGAAATAACCTAAAAATAACTACAAAGGCCCGCAGGCCACAATCTGCTTCAGCCCGAGTGAAACCAGACGATCGCAATCGGCTACAAAACCGATAGATCGTGTTGTAACCAAGCAGTCGAGTTTTTTTGTAAGGAACCCCTGATGGATTCACCCAGTGCGTTAAGTTTAATCCCTCCAGTAGTCGTGATGGCGATTGCCATTTGGCTCAAACGTCCGATTTTGGCCTTAATCATCGGTGCCGTTGTTGGCTTATTGATGTTAAGTCCTGGTCAGTCCCTGAATAATTTTTCCGACATCGCCGTCAACGTGATGAAAGACGAAACTATCGGCTGGTTAATTCTGGTCTGTGGTGGTTTTGGTGCGGTCATCGGACTGTTAATTCACACCGGCGGCGCGTTAGCCTTTGGCCGTTTTGGCGCCAAAGTTGCGACTGGACCACGATCCTCGATGTTTATGTCCTTTATATTGGGCTGCATCATCTTTATCGATGATTACCTCAACGCCTTAACGGTCGGCGAGGCGATGAAAAGGGTCACTGACAAGTACCAGGTTTCACGGCAGAAACTGGCTTATATCGTTGATTCAACAGCCGCTCCGATTTGCGTCATTATCCCGATCTCAACCTGGGCGGTATTTTTTGGCGGTCTGCTGGAAGACAATGATATTGCCGGAAAAGGCCAGGGTATTGCCGTGTATATTCAGGCCATTCCTTATATGTTTTACCCCTGGCTTGCGGTGTTGATGGTGATGCTGGTGACGTTAAAACTGATGCCGGATATTGGCCCAATGAAAAAAGCCGAAGCTGAAACTCAGGCGGGACGTCCTTTTGAATGTGAACTGGCTCCAGATCAATTGCAGCGGGCTGTGGCAGGTCAAAGTACCAGCCATCAGGCTTCACAGCAGATGCAGCATCACACCAGTGATGAATATGCTGTACATTCGATTGAAGAAGAATTTGAAGACAGCAACAAACAAGGCAAAATGCACAACTTTGTAGTGCCGATGCTGATGCTGATTTTCTTCACCATCGTGCTGGGTAAATCATTCAGTGAACCGGATATTCTCAAAGGCATTATCGCCACTCTGGTATTCACCATCATTTATTACAGCGTACAACGCCTGATGAGCATCGGTGAAATGATGGATGTGATGATGAATGGTTTTAAAACCATGTTGCCCGCCATCAGTACCGTCATTGCCGCTTTTATTTTTAAAGACGTCTGCGACAAAATGTTACTGCCACAGTATGTAATTGAAAATTTAAGTCCTTATATGACAGCGCAAATGCTACCGGCACTGGTGTTCCTGGCGATGGCAGTGTTGTCGTTTGCCACCGGTTCATCCTGGGGTATTTTTGCGGTCTCGATTCCGATTGTGATGCCACTGGCACATGCCGTGAATGCAGATATTCCGCTGGTGATTGGCGCGTTATTATCAGCAGCGTCCTTTGGTTCACAAGCCTGTTTCTACAGCGATTCAACGGTGCTGGCGGCGCAAGGCTCAGGGTGTAACCTGATTTCACACGCTGTGACACAACTGCCTTATTGTTTAATAGCTGCAGCGCTGGCCTTTGGTGGTTTTGTGTTATTGGCTTTATAAACAACAGCTGACATCAGGTTGTTGAACAAGGAAGCCAGCGCATTTGTCGCTGGCTTTTTTACATGAAAAACAGGGAATTTCCGTGCGCAGACTGCAATTGATTTCAGCGCTGTTGTTGTTAAACCTTGCGCTACCTGCTTCGGCCAGCCTGAGTAGATTACATCTGAAAAATGGCGATGTGCTGACTGGCACTGTCCAGTCGCAATCTGCCGACACGGTCAGCTTATTGTTACCCTATGCCGGGCTTGTCAGCATCAAGCGCGACGAAATTTTGCAGATCAACGAGCTTGCTGCGGCTGAACTTTTGGCTGAGCCGGCCACAGCCAGCGCGCTTGATGTTGCTGTCATTGCAAACGGCAGCAACAACAAACCCTGGTCGGTCGAATTGGACCTCAGCGCCAGCAACCGTCATGGTCAACAGGACAGCTCAGTATTGAATCTGGTGGTGGCCTTGGATTATAAACACCAGCACTGGCGCACCTCGCTCGATAGTCATTTTGACTATGAACTGAAAGATCAGGCGCGTAAAACCCATCAGTACGATGTCAGCCCCGGCCTCGATTATTTTATCAATCCGCGGTTATTCTGGCGTGGCAGTATCGATTATCACTACAACTATCTGGCCAGCGATTATCGCAACCTCGATTTTAGCACCGGGCCTGGTTACGCGGTCATTCAACAACCAAAGTTGACGCTGGATTTGGTTGCAGCAGTGGGCATCAAAAAAGCCTATTTTCGTGAAGACGGCGAAGTAACGCGGTTTTTATTGTTTGGCGATCAGCTCAACTACAAATTCAGTTCGCTGGAATGGGATTTAAAGTATCAACTACAGCATTGGCCAATTGAGTTTTATAGCGATGGCAACTGGATGCATCTGCTGAATCAGCCGATTGATTTTCTGTATTTCGACCGCGAAGTCACAGCCAATCTGGGTCTGCGCTACAAACTCAGTGATAAAATCCGCTTATCCTGGTCTTATCAATACACTCAGACCGATATCGAATTACGTTTGCCGGGTCTTGAAAACAACTCGCTTGATCTCAAAGACTTCCGCCAAAAACTCAGTATTGGCGCTTCGTTTTAGCAACCAGGCCCCAGCGGCTCAAAACCGAGCCGTCAGTACCACTGCCCGATCGATAAATACAGCTGCTGATTTTGTTCGCTGTATAGGCTTTGCGCCTGGCCGTAACCGAGCAGCACGGTGCCAATTGGGCTGTCCCAGCCTAAAAACACACTACCAGCCCAGACCCAGTCGGCACTGAATGCATTGGCGGCTTGCCAGATACTGTCTTTCACCCAGCCGCGCTCCAGCGAACCGCCAAGATAAAACGGCGACTGGAAAAAGCTAAAGCGGTTTTCATGCATTTTGTACATGTACACCAGGCTGCCGAACTTCAGCGCTGAGCTATACAGATAATTTCTGGGATAACCGGATAAATTCAGCAAGCCACCAAGCGAATATTGCTCGAGCGCGATGTCACCATCGGCCGACTGATAACGCTGCTCCAGCCAACGGCCTTTGAGCCGGTGATCCTGCCAGCTAGTGGCGGCAATTAGTTCCAGCGAGGTATTAATACTGCTGGCTTTGCTGCCACGAAACACATCGTCCAGCCATTGCCGGCTGAGATCCAGTTTAAGTCCACGGCTGGGGAAACTTGGGTGATCCAGACTATCCCATAACAATTTCAGCTCTGGTCCCTGGCGGGTGAAATGCAGATATTTGCTCTGGAAACTGTTGGCAAAGAACGCCGGTAACTGATAGCGGCCGGTTTTATCCAGCCAGGCCGCCGACAGCTGCGCATCATCCGATAAATTCATCCCGGCTCGCAGCGCCAGCACCGTCTCCTGCCGGATAAAATCGCCCAGCGATAAACCTTCGTTGTCTTCGACAATCAGCGTACCCACACTGCGATAAGCTTTGGCTGCGACAAAACTGCCGCTGTTATAAATCGGCCAGTACAATTCACTGCTGAACAGTTTATCGGTGCCAATGGCGACTTCGTTGTACCACTCGGCGCCGTATGGGCTCAGGTTGGTTCTGTTATAAGACGCTGCCAATTGCACCCGGCGATTGCTACTGAAATCGTCGTCCATCAGGAAGTTGAAGTTCAGAAAACCTGGCCCCCAGCTTTTGTCTTCCGCTTCAATCAATAATTCCTGTGAGCCATCTGGCTGCATGCTGAGTTGATGGCGCACCCGCTCAAATTGATCCAGCCCGTACAAACGGTGGATAGCACTGGTGAGTTGATTGGCACTGTAGGTTTCACCTGGGATAATTTGTAGCCGCTCCAACAACACCTCGTCCGCAAGTGCTGATTGATTATGCAAAGTCACTTTAGAAATCTGACTTTGGTTATCCAGCCGTTTGCGCTGCAGTTGTTGCCAGCTGGCGTAACTTTCTGGCCTGGCAAAAGTCGCCAGTTTTGCTTTGTTGGCTTTGGCACTGGCATGACCTGCTTTGATGGCCAGCCCCATTTTTTCAAAACCCAAGGTATCGATGCCGGTGAGCTTTGGTTCTATCAATAAATCGTCGGCGGTCAGTAGCTTTTTTTGCAGTTCAACTTCCTGGCGCACCAAAAAGCTGGTCAGTTGTTCGGTGACGGCAAAGGCCGAATCAAGTTGTGCTTCATCCTGCAGCGGAGCGTCAATCGCCACCGCAATAATGCGGGTAGCGCCTAATTGCCTGGCCACGCTGACCGGTAAATTGTTGGCCACCCCACCATCGACCAGCACTTTGCCGTCGAGCCGCATCGGCTGTACCACACCCGGGATCGACATCGACGCCTGCACCGCCGCCAGTAAACTACCTTGCGCCAATACCACGGTATCTTTATTGCGCAGGTTGGTGGCAATGGCGCGAAACGGGATTGGCAGCTGATCAAAATGCTGATTGGCACTTTGCACGCCATAAGCATGCTGAATAAGTTCGGCCATCGCCTGCCCTAACAACAAACCTTTGGGCATTTTGACGCCGTCAGCGCCAAGGCCAATGTCCAGCCGGATAGCGTAATGATCACGTTGCTGGGTGCGGCGTAGCGGCATTTCATCGCGCGACACTTTGTCGGTAAAACCGGCGCCCCAGTCCAGCGTCTGCAAGATTTTTTCAATCTCATCCGGGCTATAGCCAGAGGCGTACAAGCCACCGACAAAAGCACCAATGCTGGTGCCGACGATCAAATCAATCGGGATTTTCTGGGCTTCCAATTGTCGAATCACCCCAAGGTGCGCGCCGCCACGGGCACCACCGCCACCTAACACTAATGCTGTGCAAGGGCGGTTTTGGATATGTTGGCAAGGGGAAGGGATCGGGGCGGCAAGCAAAGCTGAGCTAAATAACAGGCTCAATAGCGGCAAAACCGAAGTCGCCAGCACTGTCCGTTTTACATCTTTTGTTGGTGCTGTCATCTTGATCGTCCCTGATGGATGTTCACGCCTTATACCCGTCATCCTTGAAGATTCGGGGTTGTTGGCCGCCTTCGCTCACCCCAGCCACTTAGAACTGCTAAGCTCCTGGGCCGGGCTGGCGTTCCAGATTCGTTCAGTTGCCGCCTACCCGAATCTTCAATGATTTTGGGTATAAACAGGGATTATTGTAGCCGGATAGATGGGGTTTTAGCAGCGTTTAGCAGAGATGCGTTTGATTTTATGTTGATTTTAAAAAGCACAAACCCGGTGAGTACCGGGTTTGTTTTTTGCGGCTATGTAAAACACCAGGTGATTTTCAGCGCGTTACTCTTCGTCGTCTTCGAACTCGCCTTCGTCACCTTCAAAGTAGGTGCCCCAGCCGTCATACTCGATGCCGAATTTGCGGGCTAATGCTTCCAGTTTGATTGCATCAGCAGTGATTGCAGCGCCATCCAGCGACTGTTCGCGAATAGCGTCGAACACCCAGGCGTTGCCGCCATCTTCGAATTCGACTTCTTCGGCGTCAGTCACTTCAAAACCAAGTTTAAACACTTCAACCGCTAACTTTTCCAGCTTGGCAAAGTCTTCGTCATAAAAGTGGTGTTCGATGGTGTATTCGGCATCCGGATCGCTGCCATCTTCTAATAATGCGGCGATGGTGTCGTTGGTAAATTCTAGCCAGTTTTCCATTAGGATTTTCCTGAAGCTGCAGAGGTAGCGGCAGTGTAATCGCTCGTTAACTCGCTATCAAGTGCGGCAATTTTTTCTTCCATCATGCTACGCACCTGCTGCGCCACTTCGCGCACCGGAACGGCAAAATCTTCCGGTAATAACGGTGGCATAAATTCGATAATCACTTTGCCATTATTCCAGCGATTGAGCTGAATTTTGCCCTGGGTCTGGCTCATGCAAATCGGCACAATCGGCACTCCGGCTTGCTGGGCGATATGAAAAGCACCGGTTTTGAACGGCAATAAACCACGGCCATAACTGCGGGTGCCTTCCGGGAACACCCAGACCGACACTTTATCTTTTTGAATACGTTCCACCGCCCCCTGCATCGCGCCAACGGCACGGCTTTTGTTGTCACGGTCGATCAGAATATTGCCGCTCAGCCAATACAGCTGGCCAAAAAACGGGATAAATTTCAGGCTCTTTTTGCCAATGGTGACGGTGCCGCTGATTAACGCACCGCTGATGGTGAACAAATCGTAGTTGTTCTGATGATTGGCCACAAACACACAAGGCATGGCCTCTGTGACGGCTGCAGGTTGGCGAATTTCAATCTCAAGACCAAAGATCCAACTGGCTTTGCCATACCATTTTGAGAATAAACCAACATTATCGCGATGAAATGGCCGCACCAGACAAATCAGCAACCCGATGCTGGAAGCGACAATAATGAATAAAATCAACAGCACTAAACGAATTAAGGCAAGCACACTGAACCCTCAGCAATGAAAAAGCCGCTTAGTATAGCGGCTTCTTAATTACACTCTGGTTTGATCTGTCACGATAACCGCGGCATCAGCGGTTATCGTGCAACGAAGCGAGCTGTTTACTCCACTTCACCCACCAGCAATTCATCAATCCGTTGTAAACCACGGGGTAACTTGTTACCACGGCGGCCACGCTCACCAACATAATGGGCTAAGTCGCTGGCTTTAATCGTCATTTTGCGTTTGCCAGCCACCAGCGTAATGCCCGATTCAGCCGGTACCACCGCCAGCAACTTCACGAACTCTTCGCGCGAAGCAGAACGTGCCGATGGAATGCTAATGATTTTATTGCCTTTACCTTTACTGAGCTTCGGAAGTTCCGCAATCGGGAATACCAGCATCCGGCCTTCGTTGGAAATGGCCACCACCTGATCCGTTTCCGGATGTTTAATCGGCAGCGGTGTCAGTACCTTGGCGCCGGTCGGCAACGACAACAGCGTTTTACCGGCTTTATTGCGGCTAAGCAAATCGGCAAAACTGGCGACAAAACCATAACCGGCATCGCTCGCCAACAACAGCTGCTGGCTGTCATCAGCCATCAGCACGTGCTCGAAGTTCTCACCCGCCACCAGCGCAAAACGGCCAGTTAAAGGTTCGCCCTGACCCCGGGCTGAAGGTAAATCATGCGCTTCAGCAGCAAAACTGCGGCCACTGGAATCAATAAAGGCGGCGTATTGATTGCTACGACCAATGGCGGATGATTTAAAACCATCCCCGGCTTTGTATTGCAGGCTGTTGCCATCCACATCGTGGCCTTTGGCACAGCGCACCCAACCTTTGTCTGACAAAATCACCGTCACAGCTTCACTTGGTAACAGTTCTTTTTCACTCAGTGCTTTGGCTTCACCGCGCGAGACGATGGGGCTACGGCGATCATCACCATATTTGAGTGCATCGGCTTCCAGTTCGTCCCGGATAAGTTTCGTCAGCTTTTTCTCTGAGCCTAAAATGCTTTGCAGCTTGTCGCGCTCTTTGGAAAGTTCGTCCAGTTCACCACGGATTTTCATTTCTTCGAGTTTGGCTAAATGCCGTAATTTCAACTCAAGAATGGCTTCGGCCTGGCGTTCGGTAATGCCAAAGTGGGCGATTAACACCGGCTTCGGTTCATCATTTTGGCGGATGATCCGAATGACTTCATCAATATTCAAAAAGGCAATTAATAAACCTTCCAGCACATGAATGCGATCCAGCACTTTATCTAAACGATATTGCAACCGGCGACGCACGGTATCACGGCGGAACAGCAGCCATTCGCTCAAAATTTCCAACAGGTTTTTTACCCGAGGCCGTTGATCCAGACCCAGAATATTCAGATTCACCCGGTAGGATTTTTCCAGATCGGTAGTCGCGAACAAATGCTGCATCAGTTGCTCGACGTCGATGCGATTGGAGCGCGGCACGATGACAATCCGGGTTGGGCTTTCGTGATCGGATTCATCACGTAAATCCGACACCATCGGCAGCTTTTTCGCGTTCATCTGGGCGGCGATTTGCTCCAGCACTTTCGAGCCTGAGGTCTGATGCGGCAATGCAGTAATGATAATGTCGCCGTCTTCCTGGGTATAAATCGCCCGCATCCGCACCGAGCCGCGGCCGGTTTCATAAATACTTTGCAGCTCGTGTTTCGGCGTGATGATTTCGGCATCGGTCGGATAATCCGGGCCTTGCACATACTGCAACAAATCGTTGACGGACGAGGCCGGGTTATCCAGTAAATGGCAGGCAGCTGCGGCAATTTCGCGCACATTATGCGGCGGAATATCAGTCGCCATACCGACGGCTATACCGGTGATGCCGTTCAGCAAAATATGCGGTAACCGTGCTGGTAAGGTTCTGGGTTCTTCCAGTGTGCCGTCAAAGTTTGGTAACCAGTCGACCGTGCCCTGGCCTAATTCGCTCAGCAGTAACTCACTGAATTTAGATAATTTTGCTTCGGTGTAACGCATCGCCGCAAAGGATTTTGGATCATCCGGTGCGCCCCAGTTGCCCTGACCGTCGACCAGCGGGTAACGATAAGAAAACGGTTGTGCCATCAACACCATAGCTTCATAACAAGCGCTGTCGCCATGCGGGTGGAATTTACCTAATACATCACCGACGGTACGGGCAGATTTTTTAAATTTTGCCAGATGCGACAACCCCAGTTCCGACATGGCGTAAATAATCCGCCGTTGCACCGGTTTTAACCCATCACCAATATAGGGCAAGGCCCGGTCCATAATGACGTACATCGAATAATTCAGATACGCGTCTTCAGTAAAACGCCGCAGCGGCAGTTGTTCTTGTCCGTCTGGAGTTAACAGGATTTCAGTCATCTAGGGTCCTACTTAATACGATATACCACAACCTTGTTCAGGCTGAAGGTGGCAAATTTTGTGGCAACTGCGCCCGACGGCGGGTCCATTGCCATAATAATAAAATGAATAACACCAGGCTGGTGCAGGCAAAAATAGCCAGCCACAACCATTGAATTTGCCGATTCCGTTCGATTTCCTGCAGTTTCAGTGCTTGTAATTCGTTGTCTTTTTCCAGCAGCTGATTGCGCGCTTCCTGCCGTTCGGCATCAAAACTCAACCGCAGTTTTTGCACGTCCATATCACGTTTATTGTCTTGTAAATCGATATAAGCCTCAAAGAACTTATCCAGCGTCTGATAGGCTTTTTCATAGTTGCCGGCATCGGCATACAAGCGCGCTCTTAAATCGTCAAAATGCAGCGCATAAAATCGGTCTGAGATGTTTTTACTTTCATCCAGCTGCTCGGCGGCTAAATCGACCTGCTGCATCGCCAGGCTAATTTGCCCTAAACTGCGAAAAATTTTCGCCTTGATAAAATGATGTTCGCTGATCTGAAAAGTCGACTGCAATGACGGCAGATACGTTTCAGCCTTCTCAATATAAGTTATTGCTGCATCAAGCTTTTTCATCCGACGATTGGTATTGGCCAGCCCCATATAAGCGAAATACAAACTGACCGGATCTTCTTGTTCCAGACTGACTTTGAGCATCTGATCAAAAATCGCCAGCGCTTGTTCTTGTTTGTCCAGATAACCATAGGTTGACGCCAGGTTATACCAGACCATCAGTTTACTTTTGGCCCAGCCCAATTTATCGAATAACTTAAAGGACTCTTCCAGAAACTGCTGACCTTCATCTTCCACCGCCAGCATGGTATACATCAGCCCCAATTCGGCCTGCACCAGCGCCAGCATTTCAATGTCATTGAGTTTCACTGCTCTGTCATAAGCTTGCTTGAGCATATCCAGTGCTTTTGGGCTTTCGTTTTCTTCAGACAACATGGCCGCCAGATTGGTCAGGCCCTGGATCATCAGTTTTTCGTTTTGCAGCGATTCGGCAAGCGTCATGCCTTTTTGATAATATTCATTGGCAAGGGCGTATTCGCGCTGCGTTTCCAGTGCAAAACCCATGCTGTACAGCAACTCGACGCGGGTTGGCGTTTTTTGATCCGCCGTCAGCGCCAAACCGCGCTCTGCCAGCGCCATTTGTTCACGGTAACGGCCTAAGACTTCATACATCATCGCCACTTCACTCAGCCACACTGCCTGCACCTCCAGCGGCCAGCGACCAAATTCAGCTTCATATTGTTTTGCCAGCTGCAGCATGGCTTCCGGTTTTTTATATTTATTCTGCTGCACTTCTGCTAACCAAACCGGCAGCACTGGCTCGGTGGCAGCCGATGCCTGGCTTAACCACATCCAGCTACACAGCAGTATGCTATGCCACAATGTTTTGCTGTTCATAAGAATAATAATGCATCCTTGTTGCTTAATTAGTCTGTATTCATCTGTTGCAAAGCAGTATACCCAGAACCGGCTGCAGTCGTACAACTCAGTTCTTTGCGGCGTTTTTTATGCCTTTTTATGCCCTTCTTAGGTGATAAAAGCACCATAAGTTGTCATATAAATGCTCTTTGAATGCCATAGCGCTAATTATCACCAAACTCATGATTATAATACAGTTAAACTGAGCTACTCCGAAACTATTAACCGATATTCATTTTCATGCTAAAACGCACAAATTAACACCATAAATCGTCACAAAATCAGAAAATAACACCATATAACGTCATTTTTTATCCACGTTCAATATGCTTGACCAAAGCAATTCAGCCACAGCCGACTATCTCAAGCCTGTGTTCGGTTTCCCTTCCGATATTAAATAGAGACTCGTGTAGACGCTACTGACAATTGCATTATCCTAAAATATGTCAAGCTGTTTCTTGGACCGTTAGGCAATAAGGAGAGTTTAGTGTTTCAGCCTTATGTTTCAGCAAGCAGCTAATTGCCGACCTCGCTTTATCGCAAAAGGCGTTGTAAGTTGTTATTTGACTCTCCAACATATTCCAACTACTAAAACTCAACAGCCGATCTAGGCTAATTTGTCCTTAGCCAAACTATCATACTGAATTTTTGTTAACTCTGATTCTAAGTAGTCATCGCTCATAAGCTTAATAAAATGGTCCTGAGATTTTTTTGTTTTCAAGACAAATTTATCACCAGCGTCATTCAGCTTTAGGAGTGCAGACAGATATTTATGCTTCTGTGCGAATGCAATTATGTCTTTATTTGCAACCGCTCCCATGACAGGTGAGTTGCGAGACACCTTAGCAAGCTTCCGAGAAAAAGACATATCCTCTCCTTCGACTCGCTCTGCTAGGGGGGCGATGTCTTCAATCAGCGCCATATCTGTAAGTTTTGCTACGCACTTAGCTGCTGAATCCTTGATTACGTCGTGAAACCCTAGGTACGACTCAAGCGTCTTAACATTTTCAACGTAATAAGTATCACCCAACTTCATAAACACGTAACTGGGATCTATCTTCAAAATGTTTGATTCTAGTTCCGAAAGACGATTGTTCGACTTGAACAGGTTCAAGGCACCTTGCTCAGCCTTGAGGACCGCGACTGTGTACTGATGTTTGTAGAGAGTTATTGTCTCGTTATTTCGGCCGGTCAGGACAACAATTATTGCCCTGATATCATCAAAATTACCGTCCCCTACTTGGTACTTAACTGGCGCATTAACGCGAAGCTGTAAAGCCTGATCTAGTAGGTCAAATTCAAGTGGTTTGTCGTCAAAGTCAAACTCATATAACGCATTTTTTCGTTCATCAGCATCTGACAACAGTGGCATCGACAAAGATTCATTATCTACGATCCCTGCCTTTAACTTAGAGACCATACTCGCCTTCAAGCGCACCAAAGCAGCATTATCAACATCCGAATCTTTAATGGTTGCAGCGTCATCAACAAAGAACATTTTAATACCAACACAATCGTCAATAATCGCACTTATCTCATTTTTGAACTGTTCAACTGTCATTCTACCTTCCTTGCAAAACAAACACTTTTTGATAAGAACTTGAAATTTACTTGGTCACCGTCATGCAGCTCACTTTTTGAGATAATGACCATATTTTTATACTGTGCTCCCCTACAACTAGCATCAGTTTTGTAAAGCTTGTAACCGAGCAAAGCCAGCGTAGGGTTAGCGTAATACTTATCGGTTTTAATGAAAATTAATCCAATAACCACCAGCAGCAAGAAGTAGGCAATCGTTTTTCTTGGGCCGTCAAAAGTAAAACCAATGAATGGCAGGATATAAGTGGCTAAAAACACCAAATGTTCATAGCTCTCGCTATTGGACTTTTCTATCTTCATTACGTCCAGAGAACCACCTTTTACTTCATTCTCAAACCGAAAATAGAAGTACAAACCTGCTATCAAGCCCAGTAGCGACAAGATGCTAGAAACATTTTTCAGCACCACGCCTGTCAACGCACTAAAACCTACAAATTGACAACCATCACCAAAACAATAGGGTATATCTAACGTCAAAAATATAATAAAAACGAATAAAATCAGTAGTGAAAGTATGTAGAGTCCAATTTTATCTAAGGTGTTTGAAAGATCCATTCCCACCGCCCCAATAACTGTATATACGAACAGTATAAGCACTCATAAACTATCTTTCATACAAATACTTCTGAAACTCGATAAAGGTTTCCCTGATTGCCGCAGAAGAGCCAAATACCTTAACGACACGCAATAGTCTTGTATTTTAGTTCTCTCAAACAGCGTATTTTGCTGGGCGATAACTCTGTCATTGAAGCACCGCCGATTTCCACGATACTGGACAAGTTAGATCAAATAATTACCAGCACGGTATGCTCATTCAGCGCTTGCTTCGTAACAAACAAAATGTCTATCAAGGCTTAAATTGCAGACATTCTGTGTTGTAAATCCGGGGGCAAGGTAAAACCAACGCCCCCTAACCAATACCAATCTAACCGCTTAAATCTGTCCACCAACCCCTTTAAACTTCTCTACCAACGCAACAATCCGTTGAAATACTGTTTGCTTTTTGGTCTTGTATAGCGGATTCAGTGGGCTCATTTTCGGCAGGGCTTCATTGAGAGCTGTACCGTTATCAGTCGCATACTCACGTTTCAGGGATGCTGCGATATAACGCTTAGCCGCCGTATCATTTAACCCTTCTTGATTAATGAGTTCGTCGATTTCTCGTTGCTGCTCAGCCTGAGCAAATTTAAAGAACTCATCGATAATGCTGGCTTTGTCTGCAATTTTGTCTAGGTCAGTCCGGTTTATAAAATCAACCATCAGGCTCTCTTTGGCCCGGTTCCCAAAGCTTGCACGGATCATTCGACGCACTTCATCAATCAAAGTGGCTTTGCTCTTATGCTTGGTATTGTGTTCAAAAATCAGTTCCAGAATGTAATCCAGATTGATTTCCTGCGACTTCAACAGGTCAACTTCAAACACAATGTCATCCCAGACTACAGTGGATTTTTCCTTTTCCTCGGCTGATTTTTCTTTGCGCTGCCAGTCCCGAATATCATTGTAGGCAGAGCGATAGTCTTGGATTTTACGCTCAGCGGGTAACCTAATCGTTTGTAACTGCGCTAGCTTTTCACCATCTAAATAATGTTCGGCTTTGAAGGCTTCAACTGCCGCAGCATCACTCATATCCAGAGATTGCAGCGCCTTGAGGCATGCAAACTCATCGTAGTTTTGCAGCACGTTTTCAACGCGTAAATATTCGCCAAACAGCTTAGCAAATGCTTTTTTATCCGCTTCTTTTTCGATGTTAGCAGGGTCTGGAAAGCGCTGTTCCAGCTCACCAACTACAGCCATGAAACCACGACGTGCCTCTCCGCTAACTAAATCGGTAAAGCCTTCCATGTACTCTTTGTAGCTTTTCTCAAGTACCACATTTTTGGTATTGGTATCGCCAAAAAGCGTAATTGCATCAACAGTAGCCTTTTCCAAATCACGAAAGGTTACGATGTTGCCGAAGGTTTTGGTGGCATCATAAATGCGGTTGGTTCGCGAATACGCTTGCATCAAACCGTGGTAACGTAAGTTTTTGTCAACAAATAAGGTATTCAGCGTTGGCGCATCGAACCCCGTGAGGAACATACCCACCACAATTAATAAATCGATTTCCTTCGCTTTTACTTGCTTGGCCAAATCACGGTAATAGTTTTGGAAGCCTTTGCTATCAACACTGAAATTGGTCTTAAAAAATGCGTTGTAATCAGTGATAGCGGCACTCAAAAACTCCTTCGCACTGGAGTTCATGGCGGATACATCAAAGCTCTCATCAACAATGTCACCAATTGCATCCTGCTCTTCATTAGCCGCGAACGAGAATATGGTGGCAATTCTAAGCGGGCGTTCAATCGCAGCTTGCAGATGATTCAGCGTTTCGTAATAAAGCTTTGCAGCATCCACACTGCTCACCGCAAGCATGGCGTTAAAGCCCTTATTGGCATTATGCAGTCGATGTGTTTTTTGACGGAAGTTATTAAGAATGTATTGTGAAATCTCTTTAATCCGCTCAGGGTGCAGCATTGCTTGTCTGAATTCTGCTGAATCTAGCGTTTTCTCGTCCTGTTCGGTTTCGATTGCCTTAAATTTTGGGCGGACGTCGTTATAGTCCACTTTAAACTTCAATACCTTTTCATCACGAATTGCATCGGTAATCACGTAAGAATGCAGCTCACGGCCAAACACGCTAGCGGTAGTTTCGGCACCCAAGGCATTTTGCGGGAATATCGGCGTTCCAGTAAAACCGAACTGATAGAAACGCTTGAACTTCTTTTTAAGGTTTTTTTGCGCTTCACCAAATTGGCTACGGTGGCACTCGTCAAAGATAAACACCACCTGCTTATTATAAATCGAAAGCTCACCTTCGTTCTTTATCAGGTTGTTTAACTTCTGAATAGTGGTGACGATAATCTTGTTATCGTCTTTATCCAGATTTGCTTTTAAGCCCGCAGTGCTATCTGAGCCATTCACACTATCTGGAGAAAAACGCTGATATTCGCGCATGGTTTGATAATCGAGATCTTTGCGATCAACGACAAAGAACACCTTATCGATAAAATCTAAATCTGTGGCTAAACGCGCTGCTTTAAAGCTTGTCAGCGTTTTACCTGATCCAGTAGTGTGCCAAATAAAACCACCACTTTCAGGTTTGCTCCAGTTTTTCGCTTCGAAGGAGCTTCGGATCTTCCACAAAATTCGCTCAGTTGCTGCGATTTGATACGGTCTCATTACCAGCAAGGTATCACTGACATCAAACACTGAATAATGCAGTAACACATTGAGCAGCGTATGTTTTTGGAAGAAAGTCGCAGTAAAGTCTTTTAAATCTTTGATAAGATTATTATCAGCCTTTGCCCAGTTCATGGTGAAGTCAAAGCTGTTTTTATTACGTTGAGTGGTGTTAGCAAAATAGCGGGTATCGGTGCCGTTCGAGATCACAAATAGCTGCAAATACTTGAATAACGAATTGTCGCTATTAAAACTCTCTTTACTGTAACGATGTACTTGATTAAAAGCTTCTCTTATAGCCACACCGCGCTTTTTCAGCTCAATTTGCACGAGCGGCAATCCATTGACCAGAATGGTGACATCATACCGGTTGGCATGGCTTCCGCTTTGTTCGAACTGCTTGATTACCTGAACTTTATTGCGGGAAATGTTCTTTTTATCCAGTAAGTAGATGTTCTTGATACGACCGTCATCGAACACAAAATCATGAATATAGTCGTCGTGCAGTTTGCGTGTTTTATCCAAAATGCCGTCGCTGGGTCTATCCAGATAAGTCTCGACAAAGCGCTGCCATTCACCATCAGAAAACTCAACGCTGTTGAGGCTTTGCAGTTGCCGTCGCACATTAGTTTGCAAGGCTTGCGGGTTGTTCAGGTCTGGCAGGTATTCATACCCCTGATTGACCAAATCTTGGATCAGCTCACGCTCCAGTGCATCTTCGCTCTGGTAGGTATCCTTCACTTCCCATTCATTGCTGTATTTATCCAAAACAATAAAGTTATTGGACTCTGCGATGGTTTTATAATCAGCCATTTTGCTGCTCCTGCTGCCAGTAGCCATAGTTGCTCTTCAAATGCTCGAGCAACAACTTGACAATCGCTTTTTCAGCTTGTGTTGGCTCCGCAACGGCTTCACTCGATAGCGTGTTGTGGCTAGTGAAATTAATTATCCTGCTTAGATAAAGTTGTTTATCATCCGGCAACAGTTCTGACCATTTGGAATAACCCAAAAAGCTGGCTGTTTTCTCGTAGAGGTTACGCAACAAAGTAAAATGAAACCGTTCAACCTTATTATCCGCAATCGCCTGTTCGATGGTCTGTTTCAAATGCAGGTGATATGAAAAGCTTCTGTTGGAATCGCCATATTTGACATTCAAATCGAATGAACCATCTTCGAATCGTTCCAATAGATAGCAACCTTCCTTCTTTCCCTGCTTGCTGAGGTCCAGTTCATTGAAAAGTACGTTGTAGAACAGTGGGCTGTGCGTAGAGACGATGAACCTAAGATTCGCTGGGCTTAATTTGATAAGGCTTGCCAGATTGACAGCCAGTTCAATCAAATGGTTTTCGTCGAGAGAGCTGACGGGATCGTCAATAAACACATACTCCAGCTGGTCAAAAGCGCGGGTTTCGCGATCACCCGGCTCAGCGACATTGAGAATTGTCACCGCCTGATCTAACAGTGTGTAGAACACACTCCAAATGAAATTGCTCTCTTCACCTTTGGAAAGCTTAATATTAGGGGAATGCTCATCGTTACCGCGTTCTAAGGAAAAGGTGACTTCGTCAAAGTCGGCTCCGAAATGCGGTGTCAGCTTGTCATTCGCATAGCGCTGGAAGTAATGAACGATATTTCCATCCTGACCTAAGTCCTTGAGGAGCGCCAGCAGCCAGTTTGTATACGAATTGGGCTGAATCTTTAGCTTGTACTCGACATCTTCCGTTAGGTCGTTATCCCAATAGAACAAATCTTCGGTGTAAGCGTTATAATAGAGGACCTTGTTGCGAGAGAACTCGGGTACGACAGCCTCCTCATCGTGATCAGCTTTGGGCACAACCAGCTGCTTGAACTCGCGAGACAGTCGAGTCTTACCCGTGCCGTTGAACGCATAGATTAACTGCACCTTCTTGTTAGCATCTTTTAGCTGCTGGGCAATTTCGATCAGAGTCTTTCCCATGTTATGTCTCCACCTCTTCTGGTTTGGGAAAGCTCAGCAGCAAATCGCGGTAAAACTCGTATTGCTTCTGGCGCAGTTCAATTTCGCGGGGCAAACCTTCGGTGATAGAGCTGGTTAGAGCGTCGAATTTGTCGAGGACTGTAACGATTCGTTCTTTTTCTGTTGGCGAAGGGTTGGGTATACGGATGCTTTCCAAGTTTTTCTTGTTCAGTTTCGGTTGTGCAGCACCAGAAATATAGGGCGTCAAATCAATACTATTTAGGTAATACTCAACGTATCTTCTCTCTGCATAGGTGTCGAATTTAAGCACATGGGCATGATTGTTAACCCACGTTTTGCCGCTGATACTAAATGCTATTGGTGTATTTCGCGCCAATAGATTTGCACCATCTTCAGAAACGAGCAAAAAGTCGCCATCGAAAATATAGCCTTTAACGTAATCAACAATTCCAGACGCACCGTAATACGGAATATTTCCTGCTTCCCTTAAGCCGCTCGTGATTGGCTTTCTTTTTGAGTCGAGGTTATCGGCAAATTCCCCCAACGTCTTCCACTCCACATCCCCTTCTTCAAAACTCAGCAACTGATCGCGGTAGTAGTTGTATTGTTTTTTGCGCAGGTTAAGCTCTGCGGTCAGCTCTGCGGTGTGGGCGGCAAATGCGTCCAAAATGCGGACGATTTCGGCCTGAATTTCCAACGATTTTTTGGGGTTGTTTGGGCAGGGGATGGGGACAAGCCTACTTTCAATAGCGCCCTTGGTCACATGCATCATGGTTGAGCCGGTTGCATGCTCGCCTTGCAGAGCTTTTGTATCCCATTCCAACAAATAGAAAAGGAATTTCTTTAGTATCAAGTCAGCATTAGGAACAACTTTCCAAATATGGTAGTGATATATAACCTTTCCTCCCTCCCAAATTCGAGGGCCAAATGATGCTGACCAAGCATATAGCAGATCGCCATTATCACAATATTTGTCGTCTTCTAGTTCTAGGTCTGAATGATACCAATTTGCATTTGTAAAGAAGTTTCCTACTCGTAAGACAGGATACTTCCCTTGATCTAATAGTTCCGGCTTCTTGTATGCTCTGCCATTTATAAAGCGCGACACTTCGCCGAGTGGTTTCCATTCCACCTCAACCCCATCCAGCAGCCGCTCCATAAAGCTTACATCGCTCATACGCCCTGCTCCTCTCCCTCAATTTCAGCAACAATCGCATCGATATCGGTGCGTAACTGGGCAATTCTGGCGACGGTGGTTTTCAGGTTGGCATTCAGCTCACCAATATCCACCACTTCGCGGGTGTCTTTGGCTTCTATGTAAGAGCTGACCGACAAGTTGTAGTCGTTGTCTGCAACTTCATGAAAAGGCACGGACCGGGCAAAGTGATCGATATTTTCCTTGCTATCAAACACCGCCATAATCTGCTGGATATGACCTGGATTTTTCGGGTCGTCATTGTCAGTCAGAATGTTGTTATTGGTTTCTTTTTTAAACAAGCCACTGGCATCAATAAACTGGGTGTCGGTACTGGTTTTGTTTTTCGCCAGCACCAGAATATTCACGGCGATGGTGGTGCCAAAAAACAGATTGGGGGCCAGTGAAATGACAGTTTCCACATAGTTGTTATCGACTAGATATTGACGAATTTTTTGCTCGGCACCGCCACGGTAAAAAATACCGGGGAAACAGACAATGGCAGCACGGCCTTTGCTGGAGAGGTAACTTAAAGCGTGCAGCACAAAAGCAAAGTCGGCCTTGGATTTGGGTGCCAGCACACCCGCTGGGGCAAAGCGTTCGTCGTTGATTAGCGTTGGGTCGTCTGAGCCTATCCACTTTACCGAATACGGCGGGTTGGAGACGATGGCGTCAAAGGGCTTGTCATCGCCAAAGTGCGGGTTACGTAAGGTGTCGCCCAGCGATATATCAAACTTGTCGTAGTTGATGTTATGTAAAAACATATTCATCCGCGCCAAGTTATAAGTGGTGTGGTTCAGCTCTTGCCCAAAGAATCCTTCTTCAATAATGTGCGCATCGAAGTGCTTCTTGGCTTGCAATAGTAAAGAGCCTGAGCCGCAGGCAGGGTCATAGATTTTATTCACCCGTGTTTGCTTGTGCATCGCCAATTGCGCAATTAACTTGGAAACATGTTGGGGGGTAAAAAATTCACCGCCAGATTTACCAGCATTTGCAGCGTAGTTTGAAATCAAGAACTCGTAGGCATCACCAAATAGGTCGATATGCGCAACATCAAACTTACCAAAGTCGAGTCCTGCCACACCTTTTAATACCGCCGCCAAACGGCTGTTTTTATCCTTAACAGTATTTCCCAATCGATTACTGGTGGTATCGAAATCGGCAAACAAACCTTTGATGTCATGTTCTGATGGATAGCCGTTGGCTGAAGATTCAATTGCGCTGAAAATGGCAGCTAAGTCGGTGTTCAGGCTTTCGTTTGTATTGGCGGTTTTCGCGACATTCACAAACAGTTGGCTTGGGTAGATAAAGTACCCTTTGGTTTTAATGGCATCGTCTTTGATTTCAGATGTAATAACGCTATCCGGCAACTCTGCGTAGTTAATGCTGTCATCGTCGGCTTCGATGTAGCTGGTAAAGTTTTCGCTGATGAAGCGGTAAAACAAACAACCAAGGACATACTGCTTAAAATCCCATCCATCTACAGCGCCACGAACGTCGTTGGCAATAGCCCAAATCTGGCGTTGTAAAGCGGCGCGTTGTTGCATACTTGTCATGCATTTATACCTTTATAAGTTCTTACACATCGAGTGAATTCGATATTCGTATAACCAACAGCTGTTGCTGCTAGTTGTTTATGATTGTGCTATTTGCAGCTCCAGCAAATCTGGCTGCTTGCTGACTACATCTTTCTTAAGAGGTAGTCCTCATCCATTTATCAAGTGAATACATTTTTGAAATCGCTGAGCTGGCGTCATAGCTTTATAGAAATCATTAGGTTCGCCGTTGGTCAGCAATGTCTTTTTGCCAGTATTAGCGTCTTTAGTTGATGTTTTGATTTCCTTTACTTTTTCTGGATTCGAGTGCCATCGAATGTTGAATGCACACAAACTTTTGAAAAATGTCATTTTTTGATAAGCGGGGATATGGTGGTGTATCCACCACGCTAAAGATTGCCAGTCACCAGTTTGCCCGTAATAGTCCACGTAAGCAGGGATCACGATACAAGCAGTTGCGCCATAGCCATAAGCGTCTTCTTTATCCCAAATGTGAGCAGCGTAATTTCTTTCATTCGTTGCGCAATTAGCCCCCAAATCATTGCCAGCTTGGTTTACTTCCTCGCTTCTAAAAGCAGATCGCACATGAATTCGTCCCCATACATCTTGGATGGGTTCCAGTACATTTTGGCAAAGTCCCGTACCTGCTTTAACTGCCAAATCTTTGTCTGTAGGCATGTTGTTCATACCCAGAATGGCGGCAGTTTCTGAGAACAGAAAATCACGCATGAAAAACGTCTTAGATAGACGAATCCGAGCAAAGTCATCAAGGCTAGAAATTTTTGCTTGTGACATAAAAACTCCTTTTAAAAGCCATATCCGGGGGCTATTGCCATGCTCGTTAGATTTGGCAAATCTTTAGCATTGCTTAACCACAAATGGTACTCACCACCGGTTAGGGAGGCTTCAGCACTACAGTCTACATTCCACTGTCTCATTAAGTAGCCCAGAAGCGCCTCTCGCACCTCTAAATGCAAAAAGCCATCATCCATTCCAAAATCCAGTTCAATCGCCTTAGGATGGCTTACAGAAGGGTGAACGACGAGTTCAACGGTAAGGATGTTGTTCCATGCAGTATCATGTTCGCCAGATTGAGATGAATTGATTGGATCTGCAATCTCGGCCAGATTTTGCAAACGTGTACAAACGAAATCCCGAAATTCTTTAGATTTCATGTCAAAAGCCCGTACATGCCATCGCTGTCCATTATTTGCGATCGCATGCGGCACAATGACTCTTGAGGTTTCACCTGATGTCAGAGAAATATAATCACAAGAAACTGCCATGCGATTGTGGATAGCACGCATCAATGTTGCGATCACCTCAGTATTGGGGTGAATCAGCTTGGTGGTATCAACGCAATGTGCTGACGGGTGAATACCATTAGATAGACCATCACCAAAACCTCTACATAAACTACCAAGGATTGCTTCCGGGTTATGCTCAAAAAGCGGCCTAAATTTGGCTGTTCGATAATATCGTTTAGTTTCGTGTCTTAAGGTCATATTGGCTGGAGCTAACTCGTTGTAAAGGGTTAGATCTCTTGAACAGGAAGCCAAACCAGTCTTGAAATGATTTACAAGATCAGCCCTAGCCAATTGCCCGATAAATTGCAGGCTAAAGTCGATAAAAGCGAGCCGCTCTTTTTGGGCGTAATTGAGTTGCGCGAGATCCGTCACGACTACCTTGAATTATTTTTATGTTTATTAATTGCAAATGTACGCCTAACGCTTGATGGATGCAATCAAAAATATAGCATCTTTTAGATGCTATCATTTTGATTTGATCATTTCGATATAGATGCTTTACTTGAAGCCTTACTTCCTAAAATATGAATCTAGCCTGTGCTACTAATTCGCCCTTTTCCCAAACCCACAGACACACTGCCAAATTACCTTCTTCGCCTGACTGCCGCGAATTATTACAGGAATACGATGCAGCTACTTCGTACCAACAACTACAAACTGCTGAACAACAGATTGCCGAGTAAGAGCGTTTTCTTTGGTAACTTGGATCTTCAACGGGTGGCACAACTGGCAAATGTTAGTGAAAAGCAAATTTCCCAGCTTACGTTTCACAGACTGAAAAGCATTCGCTGCTTAGCATTTCAACAACGTTTTTTAATCAAAGCACTTCATTTATCAGGAGTCCGGCTGTGCCCGCAGTGCTATGGAGAGCTTGGAAATATCGATTTTATCAACTCTTTGACATCGAAAACTTATTGTACTCGGCACCATTGCCGGCTTGTGTACATACATCCGCAAACAGGCAATTATCTGACATGGGCAACTGATTATCTGTGGCGAGACGCTGAAAATTGGCAATCACTTACCAATAACGAAATCTCTGATTCAGAGATTAGCATTAACCAACACATCGAAGAATTAACTCATAAGCCATTGTTAATAGAGCAATACCCGATCAACCTTGCGGAATATTGTGACCTCTTGGAGTTTTTTGCCCATTTTCTGCATGTTTCGGATGAATCCGAACACTCATTTCGGTCCAATCCGATCACCCATTTCGGTTTAATCCGATCGCCTATTTCGGTTTTATCCGATCACTTTTAGCCATTTTCCGAAATCGATGTTCGGAA
>NZ_SACS01000036.1 GCF_004005945.1 Rheinheimera riviphila
TTTTGCCTGGTGGCAATAGCGCTGTGGAACCACCTGAATCCATTCCGAACTCAGAAGTGAAACGCAGCTGCGACGATGGTAGTGTGGCAGATGCCATGCGAGAGTAGTACACCGCCAGGCTCCCAATAAGTCAAAAAGCCCGCTCATTGAGCGGGCTTTTTGCATTTTGGACTTCAATAAAGCCCCGTTTTAAGACTTTTGTTTCTGAATTGGGTTCAAAATACGAAAAATCAACGTCATTGCTAGGCGCATGCTGTAGAAAAAAACATCGAATCCATTCATTTCAAAAAAAACGACCCATGATTTCATCACCATGAGTCGTTTTTGTCATACATCATTATTTAAATCCATTAACTTGCTACTAAGTCAATCATTTAAAATTTCACTTTAACGCCCAGGTTAAATCTACGTCCAACGGCGTCATAAATTAAGGTGCCCTGATTAATACCTGGCAGATATTGCGGTTTTTTATCGCCGATATTGTCGATATTCAGGTAAGTGCTGACGTCGTCACTAATGTTATAGTTTAAGAACAAATTGTGTTTGGCATAACTAGCCACTTTGTTATCGAACCAGTCCGGGTAAGCGTCATCGTTGAGGGTTGTTTTGTTAAAAGTTGATTTACTAGCGTAATTCATCGTCCAACCGATGGTGTAGGTATCAGTGCGATAGGCTGCCCGTAATAGCGCCCGAACATGTGGATAGCGGGAAGTTCCGGCATCATTCAGGGCGTTGCTTTGGAACTCGGGATTTTGCCAGAACTCGCGCTCACCAAGATAAGTTAATACCAGCGACGTATCTACCGAGCCGGCAGAAAGTGGCAGGCTGTAACTCAGATCCAAGTCGGTACCATTGGCAATGAATTTTGACGCATTGATATTCGCGACTGAAACAAGGTTGATATTGCCATCCGCCCGACGAGATACCGATCTGCAAAATTTAGGATCAAGCGCTGCACCGTCGACACAGTTACTCAGAACGTCTGAAGCGTCGAAACTGGTGATCGCATCTTCGATTTCAATATTCCAATAGTCTAGTGCGAGGTTAAAGCGGTCAAACGGCAGCCAGACCAGGCCAAGAGTGTAAGTTGTTGCTTCTTCTGGTTTTAAATCTCTATTGCCTCGCGTCTGGACGCTTCTGGTACCAAATGACGCTTCAGAAATGAAGTTAGCAGGGATCCCCAGTGCTAAACAGTTGGCTTGGCGCTGTGCTGGATTTAATCCACCATTTCGGTTGGCCGCATGACATGGATCGGTCATTCTCGCACCACTAATAGAGTCTGGCGCAAACAGTTCTGCAATATTTGGCGCCCGGACTGCGAGTGAATAGGTCGCACGGGTGCGGATCTTGTCAGTTAACGCCCAGTTCAACGCCAGTTTATAGGTACTGTCTGTGCCGGTAATACTATGGTTTGATACCCGAGCTGCGGCTTCCAGTTCGAGGCTGTCGATCAATGTATAGTCGCTCAGCAGTGGCACAATCAGCTCACCAAACAACTCTTTGACGTCATATTCGCCAGAAGTTGGTTTAACATAACTATTTTGAGCCCTGGTAGCACCAGTTCTGCTACCGACCAATCCTGAGCCAACCCCATCGGCATCAATTGCCTGCGCCAGTTTATCCGGCGTGCTTTGTGATGATTCTTTACGGTACTCGACACCGGCGGCAAAGCCGATAATACCGGCGTCCAGTTCAGCAAGGTCACCATTGATCGAGTACGAAGCCAGTGTTTGTTCAACTTTTTCAGTTGTGAGCAAATCAACGCCGACATAAGCCAATGCTTCCGGTGATACCTGATTATACATGGCATTCCATGGTGCACAGCTGCTGTTGCGGCTGCGGCAAATTGCTTTGCCTGAGGCATCGGTTGTTGCGTCGAGTGCTTCGTAATAGCGACTCATCAGCGTATCCTGGCTGACTAACTCACTGTCGACTTCACCATGTTGAAAGAAGGTGTCATAGCTGTACTCGCCAATGAGTCCTTTACTGCCGAATGTGAATTGCATGGTTTCGCGGGTGTTGTCAGTGCGAAGCGGGCGTCCAACAACAGCAAGCGCCGCCACATTTATACCACGAGCTGTCATCAGCTGTTTAAGTTCGGCCGGTACAAATGGATTGTCGATTCTCAGTGGAATTAATGGCCCGAAATTGTCGTCATGAAATACGCTGGCCTGACCGGCCGCCGCAGCTTCAACTTTGCCGTACTTCGCATCAAAATACAGTGAATGTTGATCACTCACTTCATAATGACTACTGAAATCCATTAAATAACGCGTACTTGGGGTGAGCAAGCTGTTGCTCTCGGGGGTTTGAAAACCGTCGCCGCCATCACAAGGGACGATTTGACAGTTGGTTCCGCTGACGAAGGGCCGGAATTTACCGTTGTCGCGGTCAATCGTAAAAGTATCGTAACCTAATCCAAAAGGATCACCGCCGAATGTCGGAGGCAGTGGATTGTTAATAATATCAAACGGAGTTCCTGCTAACACCCACTTTGCGTTTGGCAGATAAATCAGACCCTCGCGACTCAGTGCCTGAAAGCGTTGATCCCGGTGCCAGACAGTATCACTGATACCATCATTAGGCTTGGCAGTCCCTAATCGAGCGAATGCCGGGTTGGCATTGGCATAACCGCGCGCTGACATCGGTAACTCGTCCCGGTCTGAATAATTCAGATGCAAGGTGGTATTTAATTTGTCATTGGCAAAATTTTCGCCGACGGTCAGTTTGAAGTCTTTTTGTTTTGCATCACTTTTAGAGGTCTGACCTGCAGACACATCAATTTCAACACCAGTGAAATTCTTCTTTAAGATAAAATTGACCACGCCAGTTACTGCATCTGCGCCGTAAATGGCTGACGCACCGCCGGTGACGATTTCGATCCGCTCAATCAAGGAAGCGGGGATCATGCTTAAATCAACCGCAGATTCGTTGGCGGAACCAGGGACATGGCGGCGGCCGTCGACCAGCACTAGCGTACGGACAGACCCTAATCCACGTAAATTAGCCAGTTCCAGACCAGCGTCCGATTTATTTCCGCCATTGCCGTCGCTGGAAGATACAGCGCCAATACCATTTGCGAGAGCGGGGAGTTGATGGATCAGGTCGCCAATGTTCTTCGCACCGGATAATTCAATAGTAGCGGCGTCGACGATGGTCGTTGGTGTACTCATTTGCGCACTGGTGCGGTTGATACGCGAACCGGTGATAGTGATAGATTCCATCGGTTCAGCAGTGTTTTGTTCGTTGCTTTGTTGCGCAAGCAACATCGGCGCCGCGAACATTTGTGCCAGCGTTAACGCCAACATCGTTTTTTTATGGTTCATGCGTTTTCCCTTTTGACTTGTGGCTTTATGATCTTAGTGACATCACGAGATGTAATGTAACTAAGATAAAAAACAGGTTAATTTAAAATCACATGTATGGAAATTTAAGAGGTTGCTAATATGTGGCAATGGGAGCTTGTCTTGCTTTTGGATGGCAGAATTTAGCAAAGAGATCTGACCAAGAGTAACGCGAAGTTGACAGTAGTGAGAGCGATAATTAAATATGCCTACCGGTGAGTTCTCAAGTAATTTGATTAAAATCAATATTATATGGATTTTATCAAATAATTTGCCGTGAGCATTGCGGTTGATTTCGAAGCTGAACGCGCGTCAATTGCAGTAGCTAGCCCATGTAAAGTTAATGATGCAACTGTGATCTTTGCACTTTACATTTACAACGACGATTTTGAAAAATAAATGTTGCTAAAAATCAAATTGAGCCTTTATCGCAGCCTTGCAAAAGCAATCACAGCGGTTGTTTTATGAGAAAAGAGAAGGGAAGTCAGTGACATGCAGCAGAGAAACTCAGGCTGTTACTCAATAGCAAACGACCTGCATGCAACTGCAAGTGACATGCGGTGGCGGGTGGTTAATTACAGAACGGTAGTTTGCGGGTGAAGTCGGCGATAGCGCGTAAATGACCTCGTTGCGGACGTAAAGTGGACCAGTACCGGCTGCCGCCTTTATGCGCTCGGGGTTGTGCGTGTTTGGCGATAACACCATCGGTGCTGACCCATTTTGACAGGATCTTCACGCCGCAGGCTAAGTTAACACTTGGATCATGTAGCTTTGCCGGATACGGAATATCACAGCCATAGCGTTGTTGATTGGCGCTTTCGATGGAGATTTGCAGTAAACCACGGGAAATGACCGGCCGGCCTTTACCGTCGCGGAATTTTTCCTGATAAAAACGTTGTGGTTTAAAATTACTTTCAGGTTTGGCCATTGCCGAGATGAGGCCGACCCAGAATTTACGACGTTCGTTGGCATGTAGTTTTGGGTAAGCAGGGCAGAAATACAGAATGTCTTTCGGGACTAATTTTACCAATGGCGAATTTGCGACCGCGGTTTCGGCGCTGCGGGTCCAGCTGCCATCACGGTTGTTTTTTGCCCAAGCGGCATAATCCAGGCTGGCAAAAGCCTGGGAGCTCATCATGAGAGTGGCAACTGCCAGCAACAACCGCATCTTGAATGATATTCCTATATCTTATTGTTTTTTCAGCAGTAACCAGGCATTCGTGTAGTCATTGCGATGTTTATTGGCTTGATAATAATGATCCCAGTCGCGGTAATAACCACTTAGCCAATCCAATTGAAATTGATTGTTAGTAAAAGCTCCGCCGGTGTCGGCCAAAATCGTCAGCCGATAATGGGTTTTACCGCCTTCCACGGTGGCCAGTAAGATTAGCTTACCTAAGCCCAGATTGACAATATCACCGGCGACTGTAACTTCCGGCGCAATCGGAATTTTATAATCGGCGTCTTTGCCATAACCCAACACACTTTGCACTTGTTTAAAGTACCAATAGCGCTGTTGTTGCTCTGGTTTTAACAGACGGTCATAAGCAATGCCGTTACTGCGATGCACATTAAAATAGCGGTACGAACTACCTTCTGGTACTACGGCGGTCCCTTGTAACAATGCACCCTCTAAATCGTCACGACTTAACCAGACCAGGGCCGGGGCACGCAGCGGTTTTTGCTCCAGTGCACCTTTGACGATGTCCTGTTTGCCCAGTTGAAAACGAGTGATTTTTTTGCCTAGTGCATCGGCCTGATCTAGTGGCAGTGCCTGTTCATCAAAAGGTAAACCATACAGCGCTTGATCCTGCTGCGCGGTTTTTTGAGCACTGCCATCGGCAATACGCACGTAGTACTTGGTCAGCAGCAGTTTATCTTGTGGAATATTTTGGACTAACGGTTTGTTTTTACTGACTTTAGCGGCGGCGGTCCGATCGGGTAACCAACGCACAAATTCAAAGTGCTGCACGATAAACTGCGGGTTCGCGAGCCTTGATGGCTTGCCGGAGGCCTGGTCTTCCCGACTGATTTTACACAGATAGTTTAAGGTATCGACCACCCGCGGTAGTGGCGTGCTCGCGCCGGCTAACTTGCCGCTATGGATTGCAGCCGCATCGTATGCTGCACCTTTTGCCAGATACTTCAACGTTTCATCGGCGACAAAACACAGTTGCTTGCTATTGTCTGGCCAAACCCCTGCGTCTAATGTTGGTTGCACTGCCTGAAACTGCGGTAGGGCGCTGACCGGAGAAATGAAACTGAGTAGCAGAGTACCAACCAGGAAAGTTTTGCCAGCAAATCCTGGACTCGTCAATTGCTGAGACAGGCACAAGATCGCCGGTTTGGGTTGAAACACTGCTTTTGCAACCTTTTTGAAATCTGACAACAACACCCGCGATACTCCTACATGTAACAAGCGGTCAGACTAACCAGCAACCCCGGATAACACAAGGATTGCAGAGTGATTTTTTGCATGGTTGTGCATTTGGCAGGCAACTGGACTTTTTACCTTGCCTGTACCGGCGGAACTGGCTAAGTTAAGGGGAACATTGACTATTTCAGGTAAGCCTATGCCGCACGATCACCACGGCCATTCTCATCATTCACACGGGCATGCACACGGCCACTCGCATTCTCATGAAAGCGGCAATATTGCAGTCGCATTCTGGTTGAACTTCTGTTTTACCATTATTGAGTTTATTGGCGGTTATCTGACCAATAGCGTGGCCATTATGGCCGATGCGATGCACGATCTGGGTGATTGTCTGGCGATTGGTTTTGCCTGGCTTGCCAGTAAAGTCGCCAATAAAGCAGCGACGCCCAAATACAGTTATGGTTTTCGGCGCTGGTCGCTGTTAAGTGCGCTGGTCAACAGTGTCATTCTGGTGGTGGGGTCACTGTGGATTTTATCTGAAGCCATTCCCAGGTTGTGGGCACCACAATTGCCGATGGCTGAAGGGATGATTGCGCTGGCGATCCTCGGGGTGATCGTTAACGGTGCTGCGGTCTATAAACTGCGTTTTGGCAAGACGCAGAACGAGCAAGTGCTAAGCTGGCATTTGCTGGAAGATGTGCTCGGTTGGGCTGCGGTATTACTAGGCAGTATTCTGTTGTATCTGACCGATTGGGCTTGGATTGATCCAGTGCTCAGTATTGGTTTTACCTGTTTTATCTTACTGAATGTCTGGCGCAACCTAAAGAAAACCCTGCAATTATTTTTGCAAACCAGTCCGGATCCGCAGCTTGCTGCTGATATAGGGACAAAGCTAGCGAGTCTGGACTTTGTCGCCGATACCCACCATTTGCATTTATGGTCGTTAGATGGCGAGCAGCACGTGCTGACAGTGCATTTGGTGTTAAAAGCTGAAGCAGACAGCGCGTTAATCCGTCAGTACAAAGAGCAAATTAGGTTGCTATTACAGCCGTATCAACTGGCACATACCACGGTAGAATTTGAAGTGCCGGACGAAGCTTGTCGCGATGAAAATGTTGCGCCGGCCAAAACTGCGGCAATTCAGGCTGATGACCATGACCATGACCATGACCATGACCATGACCATGACCATAAATCGGCGCAGCAACATTCATAATCAATAGTGGTTACAGCAAGACCAGGATGAGCCGTGTTACTGCGGCTCATCCTGACTGATTTCATCCAGCGATAAGGCAAAACTGGCGGTGAAGGTATCGAGAAAATACTTCACCTCGGGTTGTGGGTAGTTCAGCAGAATTTTTTCCAGTCGCCGTTTGGCAATCGTAAACTCATGATTACCGGCTGAAATTTCTTCGATGGTTTTGACATAAGCACACAGATGATCGGCTGCTTTCACCAGCAGTTTTTCTTCGTCGGTATAAGAGGTCGACAACAGAAACCCCTGATACACCTGCTGTAATTCAGTCGGCAGCAGCGCAAGTAATCGCTGCTCGGCGATGGCTTCAATCTTTTTATATTCAATGGCAATTTGCGGATTAAAGTATTTCACCGGCGTTGGCAGATCGCCGGTGATTACTTCGCTGGCGTCATGGTACAACGCCAGTGTGGCGAGTCGCTCCGGGCTTAGATTTTTGCCAAACCGCTGCTGACCAATCACCGCCAGCATATGCGCGACCATCGCCACCTGATGGCTATGCTCGGCGACATTTTCGGTGTTCACATTGCGCATTAACGGCCAGCGATTAATTAGCTTCATCCGGAACAAATGCGCAAAAAAGTGACTTTGCAGCGGTTCTGTCATCAAATAACCCTTCTTATCAGCCGCTTATAATTGGCGATAGCCAGGTAAAAACTGCGCCAGCTTGCTAATCGCCTGTTCCAGCTGTTCTTTATGCGGCAGGAACACGATGCGGAAGTGATCCGGCTCCGGCCAGTTAAAAGCCCGGCCATGCACCAGCAACACTTTATGTTGACGCAGGAAATCCAGCACCATCAGCTCATCATCTTTGATTGGGAAAATTTTCCGGTCAATTTTCGGGAATAAGTACATGGCGCCTTTTGGCCGCACGCAGCTTAAACCTTCAATATTGTTGACCAGCCGATGGGCTAAATCCATCTGATCGTACAGACGACCTCCAGGGATAATCAGCTCGTTGATACTTTGATAACCGCCCAAAGCTGTTTGTACCGCATGTTGACATGGCACGTTGGCACAAAGGCGCATTGAGGCCAGAATATTCAGGCCTTCAATATAGTGGCGCGCTGCTTGTTTGGCACCGGAGATAAACAACCAGCCCACGCGAAAACCAGCAATGCGATAGTTCTTCGACAACCCGCCAAAGGTCAGTAAGACCAAATCGTCAGCCAACGAAGCTGTGGCAGTGTGGGTGGTGCCGTCGTACAGAATTTTGTCGTAAATTTCGTCCGACAACACCACCAGGCCATGTTCGCGGGCGATTTGCAGCAAATCCAGCAACATGGCGTCGTTATAAACAGCGCCGGTCGGGTTATTCGGGTTAATCAGCACCAATGCTTTGGTGCGGCTGGTAATTTTGCTGCGAATATCGGCCGTATCCGGAAACCAGTCGGCTTGTTCATCACAGCGATAATGCACCGCTTTGCCACCAGCTAAATTCACCGCAGCAGTCCATAGTGGATAATCGGGTGAAGGGATCAACACTTCATCGCCGTTATCTAATAGCGCCTGCAGCGACATTAAAATCAGTTCCGACACACCGTTACCAATGTACACATCATCGGCGTCAGCACCCAGAATACCGCGCTGCTGATAATACTGCGCCACCGCGACACGGGCCGGGTAAATGCCTTGCGAGTCGGTATAACCCTGAGCTGTCGGCAGATTGTGGATCACATGCTTGAGGATTTCGTCCGGCGCTTCGAAACCGAAGGGGGCGGGATTACCGATATTGAGCTTTAAAATGCGATGGCCTTCTTCTTCCATCCGTTTCGCTTCCCGGGCGACCGGTCCACGAATGTCATAACATACACCGTCTAATTTTTTCGAGCGCTCAATTGGTTTCATGCCGCTTACCTTACTGCCTCCGTAAAAATGGAAATAAACTAGACATCCATCTGGACATCTTGATGAGAAAAACTTTCTTACACCTTTTTACACAGCCAACCAAGTTTTGCAATCATACTGGGGAAAATTCAGCAAAAAAATTTCAATATGTGGCATTTATCAGCTGTACCTGCGGGCGCTGTGGTGGTTTGTGAGATTTTTCACTTATTTGAACACACCGGTATTTATATTGGCGAAGGCCAGATTGTCGAGTTGCAAGGCTCTGGATTGGTAAGAGCGATTTCGATCAATCGCTTTTTTGATAACCGTTCGGGTAAACACTTGCTGGTGGCTTGTGACCGACAAGGTCAGGTTTTGGTCGGGGAAGGTTGTGCCGAGCGTGCTATCCAGCAGATTTTTACGGTGCAGGATTACGACCTTATTCACAACAACTGTCATCGTTTTACCCAGCATTGTGTTAGTGGCCGCAATTTGCCGATGACCAGCTTTTTTGACTTAAAAACCGAACTTGCCAGATTATGGCGCACCGATATTCAGTGGTTGGCGGTCGAAGTCAACCGATAGCTGAAATCAACCAGTCGCGACTAGAGACAACAGCCTTTAGTTAAAAGTACTGGTATCAGCGGCGATACCAGTACCTGTAAAACCCGTGACAGAACAAACAGCTCGCGTAAATGTCAGCATCAGAGTGAGGTGTTTTTTACGGTCGCATCACCAACACCCACCGTCACTGCCATTGCATGTTCACCTGGACCGGCATATTCAAGCTCGGCGCCCACCAAGTGGCTGCGGGCAGTTTTTCCCTGCACCGTTTGCAGGCTGACATCACCGACACCAGCGCTTAATTCGATATTTTTAAATTCTGGCACCGCTAGTTTCGCGGCAAATGAACCAACACCGATATCAGCACTGATATCACCGGCATTGCCAGCCATGTTGATACTGCCAACGCCCAGTTGTAAATCAACGGCCAGTTGACGAGGAACTTTCACCACCCAGGTTTGTTCAGTGTCATCAAGCGGAACTTCCAGGCTTAACACGCCGTTTTTAATGTCGCTTTCAAGGCTGGCATCACTGACATCGGTGCGGCCAAATAACCAGCTTTTGCTGCCACGGACTGTTACATCGACGGTGATTTGACTGGCATCAGTGACTTCAACGGTAATATCACCAACACCGGTATTAATTTGTAATTGTGAAAGTTCATTGGATTCGAATTGTTGCGTTAATTCTTTTTCGCTGGCCAGTAGTGGAAAACTCATCAGGCAGCATAAGGAGGTGACGATGACTAAATTTTTCATGTTATCTATTCCTTGGTTAGTGATACAAGGCTGGATAGCATAATTCAGGCCAAATATTAAATTCAATAAAAACAGTGCGTTATGAAAATTTGCTTAGACTGTTTTGAACTATCCGGTAAGTTTTAGTCGAAAATGCCAGTTTTAGTGGTTAAAATAGCCAATCTGATGAATTTCAGCCCGACCACAGTTGTCGGCTAGTGCCATTTTTTAGCACCAGCTGCCCACTGAGCCAACACTCTCAGGAAAGTTAACGATGAAATTGTGGTTTACCTATATTGCCAAAACCCTGGCGCTGCTGGTTATTTTAGCGGCCGTGGCTTTTCCATTTTTGCAGGAAGATCCGATTGCTGAAGCGCATGAACTAGCGCCATGGCAACTGCCAAGCAAGTTATCGGCGCTCAATTCCGCCGATCAGAAAAAGTTGTTAGCACGCGTCACTTATCCGCATCGGATGCCGACCTTAGAACCAGTCCCGGATTTTGCAGCTATTCAAGATACCGCCAAGCGCAAAGAAGCATTTTTCGATTATCTGCAGCCGTTTATCAACCGTGAAAATAGTCGTTTACATAAGATCCGCCAGCAGTTATTGAGCTTGCAACAGCAACAAAACCAAGGGCATCAATTCACGCTGGAAGAATTTGCCTTTGTATACAGTTTATTCGATGAATTTAAAGTGGATTACCCGGAAGCCGATGCCGCCGGTTTAAAAGAATTATTGTCGCGGGTTGATGAAATCCCTGACGGACTGGTGTTAAACCAGGCAGCTAAAGAATCGGGCTGGGGCTCCAGTCGTTTTGCCATCGAAGGTTTTAATTTTTTTGGTCAATGGTGTTTTAAAGCCGGTTGTGGTTTTGTGCCTTTGAAACGCGGCGCCGGTAAATATCACGAAGTAGCCAAATTTCCGGATATCGCCGCCAGCGTCAATGCGTATTTTTACAATCTGAATACCTTTTATGTGTACGACGATTTACGGGCTATCCGGTCAGAAGTACGCCAGCTCGAGCAAGCCGTGAGCGCGCAGAAACTGGCACATGGCTTAAAGCGGTATTCTGAGCGTGGTGATCAGTACGTATTAGAAATTCAGACGATGATCGTCAGCAATTCAAAATTTATGGATGAAAGTTAATGCGTGTGCGTGGATTGTCAGTTTGGGCAAGTTTGGTTGTTGGTAGCACGTTGATAGCGCCCGTCGCAGCTGACACCCAGTTTAACTACGATGGTTTTTATTCCAGACTGAAAAAAAGCGAAAAAGTTGAGTACAGCGACATTACGCTGGCCTTTATGCTGCAGCAACAAGCCACTACCTTACCATGTGATGTGACTTCTGCCCGTATCACCACCGATATCAGTGACGATGCGTTAACGATTGCCAACAATGGTGAGTTGGTGTTGCCGTATTCTGAGCTACTCAATAGCCGTAAAGCGTTGATCCTGTTAAAACAACCGGCCGATGCCAAATCCTGTGATTTAAATTTCCGGCTGCGCAGTAAACTGCCACTAGATGCTGCTATCGAGTGGCAGCAACTGGTGAAAATGCATCAACAATTTGATGGTTTACTGAAAGACTTAGCCGGTCTTGGCAAATATTTTCTGCCGGAGATGACCGGTGTCACGTTACAGTTCGAGCGCGAAGTGGTGCTTGAAGATGCGCCAGCTGAGCTCGCATCCCGCATTCATTGTAAGATGCTGCAATGTCAGGTGTTGCTGGCGGACGCAGCAGAGCTTAAAGGTGAGATCCGGTTTAATCAGGCGCCACACACCGTATTACCGTTGTTGCCAAGGTAAGTTGATGCAAAGCGCCGCGCAGCCTGTCGCAGCGGCGATTGAGCTTATTTTATTAACCCACGCCACCGAATTTAACAAAAGCACCAACACCGGTGCATTAGTTGCGCCCGCACTGGCACAGCATCCAGAGATCACCGTCAAGCGTTTGGCCTGGTCGCGGGTCGCGCCAGATCCGCAATTGTTGACGGTGACCCCATCCAACCCGCTTTGGTTGTTGTATCCAACGCCTGAAGCGCAGGTGCTTGAAGCTAATAATGTCATCGCGGCGGCCTCGCAAAAGCCATGCTCCGACAATCCATGCACCGAAAGTCCATCCGCCGTTAGCCGACGGTTTATCTTGTTGGATGCCACCTGGCAGCTGGCGCACAAAATGTACCGGCAAAGCCCCTATTTGCAGGCATTACCGACATTGAGCCTGCAAAGCAGTCAACCTTCGCAATATTTACTGCGCCGCAATCAGCGCCAGCAGGGGTGGTGTACCGCCGAATCGGTGGCTTTGTTGTTAGCCGCAACCGGTTATGCCAGCGCTGCGCAAAAAGTTTCCGAAGCGTTTTTTCAGTTTAACCAGCGTAACTAACCTGCAATAAATAACCTTCAGTCGCAATCATCGATTTTCGGCTGTACAGCCGTGGCCAGTTTCTGTACAACTTTATGATGGTTGCTGATGATTTGTCAGCCGCCTCATCACCTATTTCACCTACGAAGCGCAACCGACATGAACCGGACGCTGGTGGGCGTATTTCAGCTGGTTACAGGGACATAAACAACGATGAATCTGCCAAAAAATAAAAATCGCCTTAGCCGCCATTTGCTCAAAACCAGCCTGTTGTGCACGGCGGTCGTGGGCGGCATGCTGACGTTGAGCGCGCAGGCCGCAGTACTGATGAAACCAACCGCAACCCCAGCACTGGATTACCCGCAGGCACTGACGCCGGCCAAAGTAAATCCGGCGATCACACCACCCGAGCAGGTGCTTGGTTTTCCGGTGGGTAAACAAACCGCCACGCCGGAGCAAATCAATCAGCTGGTCGCGCTCTGGGCCAAAGAAAGTGACAAAATTGTCTATCAGCAATACGCCACTAGTTATGAAGGGCGGCCGCTGCATTTGCTGGCCATTTCCAGCACAAAAAATCTGGCGAAGTTGCCGGATATTCAGCAAAAAGTACAACAACTGGCCAATCCGTCTGGTCAATCATCAGGACAGTTGGAACAGATTGTCAATGACTTGCCCGCAATTGCCTGGATGGCTTACTCCATTCATGGCAATGAGTCCTCCGGTGCCGATGCGGCGTTGGCGCTGATTTATCAGCTGATTGCGGCGGATGACCCAAAAATCACCGAGTTGCTGGACAATATGGTGGTGCTGGTCGATCCGATGATGAATCCTGACGGCCGGGCGCGTTTTACCAAGATGCTGGAGCAACACCGCGGCACAGCGCCGAACGTCGATGGCCAGTCGATGTTGCATGCCGGCGTGTGGCCTTATGGCCGCTCTAACCATTATTATTACGACTTAAACCGCGACTTTTACCTGCTGCAAGCGCCGGAAACCCGGGGCCGGGTGGCTTTGATTAATCAATGGTACCCGCAGCTGATGATTGATGGCCATGAAATGGGCAGCAGCGATACCTTTTTGTTCGGGCCTTCACGCGAACCTATCAACAGCAATATTCCGCAAAGCAAACACAAGTGGGGCAAAATCTTCGCCAAAGATCAGGCCGCTGGTTTTGATCAGAAAAAGTGGACTTATTACACCGGCGAATGGTTTGAAAATCTGTACCCAGGTTATTCCAACTATGCCGAATACCGTGGCGCGGTGCATATTTTGTATGAACAGGCGCGAACCGCAGAAGATGGTATCCGACTAGAGAATGGGCTCATTCGTACTTACGCGCAGTCGGTGCATCATCAGTTACAAAGTTCACTGAGTAACCTGGAAACGCTGGCGGCGCACAGCAAAGACATTTACCGCGATTTTGTTAAAGACCGCCAGTTGGTAACGTCGAGCGACAGCCCTTACGCCGATAAAAGTTATGTGATTTTACCCACCGCTAACCGCAAGCGGCTGGAGCACTTTGTCTCTTTATTGCAAGCGCAGAACATCGACGTACAGCAAACCAGCGCGGCGATCAGTGTGCGGGAAGTGACCGACCAACTGGGGCAAAAATTTACTGAAAAAACACTGCCCAAAGGCGCGTTAGTGATCCGCGCCCGTCAGCCGGAAGCGCGGTTGCTGAACGCTATTCTGGAATTTAATGCCACCATCAAAGATGAAGTACTGCTGGAAGAATATCAACGCACGTTGCGCGATGGCAGCTCGGTGATGTATGACAACACCGCCTGGAACCTGACCATGATGCTGGGTTTAAATGCCTGGGAAGTGGGTCAGGACATCACGCAAAGTTTGCAGGATTTTGCCCCGCATCCGCTGGTCGTTGCCGCTGCAGCGAACGCTGATGCTGATCAACATAACCTCGGCTGGCTGGTGAATGGTGACGATGACGCCTCGGTTGGCTTTGCGGCGCGTTTAATGGAGCAGGGCGTACAGGTGCGGCTGATTAATAAAGCCGGTGTGCTGGGAAAACTGATTTTTAACCGCGGTACCATTGCGGTACTGAAAAGTGATAACCCTCAGCTGGCGGATTTAGCTGCTCAAGTTGCCACCGCCGCCAAGGACGTCAACACTGATCTGCAAAGCCTGATGCAGGGCCTCGGCGATGGTGATTTACCGGATATCGGTGGTTCCCATTTCGAATTGCTGCAAGCGCCGAAACTGGCGATTGTCGGGCAAGGCGGCGTCAGTCAGCTCGACTTTGGCGCTATTTGGCATATGGTCGACACTCATTTGGGCATTCGCCACAGCCATCTGGATTTAGCCAGTCTGCTGCGCGACGATTTACGTCAGTACAATGTGATTGTGCTACCGCATATGAACGCCAAACTGGACAAAGGCCAGCTGGCGGCGCTCAGTACCTGGGTGGAAGCGGGTGGTACACTGATCAGCATCGACGGCGCAACCGGGCAGTTGCTGTCAGGTGAAATTTCTACCGTGAAACCCTTAGCTGCTGCCATTGGCGACGCGGCGAAATACGATTTATCGCTGCAACGGGAATGGCTGGCCAGCCAAACCACCTTAGCCAATAAAGCGGCGGTGCAAAGTTATGTGGTGCCGGAAACAATCGAGTTGCCATGGCTGGCGGATCCAAAGGTGAAAGGGTTGGATAAAGAGCAGCTGAAAACCTGGGAGCAATGGTCGGGTCATTTTATGCCGTCTGGTGCCTTTCTGGCGGGACGCGTCGATCAGCAACACTGGCTCAGCTTTGGTACTGAACCGCAGTTGCCGCTGCTGTTTAGCAATCATCCGCTGCTGATGTCCGACGACGCATCTGAAGCGGTGGTACGGATTGGCGTGATGACCGAAAACAAATCAGCGGTCACCCGTAAACTGGGTTGGTCGACATTGCCGGCGGGTCAGGACGTGCGGGTGCGGATGAGCGGTTTGTTATGGCCGGAAGCGGCGCAGCGCGTGACCAATACCGCTTATTTAACCCGTGAAGCTAAAGGCAATGGTCAGATCATTATGTTTGCAGGTCAGCCGGTAGTACGTGGTGGCACTAAAGGCACCGAA
This sequence comes from Rheinheimera riviphila, assembly GCF_004005945.1. Classification (GTDB taxonomy): domain Bacteria; phylum Pseudomonadota; class Gammaproteobacteria; order Enterobacterales; family Alteromonadaceae; genus Pararheinheimera; species Pararheinheimera riviphila. The sequence goes on from NZ_SACS01000036.1 coordinate 15,539, forward strand.
CGGCTGCTCTTAAACGCCATCGTTTATGGCCCAGGCCTTGGCGCTGAGCCCGCGATTCATTTGTAAGCGTTGGGAAATGAAGTTTTTCGGATGTAGGTGGATGATGCGTTGCTTATCCACCCTTCGGAAATCCTATTTAACTTTTTGTTTTAAAACAATGTGTTAAGGTTTTGCACCCCAGCACCCTCAGCTGCAAACCGTCAATAACACAGCGACACTGCCTTAATATTGGCATATAGCCATTGTCCGGGTACCAGCTGTAACCGCTGGTAAGATACTTTGGTGATCACCGCCATCAAGGTTTGCCCAGCAAGCTTTAAATGCAAAATCAGCTCGGCCTGATGCGGGCCGGGCGAGACCTGCTCAAGGCGCACCGGAAGCTGATTGCTGATCGAGCTATCGACCAACAAGCGAAGGCTGACGCTGACATCCCGCGCTTTGATATTGACCTTGCAAGCACCATTTTTTGCTGAAGGGGCGGTGACTAGTTGCAAAGTGCTGGCGGTTGGCGGCTGTTGCGCTGATGTTTCTTCCTTATCACGTTGTTGCAGCTGCACCAACGCCAATTCACCCGCGTTTTTAGGTAATTGGCAAGTACCCTGTAATACCGACCAGGGTTCCTGCAATAACAAAGGTTGTTGCTGTAAAAGTTCTGGCACAGAGCCTGCCGCAACCAGCCGACCATTTTCCAATAACAGTAGCTGATCAGCCAATTGCGCCACATCTTCCAGCTGATGGCTGACCAAAATCACCGGGAGCGCCAACGTTTGCAGCACCCGTTGCAGGTATGGTAGCAGCTGTTGTCGTCCGGCCTGATCCAGCGCTGAAAACGGCTCGTCCAGCAGCAACAATTGAGGCTGGCGTAATAACGCCCGCCCCAACGCCACCCGCTGTTTCTGGCCGCCGGATAATTGTTGTGGCATGCGCTGCAGCAAGGGTTGTAATGCCAACAATTCAACAACAGCAGCTAAGGTTAATAACCGCCGCTGCGGCGCGATTCTGTGATAGCCGTAATGAAGATTCTGCAACACCGATAAATGCGGCAGCAGGCTGTCATGCTGGCTGACCATGCCAATGGCTCTTTGTTCGGGCGGACGTTTGAAATTGCCTTGTTGCCAGCTGCTGCCGCCGAGCGTGATTTGCCCGGTTGCCGCAGGTTCTAAACCGGCAATTATCCGCAATAAGCTGGTTTTGCCACAACCGGACGGTCCGAATAATGCGGTGACACCTTGAAGTGGTAACTGCGTTTGGAGTTGCAGCCTGAAATCTGGTCTGATGAATTCAATATCAAGTTCAAGACGCTGATCAACCGTCATTCGTTGGGGAGTTGAGGTGGATGTTGATGGGATGTCGCCGACTCCAAGTCCGGTCGCAGCCGGTTCTGGTGTGACTTGTAGACGTTGCGCTGATAGCGGCTGCTGCGAAAAACGATGCAACACAAATAACAGCAGCAACGCCAGCAGCAATACGGCTAGCGATAGCCGGTGCGCTGCGCCGTAATTCATTGCTTCGGTTTGGTCATAAATCAGCACTGACAGTACTTTGGTTTCGCCCGCAATACTGCCGCCAATCAGCATAATCATCCCAAATTCGCCGAGCGTGTGAGCGAAAGTTAAAGTCGCGGCGGTGATAAAGCCCGGTTTTGCTAACGGCAACAATACACTGAAAAACCGATCGACCGGCCCGGCGCCGAGCACAGCCGCTGTTTCCAGCGGTGCTTTACCGATAGATCGAAAAATTTGGGTCAGTGGCTGCACGGCAAACGGCAGTGAATAAATCAGCGAGCCCAACAAAATACCGCCAAAACTAAACAATAGATTGCCAACACCAAGCTGGTTTAACAGCTGGGCAAGACTGCTTTCAGGCCTAAGCAACAGGAGTAAATAAAAGCCCATCACGGTGGGCGGCAACACCAACGGCAAGGTCACCAGGGCGGCAACCAGACTATGGCGTTTGCGCTGACCAAAGGCCAGCCACCAACCGAGTGGTGTCGCCAGCACCAGTAATATGGCGCTGGTGGTGAGCGCTAGTTTGAGCGTCAGCCATAAGGCGGTCAGTTCGCCTGGTTGCCAGAAGCCGCCATCAACCATCGGCGGGTTCCAATTGTTGGCATTGCGTCGAAGGCTGAGGTTGTTCCGGGTCGTCTGTAACGGCTGGCGCTTTGAAATCCGGATCGATAAAGCCGTAACTTCGCAGTAACTGCCTGGCGCCCGCCGATCGCATAAAAGCCGCAAAATCCTGTGCATCCGGGCGCGTTGCACCTTGGCTGGTCAACACCATCACCTGGCGCAGCGGTTGATGTAGTGTGTGGTCAAGTCGCTGGCAATATCCGGCGGCATAATCATCGGACAGGGCAATGGCCAGCGCAAAAATGCCGGCGTCAACGGCACCGCTATGTGCCAGTTGCGCCGCTTTAGCGACATTCTCAGCGGTGACCATATTGGGTTGCAGCTGCTGCCATAACCCAAGCCGTTGCAGCAGTTCACGGCTGCGATCGCCATAAGGAGCGTGTGAAGGTTCAGCAATGGCGATGCGTTTGAACTGCTGCTGAAAGTGTTTTAGCTTGATATCAGATTGCTTTAAATCAGCCAGCGCAATTTTTCGCGCATCATGTTGTTTGCTCCAAAGTACCAGTTGCCCCAAACCGATTAATTGTACCGGCGCTTGGGCGACGCCGCGTTGCAGCAGCGGTGTGACATAGGCTTCGTCAGCACTGAAAAACACCGCAAAGGGCGCTCCAGCTGCAATTTGGGTGCTAAGTTTGCCAGACGAGCCATAGACAATATCAAGCTGCAATTGTGGGTATTGTTGAGTAAATTGCGTGGCAATTTGGTCCAGTACATAACGCAGATCAGAAGCGGCAGCGATCCGCAGTGGCGTCGTGGTAAAGGCCTGATTTTTTGTATTCGGGGTTTCTGCGCTCACCAGGCCAAAAGCGGGCAGTAGCAGCAAGCTCGCCAGCAGCAATTTTGGAAACGATAAATGTAACGCCAGAGAACGCCACGGCGAATTCATGATAAATCCCAGCGTTTGGCGCATTCAGCATCGGTGTGTTTAGCATCTACCCAGTCTGAACCTGTCGCCAGATGTTGTTTTTTCCACAGCGGCGCTTTGGTTTTCAGATAGTCCATGATGAATTCGCCAGCTTGAAAAGCCTCGCGGCGATGACTGCTCGCCACACCAACCAACACAATTTGTTGTTGTGGCGTCAGCGTGCCAATACGGTGGATCAGCGTGACAGCTTTTACCTTAAAACGTGCTACGGCCAGTAACGCGATATCGGTTAGCGCCTGCTCGGTCATGCCGGGGTAATGCTCCAGTTCCAACGATTGTAGCTGCGTGGAGCCGTCATCGCGGACCAGCCCACTAAAGGTCAGAACCGCGCCGCAGCCTGGTGTGTTGGCCAGCAGCTGATATTCGTCGGCGAGTGAAAAGTCTTCAGTTTGAACTGTTATTTTGATCAGCGGCTTGTCCATGCTTAACCTCCGGTTACCGGTGGGAAAAACGCCAGCTCGTCACCGGGATGTACCAGGGTATTTAGGCTACAGATCTGCTGATTAAGGGCACATAACAACTGCTGTTCGCTAAAAACTTGCTGCCATTTTTCTGATTGTTGCTGTAGCTGTTTCAACACGTCCTGCATCTGACAAGGCTGCGTAATCGCTAGCTGAAGTTCGCGGCATTGCAGCCGTTCACGCAGCGCGGCAAAAAACAGAATTTTAATCATTGCTGTCAGCTCCGGTATTGCTCTCACGGTGCCACAGACCGGATTTGCCACCGGTTTTTTGCTGTAGCTGGATTTGGTTAATGGTGAGCCGCGGATCCAGTGCTTTACACATGTCGTGGATGGTTAATGCTGCTACCGACACAGCAGTTAGCGCTTCCATTTCAACGCCGGTCGGGCCGGTGACGCGACAGCTGGCGCTTAAGGCAATCCGCCCGAGAGTGGCATCCAGTGTAAAGTCGATGGTTACTTTGGTTAAAGCCAGCGGATGACAGAGCGGAATAAGCTCACTGGTTTTTTTTGCCGCCATAATGCCAGCCACCCGCGCCACCGCCAGCACATCGCCTTTTTTAACCAGCGCTTGTTCGATGTGCCGGATGACTTCTGGCGTCGTTTGCACCAGCGCGGTGGCAATTGCTTCACGGCTAGTGCTGGTTTTGGTGCTGACATCGACCATCTGAGCGCCGCCGCTGGGGTCAAGATGGGTAAAGCTGAAAGATTCAGTCATGATTTTGTACTCTGATGGCTGTCCTGAACTTTGGATGGTCCTGAACTTTGCTTTGATGGCTGTCCTGAACTTTGGAAAGATCCAGTCATGATTTTGTACTCTGATGGCTGTCCTGTTGCGGCGACGTTCGGGTCGGACTGCACTGCGCATGAATCAGCTGCGACACAAAATTACAAGGTTGTTGTCGCGCATCCAGTTGCGGCAATATCAGCTGCACCATCGCCAGTTCAGCCGCATTGGGCGAGCCTGGCATCGCAACGATCAGCGTGTGATTGGCCAGACCGGCGGTGGCGCGTGATTGCAAAGCAGCACTACCCATCGCAGTAAACGACAGCTGGCGGAACAGTTCACCAAAACCCACGACGGGCTGGTCAAACAGTACGCTGACGGCTTGTTCGGTACAGTTGTCCTGACCAAAACCGGTGCCGCCGTTCAGTAAAATCACCTGGCAAAGCGGATCCGCAATCAAAGTCGCGACGCAAGCACGAATGTGGTGCAGCTGCTGTGGCACAATATGGCGTTGATATAGTTGATGCTGCTGCCCGGTCAGTCGCTGTTGCAGTAAATCGCCGGTACTGTCGTTGTCAAAGGTACGGCTGTCGGAGACCGTGATCACCGCGACTTGTAACGGGATAAACACAGCGTTCGCTTTACTCATGCCGCACCTGTTGTGTTCGTTGTGTTGGAATGGTTTTACTCACGCACTGCCAGGTCGCGAAATCGTTGGTGTTGGCAAAATGCGCCGGATTGGCGGTAGTGAGACTTCGCGCTTGCAGCCATTGCAACAGTTGTTCTATCGATAAAGCCCGGCCGTGAAGAAACGGGTCGTGAACGACTTGTGCCAGGTAATCCTGTACCTGCAATGTGTTGGGAAGTACACAAGGCAAGGTGAAGTTCTTGAAATAGCAGCTTTCGCCGTTTAATAGCGGTCGTAAATCAGCAGGTTGCAATGATGGCATATCCACCGGCAGCACCAGGCAAAATTCACTGTTTGCCTGCTTTAACGCAGCGGCAATTCCCGCCAACGGTCCACGATTGGCAACTTCATCCTGAATATAGCCAGCGGCATTGCGGCTGATCAGCACCTTGTGACAACCTGCTGCAATGGCTACATCACAAGTGTGCTGCAACATCGTCTTGCCATGTAGTTGTAATAGGGCCTTATCCTGGCCCATCCGGCTGGAACGGCCACCGGCCATAATAATTGCACTAAAACTGTGCGTGTTTTGCTGTGGTATTGCAGCATCGAAGTGCATAAATCCCTCCAAACCCTGTTGGATGTGCTGTTTTAACGCGAATTGGTGGTAAAACCGGGCGATAGCAGCAGAGAATGCAAAGAGTCAGCCAGATGTGGCTTGGCGTAGAAAATTAGGAGGCGTGGTTGGAAGCGTAGGGCGCGACTCGCCGAAGGTAGTCCGCCTTAATACATGACTGATCTTGGCCTACTGCCGCTGCGCGGCGAGTAGTGCCCTACCATTTATCGATATTTAACAAGTCAGAGCGAACGTTCTGCAGCCTCTTTTGCTTCCCGGACTATTGCCACGCCGTTACTGAACTTCGCCAGAGCATTGGTTTTATCCAAATCATCAAAAGCCGTGACATAAGCGGCAAACAAACCATCGAACAGCTTGCCGACATTGTGTTGATAAGCCTTGTTAATCGCGTCCTGAGTTAAATCGTCCATGGAGCACTCCCAGTGTTGTTGAATGTTGGATAGCTAGTAGTGTAAATAGCAACAGTTGATTATTTCAAGCGGTTTCGGCAGTCTTGAACCCATACTTCCATTCGTTGCTTATCGCCGTAGCACGCCTATCATTGTATTCGAATTGGAAACTAAAATAAATCGTAACCGATCCAAGCATCAGGTTCGAAAATACGACGACGATGCTCAACCTTGGCCGGACGCTGCTGAGTAAAGGTGATGCGGTGCATCATTCTTTGGTGCAAACATCCAATTGTGCACAGGAAGCGTAGTCATTAAAGTTGCCATCCCAACAGGAACATACCGATGAGCTTTAAAACTGCTAAAGATTTTGATCCAGAAACACTGAAGTTATTTGACCAATATGTCCATGGTGATATCAGTCGGCGCGAGTTTTTAAGCCGCGCCGCCAAATATACCGTCGCAGGCGTTACGGCTCTTACTGTGCTGCAGGCCTTAACGCCGAAGTTTGCCCAAGCGCAGCAAATCAAAGCCGATGATGGCCGGTTAAAAACTGAATATATTGAAATTCCATCGCCTTCTGGCAACGGTAAAATCCGAGGATATTTGGTTCAACCGGTCAACATCGACGCAACAACTAAGCTGCCAACAGTGTTGGTGGTGCATGAAAACCGGGGTTTAAACCCGCATATCGAAGACATCGCCCGGCGGGTGGCGCTGGATAACTTTATCGCTTTTGCACCGGATGCGCTATTTACCTTGGGTGGTTATCCGGGGGACGAAGACCAAGCCCGCGAACTGTTCCGGGGCTTAGACCCACAAAAAACCGAAAACGATTTTGTGGAAGCTGCGGCATTTTTGAAAACACTCAGTAACGGCAATGGCAAAGTCGGGGTGGTTGGTTTTTGTTACGGCGGTGGCATTTCCAATGCGTTGGCGACACGGCTACCAGATTTGGGCGCCGCAGTGCCGTTTTATGGTCGGCAAGGAGACCTCGCTAAAGTTGCGGCCATTCAGGCACCGCTGCTTATTCACTACGCCAGTAATGACGAGCGGGTCAATGCCGGTGCAAAAGCCTATGACGATGCTCTCAAAGCGGCCGGCAAAAATGCCCGGTCTTTTGTCTATCCAGATACCGAGCATGGTTTTAACAATGACACCACGCCACGGTATGATAAAGCGGCGGCTGAACTGGCCTGGCAGCGGACCATTGCGTTTTTTAATCAGCATTTACGGGGTTAATGGTTTCGGGCTTGATTGTTGCTGTTGCTGTTGCTGTTGCTGTTGCTGCTGTTGCAGCGCGAACTTCAAGATCACAGCAGCGCCAGCTTGCACTGGCTCTGCTGTGAAGTTGTGCTGTGACGTTAAAACGGATTAATGGATCTGCGCCCGAAACGATGGCAGACGTTGCAGCCAATTAAACAACGGCGTCGCCATCATGGTGGTGATGACGGTCATTAGCACCAGCACAGAAAATAAATCAGCGGTAATCACGCCATTTTGCAGTGCGATATTCAGTAAAATTAGCTCCATCATGCCACGGGCGTTCATCAAAATGCCGACCGCGAGCGACATCGGATGATTTTCGCCACAAAGCCGTGCCGCCAGATAACAGGCTACCGCTTTGGCAAAAATTGACGCGCCGATCACCGCCAGTGCCACTTGCCATAAAGTGCCCTGGCTCAATACCGATAAATCGGTTTTAAGGCCAGACACCGTGAAAAATAGCGGCACCAGACCAATCAACACCACTGGTTGTAACCTTTTGATTAAATGACTGGCGAGGGGGCCGCGGGGCATCGCCACTCCCAGTAAAAAGCCGCCAAACACCGCATGTAAACCAATCCACTCGGTGGTACTGACACTGGCCACCCACAGTAGCAGGATCACAATCAGTAGTCTTGGAGTCAGCCGACCTTCACGTCGGTACCATTGTTCCAGTTTTGCCGCGTGCTTACGCACCAGCGTCAGCATCAAAGCGCTGAAAATAATCGCACCAATCACCGCTTTATAGAACAGGCTGTCGTCGCCGCCAAAGCTTGCCAGCAATAATGCCATCAGACACCAGGCTGCTACATCGTCAATGGCGCCGGCGGCGAGCACTAAAGTGCCAAGCTTGGTGTTGGCGAGTCCTTGCTCCTGAATCACCCGCGCCAGCATTGGGAATGCAGTGATCGAAATTGACGCACCCAAGAACAAGGTTGCTTGGACCCAAGTGATATTGCTGGCAAACAAGCCGCCATATTCCAATAACCAGCTTGACAGCAGACAGGCCATCACAAAAGGCACCAAAATACCGGAAGCGGAAATGGCAAGAGCGCTGCGGGCGCGGCTTTGGAACATGGAGTTATCGAATTCAAGACCGACCAAAAACATATACAGACCGATGCCAATTTGCGCGCCAAGCGACAAAAAAGGGCGATATTCGGCTGAGAATAATTGTTGTTGGATGTCAGGTGCGAAAGCACCGAATAAGGTTGGACCTAATAAAATTCCGGCAATCATTTCGCCGACCACTCGCGGCTGGCCAACTTTAACCGCCAGCCAGCCAACCACCCGAGCGGCTAGCAAGATCACCAGAATTTGGATAAAAAACGCACTCACGCCTACTGGCATTGCTTCCACAACGAACTCCTGCCTAGACAAAAACGAGCGCATTGTAGGGGGATGATTGTGACAATCACAAGCTTAAAACAGCAAATCGGTCGTCCGCTGACCGATTTGCGTAAAAAGTATTAACGCTGATAAATTTGGTCAAACAGACCGCCTTCGGCGAAATGTTCGGTCTGAGCTTTATCCCAGCCGCCAAAATCCTGAATAGTCACCAGGTTTAACGTTGGAAAGGTGTTGGCATACTTAGCGGCAACAGCTTTATCACGTGGGCGATAATAATGTTTGGCGACAATTTCCTGGCCTTCATTGCTGTACAAATATTCCAAATATGCGGTGGCTGCAGCCAGGTGCTCTTTGCGGCTGGCATTTTTATCGACCACTGCAACAGAAGGCTCAGCCAGCACCGAAATGCTTGGCACCACAATTTCAACTTTATCTGCGCCCAGTTCGTTCACTGCTAAAAAGGCTTCATTTTCCCAGCTAAGCAAGACATCGCCAATTTCACGCTGGACAAAAGTACTGGTCGAACCGCGCGCACCAGAATCGAGGACCGGCACATTGCGGAATAACTTGCCGACAAAATCTTTGGCCGCTGCATCAGTTCCATACTGTTTTTTGGCATAAGCCCAGGCCGCTAAGTAGTTCCAGCGCGCGCCGCCTGAGGTCTTTGGGTTTGGCGTTATGACTTCAATATCGCTTTTTACCAGGTCGTCCCAGTCTTTGATATTTTTCGGGTTGCCTTTGCGCACCAAAAACACGATGGTCGAGGTATAAGGCGCACTGTTTTCCGGTAAACGACTTTGCCAGTTTTCCGGTAACAGTTTGCCAATCCGGGCCAGCGGATCGACATCACCGGCCAGCGCCAGTGTGACCACATCCGCGCGTAGACCATCAATCACTGAACGCGACTGGCTGCCAGAGCCGCCATGTGACTGGTCAATTTTCACTTTATCGCCAGTTTTGCTTTGATAGTATTTGGAAAAGGCTGTGTTGTAATCGCGGTACAGTTCACGGGTTGGGTCATAAGAAACGTTCAACAGCGTGATGTCTTTGGCCAGCGCAGCTGTGCTCAGCAGTAAGGCTGCACTGAGAGTGAACAACCTTGTGAACTGGTTGATAGTGTTAAATTTTGAGCTCATGGTGCGGATCCTTTTGTTCAATGCAGTCGTGTTGTTTTGCCGTTGTCGCTGATTACTTGCGATATGGCCGTCTAAACATCTGATTGGATAATACCCAAGCCAACAAGAACTAGAAAGAATTGAAATAAACTTGGATATACTAAAAGGTAATAAAGCAGGGCGCTGCAAAGGCTAACAAAATGCGTTGTGTGGGTATTTGTAAGCCCGTTGGGTATTCTCCTGGTGCGGCCTCCTTCGTCGGTTTATATAAGTATGGACAGGCAAAAAAAAAGCTATTGCTGTACTCAGTGTTTAATGTAATAACCGGACAGGCATATAAAAATGGAACAGTGGTAATCAGCGTTTAATGCCGCAAAAATCATTGTTAGAGAAGGGGTTTTAGCAATAAATTTAAAAAATTGCATATTTCGGTGAATCCGATCAGCGATTCCGGAGTTATCCGATCACCTGCTAGCCGTTCTTTTTCGTGATTGTATTTTTACGCTAAGTGATCGGATTGGTCTAGTTTTCTCATCGACTCTCCTGT
>NZ_SACS01000037.1 GCF_004005945.1 Rheinheimera riviphila
TGGAGCGGGCAACGAGACTCGAACTCGTGACCTCGACCTTGGCAAGGTAGCGCTCTACCAACTGAGCTATGCCCGCAACATTTTCTTCAATTACCGCTTAGCTACTACTGAACTGGCGTTCAACTTTGTCACTAAGCGGGGCGCATTTTACAAAATCAGTTTGAGTTTGCAAGCACTTTATTCTGGCAACTTGAAAAAGTGCGTGCGATAGACCATTAATTCAGCAATTGAATCGCGAATGTCGTCCAGCGCCAGGTGACTGGATGATTTATTCACCAGTTTGGTCACTTGTGGGTTCCAGCGTTTCGCCAGTTCTTTCACTGTGCTGACATCCATGTTGCGGTAATGGAAAAACTCTTCCAGTTTCGGTGCGTATTTCACCAGAAAACGACGGTCTTGACCGATGCTGTTGCCGCACATCGGCGACTTGCCTGCCGGCACGTACTGACTTAAAAAGGCGATCGTTTGATCCACGGCCGCGGCTAGATCGGTGTCACTATCGCGGCAACGCTGAGTCAGGCCACTTTTGCCATGTTGTTCGACACACCAAGCGCTCATATTGTCGAGCACATCAGTTGGCGTTTTAATCGCGAAGGTTGGCCCTTCTGCCAGCACGTTAAGATTACTGTCGGTGACGATGGTCGCCATTTCCAGGATCACATCGACATCTGGTTCCAGACCCGTCATTTCTAAATCGATCCACACCAGATTATTTTCGTTCACAGACATAAAAGGCACCTTATGGGTTTGCTACTTTGTAACTTCACTGAATGCTAGTATCATACTACGCCTGACGCCAACTGGAAAACGCCCTCGCCGGGCCTGTGAGAAACAGTGACGAAAAAGAAACATCTCAACAATCGCCAAACCGACCGCATTGCCGGCAATCAACAAAAACGCCTGGATCGGCTGGAAAAAAAAGCCGCCAAAGTTGAACAACAACTTGAGCATACCCAGCTTAGCGCACCGGAAGCTGGGGTGGTGATTAGCCGTTTTGGTCAACATGCTGATGTTGAAGACCACACCGGCGCCATTGAACGTTGCAATATCCGCCGCACTATTAATTCCCTGGTTTGTGGCGATAAAGTCGTCTGGCGTCGTTCGTTGCAGCCACAAGGTGGCATCAGCGGTGTGATTGAAGCGGTGCAGGAACGAAGTTCAGTGCTGTCGCGCCCCGATTTTTATGACGGCTTAAAACCCGTTGCGGCCAATATCGATTTATTGATCATCGTCTCTGCCGTTTTGCCTGTCCTGTCATTGAATATCATCGACCGTTATCTGGTTGCTGCTGAAGCGATGCAAATCAAGCCGTTGTTATTACTTAATAAAATTGATTTACTCAGCGCAGAAGAGCGCGCCGTCGTCGACAAGCAGCTGGAAATCTACCGCAAAATTGGCTACGAAATTTTGCTATTAAGCGCCAAAACCGGTGAAGGCATGGCGCAGCTGGACGAATACCTGAAATCAGGTACCAGCATTTTTGTTGGGCAATCGGGTGTCGGAAAGTCCTCTTTGGTCAATAACTTATTGCCAGAACTGCAGGTCGTTACCCGTGAAGTTTCTGACGGTTCCGGTTTGGGCCAGCACACCACCACTGTGGCACGGTTGTACCATTTACCTGAAGGCGGCGAATTGATTGACTCGCCGGGCATTCGCGAATTTGCCTTATGGCATCTGCCACCCGATGAAGTGCTGTGGGGTTTTAAAGAATTCCGCCCTTGGCTTGGCCGCTGTAAATTCCGCGACTGCAAGCATCTGAACGACCCTGGCTGTGCACTGCATCATGCGATTGAAATTGAAGAAATTTCAGCCGAACGTTTTGATAATTATCATAAAATCCTGCTCAGCATGGTGCAGGATAAACCGAATTTTTTTAAAGTTGATTAAGGCTCTAACAACATGGATAAAGTGAAAATTACCCTGCAATACATCATGCCGAAGCACTTCATTTCCCGCTTGGTTGGATTATTAGCAGCTGCCCGCTTAGGGGCGGTGTCGCATGCATTAATTAAGCTGTTTATCAAAGCTTATGGCATCAATATGAAAGAAGCAAAACATGAAAATGCTTCAGATTATCAGAGCTTTAATGAATTTTTTACCCGCCCGCTCAAAGACGGCATCCGGCCGGTGGTTGCTGATGACAATATCATTGTGCAGCCGGTTGATGGCGCTATTAGCCAGCTTGGCGCTATCGTTGGTGACGAATTGATTCAGGCTAAAGGTCACACTTATTCACTGCAGGCCTTGCTTGGCGGCGCTAGTGACACTGCAGCGCCTTACCAAAATGGTCAGTTTGCCTGTATCTATCTGGCACCAAAAGATTATCACCGCATTCATATGCCGATTGCTGGTACTTTGCGCGAAATGATTTATGTGCCAGGGGAGCTGTTTTCCGTCAATCCGCTCACCGCAGAAAATGTCCCTGGGTTGTTTGCGCGGAATGAGCGTGTAGTGACTATTTTTGATACTGCAGTCGGTCCCATGGCGTTAGTCTTGGTTGGCGCAACCATTGTTGCCAGTATCGAAACCGTGTGGGCCGGTACTATTACCCCGCCAACTGGTAAAGAAGTGTTCCGCTGGAGTTATCCGGCATCGGGCGCCAATGCGGTGAAACTCGACAAAGGTGCCGAAATGGGCCGGTTTAAGCTGGGATCTACTGTGATCCTGGCCTTTGCACCGGATCAAATTGCCTTTAATGACCAGCAATACCCAGGCGCTGTCACCCGGATGGGCGAAGCTTTTGCTACAGTAATAAGTCAAGACCCGACCGCTTAAACGCCTGAAGACCCAACCAACGGAGGCCACTGATGAAAATATTCGCCCATCGCGGAGTCAGCGGCCACTTTCCGGAAAATACTTTATTAGCCATCCAGGCAGCGCTTGATTGCGGCGCTTATGGCATCGAAATTGATGTGTTTGCGCTTGATGGCGAGTTGATTGTCATTCATGACCGCCAGCTGCACCGCACCACCAAGGCTGTTGGCAATATCGAAGATTATACCTTGGCGCAGCTCCAACAGCTGAATGCTGGCAAAGGCCAAATTATCCCCACTTTATGGCAGGTGTTGCAGCTCACCAACAATCGTTGTGTACTGAATATCGAACTGAAAGGCCATGATACCGCTGAATTGCTGCTCCAACTGTTGCAACGGGCGCGCCAGGAACTTGCAACTGATTTCGCAAAACTGCTTATTTCCTCTTTTCACCACCCGTTATTGCAGCAAGTAAAACAAGGTCAGCCTGAACTGGCTATTGGTGCTTTAACCGCTTGTATTCCATTAGATTATTGTGCCTTTGCAACACAGCTTAGCGCAGTATCGGTGCATTGTGATCGCGCTTTTATCGATGAAAAGATGGTGCAGGATGCGCATCAGCGCGGACTGGAGGTTTTTGTGTATACCGTCAACGATCAACGCGAAGCTTTGCGATTACAAGCTTTAGGGGTTGATGGAATTTTCTGTAATTTCCCGGCAGAAGCCGCCAGCTGGTTTTAGCTTGTTCTCCCCTAAAACCCGCGTAGCAGTGGCAATCGTTAACCAGAACAACCATTCATGTCGGATTTTAGGCCAGCGGTCGAAGTTGATGGGAAGTTGGTTGAATTTACCGGCCAAGCTGTTATGGTCAGCGCATCTTATGCTTTATAACTGCGGGAGGTTGCTGATGTTGATCGTATTATCCATGATGCTAACTCCTGTCAGTAGCCCATTCCCTTCCAGGTATTTCCCTACGGCCTCATATCACTAAGCCGGTTCTGCGCTGACAGAACCGGCAGCTTTGCATTCACGTTATTTTCCAGACTACTGCTTGCAGGTATTGTGATGACTATTTTCAATTTTTCCCGACTGGCGCATGCCAGTGCCCCGCTATTTGCCCGCTTTTTAGCCCGAAACAGCACCCGGAATTTCTGGCCACTATCACCCTTAGCGCTCGCTGCGATGTTAGAGCAGCTGGAGTTGCCGCAGCGACGCAGTACGTTAAAACTCAGTGGCATTCAGCCGGGTTGCTCGGTATTGCTGTGTGATGAAACGCAGCAGTGCCAATGGTTTACGCTGGTTAATGACTTGTCAGACCACAATTCCGACACGGAAATCGCTTTATTGTCACCCCTTGGCATGGCGCTGATTGGTAAAAACGTCGGTGCTGAAGTGAGGTTGTTTACCGGCATGCCATGCAAGTTCACCATTGCTGAGATCGTCCGGGTCAAACGCCAGCCGGGCAATCCGTAATAGTCATTCTGAATTGAGGTCATCAGGCTCTAAGCGGAAAGGTTTGCATTGTCGAAGAGGGAGATTGCTGCGCTCAGCCAGCTTTTCAGGCTGAGCTTGGTTTTAGGAAAAATATTAGTGGTTTTCGCAGCTATGGCACTGATTACACAAACGGATATTCAGAATATGTGCAAATACCACAAAAGCAGCACCGACAATCAATACAAAATGCTCATATTCATGGCCCAGCAAATCTTTTTGCCAGTAAATAAAACCACCAAGAAACAACGAATAAAACGGATACAACTTGCGGTGATAACGATGGAAACCGGCAAAAATAGTAATAAAACCAAGCACCATGGTCACCAGTAACACAATTCTTTCCAGCGCATGGTTATGCACTGAGGTTAAACCCAATAATGGCAGAACAGGCAATAACACCGGCAGCATAATACAATGGATGGCGCATAAGGACGTGACAGCGATCCCCACTTTGTCCAATGTATGACGGATATTTTCGAACATGCTGCCTGACCCCTGCCAAATTTGAAATGAGATGATATAACAAATCTGGCGTGTTGAAAATGGTTTTCCCGAATTTCTCTGCAATCTGCAGATTCGCTGTAACAGGCGTCAGTCGTGCTTTGCAGGCTGATTGTGGCATAATAGCGCTTATAAATTTTGAGGAAGCGTTATGGAACAGTTACTTAATCAACTGGATTTAAACTTAAAAGAGCTTTATCGCAAGGCGTTAGATGCCGACGCCATTTTAGATGAATTACAAAACAAAGGTCAGGCACGACATCAGGCGATTTTTCCGGCTCCGTCAATCTTTAGAGTCAGCAGCCAGCGTTTTATGCCGTATTTATCCGAAACTGCTGAACAGGTATCCGCCATCCGTCAAACGCAGCAGTTTAATACAGCGACTTTGGAACTGGTGGTAAAGCAGCTGCAGTTGCTGCATAAGACATTAACTGAATTTCGGGCGGTTGTAGCCAAATAAGCTAAACTTGAAGGCAAAGTTGCGGTCAAATTGTACAGTTGCGTTAATTGCGATATAGCCAAAATCATTGATGATGCGGGTAGGCGACTAGGAAGTGAGGCCCCAGGAGCATAGTTGTCCTATGTGACTGGGGCGAACGAGCGAAGGCAACAACCCCGCATCTTCAAGGATGAAGGGTATATGCAACACAGTGGAGGTCCGACGATGCCAGTCTCAGCAGTGAATACTTCATTAGATTTGGTGCGGGTTGCCGCTCGCACCGAAAGCAAAAACCCGTCGATCGATGTCAGTTCGACCGCCAAAATTACCACCGAATATGCTGCACCGCTGCGCCAGGCCGCCGAAAATGACAATAGAGTGACGCTCAGTGCTCAGGCGAGTGCGGCGCCAAGCGAGCCAGAAACCGCAAATAACGATTCAGTAAAAGTCAGCAGCAGTATCGGCCGGGCAGCTTCAGCCGGACAGCTGAGCCGTGATGAAGCAGTGGCGATTTATCAGAAAATCGCCAACTTGCTATGATGTTTCACGAACTTATTTAGTGGCGGTTTGTGGCACTATGACTTTGTTAAACCACTTTTTCAGCATTGCATGTTCGTATGCGAATTCACGGTTTTGCAAACCAATATGGTTGGATGTCATAAAACCCATATCTTTGATTTTGACATCGGTTTCTTGATGAATTGGCTGTTTGTTCTGATCAAACAGCACATAATCTAATTTGATCCGAGGGAAGTAAATATCTTTAATCACCCGGATATCGGTATTGTCTATCCGGTACATCGGGTTGACATCCCCTGCTAAATCAAGGTCTTTTACGCTGATTTCCAGGCTATATCCTGGTGGTAATTTCTCCGCCAAATCGCCCAGGATTTTCTCAAAAGCTTTCGTCACGCGCTCTTGATAGGCTTTACGCGAGCCGTTTGCCGGACGGATATCCGAAAACTTTTCCGGATTGACCCAGTTTACTTTCACTGCAGACATGGTTTCTGCTTTTTCAGCAGTAGCAGCCTGCACCTGGATAAGTAATGCTACAGCACAAATTACGGTCGTTACATAGGTGGTTAACTTACGCATATTCAAACTCCTCATCTTGCCGCCAAAAATAAACGGCTGATATCTACTGAACTACCTCTGCTAACTATATGCTTTTTCCGGACAGAAGACCGTAGTCAAATGTCGAAACATGTCGCTGAATGTAATTTTTTCCTGACATAGCCATGACAAGCCAGCCAAAATCTGTAAATCACGCGATTGGAATATTAGGAATAAGATACTGGGATCCGAACAAATTTACTTTGTAAATTTTGATCTGCCCCTCCTCTTAGTATTTATCTGACACCTTCGTCACACGCTATTCCGCCTTAAAAACGACAAACCCGGCTTGCGCCGGGTTCATTTTTTAGCGGGACGTAAGAGTGTCGGGTAGCAGCAGCGCATTACTGCGCCGCCGCCCCCTAAGAACCGTACAAGCAAGTTTCCCTGCATACGGCTCAAGCCTTTATAAGCCAATACCTAAGTACCGACCAGCGACTAACCGGTATAACCGTTGCGACGCGCGTTATCGATGCAGTCAGCTTTATTTACATAACCCTGACTTGATGCACCAACGATACGACCATTTGATGCGGTTCGACGCCAACGCCACTCCTTTGCACCGTCTTGATAGAAATCCCACTTATCACCCATATGGATTACCCCTCAACATATTAAATTAAAAGATCTTTTAATATCCGATGTGTACAGCATAACCAACACGAATATTCCCGTTATGGGGTCATGGTGAACAAATATCAAGCACTGGTCGTAAATTAATTATGCAATTGCCGATGACAATTCGGGTGCAGCAATACCAAGTTATCCAGCTCATTCGATCCGCCTTTAACCTTTTCCACAATGTGGTGAATATTCCATTCTGTTTCAAAAGTTATCGGGAACCGGCATACCGGACAGCATTTTTGCTGCCGTTGCCAGAGGTAAAGCACTTTCCACTGACCGGCCATCGAGTCTCTCCAAGTGCGCTCCAGCCGCAGCTCAAAGTATTGCTCAAAGGCCAAATCATACGGATTGGCTTCTGCCTTCAACTTAATATGCCGCTTAATCGGCGTATCATTGCAGTAAAACAGCCGTAGCATTTTCTGCTCAGCCACTTCGCCGGAAAACACCCAGTTGCGGTTCCCTACTGACTTAAAGTATTTAGCCTTAACCCAGCGGAACTGACGGTTTTTATGCCGTCTGCGACACCACTTCCACAGCATTTTCCAAACCCGATAGTCGACATAATTAAAGGTCTCTTTCGCAACAATGTGTCGATGGTAGTTTGCCCAGCCCCGTAGCACAGGATTCAGCAGTGCTACCAACAAACCCGCCGTCACGGTTTTGTTCCCCGAAATTATGCCCTTCACTTTTTGCAGCAAATTCCGCAAGTTCTTCCGACTTGGCTTTATCAGCAGTTTGCCTTTGTACTTACGAATGTTCTGCCCCAAAAAGTCGAAACCATCGTCCACATGGGTGATCAACGTTTTCTCCGGCGATAGCGTCAGCCCCCGTTCGCCCATAAAGGCCTCGACCAGAGGTTTTACTTTGTCTTCCAGCAGCTCTTTCGAGATGCCGGTGATCACAAAGTCATCCGCGTATCGCACATAGTTCACCTTAGTCTTGTAGCTGGCTTTGGTATTCTTCTGGCCAAAATGGCTTTCTAATACCGTCTCCAAACCATCAAGCGCCAAATTGGCTAACACAGGCGAAATAATGCCCCCTTGTGGCGTACCGGCTTCGGTTGCAAATAAACTACCGGACTCCAAATACCCCGCTTTCAGCCACCGCCTGAGCACTTGTTTATCCAACGGAACGTTGGCAAGTAACCAGTCGTGACTGATGTTGTCGAAGCAACCTTTGATATCCCCTTCCAGTACCCACTCTGCCGAGCTTTTCCGACTTAAATTGACAAAGCATTGCTCTATCGCATCCGCCGTGGACCTTATTGGGCGAAAGCCATAACTATTGCGGTCTGCCGTAGTTTCCGACACCGGCTCTAACGCCAGCAGGTACAAAGCCTGCATCGCGCGATCCAGCATCGTTGGTATTCCCAAAGGGCGACTTTTGCCGTTTGCTTTAGGAATATAAACCCGACGTAACGGTTTTGGCCGGTAGCCTTGCCGTTTTAACCTTGTAATAGCCTGCCATTTCAACTCAGGCGTACCCCACAACTCCCTATCAACACCAGGCGTCCTTTTGCCCCGGTTTTCCGTGACCCGCCTGACTGCCAATGCCTTGGCAGCAAACGAGCGCACCAGCATGCGTTGCAGAGCTTTCACCCTGCGCCACTGTTGCTGTTTCGTCGCCTTCGCGATCCGTACTTGCAGCCCTCTCACCTGCCTCTGTACCAGATACCAATCAATGGTATGCCAGCTCTGCGGTGGGTGGGAGAACGCAGGTACGGTCATTTTCATTACTGTACTCATCTTGCTTTTCTCCAAAACCGCAAATGGAGAAAAGCCAAGCCCGCAAGGGATAGCTAATCCCCTTTGGGTTGTTTTTTCAGATGACTTATCAAGCCTTCACACGATTAAAGACCAGTTGGAAGTCTGCACCTTTTCAGGTCAGGGCAAAGTTTGAACCCCTATCCACGCCATTACAGCGCAGCATTCGCTTTTTCCAACCTCCTTTACCCGCTTGTCCAACAGTTTTCCTTGCGGATCCCCTGCCTTACTTACGCAAGGCGAACAATCGGGCTTACCGAGTTCCGTTGCAGTTACACGAGCAACTTAGGTTCTGCCTATCCACCGGTGGCCTTCAGACGACGTATTCCCAGATGTAAAAGGAATAACCGGCCACGTACCTTTTGGTCAGAGCGTAACAACAATATTTCGCTCATTGCGGTTGACGGTGTTTATCAGCAGTTCACGTACATTAACCCTATTGCCCAGCCTAGCCCTCAGCCCACGTATTGTTCATGGTCTATGCCCGCCCTCACGGGTTAAAGCACTGTTTTCACAGAGGTACATTGTCAGGAAGCTCCGCACCACGCCGTTACCAGCATCGCACTATCCCTAGGCTACCGTTAGTCGTATAACGAGTCTCGCTTACGCCTTTGCTGTCAAAGCCAATGGGGTTGAGACAATAACTACAACAGCTTACGCCCGCAGGTCGTAAACTTGCCGAGATACAGAAAACGAGAAGACAAACCAATGCCATGCTGTAAACAGCAGTCATTGTTTGTGTTTGATTTCAGAACTACTTGGATTCGAAGTGTGATTTGGGTGGCGCGACGATGAAAATATCTCGCTACTACACGGGGGTAAAAACCCGTCACTTCTTACCTTTTTGTTCGCTTTATGCCGATAGCAGAATGCTTCGGAGACTTGTTTTCCAATCGTAAAACGATTGCGCGACCTCACCACTTGCGTGATGATTCCGGCATTCGGTTTTACCTCCGAATACCGGAGTCGACTACTAGTTTTGCGGGTGGTATAGTGAGCACTTGTTAGTGCTCACTACTGGTAGACCCCGCTAGGCTAGTGACCTACGCGACTCTCGTCGCATTACATCATGCCGCCCATACCACCCATGCCGCCCATATCAGGCATTGCCGGGCCATCTTTTTTCGGCAGTTCTGTGACCATTGCTTCGGTTGTGATCATCAGCGAACCAACAGATGCAGCGAATTGCAGCGCTGAACGGGTCACTTTAGTTGGATCCAGGATACCCATTTCCAGCATGTCGCCGTAAACGCCAGTCGCTGCGTTGTAACCGTAGTTACCAGCGCCCGCTTTGACGTTGTTTACAACAACTGATGGCTCATCACCCGCGTTATCAACGATTTGACGCAGTGGTGCTTCCATCGCGCGCAGCGCAATTTTGATCCCGTGGTTTTGATCTTCGTTAATACCACGAAGTTCAGACAGCATGGCTGCCACACGAACCAACGCCACACCACCGCCAGGGACTACGCCTTCTTCAACCGCAGCACGGGTTGCGTGCAGCGCGTCTTCGACGCGGGCTTTTTTCTCTTTCATTTCGATTTCAGTAGAGGCACCTACTTTAATCACTGCAACGCCACCGGAAAGCTTCGCCAGACGTTCCTGCAGTTTTTCTTTGTCGTAATCAGAAGTTGCATCTTCAACTTGCTGACGGATTTGCTTCACACGACCATCGATAGCGTCTTTCGAACCCGCGCCGTCAATAATGGTAGTGTTGTCTTTGGTGATCAGTACGCGCTTGGCTGTACCTAAATCTTCTAAAGTTGCTTTTTCCAGCTCCAGACCGATTTCTTCAGAAATCACCACACCGCCAGTTAATACCGCGATGTCTTGCAGCATGGCTTTACGACGGTCGCCAAAACCTGGGGCTTTCACTGCAGAAACTTTGACGATACCGCGCATGTTGTTGACAACCAACGTGGCTAAAGCTTCGCCTTCTAAATCTTCAGCGATGATTAATAACGGCTTACCAGACTTGGCCACGCCTTCCAGAACTGGCAACAGTTCACGGATATTGCTGATTTTTTTATCAATCGTCAGGATAAACGGGTTATCCAGTTCAACCTGACCAGCTTCCGGGTTGTTGATGAAATATGGAGACAGGTAACCGCGGTCAAACTGCATACCTTCAACCACCGACAGCTCGTTCGCCAGGCCCTGGCCTTCTTCAACCGTGATCACGCCTTCTTTACGTACTCTTTCCATTGCCGTTGCGATGATTTGGCCGATCTCTTCATCAGAGTTGGCAGAAATAGTGCCTACTTGCGCGATGGCTTTTGAATCAGCACATGGCTGTGATAATGCTTTTAATTCCGCAACGGCAGCGATCACTGCTTTGTCGATACCACGTTTTAAATCCATTGGGTTCATGCCAGCAGCAACAGCTTTTACGCCTTCGTTGATGATATTTTGCGCCAGAACTGTGGCAGTAGTCGTACCGTCACCGGCTTCGTCATTGGCTTTAGAAGCAACTTCCTTCACCATTTGCGCGCCCATATTTTCGAACTTGTCTTCCAGCTCGATTTCTTTAGCAACAGATACACCATCTTTGGTGATCATTGGTGCGCCAAACGACTTGTCCAGAATGACGTTGCGGCCTTTCGGGCCTAAAGTCACGCGGACTGCGTTTGCTAAAATATTGACGCCTTTAAGCATCTTGTTACGGGCTTCATCGCCAAAACGTACGTCTTTTGCAGCCATTTGAAAATTCCTCGGAAATTTGTATTAAATCAATTCGTTAAATGCATGTCGTTAAATGCAGTGCGCTGATACTGAAATTATTCAGTGATCACGCCCAGAATGTTGTCTTCTTTAGTGATGACATATTCCTGGCCTTCAATTTTTTCAGTGCGTTCAACATAAGCACCAAAGATCACTTTGTCGCCAACTTTGACGTCTAACGGACGTACAGTACCGTTTTCCAGGATCCGGCCGTTGCCGACAGCAACCACTTCGCCACGGGTCGATTTTTCAGCAGAAGCGCCGGTCAGAACAATACCACCGGCCGATTTGCTTTCTGCTTCCAGGCGTTTGATGATCACGCGGTCGTGTAATGGACGAATATTCATGCTTAATTTCTCCTAAAGCGTTTTTTTGGGTTTTAACGAGGGCGTTAAATCTGTTGTGTCAGCTATATGGGGCAAGCGGCAAAAAAAACCAAGGGTTGGCTCAAAAAAATCTGTAGGTTCCCCAGCTTCGGAAAATGAGATTTGTCACTGGAAACAACACTTGAAAGCAAAAGCGTTCAAACACGGTCTTAAGCGTGTTGAATTTAGATGCGGCAGGTCAGCAAAACTTTTTGTGATTTTGTCGCGAATGTCCAAGACCTGAAAGCTGCGGCTTGCGTATAGTAGGCTGGGCAAATGATTTTAGACGTAGATGCCATGAGCATCTTTAGCAAAGGAAATAACCATTGAAAGTCCGGATTTATAGTCTTCTGTTATTGCTGTTGATGGCCGTGCCACTGCAAGCAAATGATATTCTTAGCAAACTTAGCCAAAGCAAAACCTTTTTACCGGTTGAACAAGCTTTTGTGCCGGACTTTGTGCAGCAAGACAACGCGCTGAAACTGAGCTTTCAGATTGCCGATGGCTATTATTTATATAAAGACAAATTCAAAATCGCCGGCGTTGCGGCCAGCTTTTCGCATCCGACTTACCCGCCCGGCATGTCACATGAAGACGAATATTTCGGCAAAACCGAGGTTTATCGCCACCAGGTGGTGTTAAGTATTCCGCTGTCCAATATCGATGTCGACGCCAAGTTAAAAGTGCGGTTTCAGGGCTGCGCGGAAGCCGGTTTATGTTACCCGGTGACGACTATTGAAATTCCATTGATCCAGACTAAAACCTCCGCTGCGGCCACCGACGCCGTGCTGGCAGAAATGAGCGCCGCACCTGCAGCCGTTGCTGCAGAAGATAACAGCCAAAAAAGCTCAGCGCCGGTATCACAACAAACTGAATTGGCTGAGCGCTTGGGTCAGGATCGCAGTTTATGGACCTTAGGTTTGTTCTTTTTATTGGGTTTAGGCCTGGCGTTTACCCCTTGTGTGTTTCCGATGTACCCCATTCTCACCAGCATTATTGTCGGTCAGGGCCAGCAACTAAGTACCGGTCGTGCTTTTAGTTTGTCGATGTCTTATGTGCAAGGCATGGCGATTACCTATTCGCTGCTCGGTTTAGTGGTCGCAAGCGCCGGCGTGCAGTTTCAGGCCTATTTCCAACATCCGGCTGTATTAATGGGTATTAGTGTGCTGTTTGTATTGTTGGCGCTGGCAATGTTTGGGGTAATTAACCTGCAACTGCCAAGTAGCTGGGCAGAAAAAGTTGGCAATATCAGTAACAAACAACAAGGCGGCAGCGCCAAAAGTGCGTTGGTGATGGGTGCGTTGTCGGGTCTGGTCGCCTCCCCTTGCACCACGGCACCGTTAACCGGTGTGCTGCTTTATATCGCGCAAACCGGCGATATGGCTTACGGCGCTTTAGTGCTTTATGTGCTGAGTATGGGTATGGGCTTACCGTTGTTGGTGCTTGGCAGCACCGGTGGAAAATTCCTGCCAAAACCGGGTGCGTGGATGGATCGGGTCAAAGCAGTGTTTGGTTTCCTGTTGTTATCAGTGCCGTTACTGCTGCTGGAACGGATCCTGCCGACCGAAGTTCTGGTGGTGCTGCTGACGGTATTAGTGCTGGCGTTTGCGCTGTTTTTGCATCAAACCCAACAACTACTGCAAAAACCGGTGGTGAAATCACTATTGTGGCTGCTGGCGACTGTGTTGGTGTTCAGCACCTTACTGCTAAATCAACGTTTCTGGTGGCCAACAGCAACACCCGTTGCGACGCCAACAAGCGTAATCTCCAATGCCGACACCGGTAAATTTATTGATATTAAAACCCTGGCCGATTTAGACCG
This sequence comes from Rheinheimera riviphila, assembly GCF_004005945.1. Taxonomy (GTDB): domain Bacteria; phylum Pseudomonadota; class Gammaproteobacteria; order Enterobacterales; family Alteromonadaceae; genus Pararheinheimera; species Pararheinheimera riviphila. Next base: position 13,596 of record NZ_SACS01000037.1, read on the forward strand.
GGAACTGGCCGCCGCCAAAGCAGCAAATCAGTATGTGATGCTGGATTTATTCGCTGAGTGGTGTGTCGCTTGCAAAGAATTCGAACACATCACTTTTGCCGATGCCGGGGTGAAAAGGGAGATGGCAAAAATCCGTTTATTGCGGATTGATGTGACCAAGGCTACTGATGAAGATCAGCAGGTACTGGATAAATTCAGTGTGCTTGGTTTGCCAACTTTGTTGTTTTTTGCGCCAAACGGCAGCGAATTAACCCAATCCAGGGTCACTGGTTTTATGCCGCCGGCCGCGTTTCAGGCCCATTTAAGCAGTCTGAATCCGCCTTAACCAAAAGTTCCAACCACGCTGCAGCAGGCTAAAATACTGAGGTTTGCCCGCTGCAGCGACAATTTTTTCCCGCACGACTATCCAGCCTGAAAAAAGTTCCACTCTGCTGATAAGACCAGTATTTTGCTGCCATTTGCTGCGATTTCACTATAATAAGCGGCAACTCTGCAGAGCCGGGTGCTGCAATACGGAAAAAGATGCTTTTTCCAACAGCCTTAGGCAAGATAATCGCAGATGATGGATCTTCAACGGAATAGGCGACAAATGGCTTCAGTTTTACGCGTTTTGCTTCTGAACGGCCCCAACCTGAATATGCTGGGTCAGCGTGAGCCGCAGATCTATGGTGCTGCCACTTTAGAGCAAATTGTTGGTGATTTACGCCAACACGCCAGCACGCTAAACGTCGAGTTGACGCACCTGCAATCCAACGCTGAACATGAGTTGGTGACCGCCATCCAGCAAGCGCTCGGCAAGCAGGATTTTATCCTGATTAATCCTGGTGCTTTCACCCATACCAGCATCGCCATTCGCGATGCGTTGTTGGCAGTTGCCATTCCATTTATTGAAATTCATCTGTCGAATGTGCATGCCCGTGAGGCATTTCGTAAGCACTCCTATTTATCAGATATCGCCAAAGGGGTCATTTGTGGCCTCGGCGCCAACGGTTACCGTTATGCGCTGGAATCGGCGGTCTCGACCTTAACAACCAAGAACATAAACCCTTAACTTTACTCAACTAAGTCAGGCATCATCGTCATGGATATTAGAAAAATTAAAAAACTGATCGAGCTTCTGGAAGAATCAGGTATCAATGAACTTGAAATCACCGAAGGCGAAGAATCTGTCCGGATCAGCCGCGGTGGCCCGGTGCAGCATTATGCGCCAATGCAATATCAGGCTGCACCAATGCAGGCGGCTCCGGCACCAACAGCAGCTCCAGCTGCTGCGCCTGCTGCTCCAGCCGTCACTGGTTACCAGTTACGTTCACCGATGGTCGGTAGCTTCTACCGCGCTGCTTCACCAACTTCGAAGAACTTCGCTGAAGTTGGCCAGACAGTCAAAGTTGGCGATACGCTGTGTATCGTTGAAGCGATGAAAATGATGAACCAAATCCAGTCTGACAAAGCAGGCACTATTACTGCAATTCTGGTGGAAAACGGCGAGCCGGTTGAATTTGACCAGCCTTTATTTGTGATTGAATAATTCAAAAGGCCGACCCATGTTAGAAAAAGTGCTGATTGCCAACCGGGGAGAAATTGCGTTGCGTATTTTACGCGCCTGCAAAGAACTCGGGATTAAGACTGTCGCGGTGCACTCCACTGTCGACCGTAATCTGAAGCATGTGTTGCTGGCCGACGAGACCATTTGTATTGGTCCCGCCCCTTCACCACAAAGTTATTTAAATATTCCGGCGCTGATTGCAGCGGCGGAAGTCACCAATGCGCAAGCCATTCACCCGGGCTATGGCTTTTTAGCCGAACGGGCTGATTTTGCGCAGCAAGTGGAAGACAGCGGCCTGATTTTCATCGGTCCACGTCCGGAATCTATCAGTCTGATGGGTGACAAAGTCTCTGCCATCGAAGCAATGAAAAAAGCCGGTGTCCCTTGTGTACCTGGCTCTGACGGCGCGGTCGGCGACGACGCGGACACCAACAAAGCGATCGCCAAACGGATTGGTTACCCAATTATCGTGAAAGCGGCTGGCGGCGGCGGCGGTCGTGGTATGCGTGTGGTGCGCAGCGAGGACGAATTAGTTTCTTCGATTGAAATGACCAAAGCTGAAGCCAAAGCTGCTTTTGGTAACGACATGGTTTACATGGAAAAATTCCTGGAAAACCCACGTCATATCGAAATTCAGATTTTAGCCGATGGTCAGGGCAAAGCCATTCACTTAGGTGAACGTGACTGTTCAATGCAACGTCGCCACCAAAAAGTGGTCGAAGAAGCGCCAGCGCCGGGTATTACTCAGGAACTGCGTGATTTTATCGGTGGTCGTTGTGTGCAGGCTTGTATCGATCTGAACTATCGGGGTGCCGGTACTTTTGAATTCCTGTTTGAAAACGGCGAGTTCTTCTTTATCGAGATGAACACCCGGATCCAGGTCGAGCATCCGGTGACTGAAATGATTACTGGCGTTGATTTGATTAAAGAACAGCTGCGAATTGCTTCTGGCATGCCACTGTCGATCAAACAGTCTGACATCGTCATTCGTGGTCATGCCGTGGAATGCCGGATCAACGCTGAAGATCCAAAAACCTTTATTCCATCACCAGGCACCATCACCCGTTTCCACCCGCCAGGTGGTAATGGTGTGCGTTGGGATTCGCATATTTATGCCGATTACACCGTACCGCCAAACTACGATTCGATGGTTGGCAAGCTTATTACTTACGGTGAAAGCCGCGAGATCGCGATTGCGCGGATGCGTAATGCGCTGAGTGAGTTGCTGGTGGGTGGCATCAAAACCAATATTGATTTGCACAAAGAAATTATGACCGATGTGAATTTCAATAAAGGTGGCACCAATATCCATTATCTGGAACATAAACTCGGCATGAAATAAGCTGGATTTGTGCTAAAAAGCCCCTCTTTGGGGCTTTTTTTATGGCTAAATTGAGTACCTGTGACTGCTCAGCGATAACCCTGCGATGCCAAGCCAGCCGAAAGCTGTTAAAATCTGTCGCCATAACCTCGCTGAAATTTTTGTTGCCGGATTTTTACCATGCCTTGGATCCAACTGCGCGTTCACACCACCGAAAAACATGCCGAAACTGTCAGCGATATGCTGATGAGCTGGGGCGCTCAAGCCGTCAGCTTTGTTGATGCACAGGACACTCCAATTTATGAGCCGCTGCCAGGCGAAGTCATCTACTGGGCCAATACCGTGGTCGTTGGGCTGTTTGATGCCGAGCATAAAATGGATAAAGTAATCAAACAGCTGGAACAAGTCAGCCTGTTTAAAAACGGTGTGCAGTACAAGCTGGAACAGCTGGAAGACAAAGATTGGGAACGCGAATGGATGGATAACTTCCACCCGATCCGTTTTGGTAAACGCCTGTGGGTGTGCCCAAGCTGGCGTGATATTCCAGATCCGACAGCAGTCAACGTCATGCTCGACCCAGGCCTCGCCTTTGGTACCGGTACCCACCCCACCACGGCACTTTGTATGGAATGGCTGGACGGTCAGGATTTATCCGCCGCCACTGTGGTCGATTTTGGCTGTGGTTCGGGAATTCTCGGTATTGCCGCGTTAAAACTTGGCGCCAAAAGAGTCGTTGGTGTTGATATAGACCCGCAAGCGATTGAGGCCAGTTTGGCCAATGCCACCCGCAACGGCGTCTCTGGGCAGATTGAACTGTATTTACCCAAAGATCAGCCGTCACTGCAAGCCGATGTGGTGGTCGCCAATATTCTGGCCGGCCCACTGGCGCAGTTAAGCGCTGTTATCAGTGCTTATGTCAAACCAGGCGGCTGGTTGGCTTTATCCGGTATTCTGGAAAGCCAGGCACAATCGGTGATTGATGCTTACAGCGCCGAATTTGAGTTTGACCCGGTGGCAGTGAAAGAAGAATGGGTGCGGTTAAGCGCACGTAAAAAGCAATAAATTAAACTATTTTAGTAACTTACCTTTAGCATCCGTAATACACCCTGCGCCGCTTCGATTGGCAGGGTTCTATCTTAGCTTTCGTTATCTCGCTATTTCAAAGTTGCAACTGCCTGCATTACCAGTCATTGTCCGCGGCTTTGCTATTCAACTGCTTCCCGCTGAAAACTGCCGCATTTAGCAAAATGAGTATTGCAACGCGCACAAAATGTTATAGTATAACATATCTTTAAATCAGGGAGATTTCCAGTGTTGCGTCAAACTTTCCAACAAACAGCCATCAGCGCTGCATTATTACTGGCCTTAACTGCCTGTGATTCATCAACACATAGTAATGAAGGCAAACCACAACCGATCCATGAGCATCCAAAAGTCGAAAATGCTGGTCGACTGGTGCTCAGCACCGTTGGCAGTAACAGTGTCTATATTTATGATATTAAAGATAAAAAGCAGATAGGCAGCTTTGATGCGCAGCTGCCGACACACAGTATTTATGCCAGCCCGGATCGCCGTTATGCGCTGTTGTTTCAGCGGGTAGATAACCAGGTGCGGTTTATCGATGGTGGGTTGTGGCAGGAAGATCACGGCGATCACCTGCATGATTATCAGCAAAACCCGCTGCTTTCTGCTTTTATCGTCAAAGGCCCAGCGCCAACGCACTATGAAGTTCACGCCAGGCAAGCGGCAATTTTCTTTGATGGCGTCGCATCGCCGTTGCAGCCTTCCAGCGTCAGTGTGCTGACCGATGCCAGTATCACTCAGGCGAAAGTCAGCGCCAGCCTGCAATTGCCATTGAATATGCACGGCACTGCCGAACCACGTGGCACACATTTACTCACCACCTTCCGTCCGGCGGACGCCAGCAATACGTTGCCGACGCAAGTGGAGTGGTATCAGCAAAATGGCGATAGTTTTACGCTGAAAGAACGCTTTAGCGAACAATGCCCTGGCTTGCACGGCAGTTATTCGGTGAAAGATTACAGCTTATTCGGCTGTACCGACGGCGTGTTGGTGGTGCAACAAAAAGCCGGTGAATTCAGCGCGGTGAAATTACCAAACCCAGTCGGCATGACAGGGCGAATTGGCACTATTACCGGCCATAAAACCCTGACCCAAACCATTGGTTTTGCCGGTCAGGACATGTATTTGATTGATCCGGTGGCGCTGACCATGACCAAACTTGATTGGCGTCAGGGCAGCACAGCCACCAGAACGGCTTACGCCTTCTCTGGTGATGGTGACTATCTGGCACAGCTCGATAACAGCGGCAAACTGGTGGTGCAGGATGTTGCGGCGGGATATGCCATCAAAGCCACATTGCAGTTGCTAACTGGTTTTGAGACCGCCAATCCACCAGTGATTGCGGTGAATAATCAAAACGATGAAATTTATGTCACTGATCCAACCCAAAAGCAGCTGCATCGGGTTGATTTAAAAACCATGGCCAGCAGCATCCTGCCACTTGAATTTACACCGGCCAAAATGACCTGGTTGGGCATCGCCAAGCCCGCGCCTTAACCGAGGCCTTTTGATGCTTTAACAGACTTGGACTGCGGCGGCAGTGGCACTGTGCCAAAGATATGCGCCGCCGATCACAACGTTTTCATCACACCATGTTCCTGGGAGATGAGTTTGGCACCGCTTATACCGGTGCCTTTTTTCTGTTCTCGCTAACGAGTTGCATGTTGAAAAAAACAACAGCCATACAATTATCTGCTGCCAGCTGCCCTTATTTTACTGACCTTGGTATTTTAGTAAGTCTAATTTTCAGCCGTTTAGCGATTGTCAACCCACCAAAGCCCCCTAAATTTACACTTTTGTTTAAATAATAGCCTTTGCTTTGTTGGAAAAAATCCGTAAACTTGGCGCCCCTTCGGGGTAGAGCCTAGAGATATAGCGGTGCGCATCGGACCTTACCAATTATCGAACAATGTGATCTGTGCGCCGATGGCTGGCGTCACTGATTACACTTTTCGTGAGCTTTGCCGTCGTTTTGGTGCAGGTTTAGCTGTATCAGAAATGATGTCGAGCAATCCTTTGGTGTGGCAGAGCGAAAAGTCGCTAAATCGGATGACGCACGGTGACGAGTCTGGCCTTCGGTCGGTACAAATTGCCGGTAGTGATCCAGACCAGATGGCGGAAGCGGCTGTGTTTAATGTTGAACATGGCGCGCAAATCATCGACATCAATATGGGATGTCCGGCCAAAAAAGTGAATAAGAAACTGGCGGGTTCGGCACTGTTACAGTACCCCGAACTGGTTGAGCAAATTATTCAGGCTGTGGTGAAGGCGGTTTCAGTTCCGGTCACGCTGAAAATTCGGACCGGCTGGGACACCGAACATCGTAATGGCGTGCAGATTGCGCGCATTGCAGAAGAAAACGGCATTCAATGTCTGGCGGTTCATGGCCGAACCAAAGCCTGTATGTATAAAGGAGAAGCGGAGTACGACACCATCCGCGTTATTAAACAGGCAGTGTCGATCCCGGTGATTGCTAACGGTGACATCACCTCACCCCAAAAAGCCAGGTTTGTGCTGGATTACACCGGTGCTGACGCCATCATGATTGGGCGGGCAGCACAGGGCCGGCCCTGGATTTTTCGGGAAGTTGTACACTACCTCGCCACAGGGGAACTGTTGGCACCACCTGACTTACAGCAGGTCAGGGATATTATGCTGGAACACGTTCAAGGCTTACACCAACTGTATGGTGAAGTGCTTGGTCCACGTATCGCCCGCAAACATGTGGGGTGGTATTTGGCTGAACACGATGCCGAAGGCGCGTTTCGCAGTGAATTTAATGGTATTGAGCAGCAACAAACGCAGCTTGACGCTTTGTGGAATTATTTCGAACAACTAGCAGCAACTTAACGTAAAGAGACCTGGTAATGTTTAATCAAAACGTGACTTCGCCATTTATCACTAACGCACATGTACAGACTCAAGAAAAACCGCAGCCTTTAAGTAACGCGGTTCAGAAAGCGGTGGCGAACTACCTGCAACAGTTAAACGGACAGGATGTAGAAGACCTGTACGAACTGGTGTTGTCAGAGCTGGAAAAGCCATTACTGGAAGAAGTAATGAAATATACCCGCGGTAATCAAACCCGCGCCGCCAACTTGATGGGCATCAACCGCGGTACGCTGCGTAAGAAGCTGAAACAATACGGCATGAGTTAATGCCCCCGCGGGAGGAGTCCCGCCAAAAAGCACCTTCGGGTGCTTTTTTGTTTCTGGGGCCTGGCAATTTAAAATCCCGCTTTGGCCCCCTGTGCTGACCGCTGACTTTGACGACTGACTTTGACGACTGAATTTTTGACTATGCTTGTTAGCGGCAAATTCGGCCAGACCGTGAAAACAGTCAAACCGGCAGCACAAAACTTAGAACCGAATTTTTTATCCCTTGCTCCTAAGCTTTGATACAGAGAGAGAACCGATATGACCTCAGCTCGTCCAATCCGTCGTGCGCTGTTAAGTGTTTCTGACAAAACTGGCATTGTTGAATTCGCCCGCGCTTTAGCCGCACAAGGGGTGGAACTGTTATCAACCGGCGGCACGGCAAAATTGCTGGCCGAACAAAACATTCCTGTTATCGAAGTCTCAGACTATACCGGTCACCCGGAAATTATGGACGGTCGGGTCAAAACGCTGCATCCAAAAGTACATGGCGGCATCTTAGCCCGTCGTGGCCAGGATGAAACGGTGATGGCGGCAAACAATATCAACGCCATTGATCTGGTCGTCGTCAACCTCTATCCATTCGCCAGCACTGTGGCTAAAGCCGGTTGTACCCTGGCTGATGCGATAGAAAATATCGATATCGGCGGCCCAACCATGGTGCGCGCTGCTGCGAAAAACCATGCCGACGTTACTATTGTGGTGAACGCTGCAGATTACGACAAAGTGCTGGCCGAAATGGCGGCTAACCAAGGCGCCACGACGCATGCTACCCGCTTTAGCTTAGCGATCAGCGCTTTTGAACATACAGCGCAGTACGATGGCATGATTGCTAACTACTTTGGCGCCATGCTTCCTGCCTATGACACTGTGGACGCTGCGCCAAGCAAGTTCCCGCGCACTTTCAACAGCCAGTTCGTCAAGAAACAAGATTTACGTTACGGCGAAAACAGCCACCAGCAAGCGGCATTTTATGTCGAAGAAAACATTCAGGAAGCTTCTGTGGCAAGCGCAACCCAGCTGCAAGGCAAAGAGCTGTCGTACAACAATATCGCTGACACTGACGCTGCACTGGAATGCGTGAAAGAATTCCTCGAGCCCGCCTGCGTCATCGTCAAACACGCCAACCCTTGTGGTGTAGCTATTGGCGACGATATCCTTAGCGCTTACAACCGCGCATATCAGACGGACCCAACCTCAGCCTTTGGCGGCATTATCGCTTTTAACCGCGAGTTAGATGCAGTTACCGCCGAAGCCATCGTCAGCCGTCAGTTTGTCGAAGTGATTATTGCGCCAACAGCAACCAACGAAGCTGCTGAAGTCATCGCGAAAAAACCGAACGTACGTCTGTTGGTGTGCGGTGAGTGGTCAGCCAAAACCACCGGTTTTGATATTAAGCGCGTCAACGGCGGTGTGTTAGTGCAAGATCGCGACCAGAATATGGTTGATCTCGACGACTTAAAAGTGGTTAGCAAGCGTCAGCCGTCAGCGGATGAGCTGCGTGATTTACTGTTCTGCTGGAAAGTCGCGAAATACGTCAAATCCAACGCCATTGTTTACGCCAAAGACTCAATGACCATTGGTGTCGGCGCAGGCCAGATGAGCCGCGTGTACAGCGCGAAAATCGCTGGTATTAAAGCGGCAGACGAAAACCTGGAAGTCAAAGGTTCAGTGATGGCATCGGATGCGTTTTTCCCGTTCCGCGATGGCATTGACGCCGCAGCGGCAGCCGGCATTAAAGCAGTGATCCAGCCAGGCGGCTCGATGCGCGATGCAGAAGTGATTGCTGCAGCGGACGAGCATGGCATGACCATGGTGTTTACCGGTGTGCGGCATTTCCGGCATTAAGATCCGGAATGTCGCGTTCGCAACGTCATGCGGCGTACTGCCGCTGACGCGGCGAGTAACACCCTACGGATCATTGAATGTTCAACCGTAGGGTGCGACTCGCCGCAGGCAGTCCGCCAATGTTTTTTTCACGTTCAACCGTAGGGCGCGACTCGCCGCAGGCAGTCCGCCAA
>NZ_SACS01000038.1 GCF_004005945.1 Rheinheimera riviphila
GTGTTATACCGATGGCGCCATGCGGCGTACTACCGCTGTCGCGGTGAGTAACACCATGCGGCGTACTACCGCTATCGCTGTGAGTAGCACCATACGGCGTACTACCGCTAACGCGGTGAGTAGCGCCCTACAATTCTTTATTTATCAATAACATTTTCTTGAAGCTCGCGTAGGGCGGACTCACCGCGTCAGCGGTAGTCCGCCGTAAAATGTATTAATTTTTTTGAGGTTTAACCTTGACCCCTAATTTGAAAATCAGATATTGGCTCTATTTTTTTATCGTGGGCATGTTATTCAGTGGAGTTACTGCAATTCCTCTGGAGTGGCAATTAGGTATCGCAAACCAGTATTTGGGGGTAATTGGGATTATTCCATTAATTATTGTACGCAATGAAATCAAAGCCTTGGAATTGTCGTTGCAACGAACCGATTAAAAAATTGTAAAGGTTTGTGGCCAAATGGATGGCGGCGTACTACCGCTGTCGCGGTGAGTAACACCATGCGGCGTACTACCGCTGTCGCGGTGAGTAACACCATGCGGCGTACTACCGCTATCGCGGTGAGTAGCGCCCTACAATTCTTTATTGAACAATAACATTTTCTTTGAAACGCGCAGGGCGGACTCACCGCGTCAGCGGTAGTCCGCCGCATGTTGTATGCCTACATCAGCACACCCAGCAACAATCACTCTTCCAGAATAAACGGTTTCACAAACTGAAACAGTTCGCGAAAAGCCTTCGGTGGCTGGTTTTTTTCCTGTTCTTTTTTCGCGTTCCGAATGAGGGTGCGCAGTTGTTGCACATCGACATCCGGGTATTCGGCGACAAATTCGGTTAAGGCGTCGTTGCTGGCGATCAGCTTGTCGCGCCAGTCTTCCACCAGGTGGAATTTACGAGTCGCGGCCTGATTGGTGTTGCGGATAATCGCGAGGCCACGCTCTAACGGCTCTAAATCGCGGGTACGCATTAAACGGCCGATAAACTGAATATGCCGGCGTAATGCTTCGTGTTTTTTGCTTAATTTATCAGCCAGTTGCAGTGCGTGGATCAGCTCTTCATCGAGCGGTAATTTGGCGCGGTTACTGGCACTTAATGACACCAGCTCTTCGCCTAGTTCCTGTAGCGCCAGCATCTCTTTTTTGATTTGGGTTTTACTTTTGCCTTCTTCGCGGTCCCAGTCGTCGCCATGGGTAAAATCGGTAATATCTGCCATATCTCTGTTTAATCCGTCGTAAAATTGCGACAAGTATATCAAAAAAGCGTCAGCACGTCCTATGCAATGATTTTGGCTATCGAAGCTAAGGCCGAATGGGGAATGCTTGTGGTAAGCTTGGCAGATATCTGTTGCAACGGACAAAAGTGACCTGATGAGCTCTCATACCCCAACCATTTGGCAAGAAATTGATGAAGTAAAAGCGGCTGTCGGCCAGGTGCTGGCGCATGCCAAACAGCTAGGCGCTAGCAGCGCCGAAGCCTCGATGAACCGCACCCGTGGCTTAAGTGTCGAAACCCGCCACGGCGAAGTGGAAACTGTTGAATTTAATCAGGACGGTGGCCTTGGCATCAGCATTTATGTTGGTCAGCGCAAAGGTTCAGCTTCCACTGCAGACTTAAGCCCGGCGGCGTTAAAACGCACTGTCGAAGCGGCGATCGATATCGCCCGTTACACCTCTGAAGATCCATGTGCCGGCCTCGCCGATAAAGACGCGCTGGAATTCTCTCCACCGGATTTAGATTTATTCCATCCAGCAGATGTCAGCACCGAACAAGCGATCGCCATGTGTGTGGCCGCCGAAGAGGCAGCCTTTGCTGTTGATAGCCGGATCACCAATTCTGATGGCGCGTCGTTTTCATCGCACCAGGGCTTAAAAGTTTATGGTAATAGCCACGGCCAGCTGGTTGGTTATCCAAGCAGCCGTCATAGCTTAAGCTGCTCGGTGATTGGTGAAGATGGCGACGATATGCAACGTGATTACAGCTACACCGTCAGCCGCGAGCTGGGGTTGCTGTTATCATCCGAGCAAATTGGCCGCGAAGCCGCTTTGGAAACTATCAACCGCTTAAACAGCCGTAAACTCGGCACCCAAAAAGTGCCGGTGATTTTCCGCGCTGATATCGCGAGCAGCTTGTTCGGCCATTTAGTGTCGGCAATTAGCGGTGGTGCTATATACCGTAAGTCGAGCTTTTTGCTGGATAAAGTTGGCCAGCAAGTTCTTTCTTCGAAAATTAATATCATCGAACAACCGCATTTACGTCGCGCGCTGGCCAGTAGCCCGTTTGACAGCGAAGGCGTAAAAACCATCGACCGCCAGATCATTACCGACGGCGTGCTGAATCAATATCTGACCACCAGCTACTCCGGTCGTAAGTTAGGTTTACCAAGCTCAGGTCATGCCGGTGGCATTCACAACTGGATGGTCAGTCACGGTGATGCTGATTTAGCGCAGTTGCTGCGGGATATGGGCACCGGCTTGTTGGTCACCGAACTGATGGGCCAAGGCGTCAACGGTGTGACCGGCGATTACTCGCGCGGCGCTGCTGGTTTTTGGGTTGAGAACGGTCAGGTGCAATATCCGGTATCGGAAATCACCATCGCCGGTAATCTGAAAGAAATGTTTTTTGATATCGCCGCTGTTGGCAATGATGTTGATAAACGCGGTGGCGTACTGACCGGTTCAGTACTGATCGGCCAGATGCAAATCGCCGGGCATTAATTATTTAAAAGGGGACAGCGTTCATTGTTCACAGATATCTGTTCACAATTGACGCTGTCCCCTTTTTTATTTTTGATCAGACCCCGAAATTAACAACTAGTTATAACTGGTCTCAAATGCCTTAATCACGCGTGACACGCCATTGACGTGGCGGGCGATTTCGACGGCTTTGTCGGCTTCGGTGCTGGAAACCAGACCCATCAGGAATACTTCGCCGCTTTCGGTAATCACTTTAATATTCAAGGCGCTGATTTCTTTGTCGGCCACTAACAGGCTTTTCACGCGCGTGGTGATCCAGCTGTCGCGGCTACGGGTGGTGAAGGAAATCGGGTTGCCAACGCGGATTTGGTTTTGCACGTCTTTGACACCCTGAATGCCCTGTACCAGCTGGTTGGCGGTGTCGAGCATGTCCTGGCTTGGCGCCTGACCGGTCAGCAGTAAAATACCGTTGTAGCTGTTCACGTTGATATGCGCTTGTTCGTCCAGCGTTTTGTTGGCTTCCAGCGCGCGTTCGGCTTTGACCACAATGCTGCTGTCGTCAATTTGTGAACCGAGGGTGCGGCGGTCGGAGGCGGAAGTGACAGCTGAAGCGCCACCGGCAACCACTGCCGCAGCGCAGGCCTGCAATAACATCGTCAGACTGATCACGGCAGCCAGTTTGATCATTGGTTTAAAATCAGACATTTAACACTCCTTGAAGCTTAGGCTTCATCTTGTTGTGGAAACAATGTGTTGTCGATGAGTTCACAGACACAATGTAATAAAAATGCGTAACACTCGAATACCCGGGCCGGACGATGCACCGGCACCCGCAATTCGACGTCGGTATTTCCGAGTAATCCCGACAATTCACCGTTATTGTCGACCGTGAGCGCGACGACAGTCATATCTTTGGTCAGCGCCGCTTCAACCGCTTTAATTAGATTTTGCTCGTCGCCGCTGAGTGACAACACCAGCAGAATATCGCCATCCTGACCTAAAGCCCTTACCTGGCGCGCCAGATAATCCTGATGCTGGTTGGCACTTTGCAGGCCGGATAATTCAGTTTGTAATGCCAGCGCTGGTAAACAGGGCCGCTCGGTTTCGAACTGATCGACCAGCAATTGCGAGAAGTGACTGGCTAAAGCCCGCGCGGCACCTTCGCCACAACACAGCACTTTGCGGTCATTAATCAGCGCGTGGACGATGGTCAGCGCCGCACTTTCAATTGGCTCGGCCAACGCTTCGCCAGTGGCGATCATGGTCTGGATGTTTTCGGTAAACAGCTGCCGAATATGTTCTTGCATGCGCCTGGTTCCTGCTAAAGCAAATTAAGATACGTTGATCTAAACAGCATTCTTTTAAAACGCGCTTATTTAAAAAGCGCTTATTTAAAAAGCATTAGTTATCCAATTGATTTGATAAGGGCTGTCACCGGAAATAGCCACCACATCAAATCGGCAGCCAGCTTGACTGCGCTGTTGTTGTAAAAACCAGGCGGCGGTTTGCCTGAGTTTTTGTTGTTTGCTGGGGGTGACTGCCGCGGCGGCTCCGCCATATGCGTCGCTGCGCCGGTACTTTACTTCGACAAACACCCACTTTTCGGCCAGCTGACAAATTAAATCGATTTCGCCAAACCGACAGCTGACATTACGGCTATGCAGTTTTAACCCTTGTTGTAGTAAAAATTCCAGCGCCAGCGATTCGAAATAAAAGCCGCTGTCATTGCCGTTGACAACATCGGCTTTGGCCATCGCTACTTACCTTGACCCAATGGACCGTTTTGCGGAACCAGTTTACCGCCACGATACGTCGCCACCGTTAATTGCCGCTGAACAGCTTGCTGCGGCGTCAGACGTAAACTGCCGGTAAGGCCATGATAAACCAGCGACGGAAATAGCTGTTGTTGCTTCAGCCGCCCCACCAGCGTCAAGGCGTCGTGGCCCATCGCAAACAGCCGTTGTTGGGTTTCGTCTTGCTCGGCGAATAAGGTCTCAAATTCAGTGCGTAATGCCGATTTTTGCGCTTGCGGCACCAGCCACGGCATTTCGGTCATGGTTAAGCCAGCCAAATCGCGGATATCAGTGCGATCGATGGCCAGACTATGGCTGCGTGAACTGGCGTACACCGGCAGCGCTGGCGCCGTTGGGCTTACCGTTACGTCAATAAAAGGTTTCACCAGGCGGGTTTGCGCCGGATCGGCCAATAAATAAATGGCGTCGATATCCAGCCGGCTGTGCATTTCGGCCTTGACTGAACGGCCGGTAAAACGCTCCAGCTCTTTGATCCGCTCGGTGCTTGCAGCAGTTTCCAGGAAGGTGTTGATTAAGGTGCGCAGTTCTTCCTGATTGTTATAGGTATAAGATTCAACAACCTTGCCGCCATTTTGTTGCCACATTTGCTGAAAATGTTGCGCCATCCGCTGACTGATTGGGTTTTGCGCGCTGATCAGGATCGGGTGCTGATAATGTTGTTGCCGGAATAAATCGACCATCTGCGCCGCTTCGTCTTCGGCGCTGAGCGAGAAGTAGAACTGATCGGCAACCGGCGCTACATCGCTGTTTTGCTTGCTGTTTAAAAACAAGGTCGGCCAGCGCCAGTTCGGTAACGACTGCACTTTGTCGACGTCTTCACGCAGCAAAGGCCCAATCACAAATTCGACCTGGGCTAATTCCAATGCTGCAGCGATGTCGGCGGCGGGCAGGGTGCTGTCGATAAACACTAAGCTGCGGCCAGTGGTTGCAATTTCGGTATTGGTGCTTGAACTGGCAGTAGTACTGGCACTGGTATTGGCACTGGTATTAGCACTCACCAGGCCCAGCTGCACCGCTTCACCCAGCGCTTTAAACGGGCCTGATAATGGCAAGACCACGCCAATCCGCTGCGGCTGATAGGCTGGGGTATTGGCTAAGGTGTTGATAGAAGAAGGTAAATCAGCAAGTGCCGGCATGCCCGGGTGGCGTTGTTGCCAGTCTTGTAGTGCGGCTGTCATCGAGGCAGCGTCACCGGCAAAACTCAGTGCAATTTGCACCAGATTGAGCCAGGCTGCAGCGCGCGGGCGGGCATTTTTCGACAGTTGCTGCAATTCAGCCGGATTTAGCTGTACGAGCTGCGACCACAACAAATCCTGCATCTTAGCATCAGCTTTGGCATTACCAGCCAGTTCATCCTGCGCCAGTAACCAGCGCAGCGCTGGTACTAATTGTTTTTGCGATTGATAAAATCCAGCTGCTAATTCTGTAAAACGACTGCGATCATTTGGGGCAACGTCCGTCAGCTGTTGATCGGCCAACCACAATTCCAGCGTGGCAAATTGCTGGCTTGCCAGATAACTTTGCAGCAGCGGCAACATATTCTGTTGGCGGATCAAACCGTAACTGGAATCTCGTAACGAATGAGTGATGGCCAGAGCGCGTGGCAGGTTTTGATTGGACGCCAGTAATTGTTGTGCTTCGGCCAGCAGATCGCGTTGTTGTTGCTCGGTTTCATCCTGCGCCACCGGCATCGCGGCCGCTTGCGCTGCACTGGACTGTGCCATTTCGGTCTTCAGTCGAAAGGCCTCTGCTTCGGCTTCTTCCTGTAACGAGGTGTCGGCAACAGGCGCTACCACGGGTTTCACCACCGGCGGTTTTACCGGCGCAGGCGGCGGAGTTTGACCGCAACTGGCGAGGACAAGAGCACAACTAAGGCTCAGACAAAGCTGGAATTTGCTGGATTTCACAATGCACAGTTACAATAGGCCACGAATGGGTGTCATCTTATACCATTTCTGTCGCCGGATCACGCCAGCCCAAGTCAGTGCTCAAGCGTTTTGGCTGAATTTTCCCCGCAGGTGCAAACCTTGCCAGTATCTGGATTTTGAATATGACTCAACAGCATAGCGGCGCAGCCGGTTCGTTATTTATTGTCGCCACCCCCATTGGCAATCTGGATGACATCAGTCAACGCGTATTACAGGTGCTGCGCGAAGTGGCCTGGGTGGCGGCAGAAGATACCCGGCATAGTGGTAAATTGCTGAGTCATTTTAATATTTCGGCGCGGTTTTTATCATTGCACGACCACAATGAAAAACAACGTGCCGCCAGTTTGCTGCAAAAGCTACAGGCCGGTGAAAGCGTAGCGCTGGTATCCGACGCCGGTACACCACTGATTTCTGACCCAGGTTATAGTCTGGTGCGATTGTGCCGCGACGCCGGGGTGAAAATTGTGCCAATTCCTGGCCCCTGCGCGCTGATTGCCGCTTTATGCTGCGCTGGTTTACCGACCGACAAATTTCATTTTATCGGCTTTTTACCGGCTAAAAGTGGCCAGCGCCAACAGGTGCTGTCCGATATTCCGGCCAATGTTGGCACCTTAATTACTTACGAAGCAGCACGGCGGGTGAAAGACACGCTGGCCGATGTGGCGGTAGTCTTTGGTGACGAGCGTGAGCTGGTGCTAGCAAAAGAAATCAGTAAAACCTTCGAGCATTTTTGCCACGGTACTGCGCAAAGTATCACCGCCTGGCTGGAAGAAGATCCGCAGCGTTGTCAGGGCGAAATGGTGCTGATGATCGCGCCTCCAGCTGACAAACCGGATGATGATATTCACCCGGCGGCGCAAAAAACCCTGAAGTTACTGATGAGCGAATTACCGCTGAAAAAAGCCGCCGCGCTGACCGCCGAAATTCATGGCGAGAAGAAAAATGCGTTGTATAAGTTGGGGTTGAGCTGGGATTTGGCGCAGGAATAAATCCCCCCTGGCATGGTCAAAAAGTGGACTTGATGTGCCATAGGCTGTTGGCTGTAGCGCCGCAATCGTGTCGCTGACGCCAGCCAAGTAGGTGTGAATTGGGTGTTAAAAGTTGTCATCATGGATGCAACTGGTCAAATCTCCGGCGCGGTCCCTAAAACAACGTATAAATCAGTCCGGCCAATGCTGATTGTTGGCTGGCGACGACCAATGCGCCCAATAACGCCAGAATCACTACTACCGGCAGTAGCCACATCTTTTTACGCACTTTTAAAAATGCCCATAAATCCTGCAGAAATTCTTGCATTTAAAAGGGTTCCTCTAAGTTTTTTGCCGCTGGGGCTACGGAGTTTTGCCAGTTGCTGTGTTCACTAACGCTGCGACTTTTCTGATATTGCAGTTTGCCAAGCAGCCGCAGGAGCAGTCCCATTGGCGTGATCAACAGCACAAACACCAGGCTTAAAATCAGGTAGGTATTGATGATGCCGACCACTCCAAATACCGCCATCCACAACCGGTACGGGTAATACAATAAACCTGGTGTGAGCATCGCCAGCGGCAATAGCCAGAGCGGGATCAACACCGGCCACAACGGTGTGCTGTAATTGAATAACCAGGGCAATAACGCCATGAAGATCAGCGGCAGCGCCAGGCCAATGCTGACGCCAAACCGGCGCAGACCGGCATGGTCGGTGGGTTTGAGCAGTTTAGCTTTGAGCATGATTTCCCCTTAGCTGCAGTCTGTGGTTAGTCATCGGCAAACTCACGAGCGCGCGCACGGTCGATGGCCGCTTGTGGCTGGTTTTTTTTAAGTAACAGGTAATTACCCAGCACCAGCACATCCATATCGGTCGCCAGAAAACCTTCGATGGCATCTTTTGGGCTGCAGACCGGTGGCTCACCGCGCACGTTAAAAGAGGTATTGATCAACACCGCCACGCCCGCCTGCTGGTAAAATGCCTGCAATAGTGCATGAAATCTGGGATTGGTACTGGCATCCACCGTTTGTACTCTGGCACTTAAATCGACGTGGGTAATGGCGGGTAGGGTCGAGCGTTGTTCAGCCAGCCGGGCAAAACCACTGCTGACGGGGGCTGCTTCGGCTAGCGGCAACAATAACTCTGGCCGCAACTGGCAACACAACAGCATATAAGGGCTGGTACCAATCAGCTGAAAATAGCGGCTGGCCATTTCCTGCAGTACCGCTGGCGCAAAAGGCCGGAACGACTCGCGGTTTTTGATTTTTAAATTCAGCACACTTTGCATCTGTGGGCTGCGTGGATCGCCAAGTATTGAGCGATTGCCAAGTGCCCGTGGTCCAAATTCCATTCGCCCCTGAAACCAACCAACTACTTTGCCATTGGCAAGTAAATCAGCCACTTGTGGGTGGAGTTCTTGATCGGTCAGGCGCACATAAGACAGTTGTTGTGCCTGCAATTGCTGCTCAATCGCGGCGTCGCTATATTCGGGTCCCAGGTAACTGCCTTGCATCTGATCGGGCGCGCCAGCGGCCAGTTGCCGTGGCTGTCCGGCGTACTGATGCCACGCCAGATAAGCAGCGCCAACCGCGCCGCCGGCATCACCGGCAGCGGGCTGGATCCAGACCTGTTTAAATGGGCCTTCGCGCATTAAGCGGCCATTGGCGACACAATTGAGCGCCACGCCACCGGCCAGACAGACTGCCTGGCAGCCGGTCAATTGTTTGGCGTGCCACGCCATTTTCAACACAATATCTTCGATCACTTGCTGAATAGAACGGGCTAAATCCATCTGTTTTTGGCTGATCGGCTCATCGGCACGCCGTGGTTGCCCGCCAAATAAGCGGTGGAATTTGCTGCTGGTCATCCGCTTACCCACGGCAAAATCAAAATAATCCGGATTCAGCACAAAACTGCCATCTTCATGTAAAGTCAGCAGATGTTGGTAAATTAAATCGACATACACCGGCTCACCATAAGGTGCCAGGCCCATTAATTTGTATTCGCCGGAATTCACTTTAAAGCCGCAATAGCTGGTAAAGGCCGAATACAATAAACCCGGTGAATGCGGAAAATGTTGCTCTGACAGCGGCGTCAGTTGCTCATTTTCACCCAGCCAAATCGAGGCACTGACCCATTCACCAACGCCATCCAGGCAAAGCACCGCAGCCCGCGAAAATGGGCTTGGGTAAAACGCCGACGCCGCATGCGCCTGATGGTGCTGACTGAATAACAATTTTGGCAAGGCAGTTTTAGCCAGACCCGACAGCGCCATCAATTCTTGGCGCAGCACGGTTTTGAGCAAAAGTTTTTCTTTCAGCCACACCGGCATCGCCCGGCAAAAAGCTGGCAAACCAAAAGGGGCGTGTGCCAGAAAAGTTTCCAGCAAACGTTCAAACTTCAACAGTGGCTTGTCGTAAAACACCACGGCGTCGATGTCTGCCAGCGTCAGCCCGGCTTGATCTAAACAGCTTTGAATGGCCTGTGCCGGAAATGCCGGATCGTGTTTTAACCGGCTGAATCTTTCTTCCTGCGCTGCCGCGACCAGCTTACCGCCCACCAATAAGGCGGCAGCACTATCGTGGTAAAAGCATGAAATACCTAATATTTTCTGCATAACTCTCAATTGCAGCGCTGGCTGAGCTCCGGTGAGGGCTCAGCGGTATGGCGCAGGGCTTGGCAAAGCTGAATGGGTTCGATACTGTTGTTATATTACGAAAATCTACCGGCGTCGAGTCCCGGCTGTTGGCATGACTTCGTAGCCAACTGACGAGATCATCAGCAAATAACAGCAGCAAATAAGGACCGGCATGCGCCAAGTGAACAGCAACATTCCACCCGCAAAACCAACGCCGCGCAGTTTTTATCTGGTGTTGTGGACATTGCCATTGGTGCTGCTGTTGGTGCTTGAAGTCGTGCTGCGGCTGGCTGGTTTTGGCGCCAGTTATCCGTTGTTTGTACCAGCGCCAGAGCCGGGTTATCTGCAGCCAAACCCGCTGTTGGTGCGCCGATATGTCGACGATCCGCGTCAGGCGCCGCCGGTGGCGCCGGACAGTCAGTATTTTCTGGCAGAAAAACCCAAAGGTTCGTTGCGCCTGCTGGTGGCGGGGGAGTCGACAGCAGCCGGTTTTCCTTATGGTCGCTTTGGCTCGCCTGCGGCTCTGCTGCAACAACGGCTGAAACAACAAGCGGATGGGCTGCAGATCGAAGTGATTTCTACGGCGATGGCGGCGATCAACAGTTACACCGTGCTCGACATCATGCCGGAACTGTTGGCGGTGCAGCCTGACGCCATTGTGCTGTACCTGGGGCACAATGAATATGTCGGTTTGCTCGGCGTGGGCTCACAGTTTCAGGCCAGTCCAAACCGGCAGCTAACGCTGTGGTGGTTACAGTTAAAACAGTGGCGGTTATATCAGCTGGTACAACAGCTGTTGCAAGCGGTAATGCCAGCGCCACAGCGGCAAAGTGGGCAAACGACGATGGCCCAGATGGCGAGTCAATCTGGAATCGCGCTCAACAGCGAGGCTTATCTGGCCGGTGTTAAGCAATTCCGGGACAATTTATCTGAAATCAGTGAATTAGCGCGTGAAGCCGGGGTGCCGCTGCTGTTGACGACACTGGTCAGCAATGAGCTGGAGTATGCGCCTTTTCTGGCCGACCAAAGCCAGTCGCCACCGGATCTTGCCGCGGAATTATCTGCAACCGCAACTTTGCAACAGCTACCGGCGTTATTAAAAGCTGCGCCCGAAGACGCATTGTTGCATTACCGCTATGGCAAAGCGCTGCTGGCGAATCGGCAGCCGGAAGCGGCACAGCAAGCGTTACAGCAGGCTAAAGATTTGGATTTATTAAGGTTTCGCGCACCAACAGTCTTTAATCAGCTGCTACGCGAACAAAGTAACACTGCTGGCGTTTGGCTGGCGGATGCCGAAACCTTATTTCGTCAGCACAGCCACGACGGTATTTTGGGGGCGGAATTATTGCTGGAACATGTGCATCCGAATGAGCGTGGGTATCAACTGCTGGCCGACAGCTGGTGGCGTAGTTTAAGCCGCGCCGGATTACTGCAGGCAACGCAGGGCAGCGATGCCGCAACAACGACAGCAGCTGCAACCACAGCCACAATCACTCCAGCGCCAACAAATTTGTTGTCGGTGTTGGACCTGGCGCATGCCAACTACAAAATTGCCGTGCTGTTGGCGGATTACCCTTTTGATCAACACAATCAACTTCCACCGCCTATGCTTACTGATTTTACCCATCAGCTGCCACCACCGGCGCTGCAACAGCTGGCCGCGCAGTTGGTCCAAGGCGGCGACTGGCTTGGTTTACATCAGCAATTATTAAATTTTTATCAGCAACAACGTGATGCACCCAATGCGGCGAAAATAGCGGCGTTGTTGTCCGATGCCTTGCCGTTTAAAGCGGATATCGCCTTTGCCGCCGGTCAGTTTTATTTTATGGCCGGTGATGGGTTGATGGCGCGTTTTTATCATGGTCGGGCACTGCAATTGCAGCCGGCCGATCTGCAATACCGACTGATGTTGGCCCGCACCCTGACCAGCATCGGTGATGTGCCGGGTGCTTTGGCGCAGCTGGCGTTGATCCTGCAACAACAACCAGATCATCAGGTCGCGCAGCAACAACAGGCGCGGTTAAAAGCCGCACTCGCTGGTAGTCACAGCAACAGCGGAGCTACTCCATGAAAAGAACTGCACCATGAAAAGAGCCACGCCATGAAAAAAAGCCATCGACAGCCGCCGGTTCAATCAAGCAATCCGGTTCCGTCAAATAACGCGGTTCGGCCTTTATTCTGGCTAGTGCTAGCAGCCATGCCGCTGCTGCTGTTATTGCTGGCAGAAGGATTACTGCGACTGGTTGGTTTTGGCATGGATTTACCGTTATTTGTGCCGCACCCGGCGCATCCGGCCTATCTCACCCCAAGGCCCGATGCGGTGCTGCGTTTTGTGCCAACCGGCGTCACGCCACCCAATGTCACCATCGAACCGCAGTATTTTCTGGCGGAAAAGCCGGCCAACGGCCTGCGGATTTTTGTGCAGGGAGAGTCGTCAGCGGCGGGTTATCCTTATGGTTTAGGCGCATCGCTGGCGGGGTTGCTGGAAGGCAGGCTCAGACGCAGCTGGCCGGAACATCAGGTGGAAGTCATTAATACAGCGATGTCGGCGGTTAATAGTTACAGCATGCTAAGTTACGCCAACGACATTATTGCGCAGCAACCCGATGCGGTACTGATTTACGCCGGACACAATGAATATGTTGGCATTCTTGGCGTGGGGGCAGCTGAGTCGGGGCTCGATTCTTCGGTATTCACAAGGTTAAGTTTAGCGCTGCGTCCGTACCGGCTTTATCAGGCGGTCGAACAGCTGACCACTGCCATAGCCCCGGCAGGAACCGAGCAAACTGCGGCACCTCAGCAAAAACGTACCTTAATGGCGCGGCTGGCGAAAAGTCAGTTTATTGCATTGCATTCAGAGCTTTATCAAGCAGGCTTGGCGCAGTATCAGCGCAATCTGACCACGTTGCTTGGCAACTATCAACAAGCGGGCGTACCGGTGTTTCTGGCAACTGTCGCCAGTAATATCGCTGACCAACCGCCGTTTCAAAGTCCGCCGTTGACCACGTCGCAGCGCCAATTACTGGCAGAACTTGCTAGCTCCAATCCCGGCGCCGATCCCAAAAGCAACGCCATCAAACTGGCAGCGCTTCGCGACATGATTGAAGAGCAGCAACATGGTTTATTGGCGTTTGAATTGGGGCAGTGGTTGCGCTCGCAGCAACGGTTTGACGAGGCCAAAATTTATCTGGAACTGGCGCGGGATTTAGACCAACTGCGCTTTCGGGCACCCAGCGACATCAATAAAATTCACCGGCAATTGGCGGTGGCATTTGGCGCCACTTTGGTCGAGACCGAACAAGCACTGGCACAGCATTCGACCGGTGGTTTGATTGGCCGCGAGTTGATGCTGGAACATCTGCATCCAAATTTGCCTGGTTATTTTGTGATTGCCGACCGCTTTTATCAGGCGCTGGCAGCGCAGCAACAACAATTACCAAAGATGACCGTTCAGGAAAGCACGGCGCAAGCCTGGACGCTGCGGCCGGTATTGCCAGCTGAGGAATACGCCGCTTTTGCCCGCATTGCCACCTTAACCGCAGATTACCCCTTTGTGGAAAAGGCGCAGCCGGTGCAATTGCCCAAAGCCAACGACTGGCAGCAGCAACTGGGGCTGGATTTTTTTGCTGATAACATTAGTTGGCTGACGCTGATGCAACAGTCGCTGGCAAAGTATCAAGCGGCTGGCGATCTGCCGATGCAGCTGAAAACCAGCCTGATCCTGGCTGATGCGATGCCCGAACAGGCCCAACTGCAGGCCACTGCCGCTCGCTTGTTGCAACAGCAGGGACGCCACAGCGAAAGCCAGTACTATCAGCAACGGTGCCAACGGGCACCATCCATCGCCGGGCGACCGGTCAGCTGTCGCTAATCATCAAGCAGAAATTCAGTTCAGGTGCAGCGCAGGAACAGCCAGCACCTGATGGGTGCAAAATCGCCATCGTCATTTCCCCAAAATCCCTCTGTTGCACTATCCTCAAGCAGTGAACATGTCGTTCGCACTGTCATTGTGCGAAAGTTCCGGGCTGAATACGTATTCATGTTGTAAGTCGCTCAGCCACTGTTTATTTATTAGACACAGAATTCTGAATTTCTCTCAGTGACTTAGGATAACTGCCGTCTGAATTTTCAGCAGGGTGCCATTGCGGCTCCTTGTTGAACCAAGCAGTAGCAACGGTACCGTCCAGGGTCATTACAATAAAAACCATCCCGGGGACAAAGGCATGTCAAAGTTCAAATTAAGTGTGTTAACGCTGGCGATTGCAGCTGCGGGGTTTGCGCCCGGCTTGTCTGCGGCCCAAGCCAGTGCCGCAATGCAAGACACTGCACCAGCTGCCGAGCAAGATCAGGCAACTAAGAAGCAGCCCACCAAAGAAGAAATTGAGGTCATTGAAGTCCGCAGTTATTCAGGCAGTTTGATTAAATCTCTGAATATGAAACGGTTTAACGACACAGTTTCCGAAACCATTTCTGCCGACGACTTAGGCGCTTTACCTGATGTGTCGATGGCGGACGCCTTGACCCGTTTGCCCGGTATTTCGGCGGTGCGAACTGGTGGTCAGGCGGCAGAAATTAACATTCGTGGTATGTCGGGTGGTTTTGTGTTTTCGACCCTGAATGGTCGCGAGCAGGTGTCGACCAGCGGCAGCCGTAGTATTGAATTTGACCAATATCCTTCAGAGCTGATTTCTTCGGCGGCCGTGTACAAATCGCCAAAAGCTTCGCTAATTGAAGGTGGCGTGGCCGGTACGGTTGAGTTGGAAACTGCCAGCCCGCTGCGGAATGCCGAACAACATACTTTTATGGTGAATGCCCGCGGCATGTTTAATGACCGTGCTGATGAAGTACCAGACGGCAAAGAAATGGGCGATCGTTTTAGTTTTTCTTATCAGGGCAAATTTGCCGATGACACACTGGGGTTGGCCTTGGGTTATGCCCGGTTATTCCAACCAAGCGTTGCCACCCAATTTATTGGTTTAGCCTACAACGCCAATAAAGATGTGGATGGTATTAAAGAAACTGACCCGAATGAATTTATCAGCGAAGGTTTTGAAATTCAGCATAAAGGCGGTGAGGAAGTCCGGAACGGTTATATGGCGTCATTGGAATGGGTTCCGCATGATGCATTTAAGTTAAAAGGTGATGCCTTTATTTCCAAGTTTGACTCCAAAGCTTTTGCCCGTGGTTATCGGGTGAAATTAGGGGGCGCTTCGGCTGCCGTCGGCAATCCGGTGCTCAATGGCAATTCGGTGATCGGCGGAACCTTTAACCGGACGTCCAGCAGCTTTACCCGGGTAGAGTTGGTCAACGATGATAACCAGGACTTTGACCAGGTACAAAGCTACGGGATCAATGCCGATTGGGACGTCAGTGAGAATTTCAATCTGAACTTTGACGTGTCACATTCCAGTGCCGAAAGCGACTTCCGCAATGGCTTGTTGTGGTCGCTGGTAGCGCAGGATGCAACGGTCGCCAATCCGGTATTTGATAGCAACGTGTCGATTTCCTATTTACTGAACGGGTTGAATTTACCGGATGTTGGCTTTAATCAGGCTGCGGCCTTTTCTGATATCAACCGGGTGATGGTCAGTAAATACGGTATTTATCCGTTTGAAAATAAAGATGAATTAAATGCTGTACGTTTAGACGGTAGCTACAAACTGGATATGCCGGTGTTGGCCTCGTTTGAAGTGGGCGTGCGTTATTCCGAACGTGAATATGCCAATGATCGTTCAGTCTATGAATTTGGTAACGACGGCGCTTTTTCCAACCTGCAAAAACCACTTCGGTTGACCCAGGATATGGTGAAAGTTATTGATTTTAAAGGCGACTTTAGCTATTTCCCCAGCTATCTGGCGATTGATTTAGATAAAGCGCTGGCCGCCTGGTTCCCGAATGGCATTCCGCAACCGGTGAAAACCTGGGGTACTGGTACTCCGGGTGTTCTGCCCGATCAATTTGTCGCTGGTGGACCGCAAACTGGCTGGTCGATGCTACAAAGTGGCAAAGTGTTTGAAGATGTGTTGTCAGCTTATTTGATGGCGAATATTGATACCGATGTATTTAATATTCCACTGACTGGTAACTTTGGCGTGCGGATGGTTGAAACCAAACAGTTAGCAACGGCTTTGCAGGATGTGAAAGGCGATCCAAAACTTGGTGCGCAAAATATTACCGATGATGCCGGCTTAATCAACGGTCAATATGCACCTTCAATTTTGGGCGAAACCTACCGAGATTATTTGCCACAGCTGAATTTAAATTTCCGGTTGACTGATGACGACCAGTTGCGATTTGCTGCCGCTAAAGTAATGTCGCGCCCTCCAATCAATCGTCTAGCTTCAGATACCAGCACGTCGATCAGTGATGACGGAATTATCAGCGGTTCCAGTTCGAATAATCCATATTTACGGCCATTTTATGCCGATCAATATGATATTTCGTATGAGCACTATTTCACTGAAACTGAAGGCGCTTTTGTCGCAGCTTTGTTCTACAAAGACATCAAGTCTTTTATCAGTACTTACACTACGCCTGAATTTGATTTTGCCGCAGCAGGTTTTTTTGTACCTGAATATAGAGAGGATCCTGTCACGGGCGTCCGCACTGAGTTGAAAAACGGTGACTACACCACTGCCGTAAATAATGATAAAGGTGGGTATATCCGTGGTGCAGAAGTTGCCTATACCCAAATCTTTAAATTCCTGCCCGGCATTTGGCAAGGTTTGGGCGTAAGCGGTAGTTATTCTTATACCGAAAGTGAAATCCAACAACCGACGAATCTTGGCGGCGATAGTATTGAAATCAGCCTGCCAGGTTTATCAGAAAACGTCTTTACAGGTACGCTTTTCTGGGAGTACGACAATTTTGAAGCCCGTTTAAGTGCGCGTTTCCGCGATCCGTTTGTGTCAGAGCAAGTCGCGGTGAACGAGCAGATTGTCAATTATGACGGTGAAACGGTACTCGATTTCCAAACCTCGTATCAGGTGACGGATAATTTCGGCGTGTTGTTCCAGGTGAATAACCTGACCGATGAACCGACCAAAAGCTATTTCGGTGATGAATTACAAACCGGCACTATTCAGTTTTTCGGCCGGCAGTATTTCTTTGGCGTGACTTACTCAATGTAAACAGGCGGATTTCACCAGCGGTGGGCTCTGCAAACGCACCCGCCTGAACGGACAAATTGGAGTGATAGATTTATGTTGAACCTGAAAAAAATACTGCAGCTTGCGATGGCAAGTTGTGTACTGGCGGTTCTCGCCGGTTGCGGTGGTGGCAGCGACTCGGTTGAACCGGGTAAAGTGCTGTTGACCTGTAATGTGCCGCAGGTGCCGAACTCAGCAGGCACCGCCTGTGTGGCGCCAAAACCTATTAAATGCCCGGCGCCAACAGTGCCGGATGCGCGCAATGAAAGTTGCGTGATTGGCGTGGATCCAACAGCGCCGGCGCCGGTGGTGATGGCGGGGCCTGGCCAGGCCGTGTTGTTTTATAAACGTGCTGATGGCAACTATAACGGTTATAAACTGCATACCTGGAATGACGAGACTTGTTCCGCTTATACCCCTTCTTCGATTGCAGCTGGTTGGGCTGACGGTTTGGTTCACAATGGTGTTGATCCTAACTATGGCGCTTATTGGTTACTGAATCTGCTAGAAGGGGTTGGCACTAAGGCTTCCGATTGCGGTAATTTTATTATCCATATTGGTACCGATGACGCCGGTAAAGAGCTCGGCGGCGGTAATATGAAACTTGGCATGGGGCCAAAAGAAGTCGCTAAATTCTCCCGCATGGGTTGGACTTTCTCCGGCGTCGCTTCGGTGTTTGATTATCCGCTGGTGTCTCTGGGCGTGCAGATTAGCGACAGCGCCGCGCATTGGCTGGATACCGGTACTTTTGTCTGGAATGCGCCAACGACCGGGAGCAGTAAAATCAAGTTACACAGCTCAGCAGCTGCTGATTTGGCGATCGACAGTGATACGCTGACCATCAATGGCGACAGTGTCGAACTGACCCCAACCGCATTAACGGACGAGCAAAAAGCTAAGGTGCCGCATCTGGCAAGCTGGCCGGCTTACAAGACCACGCTCACTGCTGATCAGGCAAAAAACCTGGTCAAAAATCAACTGGTGCTGGCGGCTTATGACTCTGCCAATAAACTGACGTCAGCCTCGCATGTGCAGGCGGCCAAAGTGCTGGATGATTTGTATACCAAAGCCGCCAACGATGCGGATGAAGCGGTGTTAGGTGTGGTGTACGAAGGCAGCAATATAAAAACTTCAGTCTGGGCACCCACGGCGCGCAGTGTGAACCTGAAAGTCTATAACGCCGCAAAAACTCTGACCGCAACTCATGCCATGACCGTGAACGCGGCCACGGGTGTCTGGAGTTACAGTGGCGCAGCAGCGGGCTTAAACCGTAGTTTTTACCGCTTCGAGTTGCAGGTTTATCATCCGCTGACCAAAAAAGTGGAAACTGTGCTGGCAACCGACCCGTACTCAGTCAATACCGCCACCAATGGCCGTTACAGCCAGTTTGTCAATTTAGCCGATGCCGATACCAAACCAGCCAACTGGGACAGTCATGAAGTGCCAGCGGCAGGTAATCCGGAAGATATCGTGATTTATGAAGGTCATATCCGTGATTTCAGCGTTCGCGATATGTCGGTGACTGCTGCCAATCGTGGTAAGTATCTGGCCTTTACTGAAATGGACTCGGCGCCGGTACAGCACTTAAAAACTTTGGCTGACAGTGGTTTAACCCATTTCCATATGTTACCTGCCACTGATATGGCGACCGTCAACGAAGATGTCACCAAACGGGTGGACTTGAACAACACTGTGGCTGATCTTTGTAAAATCAGCGCCAGTGCGCCGGTTTGTCTGATGAACGCTTCCACCAAACTGGAAGACGTGATGAAGGGTTACCAAAATTCAGGTGAAAATGCCCAGGCCCTGGCGCAAGCGATGCGCGGTACGGACAGCTTCAACTGGGGTTATGATCCACATCATTTTAATGTGCCGGAAGGTTCTTACGCTTCAACGCCAGAAGGTGTGGCGCGGGTAAAAGAAATGCGCGCGATGAACCAGGCGCTGCATGCGATTGGCCTGCGCGTGGTATTGGACGTGGTGTACAACCATACCAGTTCATCGGGTTTATTTGATAACTCAGTATTCGACAAAATTGTACCGGGCTATTTCCACCGTTATAACCCGGTCAGTGGTCTGATCGAACGTTCAACCTGCTGTGAAAATACCGCCACCGAACATGCGATGATGCGCAAGTTTGTCAGTGACTCGCTGGTGACTTTGGCCAAAGAGTACAAGTTTGACGGCTTCCGGTTTGACATTATGGGTCACCATCCAAAAGCCGATATTCTGGCAGCGCGGGAAGCGGTAAAAGCGGTTGATGCGGATACTTATTTCTACGGTGAAGGCTGGAATTTTGGTGAAGTCGCTAACGACGCACGTTTTGTGCAGGCGCGACAGGCCAATTTGGCCGGTACTGAAGTAGGTAGTTTTAACGACCGCATCCGTGACTCAGTGCGCAGTGCCGCCTTGTTTGCCAATGATCCAGACGTCGGTAATCTGCAACAGCAGAACTTTATTGAAATCGGCATGGCCGGTACTTTAAAGGACTACATACTGAAAGATTATATGGGCAATACCGGTACCGCCGGTGGTGTCACCTGGAATGGCCAGCCAGCAGGCTACGCCACTGATCCGGCCGATATCATTAACTATGTGTCTAAACACGACAACGAAGCCATCTGGGATAAACTGCAGCTGGAACTTGGTTCTGCAGTCAGCATTGAGAACCGGGTGCGTATTCACAATATTTCGCTCGCTATCCCGTTGTTAAGTCAGGGTATTCCGTTCCTGCAAATGGGTGATGATTTACTGCGTTCGAAATCGATGGATCGCAACAGCTACGACGCTGGCGACTGGTTTAACTTTGTGGATTTCACCAAGCAAAGCAACAACTGGAATGTTGGTTTACCGCTAGCGCAGGATAATCAGGCGTCATGGGAAATCATTAAACCCATTGCCAATAACCCAAATACCGCGGCAGCACCGCAAAATATCGAGTTTGCTTCGGACGTATTTAATGAGTTTTTGCAAATTCGTAGTTCAAGCTCACTGTTCCGCCTGACAACAGGTGCTGACGTGATGGCGCGGGTTGGTTTGCATAACATCGGTAAAACCATGACCCAGGGTTTGATTGTGCTGAGCATCGATGATGGTATTGGTCTGGCCGATTTGGATCCAGCACATGATGCAGTGGTGGTGGTGGTGAACGGCACCAATGCTGAGAAAACCCATAAAGTACGTACAGCGCAAGGTTTTGAATTACATCAGGTATTACAAGACTCTGCCGACACTGTGGTGCAGGACGCGCACTTTAATACCGTCGGTGCCGATGGTGAATTTGTGGTGCCGGCTTATACCGCAGCAGTGTTTGTCAAACCACAAGTGGGTGCACAAGGTGTCGGTCTGAAAGCGGATGCCACGATGGGCGCACCGGATATCGCACCATATGGTTTAACCACAGTGTATGTACGCGGTGGCATGAATGGTTGGGGCGAGGCAGATGCTTTTGCCTACGATGGTGCTGGTGTTTATTCTGCCAAAGTGACAGTCACAGCGGGTGATCATGAGTTCAAAGTTGCGTCCAGTGACTGGTCGACCGTTGATTTTGGAGCAAAAGCCGGTGAGCAGAATGTGATTTTAGGCACACCACAAACACTGGCGAAATCAGGCCCGAACTTAAAAGGCAGCTTTGCGACAACGTCTACGTATGTCTTTACACTCAATGCCACAGTGTCGACAGCCCCAGTACTGACGGTCAGTGAATATGTGCCTTACGGCGCAACCAAAGTATTCCTGCGTGGCGGCATGAACGATTGGACGGAAAGAGATCCGTTCACCTACAACGGCTTAGGCCAATACAGTGTGCAACTGAATCTGGCGGCGGGTGACTACGAGTTTAAAGTAGCCTCCAGCGACTGGGCAACGGTTGACTTCGGTGGTGGTGCTGATGGTCAGAATGTGGCGATCAATACCGACAAAGTGCTTGCGAAATCAGGGCCTAACCTGAAAATTAAAATCACCGACGCTGCAGCCTACAAGTTTGCCGTCAGTGCCAACGACAGTGCAGCACCGGTGTTGAAAGTGAATAAGGTTGAATAAACCGCTATTGGATTAGGTGCTTACAGATGCAAAAGCCAGACTCCGGTCTGGCTTTTTGTTAACAGAGCAACGGATAGGGTCAGCACGTACTGTTCAGATGGCAAAAAGCAAGACCTGCGCCTGCTTCTGCTTCGCAAGCCTATGAATTTATGGTCAAAATGTAGGGCGGACTCACCGGAGGTAGTCCGCCGTTTGCCAGGATCATCCTTAACAATATTTTCAGACAACTCCGGCGCACTACCGCTTCCGCGGTGAGTGACGCCCTACGCAAGCCTATGAATTTATGGTCAAAATGTAGATACTCTGTTCCCTGTCAATTTTTTATGTGTTGTTCACTGAACAATAATGTTGAATCGAAGGCAGTCTGGGTCTGCATGCAGGCCCAGATACCCGTCAGATATTTTCGCATCACCGCACACT
>NZ_SACS01000039.1 GCF_004005945.1 Rheinheimera riviphila
GAAAAGCGGAGTTTTTTGTCTTGCCGTTCAGGCGCGAAGAGCGTTCATATCCAAGGCTGGTAAAGAGAAAACCGAGTAAATATCCACATAAAAAATAATGCCAGTCAGCTTATCTGACTGGCATTAGGTTCTGTACCGGGCTTTTTATTTACCGGAACTTACCAATGGATTTCGGTCAGCACGTCCGGAATTTCGCCTAAAAAGCTTTTTACAATCCGATTGTTTTCATCAACTAACACAATTCGCGGGATCCCGACATTGGTAAACTGGTGATACATCGCCCGATCAGCATCAACCACCAGCGGGAACGTTACCTGATACTCAGTCGCAAACTTACGCAGACTCGCCACATTTTCTTCGCGGCCAATGCCAACAATTTGCAGGTCTGTTTGGTTGACCAAAGGCGAGGCGATAATTTTCTGAAAGGCACGTTGCGAGTCGTGGCAGGTGGTGCCAAAGAAGATCACCAATTTGCGCTGGTTTGGCTGAGTCAGTGAAACTTGCTGGTTTTCAATCGAAGTCAGCGTGGTCAGCGGCATTAAATCCCCTGCCTTCAACCTTTGTTCGGTCTGTCGGACTGGCCTTGCCGCAGTTGTTGGCGCTGATGATGTTGACGCGGTGGCAGAAATTTTTGCTGAAGGTTTGACCGGTGCCGGCACCTCGGCCAAAGTGCTGCAAGCCGGTAACAACGGCAATAAACTGATTAATAAAGTGATTTTTAGATTCATTTTAACTTCCTGTGGCAGAGGGTTCACCAGCCTGAACCGCCGGTATGACGAAAAAGTAAACAGCAGAGCTTTTTTAAACGAATGGCTGCGCCAGTGCAATCAGTTTCGACCAGCTTTTTCCAGGCTCAGGGATTTCTGCAGCCGGATATTCCAACACTGCCCGAAACAAGGTATAACGGCTTGATGAAAATTCCAAAACGAATCCAACCGCTGGTCGATGAAGGCCTGGTCGACGAAGTGCTGCGCCCGCTGATGAGTGGCAAAGAAGCGGCCGTGTTTGTCGTGCGTTGTGGCGAGCATATTCGCTGCGCCAAAGTCTATAAAGATGCCGATCACCGCAGCTTCAAACAAGCCGTGCAATATCAGGAAGGCCGTAAAGTTCGCAGCAGCCGTCGCGCCCGCGCGATGGAAAAAGGCTCCAGATACGGCCGCCAGCAACAAGAAAACAGCTGGCAGAACGCTGAGGTCAGTGCCCTGTATAAACTGGCCGATGCCGGTGTGCGGGTACCGGAACCTTACGGCTGCTTCGACGGCGTCTTGCTAATGGAGCTGGTAACCGACGCCGACGGCGATGTCGCCCCACGCCTGAATGACGTTGCGATGTCGGCCGAACAGGCGATTGAAGATCATGCCATTATGATGCGCTACATTATGCGCATGCTTGGGGTGGGTTTAGTCCACGGCGATTTATCGGAATTTAACGTCCTGGTCGACAGTTATGGCCCGGTGGTCATCGACCTACCGCAAGCCGTTGATGCCGCAGCCAATAACAATGCTGGCTGGATGTTGGAGCGGGACGTCAATAATATGACCCAGTACTACGGTCAGTATGCGCCGGAACTGTTGCAAACCCGTTTTGCCAAAGAAATTTGGGCGCTATATCAGGCAGGTGATTTTGACCCTGAAACTGAACTGACTGGTGAATTCACCGACCCAACCGAAGCGGCTGATGTTGACTCAGTGCTGGAAGAAATCAAAGCCGCCTTTGCTGAAATGGTTGAACGGCAAGAGCGCAAGCAGGCCGCTGACGAACCGGACGAGCGTTAACCCGCAGTGCCGCTCGTATGTGCAATCTGTGCAATCATCGTTCGGTGAGACTAGATCACCAGTCAGGAAATGCTGGCGTTTGAATGGCTGGAACAAGCCGGTACCGACCAGTTCCGCCACATTAGCCGAGGCTGGCTACGTTAACCACCGACCACCGGCAAAGGCTTTGCCGATTGCCAGATGCCGCGGCTGAAATCCGGAAAGTCTTTACTATTGCCCCGATCCGCCACAGATGCGACCGACAACGGTAGTACCGCTGACCAGGCCGCGCCATCATAAACATCCTGATCCAAAGGTTCGGCGTTACGCAGGCAATAAATCAACCGCCAGCACATCAGAAAATCCATGCCACCGTGCCCGCCATTACGCTCAGCATCTGCGCCCATCTGGCGCCACAGCGGATGATCATACTTTTGATACCAGGGTTCCATCTCGGTTTGCCAATGATGGTAATCGCCGTTGCCGCCTTGCTCCAGCGCAATCCGGTTCGGGAAACCAGCAAATACGCCATTGGTACCCTGGATTAAATTATGCCGGCTGTAAGGTCTTGGTGTGGTCGTATCATGCTGCAACATAATGGTCCGACCCTGCACGGTTTTAATGATACTGGTATTGATATCCCCGCAAATATACTTCAGCTGATTGCGCTGGTGATCGGCCGGGAATTCACGCTTGGCGTATGCAGCACGGCCAAGCGCCGGTGAACTCATTGAATTGAGATAATCAAAGCGGTCGCCACGATTGATATTCATATACTGGGCAATCGGCCCCAGACCATGGGTTGGGTACAAATTGCCGTTCAATTTCGCTTGATAGCCGGTGCGCCAGGAGCCGGTTTTGCGCTCGATTTCTTTCATTTGCCAGCGTAATTCATGAATATACGCCGCTTCACCATGCAATAACTCGCCGAACACGCCCTGCCGGACCATATTCAGCACCATCAACTCGTCGCGACCGTAACAGACGTTTTCCAGCATCATGCAATTGCGCTGCGTCAGCTCGGCGGTATCAACTAAGTCCCACATCTCTTCCAGCGTCAGCGCCAGCGGCACTTCCACAAAAGCGTGTTTACCAGCCAACATCGCCGCTTTCGCCATCGGATGATGCCATTGCCATGGTGTGGCAATCACCACAATGTCGACGTCGTCACGGTTCAGCAATTCCAGATAAGATTGCGGATGATCGCCATACCAAGCTGGCGTAGGTTTGCCATTTTGTTGGAACATGTTTTTGGCACGGGCAATGGTGATAGGATCGGTATCACAAATCGCCGTAATCACCGCCCCTTCAATATTGGAAAAATGCCCGATATAACCAACACCACGTTCACCAACGCCAATCAGGCCAATCCGCACCAACGGCATGGCGGGCACCACCAGCCCCATCACCGATCTACCAACCGCTTTGGGTAGTACTTTTTGGGTTTGACTGCACGCAGCGGTATTGGCGAGTACGCCAAGCGCCGCTGTGGCCAGCGAAGCTTTCATAAAATGGCGGCGGTTAAAATCGGTCATGTCTGGTCCTGTGTCAGAAGTTGCTTAGTTTATTGCCTGCGGCAGCCGAATGATCGGGTGACACCCACAATCTCGAAAGCAAATGAAACATAAAATCGGCATAAACTCAAGATTAAAGCGCCAAACATCGCCAGTCACGCTTTCAATTGCTTGCCTTTATCGAGAGCGAAGTTACGACCGCGACAAAGGTTACTCACTGATTTCAACGGCAGTTGGCACTAACTGCAATAAAACAATCGGCTTGGTGACAGAGCCCGCATCAAAAGCCGTATGATTTCGCTCGGCAATTTCCGCCAGATGTTCCCGGCTGGACTCTAAATCAAGTTCGGTTTTCACCAGTTGACCGGTCGCAAAAGCCTTTTTTCCTTTGGCACTGACCGGAAAGACCATATCGCCATCCCGCACTTTAATTTTGAAGTGCTGCGCTGATGTGTCAGACGCCAACTGCATCCAGCAGCCCTTATTACTACAGACACTAATAATTTCACCCTGCACTGTCACCGGCTTCGCCAGATATTGATCCGGCGCTGCCACGATCATGGAAATTGGCGTTAATACTGCGTGATCGACTTTGCCGCCGAAATTTTGTGCCAACAGAAGGGTGCTAAACCCAAGACTTGCCATCACAACTACCGATTTCATCACTGTGTGCATATACTCTCCAAAAATAAGGATTTGCAGTTCAGAAAGAACCACAGCTGAATAGTTTTACCTGAAATGACGCATATCAGCCAGCGTCAAAGACTTGGGATTGACTGGAAAAAGCGCCCAACAATGCAAATATCAAACAAATATCAAATTGTTATCAACTCTTTTGGTTAGTTAACTGGCACATTTTTAAATGGACGTTGCAGCCCTACTGTTAGCTGCAACTGATCCGCAATGACAAGACCGACCCAAAAGGAATAGCCCGATGACTGGAATTAATCTTAATATTCAGAATAGTTATGCTGCGCTGTATAGCACGTCTCTGGCGCAAACCAATAATCAGCCCCGTAACATAAATACGGGCTCTGCAGCTGAGACCGCAAATAATGCTTCAGGGCGCGGTGAAAATTTAACATTGAGTGCAGAGGCTATTGCGCTGTCACAACAGACATCAGAACCAACCCCTCCAACTGAAGTAACACCACTTGGTTCAGGAACAGGGATCAGACCGCCAGAAGTTACGCCATTAGGTGGTGGACCCGGCATCCGACCACCGGAAGTTACACCATTCGGTGGTGGTCCGGGAATCAGACCTCCTGCGACTCCATAAACATCGCCACGAGAAGCCTTATGCAAAACGAATTTGTTGCATTTATGATTAGTCTCGACCGATATGTTTTTGTCGGCTACCTGTTACTTCTCATTATTGCACTGCTGGTTAATAAAAAAATATCTTCAGTGACAACGGCATTTTTTACACTGTGCTGCTGGCAAGCCCTTTCAGTATCTGTAAGCCAATTTCTGTACGAGCAAGCCTCTCATGACGGTATTCTCTATAAGTTTTTCTGGTATGGCGCCTGGACGGTGAGTAATTTGTTTTTTATCTGGATGATTTACCAGTTTCATCTGATGCAAAAACTCCGCGCGACTTCAATCGCGATTGCGGTTTCGATGCTGATCCTGTCCAACACGGCCATTCAGGTACTGGATTTTATTGACCGAGCGACCGCCAATAGTGGGCTAATGGCAAATATCTATCAGCTGTTTATTCCGGCCAGCAATATTGCAATTATTCCGGTGGTCATTTATCTCTGGTGTTTTGAGTACCGGAAAAATATCAATATTGCAGCTGCGGGGGCGTGACATGGAGTTCTTTCTGGTTTTAATTTCACTGTCGTTGCTGATCCTTTCCTATCATTTTCACGCCAAACTTTATGCGTTAGCCGGCGAGCCGCAAATCTATGCTGAGGTAGCACTTGAACTACATCAGCAGGCGCATGAATTATTAATGCGTAAAGATCAGATCGAAGCCAGTCAAAGCCCGGAAGGCAGTGATGAAAATGAACGTTGGAAAAATGATTTAGCGCAGTATATGGAAGATTACGAACAAAAAGGTTTGGTTAGAAGACGTGTCCATCTTGGGCGTTAAATCGAAACAATTACCGTAGCTGTTGGCGTCATGCTTATCATACCCAGGGCAGGCTGCATCACCTGCCCTTGGCATTTTTGGCTTTAACCTCTGGCGTTGCCGGTTACTTTGAGTGCGGATCTGCCTTGCTTCGTCAACCGCCCCTGCTGTTTCACCGGGTGAAGCAACTGCTGCCAAAACCAACCGGCTAACGGTCCGGTGACATCGGCTTCAGCGTTCGTCAGCAGCACCAAGCCATAACCGGTTTGCGGCGAATAGGCGATATAAGGCCGATAACCATCCACCACGCCAGCATGGTAATACAACGCCTGCCCGTCATATTGCACCATCCGCCAGCCGCGACCATACCAGGCACTGACCTGTTTAAATTGCTGCCACACCGGCCAGCGTGGTTTGCCCGGCATTTTGGTCAGCGGCTGCTGTAACTGGCTTAATAAAGAGCCAGACAATACTGCAGGCTGCTGCCCTAACATCGCTTGTAAGTACACCGCCAGATCACGGGCGCTGGCATTCACGCCTGCTGCAGCGCCAAATCGGTAGAAATTCGCTTTGGGCTTCACCACCCGCCAGCCTTTACCGCCACGTTGATGCGGCATGGCTTTGTTGCGTGATGCCAATAACGGCGCCAGACCCACAGTCGCAGTCTGCATACCCAAAGGCTTAAACACCCGTTGTTGTAACAGATCTGCATACGTCAGGCCGGTAGCCCGCTCCAGTGCATCACCCAGCAAGCCAAAAAACACATTCTGATAACTGTAACAACGCCCCAATGGACAGACCGGGCTCAGTTCTTTTAACCTCGGCAGAATTTGCGCAGGGGTTTTATCCGCTTCAATCAGATCTTCAAAAGCATGCGCCCAAAAACCACTGCTGTGGGACAACACTTGCTCCATGGTCAGGCTTTGCTCCAGCTGCGACGTGCGCAACTTCAGCTCTGGCACATAGCGGGTCAAAGGTTGTTGCAACTGCAATTGTTGTTGCGCCTGCGCCTGCACCAGCGACACCCCGGCAAAGGTTTTGGACACCGACGCCAACCGGAACACCGTATCGGCATTCACTCTGGCTTTTTCGCCGACCGCACGCACGCCATAACTGCCAATTTTTACGATGCGATCGTTGTTGACGATGGCATAAGCGCCGCCTGGTACTTTGGCTTTTTGCAGCTTCTGCTGAAATTCCTGTTCAAAGGCGGCAACCAGTTGCTGCTCAGTTCGGTCTGCTGCACTTGCTTGAACCTGAAAACAACACAACAGCAACAGCCAGCGCTGCGAATACAAAAAATCCATGCAAAAACTCCAATCCAAACAAAAATCTGTCAGCAAAAATGAATAAGTACGACCAACACTAACGGTCCCATTGCAACAAAGGTGTTGGATCAAGCTGTTGCCCCTGGTGTAGCAACTCGAAATGCAAATGTGGACCGGTCGCCACACCACTGGCACCCACAGCACCAATCTGCTGACCTGCGTTTACCCGCGTGCCAGATTGCACCGAAAAACTATCCAGATGTGCATACAAGGTCTGATAGCCCTGACCGTGATCCAGCAGCACGATATTGCCAAAGCGTGGATGCAGACTATGGTTATCGGCAATCAGCACCACGCCATCTGCGCTGGCAAATACCGGGTCGCCGCTGTGACCGTCAAAATCGATACCCTGATGTGGCCTATTTTGCCGGAATGGACTGACAGTGCCGTAACCGGAATTCACTTTTGCCTGCGCCACCGGCAACTGCCATTCACCCGACGGCCCCAGCTGCCCTTGTAGAGCGCTGCAGCCGATATTCAGCCCTAGCGCCAGACTTAACAGCAACGTCGGCAACCAGACTCGCAAGCGGTTATCAAAACCACTGGTTTGAAACAAAGCCGCCAGCCGCTGCCGGTAACCTGCTTCATCACCGCTGGCCTGAATAAAACTGGCAAGTCCAGGCTGCGCTTGCTGCTGACACAGTTTCAGACTACTGATCAGCGTCAAACCATACAGCTGCGCCTGCTCTGGTTGCACCGCCAGCACTTGCCGATCCACGGTCAGCTCCATCGCCTGACCAAAAGAGCGTTCAACATAACGCAGCGCCGGATTAAACCAACAAACGGCGACCACCATCCGCCAGCCCAACAGCTGCCAGGGATCCCGACGCTGCCAATGCTGTAATTCATGCGCCAGCAACAACGCACGTTGTTGATTGTTAAATTGCCAGTAATAAGCCGGCAGCATCAGTACAGCTTGGCGGCCACCAAAAATAAAAGGCGAAAGCGCTAAGTTGTGCTGCCGGATTTGCATCTGTTCCAGTCGTGGATCAAGGCTGGGGATTTGTTGTTCGAAAGCAGTAGCCTCGACCGTAAATAGCGCAGTCGGCGCAACCGGTTGTGATTGCTGATACAAAGTTCGCAGCCGAAGATACTGCCGCACCAGTCGCCACAATTGCCAAATCGCACCAAGCACCAGCACCGCCAACAGTGCTTGATACAACAGCTCCATTGGCTGCCAAGTAACAAGTGCCGGGTGTTGCGCCGTTGCCGTCAACTGCCCCATCTGCTGCGTCGCATCCAGCCAAAAGGTCTGCGGCAACAGGATGGCAACGGGCCACTGCCACTGTGGCCATAACGGCACCGAGGCCAGCAGCAATAGCCACCAATACAACGTCGGCCATTGCAGCAGTGGTGCGCTGCGACGTTGCAACACCAGCAAAAGTACTGTCAGCAAAGACGTCCAGAGCACAAATGCGGATAATTTTAACAACAGCAGGCTTAACATCTCACGGCTCCCCGCTGTCGACCGGTTTCGTTAGCTGTGCGGCTGCCAGCTGCTGCAACAGTTGCTCTAAATCAGCGATCTCGGCGGCACTGACCAGCTTACTGTCGGCAAACATCGCTACCGGCAATGGGCCATCTATTTCAAAAATCCGTTTGGCAAAATCCTGCGCAAAACCAGCCAGCGTCGGCATTTTGTCGAGGGTCGCGCGGTAACTATTTTTGTTGCCTTGCGCCTGCACCGCGACAAAACCTTTTTCGCCCATCCGCTCCAGCGTTTTGCGGGTGGATGAATAGCCCCAACCGAGTACCGTTTCCAGCTCATCATGCAGTTCGCGGGCAGTCAGCGGTTGTTTTTGCCAAAGCAGTTTCAGGATTTCCAGTTCAGGCGCGGTGGGTTGTTGCATAGCGGTACGGCTGTTTAGAATGAATGTCGCCGTATACTGCGACATTGGTCACAGCTTGACAAGTTTTATTTGCGACAGATGTCGCAGGTGGTAAGCATTGAGCGGGGCTTGATCAACCCCTCAATCAACCGCAGATCAATTGGCTAACGCCCACTGCGCCGCCGCTTGCGCGTGAATTTGCGTGGTATCAAATAACGGCACTTGCGCATCGGCAGCACCGACTAACAGGGAAATTTCGGTGCAACCCAGAATAATCGCCTGTGCGCCCTGCTGCACCAATTGCTGCATAATCCGCCGATACAGCTGACGCGAATCATCACGAATAATGCCATGACACAGTTGCTGGTAAATAATGTCATGCACCAGTTGCCGATCCGCTTCGCCCGGCGTCAACACCTGCAACTCAAAGCGATCTTGTAGCCGTTGTTTATAAAAATCCTGCTCCATGGTAAAACGCGTACCCAATAACGCCACTCGCTGTAAACCATGTGCCCGAATTTGCAGCGCAGTTGCATCGGCAATATGCAGCAGAGGAATTTGCACTGCAGCTTCGATCGCTGGAGCTACTTTGTGCATAGTATTGGTACAAAGCACGATGGCTTCGGCGCCGGCCGTTTGTAATGCCAGAGCCTGTTGCGCCAGTAAATTTCCGGCGGCTTGCCAATCACCCTGACGCTGCAACAGTTCCACTTCGGCAAAATCAACACTCGCCAACAACAGTTTGGCGCTGTGTAAGCCGCCCAAACGTAGCTGCACCTGGCTATTGATTTCACGATAATACGGGATGGTTGATTGCCAGCTCATACCACCGATTAAACCAAGTGTTTTCATTCAGACTCCGCCCCTCGTTGTTGCCAACTCGCTACTTTGAACGTTGTTTGCTTTAGCCGTTAAGCCGCGAGATCTGCTGCAAACGCCAGAGCTTGCGCAGGCCGATGCCATAACAGCAAGCCAGCGCCAGGCAAATCAGCGAAGTTACCCACAAAAACATCGGTCGCTGCTGCAACTCGGCAAAAGCTTGCATCAGCGGTGCATGCACCAGCCAAAAACCCATTAAAGCGCGGCCAAAAAAGATCACCGCCACCAGCGCTAACACGGTTTTTTGCAGCGGTAAGGCCGGCATCAAGCCCGTACCAGCCCAGGCATAGATCGCCCAAACCCACAACATGGCCGAGATCGCAACCGCCGTCACGGTCGGATACCAATCACCCTGCTCCGCCAGTTGCGCCATGCCTTCGCCAGCACCAAAAAACCGGTACCAGTCCGGCCCACCGGCGATAATCAGCAAGTGCAATAAGGCGGCGAGTGCAGTCGCAACAGCGCCCCAGACCAGCCAGGGGTTATGGGTGGCTTTCATGCGTTTTCCCGATATTCATTTTGCTTCCTGCTTAATCAATAATTTTATGCACAATCGGATGCAGCTGCGGTGCAGATTCAGACCAGCTTAAAGCCGCCAAATATTCCGAAGTTGCCTTTTGTGCGGCTTCCACTGAAGCAGCATGCACCCGCGCTATCACATCACCCTGACTGACTTTGCCGCCAAGCGCAACGATATCGCTAAAACCAACAGCCGGATCGATAACTTGCGCCGGATGTGCCCGACCACCACCCAAGCGCACCACTGCCATACCAACAGCCGTGGTATCGCTGGCCGCCAGATAACCCGCTTGTGGCGCCTGAATATCCAGTACCACGGGTGCTGCAGCCAGATACTGCGCTGGCTTTTCAAATAAATCAGCCGGACCACCCAGACTACTGACCATCTGCGCGAAAATTTCGGCGGCTTTGCCTGAGGTTAAACTGCGTTCCAGTGCCGCGACAGCGCTCGTTTTATCGGCGAATAAACCGGATAATTGCAGCA
Organism: Rheinheimera riviphila; assembly: GCF_004005945.1. Classification (GTDB taxonomy): domain Bacteria; phylum Pseudomonadota; class Gammaproteobacteria; order Enterobacterales; family Alteromonadaceae; genus Pararheinheimera; species Pararheinheimera riviphila. The sequence goes on from NZ_SACS01000039.1 coordinate 10,385, forward strand.
TGCTGGCGCCCAGTTCTAACGTCACTTGATGCAAACGTGGTTCGCGGTATTTGCCGGTCAGATAATCCAGCGTTTCCAGCACTTCCAGCACATTACCAGCGGTCGCACCCAGACATTCGTTCATATCGGTGAGCAGCGCCTGCGTTTTTACGCCAGCGCCTTTGGCGGTATTGACGATACTGGTCGCCAGTGCGGAAGCATCCGCAACGTTTTTCATAATAGCGCCGGAGCCAATTTTCACGTCCATCGTCAGCACATCTAAACCGGCGGCTAATTTTTTCGACAAAATTGAAGCCGTGATCAAAGGAATAGATTCAACTGTGGCCGTCACATCACGGATCAGATACAAACGACGATCGGCCGGGGCTAACTCAGCGCTTTGACCCACAATCACACAACCTAATCGCGCCACTTCGGCCTGTATTTTTGCCAGTGGCTGCGTACAACTGTAACCCGGAATTGTTTCCAGTTTATCCACAGTACCACCGGTATGGCCAAGGCCACGACCAGCGATCATCGGCACATAACCACCACAAGCAGCGATCATCGGCGCCAGCATTAAACTGACTTTATCACCCACACCGCCGGTGGAATGTTTGTCGACCACCGGGCCATTCAACTTGCCAGCCCAGTTCAGCACCGCACCTGAGTCGCGCATGGCACGGGTTAGCGCCACTGTTTCTTCAGTCGCCATGCCGTTTAAATAAATTGCCATCGCTAAGGCCGCAGTTTGTCCTTCGCTAAAGCTATTATCGGTAATACCAGCGACAAATTGCTGAATCGCCGCTTCTGGTAACTGACCGCCATTGCGTTTTAATTTGATAATTTCCTGAGGTAAATACAAAACAGACTCCGATTAATTCGATGATTCAGTTGGACCAGTTGCTTCAGTTGCTTCAGTTGCTGAAGTTGCGTCAAATAGCTTGCGGGTTTCGACTTTGGCGCTTTGTGCCAGATAAAGCGGTGTAAAAGCGCTTGGCAATAATTCGCCGACCGACCATTGTTGGATTTGCGCCAGATGATTGCAGCTGGCTATCGGACTTTCCGGCGTGAAGAATTCAGCAATCACCTGGCGGCACATACCACAAGGCGGCGTCAGCCGTTCTTGCGGGGTAAACACCACCAACGCCTGAAACTCGCGTTCACCGGCAACGATTGCCGCAGCAATCGCATTGCGTTCCGCACAGATAGTTCCGCCGTAGGAGGCGTTTTCAACATTACAACCGGTATAAATTTTGCCGCTGCCGGCCTGAATGGCGACACCAACCGGAAAATGACTGTAAGGGGCGTAGGCTTGCTCAGAGGCAGCACGGGCTTGTTGTTGCAGTAAAGCCCAATCAATTGATGTGTTCATCAAGTGAAAACTCATAGTGACCATGGGCAGCCTGTTATGCCCTGATTTGATGACAGAATCAAGATCTGACCGGGTGTTAATGCAGAATTTGCTAATATTTTGTCACTAATTCAGAACTTGCAGCAACATTTGCACTGCCAGATGGCTAAATAGGTTTAGCCATCTGCAGCTTTGTTCAGGTCCACATCAGTGATTATTCAACAACAGCTCTGGGTGTAGCGCGGCGGCTAAACAGCCAGACCGTTGCAAATAACCAGCACGCAGACAGCGGCATTAGCCAAAACGCGGTGCCAATACCAGCGCTATTCGCCCATAATCCGGTGCCTAAACCCGCCACCTGGCAGCCTAAAGAACCGCCGATATTCGACAGTCCCGACAGCACAGCGCCGTTTTGTGGATCTAAATCCATCGCCGTGGCCAATAACAACGGGAATAAACCACCAAGACCTAAGCCCAGCAAGAAATTACCGCCACCGAGCAATAGAGTACTGTCGGCTAACTTCAGCAATAAAGCGCCGATCAGCATACAAGTAGCGAGAATACGCAACAAATGCCGCGCACCAAATACCGGAATTAACCAGGAAAAACATAACCGGCTAATCACCATACCGCCGGTAAACCAGGCAAAGACTAAGCGGGCTTGTTCAGTCGGATACTCCAGCGCAGTACTGGCATAACTGACAAACCAATTGCCGTTACCCCATTCCACAGCACCATACCCAAACATCGCCAAGGCCAAAGCGACAAAAGCTGGCTGTTTTAGTACTGCAGTATAAGAAAGACTTTTGCGCGGCGGTTCCGGTTGCGCTGGCCCGGCTTTAATCGCTTTGGCGATCACCAACGCATAAACCGCCAGACCGATCAGCGATACCGCTAAAATTCGCAGCGGCCAGCGCCAGTCTTCCTGCCACCAGTACAACATCACCACCAAAAACGGCGCCGCTAAAGTGCCAAGGCTGAACATAAAATCCATCAACCCCATCATTTGCGCTCTTTTGTTGGCGTGCAAACGGGCGATCAAGGTGTGGCCAATGGTGAACATCACCGAGCAGAACAAACCAAATAAATAAATACCAATCAGCAACTGCGTCACACTGGTGACCAACGACAAGCAGGTTAACAACACAGTTTCGGTCAGCGCTAAACCAGCGAAAAGCTTTAAGAAGTTGAATTTCTGCACATATTTGCCGCCAAGGTAGGCGCCGGAAACTGTGCCAAGTGCCATCACCAGGAAAAACCAGCCACTTTGCGCTGAGGTCATTTGCAACGATTTGGCTAAATCCGGCAGCAACACACCCCATAAAATAATCAGGATCCCCAATAAGAAGAAGCCGGAAAAAATTAACGCGGTTGGGTGGAAGCGGGACATGGTTCAGACTCAATTTGGTAATTAAATTACATTATACCCGATCATTTCGTCGAGTAAGCGCTTAACTTTTTAGAAAAGATGAAATTAAATTACAAAATAAACCGCGTCCGGTCGACCATGTTTGGTATTGGGTCTCAGCTCAAACGCCGGATTTGGCGTTAATTGTCCAACAAAACAAATGCATCCGCATCCAGCGCCGCCGGAAATTGCTGCCGGAATTGCTGCAACTGATCAAGACGCAAAGTTGCGATCAAGATCCCGGCTTGCCCGGCTGGTAACTCTGCGATTGGCTCACCCAGATAATTCAGTGCCACCGAATCGCCGCTATAGCAAAATTGATTGCCATCCTGGCCAACTCTGTTACACCCCAGCACAAAAGCCTGATTTTCCATCGCCCTGGCGGCCAGCAAGGTCGACCAGATCCGACGCCGGGGTTCCGGCCAGTTCGCGACATAGATCAGCACATCATAATCACCCTGATTGCGGGCAAACACCGGAAAGCGTAAGTCATAACAAATCTGCAGATTCAGGCGGAAGCCTTTGTATAGCACCACGGTACGCGCGGACCCCGCCGCATAATGTTGATGTTCACCAGCCATCCGGAACAGATGTTTTTTATCGTAATGCTCAATACTGCCATCGGGATGCACAAAAATCAGCCGGTTGACGACGCCAAATTCGGTGCTAATAGCCAGCGATCCGGCAATCGCAATTTGATAATACTGCGCTTGTTGCTGCAACCACTGCACTGTTGATCCTGTCATCGGCTCTGCTATCTGGGCACTTTGCATCGAAAAACCGCTGTTAAACATTTCCGGCAAAATCACCAAATCAATGTCTGGCAGCTGTGCAAAACGGTCTTTAAAACAAGCGGCAAAATAGTCACAGTTGGCTGTTGCATCCTGCCATACCAGTTCACTCTGAATAATGGCGATTTTCAGTTCTGCGGTTACGGATTTAGTCGACATAAACGCTCCGCTGCCTGTTCCAGTGTTGCTGGTTGTTTGGCAAAACAAAACCGGATAATTTTACTGTCCTGCTCCTGGCGCGAAAACACCGAAAGCGGTATCGCCGCCACGCCGTGCTCAACAGTCAGCCAATGACAAAACTCCACGTCATTTAACGTGCTAATCGCACTGTAATCGGCCAGCTGAAAATAAGTCCCTTTGCATGGCAGTAGTTTGAACGCGCTGCTTTGCAACAATCTGGCAAACTGGTCGCGTTTTTGCTGATAAAAACCAGCCAATTCAGCGATCAATTGCGGCCTTTGTTGCAGCACCGCGGCGATGGCAAATTGCGCCGGCGTGAAACTGGAGAAGATCACATACTGGTGAATTTTCCTAAATTCCAGGCTTAAATTGGCCGGTGCAATGCAATAGCCCAATTTCCAGCCGGTGACATGAAAGGTTTTACCGAAGGAACTCACCACAAAAGTACGGTCCAATAATGCCGTCTGCTGATGTGCGCTGAGCTGCGCCGCGCCATCAAACACCATATGCTCATACACTTCATCACTGATACAAAACAAGCCGTGTTGCTGCACTAAATCAGCCAGCGCCCGCCAGTCGGTGGCACTGAACACCATGCCGGTCGGATTATGCGGGCTATTGACGATAATCAGCCTGGTTTGATCAGTGACCCGTCGATGCACCGCTTGCCAGTCAATCTGATACTCGGGCGCTGCCAGTTGGATATGAATGGTTTTGCCACCGGCAAGTTCCACCGCTGGCTGATAACTGTCGTAGGCCGGGTCAAACACTATCACCTCATCGCCAGGACGCACCACAGCCTGAATCGCCACAAATAAAGCTTCGGTGGCACCGGATGTCACGGTAATTTCGGTGTCGGCATCCACTAGTCGCCCATAACAACGGGCGGTCAAAGCGGCTATTTGCTGACGTAATATCGCCACACCACTCATCGGCGCATATTGATTGTTACCCGCCGCAACCTGACGGTTCAGTTCGTCCAATAACAGTGGTGATGCGGGGAAGTCGGGAAAACCCTGAGATAAATTAATCGCTTGATGCTCAGCCGCTAGCTGAGACATCTGGGTGAAAATGGTGGTACCGACCCAGGGTAATTTACTGCGCAGTTCCATAAAGCTCCTTGCTGACTGGATTTTTGCTGGCTTATTGAGCTGATGCTAGCATTTTTTTGCAACAGACAGTCTGCTCCAATAACAAAAAACGTCTTGGCCGCAGCAGCACGGCGATGCTATCATTCAGACAGTTTCACGTATAGACGTCTAAACATAAAGATGAATACAACAACCAATTTCCAACTCAATCCTTATGCTGTGCAGTTGTGCACTTTAAGCCGCTGGATCAGCGCCAAACAATGGGCACCCGCCGGCAGTGGTAATTTTTCGATTCGCAGCAACGAGCATGGTTGCCTGATCACCAGAGCCCATAAAGACAAAGGCGAACTGAGTCCACATGACTTAGTGCAGATCAGCTGGAATCGTGGTGAGGCCGAGTTCACTGCCAAAGCAGCCGATAGTGCCTTGTTACATGTGGCGTTATATCAACAGTTTCCGACGGCCAAAGTGGTGCTGCAAACGCAGTCGGTGGCGGCGAATGTCTGGTCGCGGTTGATTAAAGCCGACAACTTTCTGTTTAGCGGTTACGAACTGCAATCGGTGATCACCGGGCAGCCTGCCCAGCAGCAGAGTTGCAGTCTGGCCATTATTGATGCCAACCAACCCATGCCATTGCAAGCTGCCGAAATCAGCCGTCGTGCGAGCGAACTGAGCAGCGGTTTATTGATCCGGGGTCATGGCTTGTATGTCTGGGGTGAGAGCCTGGAACACAGCAAACGACAGCTCGAAGCCTGGGAGTTTTTGATCAGCTGTGAACTGGAACGGATGAAAGTCAGCGGGCTGCTGTAACGGCAGCCAATGCGCTATTTTAGTGCAAGCCTGCGACCATCATGGGCATCGCCGTCACTGCACACTTATTAATATTTTTATATTTCAATCACTTAATACTTGGTTCAGCAATTGCTTTGTCTTGGGATCAAACCGAGCACGGAGCATTCGAAAATGCCAGTTCATACCCCGTTGCGCGGCTTACGTTGTTTCTGCGTTGCCGCCGAATGTTTAAGTTTTAAAGAAACTGCCAGTCAGCTATATCTGACGCCATCTGCTGTTAGCCATCAAATCAAACAGTTAGAAGAAAGCCTGGGTATGAGTTTGTTTGAACGGCAAACCCGGGCGGTGATCCTGACTGCGGAAGGCCGTCGTTTTTATCAGGCGATTAATCCGCTAATGCAGGGCTTGTCCGCCACTGTGGCCGAATTTTGTCAGACTAAACGTGAGCAAGTGGTCAGTATTACCTTGCCGGAGTTTTTCGCCAGCGAGTTTTTTGTGCCGAGACTTGTCGGCTGGTCGGCGCAACATCCGGCGATTAATTTACGCCTGGAAACGGTCAAGTCACGTCAGGAAGTGACCAAACATACCGATCTGCAGATTATCCTCGCCAGCAGCAAACCGACCGACAAAAAAGCCCACCAACTGTTTCCAATCAGCTACGTACCGGCTTGCAGCGCCGATTGGTATCAACGGCTGATGGTTGACCCACTGGAATTACCGGCGCTGGAAACCGTGCCGTTGATTGTGCATCAGGCGCGCCCCTGGTGTTGGCATCAATGGGCCGATCAGGCCGGTTACGAAGATTTCCGGCCAAAACAGATTATCCAGCTCGATAGTATGTTCAGCGTAGCCCGTGCCGCGCAGCAAGGACTTGGGGTGGCGCTTATTCCGCTGCCAATCAGCCAGGCCTGGTTTGACAGCGGCAGTCTGGTGCGGTTGTTTGCCGAAGAGCTGCATACCCGCGACCATTATTATCTGGTGCAGCACGACAGCAGCGAAAACCGGCCGGAAATTCAGTTGTTGATCGACTGGGTACTGGCGCGGTTTTGCGCACATAACCACAGTTGAATGTGAGCACAGTTGAATGTGAGCACAGTTGAATCCAATTCAGCCATCGGGTTTAATTTTCTCGTTTGTCAGCCTAGGGTCAAATTCTCTACAGTTGGCTCAACAGCAATCAACCGGATTGCTGTGTACCAACCGGGAGTTCGACCATGAAAACACGTCATACCTTATGGGCCACCTCTTTGTTGTTGGCCAGCTTCGCCAGTATCGCTGGCAGCAATGGTTATAAAATGGTGGTGATTGAAGAAGACCTGATTGCCGGAGCAATCAGTGCAGGCACTATTGGCAGTGTATTAGCTGACCCAACACTTGCGAAAAGCGATGATGTGTTTGCGCGTCAAATGAGTCTTTGTGTCGCTTACGCTAAAACCGAACAATTCGATTTAGCCGCCAAGGCCTGTCATAAAGCAGTCATCGTCAGCCGTCAAAATGCGACGCGTCCAACCGAAGTTGACCGTGAGCTTAAATCTTATGCTTACAGCAACCGCGGCGTTGCCAAAATGCTGACCGGCGACAATATTGGCGCTTTAGCAGATTTCCAGCGGGCGGATGAAATTGAAAGCAGCGCCGTTAGCCAGCACAACCTGAGCAAATTGGTCGCGCAATTAAATGGTCCGGTCGAAAGCCGCACTGCCATGCTGCAAACCAGTTCACCGGAATAACTGCCGATGCAGAGCAGCGTGCAAATCTTCGGTAACGCCGACAACAGCGGCATCAGAGGGACAGCTTAAACCAGCTGTGGCCTCTGATGTTTCCGGAACAATTCCATCAGGAGCCCATGATGAAAAGTTTTAATAGTATCTTACCCAGTCAAACCAGTCACTTGCAGTCGTTTTTAGAGTATTGCCTGTTGTCACTGCAAGAAAGTTGGTCGTTCTATCGGGATCTGGCGGTGAGTCAGTGGGATCTCGACGATGAGGTTTAATGTTGCCGCGCCTGGGTTTGAACTGCCATCTTTAGTGCTTACTCAGGCTCTTCTTCCGCAATAATTACCGCTGGTCCAGGCTTTACGTGGCATAATAGCGCCCGTTGAAATTTTTAGTGGGTGACAAGCATGCGGGTATGTGGCGTAGATATAAAAGGCAGTGAAATCATTTTATGTTTAATGGAAATGGAAAATGGCCTGTTTGATTTACCAGACTGCCGCCAGGTTCGGTTCCCACTGTTAAAAGATCAAGATACCGACCAAATGCGTAAGTTCCAGTTTTCGATGGCAAAACTGGCTGAAGATTACAAAATTTCCAAATTCGTGATCCGCGAGCGGGCGCAAAAAGGCAAGTTTGCCGGTTCTGCCATTGGCTTCAAAATCGAAGCAGCCCTGCAACTAATCACCAGCGTCGATACTGTTATTTGCACCAACGCGGCGATTAAAGACAAGCTGGCAGCCCACCCAATTCCGGTGGTATTTAAAGACACCGGCCTGAAAGCCTTTCAGGAAACAGCTTTTACCACCGCTTATGCCTACTTAATTCACTGATCTGGCCTATCGTTCACAGTGAAAGAAAATCCCCGAATGATCGGGGATTTTTTTATGGCGCAATTTATAGTGCAAAGAAACTGATTACTCAGCCTTTTTCAGTCGGTACTTATCAAACCAATACACGATGTAGGCAGGTTTCGCCATCATATTGCTCGGCCGCGCGTGGATTGAATGCGAAGCGCCCGGGATCCTTACCATCGCCGTATCAATTCCTCTTAATTGTAAGGCCTGATAAAACTGCTCAGTTTCGGAAATCGGCGTGCGGTGATCGGATTCACCGGTCATCAGCATGGTTGGTGTTTTGACATTGCCAACATAGCTGATCGGTGAATGTTTTAAATAATGCTCCGGCTTTTCCCACGGCATACCCGGGAACCAATATTGACTGAAATAGTTATACATATCAGCGTTTAACACAAAGCTAAACCAGTTAATCACCGGATTCACCGCCACCGCAGCTTTAAAGCGATCGGTATGGCCTACAATCCAGCTGGTTAACAAGCCACCGCCACTACCACCGGTGACAAAGAGCTGATCGGGTGCAATAAATCCCTTAGCAACTGTCGCGTCCACCGCATCCATCAGATCGTTGTAATCCTGGCTTGGAAAATTGTGGTGAATTAAGTTGGCGAACTCCATACCGTAACTGGTACTGCCCCGCGGGTTGGTGTACAGCACCACATAACCCTGTGCCGCCATCAACTGCAGTTCCATCGCAAACACCGGACCATAAGCCGTATGTGGGCCACCATGGATTTCCAGGATCAGCGGATACTTTTTACTCGGGTCAAATTTAGGTGGATAAATCAACCAGCTTTGTAATTTGCGCTGATCAACGGACGATGTTACCCAAAACTCTTCAACTTTGCCGATATCACGCGCCAGTTGTAGATCTTCATTCAGCGCGGTTAACGCTGTGATTTTACCGCTTTGCCATAACCCCAACTCGGCAGGTGCCTGGCTGGACATCTGAGTAAAGGCGATTTTATCGTTGTCCGACACACTAAAGCTGCCGCCGGTGTAAGGGCGGCTGTATGAACCACCACCAACTTGTTCCACCAATACTTTGGCTTTGCCGTTGAATGGCTGCAGCGCAATTTTGCCTTGACCTTGATCATCGTATTGGATGTAAAGGGCATCACTGTCGGCATCCCATTCAAAACTATCGATATTGCGGTCGAGATCAGCAGTCAGGCTCCGAACTTCACCAGATTTTAAGTTTTTGACGTACAGCTGACTGGCTTGATGCGCTAATTTCTTATCGTCGTATCCGAGATATGCCAGCCATTTACCATCGTCAGATAAAGAAGGTGATTGGTCCGGACCAAAACGATCGGTGATTTGGCTCAGTTTTTTGTCAGCTAAGGTCAGCAGGTAAATATCACTGTTTTGTGCCTGAGCCCTTTTATCAGCCTGACGATTGGCGGAAAAGTAAAAAGCTTTGCCATCCGCTTGCCAGCTAATTTCACCGGCATGATCAAAATCACCACTGGTTAACTGAATTGGCGTGCCGCCATCAGCGGCCATCAGGTAAATTTGCCGATAGCCGGACGGCAAGTAACCACGGCCATCCGCCCGATATTGCATGGTATCAATATAAACCGGCGCTTTAGCCCAGTCGTTTTGCTCCGGTTTGCCTGGTAAAGTCACCGGATTTTTTGCTTTGACCGGTGTAAACATCGAAAATGCCAGCCACTTTCCGTCGGGTGACCAGCTGATATCGGCCGGCGGGTGCGGTAAATGGCTGATTTGACCGCTGGTACCACTGTCCAACCAGCGCAAATGAATTTGTGGTTTGCCGGATGCAGCAGATACAAACAGTAATTTTTTACCATCTGGCGACCATTGCGGCGAACTAATATCAGCTTGCTCAGCCACTAACGGCTGTAACTGGCCGGTTTTGGTATTGCTCAGCCATAAAGAGCCGACTCTTTTGTCGAGCGCCTGATCAAAACGGTTGCGCACAAACACGACTTCACTGCCATCTGTATTCAGCTGCGGCTGCGACACAAATTCAAGCTGGAACACATCTTCATATTGCAGCGGCTGATTAGCATAAACAGCTAAACTAACGCCTGTTGCAGCTGTCAGTAGTAAACCCTGGATAAAACAATGCACGGTAGTTTTCTCTGATGATTATTTTCACCAGATACTAGGGGCAGCCTGCGATTGCTGGCTAGCAAGTTGCGGTTAACACAGCGATTATTGGGGTGAGTGGAGTTGGCGGCAATAGTCTATGACGGGTGAGCATTTCGGTACGATTCAAAACCTACCAAAATGGCTTAAATGCGCTATTTTTTCCGATTTAAAATGCAAAAAGCCCGCTCATTGAGCGGGCTTTTTGACTGATTGGGAGCCTGGCGGTGTACTACTCTCGCATGGCATCTGCCACACTACCATCGTCGCAGCTGCGTTTCACTTCTGAGTTCGGAATGGATTCAGGTGGTTCCACAGCG
>NZ_SACS01000003.1 GCF_004005945.1 Rheinheimera riviphila
TTCAGTTCGTGTCAAGCGTCTTTTTATCGACTATTTTCACTTTCTTCAAACTCACTCAGTTCGCTGCTTTCGCTGCTCACCGTGGCATGGCGCGCATTATAGGGCGTATTTAAAATGGCGCAAGCGGAAATTTGAAGAAAACTGCAAAACCCGGTTTGATTGCCGAACTTTTGCCCAACTTGTCGCATAAAGCAACAATTCAGCCTATTTAAGCAGTACTAAAAGACAATTATCGTCGTCAGTTCCACATTCAGTGCGTCTTACAACATCAACTTCGGCAGTGTCATCACTGCTACTACGTACTGAATCAAGCTGGTGTGACCTTTATCGAAGGCCATTTGTTGCATAGTTGTGGTCTGTCCGCTGTTGTTAGTTTTATTTGTCGGTAATAAATCGTTTTACGCTGGTTCAGGTTTGACCGAAGCAGCATTTTAGTCACAGCACCCGAACAAATGACAAACCAGCTAGACTAATGTCTAATTTTCGGCACCGGTCACTTGCGGTAGAACAACAGCATTATATTGTAGCTGGCGCCAAGCGCCCTTGGAGAAATTGAGTTATGTCCCATCAACAACTTTATCCGGTTACGCAAGCCGCTTTAGCCAGAACCTATCTGACGAACGAGCAGTATTTGCAGATGTACCAACAATCTATTAAAGAGCCAGAGCAATTCTGGGCCGAACATGGCCGCCGGCTCGATTGGATCACACCTTATACCAAAGTCAAAGACAGCAGTTTTGAATTGGGTAATGTCCATGTGAACTGGTTTAGTGATGGCACCTTAAACGCCAGCTACAACTGTCTGGACCGCCATTTGCCAGCAAAAGCCAATCAAGTTGCTTATTTCTGGGAAGGTGATGAGCCTGGCGTACAAAAAGCCGTCACTTATCAGGAGCTTTATGATGAAGTGTGTCAGCTGGCCAACGGTATGCGTAGTCTTGGCGTAGGCAAAGGCGACAAAGTCACTATCTATTTACCGATGATCCCACAAGCGGCTGTCGCCTTACTGGCATGTGCCCGAATTGGCGCCGTGCATTCGGTAGTATTCGCCGGGTTTTCGCCGGACGCTTTGGGCAGCCGGATTGTCGATTGTGATTCCAAACTGGTGATCACAGCCGATCAGGCGTTACGTGGCGCCCGTACTACGGCATTAAAAGACAACACCGATTTAGCTTTAGGCCACTTGGGTGCGGCAAATCCGGTCAAGCATGTGATTGTAGTGAAACATGTTGGCCAAAATATTGATGAGCATGCCGGGCGCGATGTCTGGTATCACGATTTATTAGCCGCGCAGCCTAAACACTGCGAACCAGAACCGATGAACGCTGAAGATCCATTGTTTATCCTTTATACCTCAGGATCTACCGGCAAACCAAAAGGTGTGTTGCATACCACCGGCGGTTATATGGTATGGGCATCAATGACGCATCAATATGTGTTTGATTATCAGGATGGTGATGTTTACTGGTGCGCCGCCGACGTCGGTTGGGTCACCGGCCACACTTATATAGTGTATGGACCGCTGGCCAACGGCGCAACCAGCGTAATGTTTGAAGGGGTTCCGACTTATCCAAACGTCAAACGAATCGCGCAGATTGTTGATAAATACCAAGTGAACGTCCTTTATACCGCCCCCACTGCCATTCGCGCTTTAATGGCACATGGTACTGCCGCGGTTGAAGGTGCCAATTTATCCTCACTGCATTTATTAGGGAGTGTCGGCGAGCCGATTAATCCGGAAGCCTGGCATTGGTACCACGAGCAAGTGGGTAAAGGTCAATGCCCGATTGTCGACACCTGGTGGCAAACTGAAACCGGTGGTGCACTGATTACCCCGTTACCTGGCGCAACCGCATTAAAACCTGGCTCTGCCACCCGGCCATTTTTTGGCGTTATTCCGGCAATTGTGGACAACGAAGGCAATCTGCTTGATGGTACCTGTGAAGGCAACCTGGTGTTGCTCGATAGCTGGCCTGGCATGATGCGCACGGTATTTGGTGACCATGACCGCTTTGAACAAACTTATTTCTCTACTTATAAAGGCATGTACTTTACCGGCGATGGTGCTAAACGCGATGAAGATGGTTATTACTGGCTGACTGGCCGGGTTGATGACGTGCTCAACGTATCAGGTCACCGCTTGGGCACCGCCGAAATTGAAAGCTGCCTGGTGGCACATGAAGCCATTGCTGAAGCCGCGGTGGTCGGTTACCCGCATGACTTAAAAGGCCAGGGCATTTATGTGTTTATTGCGCCACGTGTTGGCGTTGAACCCAGTGATGATCTGACAAAGGCCGTGAAAGAATGGGTACGCCGGGAGATCTCGCCAATTGCCAGCCCTGACTTAATTCAGTGGGCGCCGGGTTTACCCAAAACCCGCTCTGGTAAAATTATGCGGCGTATTCTGCGTAAAATTGCCGCTAATGAACATGATTCCTTAGGCGACATTTCGACGCTGGCCGACCCTTCGGTGGTCGAGCATCTGATTGAGAACCGTTTAAACAAGTAGCAACTGGCCAGAGTATAAGCTATTGAATAGCTTATACTCTGGCAAATGCCTAGACAGTGATCAATGTCTTCACTATGCTGCGTACACGCGAGGATCGGACTACATCGGGATCCAGCTTGCTAAACCGGAGCCTAGTATGACCAAGCTAATAGTCGCAGACGATCACCCGCTGTTTCGAAATGCCCTGATTAATGCCATCAGTAACACCTTTATCACCAAAGCCACTATAGAAGCCGACTGTTTTGAAGCCACCTGTCAGGCACTAGAACAGCATCCGGACGCCGACTTGTTGTTACTTGACCTGCATATGCCGGGAAATTGTGGTTTTCTCGGACTCATTCAGCTGCGCAAAAACTTCCCGACATTACCCATCGTGGTGATCTCCGCCAGCGACGATCCAGACGTCATTCGCCGGGTAATGAACTTTGGTGCTTCTGCTTATATACCAAAATCAGCGCACCCGGTCGAAATTGGTAAAGCTTTGACCGCAGTGATGGATGGCGAAACCTGGTTACCGCAAAATTTGCAGGCATTATTCAAACCGGATCCACACAACGTAGCGGATTTAGATTTAGCCGCCAAAGTGGCACAGCTGACCAATCAGCAATACAAAGTGCTGTATTTCCTGACCGAAGGTTGGCTGAATAAACAAATTGCCTACGATTTACATATTTCCGAAGCGACGGTGAAAGCGCACTTAACGGCTATTTTCAGAAAGTTAGGTGTCACCAACCGCACTCAGGTGGTGATCCAGGCGCAGCGGCTGCAGTTGGAACCGCCGGTTGATCGCGCGATGGCGCAGCATGATCCGGCCTAAAGCAACTGCGGTTGATGGAACGCGTCTAGTTCCACCACCAGATCAGCACGTTGTGGCAATACCAAAAAGCTATGCTCCGTCAGCCGCTGAAAAGTTTGCATAAAACGCTCAAGCTCAATGTCGTTCATCCCTTTACCGCATTGCTGGCGCAGTTGATGTTCCTGCAACGCCCGCCAGCGGCAGATCGTTGGCCAATCCGGTGCTTTTAACCAAATCAGCGAACTCAGCAACGACCAGTATTGCTGATACTGACCTGCCAGTTGCTGATTAACAAAGTGGCGCCAGCTAAAGCTTTGATCTTCAGATTGTTCTAATTGATTCACGGCTTGCTGGAGATCGGCTGTAGATTGCGCCGTCAGACCTAAACACCAGCCCTCGATAATCAACAACGAAAACTGTTGTGGTGCACGCGCAGCAATGGGTTGATCCAGCGCTTTGTCAAAACGTGGCAATGCCACCGGCTGCCCATTGCGCACGGCCTGAGCATCGGCAATCGCCTGAGCGATATGATGGCTTCCCGGCACGCCGCGCATCACGAGCAACGGATGCACCTTCGCCGCCAACACGGCTCGCTGCTGCTGACTCAGATAATAATCATCCAGCGACACAGCACCCGCAATAACGCCCTGCTCCTGCGCAAATTGTACTAACAAGGTCGACAGCGTGGTTTTACCGCTGCCCTGCGCGCCAGAAATGCCGATCACAGCCGGTTCCTGATACTCTTTGCTCAGCGTCTGCCACAGCCCAGTGACAAACATCCGGTACTGATCTCGCTGACGTTGCTTTGGAAACAACGCCAGCAGCTGTTGCTCGAAGCTCTGCACGGTGTCACTCAATCGTTTTGCTGTTCATTCGCTGCTCGGCCACATCTTCGGACGAAGAGGCGGTGCTAAAACCCGCCTGATTAAATTCAGTGATAAAGATCTGCCAAAACGCCAAAAACAACGCTGCAATTAATGGCCCTAACACAAAACCATTAATCCCAAGCAAGGTGATCCCACCCAGGGTTGAAAACAGCACGATATAATCCGGTAACTTGGTGTCGCGGCCTACCAGCAACGGCCGCAGGATGTTATCAGCCAGACCAATCACCAGCGCACCGTACGCGATCAGTACCGTTGCCTGCCACCACTGCCCGGTTGAATACAAATACAACGCCACCGGAAACCACACCAACGCCGCTCCAATGGCCGGTAATAAACTTAAAAAAGTCATCACCACGCCCCACAAAATAGGCGCCGGTACGTCAAGGATCCACAAAATAATCCCGCCCAGTACGCCCTGTACCACCGCAACCACCAGATTACCTTTAACCGTAGCGCGGGTCACTTCAGCAAATTTAGCAAACAACATCCGCTCGCGCTCGTCACCTAACGGCAAGGCCACAATAAAGAGCTCAACTAATTTGGCGCCGTCTCGCAGCAGAAAAAATGCCAGGTACAACATCAAGCCGATATTTAAAAACAAACTGGCAGCATTCTGACCCACAGCAAAGGTTTTTTCCGCTAACAGCCGGCTACCTGCAACCGCAGCTTCAGACAAACGCTGTTTAATATTGTCGGTATCGACACCAAATTCCTGCAATGTGTTAGTGACCAACGGAAATGCCATTTTGATCTTATCCAGCGTTGCTTCGGGATTTAGTTCACCCTTTTCGATCCGCTGGTAAAAACTGATCCCTTCCTGCACAAATGATGCGCCAATCGCCAGCAAGGGCAGCACGACCATCACCACACAAATCAGCAACGTCAGCGCGGCAACCCGATTTGGTTTATTGCCAAGTTTGTACAATAAAAAACTTTGCAACGGGTAAAAAATGACCGCCAGCGCCGCTGCCCAAAAAATTGCCCCCCAGAATGGTTCCAATACCAGACCAAAGCCAAAGGTCACCGTTATTAATAACACTAAAAAAAATCGCCGTTCCAGCTGTGCACGCATTCGTTTAACTTCTCCCTATCAATATTCTTTTATCCTACCATGAGCCAGCCAGAAACCAATCCCAGCGTGTTGGATCCTTAACTGCCTTTCGCCAAACGTAAATAATTCAAACTAGCCCGCAAGGCGGCGGCTTTGATCGGTTTTGCTAAAAAAATCATCCCGGCTTGTTTGGCTCGCTCCGGTAAATCCGGCTCTGGCGCTGCTGACACCAAAATAGCCGGCACGCCAGGCCAGTATTGTTGTAATTGCTGGTACAGCTGCAGACCATGCTGATGCTGACCTAACTGGTAATCCAAAATCAATACATCCGGCGCGGCCGTTGTGGTCGCCAGTTGTAAAATGCTGGCGGCATCGTGGCAACTGCGCAGGTTCCCGACGCCCCATTGCCGGAGCAAGGCCGCAAGCGCAGTCAGATTTGCCGTGTCATCATCAACACAACAAATCGACAACCCTGCAAACGGACTGTGCGCAACCGACACTACCGGCAGTGACTGATTCTGGATATCCGCAACGTCGACCTTGTTGAGAAACGGTACTGTGAACCGAAACACCGTGCCTTTGCCAGGTACCGAAACCACTTCAAGGCGATGACCCAGACTTTTCGCCATCCGCTGTACCACGCCGAGGCCAAGGCCAACGCCGGACTCACCGCGTGCGGTCGCGTCAACCCGATAAAAATCATCAAAAATATAAGGTAAATCCTGTGCTGCAATACCGGGGCCGGTATCCCACACTTCGATGCACAACAATTCGCCGCGGCGTCGACACCCTAACAACACCTTGCCAGTGGGCGTGTATTTAATCGCGTTGGACAACATATTTTGTAAAATACGGCGCAAGTAAGTTGAATTACTTTGCACCAGATAGCTGCTGGTACGGACTTTAAGTTGCAGATTTTTCTGCATCGCCAGCAATGAATATTCATCGTGTAATTGCCGCAATAAACCGGCAAGTTCAACCGGCTGCCTTGCTGGCTCTAATTTGCCATCATCCAGCTTGGCAATTTCCAGCAAGGTGGAAATCAGCTCCTCGGTGGCTTTGAGTGAGTTATCGAGCTGCCCAATCATCGCTTGCTGGCGCGCAGGTTCCGCTTGCTCCTGCAGTGCCGCGGTAAACAAACGGGCGGCGTTTAGCGGCTGCAAAATATCGTGGCTAGCCAGCGCCAGAAATCTGGTTTTTGATGCGTTGGCACTTTCGGCTTCAGCTTTTGCCAACAATAATTGTTGCTCAGTGATCCGGCGTAAATCAATTTCATCGAGCAGTTCATCATTGATCTGGCTGATTTGTTGCGTGCGCTCCACCACCCGTTGTTCCAGATGTTGTTTCGCTTCCGCCAGTTGTTGCACTGCTTTTACATGGCCAGTGATATCGGTAAAGCTGGTGACAAAACCACCGCCAGGAATAGGATTACCACGCATTTCAATCACGGTGCCGTCCGGTCGCACCCGCTGAAACACATGCGCCGTACCACGTTGCATATGCTGCAGCCGTTTTTGCACATGATCGTCGGCGCTGCCCTCACCGCACAAACCGCGTTCGGCATTAAACCTGACGATATCGGCTATCGATCGGCCAACCCGCACCATGCCTTCGGGATAATCAAACATTTCCAGGTATTGCCGGTTCCAGGCCACCAGCTGTAAATCACGGTCAACCACGCTCACGCCCTGACTCAAATGCTCCAGCGTCGAGAACAGAATTTTGCGCGAAAACTGGATCGCCTGGCGGGTGTCGTCGAACAAAGTCACCACATCTTCAAATGCCAACTGACGCCCATCCAGCACCGCATTGACCATGGCGGCAGCGCTGGAAGATCCAATCACTCCGGCCAGTTCCCGTTCAATGTGGCGCACCAGCGCAGGCTCCGGCGCTTCGTCCAGTGCCGGAGCCTGTCGTTGACGGCGGCTGAATTCGGCAATCGACTCATCAGCGCGGTCAACTCCGATAAAACGCTCCAGTAAAGTTTTTAGATCCTGGCCATAAATGCGGCTCCGCCGGGCGGTTTTTACCTCGTCCAATGGCAAATTCGGTTTCACAAAAGCGACCGCTTGCAGCCGGTCGTTTAAATTGGCTTTATGCAACAACGACATCGCAACATAGGCCAGCAAATTAAGTCCCAGTGACCACAACACGCCATGACTGAGCGGGTCAATGTCGAGCCCAAACAACCTAGTTGGTCGAAGCCAGCTTTGACCAAACAACCCCTGCTGCATAATCGCGCTGTCGACCACCCCGACACTGACCAACTGTGGCAACATCAGACAGAAAAACCACAGCGTAAAGCCAATTCCGACGCCGGCATAAACGCCAGATGCCTGGCCCCGTCGCCAGTACAAACCACCCAGCACCGCCGGTGCTAACTGAATAATCAGGGCAAAGGCCAGCAGACCGGTTTCGGCCAGCTCATAATTTCGGGCAAATAGTGTGTAATAGCCGTACGACAACGCCATCACCACCACAATCATCAACCGGCGTACCCGCAAAATCAGCGGACTGTAGTCGCGCGCAAGCTGTGCATTTGGGTTGGCTCTTAGCAGCGTTGGCATCACCACATCGTTACTGATCATGGTACTGAGCGCCAGCGTGGCGATGATAATCATCGACGTTGCCGCCGAAAAACCGCCAATAAATACCAGTGCACTGACACTTTCCCAGCCCTGACTGGCCGGCAGTAACAATACAAAACTATCGGCATGCGCCAGCTGCTGCGGGAATAACTGATAACCAGCGAGCGCTATCGGCAGCACCACCAACGTCACCAACACCAGATAACCGCTGAACCAGCGTTTGGCGTGTTGCAGATGTTGGGGTGCAACATTTTCAACAAAAGTGACGTGGAACTGGCGCGGTAACAAAAAAATGGCCGCCATTGCCAGCACGGTTTTGGTAATAAAAGCCAGCAGACTAAACGATTCATGGTTGCTGCGCGTGGCAGCATATTGGGTAAAATCACTGAACACCGACCAGGGCCTGTCCAATACAAACCAACACACCGCAAACGCCAGCGTCAACAACGCAGTGAGTTTGATCACCGATTCAAAAGCAATCGCGACCATCACACCACGGTTTTGCTCCGTTAACAGCACTTTACGGGTACCAAACAAAATCGCAAACAACGTCATGGTCAATGCACTTAGCAGTGCGGAATCTTGCCACCAGGCAGCCTGCGTATTTTCTGGCTGACCTAACAACACCTGATATGAAGTTGCCACCGCCTTGAGCTGCAGTGCGATATAAGGCACCACCACGATCAGACACAACAGCGCACTCATCGCCGCGATGGCGTGGCGTTTGCCATAGCGGGCACTGATAAAGTCAGTAATCGAAGTGACATTGTGTTTCTTGGCGACAAACAATAACTTACGTAGTACTGGTTGCCCGAAGACAAACACCAGCAAAGGCCCAAGATAAATCGGCACATAGTCCCAGCCGGAACTGATGGCCGAACCCACAGCGCCATAATAAGTCCACGACGTACAGTACACAGCAAGCGCCAGACTATAAATCAGCCCGCCATACTTTTTGAGTAATTGATCCGATGCGTGACGTTCAGCCCAATTGGCAATCAGGAACAAGCCACCGACATAACACAGCGCCAATACAGCAACAATCCACGCAGCCACGAAGGTCTCCATTAATCTGTAGGGTCAAAACCAGCCGCTAATGTTCGTCAGCAAAGCGCTGATGTCAATACTGCGATGATTTGCTTCGACTAAAGTCGGGCTTTCGTTACCACAGCCAGCTGCTAGATTAAAGCTGCTCGTAACAATAACAAAAGAAGGATTTAATAAATGACGGTGCATGATAAAAATGCGGAGGCGTATTGGAAAGCCAATTTGCGTCTGATCATCGGTAGCCTAATCATCTGGGCGCTGGTGTCCTATGGATTCGGCATTATCTTCCGGCCACTGCTGGCTGGAATTGCGATCGGCGGAACTGATCTTGGCTTCTGGTTCGCGCAACAGGGTTCGATTATTACCTTTATCATTCTGATTTTCTTCTACGCCTGGAAGATGAACAAACTTGATAAAGCATACGGCCTGGACGAGGAGTAACCCCGATGAGCCAATTTGCAATCAACTTGTTGTTTGTCGGCGGGTCGTTCGCGCTTTATATCGTGATCGCGATTTGGGCCAGAGCCGGCTCCACCAAAGAATTTTATGTCGCTGGCGGTGGCGTCCACCCGGTGATGAACGGGATGGCGACCGCCGCTGACTGGATGTCTGCAGCCTCTTTTATTTCAATGGCCGGCTTAATTTCCGTCGGCGGTTACGCCAACTCCACCTATTTAATGGGTTGGACCGGTGGTTATGTGTTACTCGCCATGCTATTAGCGCCTTATTTACGTAAATTCGGCAAATTCACCGTGCCCGATTTTATCGGCGACCGTTTTTACAGCTCAGGTGCCCGTTTAGTCGCTGTCGCTTGTTTAATTATTGCTTCTGTTACTTACGTGATTGGCCAGATGACTGGTGCCGGCGTCGCGTTCTCGCGTTTCCTGGAAGTCAGCAGTGACGCCGGTTTAATTATTGCGGCGGTGATTGTGTTTATGTATGCCGTGCTTGGCGGCATGAAAGGTATTACCTACACCCAGGTCGCGCAGTATGTGGTGCTGATTGTTGCTTATACCATTCCGGCAGTGTTTATTTCGCTGCAACTGACTGACACCTTCTTACCACCGCTTGGTTTGTTCTCGGATCATGTGCAATCTGGCGTGCCATTACTGCAAAAGTTAGATGAAGTGGTGCGTGAGCTGGGTTTTGTTGATTACACCGCTGATGTCGATAACAAACTGAATATGGTGTTGTTTACCTTGTCGCTGATGATTGGTACTGCCGGTTTACCGCATGTGATTATCCGGTTTTTCACCGTACCGAAAGTGGCGGATGCCCGTTGGTCTGCCGGTTGGGCGTTGGTGTTTATCGCTATTTTGTATCTGACGGCACCTGCGGTTGCATCCATGGCCCGGTTAAACCTGATGACCACTATTTTCCCCAATGGCCCAACAGCTGATGCAGTCAAATATGAAGAACGGCCAGACTGGATTAAAAACTGGGAAAAAACCGGTTTAATCAAGCATGACGATCTCAATGGCGACGGTCGCATACAGTTGTATAACCACAGCCCGGCTTTTGCAGCAACCGCGACCGAGCGTGGCTGGAAAGGCAACGAGCTGGAAGTGAACAACGATATTCTGGTGCTGGCCAATCCGGAGATCGCCAATTTGCCAGGCTGGGTGGTTGGTTTAATCGCAGCTGGTGGTTTAGCGGCAGCGTTATCGACCGCGGCGGGTTTGTTGCTGGCGATATCGTCCGCCATCAGTCACGACTTAATTAAAGGCTCGATCAATCCGCATATCACGGAAAAACAGGAATTGCTTTATGCACGAATCTCGATGGGGCTGGCGATTGTCGTTGCGACCTGGCTGGGGATGGATCCCCCCGGCTTTGCCGCGCAAACCGTAGCACTGGCGTTTGGCATCGCTGCAGCGTCTATATTTCCAGCTTTGATGATGGGGATTTTCTCCAAACGGGTGAATAGCAAAGGCGCTATTTGGGGGATGGTGGCAGGGATGGTGTTTACCTGTGTTTATATCTTCCTGTATCTGGGTTGGTTTTTTATTCCTGGCACTGCTTCGTTTGAAAACATACCGGAAAATTGGATCTTCGGGATTTCGCCGTTGTCGATTGGAGCCATTGGTGCGGCAATTAACTTTCTGGTGGCCTTTGGGGTGTCCGCTGTGACAGAGCAACCGCCAAAAGCAATTCAGGATCTGGTCGAAAGTGTACGCTTCCCGCGGGGTGCCGGCACTGCAGTTGATCACTAACGAACGTCAGCAGCTGTAATCTGAGGCTTTGCTCAGGTTACAATCTGCCCTGTAGACTCATGGGTCTTCACCGGCCCATTTTTTCCGTCAGACGGTTAAAAGGATAACGAACACAATGCTTTGGGAACTTCTGGCCACAATGATCGCCGGTGTTGGCGCTGCGGGGGGCGCCCTACTGTTACGTAAATTGAGCCGCCAACGCCTGCCTAAGTACTGGGTGCCGGTGTTTGCCGGTCTTGGCATGCTGACCTTTCAAATTCATGGTGAATACAACTGGTTCCGCCATCAAAGTGGTTTATTGCCGGAAGGTGTTACAGTGGTCCGTACTGTGGAAAGTTCCAGCTGGTGGCGTCCCTGGAGTTACCTCAAGCCACACACGCTGCAATTTGTTGCGATGGATAGTAAAAACGCCAGTTCGAATCAGCACAATACCGACTTAGTGCTGGTTGATTTGTATTTTTTTGAACACCGTCAGCCTGCCAGGCGGATCAAGCAAGTAGTCCACTGCGCCTTGCAAAAGCGAGCTTTGTACAGCAACACACTGCCTCTGCCTAAACCTGGCGAAGCCGTTGATGACCGCTGGCAAGTATTAGCACCCGGCGATGTAGTGCTGTTGCAACTCTGTACACCAAGCCGTTCCGACTAAATAAAAAAACCCGCACAAAACGGCGGGTTCTTTCAACTGGCGGCTAATTACTTAGCACGGCCACGGTATTCGTCAGTACGGGTATCGATTTCGATTTTGTCACCAGTTTCAACAAATGCTGGCACCATCAGTTCAAAACCGGTGTCCAGTTTAGCTGGCTTCATCACTTTGCCTGAAGTATCACCACGGGCAGCAGGTTCTGAGTACACAACTTCACGAATAACGAATGGCGGCAGGTCAACAGAGATTGCACGCTCACCGTAGAAAACAACTGAACACTGCATATCCGGAACCAGATATTTCAGCGCTTCGGTCATGTTTTCAGCTTCGATTTCGTATTGATTGTATTCAGCATCCATGAATACATACATTGGATCAGCGAAGTAAGAATAAGTCACTTCTTTGGTATCAAGCATCACTTGTTCAAACTTGTCGTCAGCGCGGTAAACAGTCTCTAAACCGCCACCGGTCAACAGACCTTTCATTTTCATTTTAACAACAGCAGCATTACGGCCAGATTTGTTGAATTCAGCTTTCTGAACAACCATTGGCTCGTTGTTGACCATGATCACCTGGCCAGCGCGTACTTCTTGAGCAGTCTTCATCATAATTGAAATATCTTCTTGTTAGGAAAAATTGCGGGGCATTATAAATTTATTTTCAGCAAAACGCACGAGGTTGGTAACAAGATCTTGCTGTAATAGCAAAAACTGCTGCCATTGCCGCTGGTGCTCGGTAATTTCTTTCATATTTTCAATCAATAACGGCATTAGCTCTGCAAGCGATTGTTCTAAATCCCAGCGGATATGCAGTTGCCGGATGAGTTCGGAAATTGCGGCTGGCGCCGCTTGCAGATATTTATCCAAAAATGCCTGCAATTTCACCTGATGGGCTTGTTCTTGCTGGCGATAAATTTGCCAAATCATTGGCTTACCCGCCCAGTGCGCCCGGATCACCGAATCTTCACCCCGCACAAAATTGAGATCACAAGCCGCCAGCAGGTAGTCATAGTGCGGTTGTGGCATAAATGGCAGGAGTTCAAGCCGTAGCCTATTAATTGTGATTGATGTCTGGGTGGCAAGTTCTGGCCAGATCTGCCGCAGCTGCTGCGCAACCACACCTTCTGGCACTAACAGCAACACCGACTGCGGTAACTGCTGCAGTTGTCCGACAAAATCAGCAATCGCTTGCTGCTGATAACAAAACAGTGAAATTTTTAGTTGATACTGCATGGCATCAACAACTCCGGCCTGAGCCCAGAATTGCTGCTGCGCCGGTACATCCTGACTAAAGGTTTGCAAATTCTCAACCAAGCCTTTTTCACGTAATAATCCGCCAGTTTGTGTGGTAAAACCTGGGAAAAAGAAATACTTAGCCAAGTTAAGCCCTGCTTGTGGTGAGGCCAGAGAATGGCAGCCATGCACCCAATCTTCGGCCGATAAATACTCCAGATTCAACCAGATAGCATCTGGGCGCAGCGCTGAAAACTGCGACAGGTAAGAAGTTGGCACCGAGCAAGCCAGCGCCTCAATGAGCAGATCCGGAAATTCATCGGCGGTCAGTGCTGGAAATTCAGCCTGCCATAATCTGATCAGCACACCAAACTGCTGCTGCTGTGCCGACTGCGGATTAATCTCTGGGCAAATGCGTTGAAAACTTTGTAAATCATCGACCCAGAGCGTCACTGCAATATTATGTTCAGCTGCCATTTGCCTGGACAATCGCCAGCAAATACCAATATCACCGAAATTATCAATGACGGTACAAAATACGTCACAACGTTTAATAGTCCGCACGGACATAGATGTTCTCCAAAGCGCATACCACAGATGCTTTGCTTGATATTTTAACCAAATGAACGCCAGACGATACCGACCAATTTCAGACTGATCAGCAAAGAGCCCACGAATAACAACAAGATCAAACTGGCGGTACCGTGTAATTTCAGGTAAAACCAGTAAAATTTGAGTTTCATCCTCCAGCCAGCCCCTGCCGGTAACAACGGCGGTTGAAAAACAAAAATCAGCCGGATAAAGATCCAGATCAACATCCATAAAGACAGCAGCAACGGCAGCAATAACTCACCGCCACCACGGTGTTCGGCAAACAACCAGTAACCAGTCCATCCGCCGCAGCCAACAAGCAAAACCCACAACCACACAAGCGCAGGATAACGACTGCCAGCAATCCTCGTTAACTGGGTAATGTAACTGCAATACCAGCGCTTCATGTCGTCGGCAACGCTTGTTGCCATAATTCAACCGGAAACAACGGTAAGATCCCTGAGAGGCCAGCCATATCCCCCACCAACCAGATTTGCTCAAACGGATGCTGACCTGGTAACAACAGTCGCGGGCGATATTGCTGCAGATCCTGACAACGCCACAGTGGGTTGGCATTACGGATCACCAGCCAGACGCGCTGACTGTCATATTTTTTCTGACCTTTTTGGGCGATCAGTCGGTTTAGCGCCTCAAGCAGCCGGTCTTCCGCCGGTACTTGTTGCAAGGCCAATAATTGTTGATGCGTTTGTAAGGATAAAGAACGTCCGAGAATATGCATGGCTTCGGCTTCACTTCCATACAAATGGGCGATTTCTAAATCCAGACGTTGCGCTTGCAGATAACAGGAAACATCAGGTTTAGCCGGCTCATTGTGCCAGATATGGCGCATCCGCAATCCAAACTGCTGTTCATACAGGCGCATAAAGAGCCGGGCAGCATCGTGTTCAAGATTTATTTTTTCCAGTTGTTGCTCACGCATGATCCGGACTCGCCCTTCTGCTGGAAATAATTAATAAAATCCTCGCTATATTATCGCAAGCAGCTATAAAAAATAAGACTTCCCAGCTTTAGTGTCGGTGGCAACATCGGCAAATGTCCGGATAAGGCGACCCAGTAAGTGACGCAACCCAGTATTCTGACGCCAAAACACCAAACAGATTTACCCGATTCACTGGTCGTCAGACTCACACGGCTGAATAACGGCATTCTGGCACTGACGCTCACCTTTACTTTCACCGCGATGGCCGCCACCTTTTGGTTCGGCTCTATTTCCCATCAACAACACAATGCGCTGGCCAGTGCGCAAGTGCTGGCCAGCAGTATTGCACCGGCGTTGATCTTCAGTGATCCAAAATCGGCGCAACTTGAATTGCAAACCTTTAGCCGCGCCACTGATGTGCTGGCGGTACAGGTGTTGCACATGTCACAAGTGTCGCCAGGTGAAACAACAATTTTTGTCCAGTGGCAACAGCCAGAATGGAAGAAAACGTTGACACCACCCACCATCTGGCCGCAACAAGCAAATGTGGTGTCGGGCTGGCAGCAATATCAAATCCAGATGCCGATTATGTTTAAACAGGAACAAGTCGGGCTGTTACTGGTACAACAAAGTCTGAAAAGTTTACAGCAGCAGGTGATGGCGCTAATCGCGTTGATGGGGCTCATTACATTATTGATGCTGGCACTGGCCAGCAGAGGTTTGCGCCTGGTGCAACAGCGCGCGTTGTCGCCGATTATTGAGCTCTCAGCGCTGGCAGAACAGGCTGCTCGGGACAATGACTACAGTGTACGGGGCATTGTCAGACGCCATGATGAAGTTGGCCGGCTGACCGAGCGGATCAACGAATTATTTACCCAGGTCGCGGCCAATCAGTTTTGGCTGAAACAACAACTGGCCGACGAGCGTCAAACCGGACAGCAATTAAAACAACTGGCCCATCATGACAGTCTGACCGGCTTGCCCAACCGATTGTACTTCCAGCAACAATTATCCGCGACCCTGCAACTGACACTACAACAGCACAAAACGATGGCGTTGATGTTTATCGATTTAGATAACTTCAAAACTGTAAACGATAGTTTCGGCCACGATTATGGCGATGAAGTCCTGCAACTGGTGTCAGCACGAATGCAGCAGGTGCTGCGCGGCCAGGATTTATTATGCCGGCTGGGAGGTGATGAATTTGCCGTGCTGCTGAGCGAACTGAACGATATCCGCCATGCTGAATCGCTGGCCGAACGGCTGATTGCCGCCGTGCGTTTACCAATGGTGATCCGGGAGCATCTGATGCCGGTCGGTGCCACTATTGGCCTGGCGTTCTGCCCGTTGGATGCCAGCGAGCCTGCCACCTTATTGCAAAAAGCGGATGAAGCCATGTATGCCGCAAAACGCGCTGGCAAGAATACCTTTCGCCGGGTGCAACATGCGCCATAGAGCCTGGTTACTGCTCTGTCTGTGTTATTGCGGCTCGGTTCTAGCGCAGCAGCAATATCAACAACAGCTGCAACAGACGACTTCACAAATAGCCGAGCCTAGCTTGGAAGAGTTGCTGCGAACGCCGTTAAACGCCGTGCCGCGGGATGTGGAAATCACCACGGCGAGCCGTACCCAACAAAGCGCCGACACTGCACCGGCCATCACATATCTGGTCACCAGTCAGGATATCCGGCTCTTCCAGTTACGCACGCTGGCAGAAGTGCTGCAGCTGATGCCGGGAATTCAGATCAGCAGTGATGGCGGATTTCATTACATCGGCGTACGCGGTTTAGGCCGGCATGCCGATTTTAATTCGAGGCTGTTGTTTTTAATCGATGGTGTACGTGCCAACGACAACATTGGCGATGCCATGCTGGTCGGGACGGATGCCATTGTTGATGTGGAGTCGATTGAACGGGTGGAGTTTACCCCAGGGCCAGGCTCTGCCCTTTATGGCAACAACGCCTTTTTTGGGGTGTTAAACATCGTGACTAAGGGCGTCAGCCGGTTACATGGAGTGGCACTGTCGATCCAACTCGACAGTTTACAGCAGCAACAACTGAGACTGAACTTTGCACACCGTGAACAAGCAAGTTGGGAAAGTTGGTTGAGTGCCAGTATCAATGAGCGGCCGAATATACCGCTGACTTACCCGGCTCCCGACCAATTCACCGACTTGCTCCAATCGCAAAACCACGAAGATTTTTATCGGCTGCAAGGCGGATTTAAAAGTTCAGGCTGGTTATGGCAAGGGGCATATAATCAGCGAAAATTGACCATACCGATTGGGCTGAGTGAGCCGTTCACACCAGAGGTGAGCGATATTTCTGAACGAAATTACCGGTACCGGATCAGTAAAAAATTTGTATTCTCGACCGAGTGGGAGCTCGACGCCAAACTGAGCCAAAGTGGACTTGGTTTTCAACGGTTAGAACCTTATCAGGATCCAAGGTTACAGCGGTTTGTCGCGGAAACCAGGATGGACGGTCGCTGGCGGCATATTGAACTCCAACTGGCCAATCGTAGTTTTGCCAGTCATCTGCTGCTGGCTGGATTCGAGCATCAACAGGATTTACTGCAACAAATTACCATCGGCGATGCAGGTTTCCCGCCAGCATTTACCTTTATCGGCAACAATCATCGAACCGGTATTTTCTTACAGGATCTATGGCAAATACTGCCAGAGCATACGCTGGTGCTGGGCGCGCGCTTTGATGACAGCGAAACCGGCCCAGCCATCACCACGCCCAGAGTGGCCTGGATTTGGCAAACCACCGCCGATATGACGCTAAAATTGATGCACGGCAGCGCGTTTCGGGTTGCTAATCTGAATGAATTCAGCACCAATGCCCTCACTATCCACCCTATCCCTTCCGAAGAAAAAATCGAAACAACTGAGCTTGCCTGGCAACATTATCTGACGTCGCAGCTGCAGTATCGGCTGGCATTTTTTCAATCAAACATCACGGATTTAATTGAAATTGACCCTTTTATCGGCGCGTTTATCAACGGCAGCGCCTTACGCAGTCATGGTCTGGATGCCGGCATTGAATATCGGGGACGTCAGCAGCAACAATTCCGGCTGAATTGGTCCTGGCAGAACACCCGTTATCAGCAACAAACGAAGCTACTGGAAAATTCGCCGTCACATCTGCTGAATATTCTCTACAATCAACCCCTTTTTAATCCGGACTTTATTTTTAGCTGGCAAACCAGAGCCGTCAGTCAACGCGAAACCTTACTGGAGAGGCTGCCAGGCTACGTGCTACACAATGCCAATATCCTGTGGCAACTGTCGGACGAATTGGAACTCAGTTTTGGCATTCATAACCTGACCCAGACCCGATATTATGATCAACCAAGCCTAACTGCGCCACCGATCCAAAACTTCGATAGGACAGTCCGTATCGCGCTGCAATGGAGACTGCACCGATGACGTGGGCGCAATTTTGCTTCTTAATCAGCTGCTTGGGCGGCTGTTTCCAAGTGATAGCTGTAGAACCGGACATGCTGCTCAAGGCCAGATTTGTAGCACGATTCGTGCAATTGACTGAATGGCCGCCACCACCGCCGACCCGCTTTCGGTATTGTGTTGCCGGGAATACGCCGTTGCTGCAGGCGTTACAGCAGACAAAGCTACATAGCTCACAAGGCGAGCCGTTGCAGATTGAGGCCATTGAGCAACCAGCCCAGGCATTAACTTGCCAGCTATTAATTCTGAGCCTGGACCAACACGCTGAACTTATTCGCTGGCAACAGCAGCTGGCAGCAACACCGCTGTTGGTGATCACTGACAATAGCGAAGCCTTTCATAGCCTGGCCGTCATCGGTTTAATCACCGAACCAGACGGCATCAGTTTTCGCATTAATCACAGTCTGGCACAGCAGCGTGGCCTTAAACTAAGTTCGCAGTTACTGAAGCTAGCCAGGGAAGTGATATAAACAAAGACTGTTTTGGAAAAACATCAGGCCGGGGATGTTCTCAGTGCCAAGGCCACATCTCGTAAATTACCGGCACGACCGACGCAATCAACAATAAACCCATACTGATATTAAAAATCCGCTGCGGGAGCGGCTTGGCCAATAACGGCCGCAACAAAGCCCCAAACACCAGCCAGGTTCCGACACAAGGGAAACTCATCAACAAAAACGCCGCGGTAATTTGCACCACGTCGAAATAAAAGGAACCAGCCAAGGACGTAAACGCAGCAATAGCGCCCGACGCCATCACCCAGGCTTTGCCATTAATCCATTGAAACAACGCCGCTTGCCAGAAGGTCAACGGCGGCCTTTTGATTGCATCAATAGTGCCTGGCGTGCTGCTGGCGATCCGCCACGCCAGCCAGATCAGGTAGCAGACACCGAGAATTTTAATGATCCAATGCAGCCACGGGTATTGCTGAAACACCACGCCAAAGCCGATGCCGACCAGCAGCACCATGGTTGGAAAACCCAGACAAATACCCAGTAAATGCGGCAAGCTGGCTTTAATACCGTAATTCACGCCGGACGACATGATCATAATGTTGTTTGGGCCAAGGGTAATGGTACTGGAAAATGCAAAGAACAATACGGCGAAAAATACGTCCACGGTCAGCCTCGGTTGGTTATTGATGCTCTAACTTATGCCACAAGCTGGCATCGTCAATCGGCGTTAAGGGTGGTAAAAATGGATTTGGTAATTCAATCACCGTGCGCCGTTCCAACGCCATCTGGGTTAAATGCTTTTGAAAAAACTGCTGAAATAGCGCCAAAAAGCTACCGTCGGCCAATGCTTTGCGCAGGCCTGATTCGATCGTTGCCGCAAGTGCCAAATTGTCTTGTTTGACAAAAAAATACACGGCTCCCGGGTAATGGATGAGCCAGTCGGTTTCAATTACCAGACCTTGTTGCCGCCAGGTTTGCCTTTCAGCTTCAATTTCCAACACGCCGCGCGGAATGGCATCAACGCGGTCTTTTAATAACATCTGGAACAAGTTCTCATACTTCGACACCGCCAAAATCGAAAAACGGCTGGCACGCAGAATTTCGGTATCCACCCAATCGTGCACCTGCGCAAAGCGAAGTTGCTGCAGCGCTTTTTTGTCGGCTAACTGGCTGAATTTTTGCTGATCGGCAGCTTTGATCAGCAGCAACCGATAGCTGCCAAGGCCACGATAAATCGGAATTCGAATGGGTAAATATTGCAGTTCACGGTCACTCGACGTCATGGTCCACACCACATCGATACCACCATTAGCGTTCAACAAATGCAGAGCGCGGCTTTTTGACATAGGTTCAGCGGAAGGTTGCAATTCTGCCTTTACCCCGGCTTTATCAAATGCAAGTTGCAACAACGCAATCGGATATTCCGAACGAAAGTCGCTCATGGTGGCAACTGCCGGATATTTGATGATCAGCGGTTGTGCACAGAGCGGTAACAACGCCCCACCCACCATCCATGTTAAGAACAAGGCCAGACATCGCCTCATTTCAGATCCTTCTCTATTTTAGGTAAATAAAGTGTAGCAAATTACCGGGCTATCACAACCTGAGTTTCGACAGGACAAGACGCAACGGCGACAAAGAGAGTTTGACGGACAGCTTGAGGAATTTTAGACACAAAAAAGGCAGCCGGAGCTGCCTTTTTAAACTACTTAAAAATTAAGCAGTTAAAGCTTGTTTCGCTTTAGACACCAGGGCAGCGAATGCACCTTTGTCATATACAGCGATGTCAGCCAGAATTTTACGGTCGATTTCAACAGATGCTCTTTTCAGACCATCGATGAAACGGCTGTAAGATAAACCGTTTTGACGTGAAGCAGCGTTAATACGCGCGATCCACAGTTGACGGAATTGACGTTTACGTTGACGACGGTCACGGTAAGCGTACTGGCCGGCTTTGATAACTGCTTGGAAAGCTACACGATAAACACGGCTACGGGCACCGTAGTAACCTTTAGCCTGGTTTAATACCTTCTTGTGACGCGCACGTGCGGTCACACCACGTTTTACTCTTGGCATTTAAAATCTCCTAATATTATGCGTATGGCAAGCAGCGAGCGATACCAGCGACGTCAACTTTTGCAACTAACGTTTTTGGACCTAACTGACGCTTACGCTTAGAAGACTTCTTCGTCAGGATGTGGCGAAGATGTGATTGCTTACGTTTAAAACCACCAGAAGCGGTCTTTTTAAAGCGCTTTGCAGCACCTTTGTTGGTTTTCATCTTAGGCATAGTTAAAAAACTCGCATTGTTTTGATTACAACGAATAATAAGGCGAAAAGCCACACTCCACTGCGTTACCGCAGCGGAACACGACTTTTACTTGTATGCACTTATTACTTCTTATTTGGGGCCAGCATCATAATCATCTGACGACCTTCAACCCGGCTTGGGAACGATTCACAGATAGCGATATCTGCCATGTCGTCTTTAATCCGGTTTAAAACGTCAATACCGATGTCAAGATGCGCCATTTCACGACCACGATAGCGCAGCGTTACTTTAGCTTTGTCACCCTCTTCAATGAAGCGACGCAGGTTGCGTAGTTTTACCTGGTAATCGCCTTCATCAGTTCCAGGCCGGAATTTGATTTCCTTGATCTGGATCTGTTTTTGCTTCTTCTTCTGCTCTTTCGCAGCTTTACCCTTTTCGAAGAGGAACTTACCATAGTCCATTAACTTACAAACAGGCGGCTCAGCTGTTGGACTGATTTCTACCAGATCACAACCACCTTCCTCGGCCATCTTAATGGCATCAGCGGTACCTACTACACCTAATTGTTCACCTTCCAGACCAATCAAACGCACTTCGCGGACGTTGATTTCTTCGTTAATACGATTCGGTCTGTTCGTTGGTAACGGTTTCTTTCCTACTTTAATGGTATGTTCCTCCAAGGATTAATATCATCAGACCCGGTCTTTGATTTCTGTGGTTAGTTTTTCAACCAACGCTTGTACAGACATCTTTCCTAAGTCTTCGCCTTTACGTGTTCTTAAGGCTAAATCACCGGCTTCAACTTCTTTGTCACCGACGACAACCAGATAAGGAACACGGGCCAGCGTGTGCTCGCGGATTTTAAAGCCAATCTTCTCATTTCTCAAGTCAGAAGTTGCTCTAATACCGTGAGATTTGAAAGTTTTTACTAATTCTTTGACATAATCGGCCTGATTATCGGTAATGTTCATTACCACAACCTGCGTTGGCGCCAACCATGCCGGCATTAAACCCGCATATTCTTCAATCAAAATACCGATAAAACGTTCCAGCGAGCCTAAAATAGCACGGTGAATCATCACCGGAACTTGCTTCTCGCCGTTTTCAGCCACATAAGAGGCGCCTAAACGTGCTGGCATTGAAAAATCGAGCTGCACAGTACCACATTGCCAGGCCCTGTCCAAACAATCGTGTAAGGTAAATTCGATTTTCGGGCCATAAAACGCGCCTTCACCGTGTAAATACTCGAATTCGATGCCCTTGCTGGTCAGTACATCGGCCAAAGCTTTTTCGGCTTTGTCCCAAATTTCATCAGAACCAACGCGTTTTTCCGGCCGGGTCGATAACTTGACGACGATTTTATCAAAACCGAAAGTTTTATAAGTCTCGTACACCATATCGATGCAACCACCGACTTCAGCTTCAATTTGCTCTTCAGTACAGAAGATATGCGCGTCGTCCTGAGTAAAACCACGCACCCGCATTAAACCGTGTAACGAGCCTGATGGCTCATTGCGGTGACAACAACCAAACTCAGCCATCCGCAGCGGTAAATCACGGTAAGACTTTAAGCCCTGATTGAAAATCTGCACGTGGCCCGGGCAGTTCATCGGTTTAATCGCGTATTCGCGTTTTTCCGACTCGGTGGTAAACATCGCACTTGAGTATTTATCCCAGTGGCCCGATTTTTCCCACAGCGAACGGTCCATCATCAGTGGGCCTTTCACTTCGTCATAATCAAATGAGCGCAGTTTTTCACGGATATACTTTTCAAGTTCGGTGTAGATAGTCCAGCCATCGTTGTGCCAGAACACCATACCTGGCGCTTCTTCTTGCCAGTGGAATAAATCCAAAGCTTTACCGATTTTGCGGTGATCGCGTTTTTCAGCTTCTTCTAAACGGGTTAAATAAGCGCCAAGCTGCTTTTTATCCGCCCATGCAGTACCGTAAATCCGCTGCAGCATTTTGTTTTTGGAATCGCCGCGCCAGTAAGCACCGGCAACTTTCATAATTTTGAAGTGTTGGCAAAAACGCATATTCGGCACGTGTGGACCACGGCACATGTCGATGTATTCTTCGTGATGGTATAAACCCGGCTGGTCGTCTTTGGCGACATTCTGCTCGAGAATTTCCATTTTGTAGCTTTCGCCACGCGCAGCGAAGGTGTCGTAAGCTTGTTGCCAGCTGACTTTTTTCTTCACTACGTCATATTCGGTTTTGGCCAGTTGCAGCATCCGCTCTTCCAGCGCTGCTAAGTCTTCGGTGCTGATTGGACGGTCTAAATCAACGTCATAATAAAAACCGTTGTCGATCACCGGACCAATCGCCATTTTGACGTGTGGCCATAATTGTTTGATGGCGTGACCTAATAAATGCGCACAAGAGTGGCGCAGAATTTCCAGACCAGCTTCATCTTTGCTGGTCACAATCGCCAGTTTCACGTCACGGTCGATGATTTCGCAGGCATCAACCAACACGCCGTCGATTTTGCCGGCAATGGTCGCTTTGGCAAGGCCAGGACCAATGTCTTTGGCAACGTCTAATACAGATAAAGGGGCATCAAAAACGCGCTGACTTCCGTCAGGCAGAGTAATAACTGGCATGTCATTTTCCTTACAGTGGTGACCCATACCAAGGGTCACTTGTGAACAATAATGAAGGTGAATGTTCTTTAGCGTTTAACCATACGAACGGTTAAACCAACCGACACGGCGCGTAGCCTGTGCTGGTTTACCAAAAAGCGGCATTATCTTACCCGTTTGTGCGCTTGGCAGGCAACCACTGTTCCCAGCAAATACCAATCATCTCCCCTGAATATTCACAAAAGCTATTTTTGTTCCATACTTGATTCACCTCGCCGTTCTGGTCGGCTGCAATCACGGAGCAAAGATATGTGGCAAGCGCTTGCTGAGCAAATCAGCGCAGAATTACAATTCGATTTTCAGATTGAGCATAAACAGCAATTACCCACCCACTCCGGCAATTTGCTTTATCAAATCCAGGGCCAGGAACAACAATTTTTCGTCAAACTAAATCAACGTGAAGTGCGGGACAGTTTCGAAACCGAAGCCTTGAGCCTGAACTATATAACGCAGCGCCATTGCCTGCGCACTCCCAAAGTCATTTGCGCAGGACAAACACTGGATAAATCATTTTTGGTGCTGGAATACCTACCACTCAGTAGCGAACATCCTTATGGCTGGCAGGCACTAGGCCACCAACTGGCCTTTTTGCATCAGGCCGATGATCAGGCGATGTATGGTTTTGACTGGGATAATTATCTGTCTGCCACCATGCAGCCCAATCAGTGGCAAGCCAACTGGTCGAGCTTTTTCTCCGAGCAACGAATTGGCTGGTTGCTGCAGCTTTTGGCCGAGCAACAGCAGCATTTCGGCGACATTGATACCATTGTCGAAAAGGTCCGCCAGCGCTTACATGGTCACCAACCCAAACCAAGCTTGCTGCATGGCGAGCTGATCCGCAGCAATATTGGTTTTTTAGGCGAAATTCCGTTGTTGTTCGACCCGGCCTGTTATTTTGGTGATCGGGAAGCAGATTTGGCTTATGCCGGGATGTTTAACCCGTTACCGGCCAGTTTCTTTACCGCTTACCAGCAGGTAAATCCGTTGCCTGAGGGTTACCTGGAACGGAAAGATCTTTATAATCTGTACCATCTTTTACACCACGCTTATTTGCGCGGCGGTCGTTATAGCTGGCAAGCGAAAGAATATATTCAGCAATTGCTAGGTTAAATAACACCAGCCGCCCGTTTCGGAGATGTATGTCAGCTGCAGTAATTTTTGATATGGACGGTTTGTTGCTTGATTCCGAAGATTTCTGGCAACAAGCTGAGTTTGAAATGTTTTCGTCATTAGGCGTGCCGCTTCAACCTGAGGATACCGCGCAAACGCTCGGCTGGCGCTGCGACTATGTGGTGCAACACTGGTATGCAAAATTTGCCTGGCAAGGCCCAACACCGGCCGAAGTCGGCGATGCCATTATTGATAACGTGATCCAACTTATTATTCAGCAGGGTAAATTAATGCCGGGCGCACGTGAAGCCTTAGAGTTAAGCAAAAACTTAGGTTTACCAACCGCGCTGGCGACTTCTTCTAATCATCGAATGATGCTGGCTACACTCGAACATTTTGATTTGCTGCACTACTTTCAGGCGACTTGTTCGGCCGAATTTTTGCCTTTAGCCAAACCACATCCACAGGTTTACTTAAATGCCGCGGCAGCTTTAGGAATAGAACCACAGCAATGTGTGGCGCTGGAAGACAGTGTGACCGGGGTGATCGCGGCAAAAGCGGCGCGGATGCGTTGTATCGCTATTCCGGAGCATGCCAACTTCGACGATAGCCGTTACGGTATTGCCGATCTGAAGTTGCCATCATTGTTGCAGCTGACTGGCGCGGAGTTATTACGATGAGTGAAACTCCGGTGATTAATCAGGTATCTCAAACTAACGCCAAAGTCGCATTGGTCACCGGAAGCGCCAAACGCCTTGGCCGGGAAATCATCCGCACCCTGCATCAGGCCGGTTTTCGGGTTATTGTGCATTGTCGGCAATCTACGGCTGACGCAGCGCAACTTTGTCAGCAGTTGAATGCGCTAAGGCCAGACTCAGCCTGCTGGTTAAAAGCAGATTTAAACGATGACATCGCGCTTGCTGAATTCGCAGCGAAAGTTCCACAGCAATTCGGTAGACTCGATGTGCTGGTTAATAATGCCTCCAGTTTTTACCCTACACCGGTTGGCAGCGCCACATTAACGCAGTGGGATGATTTATTTGGCAGTAATGTCAAAGCTCCTTTTTTCCTGACACAGGCATTTGCCGCTGAGCTTTCCAAGCAAAAAGGTTGTGTAATCAATCTGGTAGATATCCACGCCGAAAAACCACTGGCAGAGCATTCTGTGTATTGCATGGCCAAGGCGGCGCTGGTGATGATGACCAAAGCGCTGGCGCGTGATTTAGCGCCTACAATAAGAGTGAACGGCATTGCCCCTGGTGCTATTTTATGGCCAAGTGCGCACACAACAGCAATGCCCACGCTGACCGAGCAGGATAAAACCGGCATTCTGGCGCAAATTCCGCTTGGTCATTTAGGTCAACCCACAGATATTGCGCAAACGGTTTTGTTTCTGGCAACTTCGCCTTATATCACCGGGCAAATTTTGGCGGTGGATGGTGGTCGAAGTTTAGGCGGCGCTAATAAAGCGTGACGGCGCTCGTCCAGCAAGCAACCGCACTGCGCGCTGGAGGTGATGATGGACTTAATCCATAAAACCATACTCTGCCCATTTTGCGGCCACCCAACCCATGTCACGCTGGATGTCAGTGGTGACGATCAAGATGATATTGAGGACTGCAGCAACTGCTGTAACCCCATTCATATCGTCACCCACAAAGATGAACTGCACAAAAGCGTGCAGGTGTTTGTGGACGCCGAAGACGAGCAGATTTACTAACAGCAGGATTGTCGGCAGTGAAGTCGCGGTATCAACCTTTATTCTGGCGCTATCAAGCCACGCGCCAGCAATAAGCGTTCAACTGTTTGCACTATGGTATAACTTTGCTGGTCAATTTCGATATTGACCTTGTCACCACTTTGCCTGTTACCAAGGGTGGTGAGTGCCAAAGTCTCCGGAATGATATGTAGCCAAAATCTGCCGCCTTCAACCGCACCAACGGTCAGACTAATACCATCGATGGCGATAAAACCTTTACTAAATACATAAGGTTGCCACTGGGGCTCCAGCTGTAACTGCAGCGCCCAATTGTCGGCAGTTTGCATAACCTGCAACACTTCAGCCTGGGTTTGAATGTGACCTGACAATATGTGGCCGCCAAGTTCACTGCCAAGCGTTAACGAGCGTTCAAAATTCACGGCACTGCCAACGGTTAACTGCCCCAAATTGGTTAACCGCAGCGTTTCATCAATTAAATCAAACTGTACCCAACCAGGCTCTGTTTGCGCATCAAAGCCAGTCACTGTCAGGCAAGTGCCGTTAATCGAAATACTGGCGCCTTGCATTAAATTCTGTAGCAACCTGGCGGCCACCTGCAATCTGAGTTTTCGAAAACCAGGGCGATCTTCGATCTGGTCGACAATGGCGGTGCTCTGAACTATTCCGGTAAACATCTGTGCCCCTTTTTGTGCTAAATTGCAGTGAGTTTTACGCGTCCACCATGACATCGGAATGTCATGGTGGAAACGTGTTGCATCCTAAGCCTGCGAGTTGCCATGTTACCTTTTTCCCGCTTTGAAGCCAAAACCATCCTGAAACTGTCTGGCCCTATCGCGCTGGCACAGTTAACGCAAACCATGATGTACGTCATCGATACGCTGATGGCTGGTCGGGTCAGCCCGGTTGATATGGCCGGTATCGCCGTTGCATCTGCGCTGTGGCTGCCGATTATTCTGACTTTTCAAGGCTTGTTGCTGGCGTTGACGCCAATGATTGCGCAACATTTTGGCGCCGGCCACAAACAACAAATTACTGCTGTCACCCTGCAAGGTGCTTATTTAGCATTTGCGCTGTCACTGATCATTTTCCTGTTGATGCAATTTATCGCCATCCCACTTGGCATGATGGAAATGGACGCGCTATTGCGGCAAAAAGCGCTGGATTATATGGGTTATATTGCCTGGGGCGTGTTCCCGGCGGCTGGTTATATGCTGCTTCGAAACCTGTTTGAAGGTATCGGTTATACCAAAGCCGCCATGTGGATTAGCTTTATCGGGATTTTGGTCAATATTCCGGCCAATTATGTGTTTATTTACGGCAAGTTTGGCATGCCGGAATTGGGTGGCGCTGGCTGCGGCGTTGCAACGTCGCTGGTATTTTTAGCGCAATTTATTGCGATCTGTATTTATGCGCTGATCAGTAAAAAGACCGCGCCGTTCCGGCTTGCCCTACCCGATTATGGTCCGAAATTAGCCGAAATCTGGCAGATAGTTGCACTTGGCACGCCAATCGCTTTTGCGATGTTTTTTGAGGTGACGTTGTTTGTCTGTATTCCGCTGATGATTGTGCACCTGGGCCCAATCGTGGTCGCTGCGCATCAAATTGCGAATAATTACAGTGCGTTAGTTTTTATGTTGCCGCTCAGTATGGGCATGGCGACCACCATTCGGGTTGGTCATCTGGCGGGCGCCATGGATGTGCGGGAACTTCGCACTGCGATTAGTACTGCCGTTGTGATGTCGATTGTGATGGCGTTTGCTATCGCCGGCTTTACTTATGTCAGCCGCGATTGGGTCGCGTCGCTTTATACCAAGGATCCGGTCGTCCTTGCGATGGCAAGCTCAATTTTAGTGCTAGCCTGCCTGTATCAAATTTCTGATGCAATTCAGGTGGTGTGTAATTGCGCCTTACGCGGCCTGAAATACACCAAGCCAATCTTTTTTATCACCCTGATCGCTTATTGGCCGATTGGGTTTGGCCTTGGCACTGTGCTTGGGCTGACCGACTGGATAGTGCCCAAAATGGGCGCGCAGGGATTTTGGGTGGGCATTATCATCGGTTTAACGGTTGCCGCCGTATTGTTAGCATGGCTTCTTCGCAAACAGCTGCGCAAAATTGAATACAACCAACAACAAACAATCACGACCTAAACATCTACCGGCGCGGTTGATGTTGCGTTTTGACGGGCGGAAGCTGCGGCCAATTTGGGCTTTGTGGTTGCTGATAACCACCGTCTTAGCGGGCTGCAGCCGGATTGATGCCAACACATTATTCAGCGATTACCAGCAGCGTCTGAGCAGAGTGCTGGATCTACCGGCTGCAGAAGTGCAGCTGACTCCGCTGCCGCAACTATCCCCATTACCGCCACTACCGGCGATCCGTGAGCTTAAATATCAGCTCACCGACAGTCGGCTGAATCTATTGGATTTAGTCGCGCTGCGACATTGTAACCTGCAATTATTAATTGCTGAGCGCAATAACAGCCTTGGCAAAGTGATGAGTAGCGCCAATCTGCTTGGCTACGAGCTACAGCTTCTAGCCGGGCTCAAACCTTGTCTGGTCCATCCGGATTTAACCGACGCCCTGAAAGCTGATTTACAGCAAATTTATATTCAAAAACAACAACAACTGCCGCTGGTATTACAGAATTTTTTAACCACGGACCTGACCTTGCGCAAGCAATTAACCGGTCAACCACGGTTACTCACGCAAGGCGCCAGCAACGCTGTGGCAGAACCACTCACCGCCCTTAAAAATCTCAACGTCCTGAAACAGCAGGTGTTGGCGCAGCACGAGACTATCTATCCAACACTGACCGCTGCTTTTATTAATCAGCAGCTTGCTGTGCTCCATCACGGCAGTTTTATTGCCGACTGGCAATATAGTTTGCGCCAAAGTAACGCCTGGCTGACGCTGCTCAATCAGCAATTGTCAAAGCTTCCTGTCGCTAGTCTTTGTCAAAAGCAGGCGAAAGTGGAGATCCTGAATAACATTCTTATGCAGATTTTTATCGCGAAAGTGCAAAGTTATCTGGCGGAACTGGATGGCATCAGTCATCAGCTGCTGCCGGAACTCACCCTGCTCTATCAAGGAACCAAACTTGAGAATAGTGTTGATGAGCGCCTGGCAAAACCGGCGCAGCAGCTACGGGATTTAATGAAACACCATGTCAGTTGGTATCAGCAGTTGCAGCAACAATGTGGTACAAAACCGCCGTCACCCAAAGGACAACACGCAGAAAACCGCTGATTTAGCACAAAATTGCAGCGCTTGAATGACTAGGCGGAAAAATCGCTTGCAATAGCCTGAC
The DNA here is from genome assembly GCF_004005945.1 of Rheinheimera riviphila. Classification (GTDB taxonomy): domain Bacteria; phylum Pseudomonadota; class Gammaproteobacteria; order Enterobacterales; family Alteromonadaceae; genus Pararheinheimera; species Pararheinheimera riviphila. The sequence continues at coordinate 29,479 of NZ_SACS01000003.1, forward strand.
GGCGAAAATACTATAGCGCTCGTTGCGAAAATCGCCCCCGTGGCAAGATTTGCAACAAGATTACAAAATGCGTCCTTAGCTCAGTTGGTTAGAGCACCACCTTGACATGGTGGGGGTCGGTGGTTCGAGTCCACTAGGACGCACCAATATTGCCCTTGGTACCCTTTCCTTTTTAGTTCTCAGTTTATATATTGATATCAATGATTTAAGCATATTTTCTGGCTCAAATCTGGTGTTTATGCTTATTTTCGAATCAATCTTTCTCTGACTTGCCAAATCAGTTTATCTCTGAATTTTCGTTTTTGTGCCCAAACCGGGCACAAAAATTCACTTATAAATCACGCCAATAAAATATTTTTGAAACCCTTGTTAAAACATTTTTTATTCATGGCCAAATTCAGCAAAAGTCTCGCCTACTCTTTAAGCCGTTTAACTTCATTATTTTCTTAAAATTTGTGGTAACCATTTGTTTATGAACTTCGCATTATTTATTGCTTGTCGACGCAGTGATGTCACTTTTTTGAAATATGACTGCATTAACGTAATAGGGTTTTCTATTAGCAGTAAATTAGGTACACGCCGTGAACTCGAATACTCAAAATTCAGCAATCCTGGCTTCTGCGCTCGCCAGACTGGTTCAGCTTTGCCAAACAAATTTTCAAATCCAGTTGTCACAATCCCAACTGGAACTAAATCGTGAATACCGTGAAACAGTCATTGCCGAATTGTCCGAACTGGAAGATCCGCAGTTGAGCTCTTTGTTAGCAGAAATCTCGCAACTATCTGCTACATCCGTCACTAAAGCAGTTTCAGCTGCTGAAGATAGCAAGCAGCCAGCTATAAAGGGACGCAAATCAATATTATGGCCAGCGGTTATCCTGCTCATTGGTTTAGCCGGTGCTGGGGGCTGGTTTATCTCCACTGCAAATCATAGTGCACTGAGCGTTGCTGCGACAACTGGCGACACAGCGGCTAACGCGGCTGCGGACGATAAATCAACAAATGGAGTTGCATCGCAATCGCCCACAACGTTACAACCCATTATTCGTTTACATGGTTCGAATACTGTCGGAGAAAAACTCGCTCCGGTATTGCTGGAAGCATTTTTGACCCAACAAGGCGGTTCAGCATTTTCCTGGCAGCAACAGAGCAGCGAAACCGAACGGCGCGTCACCTTTATCGATGCTGGCAAGACAAATACAGTACAATTACACGCTCATGGCTCAAGCACCGCGTTTAAAGACCTCCTCGCCGGAAAAGCAGACATCGGCATGTCATCAAGACGGATCAGCAGTGACGAAGTCACTCAAGGCATATCAAAGCTTGGCGATCTCAGCAAAATAGGTAACGAACATATTATTGCGCTGGATGGTCTAGCGGTCATTGTCAACCAAAACAATACGTTAAAATCAATTTCAACTGAAGTTTTGTCAAAAGTATTCGCTGGGGAAATTACCCGATGGTCGCAGCTTGGCGGCGCAGATAAACCTATTGTTGTGTTAGCACGAGACGATAACTCCGGTACCTTTGATACTTTTAACAGTCTGGTATTGAAAAAATTCGACAAAACCTTAACTGACCAAGCCCGGCGCTTCGAATCCAGTACCGAACTTTCTGTTGCAGTGGCACAGGACGAAACCGCTATCGGCTTTATCGGGCTGGATTTCATTTCTTATAACAAAGCATTAGCGATTTCAGAAGGTGCAGATACCGCACCAATTTACCCAACCCGCTTTACCATCAGCACTGAGGACTATGCATTATCCCGCCGATTATACTTGTACACACCAACTTCGGCTTCCCAAACTGCCAAGGACTTCGCCCAGTTTGCTATTTCAGAACAAGGTCAGGCTTTAGTCGAACAGACCGGCTTGATTTCGCAAAATATCAAAGTAGAAAAAACCTTTGCGATTGATGATGCCCCGGCGTCCTACAACCGTTATGTCGAAACCGGACAACGTCTATCGCTGAACTTCCGCTTCAACCAAGGCGAAAATGATCTGGATAACAAAGGTAAGCGGGATTTAGAGCGGCTTATCCGTTTTATGGAACAAAACAGTGGTCGTCGTTTGGTATTAATGGGCTTTTCTGATGCCGTAGGTGCCGAGGAGACTAATACCGATTTAGCGATGCGACGGGCCAAAGTTATAGAACGTGAACTCGTATCACGGGGCATACCAGTGATGGCCGTTGAGTCTTATGGCGAAATGTTACCTATCGCAAACAACGACTCGGATACCGGACGTGAGCGGAACCGTCGGGTCGAAGTTTGGGTTATTTAGAACCGTAGCCGCAAGTTATTGAGGAAAATTATATGTACCGATTATTTTCTAATGCCAGCAATTTACGAGCGGTCTTTGGCAGTTATAGTACGGTTGAAGCCTTAAGGGTAAAATCGAACATCGATTTAGTAACTCGCAGATTAAAAATTCCGTCGCGCGCTTTATTAGAACAAATGAAACAAGAAGGCATTTCGTTAACTGATTTTGAACAGAAGGTCACCTCAGAAGCCGACTGGTCAATGATGTCTGAAACAGTGCTAAGAAGCCATTTGCGCGCAGCATTTTTGGATGAAATTAAACTTTATGATGCGCTTGCCGCGCTGAGTTTGTCGCAGCAAGCCGATATCCGAGATGTGATGTTGGACGTTGTGTCGTTTTTACATTTACCATCTGAAACATTGCTTCGCCGGATGCAGGATGAAGGCCTTACGCTGGATAAACTTGGCGTAAAACAAGCTGCCATTAGTAAAATCGATGCAATACGCGACAAATTAAATTCGTTAAACCAACAAAGCACAGCTCAACAGTCAAGCCCCACCAGCCATCCTGATGATTCAATCGCAAGCCTTAAACAGCGGATCCAGCAACTAAAAAATCAACCGGCTGAGACAGAACACAACGAGTCTCAAGTTCCACTGAATGTCGTCGCTTTGGCCCGTTTGCGCGAGAAATTAAAGGCTTAAAGGCATCAACATCCAAATGCTTTATTGGCAAGTTCTCTTTATTTCCAATAAACTATTTTTGATATTTCAGAAATAATGATGACAGGATTTTACTGCTAAATTAAATGCGCCTCATTGAGTTCGGGAACAAAAATGCCTATGAAAAGACGCATTAAAAGCTCGACTTGGAATCGATCCAAACCCGTAAAAAACGTCCTCTGAAAAACTGGTGGTTAGTCGCTGAAATTCTAAAATGACAACCAATCGAAAAACTTATGACTTTCGTCTGTCGGCAGTCAATAAGTTACCCATTATTTATTGCTCCGGCAAATAACGGATGCTCAATGAAAGCAATAAGTGAAAACCCTCCCCTTAACACAACGAATTTAACCATGCTGAAACAATAAAGTTTTACTCTTATTGAAATTTAATAAGAGGTTGATTTATGACTAACTTTTCTCGTCGGGACTTCCTGAAACTGACAGTGGCGGCTTTGGCCGTTTCGAGTGTTTCTTCGATGGTAACTGGCTGTGCGACAGTATCCGATGTGCACAATTTCAGTCGGGTCATGTTCAGCCACGGCGTGGCCAGCGGAGACGCCACACAAAACAGCATCATTCTCTGGACCCGCGCCCTGCCACTGCAGACGGGAGACCGTGTAGTCAATTTGGGATGGCAACTCGCCTTCGATGCTCAATTCAGCCAAGTGATCAGATCTGGTCAAGTGTCCACATCTGCTGATCGAGACTTTACTGTCAAAGTCGACGTGCAGGAACTTCCAGCCGGCTTGAACTACTTTTATCGCTTTATCGGTGCAGACACTCAAAGTACCGTTGGCAAAACGAAAACCTTAGTTTCAGCGCAATTAACAACATTAAAACTCGCGGTTTTTTCCTGTTCTAATTATCCGGCAGGCTATTTTAATGCCTACCGGGAAGCGGCGTTACAAGCTGATTTGGATGCAGTGATCCATCTCGGTGATTATATTTATGAACACGCAGCTGATGGTTATGCCACTGAAAAATCTGCCGAAATCGGCCGAACCTTTGCAGCTGATAACAGCTCCGAAATTCTCAGCCTGGATGATTATCGTAAACGCTACGCGCTCTATCGCACCGATGCTGGACTCCAACAATTACATGCAGCAGTACCATGGTATTTGGTTTGGGATGATCACGAAATTACCAATGATACCTGGCACAGTGGCGCAGAGAATCATCAGACGGAAAGCGAAGGTGATTTTCTGGTAAGACGGATGGCCGCTGTTCGCGCATATTATGAATGGCTACCGATCAGACCACCTCAGGGCGAAGCTAGTGTACAGATTTATCGTAGCTTCGATTTTGGCAATTTACTCAGTCTGCACTTATTAGACACCCGGGTCATCGCCCGTGATGAGCAGCTTGATTACAAAAACTATAGTGACAATAAAACCGGCAAATTTGCCGCGGAACGATTTGCAACGGACATCAGTGCTGAACGCTCGTTACTCGGTCAGGAACAATTGGCCTGGCTTAGTGAAAAACTGAAGCAGTCAAATTGCCACTGGCAGCTCTTAGGGCAACAAATATTGATGTCGAAAATGCATCTTCCGGCGGAACTGTTAAGTGTGCAGGACTACAGCAAACTGCCAGAAAAATTAAAAGCGTTGGTTGAAGTGAAAACCAGGGTGCTCAAAGCGCAAGAAGCCGGCAAGCCAGTCGACCCGACTGATTTCGCCCGGGTGAATCAGTTGATGCCCTACAATCTTGACGCCTGGGATGGTTATCCAAGAGAGCGGGAGCAGCTATACGCTATAGCGAAGCAACTGAACAAACCATTGGTGGTGATCGCTGGTGACACACACAACGCCTGGTACAGTCTGTTAGTTGACCAACATGACCAGCAAGTTGGGGTGGAATTTGCCACACCCAGTGTCAGCTCTCCAGGCATGGAATATTATTTACAGGTTCCACCGGCACAAACTGAGGCATTGGCACATGCTTTTAGTCTGCTGATTAAGGATTTGCAGTGGTGTAACCTGCATCAACGTGGGTTTATGCAGCTATCCGTTACTCGTGATCGCATCACATGTGAATGGTTGTTTATCGACAATATTCTAAGCGAGAATTATCAGGTCGTGGCACGGCATCACCAAATTTACCCGTCCTGACATCCACAACTATCCTCAGCAAAAAGCCCTGCAAGATTGCAGGGCTTTTTGTTTACAGATGACGCAAATTACATAAAGGTTTTTCGGAACTCGACACCAAACATCCGAGGCGTGCCGGCAATAAAACTCGGGAAACCAAATGAACCGCCAGTGTTACCCGCATCAACAAGGTACTGCTTGTCAAACAAGTTACTGGCGAACAGAGTAACCGCCCAATCCTGAGCGGTATTTTCAAAGCCAAAACGTAAACCTGTCAGTTGAACCGCCGGTTGTGCGATATCAAAACCAGCGATCGGCGTGTTACTTTCTTCAAAAAAGATATCACTGCGGAAGGTGTAAAGTAATGAACTATTGATCCGATAGTTACTGCTTAATTCTTTCGAATATTGCAGACCCGTTCCGGCAGTATATTCTGGCTGTAACCGGAACCTGTTACCCGCCAACTCGCCATTACTGCTATCGTCATCAATTTTCGCGTCGATCCAGGCCAGATTGGTAAACCATTCCAGCTCGTCGGTTAAAGCCAACTTGAGTTCAGCTTCCACCCCCATGTTTTTCGCATTACCTGCATTTTCAACGAAAAAGTTACCTGCGCTATCCTGACGGGTCACCTGGAAATTCTGGTAATTCTGATAAAACATCGAGACCGCATAAATCAGCTGATAATCTTCAATGCTGCCTTTGACACCCACTTCATAGTTCAGAATGCTCTCTGCCGGAACTTCGGTCACTCTTGGGATCACCCCACTGCTACTATTTGCAGAACTAACGTCAATAACCTTTGATCGCCGTCCTTTAGAGATGGTCGCATAAAGATTCGCTTGCTCGTCCAATCGATAAAGAGCATTGAAACGAGGTAACCAGGCATCGTCAGTTCCCTCTGCACTAAAAATTCTACCAGCCGTTGAAGCGACGGGTAACAGTGGCACTCCTGCCAGTAATGAATTGGCAAAGTTTGATGCATAGCGGCTAGTTTTATCTTCGTCGACGTAACGTAATCCGGCAGTCAACTCAAGTTGTTCGTTTAGTGCAAAACTAACGTCTGCAAAAGCAGAATATGCAGAATTTTCACCGTAATTTTTAAATTCACCGCTATACGGGAGAAGCTGGGCCTTTCCGCCGGTTAATACCGGGGTAAGTACGTTGACACTCCCGTTTGGATTGATGCATGGAACTTTAACGGGGAGCAGACCCATACAAGCCAAAAATACCGATTCTTCTGTACTAAACGGGACTCGTTGCGCCCCTTCTTCGTCGAAATAGCTCACACCAAAAAAGCTGTTCAGCTTATCTGAAGCATAATTTAATCGAAGCTCCTGACTGAACTGCTCGCCTGTGGCATCTTCCGCAAACTCCAGGAACCATGCCTGGGTACCATCGGCATCAAATACTTCCAATGAATCAAAATCACGTTTCGCGGTGATACTGTTAAGGCTCCAGGTGCTATTTAAATCCCAGCTAATCGACAGGTTTAAATCTTTAACCGTCCTTTCTACGCCAAGCTCTGCTTTACCAAATATTTGTGCTGCAAGTGGACTACCAGTTGCTTCCACAAAAGTGTATGGACTATTGTCGCCACCTGTTGGAGAGAATTTTCTGCTTTTAAATGAGGTACCGCTGTCATCATTTTTTTCGTAGTTGTACACGAGATCAACGGTCAGGTTTTCCGTTGGAGTGAACCGTAACGAAGGCCGGATCCCTACCCTGTCCATACCGTTCATATCGCGTTGTCGTTGCGCAATATTCTTGATGTAACCGTCACGCTCCCGATATGTAAATGCCAGTCGACCTTGCAACTGCTGTTCACCGCCGGTCATATAACCCTGGACATTTTTAGAAGCGAAATTTCCAGCACCTACTGACAGGCCTGCCTCAAATTCTTGTTGCGGTTTTCGAGTTGTAACACTTAACGCGCCTACCGAAGCCGCGGTGCCAAACAGTGTTGCCTGTGGACCTTTGACGACTTCCACTCGTTCTATATCAAACAATTCAAAATACGAGCCACGCGAGCGGGAAATATCGCTGCCATTGTAATAAACCGAAACGCGGGGTGCGGCCTGTGCGGAACCACTGTCAGATGTAATACCGCGGATAACAAAACCCGGGTTGTTGGGACTTTGTTCCTGAATCACCAATCCTGGTGTAATTTCTGACAAAACATCCAGATCTTGAATACCCAGCTTTTCAAGCGTCTCACCGGAAAAAGCAGTAACCGTCACTGGAACATCCTGGATCGCTTGAACGCGTTTTTGTGTAGTAACTTCGATGCGCTCTATGTCTTTTTCGGCATCATTTACTGGTGCCGCATGAACAGATGAGATCCCAAACGACGCGAAAATAATCGCATCTAACATTTTAATTTTAAATTGTTTTTTTATCAGCTTTTGCATTTTGATCGTCCTATTTAATCAGCTTGCGCTAAACTAATGACTTCAAATGACAACTGCGGGTTAAACGGATGACAGATTGGTTAAATTGGTAAGACCAGTTGTAGCGGGAGGAATTTTACTCACAGTGCTGGCAGACTCATTTTGCACATTCCTCCTATTTAACCGAGTCGGAAGGTTCAATAACGGTTAAGTCGGTTCGACGCATACTCGATTCAAATGAAACTTACCCTATAAGCGTTCACTATTGAGAGGAAGTTTTGGTGAAAGCTCTAAATGTTTTACCTGGTTTTTGGCTTTTGTTGTTTCTCGCCTGTTTGCCATTACAGGCTTCTACAATCCGCGTTTGTGTTGAAGATTTTGATTATTATCCGCATTACGATTTTCATAAACTGCCCGGTCGTGGCTTTGCGGCAGAGCTGTTTGAAATGTTTAGCAAAAACACCGGCATTAAGTTGCAAATCATTCCGATGCCGGCAAAACGTTTGCATGATAACCCATTATGTCAGCTGATTTATCCCGACAACCCGTTATGGCATACCGCCCGTGGCACTACCCAAAAAGTATTTTTTAGCCTGCCACTTACAGAAATTATCGGATCTTCAGTTGTCCGCAAAGGCGAAGGACAACTAACCCTTTCTGAAATAAGATCTATTGCCATAGTACGTGGATTTACACCAGATCACCTGTTGTCAGTGCAATCTGAGCACCAATTTGAATTCGTCGAAACCAGCAACGCGACAGCGGCATTAATGATGCTGCTTAAACGACGAGTTGATGCGGCAGATGTGGAATGGCATGTCGCTCAGTACCAGCTTACACAAGCCGGTCAAAAAGACGCTGTCGAAATAGGCCAGCTTTTGCCACTCTCCAGTGTTGGTTTCCATTTATCGAGTCAAAATCATGGAAATGTATTGCAAATATTTGACACGTTTTTACGAGAGAATGCAGAACAAGTAAAGAATTTAAAAGACAAACTGAAATTGAAAACTATTGCAGAACTGAAACTTGAATTAATTCCGCCTGTAAAAAAGCCATTGTAGTCAACCAAGAACGAAATCCTTAGCCCTCAATGTACGATTTTTTACACATCAGCTGCGGCACTGCACAAAAAATTATTGAAACAGAGCAATTTCAGCGATAGCGTGGTATGCGATAAAAATTTACTCCAAGTGGCAGGTAAGAATTCAACTTACGGGCTAATGACTTCAAAAATAGCCTGCTTGTGTTCGCCGACAATAAGGATCAGCCTGCTTGAAAAATTCTATACGCAGTGTGTGGCTTCTAAGAGTCATCATGACTATCACTGCGTCAGCAGTTTGGTGATTTTTGTCCCTTGGCTTGCAGCCTGCGCCTATATGGCACCACTCCCAGACACTGTTCAATTCGAGCATCGCGCGCTACCATAAAAATATCGATGCTGTAGTTAGCCTGTTTGTAAATACAAGCGGTGGAAACTCATGGATGGTTTCAGAAATCCTGTACAACCGAATTATTAGAATTGTGCGCAAGCAATCAGAGCCAAGTATTTCTGTTGCGCACCAGGACGCACCAAATTCTGCCTTGATACAACTCCATTCAGCGATAAATCCAACTATCTACGTCATGGATCTAAGTTTGACCCGCTGTATTTACCTGCGAGTGTAGTCTGGTTAATGCCATCGTGATTTCTGGTTCGGTGTAGGCTCCAAACCCAAAGCGAATTGAAGTGCAGCCTTGCTTGTCAACGCTAAAATGCGGCGCTGCTGCGAAATCCGCCAGTTGCAGCTGCTTGACACCAAACTCCAGCCAAAAAGCCAAACCACCAGCGGGAATAAAAAAACGGACGCTGTCACCAAATAGTCGGTGGAGCTCATGAACACAATGATCACGACGATTTTTATAGATTTTTTTGCTTTTGCGGATATGGCGCTTTACTTCACCCGACGCTAGTAATTCGGCTAAAGCCAGTTCTGTTATGGTATTGCCTTGCCTGTCGATCATTAAAATTTGCTGTACTGCCTGGTCGATAATATCGGTATTGGCCACCAGATAACCGACGCGCAGGCCCGGTGCAAATACTTTGGACAAAGAACCTATATGCAGGACCCGTTCGGAACCCGGCAAGCTGGCAAGTGGTGGTACCGGCCTGCTGTCAAAATGAAACTCGTGATCATAATCATCTTCTATGATGTAAAAATTATGTCGGGATGATAGCTGCAGCAGCAGTAAACGCCGATCCATCGCCAGTGTGACAGTGGTTGGATAATGATGATGTGGCGTGGTGTAAATAGCGGCCACTTTTTTGCCTGCACTTAGCTGGTCTGCGATCAGTTGCTGCAAATGTGTCACATCCAGCCCCTGTTGATCCGTTTTACAGCGCAGTATGGTAAACCCGGCATCTGCAAAAGCAGCCAGTGCTGGCCCATACGTCAACTCTTCAAACACCATCACGCCATCGGCTGGTTTGAGCACCCGGGATGCCAGGTAAATGGCCATCTGACTGCCACGCACGGTACAAATCTGTGCTGCGGTGAGATGCAGGTAACGCTCCTGTGTCAACATTTGTTGCAAGGCATTTCGTAATTCTATTGTTCCTTGCGGGTCGCCATAACCCAGATACTGCTTACGACTGGCGGCAATCAGTGCCCTTCGGTAAGCCCGCGCCAGCAACTCGTACGGGATCAGGCGTGCATCCGGAATGCCATCATTGTCGGATTGATACCCTTTGTTTGCGATGGGTATTGGCGCAAGCAAAGTAGCATTAGAACTGTCAAACGTTGGCTTATCGGTCAGTAAATGTTGGTATTGCGCTGACAAGCGCTGCTCAGGTAACAGATCGGACACAAAAGTTCCCCGTTTTGCCTGTGTGACCAGCCAGCCCTGGGCAATTAATTCGTCATAAGCTATCTGCACGGTTTTACGGTTCAGCCCAAGCACAGTGGCTAATGATCGGGAACCAGGCAACAGCGCACCGGTTTCCAGCCTGCCGGTTAAGATGTCTTCAATCAGCTTATTCACCAGCCGACTGTGAATAGTCTCACCGGCACTGTGCTCCAGCCATACCTGTGTTTGCCACGGACGTAACATCTTTCCCCCCTACTCCAACCTTTGATCTTCACCAGTAGCTGGCCCATTACTCATTATAAAACTGGATGTTCTTGCTGGTCCAGAATCATCTTAATCTTGTTTGCAGTCAATCGACGTTGAGACTTAGGGGACCGATCACGATGAAAACAGCACAGTTCGACAAGCAACAGCTAATGTCCGGAGCACAACAACAAATGGCGATGTTGCTGGACAACGATCCATTTAACGACCGGCAAAAACTGGCTCTAACCTGCCGGATTTTATACGACCACGGCCATGATGCTGGTTTGGCCGGTCAAATCACCGCCCGCACTGCAACTGGTAATACCTTTATTACCCAACGTTTTGGCTTGGGTTTTGATGAAATTACCGCGGATAACCTGATTGAAGTTAATCAGGATCTGGAGCCGGTTGATCAGCTGGCAATGCCAAATCCAGCCAATAGATTTCATACCTGGATTTACCAGCAACACCCTGAAGTCAATTGCATTATTCACACCCATCCAACTCATATTGCAGCCCTTTCCATGCTCAGAGTGCCGCTGATAGTGGCACAAATGGACACCTGCAGTTTATTTGATGACTGTGCCTTTTTGGGTGAATGGCCCGGCGTCCCGGTCGGGAATGAAGAAGGCATCATTATTTCCAATGCGCTGGGCAACAAAAGAGCCATTTTGCTGGCCCATCACGGTCAGTTGGTGGTTGGAAAAACCATTGAAGAAGCCTGCAACCTGGCACTGATGATCGAGCGCGCTGCCCGTTTACAACTGCTGGCGATGGCCGCAGGTCAGATCCAACCGCTGCCTGTGGCTTTAGCACAAGAAGCTCACGACTGGTTGTCGACGACACGTCGCAGCAAAGTCAATTTTGCCTATTACGCCAGAAAAGCTTTGAAATCCCACCCTGACACTATCTAAGGAGTTTACGATGAAACTAACCGGCATTATTGCTTACCCAATCACCCCATTTACCGCTGACGGCAGTCAACCTGATCTGGAGAAACTTGCCCAAAGTATCGAGTTATTGTTAAAAAGCGGCAGCGATGCAATCGCCCCTTTAGGCAGTACCGGTGAAAGTGCATATTTAAGTTTTGCCGAGTGGCAGCAAGTGGCGCAGCATTCAGTACAAGTTGTTGCCAAACGGGTGCCGGTGATCATCGGCATTTCTGAATTGACCACAGAACAGGCTATCCAGAAAGCCCGTTTTGCCGAGCACATCGGAGCTGATGCGATTATGGTGATCCCGGTTTCCTACTGGAAACTGACCGACGCTGAAATCTTTGCTTATTACCAAGACATCGCCGCAGAAATATCCTTACCTATCATGATCTATAACAACCCGGCGACCAGCGGCGTGGATATGTCACCCGAGCTGATCGTCAAAATGTTCAGGGACATTCCTCAAATCACCATGGTGAAAGAAAGCACCGGTGATATTCAGCGGATGCACAAAATTTATCAGCTATCGGCGGGCGAACTGCCGTTTTACAACGGCAGTAATCCGTTGGCTTTAGCCGCTTTATGTGCCGGAGCTAGCGGTTGGTGCACCGCTGCACCGAATTTGTTGGGCGTGTTGCCAAAAGAGCTTTATAGCTTGGTCCAGACTGGCAACCTGAAGGCAGCAACAAGCAGCTTTTATAGCCAGTTGCCGCTGTTAAGTTTTATCGTGGCCGGTGGACTGCCAAAAACAATCAAAGCAGGTTTAGCAATCACAGGTTTTGAGGTGGGTCAGCCGCGCAAACCACTGACGGCTGCAAATGAAGCCGAACGGGCGACTTTAACCCGCTTATTAAATCAGTTCTGAGTGTCGAGGTGCAGATCAGAGTTTTACTCTGATCTGTTTGTAACGACGGGCCTGTTTTTAACGGCAGGTCTGTTTTGCGTCAAATACCCAAAATCATTGAAGATTTGGGTAGGCGATGAGCGAAGGCAACAACCCCGGCTCTTCAAGGATCAGGGGTATATTCTAGATTTAATAGTTGTCCCAGCAGCTCACAGTCGGTTTTTTGCTGCTCGGCGTAGTCGACACAAGCCTGTACTAATGCATCCGCGGCTTTCGGTAAGTACTTCACCACCGCTTGCTCAAAACGGAATGAACGGCGGTCGCCTCTGCTGTGGCACAACGCCAGCGTGCGGCCACAAGCCTCAGCATACTCTGCCAGTTCTTCGCCCGGCGCTTTTGCCGCAAAACAGACATCTTCCGGATCCACATCGACATTGGCGTGATGCAGTGAGCGCACCAGATAATGGGCGCCATTCCAATAATGCTCATCGAGCACCAGATCTGGACGACGTTGCATTAAACGTTGGCAGTCCACCGTTAAATGCGCGGCATTTAAACGGTTCACCGGGCTTAAATCCGGGAAAAAATACAACGGCGCCGAATCGCGTTGTTGCTTGGCTTCAATCAGATGACACTGCGCTAAATCGTCGTCCCCCCTAATTTCTTTAGGACCGACTAATAAATAATAACGCTGCATATTTAAAGAACCGGTACCTGCGCCCTGACGGGTGACAATATCCAAAATATCGTCACTGACATAAGGCCGGAACGTAAACTCGACCTCTTGATAAAGCTCTGGACTTAAGCGGCTGAATTTAACTGGATCTTGCTTAAACATCAGTGGCCGCGCTGATAAATCTGCGACTTTAGCCAAGGTGCTTTTACGTAAAAAATCTTCGCCTTTGGCCGAGCGTTTAATCGCTTTTTTCAGCACCGGCTTTAACACATGGTTTTTCGGAAAATCGTCCAGCACTGAATATCGAAGCTCTGGCTCGTCTAAAATCGCCTGACACTGCGCGGTGTAAGCGATTAAAAAGCTGCGCACTGCAGCAACTGCATCTTTTGCGCTGACCACTTCTAAGGTGTCCAGTGCTAATTCTGCTTCATTGGCGTAACGCTGCTGTTTTACACCCTGACAATAATCCGCAGCCAATAAAATACTGACGGCAAAACGGCTCCAGTCCCAGACCGCATGGCCAACACAGGCGTCGTCAAAGTCATTGGGGGCAAAAATGACCCGATCACCGGACGAACCTTCTTCGGTAAAAAAACCAAAATTAGATAAGTGGCAATCGCCAATGACTGTCGTCAGCGGGATTTTGGTGGTTAACAGCTCCGGCAACTGCAGCACCGAGTTTTTGATATCGGCATAAAACAGCCCGGAACTTCCCCGTAAAAACCGAAATGGGTTCAACGCCATTTTCTGATGTTTGAGAAGCACAGGACCGACGCCAGGTTCTACGGCATCTGTGCGCTTAAATTCCTGCTGTATCTGTTCACGACGTAGTTGCGACTGCGACATAAGATGCTCTTTTCACTTACTTTTCACTGAGAATTCTAGACTGAGATAGTACGCTACCTCGGCCTGAAGTCGAAAGCTGATCTGTGCTGTATTTGTAACAAATCGCAACTGGGGATGGGATGAGGACACCCACTTTCCTTTGAACTAGGACACCCACCAATTTTCATGAGTTAAAAAGTCTTTGAACCAGGACACCCACCAATTTTCGTGAGTTAAAAAGTGGGTGTCCTGTTTTACTGTTGTCAATGTATGGATGTGATGCAGATTTTCCGAATTCAGGCTTTAAAGCTGCGCCATACACTCAACTTCTACTTTAGCGCCCAATGCCAGACCACTGGCGGCAAAAGCGCTTCTGGCGGGTAAAGGCGCTTTAAAATATTGAATGTAAACCTTATTGGCAGCTGGCCACTCGTTGATATCGGCTAACATTAATGTGCATTTAAAGACGGCATCAAAGCCGAGCTGATGTTCTTGCAATACGGCCGAAATATTCAGCATGGTTTGATGCATTTGGCTTTCAATTGTCTGCCCATTCAGCACCATAGTGCCGGGAAAATTCCCCAACTGCCCTGACAGATACAGCACGCCATTGACCGCACGGGCGCTGCTGAATGGCAAGCGTTGATCATCGCCACGATAGACAAACCGGCCATTTTTAATCACGTGGCTTATCTGACGGCTATTGCTGATATTTTCTGTTGGATCTGCTGATAAGATCAGCAGATTGGCCTTTTTCCCGATGTCGATGCTACCGACTTTATCTGCAATACCAATAGCTTCAGCACCATGTAAAGTTGCAGCCTGAATCGCTTCTATTGGCGTCAGCCCTGCCTGTTCAACCAGTAACTGCATCTCCTGATGCACCATAGGGTAATCAAGCCCGGCTTTATCACTTAAATAATCGGTGCCCGCGACAATTTTTATCCCTTGCTGGTGCGCTAGTTTGGTTAATAACACCCCATGCTGATAAATAGTGGCCGCATTCAGATTCCGTTTTTGCAACTGATGGAAAATCGTTAAAGTGGCATCCAGCATTGTGCCGTGTTGTTTCATTTGCTGCAGCAATGGCAGGTAATTCGCCGGATCAAAAGAAGCCTTTTTTACTGCTTCGGACACCGGTAAATCTTTACGGCGCCAGTTTTCATAAGAGGAAATAACGGTTGCAGCTAAGTCAGGTGCATGCGAAATGACCTCAACTCCGGCTTGTACCGCATCCGCCGGGTTCGCTGGCCCGACATAAGCATGAGCCCACACTTTCACACCGTGTTTTTTTGCAGCCGCAGCAAGCTTAGGCATTAAATCAGCCGGTACTTTGGCATAAATTTTTATGCCTGTCGCACCAGTCCCTAAAGTGCGTAACATTAACGCATCAAAGTCGGTCTGTGCATTCACCGAACGCATCCAGTCGGTATCACCCGGCGTTTTGCCACGAGCTGAAGCGACCGTGCGCGGATCGCTGAAAAACTCGGGTCCACCAATAATGACTGAATAATACATATCAGGCGATTGAATTAAATCCAATTCGGCCTGCCGTTTTAAGCCCGTCAATACGCGCACATCACCGCCCATATCCCGAACTGTCGTCACGCCACCTCTTAACAAAGCGCTGAGTCTTTGTTGTGTAGCAGCAGCGTTATCGCCTCCTTCGGGTTCCGTGGCATGATGCACATGAGCATCAATTAATCCCGGCAGCAGGTACAAACCTCCCATATCCAGCACTGTACTGTCAGCAGGACGTTTTTTGCTGCCGGTTTTATACACCGCGCTGATGCTATCTCCATCAAGTACAACGGTTTGACCCGCTTTGAGTTGTAAGCTTTTTACATCCACCAGGGTGATATTTTCTAATAACACACTCTGTGCTGACGCGGCACAACTTAGGGCAGTAAACAGCAATGCAACAGGACGGGAAAATTGAATGGCCATTAGTTTCTCTTCTAAGTGATTGTTCTTATTTATGTCTATACCCGTCATCCTTGAAGACTCGGGGTTGTTGCCTTCGCTCGTTCGCCCCAGTCACATAGGACAACTATGCTCCTGGGGTCTCACTCTCTCGTCGCCTACCCGAATCTTCAATGATTTTGGGTATAGTTATACCTAAGCCATATTGAAGCCACCAGTAAACAACTCAAAACCTGACGTTAAAAATCTGGTTTTGGCCGCATTCCGGCCGTATTCGCTTATTTAATTTTCAGCTCCAGTGACAATAAGGTTCCTACCAGAGTCGTGATCACCACCGAGACCAATGAGCCAATCAACACGTACTCTGTCATGCTGCGATCGGCGTTTTTATTCAGCTCTCCAAATCTGAAGATGGACTTAGCTGCCAAGACAAAACCCACGGCTTCATAACTGCCCACCAGCGTAAACGTCAGTATTAACAAGCGTTCTAAATAACCGATAAGCTCACCGCCGGCGACAATGCCGCTCACCTGAGCTTTTTTAGCTTCACCGGTACCTGAGATTGGGTACTTCTTTAAGATGCTGCCAATCACAATCGATGTTGGTTTGAGAATGAGCAAATAACCAAGCACCACCAGCAGTGCATCCGAAAACTGCTGATGCTGCAGCACTTCAGCAATACTGACACCGTCTGTCATATAAAGGGCGATGGCTGCGAGCACTGTGATATGCAATGCCTGATCAAGCACAAAGCAGGATAACTTCTCGCCATTCGGGCTCGTGACTTTCCATAAATCAATCATAAAATGGCTCACTGCGACTATCACGACCCAGCAGGCAGCCGCGCGCCCATCAACCCCAAATACCATTGCAGGGATTAATAACGAGATGCCATGTAACAGTGAATGAAAGTACAGCTCTTTTGCGCGGTATGTTTTGGCTTTTTTGGCGTCGACCCAGCGTTTTGGCTGTAGGTAAAAGTCACAAATGATGTGCATCAGCAAAAACAGCAGCAGTAAATGAAAAAAATCAACCATACTCGACTCCCGCGACCTGCTTGATGAATCGCCAATTCAGTTCACTGATCAACGGCCAGCCAGAAGCTTTGAGTGACTTACTGGCGGTTGCGGTAGCAACACCAAGCGTTTCAGCTAATTCATTGACTGACAAGCCGTCGTTCGATTGCAACATCGGCAGCATCACTTCACATTGGCGCGAAGTTAATGCCGTAAGTTGTCGATCAAGGTACTTGATAAGTAAGGCAAAGTGCTCGGTAAGCTCTAAGCGGTCTGAGCTAAACACTAACCGCTCACTCTTCAGGGCTTTTAAGCCACGGCCAGATAGCACAAAGGCTTTACCCATCGATTGTGACACCGATTCTCGCAGATCAGCATGCGAGGCAATCGCAAAACTAATGCGGCTATCAAATTCTTTGCCAAGTGCTTTGATGCTGATCCGATAAATCAGGGTGTATCGCAGAGCACTTTCAATATCATGCACCACGGACTGAAACTCGTCGCCACGCTCGATACTATGCGCATTGGCGGAATTGCCTGTGCTGATCAACAGTTGGATTTGTTTAATCCTTGTCAGTAGTTTTTCAAACTGCTCAGAGGTGAGCTTAGTTGAATTGACAATGTCACCACTGATCACAGCGATAGGTTGATGAGTAAGCTGCACTTTTAAACTCCGTTTTACGTCCAACGACAAATTTAGCCACTTTTGGCTAATTATGCAAATTTAGCTATTTTTGGCTAATTACACCATAGAGTCCGCTTGCTCTAACCAACTGCAATTAGCCATTTTTGGCTAAAAACAGACAATTAGCTATTTATGGCTAAAAACTACAAACAAGCGCCATTAATCCTTCCAAATAACGCACCAGATCCTGCCTTTACTGGCAATAATCCCATCACCGATTAGAATTCCACAGGTGGTCAACACTGAACCATCCAGCAACGGCAAGGATGACGTCGGGCGGCAGGCAGTCGATGCTGCACCCATTTGAGGTGTCGTTTCCCCCCTTTTTGACACAAGGAATATTGATATGGCGCTGCATGCCCCCGCTTATGGTCCGGTATTGGGATTGACCACTGGCAACTCGGTCAGACTGATGGCCGGAATTGACCACCATGGAATTGACGAAGGTGTGTCGAAAGCATCCAAACTAAACTCCGGCTTTTTGCGTTTTAAAAAAGCAGCCGACAGCAGATGGAGCAGCGTCAAAAAATTTCGTTTTAACCGCAATTTTTATTGGACCGGGGTGATTGAACTGACCGATCTCACGGCGGATACCGAATACAGTTACCAACTTGGTTATGATTTAAAAGACCCTACGCCAGAGCCTGCCGCTGCCGACTGGAAAAAAATTCCGGTTCACAGCTTTAGAACCGCGGCCATGGCACCAACATCGCTGCACTTTTGTTTTGGCTCTTGCCTGCGTCAAGACGATGATGATGACCGGGTCGGTAAAGTGTTGCACCACGTCAGCGCGCTGCATGCTGCGCGACCGCTGGATTTTATGCTGTGGATGGGCGATCAGATTTACAACGACAAAATGCTGTTTTTAACCGCTAACAATTCTTCGAGGGATGACTTTTTCGAGGTCTATAAACATTTTTTCAATAACGCTTATGTAAAGCCGATCCTCGCCAACATCCCAAATTATATGGTGATGGACGACCACGAAATCGAAAATAGCTTTGCCGATGGTGCGGCGGACTATGCCAATAGTGGTTTATTCAGTTCAAAAACCAAAAAGGAACGGCTGATCAATGGCATTCTCGCGATGTATTGTTATCAGCTCAGTCACGGCCCTATCTACAACAGTGTTGCCGATCCGGAGCAGCCGGGCGTCGCATTTATTAAAGGTCAGGAAGACAATCAAGTGCCGGTGCGACACTATGCCGCGGTGGCGATGGGTGACGTTGGATTATTTCTGATGGATTGCCGCAAAGAGCGCAACAAAGACAAAGACTTGCTGATTTCTGAACATCAGGAAGCAGCCTTGCTGGCGTTTTTGTCCGATCCACAATACCGGGTGCGTTTTGTGGTGTCTTCAGTGACGTTTCTGGCCGACGATGACGCCAGCAAAAAACGCGCTGACAACTGGAAACGCGCGGCAGCGCAACGAAACCGGATCATCAGCCACCTCATCAAGCACAGTATTCCAAACGTGTTTTTCCTGTCCGGTGATGTGCATTCGCATTTTGCGGCGCGCCTGGAAATCAACAAAAAGCCCAGCAGCATTTATCAGTTGGTGTCGGGTTCATTGTTTTGGCCAACCTCATTTATCATCGACCAAATCCGCTGGTTCCGCGACGATGTGATGTTTAAGCAGCCGGTGTTTGGCTGTGATAAAAAAGTGGTGCTCAGTAACCCCCTTTCCGACATCGACACTGACTTTTTTGCCAGTAATGGTATCGGTTATGTTGCGGTTGAACAAAACGAGGTATTATTTCGGGTGATCAATGAAAAAGGCACCACCATGATTGAAGCTCGGCTGCCGTTGCAATAACTAGCCAAGTTACGGGTGACCCTGGTAAAAATATCGCGAATTTACAAAACGAATTTACAAAACGAATTTTAAAAACAGCCATCTTCTTCGGTGCCAGACTCGGCACCCTGATATTTATCCGGAGTCTGATATGAAAAAAATGTTTAGCTTACTGATTTGGATCAGTTACTTAGCACTGGCTACACCGGCCATGAGCGCAGATTTTGCCTCAGTGCAATTACAACAGTTCCCAACCTTGCAACCGGTCAGTTTGCAAGGCCTCAACAATGGTAAGCCTAGCTATGTGAAATTGTGGGCCAGCTGGTGCCAGCCTTGTCTGGAGCAGATGCCACATTTTCAAAAGCTGCAACAAAGCTACGGCGACAAAGTTAATTTTGTCGCGATTAACATCAATATTAATGAAGAGCGTGACGCCATTCGGCAGGTGATTAAGCGTTTCGGGCTGACGATGCCGGTGTGGCTGGATCAGCAAGGTAAAATCGCGCTGGCGCTGGGGCTGGTCGGAACCCCGATGTCGGTGCTGATCAACAGTCAGGGACAGCAGGTGTATAGCACCCATGAATCCGATCAGGCGCTTGATACCTTACTGGCTAAACTTGCCGCCGGGCAGCAGCTGCCACCGGCCGACAACAGCAGTCTGTCAATCGCCGCCCAGCAACAGTTGTTGGCACCATTTACCAAAGGCGAACATCTGCTGTTTTTTAGCGCCAGCTGGTGTGACTGGTATCTGGCTGAATCGCGGCCGGCGATGTCAGCCCACTGTAAAGTTGCCCAGCAAGGTTTAAATAAACTGGCGGCCGAGTTCCCAGCCCAGCACTGGCAAGGTGTGGTCAATCATTTATGGACCGATGACAAAGCGCTGAACGATTTTATCGCGTTGTATCAGCTCAAAGTGCCATTTCAAATAGATAGCGGCGGCGTGTTATTCCAGCATTTTAATGTGCGTGAAATTCCGGTATTGCTGAAAATTAAGGATGGTAAAACGGTGGCGCGGATCACTGATTTTAACGATATGGCCAAGGTCCGTCTGATGTTGCAGCAGACCAAAGCGCTTTAGTTGTCGCTTTGCACTGTAAACAAAAGATCTGTCACGCTAATGACCAAGCAACTGCTGTTTTAAAGCCAGCGGCGATAAACTCAGTTTTTCGCCCTGCTCCAGATGTTTGATAAGTTCAACAATCGCTGAATTGACCGGTGTCGCCACGCCGGTCTGAATACCAAGACGCTCCACGGCGCCGTTCAGATACATAATTTCGGTGCGCCGGCCGGCCTGAATATCGTCCCACATTGAGGATCGGGCAAAGGGGTCAATGCGCAGCATTTGTCCGGCCAGCACTTTAAACAGCGGCGTCGGTAAACGCAGCAAGGTGGGTAACCAGTGGTTCGGTAGACGGGTTAAGCTGCCGGGCTTGATCTGTAGCGCCTGACATACATGAAGCCATTCCTGCATCGCAGCAGCCAGCACCTGGCGTAAATCGCGGTTTTGCAATTGTTGTTTCAGTGGTAAATCACTGATCGCATTCAGTGCATTATTCAAATTTAACAATAACTTACCGTATTCCACTGCCTGCATATCCGCCGCAATCGACAATGGCAGACCATGTCTTGCAAAAATAGCCGCCAGATATTGCAAACGGTTGTCTTCACTTTGTGGCCAGATTAAATCACCGCCGCTGGCCATCGAAAAAGTGCCGGCACTGGTTTTCACCACGTTAAACGGCACGATGGCGCGATAAATTGGATTTGGCAGTTCGTTTTCCAGCATCACGCTGATGCCAACGCCATTTTGCAGCGCTATCACCGGCACGTCAGGACGGATAAATTTCTTCAGTTGTGGAATTAAATGTGGCAGGCTGGTGGCTTTGACGGTGAGCAAAATCACATCACATTCAATCAGACTCACCATCGAGGTAAAAAACGCCGGTGCGTTGACCGTCAGATGTTGCCCGCCGAAACTGGCCGTCAGGCCGTAGGCAGCAAATTCGATGGCTAAAGCTTCGCGGCCAAAAAACTGCACCGCTAGCGCTTTATCCTGACTCAGCACGGCTCCCAAAAAACAACCGACAGCGCCGGCACCGACAATCCCCAGCGTGCTGTGAATGGCGGCACTTTGGGTTTGTTGCTCCGGTAGACTGTCGGTATGACTGGGCATAATGCCTGCTGGTTATTTACGAACGCTTTGCAGAGTATCCGCGATTAAAAACGCTAATTCCAGTACCTGATCAGCATTTAACCTTGGGTCGCACTGCGTCAGGTAACGTTTGCTTAAATCGTTCTCCGACAAACCATAAGCGCCGCCGGTACATTCGGTGACATGCTCGCCGGTCATCTCCAGATGAATACCGCCAGCATGGCTGCCTTCGGCCTGATGCACCTGGAAGAAATTCCGGATCTCACGCAAAATCGCTTCAAAATCACGGGTTTTATAGTCGTTGCTGGCTTTGACGGTATTGCCGTGCATCGGATCTGAACTCCAGACCACTTTGCGGCCTTCGCGCTGCACGCGGCGCACTAACGCCGGTAATTTATCGGCTAATTTGTCTGCGCCCATCCGGGTGATCAGCGTCAACCGTCCCGGGATATTTTCAGGGTTTAACTGGTCAATCAGCCGGATCAGATCCAGCTCGTCCATACCAGGGCCAACTTTTACGCCAATTGGGTTGTGAATGCCGCGGAAGAATTCGATATGTGCGTGATCCAGCTGCCGGGTGCGTTCGCCAATCCACACCATATGCGCCGAACAGTCGTACCACAATCCTGTTAATGAATCGCGGCGGGTTAAGGCTTCTTCGTAGTTCAGCAACAAGGCTTCGTGCGAGGTATAAAGCGTGGTTTCGCGAATTGATGGTGAATTTTGCGCGCTGATGCCGCAAATTTCCATAAAACGCAGCGCTTCCTGAATACGCTGCGCGATATCCTGATAACGGCCTTTCAGTGGGTTCGACTCGACAAAACCCATATTCCAGCGGCTAACCTGATGTAAATCAGCCAAACCGCCCTGGGCAAAAGCCCGCAACAGGTTCAGCGTTGACGCCGAATGATGGTACGCCGTCAATAACCGGTTTGGATCCGGCTTGCGGGCGGCGGCATTAAATTCAAAACTATTGACGATATCACCGCGATAACTTGGGTGACTAACGCCATCGATGGTTTCTAAATCGCTGGAACGTGGTTTGGCATATTGACCCGCCATCCGCGCGACTTTCACCACCGGACAACCACCGGCAAAGGTCAGTACCACCGCCATTTGCAATAACACTTTAAAGGTATCGCGAATTTTAGGCGCATTAAAGTTACTAAAGCTCTCCGCACAATCGCCACCTTGCAGTAAGAAGGCTTTGCCTTCGGCCACCTGGCCTAACTGACTAAAGAGATCACGGGTTTCCTGAGCGAATACCAAAGGCGGAAACGAATGCAGCTGTTGCTCCACGTTTGCCAATAAGGTCAGGTCATCGTAAGAAGGTTGTTGTTGGATGGGAAGTG
The DNA here is from genome assembly GCF_004005945.1 of Rheinheimera riviphila. GTDB lineage: Bacteria > Pseudomonadota > Gammaproteobacteria > Enterobacterales > Alteromonadaceae > Pararheinheimera > Pararheinheimera riviphila. Next base: position 52,237 of record NZ_SACS01000003.1, read on the forward strand.
CTCGCCAACTTTGAGGCGTCCAGGTGTTCACGTTGTGTATCCTATTAAGGTTATGATCGGTGCTAATAAATGGGTTATTAAATTCACTTTGGCTGTTAATCCGCAGACAAAGTAAATTTATTAGCGGCCAATTTCAATCGCTAAATGAGGTTCTATAGCAATTTAGCCGTCTATAGCTGAATTATTAGCCAAAATAGCGCTCAGTAGCGGCTGCCTTTACGACTTTGCAGCAGCTTTGCAGCTACTTTTTCCCAAGCTGTGCTTGCTGTTGTAGCGACACCAGTAACTGCTCGCAGCTGGTTTGGATCATCTGCAGCACCAGTTCAAAGCCCCGGATCCCACCGTAATATGGGTCCGGCACTTCCTGTTGCCTGGCAAAATCCGGGTGATAACTCATCAGCAATTTCAGTTTATGCTGCTGCTCGGGTGGACAACGACGTTTTAGCGCCGCCAGATTTTCCAGATCCATCGCCAGAATTAAATCGTAATAAGCAAAGTCAGCGCTTTGCACCGGTCTGGACTGAATGCCTTTAAAGTTATAGTCGCTGGCGGCATTGATACTTCTCGGATCCGGCGCCGCCCCTTTGTGACTGGCGCTGGTACCGGCCGACTCGACTTCGCAGCGGAAGTTTTCGGCAGCGGCCAATTGACGAAAAACCGCATGGGCAGTTGGTGAGCGGCAAATATTGCCAAGGCAAACAAAGAGTAATTTCATCGACGGCGATCCCTCATGACAGAGCGGCCAGTATACGAACTTTAGACTCTGTTGCCAAAAATTAACCAGCAAATTTAGCCGCAGTCGCAGCTGTTTTTGCTAAGCTGGCAGATAACAGCGTTTTCGCCAGCCACTTAGACAGGTGTTCAGTGCATACAGAAATTCAGCTCGTCGAACAACAACTTAACCGGATTATCTTAGGTAAACCGCAGCAAATCCGACTGGCGCTCACTTGCTTGCTGGCTGAAGGGCATTTGCTGCTGGAAGATTTACCTGGCATGGGTAAAACCACCCTCGCCCATGCGCTGGCCGAAAGTCTTGGTTTAAGTTACCGCCGGGTGCAGTTTACCAGCGATTTATTGCCGGCCGATTTAACCGGTTTCAGCATTTTTGATGCCCGCTCACAGCAATTTAGTTTCCAGCCCGGCCCGGTTTTCAGCCAGGTGCTGCTGGCCGATGAAATTAACCGCGCCAGTCCAAAAACCCAAAGTGCGTTGTTAGAAGCGATGGAAGAACATCAGGTATCGGTAGATGGGGAAACCAGGCCGTTACCAGCACCATTTTTTGTCATCGCCACGCAAAACCCGTTGTTTCACAGTGGCACCAATGCGTTACCGGAATCACAACTCGACCGGTTTCTGATCCGACTGAGTCTGGGGTTCCCCGACCGCGACGCCGAATTACAGCTACTGCAACAAGACTGCAGCGCCAGCCAACATAAAATAGTGCCGGCGTTACTCAGTACCGAGCGCTTAATTGCTTTGCAGCAACAAATTCCCAAGCAGCAAATCAGCAATGAGGTGCTGGGGTATGTGCTGGATTTAATCGGCCACAGCCGCAAACGTAGTGACATGTTGCCGCTTTCGCCACGCGCCGCCAAAGGCCTGGTACGCGCCGCCAAAGCTTATGCATTTTTACAGCAACGTAGTTTTGTCACTGCTGACGATATTCAGGCGGTTTTTCCGGCCGTGGCCGAACATCGGTTACAACCAAGGCAGCAACAACAATTTGCCGGCCTTGCCCAGCAACTGTTGCTGGAAACGCCATGTTTGGTTTGACCTTACAACAACCAAAACGCTGGTTTAAACAACGTATGTGGCAGTGGCTGGCAAAACGTCAGCCCGCTGCGACGACGCTGAAACTACAGCAACGGTTTTTGTTTGTGTTTCCAACCAGCTATGGGTTTTCCCTGCTTGGGTTAGTTTTATTGTTGTATCTGCTTGGTACTAACTACCAAAACAATCTGATTTTGCTGCAAAGTTACTTTTTAGTCGGCTTGCTGCTTCTAAGTATCATACTGAGTTTTCGTAACCTCAGTGGCTTGACCCTAAGTGTAACCGCTGCCCCAGCCGTGTTTCAGGGCGAGGACATCAGCATCACGCTGCAGCTATCACAGCCACAACAACGGCAGCAAATTTTGTTTCAGCTGGGTGATTTCTCACTGCTTTGCCCACAATTACCCGGCACTGTATTGCTCAAACTGCCCGCCACCAGCCGTGGCTATTATCAGCTGCCAAGAATTGCCGTCAGTACCGTCCATCCATTTGGACTGGTGCGCTGCTGGTGTTATCCGTTATTACAGCAACATTATTGGGTGTATCCGAAACCGCAACATCAGGACAACTATCTGCCACCTGATGCCGATGCCGGCGAATTGCAATGGTCGCATTTAAGCCCCTATCAGGCGGGCGATCCACTACAGCGCATCGACTGGAAGCGGCTGGCCCGCCAGCCACAGCAGCCGGTGGTCAAAGTGTTCAGCAATGTGTTGCCGGAGCAACAACGCGTGCTGATCTTGCCGCCGCTGACCGGCGTCGCTTTGGAAATAGCGCTGTCGGATCTGTGTGCGCAAATTATTGAACTCAGTCAGGCTCGACAACCTTATGCCTTGCAGTTACCCAAGCAACTGATTGAATTTGGGACTGGACCTGATCATCGTCGTCGTTGCCTGGAGGCGCTCACTTTATGCTGAACAGTCCTCTACAGCTGCGGTTGTGGCTGGTGCAACTGGCGTTACTGATGCTGTTAGCTGATGCTTTTGTGCTGTGGAGTCTGGGCATTTATGCCATGTTGTTACTGGCAAAATTGCCACAACTATTCTCGCCGCAGCCGCAATCCTTAAGACCGGTCTGGAGTTTAACGCTGTCGAATGTGATGGCGACGCTGATTGTCACTGCGCTGCTGCTGTTTAACCTGAGCGGTGGCTTATTGCACCTGATGATCCATTTTTTATTGCTGGCGGCGATATTGCGGTTATTGGGGTTTCGAAGCAACGACCTGGCTGACTTTCGCCAACTGAACTGGGTGCATTATTTTCTGATCGCCTGTTGCTTTATCCTGAATCAGTCCTTGGCGATGGCGTTGTTGAATTTTGCGTTATTGCTGCTGCAGCTGTCCTGCCACTATTTGGGTTTTGCCGCCAGCAACAGCCGCCTGCCGCTCAACCATGCACTGAAACTATCTTTGTGGTTTGTGCCGCTGTGGCTGGGGTTATTTTTGGTGTTCCCGCGGTTGTCACCGTTGTGGCAACTTCCGATCAGCCAACAAGCCAGTACCGGGCTCGGTGACGAGCTCAACCCCGGTAGCATCGAGCAACTGGTTGAAAGTGATGAATTGGCATTTCGGGTCGAATTTAATGGCGCCAGGCCGGGTGCGGCAGAACTGTATTGGCGGGCACGGATTTACGATCAGTTTGACGGCCGCAGTTGGCGGCGATCAGACCGGGCAGAACCCGCCAGTTTTGCTGGCTTGCGCGCCCCGCCAGCACTAACACTGAGCTACCGGCTGGTGGCGGAACCCCATCAGCAACGGCATTTGTTCAGTTTAGGGATTCCGCTGCAGGTGCCTGGTGATCTGCGGTTGAATACGCTGGGCTTATTATCAACCCGTCAGCCACTGAGTCAACGCACCAGTTTCAGTCTGACCAGTGCGCTGTTGCCGTTGCCAGCAGAGCCCGCGCTGGCGCAATACCTGGCGCTGCCGGACGGTAACCCACAAACCAGGGCGCTGGCGGCAAAACTGGCCAATGAAGCACAATCACCGCAGGCGTTGGTCGCGTTGATTGGTCAGCACTTACAACAAGGTTATCGTTATACGCTGACACCGCCGCTATTGACCGGAGAGCAAATCGATCAGTTTTTATTTGAAAGTCAGGCTGGTTTTTGTAGCCATTATGCTTCGGCCAGCAGTTTTATCTTGCGCGCAGCTGGCGTCCCCAGCCGGATAGTCGGTGGCTACCTTGGTGGCGAATGGCGGGATAACGGCAGTTATTTACAGGTGCGCCAACGTGATGCCCACGCCTGGGTCGAATATTTGCAAGATGGTCAGTGGCGACGTTTTGATCCAACGCTGATGGTCGAACCTGACCGGCTTCACAGCACTTTGGATCAACTGTTATCCGCGGCGGAGTTGTTAAGATTGCAAGGTAATTGGGCGCAGCGGATGGACTGGAGCAAACGGCTGCTACAACAACTGGAAGACTTAGATTATTACTGGTCACGTTGGGTATTGGGGTTTGACACCGATCGGCAACAGGATTTATTAACGACGCTGAAACAGTGGCTACAACAACTCCAGCAGCTAGACTGGCGTTTTTTACTGCAGCTGTTGCTGCTGACGTTGACCTTGCCGTTATTGTGGCTGGCATTTCATCGCTGGCAGCAGAAACGCCGGCAACCCATACCGCAGTGGCTACAACAGCAATTACAGCCGTTTGCCCGTAAAGCACCAGAGCTGACCATGCAGCAGTTTTTCCGGCAGTTAGCCGAGTTGTTTCCGCAGGCGAAGGCCGAGATTAGCGCGGTGGATGACAGTTATCAGCGGTTGATGTTTGCTGAAGAAACAACTGTTTTGCCGCAGTTAAAACGGCAGACAAAACAGTTGCGACAAGCGTTACGACGACCCACTTAACCAGGCGACTAAAGGCTATTCACCGGCGGACAGGATCCGCAGTGCCGTCTGCACATGCTCGGCACAGTGCCTGCCAAGATCAGTGAGGTAACCGCCGTCTTCATGGGTGACCAGGCCTTTTTTGTAAAGTCTGGCCACAGCCGCCAGACTTTCCGGATCTGCAGATTTATGGGCTTTAATCCCTTCCAGACTCGTATCGAGATTAAATAAATTCAAAATCCGGATCTCAGCATTTAATTCGGCATTAACTGGCATATCGACTCCTTTAAATGATTGCAGTTCAACCATAGCCGCAGCAGGCGGCAAATGGCAAGCAATTAATTCAGTGCATCGTCACGCCAGAATTTAGTGCCTTTAATCGTCGCCTGTAATGCTAAACCAGATTCAGTCAGCTGATAAATGGTGATGTTATCGACGGTAATTTCACCGCCAATCGCATCCCCTTTATCTTTGGCTTTAGCTGCAGCGTCCAGCTGGCCGCCAAAAGCCCAACCATGATCAACAAAACGATTGAGCGCTTCTGGGGTATGGAACACAAATACCAGCCGGTAATCTTTGGCGCCGATGCCAAGACCAACCCCAACCTCACCCATTTTCATATAGGTCACAGCACCATTGTTGCTGTGCACCACACCATAACCGCCACCGGCGCTGGCGAAAATCAGATTGATGTTGGCGTTACTGAACACCGCATATCCGGCCGCACGTTCGATGGTATCGGCGGCATAAGGTTTGTCCCGATACAGCGCATTTAAGGTGTTGGCGCGCATGTTTTCAATCGACTGGCGCTGCTGCGCCACGGTTTTGCCCTGATGACTGGCACAACCGCTCAGCAGCAACATCACAGAGATGCATAGGGTAAGCATGAACTTCATGGTGGTTTCCTATTTTATAGTTTTTGGACCTGTCGCATCGGCTGCGCTACCTGCTGGTAACGGCAATGCCTGCATTTTGACCGGCGGAACTTGTTTAAGTTGCTGTTGCAAATAACTAATTGCTGCAACTAATTGTGCATCATGCCCGTTAAATGTTGCCAAAGGCAAATTTTCCACTACCAGATCCGGGCTCACGCCACGCCCTTCAATCAGCCAACGCCCATCCATCGCGTGCTGCGCCGTTTCCGCAACACGGGCCACGCCGTAGTCACTCAGCAGATTGCGACCTGACAGCCAAACACCAGCGCCCGCGGTCTGTTTGCCAATCAATTTGCCAAGCCCCAGAGTTTTAATGCCTGCGGCAAAAGTCTCGCCATCGGAATACGTCAGCTCATCGGTTAGCACCACCAACTGGCCATTAAAGCTTTGTTGCATATTGGGATAAGCTTTGCCCCGCACCGGTTGCCAGAACGCCCAGGCACGGCGCAGCAGCTTTTCAATCAGGATACTGTCGATATTGCCGCCTCGGTTACGACGCACATCGATAATCAAACCTGGTTTTTCCAGTTGGGCATAAAAATCACGGGCAAAACCGGCCAGATCCGGCGGCGTCATCGCATTGAGATGCAGATAACCAAGCTGCTGTTTGCTCAGGCTGGCGACCTGTTGCTGATTGGTCTGCACCCAATGGCTGTAGCGCAGCATGGTTTCCTGCTGCGGCGAAATGGCTTCGACGACAGTTTGCAGCACCGATCCCTGACGTTTGAGTGTCAGCAGTACTTGTTTACCTTGTTGTTGCAACAACGCCTGATGATAAGAAGCTGCATCCGTGACCGCCTGACCGTTTACAGCAAGGATTTGGTCACCCGCTTTGGCATCAACACCGGCTTTGGCCAATGGCGCTGCCAGCAAAGGTAAATCCGGGTCGGTTCGGTAGATTTGGTTAATCCAGACGGCATTATCGGCAAAACGCAGCTGCGCGCCTAAAGTCGCTTGTACTACCTGCTCCAGCGGTTTTGCAAAATCATTGCCACGCACCTGCGAATGCAGTGCATCCAATTCGCCCATCATCTGACTGAATAAATCATCCAGCTCGTAGCGGTCGCGCACCCGGTTTAACAGCGGCTGATAGCGCTTTTTACTGGCTTGCCAGTCCACACCACGCATGGCGGGGTCAAACAACGAATCACGGTGCATGATCCAGGCATCATTAAACATCTGTTGCCATTCAGCAGCGGGTTGCAGTGAAATACTCAAATCTTTGGTCGCTAACGCTTTGCCTTGCAGATTATCCGGCGCCTTGGCTGCGGCATCCAGCAACAATAAATCGGTTTGTTCCGGCGTTGGCTTTTTGCTTAACAGCAGCTGTTTACCGTCATGACTTAATGAAAAATCGACCACCTGTTCACTGAAAGTGGCGGTGTCAGGTTTGAGCGCGTCAATCGCCACGGTTTTCAGTGTTCCGGTATTGGCACCTTGGGCTGAGTCCAGTAAAAACAGGAACTTATCATTGAGCTCCAGCTTTTGATAATTGCCGGCTGCGACCGGAATTGGATACAGCTGGCCAGGCAATTGCGCTAACGGTATTGCTGCGGCTTTGGCTGGTTTGGCATCATCTTTCGCTGCCGCTGCATTTGGCAAAGGACTTGGCAAGGAACTCAGTTCATTCGGCGCTAAAAATGGCTGTTTGGCACCTTGGGTTAACGCCAACGCGTAGACCTGCGTTCTTTTATCAAAGGCCGGCCCCATATTACGATCGCCCCAAGGCGATGCCGGACTGGCTTCAAACTGGCGCTGCGATAAAAAATACAACCAATTGCCATCCGGGCTAAAGGCCGGACTAAAGGACGAATAATTTTCGGTGGTCAGCAATTGGCTTTGTTTTGATTGCAGCTGATACAACATCAACTGTGGCCGTTCGCGGTCTTTGTGTTCAAAGGTAAAGGCTAATTGTTGGCTGTCACTCGACCAGACAATATTTGGATAAGGGGATAATCCGGAGCCGTCTTGATAAATCAGCTGATTGGTTCCCGATTGCAGATCCAGCAACCACAAATGACCGGCTTTATCATCATGCGCTAAATAACGGCCATCCGGCGATGGATACAAGCCCCAGCGAAAGGTGTTGCCATCTTTGGTCAGCTGCTTTGCCCCGGCACTGCCATCAGCGGCAAAGCGCCAGATTTCGTTCTCACCGGACTGGTCATTAATCGCATAGACAAATTTGCCGTCGGGGCTTAATACTGCACTTCTGGAGCGACTGGTGTCTTTGGTGGCAATAGTCACAGCGCGGCGTGGTGGTTTACTCAGCACCGCCAGTTTGCCGCGCACCGTTACCACGGCTTTTTCGGCTTTACCCGCCAAACTGGCCGACGTCAGATAAGTCAGCGGTTTATCAATAAAACGCTGGCGCTGATAAGGTGCATCGGAGCGTAACGTCAGCTGCAGTTTTTGTGGTTTTGCGCCTGCAGCACTGTTCAGTGCCAGCTGATAGATGTCAGCGCCTAACTGGTAAACCGCATGATCGCCATCAACCCGGAAACTACGCAGCTGAAAATCCTGCTCGGCAGTGATAGCTTTGCCAGCTGCACCATCCAAATCAAACTGCCAAACATTCGGATTGCCAGAGGCATCGCTGACCAACAGGATTTTATCGCGCCATAATTGCACTTGGCGTACTGAACCAACATGATCCGCTGCCAGCCGGGTCGCTTCTGTTTTGCTACCTAAATTACCGTCTAAATTGCCGTCTAAATTGCCGTCTAAATGATACCGCCACAGCTGACCCATGGCGCCGCCGCGATACACGCGAGCATTGTCGCCGGTCAGTTGCAGGCCATATCGAATGAAATACAGGTACTCGCCTTTGGCATCGATGACACCTTCCACCGCATCGGCCAGGGGCAAGGTTTCCGTTTCGAGCGTCTCTGGATCCACCATTTTCAGCAGCCATCGGTTGGCCGGGCCAACCTGATGGTCGGTGCTGTACAAAATTTTACCGTCGGCGGTCCAGCCTTGCACTTTCACTTTGCTGTTTTCAAAACTAACCCGTTTGGGCAAACCACCGTCTTTACTCAGCACATAGACTTCGCTGACGCCATCGTAATTGGCCTGATAAGCCAACCATTGTCCGTCCCTCGACCACTGCGCATTGATTTCTTCTGCCGGATGAGTGGTCAGTCTTTGCGCTGGAGAGGTTGAGCCAAGCTGCTGCAACCACAAATCGCCCTCAGCGGTAAACACCAGTTGATCCAGATGCAAAGCCGGCGCCCGGTAATAACCCTGTTGCTGCGAGGCCAAGGCTGGCAAAGCAGCCAGACAACAAAGCACAGTGACCGATAACTTAAACACCGGTGACGACAATTTAATCGAGGGTAAAGACAACGCAAACCTGGCCATGTTGCTGATCCAACTGAGTGAAAAGTCCATCAACATAACAAAGCATTGACAACTCCTACAGTCACCAGCGGACAAAACTCGTTCAACGGCAGGGATTTAACGTTTAAATTCTGTGCACAGTGCAACATTGGGGCGAAAAAAAGGGCCGCTACTGCGACCCTGAACGGTTGAGAACTGTGCCCACGCCAGCTGAAAAGCCCGGCGGATCAAGTGACTTCAATAAATTAAAAACCTGATCTTAAAGCCGCAATCCGTTTTTCCAGCGGCGGGTGACTCATAAAGAGTTCCGAAGCGGCCGGTTTGTTGGCAATACCAAACGCCATCATTGACCCTTCTAACTGGCTTTCATGGTTGTTGCGCAGGCGTTCCAGCGCTGCAATCATTTTATCCGCACCCACTAACTTGGCCGCACCGGCATCGGCGCTGTATTCACGTTTGCGCGAGAACCACATCACGATGATGCTGGCCAGCACGCCAAAAATCATTTCCAGTACAAACACTGTGGCCATATAAGCCAAACCGCCCTGCGCCGGTTCTTCGCTATCGCTGCTGCGGGTAGCGTTGGAAATTGCACCGGCAATCAACCGCGCCATGAAAATCACGAAGGTATTGACCACACCCTGGATCAGCGTCAGCGTCACCATATCGCCATTAGCAACGTGCGAAATTTCATGCGCCAACACCGCTTCTACTTCATCTTCGCGCATATTGCGCAGTAAGCCGGTACTCACGGCAACCAACGAGCTATTGCGGCTCATACCGGTGGCAAAGGCATTCATTTCCGGTGAATCATAAATGGCAACTTCCGGCATTTTAATGCCCGCTTTGGCCGACTGGTTTTTCACAGTGGTAAATAACCATTGTTCAGTCGCGTTACGCGGTTGTTCAATAACAACAGCGCCGGTTGAGCGTTTGGCCATCCATTTTGACATCGCCAGTGAAATAAATGAGCCACCAAAACCAAACACCGCGGCCAGCGTTAATAATCCACCCATGCTGTTGCGGCTGATGCCAAATACCGAAAAGACGATACTCAGCACAATAGACAACACCAGCATCACTGCTAAGTTTGTCAATAAAAACAGCATTATACGTTTCATGTTTACCTCTTTACTTCTGATGTTAAGACCAGCATATTTAAAATTCCTGTCCTTACTATATGGTCTGATTTTTGATTTTCAATGTCGCCTCCACCACGATTTGTAAGCGGAAGTGTCACCGTCATGCCAAAGCCGCCAGCAAAACCTATGATGACCCCTGCTGCAATCCCGCCAGCGCTGCCGTAGAATGCAGCAAACTTTCCCGGAGTTCTTTATGCAGTTATTACTTTTAAGTTCATCCCGTGCTGATAACAGCGACTATTTAGCACCAGGTCTTGCTCAAATTACTGAAATTCTTGGCGATATCCAGCGGGTATTATTTATCCCCTACGCCGGTGTTAGTGTCGGTTACGATGCTTATCAGCAGATGGTTCAATCTGCGCTCGGGACTATCGGGATCACGGTGGATAGCATTCATCAGTTTGAAAACCCAGCATTGGCAGTGGCCGAAGCACAGGCGATCGTGATTGGTGGCGGCAATACCTTTCACTTGCTGCACCAACTGTATCAACATCAGCTGATTGAATTAATTCGTGAAAAAGTAACTGCGGGCACGCCTTATATCGGCTGGAGCGCAGGCTCGAACCTTGCTGGACAAAGTATCCGCACCACCAACGATATGCCGATCATTGAACCACCGTCATTTAATGCACTGAATTTATTACCCTTTCAGCTTAACCCCCATTACACCGACTTTAAACCGGCCGGATTTCATGGCGAAACCCGCGATATGCGGTTAAATGAATTTATGCTGTTAAACCCAACCACGGCTATTTTCGGTTTACCTGAAGGCACCGCGCTGCGCCGCGAAGGCAATCAGCTGCATTATGTTGGCACTGTAACTGGTTATTTGTTTGTTGGTGGCGAAAAAACGCCGGTTGCACCCGGCGCTGATTTATCCGGCTTGTTGCAGCGGCCTTAGCTAACGAAGGCTATGCAGCACTGCATCAGCCAGTTGCAGTGCAATCTGCACTGGCGCATCGCTTTGAAACGGCAATACCGCCAGCCGCGGCCAGGGTAAACGTTGCGTCAGATCCTTGATGTTGTCGTCCAGCAGTAACATCGTAGGATCTATCACATTGGCCACCCACCCCAGCACTGGCACGCCACTGCGTTGTAATTCGCGGGCGGTTAACATGGCATGATTTAAACAACCGAGTTTCATGCCAACCACCAAAATTACCGGTAATTGCTGCTGTATCACCCAGTCGGCGAGATAAAGTTGTTCATTGATTGGCAATAACCAGCCACCAGCGCCTTCAATTAGTCTGATGCTGGCCGGTAACGTGGCAGTTTCAGCCAACTGCTGATCCAGCACTGACAAATCTAGCTCGATGCCTTCATTGGCTGCCGCCAAATGCGGTGCCACCGGTGCTTGCAGCAACAACGGATTCACCAGGTCGTAGGGCAAAGCAATAGCAGATAACGCCTGTAGAATTTTGGCATCGGCGTTTTTGCCATCCCCGTCCACCCCAGCGGCGATAGGTTTTAAGCCAATGGCAGGGATGTTTTGCGCAGCGAAGCCCGTCAATAGCAGGCGACTAACATAGGTTTTACCGGCATCGGTATCAGTGCCGGTGATAAATACGGTTTGCATTTTAGTCTGTTGCGCCCTGTTTGAAGCGAGCTGAACCTGGAACAGTCGCAGCAGCAGCGGGTTTAGTCACCACCAGTTGCAAGACCTGATAACTCAAAGGTAAACCCCTTGCGCCGCGAAACTGCTCATAGTTATTCGCAAAAGCCAACCAGCGCTGTTTGCCCATTAACCCTTGCCCTTGCCGACCTTGTACAAAGTTAGCACCAATCTGTTTAAAACCGCGCGCCAATGCCCGAACATCGGGATAAAACACCTGGTACTGCTTCTGTTCACTGACGATATTCACACCAAGCGGTAGCAACTGCGCCAATAACTCAGTTGCTGCTAACAATTCAAGTTGATGGGCATCGTCATCGACCCCGGCCCAGCTTTGCTGAAACTCCCTCAGCGACCCTTGCACTAAAGTGCTAAGCAGCAGCGTACCGCCTGGTTTTAGCAGCCGGCAAAGTTCGCTGAAAGCTTGTTGCGGTGTCGCACACCATTGCAGCATCAGACTGCTGAAAATCACATCAACACTGCCATCTGGCAGCGGGATCTGACAGACATCGGCCTGGATGTAGCGGCTGGCGCAGCCCAGTGTTTGCGCCTGTGCCAGCATCGCCGCGCTTAAATCGACCGCCCATAATTCGCTGCAATGGTTGACGAGTTGCGGATGATACCAACCAGGGCCACAGCCGACGTCCAGTAACACCTGGTTTTGCTGTACTAAAGAAGGTATCGGCGCTGCGGCGGGCAAAAGAGCAGTCAGATCCAGCGCCACCTGTTGCTGCAAAGTCGCCGCATTGACATAACTGCTGGCCGCTTTATCAAAATGGGCGGCAATCACCGGTGAAAATGACGACAACTTCATCCGGTCCTGTTGTTGTTCGTGTACCATGACAGCCATCACAAAAGCGCCCTTAAACTTTGAAATAACAAGGCTAAATCTGCTTTTTGATGTAACGCTGTTAAGGTAATACGAAGCCGTGCCTGCTGCTGCGGCACCGTTGGCGGACGAATGGCACTGAGCCAAATACCCTGCGCTCTGAGTTGCTCACTCACCACCATGGCCTTGTTGCTGTCGCCAATCAATAACGGCTGAATCGCACTATGAGATGGCAACAACGGCAAATCATATTGTCTTGCCAACTCCTGACAATATTGAATATTTTCAGCCAAACGCTCGCGACGCCACGCATTTATGCGACATAAACGGATACTCTGGGTCATCGCCACCGCCATGGCCGGCGATAACGCGGTGCTGTAAATAAAATGCCGCGCACTTTGGGCTAAATAATCTGCCACCAATTGGGTGGTAGCCAAAAAACCGCCCTGACCGCCGAGCGCTTTACCAAAATTGGCCATCAGACACTGCGCATCTTGAGTCGCCAGACCGGCCTGCACCAGTGACCCAGCACCTTCTGCACCTTGCACACCAATGCCGTGGGCATCGTCCAGTAACAACGGCGCCTGATACTGTTGACTCAACTTCAACAGCGTTGGTAGATCGGGCGAGTCACCATCCATACTAAAGACACCTTCGGTCGCAATGACGGCTGGCGCCTCGTGCTGGCTTTGCAGTAATTTTTGCAGCGAAACTACGTCATTATGCAAAAACCTTTTATAACCACCAGGTAACTGCAAAGCCGCATCAATCATCGAGGCATGGCTGAGTTTATCCAGCAGCAACAGCTCGTCTTCGCCGCAGAGCCCCAATAACATTGCCTGATTGGCAGCAAAACCGGAGCTAAACAGCAGCACCGCTTCAACATTCAGCCAATCACAGATTTCATCACAAAGCGCTTGATGCGGTTTTTGCTGGCCACTGATCAGCGGCGAGCCGGTACTGCCCACGCCAAAGTCGCTGGCGCCTTGTTGCAGCGCTGCGACGACCGCCGGGTCAGCGGATAAGCCCAGGTAATCGTTGCCGGAAAAATTTAAGAACAACTTACCCTGAAAGCTCAGGCTGGAACCTTTGACAGCATCCAGTACTTTGAGTTGGCGCAGCAAGCCTGCCTGTTGGCGCTGTGCCAGCAACGCCTGCATCTGTTCAGCACGCATCAGCAGCGCCTTGCCGGGCAATGATCATGACTATCAGCTGGCAGCATGAAACAACGACGGTGTATTTTGCTCTTTAATCGCATCGGCCATCGCCGCTTCGTAAGCTTCATCCGATACGTCATGACGCTGCTCTGGCACCAAACCAAGTTTGACGAACAGTTGCATATCGGCATCGGCTTCCGGGTTTTCGGTGGTCAGCAGTTTGTCGCCGTAGAAAATCGAATTGGCACCGGCCATAAAACACAGCGCCTGCATTTGTTCATTCATCCGCGAGCGCCCTGCTGATAACCGGACATGGCTTTTTGGCAACATGATGCGGGCAACGGCGATGGTGCGGATAAACTCAAAGCCATCCAAATCTTCAACATTTTCCAGCGGTGTACCGGCCACTTTCACCAACATGTTAATCGGTACACTTTGCGGATGCTCCGGCAAATTGGCAATTTGCATCAACAGCGCAGAGCGGTCATTGGCACTTTCGCCCATGCCGACAATACCGCCACAACAGACTTTCATCCCGGCATCCCGCACATGTGACAGCGTGTCTAACCGGTCTTGATAAGTGCGGGTGGTGATAATTTCGCCATAAAATTCCGGCGAGGTGTCGAGGTTGTGGTTGTAATAATCAAGACCTGCGCCTGCTAGTTCCTGCGCCTGACCGGCATCAAGTTTGCCCAGTGTCATACAGGTTTCCAGACCCATCGCTTTGACGCCTTTGACCATTTCCATGATGTACGGCATATCACGCTGCTTTGGGTTACTCCAGGCGGCGCCCATACAAAAACGGCTGGCGCCTTTGTCTTTAGCCGCTTTGGCTTGAGTCAGCACTTTCTCTACTTCCAGCAAGCGCTCGCGCTCGAGGCCAGTATTGTAGTGGCCGCTTTGTGGGCAATATTTGCAGTCTTCGGCGCAAGCACCGGTTTTGATCGACAACAAAGTACTGATTTGCACTTCGCGTGGATTAAAATTGGCGCGGTGAGTCAGCTGGGCCTGAAACATCAGTTCATGAAAAGGTAACGCAAACAAGGCGTTGACCTGCGATAAAGTCCAGTTATGACGCACTTCTGCATTCGGCATGGTAAAAGACATAGATCCCGGTTTCCTGTGGCGTTTTTGCATTGTAGTTCGAATGATTTGTCGTTAGTCTAACGGCCTGCCCTTTGAAGTCAACGCCAACCAGTTTGCAATGTTTACCACTGGTTATTTATTGAGCAATTTATGGCTATTGATCTGCAATTTGACCGTCAACATATCTGGCATCCCTACACATCGCTAAAAAACCCGTTGCCGGTGTATCCGGTCACTCACGCATCCGGCGTGACACTTTATCTGGAAGACGGCCGTTCGCTGATTGACGGCACGTCCAGCTGGTGGTCGGCGGTACATGGCTATAATCATCCGCAGCTAAACGCCGCCGTCACTGAGCAGCTCAGTAAAATGAGCCATGTGATGTTTGGTGGTATTACCCATCAACCGGCGGTCGATTTAGCTAAGACATTGTTATCGCTGGTGCCGGCGTCCCTTACCAAAGTGTTTTTCGCCGACAGTGGCTCGATAGCAGTAGAAGTGGCGCTGAAAATGGCGTTGCAGTTCTGGCTGGCGCAGGGCAACCCCCATAAAACTAAAATTTTAAGCCTCGCCAAGGCCTATCATGGCGATACTTTTGCTGCGATGGCGGTGTGCGATCCGGATGATGGCATGCACAGCCTGTTTCGCAGTCAGCTCACACCTCAGCTGTTTGCACCGGCGCCACAAAGCCGCTTTGATGGGCTGTGGCGGCCTGAAGATGAAACTTCACTGCGCTGGTTGTTTACTCAACACCATCAGGAAATCGCCGCGATGATCGTCGAGCCCATTTTACAAGGCGCTGGCGGCATGCGGATGTATCACCCGCGTTATCTGCAACTGTGCCGCGAGTTATGTAATGAATTTAATGTGCTGCTGATTTGTGACGAGATTGCCACCGGCTTCGGTCGCACCGGCAGATTATTCGCCTCTGAACACGCAGCTATCGCGCCGGATATTATGTGTGTTGGTAAGGCGCTGAGTGGCGGTTACATCACGCTCGCCGCGACTTTATGCAGTGATCAAGTCGCAAACGGTATTGGTGGCACTTTAATGCATGGACCAACTTATATGGCGAATCCGCTGGCCTGCAGCGTGGCCAATGCCAGTTTGCAAATCATCGCCAGTGGCCAATGGCAAACCCAGGTCAGCGCAATTGAGCAACAACTCAAAACCGAATTAATCGCTGCCAAAAACCTGCCGCAAGTGGCCGATGTACGGGTGCTGGGCGCAGTGGCCGTGCTGGAAATGATGGATACAGTGGATGTGGCGTTATGTCAGCGGCTGTTTGTCGATCTCGGCGTCTGGATCCGCCCCTTTGGCCGGTTGTTGTATCTGATGCCGCCTTTTATCATCAGCCCGCAGGAATTGCGGCAGCTGACCGGTGCCTTACTGCAGGTGGCACAGCAGCCAATTTTTACCAGCCAGCCGCCGTTGCCGGGAGCTTAAATACAGTTGTCGACAGATGCTGAGTTAAAACCAGCGAACCGGCTCAAACCACCTGATATAAATAAGTTAACAAGGCTGCAGACATCGCGAGCAACACCAACACGTTATAGCGCATCCGATCATCGGTACGGCGTAACCGGGCGCGATTAAGCAATAAGCTAAGCAAACTGATCCCACAACACCACCATAGTAAATACAGCAGCTGTGGCGTCAGCTCCGGATGCCAGTATTCACGAACAGAGATGCCCCAGTAACGGACTAAACCAGATTTAAACTCCGGTTTTGCCATATGGGCAAAACCAAGCGCAGCAACAAAAGCGACCCAACCCACAATCGATAAAATACTCAAACTATGTAATAACCAGTCTGGGCCCTTACGGCGATTTTTCGGTGGCAGTGCTGGTTTTTGCTCAGTCAAATCGGGCTTCCTGTCAATTTTTGCTTGTGTTGAAACGCGGCCTGCGTATGATTACACCTCTTTAGCGAAATTCACATCGAAATTCAAACCATTCAAGCAGCAAGTTGGAGCCTATTGCATGACACATGCAGTGATTAAAGATGTTTTGGCCGGCAAATATGCAGTCGGCGACCTAGTTACCATTAAAGGCTGGATCCGCACCCGTCGCGATTCCAAAGCTGGTATTTCTTTCCTCGCCGTACACGACGGCAGCTGTTTTGATGCACTGCAAGCCGTCGCTCCGGCTGAACTGAATAATTACGAAACTGAAATCAAACGCCTGACTACGGCTTGCTCGGTGATTGTCAGCGGCACCATCGCTAAATCTGAAGGCCAGGGCCAATCCTTTGAAATTCAAGCTAATTTGGTTGAAGTTTTAGGTTGGGTCGAAAACCCTGATACCTACCCAATGGCACCAAAACGTCATTCGATGGAATATCTGCGCGAACAGGCACATTTACGCTCACGGACCAACATGGTAGGCGCGATCACCCGCGTGCGCCACTGTCTGGCCCAGGCCATTCACCGCTTCTTCCATGAGCGTGGTTTTTACTGGATCAGCACGCCAATCATTACGGGTGCCGATGCTGAAGGCGCAGGTGAAATGTTCCGCGTCAGTACTTTAGACATGGAAAACCTGCCACGCGATGACAAAGGCAAAGTGGATTACAAACAAGACTTCTTCGGTAAAGAAACCTTTTTAACGGTGTCTGGTCAGCTCAACGTTGAAACCTACGCTTGTGCATTATCGAACGTATACACCTTCGGCCCGACTTTTAGAGCTGAAAACTCTAACACCACCCGTCACTTAGCCGAATTCTGGATGATTGAACCAGAAGTGGCATTTGCCGAACTCAAAGACGTGGCGCAACTGGCCGAAGACATGCTGAAGTATGTGTTTAACGCCGTATTGACCGAGCGCAGCGACGACATGGCATTTTTCGCCGAGCGCGTCGACGACAAAGCCATTAGCCGTCTGCAAGACATCGTCAATTCAAGCTTTGTGCGGATGGATTACACCGATGCGGTGGAAATTCTGAAAACCTGCGGCAAGAAGTTTGATTACCCGGTGGAATGGGGTGTGGATTTACAATCAGAGCACGAACGTTATTTAGCCGAAGTGCATGTTGGCGCGCCGGTTATTCTGCAAAACTATCCAAAAGACATCAAAGCCTTTTATATGCGGATGAACGAAGATGGTAAAACCGTCGCCGCCATGGATATTCTGGCACCAGGCATCGGTGAAATCATCGGTGGTTCACAGCGTGAGGAGCGTTTAGAGCAGCTCGACGCGCGGATGGATGCAATGGGTCTGAATAAAGAAGATTACAGCTGGTATCGTGACCTGCGCCGTTACGGCACAGTACCACATGCTGGTTTTGGTCTGGGCTTTGAGCGTCTGGTGTCTTATGTGACGGGTGTGGGTAACGTACGGGATGTGATTGCCTTCCCACGGACTCCGGGCAATGCAGATTTCTAAGTAAAAAAACCTCGCGACAACAACCTGCTGTCGTTTTTAAGTGAATGCCTGTCTGAAAAAAGATGGGCATTTTTTTTAGCGATTTCCGGGTTCGGATCACAAGCCGGATCATCTTACCTGCTTCTGACTTCGGCAAGTACCTGCACCAATAGCGCTTCGGCCTGATAATCCAGCCAGATTTCCGTGCCTGCACACCATGTTGCTGACCAGTCCACGGTCAGCTGCAGCAAAATCTGCTGACCGGTGACCGCACGTACTTCAGCAGCATGAAACGCCATAATTTGCCGGCAATCGGGGTATAAAGCTTTATATAAAGCTTCTTTGGCGGCAAAAATTAACGTCAACAGCTGCGACTCTGACCACAGTGTCGGACCTTGTTGCTGCAGAACAAATCGCGAACACCAATGCAACTCCACAGAACTCAAAATAGCTGGCCCCAGCTCATTAAATTGCGCCTGCGTCAGCCATTTCTCCAAATCAACCCCCAGTCGATACGCTGGCTTTGCAGCAAGTCCTGCAACCAACTCATTGCCACAGTGTGATAATGAACCTTGCTGATCTGCAGGCCACTGTGGACTGCGATCGGCCGCTGGCAATATCTGCAAAGTGCACAAACCCAGTTGCAGTTGCAGCTGTCGAAGCAATAAACGACCGGCCAGGTATTCCGCCTGACGTTGTGGCACCGCCCGACAAACTTGTGCTGGTAGCACAATGTGGTGCCGCGAGGCTAACCTGACCAGCTCAGGCTGCGGTACAAACTGAGCCCGGCTTACCAGCCAGCCTTGCCAGGTCCAGCTGCGGACGTGCTGCAAAAAACCATCCACCGGTAACTCATTGGGTAAAAAATCATCAGCGACTACTTCGCCTGTGAATAATGTTGTTGTCATCTACTGAGTCCTTTGAATATCTTCAGCGGTAAACGTCGCCATCCATCCGGTATGCCAACGGTTTATCGGCTGACAATGCTGTCAGTCACATGCCAAAGCGCCCCCCGAAGTAGCCGATTACAGTAACACTCCCTGACCACACTTCTGACAAGGAGCTTTTATGTCTGCGATGTTATACCAACCCCGTTTACTGATCCCCAGCCTTGGGATCATCTTCAGCCTGCACAGCCCTGTACTAACCGCAGAACCATGGCAATTCGAAGCCGGTGCCGGTGTTATCAGTCAGCAACAGGTCTGGAAAAAAATGCCAACTGTCACCTCCGCAGTACCGTATTTTTCAGCGAGCAAAGGCCCATGGCGCATTGGCATTGATGGCGGCAATCTCATAAGTTACAGTTTTTATCAGGACGAAGCTTTCCGCCTCTACGCCGGCGTTGGCATCCGCGATAACGGTTATGATGCCGATACCAGCCTGAGCTCTGATTTATCTGACGATCCGGTGTTTAGCGGCTATCAGGCTCCCAATACTGAGATCACCAGCGCCGTTGGATTCAGTTGGCATTGGATTTCACTACAACTAGCACAGCAACTGAACGACGTTCGGACAGCACAAGTTGTTGATTTGGCAATTGAACTACCATTGTACCAACACAACTCCGGCTTACGTTTGATGGCGAACATCGCGGCCAGTTGGATGAACGAAGATTATACCCAACGTATTTATGGCGTTGCACCCGGCAATCAGAATCTAAGCGTGAACCGGCCGGTATTTCAAACCGAAGCTGAAGTGAACTACAGCTTGAATCTCCGTGTTCAATATCCGCTCAGTACACAAACGATGCTGCTTGGCAGTACCGGCGTTACACAGCTGGCCGACAATTTACAAAAAAGTCCGCTTGTCGGCGAAGAGCAAAGCCTCGATGCAATGTTACTGGTGGTATACCGCTTTTAACCGTTGTTGCTGACTTCAGTGCAAAAATCCCGCCTTGTTGCGGGCTTCTGCATTGAAGTCAGCTGTTCGTCTTGCCACCAGACTCATTGCACCTGACACGATGATGCAACCGATCCGCAGATCGGTTGCATCCCTATCGTCACACTGACGACAACAACTGAATCAACTTCTGCGCCAGCGCCGGAGCAGACAACATGGTTAAGTGATCGCCGGCGACTTGCTGTAACTGCAAATTGCCTTTTAGATATTGCTTCAGTTGTCGGCGTAGATGGGTACGCGGATGTGCGGTAGCGAAATCATCACCATAAATAAGTACCGCCGGGCCGTGAAATTTCGGACCAGGCTTAAACTGCCGGTACAATTCAGCCTGAGCGCTGGCAACTGCTAGCAGCGCATCAAGCTCAGTCTGCCAGTCGTCCGTCGGCAATAAACCCGCCTGCTGCATCAGTTGCACCAAAGCGCCACGGTACTGCGCTGGGTCACTGAATTCCAGAGCTGGTTGTGCCATTGCCCGGCACAGCAGCTGGTACATTTCACTGCAAGCATCCAGCACATCACCGGTATCTGCCATTGGTCGTAAATCGACATCCAACAGACACAAGGTGACCTGTTCGCCCTGTGCTTCGAGCATACAGGCGAGCTGATAAGCGATGCGTCCGCCGAGCGAATGACCGGCGATGTGATAAGGTCCCTGCGGCTGTGCCCGGCGCAATGCCTGCAGATAGTCGCTGGTCAGGGTTGCCCAATCCTGATGCGGGTTTTGCAGGCCAAGCCGGCCCTGCGGTTCTGCAACCTGCACCTGTGCATTGCCACGCAACTGACGCGCCAGCGGCAGCATGGCAGCACTGATCGCGCCAGCGCCCGGGATCACCCACCATTCGGGTAATCCGGCCTGAGGTTCCAGTACGACCCAGCGTACGCTATCATCCTGCGACCGCGTGTGGTCTTCATGCTGTAGCAGAGCGGCACTGAGATGGTCGGCCAGACGACGAATGTCAGGGTTGTGAAACAAATCAGCCAGACTGAGCACTGGCCACTGTCTCGTCCGCCCTTGGCTGTTTAACAGCTGCATCAAGCGAATACTGAGTAACGAATGACCGCCCAGTTCAAAGAAGCTGACTGTCACGTCCGGCACCTGCTGTTCCAACACCTGTTGAAAAATCTGCTGCAACACCAGTTCCAGCTCAGTTGCTGGCGGCTGGCTAATCTGCCTTGTCGGTTGTGGCGACGGCAGTGCCTTGCGGTCAATTTTGCCATTACTGTTGAGCGGAAAATTGTCCAGCTCCAGCCAATACGCCGGTTGCATATATGCCGGTAACTGCTGCTGCAGATATGTGCGCAAACTGTGTTCGTCGTCGGTAACACCGGCACAACGCTGCCAATACAGTACCAACTGTGGTTGCTCACGGACGGTCAGGACAAGAGCTACAGCTTGCTCAACTGCCGGATGCTGGCGCAACTGGCTTTCAATATCGCCAAGCTCAATCCGAAAGCCATTGATTTTAACCTGATGATCAAGCCTTCCCAAAAACGCCAACTGACCGCCAGGTAACTGTCGCACCAGATCGCCTGTGCGATACATGGTCTGTGTTGACGTTGAAAACGGATCGGGTAAAAAATGCCGTGCCGTTAAATCTGGTCTGTTGCGATAACCCGCAGCCACGCAGGGTCCACTCAGATAGAGTTCACCGGCGACACCGGGTGGTTGCAGTAAACCCGCAGGACTCAACACATAACTGCGCACCCCGGGCAACAGATCACAAACCGGCGCCACACCTTGCCCGGCAAAGTCGTCTTCACTGCGGATTGGCGCGGCCGACACCCAAATAGTCGCTTCGGTCGGTCCATAAACATTCCACAGGGTGCCGCCACCGGATAGCAGCTGCAACGCCAATGGCTTACTCAGAGCTTCGCCACCACACAACATGGTCAGCCCAGGCCTGCTCTGCCAGCCAGAAAGTATCAATCCTTGCCAGGTGGCAGGTGTTGCCTGCAGTAACCGGATCTCAAACCGATCCAGCCATTGCTGTAACAACAACGGATCACGTGCCTCCTCGCTTTGCATCAGTACAGTGCGCCCGCCCCACAGCAGCGGCAGCCACAACTCCAATACCGAAATATCAAAGGTAACCGTGGTGATGGCGAGCATTGCCTGCTGCGGCTGAAAACCAATCCTGGCGGCGATCTGATTCAGGCATTCCAGCACCGAGCTCAGATACACCTGCACGCCTTTGGGCTGACCGGTTGAGCCTGAAGTATAAATCAGGTAAGCCAGTGGATCGGCCGGCAACAGCAGCTCTGGCGCAGTTGATGGTTGCTGTTGCAGCGTTCGCAGCAGTTCCGGGGCATCCAGCACCCAAAGTGCCGTAGCGAGTGCTGGATCTGTTGATAACGTCTTTAAGTTCAACTGTTGTGCGAGCGCCTGATAACAGCGACTCGCCAGCGTCAGCTGCACGTCGGCATCCAACAATACCGCCTGCTGCCTCGCCGCTGGCTGTGTGGGGTCTAGCGGCACATAAGCGCAGCCCAACTTCCAGAGCGCCAGAATTGCCATTGGCAACTGATGATCACGGCGCAATAGCAACGCAACACGCTGCGTCGGCCTGATCCCTATCGCATACAAAGCGTGTGCCAGTTGATTGGCGCCGGCTTCAAGCTGCTGGTAACTGAGCGCATGCAGTGGATCGGCCACCGCGATCTGATCCGCGTGCTGCACCTGTTGCTGATGCCACTGCGTCAATAAATCGGTGTGGCGGGAAAAGCTCAGCCGATCTTCAGTTAACACCGGTTGTTTTGCCAATAGCAGTTGCTGCTGTTGCGGACTGAGCACTGGTAAACGACCCAGCGACCGTAGCGCTTCAATACGTACCTGCTGCAACGTCAACAGCAATGCATCAAGCAATGCGTTGGCGGTACGTTCACTAAACAAAGCGCAGGCATAATCAAGCCGTAGTCGCAGCTGCTGTTCCTGCACCTGCAAATTCAGACTGAGATCAAAACGTGCGAGTACTGCGTCTGGTTGTATTAAAGTGATTCCATGTGCCTGCAGTGCAGTGTCATCCGACACGTCCATGGCCATAAAGATTTGGAAAAGCGGATGGATCGCGGCTTCGCGCGGCGGATTCAGTGCTGCAACCAGTAATTCGAATGGATAATCCTGATATTGCTGGGCCTGGTGCAGCTGCTGCCGGCTTTGTTCCAGCAGCGCCGTGAAATGTTGCGCCGGATCACAATCAAGTCGCAACACCAGGGTGTTAACAAAAAATCCAACCAGATCCTGCAAACTGGCCTGCGTCCGGTTGAGTACCGGCGTGCCGATCACAATATCGCGTTGTCCGCTCCAGCGTGCCAGCACATGAGCAAAAGCGGCGTGGCATAGCGAAAACAAACTGGTCTGATGGCTGAGCGCAAATTGTTGTAACTCCTGCAGTTCTTCCCGATTGATCATCAGACTGATGCTGGCACCCCGATGGTCAGGTAACACCGGTCTGGGGAAATCGAGTGGCAAAGCATGCACCGGCGGCAATTGTGCCAGTGTCGTGTTGAAATAGTGCGCCGCCTGGGCAAAATATCCCGCTTGCGCCAGCGCCTGTTGCCACAACGCGTAATCACCATATTGCAGCGTCAACACCGGAACTGAAGCATCTCCATGCTGCAGTTGCTGATAGCAACGCAGCAAGCCGTTGATCAGCAAGTCTACCGACCAGCCATCGCCGGCAATGTGATGCAGATTAAACAATAAGAACTGTGTTTCGCCACTGTCGACCAGTGCCAGCCGCCACATCAGATCAGCCTGCAGGTCAAACGGCGTGTCGGCGTGTTTTGCTGCGACAGCACTGAGATCTGCACGCCCGGCAATACTCAGCCGCTGAAGCGAGAACTTTGCATCCGGCATCACCCGTTGCCAGCTCTGGCCGTCCTGCTCCACCATGACGGTACGCAGGATTTCATGTTGCGCGGTCAGCAGATTTGCCGCTTGTTCCAATATGTCCGCGTCCAGTGGCTCCAACAGTTGCAATGTGGCGCTGATGTGATACTGCGCCGAGCCAGGTTGTAGTTGTTCGATAAACCACAGCCGTTGCTGGCTGAACGACAACGGCAGCAACTGCGCCTCATTCGTTGCGATTATCGTCCTGTTGCCGGCCTCTTCACTCGCTACCGCAGCGTTGGCTACACTCGCCCTGGCGACCAATAACGGCCAGTGCTGTTCATCCTCCTGCAACAGTCTGGCCATCGCCGCCAGTTCACTGTGCTGAAAAATATCACGCACGGCCAGCTCACGCCCAAACTGCTGACGGATCAAGGCCAGTAACCGGATCGATAGCAACGAGTGCCCGCCCAGCGCGAAAAAGTCACTGCGCCTGCTCTGCACGGCAACACCCAGCAATTGTTGCCAGAGCTGCGCCAATTGTTGCTCGGCAGCGGTGGCCGGCGGCTCACCGGCACTGTGGGCAAACGCCGTGTCAGCTGGTTGTGGTAAGGCTTTGCGGTCAATTTTACCATTGGGCAATAGCGGCCATTCCGCCAGTTGATGTAATGCCGCAGGCAACATAAACTGCGGCAGTTTGCGGCTTAAATACTGACGCAGTGCCTGAATATCGACCTGATGATCAGCCCGTAAGTACGCCAGCAAACGCCAGCTGCCTTGTGGTTGATCGGCCACGACCAGTGCACTACAGACCCCCCGATATTGCAAAATCTGCGCTTCGATATCGCTGAGTTCAATCCGGAAACCATTCAGTTTGACCTGATCGTCTTCACGACCAAAAAACTCCAGCTGATCATCGCTGTTCCAACGCGCCAGATCACCACTGTGATACCACAGATCGCCGTTGCTACTAACGGCGATACCCAGCGGATCCTGACAAAATACGGCCGCTGTTTGTTCAGCACGTCGCAGATACCCCTGACTGACGCCGGGACCGGCAATCCACAATTGACCGATAGCACCAGGTGGTAACAGCCGGCGATCTGCGTCGAGGATATAACAACGATTCATGCCAACCGGCCGCCCCAGCGGAATTTGATGTTGGCGCGGTTGCACGGAGGAGATCGGATAACAAGTGGCCGTCACCGTTGTTTCGGTTGGACCATAGGCGTTGATCAAGCGAATGTGACTGGCGGTGCTTTGCAGCCAACGCCGTACCTGTTGCAACGGAGCCGCTTCACCGCCAATAATCACCAGTCGCAGTGCCGGATCAAAAGTATCTGGCAAGGCAGTGGTCAGCTCGCTCCAAAATGCTGTGGGCAAGTTCAGCACTGACAGCTGGCAGGCTTGCACCTGTTGCCAGAACGACGCCGGACTATCGATCCAGTTTTCCTGGCGCAATACCAGACAAGCGCCGCTGTACCAACTGGCAAAAATTTCTTCAATTGAAATATCAAAGTTAATGCTGCTGAACTGCAGCACCCGATCGGTGGATTGCAGCTGATAAGCTTGTTTCATCGAATGCGCCAGATGCAACAACTGCGGTTGCCCCACCATCACCCCTTTTGGCGTACCGGTCGATCCCGAGGTATAAATCAAATATGCCACCGCGTCCGCAGAAGGCAATAAAAGCACAGTGGTCTGCAGCGCCGGCAATTGCTCTGCACTGAACCAGTCAGCCCAACATTGCTGCAGTACCCGGCAACGCGGTACAAAAACAGGCTGCTCAGCCTGGTCAAATCGCTGCGCCTGCGTGGGTTCGGTCAGCACTAAGACCGGTTGTGCATCCTGTATAATTTGCTGTAGCCGTTCATCCGGATAAGCCGGATCCAGCGGCAGATAAACAGCACCTAGTCGCAATAACGCCAGCACAGTCACCAACAACGGCACTGAACGCTGCAAACACAAAGCTACCACCGCGCCTTCAACGATCCCGTCCCGCTGCAGCGCAGCGGCGACCACCTGACTTTGTTGCCACAACTGCTGATAACTGAGCGCCGTAGCGCCGTGCTGTAACGCTGTGGCTGCCGGGGTGTCAAGGGCGAATTGTTGCAACTGCGCCAGCAATGTCGCCGCACCGGTGTTGGCTTCAGTGTCGGTGACAAATGACTCCAAAGTTGGCGCGGTACCATGTCCTGTCAACAGCGATACGCGCTGCGCTGCCGATAACGCATCCAGTTGGTCCCATCGTTGCTGCGAACTGTGCAGCATTTGTTGTAATAACGCCTGATAACTTGCAGCCAGCCGCTTGATGGTCGTCGCACTGAACAAGTCCGCGTTGTACTCAAATGCAAACTCAAAAGCGTTGCTTTCGGTGCTGACTTCCAGTGTCAGCTCAAATCGGGCATGTTGCTCGGCGCCGCTGGCTTTGCTCAGGCTTACATCGGCAAATTGCATGTCGGCAAGGCCGGGCGGGTCCATGCTAAACATGATCTGAAACAGCGGCGAATACTGACTTTGTCGTACCGGCTGCAACGCTTCGACCAGCTTCTCAAACGGATATTCCTGATGTTGTTGTGCTTGTGCCACCTGTTGCTGCACCTGATGCAGCAGCTCTGCCAGTGTGAGAGCAGGATCCAGTTGCTGGCGTAGCACCAGCGTATTGACAAAAAAGCCGGCCAGATTGCCAAGCTCGGGTTGAGCGCGGTTGGCGACCGGCGTGCCAATAACCAAATCGCGGCTCTGGCTGTATTTTTCCAGCAACAGATAAAAAGCGCTCAGCAACACCGTAAACAAACTGACCTGCTGCTGCCTGGCGAACTGTACCAATTCAGTGCTGTGTTGTGTTGCCAACGTAAATGCATGCCAGCCACCATGGTGGCTTGGTTGCTCCGGCCGGTCAAAGTCCAATGGCAACTGGTGCACTGGCGGGGCATCTTCCAGCACCTGTTGCCAGAAGCTGAGCTGTTGTTGCCAGTGCCGCTGAACGTCCGGGCTTTGTTGCCACAACACATAATCGCTGTATTGTAACGGCAGGGGTGGCAATGTTTCAGCGCTGGCAGTGCCGGCGTTGGCTTGGCACAGTGCCTGGTACAAAGTGGCGAACTCAGTGGCGAGTACGGCCATCGACCAACCATCGGTTGCGATATGATGCAGATTCAGCACCAGTAAACCGCGTTCTGGTGCAGTCTGCAGCCACCATGCCCGCAGTTTGATGTCGGTTGCCAGGTCAAAAGGCAATGCCAGCAAAGCTGCAACCTGTTGTTGCACCTCGCTTTCGTGGCAGTGTTGCAAATCACGTTGCTGCACTAACGAAGCTGGTAACGGCAACGGCTGTTGCCACAGCTGACCGTCGTCGTCTTCAGACAGACCAAAGTGCAGTGGCTGATGGCGTGCCAGTAACGTCATTAACGCCTGATCAGCGAACTTTGCCACAAATGGCCCCGTTACCTGCCAGACCAGCGGTACATGGTACATGCGCTGTCCGGCGGACCAGCGTTCAACAAACCACAGTCGTTGTTGCGACGCTGACAGCGGATAACGAGCCTGGGGCGGCAAGGCTTTCAGAGATGGGATGGCTGGAGCTGCGATGTTGGGATCACGCACCGCAGCGTCAATACGACAGGCTAACTCCGCCAGATCGGTGCTGCCAATCACTGCGGCCAATCCGAGCTCAACCGGCCAGTGCTGCTGGATCTGCGACAATAAACGGGCCGCGAGCAAACTATGACCACCGAGCGCATAAAAATTGTCATGCCTGCCGACTTGTGCTGCTTGCAATAGCTGCTGCCAGATTGTCGCCAGCAGCCGTTCAGTCGCACCTTGCGGCGGTTCAAACAGTGTCCGCTGATAATCATCTGCTGCCGGTAACGGTAACGCTTGTTTGTCCAGTTTGCCATTGGCGGTCAGTGGCAATTTAGCCAGAATCACCAGTGCAGCGGGCACCATATAGTCCGGCAAAGTGGCCCGAAGCGCGGTCCGGACTTCGTCACAGACATTGGCTGGTGCCACCAGGTAAGCGATCAGTTCGGCATCGGCACCAGCGCCAAGCACCCGCACTGCGGCCTCACGCACCTGTGGTTGAGCCAGCAATACCGCCTCAATTTCCGCAAGTTCGATCCGAAAGCCGCGCAGCTTAACCTGGTGATCAATCCGTCCCAGATATTGCAATTGACCTTCCGGTAACCAGCGCACCAGATCGCCGGTACGGTACAACTGACCCGCGGCAAAGGGATTGGGAATAAACTTTTCCGCATTCAGTTCCGGCCGCTGCAAGTAACCCGCGCCAACCCCGGGGCCGCCAATCAGTAATTCGCCGGGGACACCAGGTGGCACCGGGCTCAGCGCATTGTCCACAACGTAGAGCCGGGCTTCGGCGACGCTACCTCCCATTTGCATCCTCACAAAATCTGGCGGCAACTGGCCCTGAGTACAATAAATGGATGTTTCGGTCGGACCATAACTGTTCAATAAACATCGGCCTTCTGCCCAAAGCCTGGCGAGTACATCCGGGCAGGCTT
Source organism: Rheinheimera riviphila (assembly GCF_004005945.1). Classification (GTDB taxonomy): domain Bacteria; phylum Pseudomonadota; class Gammaproteobacteria; order Enterobacterales; family Alteromonadaceae; genus Pararheinheimera; species Pararheinheimera riviphila. Next base: position 80,550 of record NZ_SACS01000003.1, read on the forward strand.
CACCGCCGATCAGCAAAGTACGGACACTTCGCCAGGCTGTTACGTCCAGATACGGCAGCAACGCCGGTGTCATCAAGGCATGGGTCAGTTGATCACGCGCGACCACCTGGTCTAACGCTGCCGGATCACGTACCACAGCTGCCGGATACATATACAAAGTTGCGCCACTGCACAGTGCCCAGAAAAACTCCACCAGACCCGCGTCAAAGCTGAATGAAGCAAATTGCAGCACCCGACTGCCCGGACCAAGGCCAAGTCGGGGAATTTGTTCCCACATCAACCGATTCACCCCCAAATGCTGCAATTGAGCACCTTTGGGTAATCCGGTTGTGCCAGAGGTATAGACCAGATACATCAGGCTGTGCAGATCACCGGATATCGGCGGCGCTGTCACGGAAAAGTCGCTTAAATCCAGCAGATCCAGATCCTGTCGTTGGCACTGTCCTTGTTCCGGCTGCAGCGATTCAGATTGCCACTGCACAGGTAACTGCAGCTCTGGCAATACCACGGTACTCTCGGTCAGCAGCAATGTCGCAGCGCTGTCGGTCAGAATGTGGCGGATGCGTGCGTGCGGATAATCTGGATCAACAGGCACAAACACGGCACCGGTTTTTGCAACCGCCAGCCAGGCCACGGCCAGTTGTGGGCCACGTGGCAGGCTGATAGCAACCCGCTGGCCATAACGAACTCCCTGTTGCAGTAAAAAATTCGCCAACTGATTGGCCTGCTGATCGAGTTGCTGGTAACTAAGTTGTTGCTCCAAATACTGGATCGCAGTTTGCTGCGGCTGCTGTCTGGCCTGCTCTGCCACCCACTGCTGAATTTGCCAGTCACGCCATTCAACCGGTAAGGCATTATTTTGTGAGCTGGCCGCTGGTTGCTGCGGTGGTTGCTGGAACTGCGCCAACAGCTGCTGCTGGGCCGGTGACAGCCAACCAAGCGTCGCCAGTTTTGCCTGAGGTTGCAGCGTCATTTGCTGATACAAGGCCAATAATGCATCAAGCCAGTGTTGCAAGATATCGGTATCAAACAGCGCCGACGCATAATGCAGATTCAGTGCAATCTGCCCTTGTTGTTCAATCAGCTCCAGACAGAGATCAAAACTGCTGACGCCTGGGTCAAATGGCAAATCACGCACCTGCAGCCCCGGCAGGTTGAGCACCCGATCATCAGCATTTTCAAAGACAAATATCACATCAAATAACGGATTACGTGCCGATGATTGCGATCGACTTGCAACATTGTTGACCAAATCCGCAAACGGCAGTGCCTGGTGCTGGTAAGCGCCAACACAACGCGCCCGCACCTGCTGCAGCAATTGCGCCAGCGTTTGCTGTTCATCGATGTCCTGGTGCAGCACCAGCGTATTGGTGTACATCCCCATGGTATGTGCGGCGGCCTCATTGCCACGAACCACGGCGGGCACCCCGACCTGGACTTCAGACTGGCGGCACAACCGGGATAACCACAACTGACAACCAGCCAGCAGCAGCATAAACAGGCTCACCTGATGCTGCCTGGCTGTTTGCTTCAGTGCTTGCGTCAGATTGAGATCCAGTTTGCTGAACAAGCGCCCCCCCAGGAACTCTTGCCGTGCTGGTCTGGCGCGGCACAAAGGTAATTCCGTGGGTGGCCGGTTTCCCAGACTTTGCTGTTGCCAGTACTGTAAATCTTGCTGATAACGGACTGACTGGCAGTACTGCTGCTCCCAAAGCAGGTAGTCGCCATATTGTTGACTGACAGCCGGCAAAGTCTCGCCCTGGTAATGTTGCAGCAATTCCCGGACAAACACCGACAGCGAAAAACCGTCACTGATTGCATGATGAAAATCGGTCAACAGCAAATGATGATCCGGTGCCAGTTGCAACAGATATACCCGTGCCAGCGGCGCCTGCTGTAGATCAAACGGCTGTAACAAATGACGCAACCGGCTACTGAGTGTTGTGGCGTCGAGCTCTTGCCAGTCTTGACACTGCAGACCAAACACCGCTTCACTTTGAATATGTTGCCAGAACAGTTCGTCGGCTCCTGCACGCTGCTGTTGCGATAATCTGGTCCGCAGCACCTGATGCCGGTCAGCCAGAGCCTGCATCGCTTGATCCAGGCGCGACACATCAAGCGGCCCGGTTAGTTCGGTCAGCGACGTGATGTGATACGACAACTCCGCATCCGGTTGCTGACATAACAGATATAACCGGCGCTGTGCCGAAGTCATCGGCAACCACTGAGACTGAGATGGTATGACTGCAGCTGAAGCCGACAGCTGCACTTTTAACGGGGCTGCGACAGGAGCTGCCACTGCATCCGGTAACCCTGCTGCGCTGCGGCGGTGGTGACTGGTTTGTGGTCGTTGCAATTGCTGCAGCTGTACTGACATCAGATGCTGCATTTGGCTCATCCGTGCCAGCTGCTGCACAAAAAGTTCAATTAACGGGGTATTGCCGGGGCGGCCTGGTAGAGAAGTCTTCACACATCACTCCTTGGTTTGGCGTCAGATCGCGGTCAGACCGCTTCAGAATATGGGTTGGCCTGGGCAGGATTATCCCGCTTCGTTAAAGCAGCTGGCGCTTTGAGCGGGTGCCACAAGGCAAGTAGCAGGCAAAGTGCACCCAGCACTGCGGCGGCAACATCGGTGGCAACAAACGCCCACCAAATGCCACTTGTGGCCCAGTACGCTGGAAAAATGAAAACGAAAGGCAGAAAAAACAGGTAGTTATGTGATAAGTAAATCAATAGCGCCAATCCGGCCCGGCCCGTCGACAGGAAAAAACCAGCTGAAACAAAAAACAGTGCATACAGTGGAAACGCCAGACAAGCAGCCTGGGTAATCACTATCGCTGCTGTACTGACTTCAGCCGGCGCCATAAATGCACCGTACAACCATTGCGGTTGCAAATACATCAGCAGATACACCAGCGTGGCATAGGCTAGGGTCCAACCGAGTGCGGCATAGACCGTCAGGCGTAATCGCCGATCGTCTCCAGCTCCGGCATGATATGCCGCCAGCGTCTGAAATGCTGCCGCCAGCCCTTGTAATGGCATCACCACTATCACCATCATTTTGATAAAAAGCCCAAAAGCAGCAGTCGCGAGCAATACATCGGCGGTACCAGCAAGCTGACTGTTGACTGCGGCAACCATCAGACCGATCCCGAGCTGATTTAAAAATAACGGCAGACCCAGTAGCAGCATTTCCCGCTTCACGCCCGGCGTCGCCGGCTGACGCGACCAGGTTAACAAGTCCGATCCCGGGCTACTCTCAGCGGTCTCTGCTGCAGTTTCTAGATCAGCCGCTTGCTGATCCAACGTGCTGCGCCGCCCCTGCAGTAGCCATAACGCCAGCAGTGCCGCCAATAACTGCGAAATGGCAGTGGCGATACCCGCCCCACTCACCCCCCAATCCAGACCGACGATCAACAATGTATTCAGCAGCACATTCAACAGACAGCTGCTGACGACCACGATGACCATCAGCTTTACCCGAGCCTGAGCGCGAAAGGCTTCACACCACAATTGAGCCAGCAACACGGGCAGCGTGCACAAGAGGACCGGATAGCCGTAGTCAAGGGCCAGCGGCATGACGTTTTCAGGGGTCTGCAATAATGCCAACATCGCAGGCAGCCCGGCACACAGCGCGATAGTTAACACAATGCCGAGCCAAAATGTCAGCAGCGTCGCTTGCCATAACGCGCGCTGTGCTTGTTCCGGTTGGCCTGCTCCCAACGCGCGGGTCAGCACACTGGCAAGCGCGCCACCGAGTGCAGTGCCGAACGCCGCGACCAGCATTTGCAGCGGAAAAATCACTGACAATGCAGCAATAGCCCGATCGCTCTGACTGAACTGGCTGATAAACGCCATGTCCACAGCATTAGCCAACGCACCAAACACCAGCGACAACATGATGGGCAGCGCCAGCCGCCAGAGGGTCGGAAACACTGGCGCGGCAGCCAGTGCAGATAAAGCAAGTCCGGACATGGGGTACTCCCTTAATATGTGAGCAATCGCGCTACGGTCAGCAGGACGTGCAGCGGCTGCATCGCTAAAGTGCCGCCACAATATGACAAGAGTTGAACGCCAACTTGATGAAAAGATTATTTTTATCTGATGAAGCCATCGACAACAACACGCCAAAAGCACGGGAATACATGTTATCCGCACCCGTTGCACTTCAAGCCAGATAACAACGCTTTATCACAATTCACAGCCAGCAGCCGTGAAAACAAGCAGGCTAAGCCCACCTGATTTTGGGATCTGTGTTTCGCATTCTGTTCAAGGAGTACCAGCATGAGCCTGGCGCAATTACATCACCTGTCGAAAACCTATGCCCTCGGTCAGCTGCGGGTTCCTGCGCTGACGAACATCAGCCTGCAACTAAAACCTGCTTGTTTTACCGTGTTGTCAGGACCGTCCGGCAGCGGCAAAACCACCTTGTTGAATCTGATCGCCGGCATTGACCGGCCGGATCAAGGCAATATCGAAATCGCCGGCCAGTCACTGCAACGACTCAGTGACAACGCACTGACCGACTTTCGTGCCCGTCACATTGGCTATATCTTCCAAAATTTCAATCTGTTACCGGTACTGTCGGCATATGAAAATATCGAATATCCGCTGCGATTGAATAAAACGCCGCCCGTCAAACGCCGTCAACGCGTGCTGGAACTACTGGACGCAGTAGGCCTTGCCGACAAAGCCAGCCACCGTCCCAATCAGTTATCCGGTGGACAACGCCAGCGGGTGGCAATTGCCAGAGCGCTGGTGCACCAGCCGGTACTGGTGTTGGCGGACGAACCGACCGCCAACCTCGACAGTCAGACCGGCGCACAAATTATTGCACTGATGCGGGAGCTGCAACGAGTGCAACAAACTGCTTTTGTGTTTTCTTCACATGATCCACAGGTCATCGCCAGTGCCGATCATCTGGTGTTATTAAAAGATGGCCATCTGCTGACGCCAGAGCCAATCCGGGAGGCGGTATGATTGCGCTGGCATTACGTAATTTGTGGCGCAATCAGCGCCGATCTTCAACCACGCTCTTGGCAATGATGATAGGCATGTTGTCTATTTTGCTGTTTGGTGGCTACAGCCGCACCGTCTACTACGGCCTTGAAACCGATTTTGTCGGACGTAGCGGCCATCTGCAGTTACAACGCAAAGACTATTTCTGGTTTGGTAGCGGTGACCCACAGGGCTACAGCCTGCATGGATATAAGCAACTGGTGAACGATATTCAGCAGGACCCGGTGTTAGCGCCACTGCTTCGGGTTGTTACTCCGGTACTACAGTTTGGCGGGATTGCCGGTAATTTTGATGCAGGTCTGTCCAAGCTGGTGATCGTGCAGGGTGTGGACGTCACAGCACAAAACGAAATGCGGCGCTGGAATGATTATCAGCTGGCGATTACACCGGAACTACACAGTATGAATCCGGCGGCCGGCAATGAAGCCGAAATTGGTATTGGTGTGGCGCGGATGCTACAGCTGTGCGCCCAACTGGACGTGCCGGATTGCCCACAGCCGCAACTTTCGGCGATTGACCCAAATACCCAGACGCTCGCTGCTGACATTGCCGCGCTTGCTGCTGGTCAGTTACCAAGCGAACCGGCAACACCCGCAAAGTCCGGTGCCCAGCTGGAATTGCTGGCGGCAAGTACCGGCGGCGCACCAAACGTTAACCGGCTGCAAATTAACCGGGCTGTTACTACCGGCGCCAAAGAACTGGACGAAGTTTATCTGGCGATGCAACTGGCCCAGGCCCAACAACTCCTTTATGGCGAGTCTGAAGAGCGGGTAACAGCACTGCAAATCCAGTTGTATCACAGTGCCGACTTAGAAGTCGCACGGACGAGACTGCAAGAGCTGATTAGCAATCGCTGGCCGGAGCAGCCACTGGAAGTACACGATTTTCGTACCTTAAATCCGGCTTTTGGCCAAATCACCGGCATGTTTGCCGCCATCTTTGGTTTTATTACCATCCTGATCAGCGCCATCGTGTTGTTTACGGTAGGTAACACCATGAGTATGGCGGTACTGGAGCGCACCGTCGAAATCGGCACTTTACGTACGCTGGGCTTACGTCGCAGCGGTATCCGCCGGCTTTTTATCAGCGAAGGTCTGCTGCTCGGACTGACCGGTGCTCTGCTGGGCACCGCGTTGGCGTTGCTGTTCGCCGCGCTGATTAATCAGGCCGGTTTTACCTGGTTGCCACCGGGCAACAGTAATCCGGTGCCGATCACCATCCGGCTGTGGGGCGAACATCAGATGTTGCTTGGCATCGGCCTGACCGTGGTGCTGGTAGCGACAGTCTCCGCCTGGTGGCCTGCACGTCGTGCCGCACAGCAGGATGTGGTCGATGCATTACGTTATGTTTGAAATCAATGCCGGAGTAAAATGATGAAATTTGTATTCAGGACGTTACTGCTGAGCTTGTTATTACCGGTCTTTGCCGGACAAGCCAGCGCCACGGATGACGCCGCGGCATTACTACAACGGGCTGATGAGGTCAGAAATCCCCGTCAGTCTTATCGGCTCACGTCAACACTGATTGAGTATCGTAACGGGAAGGAAATCAGCCGCAACCAGTTGGCGGTGTTTACCCGCTACGAAGCTGAGCAGCAGCAATTTCGTAATCTGATCCGTTTTTTGCAGCCAAGACGCGATAACGGCAAATTGTTACTCAAAGATGGTGCCGATCTGTGGTTTTACGATCCTGCCGGTAAAGCCAGCATCCGCATCTCAGCACAACAAAGGTTGCTCGGACAAGCCGCGAACGGCGATGTAGTGACCACCGATCTGCGTCGTGATTACAGTGCTGTAATATCGGGTACCGAGACACTGAACGACGCCGAAGGTCAGCTGCGTCAGACGGTGCTGCTCGAATTGACTGCCCGGCACCCCGATGTCACTTATCCGCGAATGCAATTGTGGCTGGATCCGAAAAACGGCCAGTCGGTCAAAACCGCTTTATATGCCCAAAGTGGTAGTCTGCTGAAAACGGCCTGGTTCCGTCACTACAAAGACGCGCTCGGCCAACTCAGACCCCAGGAGACCATCATTATTGATGGCCTGAATCCACAACTGGTGACGGTGATCCAAAGTCAGGATCATCAGGCCATGGATGTACCAGCGCAATGGCTGCAACGCCAGGCACTGGAAAGTTTTACCGGACGCTAATTGATGTCGCCGCTGCTGCTTATCTGTCTGCTGCAACCGGCAATTGACCCGGCGCTAGAGCCGGCATTGCCTGCTTTTTTGGCAACCGATTTGCCGGAGGTGCTGGCTAAACCACATCCAACCGCTGCCAGCAACGGTACAGCCACCGACTGGCAACTGTCTGCCGAGCTAGCGTTGAGCCGACAGCAACGACATTGGCAAAGCAGGCTGGCATTGGACAGCCGCTTCAGCCATAACAGCGACGACCAATCCGCCTATGTCCGCTGGAACAGCAGGCTGGATGGATTTGGTGGCACGTCCGATTCCGACGACAACAGCGCTGCGGTGATGTCCTGGAAAGAGTTATACGTTGGTTATCGCTGGAACGACAGCTGGCTGACCGAGTTGGGTCGGATCAATCAAAAAAACGGCGTGGCGCGTGGTTACAATCCAACTGATTTTTTTGCCGGTAACGCGGTTCGGGCGGTCATTTCACAACAACCTGCGGTACTGCGTGAACAACGACTCGGCAGTTTGATGCTGCGCCAGCAATGGCTGGGTGACGCTCAGTCAGTCACGCTGTTATGGAGCCCTCAACTGGCAACCCAGCCCGACGATGCCACTTTTTCGCCGGACTGGGCGCGCACCAATGCCGTTGCCCGCTGGCAGATCAGCGCCGAGCAGCAGCTGTATACCGGCTGGACGCTCGGCCTGCTCTCTTACCAGAGTAAAAATGCTGAGCCACAGTACGGCCTGAACCTGAGCGGCGCTTTAAACGAGCGCTGGTTATACCATCTGGAAGCCGCAACAGGTTCACAACCACAGTTCATAGTGCCGCCGGATAGCGCTTGGCATGCCAGCGATATCGCTGCCAACGTCAACGCCGGCAGCACTGCCAGCAGAGTGGCGACCGGCGTTAGTTACAGTCTGGAATTGCCGCTGACACTCACCCTCGAATGGCAATATGACGACGCCGCCGCCGGGCGCCACGACTGGCAACAACTGCTTGAACTACCGGCATTGTGGCAACAATACCTACAACAGCGCCAGGGGCAACAACCAACCCGGCAAGCGTTGCTATTCCAGGCACAAAGTCAGCAATGGTGGCCCGGTTTTGACTGGTCCTGCCTGTGGCTACATGATTTGCAAGACAATAGTGATATGTTATTAACTGAGTTAACATGGATGAAACCTGAGTATGACATTGTACTGCAATGGCAATGGGCTCCCGGCCCTACCCGTAGTCACTTTGGCGCAGCCAGCAGTCAGTTACAACTGCTGTTGCGTTATTACTTCTGATAAGAGCTGAAAACTGATGCCTGCACCTGCCGCCCAAACCAAAGATCTGCGCCACTGGCTGCGTGAGATCCTGATCCTGTTGGCAATTAATTTTGTCATCGCCAGTCTGATGTATTTGCTCGATGACAGCACCAGCTGGCCAACCAAACTGGTGTACGCCAATGCGGTTGGTTGTTGTATCTGGGGTTTAACCCAGCTCGGCCACGTACTGGCCAGGCAAAGGTTGCCCGTGTGGCTGATCCAGTTACTGGCGGTCCCACCGGGTTTATTTCTTGGTCTGAAAATCGCCGCCGGACTGGGTACACCTGACGTATTTCAATTTATGCAACAAAACCCGGATATTGGCTGGCGTAGCCTAATCCTGCCGCTGGTTGTTGCCATTATTGCCGCCAGCTTTGTGCTGGTACGGTATCAGGGTCAGGTCTACCGGGCAGAGCTAGAGCGCGAAAGGCGATTACTGGCAGAATACCGTCAAGCTGATACCCAGGCCCAGCTCATGTTGCTACAGGCTCAAATTGAACCGCACTTTTTGTTTAACACCCTGGCCAACGTTCACAGCCTTATCATGTTTAATCCGCAGCAGGCTCAGACCATGCTGACCCACTTTAATGGCTATCTGCGGGCTAGCCTGCAACGCACCCGCCGCCCGCTGTCGACCTTACATCATGAGATAGAACTGATCGAAAAACTGTTGGAAATTGCCCGTATTCGCCTTGGTGATCGGCTGTCGTTTGATATTGACATCATGCCGGAACTGCACGGCAAGCTACTGCCACCGTTATTACTACAACCGCTGGTGGAAAATGCCCTGGCGCATGGAATTGAACCCTCGCTGATCAAAGGCCATATCCGGGTACACGCCGAACTACATGGCGAACAACTATGCCTGAAAGTTACCGACAACGGCGTCGGTCTGGAAGCACAAACCCGGCAGTCGACCGGCGGCATCGGGCTGGCCAATGTCCGTAAACGGCTGCATCACCTGTATGGCGATAAAGCCCGGCTCGCGTTATACGAAAATCCACCCCATGGATGTATCAGCGAACTTTGCCTGCCGATGTCAGCCCTGGATACACCACCGGCAGTGCTGTTACCGGAAGTGCTGTTGCAGAACCGTAAGGCCGACCTTAACCCAGCTCATTATCAAGAGTAACGCCGTATGCCGACCGCTTTAATCGCCGATGACGAACCTTTACTATTGAACTATCTATGTGACCGGCTTGCCCATTTATGGCCAGAGCTGGAGGTAGTAGCCACCGCCCGCAACGGTGTTGAAGCACTCAGTCTGGTGCACCAGCACAAACCAGATTTTGCTTTTCTTGATATTCGCATGCCAGGACTCAATGGCTTGCAGGTGGCAGAAAGCCTGCAACAGACCAGGGCGGTATTTGTCACCGCTTTTGACGAATACGCAGTTGCGGCTTTTGAACGCGCGGCCACAGATTATTTGCTGAAGCCAGTGTCCGACGAACGCTTAAAAAAATGTATCGACCGCCTGCGTCAGCAGTTACAACCCGATCCGGCCCTACTGGCCCAATGTCTTGCCGGATTGCAGTCCCACAAAAGCAAACTGCACTGGTTTCATGTTGGACTTGCCAACCAGACCCGGCTGGTCGCGCTGGATGAAGTGCTGTTTTTTCAGGCGTCAGACAAATACACCGAACTGGTCACTGCACATGAACGGCACGTGATCCGTACACCGCTTAAAGAGCTGATCCGCCAGCTTGATGGCTATTTATATGCACAGGTGCACCGTAGCTACATTGTCAGTTTAAGAGCCGTTGCATTTGTCGAAAAAGACTTGTTCGGCCGCCACCAAATCCATCTGAAAGAGCACCCGGATGTGTTACCGCTGAGTCGCTCTTTTGCGGCTCAGTTTAAACAAATGTAAGGAAACAGGAGATAGACGTATGCGTAGAATCATTTTGTTATCAAGTATCGCGCTGTTGGTTTTACCTGGCTGTAAGGTCAGCAAAGTGCGGGACATTATCAAAGACTATGACTACAAAAATAGTTACCAACTGATTAACGCCAGCACTGAGCCAGTGGACATCCATATTGGTTCACATGACAACAGCGGGCGGGCACCCAATATCAGCGACGGCAAATATCGTGTCGGCAGTCTTGAAGCCGGTCAGGACAGTGTCAGCACCAAAGTTAAACGTGACAACATCGATTACCGCGTTTCAGTACAAAGCTTTCAGCGACTGGATAAAATCGGCAGTAACCACCTGATTTATGACGTTAAAAACGACGACGACCAGACCGTCATCGCTTGGCAGGACAATAAAACCCCACGTATCAGCGCTTTTAAAAAACACAGCAGTGATCAAAGTGGCGTTTACCGGGTGCGTTTTTTCGCCGTTGCCAATGGCATTGAAATCAAAGCCGGCGGCATCAGCCAATTGCTGGAAAAAGGTCAGCCCAGTGGCTGGTTCAGCCTGCAGAATTGCAAGGGCGAATTCAGCATTAATGGCAAAGCACTGGATATCTGTCAGGCCACGGCCGGTCAATCGTTCTTGCTGGTCATCGGTCCCGACAAAGTGTTAAGTATGAGCCGCGGCTGATGGGGTCCCTCGTTTCGGCCAGCCGTTGGTTCAGTTCGCAGCGTCTGATAACCGGTAGGATAAGCGGGCAACAGTTGCCAGAGCAAGCTCAGGCGCTGTTGCTGGCGGTGCCTTTTGCAGGCGGCAACGAGCATGTGTACCGGCCTTGGCTTGAATTATTACCACCGTGGCTGGACTTTCAAACCGTGCAGTTGCCCGGGCGTGGCCGGCGCTTTTTTGAGCCCAATGATTTGTCGATTGAACAAATGGCGGCCGCAATCGTCGCCGGTTTACCTACACTGCTGGCAAACCGGCCCTGGGTGTTGTTTGGCCACAGTATGGGGGCCCGTATCGCTTTTGAAATATTGCATTTGTTACCTACTCCATTGCAACCGGCAGCGGTGGTGCTAAGTGGCGCCCGCGCGCCGTTTTTACCAGCGACCACCCGCGATGTTGCCAAAAAAGATCGTACAGCTTTTATTCAGCTGCTGCGCGAAATGAACGGCACGCCAGCTGAGATCCTGCAAAACGACGAGCTACTCGATTTGTTTCTGCCGATGTTGCAACGGGATTTTGCGCATGTTGAACACTATCGCAGTGCGCCGGAACGGCCTTTGCTGCACCAGCCTAACTGCTTTGTGTTTGGTGGTGATCAGGATCCGGACATCAATCAAAGCCATCTGGTTGCCTGGCAACAGTGTTTTGCCGAGCCGATTGCGGTACAGCTGCTTACGGGTGACCATTTTTTTATCTTCGGTCACGGCCAGGCATTGCTGGAACCGCTGCTGCAGGCACTTCAACCGCTGGTGTCAGCCAGATCACAGACAACGGCATAACCTTGTGCCTTCGCCACACTTTATCCGGCATTGAGTCAGGCACAGACTGCCTCAGCGGCTCAGTTGCTGCAACAAGACGGCACTTTGTACTGCCTGGGCATCCGGCTGATAGGGTGTACGGTTCAGCGACTGTGGATCAAAATCGCCAAGGGCGACCGGCGCAGTTAACGGTCGGCCATAACCTGTTGCAGCGCCTGGCATCGGTGGCGCCAGTTCCAGTTGTAACCGGCTTAACTCCGCTACAAAACGTTTGTCCGGTAGCACCGAATGGTGGGCTCGCAACCGGATGTGCTGACTGCCACTTTCCAGCACAAATTCCCCCTGCAAAATAGCCAAAGGTTCTGCCGGCGTTTGTTGCTGGCCAAGTACTGCCTGTACCCGGTACAAACCGGCCTGTTGAACTTGCAGCTGCAACGGCAATACTAAATCACTGTCGTCTGCTTCCAGCGCCAAGGGTTGCTCCAGCCAGGCTACCGGCTGGTTGTAACTAAGTTTCGCCAGCGCACCATGGCCAGGTTCACTTTCCACACTCAGTTCGAGTTCCGCAGGGAAATCCGTTTGCCCCTCCAGTTCAAGCCGGAACAGGCCATCAGTCTCCGCTACTAATACGCCACTACTGACCAGTTGTTGGTCAAGACTACGCAGTTGGTAACGTATGACCGCCAGCTGCTCCCCCTGCACCCTGACCGTTGCTGTAATAGGCTCCGGATAACTGAAACGGTATTGGCTGAGCTGTAATTGCCAGACGATGCCATCGTCCAGCGGCACTGTGATTGCTGCCACTGCGGGCGGTTCAGTTTGCGCCAGATTTTCGGCCGTCACAGCCTGAGAATAAGGTGGGCTCAGTAGTTGTGCGGTAAATTTTTGAACCTGATCGGACGGCGTTGGCGTCGCTGCAAGCAATGGTGCTGCCGGGGTCTGAGCCACAGCTTCAGCTGGCGCATCGACCCGCGCTGGTAACACAGGGGCCAACACTTCGGGCTGCCAGTACCAGGCCGTCATCAACATCGCCAGCGCCATCAGCATTAACATTATTGGTTTCATAAGCACTCCTCATCCGCATCAAGGCGGCCAGCGATGCTGGCCGCCGACTCTGTTTTAAAATAAATCTGACAATTCTGCTTACATTGCTTTTCGCTGCACCAGTGCCGAAACCGGCGTCGTGGCCGAATCGACGACAAAACGATAAGTACCGCTGAAAGGCCATTTGGCTTTTTCATCTTTACTAGCAATCGACAACCGGCCACTACCAAAGCTGACATTGTTACTGGCCGTGGTGTACTTACCCGCCGTTTTGTTGCTGACCAACGCTGAATGGGAATAACCCAACGCCATCAATAACGGCAGGTGATTTGGCATAAAGCTGGTCACTGCATCGCTGGAGAAACCAACTTTACCATCCAAATCAACCTGATGACTGCAGCTGACATAAGCCGCCGCTTTTGCAGCACCACAAGAAGAGTGACTTGCGACCACCCCGTCATCCTGACCGGGTAAAAACGACTCCGTGATCCAATAATAATCAGTACCACCGCCAATAAACCGCACTCGCGGCACTCGGTTCACCGGCGCACTGATCAATGCCCGGGCGGTATTGACCGACAAATCATTTAAAACACCGACATTGGCACGGGTCGGTTCAAATCCGAGCCAGGCCTGCACGGCTTTTTTCACCAGCGTCCCGGCTTTTCCGTCGGCCACGTTCAATGCCAGATCTGCTAATTCAGAACCACCACCAGCACCGGCAAAGTCAAAAGTCGCAATAATATTCAGCGGAGCCAATCCGGCATTGCGTAACCAGTTGGCCTGGTTCTCCAGCAGATAACGCGCGACCAGATCGCCGGTTGAATGTGTGACCAGCACACAACCCGGTTGACACAGATTGTCTCTGGACATCTGCTGCAGTTTTGGCCACAGATAATGGCTGGCAATTTTACCTTCAATCCGTTCATGTGACGGCCAGTCAATCCGTGCGCTGGCATGCTGTAACCAGAATTCCTGCCAGTATGTTTCGCCATTGGCGGTGACGGCAGCTGCGTCCGGCTTGCTTTGTAACTGTGACGGCTGGAAGCCATGTAACAGCACATACTTATAATCTGCCGCCTGAGCGGTGCTCATCTGTAAAGTTCCCAGCGTGGCAGCCAGTGCCAGCATCAGCATATGTTTTTTCATCATCATGGTCCTTTGTTGTTTTGATCCAAACCTGTCGGCTGACAGGCCAGCCTACGATAAGAAAACAACGCTGGAACTCAATGACAATCGCGCGCAAAAACTTGCTAATATTCTGATATTTTCACTGCAATTCGCTTCATTTCGCCGAAATTAGTCTAGTAAAAAACCTTTCATCGCAGCAAATGGCCATTGGTCCGGCCCGGCACCGCTTCGGCGGATTTTCCGGGCCACAACAATTTCAGCGCCAAGACAAGGCTGTCTTCCGGACAAAACAATTCATTCTGCCGGATAAAACTGCACAGCGTCGACTTTGGCCGCGGCAGCCGCTTTTTGCTGGCGTCGATCCAACAGGGCGCGCAAGCGATGCTCCAGTTTTTTTAGCCAGGGTGCCAGCACCGGTTGCTGATTTAAAATCCGAATCATCCTTGCCCATGGCAGTTTGCCTGCAACTCGCGCCAGTGGTTTGGCCAACGGACCTGTTGCCGGTACCAGCATACTGACAGACAACGGCACAATCGCCTGTTCCGGACAAAGCTGACTACAGAGTCCACAGCCGATACAGCTACTGCTGATTGCGATATGCGCTTGATCTTGATCCAGCGCCGTCACTTCAAAATTCTGGCAGTTCGTTTCCTTCACGCAATCGCCACAGCTGGTGCAGACTGACTCCAGAATGGTGTAGCGAAACGGCGTTTCGTCTTTGATATTGAGCTCCTGTACACAACTGCCTTTAAGCACCAACACCGACAATGCCGGACGGGCCAGTTCCGTATCAAGCCAACGCTCAATTGCCGCTGGCTCCAGTGAAGGCAGCACCTGACAATGCACCACACCAAGACTTTGCAGCAGTGCCAGCCACTTGTCTGCGGTCAGCGATAAACTGGTGTACTGCATGCCCGTCATCGCCGAGCCGCTGTTGTCGAGAATAATCACAGTCCCATGACATTCCTGACGAGCCAGCGCCATCATGCCGGTCATCCCAGAGTGGAAGAACGTCGAATCACCCAGCACCGCGACACATTCGGTAGCCGCCTGCACACCTAAACCGTCGAGATAACCTTGTAACATGCCAAGACTGGCTCCCATGCAGAGGTTGGTATGTAAGGCACTGAACGGTTCAAGCGAACCAAGCGTCGAGCAGCCGATATCCCCGACCACATACAACTCACGCTGTCTGAGGATCTGAAAAATACCGGTATGCGGGCATCCGCCACAAAAGCCTGGCAAACGCGGTGGTAGGTTATCCAGCCAGCGAATATCGATGGTCGCAGGCATGGTCGCGCGAATAAAACTGTCCAGCTCCGGTGCTTGCTCTGATCGCAGCGTCTGCAGACTAAATTCACCGACCCCGTCATAATCCGGTTTATCCAACGTCGCTATACCCAGACTGCGCACTTGCTGGTCAAGGTACCCAGACGACTCTTCCGCCACCAGAATTCGCTCACATAGCGCAGCAAAGGCGCGGATCTGTTGTTGAGGCAGCGGATAAACCAGCTGCAACTGCAGCAATGGCAAATCCTGCCCCAGTAACTCCTGTACCACGCCGGATGGGAAACCACTGCTGATAATGCCAAGCGGATACCGACTTTGCAGTTTATCCGGCAGCGTCCGTACACAGAGCTTGTCTGCTATCTGACTTTGTGCCAGTGCCTGTAGATTGTGGTTTCGTCGTTCATGGCAGCCGGGGACAAAAGCCGGCAACAGCAAGTATTTCTGAATTGGGCTGGCAAACGAACCAATGTGATCTTGTGGTTGCCTGTCCTGACGCTCCAACTTATCTTTGCTGTAACACAGCCTCGAAGTCAGGCGTAATACCACCGGCAAATCAAACTGTTCGGACAGCTCAAATGCCAATCGGGTCAATGCCTGCACTTCCTGCACCGTCGCCGGTTCAAGCACCGGCACGCCAGCTGCCAGACAAAGCAGGCGGGTATCCTGTTCATTTTGCGAATTACGCGCACCAGGATCGTCACCAACCACGACCACCAATCCGCCCACTACACCGGTGTAAGCAAGATTGAAAAATGGATCGGCAGCTACATTTAAGCCAACGTGTTTCATCACCACCAAAGTGCGGGCACCACTGTGGCAAGACCCCGCGGCCATCTCCATCGCGACTTTCTCATTGGTCGCCCAGCAGCTTTTCACTTGCGGCAGCCGTTGCATGACTTCAACAATTTCCGTGACCGGACTTCCCGGATAGGAATACAGCATTTTGACACCGGCCTCCCAGGCACCAAAAGCAGCAGCTTCACAACCTGAGTGATAATTCAGCATTTATATATCCTTCTGAGCTCAATCCTGTTGAGCTAAATCCGTGGTGTTTTTATCCAATCAACCCAGCCACCGATCAATCAGGCCCGCTTGAGACCGTGTTCTGGTGCGTCCGGTAAATCCTGTTGTTCCAACCAGTCAAAACCGGCGGCCAAGGCGCGTTGATTTGGCTCCAGGTACGCGGACGGCACCGTTTCACCGAGCAATTGCGCAGCAAAACTGTGTGAAAAACCGTAGCTGGCACAAAACACCCCAAACATCACGGCCGAGCTGAACTTGTCAGCCAGTTGTTCACGGCGTAACAGCTGTTGCATTGGGATCACCAATAACGCGCAGTGCTGCGAAAACGCCTGTACAATATGTTGAAAATCAGGGTATTGCCGCTGTCGCGCCAGACTACGGCCTGTCGGAAACTGTAAATCAGATAACAATGTCATAGTGCCCCGCTGACACAACGGCAATTTACGCAACGCTTCCAGCGGCTCCAGCCCAAGCAGATAATCGGTGTGCTGTGAATACAGACACGACGTTTCGATATGCCGGCCCGCCCGCAACACCGCGCTGACGCTGCCCGTACGCTGGGCGATGCCCCGCTCTTCAGAAGTAATCACCCGCGGATGACGTTGGTATAACGCCATGCCGGTCAACCGGGTCAGCAGGATATTGCCAAGACCACCGACGCCGGTGATCACCACATTGGTATAGGATTGCCGCATACAAAACTCCTTTTGTGTCAGATTGTTAAAGCCGATGGTATAGCATGGCCGTGCGCTTCTTTATGCTGCTCGGCCTGCCGGTAAAACGCAAAACCGCCGTGCCGTAACTGCGTCGCAGCAGCACGGCAGGCCTGTAAGATCACGTCGATATCGTCATACTGATGGGCAACTGAAAGGAAACAAGTGCGTCGTTCCCAGACGTACACACCTTTGGTCAGCAACAAACTGAAAAACAACTGCTGTTGGAGTCCCTGTAACCGGAAATCCACCCCACCACAAGGTTCAAAACGGAACAACGAACCAAAGTGACTGATTTGCAGTGGCACGTTGTCGGTGCTGAAATACTGATTCAGTGCTGTCACTAAGGTTGTGGTCAGGTCATTGACCTGCTGCTGCAGCACACCGTTGCTGTCACGCAGCCGCAGTAATACCGCCCGGGCAGCAGCCATCGTCAGCGGATGTTTGCAGAACGTACCGGCAAACACCGTGGTTTTTTGATTTGGCACAGAATCATCGCCAAACTGCCAGCTGCCGCCATCGATACACCCCATAAACTTGGCTTTACCGGCTACGACACCCAGGGGCATGCCGCCGCCCAGTACTTTGCCGTAAGTGACCAGATCGGCCTCCACCGCAAAGTGCTGCTGCGCGCCTTTTTGCCCGGTGCGAAAACCGGTAATAATTTCATCGATGATCAGTAAGCAGCCCTGTTGCAGGGTCAGTTGGCGCAGTTGTTGTAAAAAGGCGGCTGGTTGCAAACCAGGTTTACGGCTCTGTACCGGTTCAACCAGCACCGCTGCAATTTCAGCTCCCTGCGCGGCAATAGCTGCAAGCGCTTCGTCACTGCCATACCGCAGCACAATGACATCCTCAACCATACCCGCCGGAATGCCTGGCGCACTCGGCACCGCACCATATTCGCCATTATCAGCGAGTACACCGTCATAAGTACCGTGGTAAGAGTCTTTAAAAATCACAATTTTGCTGCGCTGCGTGACAGTGCGGGCAACCCGCACAGCCACGGTGACAGCTTCAGAGCCGGTGTTGCAAAATGCCACCCGCTCCACGCCGGTCAGCTCGCAAATCAGACTCGCCACTTCACCGGCTAGCGCGTTTTGCGGCCCTAAATCAACACCAAGAGCCAGCTGTGTCTGCATGGCTTCGCGGACAAAATCCGGATTATGGCCAAAAAATCCCACGCCATAACTGCCCGAAATATCCAGATACTCGTTGCCGTCAACATCGGTAAAACGCGCGCCAGCCGAGCGGGCTGACACAATGGGATACACCATTTCCTTTAACGTCAGACTGAAATTCAGGCTGGCGATCCAGTCGGCTAGTACCGGGCGGTACTGACCCGCATATGCCTTTGACTGACCGGTACGGGCAACATGATCAGTCACCAGGTGTTGCACAAACGTCAGCTGTTGCGGATTTAACCCTTCGCGGTTAAACAACATGCCACGTGCCTGGTTACTCTGGCCATTGGCAATGTCGGCCGGAACCGCAGCCATCGCCGCCGGCTGCCGTACTTTTGCCGGCGTGACGCTGTCATCCTCGGGACTGAGATGAGAGGTACTTTCAGGGACTGCACTGGCAAGATCCGGTTCGAAGTCAACCGGAGTCTGTGCCAATAAGTGCAGCTGCTGAGCCATCAGTTGATTCATTTGATCCATTTGTGCCAGCTGCAGCTGCAATAGCTGCGCCAGTCCGGGTTCCAGCACGCTGCCCGTGGTCACCTGCAAATTCGGTTGCGGCAACGTCGGTCGTAGTATTGCGGTGGTGCTTGACGCCATCGAAACAACCGGCGCGGCAGCGATAGTCACTGCTTGTGGCGCCGGTGCAAGTTGTGCCTCTAACTCGGCCGGATATTCACTGAGTAAATAACTCACCAGCGCACTGACGGAGCTGTGCTGCTGGAACAACTGCTCCACCGCCACTTCCAACTGATATTTCTGCAGCAACCGTTGTTGCAGCTGCACCACCATCAGGCTGTCGAGCCCCAGTTCAAACCAGTGTGCGTCCGGTTTAATCTCGGCGGGCGTCAGCCCGGAAATCTGGCTGAGTAGTTGCTGTAATTGTTCCTGTAATAGCGCTGGCAATTGACCAGACGCACTGCCGGTTGCCATGGCAGAAGCCATCACGGCGCCGGGCGAAAGAGCTGAAAGTTCAGAAAAGGACATTGAAGACTCCTGTACCGGCCCGGCGGGCACGGTTTGGTCATTTAACGGGATCCAGAATTGCTGGTGATCAAAGGGATAAGCCGGTAACGGCAATAGTGCAGTTGGTTCGCTGTATAACGCTTGCCACTTTACATCGAAGCCGGTTTGCCATAACTGGCCAACCGCATCCAGCCAGGCCCGGTCGGCCGGCCAGCTTTTACGCAGGCTGCACAGTACCAGTTGCTGTGGATAATCGGCGGTCAACAGCGCACTTAACGTGGCGTGGCCACCAAGCTCCAGCAAGATACCGGTATTGGCACAAGCCACGGCGGCAGCTTCGCGAAACCGCACCGGTGCCGTAATTTGTCCTGTCCAGTACTCAGCGGTTAAATCAGCGACTTGCAGCGGTAATGCGGTCACATCAGAAATACATGGGATCCGACCTTGGCGCGGCTGAATATGTGCGATTGCAGCGGCAAATTCGGTCTGCATACCCGCGAATGCAGGACTGTGAAAAGCCTGGGTGACATCCAGCAATTTGTTGCGAATGTGCTGACTGTCAGCCCACTGCTGCGCCAACGCTATTGCAGCCGGATCACCACTGAGCGTGATACTGTGCCGGGCATTGTCCGCCGCCAAGACCAGTCCAGCGTCCGTCCGTTGACTGTTGACAGCCGCCAAACATTCCGGCCAGCGCTCTGCTGCCATTTGCAGCGCCAGCATCTGACCTTCACCACAACGCTGCATTAGCTCGCCACGGATACAGCAAATTTCCAGCGCCTGCTCCAGTGTGTAAAAACCGGCGACGGCAGCAGCGGCAATACCACCGATACTGTGACCAACCACCACAGCTGGCGCCAGTCCCAGACTTTGCCAAAGCTTAAACAGCGCCCATTGCACGGCCACGATAGCAGGCTGTGTCCTGCTGGTTTGCTGTAAGGTTGCTTGTGCTTCATCGGCTTGCCCGTCAGCTGGATACAACAAGGCCAATAAAGACCAGCCGCGCTGTGTCGTCAGCCACTGCTCAGCTTCATCCAGCGCTTGACGAAATACCGGATAATGCTGGTAAAGCGCCAGTCCCATTTGCAGTGACTGACTGCCCTGGCCACTGAAGCACCAGACCATACTTTTATTGCTACGTTTTGCTGGCAGTTGCAGCGTTGCCCCGTCAATGGCTGCCGTTGCAATTGCAGCCTGACATTGCTGCGCCAATGCCACGGCACTATCCGCCAGCAGTGGCAAGCGCAGTGGCAGACTGGCTCTGCTACGCCAGGCACTCGCGCAATAAGCCATAAAATCTTTTTGTATCAATGCCCTATCTTGGTAACGCCTCACGAGCTGCGCCAGTGCTGCCGGGCTTTTTGCCGACACTGGCAGGAGCTGCCAGCGTGGTGTTGCTTCCTCGGCTGTGGCGCCGACCACAGCAGCCGGTGCACGCAATACCACATGCGCATTGCTACCACTAAAGCCAAAGGCGCTGATCCCGCAGGTCGGTCGGCCACTGCGTCCGGTAAATTGTTCCAGCGAGGTTTGCATCTGTAGTGGCAACTGCTCCAGTTGGATCAGCGGGTTCGGCTTTTGAAAATGCAGGCTTGCCGGTAGTTGCTGGTGTTTGATACAGAGCACCAGTTTAATCAGCCCGGCAATCCCTGCGGCCGCTTCCAGATGACCAATCTGTGATTTCACACTGCCGATCCGCACCGGCGTAGCGGCATCGGCAAACACTTCAGCCAGCGCCTGTGCTTCTATCGGATCACCAAGCGGGGTGCCGGTGCCGTGCAGTTCCACATAATCAACTTCATCCGGTTGCACACCGGCCGCCTGCAATGCCTGACGGATCACCTGCTGCTGCGCCAGTCCGTTGGGAGCAGTCAGGCCATTACTGCGACCGTCCTGATTCACTGCACTGCCACAAATCAGCGCCAGCATCTCATCACCAGTTGCTATAGCATCAGCTTCACGTTTTAACACCACCACCCCACAACCTTCACCACGGCCATAACCATCGGCACTGGCATCAAAGGTTTTGCAGCGGCCATCCGGTGCTAAGGCATCAAGCTGTGAAAATGCCACAAAAGGCTCAGGTGTCAGCATCAGATTGACCCCGGCAACGATGGCCAGATCACACTCGCCGGCACGCAGGCTTTGTACCGCCTGATGTAGCGCAACCAGCGATGATGAACAAGCCGTATCGACGGCAAAACAAGGGCCATGCCAGTCATAAAAATAACTCAGCCGACCGGAAGCGGTACTGGCATGCACGCCGGTCAGGGCATAAGCACTGATGTTGTCGCTGTTCAGCGAACCCATATGCGCTTTAAAATAATCATTGCTGCCAAGACCAACAAAGACCCCGGTATTGCTGCCGCGCAGTTGCTGTGGATCAAGCCCGGCGTGCTGTAGCGCCTGCCAGCTGACTTCGAGTAACAGCCGTTGCTGCGGATCCAGCGCCTTGGCTTCTACGGGCGTGATGTCAAAAAAGCGCGCATCAAAACCGGCGACATCGTCGATAAAACTGGCATGACGCACATAACTGCGACCGCTGACTTTGGGCTGACGCTGGCCGTCGAACCATTGCTCGGCGGCAAAACGGTTGGCCGGCACCGGCCCCACCGCATCAACACCGCCCGCCAACAGCTGCCAGTAAGCATCGGCATCATTGGCGCCGGCCGGGAACCGGCAACCAACGCCGATCACCGCCACTGCCGACTGCCGCTGCGCCTGACTGGCTTTCAGATCGGCATCCAGTTTCTGGATTTGACCGACCGCCCGGCGCAGTGCCTCTTTATATTTCACTTCAGCTTGCTGATATTTAACTTCCGTTTGCTGATCCATATCCGGCTCCGTTTAATCCAGCAACGCGGCGATATCCGCCAGCACGTCGGCACTGCTTTCGGTGGCCACGATCTTCGGCTGCAGCTCCGGTAACGCCTGCTGCAACAGATAGTCGGCCGCTTTACGCAATGTTGGATAATTAAAGAAAAACGATGCCGGCAACTTCACCCGATAGGCGCTCGCCAACTGGCTGCGTGCTTCGACCATCATCAGTGAATCGGCACCAAGGTCCATCAGCGGCAGGTCCGGATCCAGACTTTGCTGCGGGCTATATCCCAGGACTTTGGCGGTGATGGTATTCATCTGCTCCAGCAATAAGGTGAGGCGCTGTGCCGGTTCGGCTTGTTGCAACAAACTCAACCAAGCCGGAACTGCAGCTGAATTTGTAGTCGTCTGCGCATCCGGTAACAGCGCGCTGAACAGGCCATAACGCTGAGCCGGTGCGGCAAATCCCTGATGTAATGCCCAATCCATATCGACCACCGCTGGTGCAGCCACTTGTTGTGTCAGGAGTTGCCACAACGCAGCCATGCCCTGCGCCGGACTCAGGCTATGAATGCCGCGCGCCGCCAGTCGATCACCACGCCTCGCATCGTCACTTGCCATACCGCCGTCCAGCCAGGGGCCCCAATTCACAGCGGTCGCGACTAATCCTTGTTGTTGACGCAACGTTGCTAATGCGTTCAGAAACTGGTTGGCGGCGACATAGTTACTTTGGCCTGGACTGCCAAACAATGCCGTCACCGAGCTAAACAACACAAAACAATCCAGAGTCAGCGCCCTCGTCGCCTGATGCAGATGCCAGGCCCCCAGCGCTTTACCGGCAAACACCTGACTGAAGCGTGCCATCGTCTGGTCGGCAATCAGCCCGTCGTCCAGCGCACCGGCGCAGTGGAACACACCACCCAAGTCCGGCGTTTGCGCCACCAGTGCACTCACCGCCGCGCTATCCGCCACCTCCAGCAACTGATACTGAACTTTGATTTGTTCGTTGCCAGCCAACGCCTGCAGCCATTGCTGCGTCGCCGCATCCGGCGCCTTGCGCCCGGTCAGCAATAACGAACAAGCCCCACGCTGCAACAATGACTCAGCCACCTGCCGACCCAGTGCACCAAGCCCGCCGGTGATTAAATATGTGCGATTAGCCTGCGGTTTAAATGCCGCAACGGCCGGCAGCCGCAACCGTTCCAGTCGCGCCAGCGCCGCACTGCCTTGTTGCAAACGCCACAGCGGTTCGTGTTGGGTCGCTTCAATATCGGCCTGCAACAAAGTGGTCAGAGCGCTGATGTCAGCAGCTGATCCACCATTCGTCTGGCCTTCAGTCACACCATCCATCAGCACCGTCGCACGCCACAGATCCGCATGTTCCAGCGCGATAACCTGTGACAAACCAAGCAACGCCGACTGAGCCACTGCACTGGACGCCGTATTGTCCAGCAACAACCACAGCTGGAACGGATGAGCTCCCTGCGCAATTTGTTGCACTAAAGTCAGCAGTGCGCCGTAATGCGCGGTAAGTTCGGTTTGAAACTCTGGCGTGGCAACAGATAAATCCAGTGCTGCGGCATAAACCAGCTGCGTCGGCGTCGTGACAACACCTTGTTTAGACACCGAGGCGCAGTGCTGCCACAGACTTTGCAGTTCAGCCTCTGTAGTCAAGTCCGCGTGCAGATGTCGCAGTGCTGGTAACGACGCCTGAGCCACCTGCAATTCGCTGAAGGTCGGCCACAGCAGACTGACAACGTGGCCTTGTAAGGCCAGTTCGCTGCCAAGCCGGGTCGCCACACCACTTCTATCTGCCACCAGCAGATAATGTTGCGGGCTTGGGCTGCTGCTTGTGCTGATTTGAGGTAATGCTGCGGGCAACCAGTCTTGCTGATAAAGCAGTGGCGCTGTATTGACCTGCAAATTGCGCAGCAATACCGACTCGGCACTGCGTTTGGCGGTAATGCCTTCTATCGTCAGTAACACGGTGCCGGTGGCGTCACACACCGTGATATCACTGGTCATCACGTCAGAGCCCTGCTGCACATCATAGTCACAGGTATAAGCCCAGACTTCTGCCGGGATTGTTTTGGCATAAAGGCAAACCCGACCAATCGAAATCGGAATAAATGCCCGGCGGTCTTGTTGCAGCTGAACAAAATCAAGTGCTGACACCGGTAACGAGGTATGGAACAAAGAGTCAATCAACCCCGGGTACACCAGATAAATATCCTGATCCGGTACATCAGCCTTTAACGTCAGCCGTGATAAACCTTCGTTATGGCCTTTAAACACCTGTTGGATGCGGCGAAAGCCATCTCCGAGTTTAAAACCAAGACCAGAGAAAAACTGATTAAAGGCACTGACATCAACTTCAGTGGTGAACTTTTGTCGCAGTGCCGCCAGATCCAGAGCCGCCGGCGTCTGGTTGATACCACTTAGCACCCGGCCGCTGCAGTGCCGGGTGAAGTCACTGCCTGCCAGCAACGCATCACGGCTGACCAGCACAAACTGATGCTGCTGTTGCTGTGGCTGTTGTTGAAGATCAGGGGTCAGGATCACCTGCCCGGCACGGCGTTCACCGTCGCGGGCAATCAAAGGTGCCAGAAAATCAATGTTTTCCAGCACGGCGACCGGTTGCTGCAGTACATCACGGGCGGCTGACAACAACATCGACACATGCGCAGCCGCCGGCGAGATTGGCGTGTCATACACAATATGTTCGGCCATAAAATAAGGGGTGGTGGCGCTGTATTCGCGCGCAAACACAATTTGCTCACCCAATGCCGGCGTATCAAAACGCTCGCCCAACAATGAATGTTGCAGTCTGGCGCCAAGCTGCGACTGTTGCGTCCGCTCTGATGATGTCGGCTGCGGCGAGGTAAAGTCATAACGCAGCGGCATCCAGTGGGACTCACGCTGGAACGGGTATGTGGGAATGGCCACGCGTCGCGCCTGTTGCGCTCGATAAAAAGCCGCCACACCGGGCATCGGTTGCACTAACTGTAACTGCCCGAGTGCCAGCAGATAGGTATTGAGTCCGGGCTGGTCGCGTTTCTGACTGGCAATTAACTGCGGCATTGCCGTTTTGCTGCTTTGCTGTAGCAACCGCCGCGCCAGGCCGAGCAGAGTGTCGGTGCCGCCGACTTCCAGCCACAGCTGCACCTGTTGTTGTTGCAGATACTGCAGGACCGGCAGAAACAACACCGCTTCACGGACGTGCGCGACCCAATAATCCGGCCGCGTTAATGCTTTACGCTCCGGCTGGCCGGTCAGTGCGCTGACAAAAGTGATGGCTGGCTCATGGTATTGCACTGTCGCAGCCACTTCAGCAAACGCCTGTAACACCGGCTCCATCAATGGCGAATGAAAACCGTGCGACACCACCAATGGCCGGGTTTCCAGATCCTGCGCCTGACAATCGGCAATAAATTGCGCCATCGCATCCAGCGCACCTGACACCACGGTGACATCAGTGGCATTGACCGCCGCGACCGACAACTGACCACGATAGCCAAGCAGCAGACTGTCGACGGCCGGACGTGGTGCAAAAACCGCCGTCATGCCGCCGTGGCCCGGAGCCTGCTGCATCAGCCGACCACGTGCTGCGACCAGCCGGACCGCGTCCGCCAGACTAAATACACCAGCGACAACCGCAGCGGCATATTCACCGATACTGTGACCAGCCACATAGTGTGGTGTCACACCATCGGCTAGCCATTGTTGTGCTAAAGCATACTGCACGGCAAAAATAGCCGGTTGCGCATAGGCCGTCTGATTAATCAGGTCGTCAGCGATATCGGTATTGGTGTTGTGCCACAACACATCCAGCAACGGCAGCTCCAGTTCGGGGCTAAATAGCGCCGTCACTTCGTCCAACGCCTGACGGAATACCGGCTGCTGCTGATACAGCTCCCGCGCCATGCCGACATACTGCGAACCCTGGCCGGTAAACAGTAGCGCCAAGGACTGAGATTTATGCTCATGACTACTGATGCGGACACGATCAGCGCCCTGCAATTGGCCGTCGGCAATTTGACGTAACGCGTTGATCGCCGAAGCCTTATCAGACACCACCAGCGCCAGCCGCTCCTGAAACAGACTACGGCCACAGGTCGAGGTATAGGCCAGATCGGCCATTTCCACATTTTGCAATTGCAGGAAATCAGCAAAACGCTCGGCCTGTTGCTGTAAAGCGCTCAGCTGACGACCACTTAAAATCAGCAACTGGGCGCTGGCACTCTGTAACTGCCGGGATATTTGAGGTGCCTGTTCCACGATGACATGGCTGTTGGTGCCGCTAAAACCAAAAGAACTTAACCCGGCGCGGCGTACACCATGACTGTCATCAGCGGCGACCGGCGCTTGCCAATCCTGTAATTCACTGATCACCTGCACCGGCGCACCTTGCCACTGAATATGTGGGTTTGGCGTGGCAAAATTCAGACTGGCCGGCAACTGACGATGCGAAAACGCCAGCAACAGTTTAATCAACCCGGAAATGGCAGCCGCCGGTTCCAGGTGACCAAGATTCGTTTTCACCGAGCCGAGTTTCAGCGGATGTGTCGCCGGCCGACCTTCGCCATACACCGTTTGCAGCGCTTCGACTTCAATCGGATCCCCCAGCGGTGTACCGGTACCGTGCGCTTCCACATAATCGACATCAAGCGCGTTCAGTCCGGCATTTTGTAACGCCTGACGGATCACTTTTTGCTGTGCCAGACCGCTCGGCGCCGTGAAGCCGTTGCTACGCCCATCCTGATTCACCGCGGTACCACGCACCAGCGCCATGATCGGATCACCGTCACGCAGTGCATCCGACAACCGTTTGACCACCACCATGCCACAGCCCTCGGCACGGACATAACCACTGGCGTCAGCGTCAAAAGTCCGGACGATACCGTGCGGCGAAATCGCCTGTAGTTTGGTAAAGGCAATATGAGCAATCGGCGTCAGGATAAGGTTCACACCTCCAACCAGCGCCAGATCAGATTCACCGCTGCGCAGGCTCTGGCAGGCCAGATGTAACGCCACATTCGATGAAGAGCAGGCCGTATCAACAGTCACAGCAGGGCCTTCAAAACCAAAAGTGTAAGACAAGCGGCCGGCCGCGGTACTGTGAGTCGCTCCGGTCATGCTGTAGGCATCGATGGTGGTTGGATCGCCGGACTTCAGATGCGCATGGGCATAATCGTCACTGGACATCCCAATAAACACACTGGTCGCTGAACCTTTAAGCTGCTGTGGATCCAACGCCGCAACTTCCATCGCCTCCCAGCTGACTTCTAACAACAACCGTTGTTGTGGATCCAGCGCTTTGGCTTCTTTTGGCGATACCGCAAAAAACTGGTGATCAAACTGATCGAGCGCCAGTTGTAGGTAACCACCATGCGTGGTGTACATTTTGCCAGCTGCCTTTTGTTCGTCAGCGTAATAATGTGCGGCATCCCAACGTTTGGGGTCGACCGGCGTGATGGCATTGATACCGTCAGACAGCACTTGCCAGAACTGCTGCAGGTCATTGGCACCACCAGGGAAACGACAACTGGCACCAATAATGGCCAGAGGTTCAGTGCGTTGTTGCTGCAACTGCTGCAATTTATCCTGAGCTTTTTTATATTCAACAAACAGTTTTTTCATCGCCTCTGCTGACTGAGTTGCTTCAGGTTGGGTCTGGATATGTTCGCTCATAGGTACTCCGTTTCCTTTGGTTTAAACAGCACTGAATTCCTGCAGGATCAGCGCATTCAGCTCTGCTTCTGACAGGTTTTCCAGATAATTAAATGGATTGTTATGGGGCAATTCAACGGCTGGTGCGGTACTTATCACAGTCGGCGCCGGTCCAAACAGCTGGCGACACAATTCAGCCGCCAGTAACTCAATACTCGGAAAATTAAATATCAGGCTGACTGGTAAACTGAGCGCCAGTTGTTGGTTGAGCGTACTGCGGATAGTGACGGTGCCAAGCGAATCGACACCTTGCGCCATCAGCGATTGATCAACACTCACGACAAAACCAGTAATGGCTTCAACCTGCAAAACCAGCCAGTCCTGCAATGCCAGTTCCGCCTGCGGCCGGGACAGTTGCCGCCAACTGTCGAAATCGACAGCACTGTCAGCGAGGCTTGTTGCAACGCCCGACACTGCGGTTTTAGCGTTGTTGACCAGCGGTTGCAACAAATCAGGCTGGTGTAAATTAGCGGCAAGTTTTGACCAGTCGGCCTGAGCAATGACCAAATGACCGGACGCTGCGCACAATACTGACCAGTGCGGTTCTAACAGCTGTGGTGTCAGCCACTGATATCCTTGTGCGGCTATTTTTTCTGCCTGAGCCAGCGCCATTCCCCCTTGTTGCCAGGGCCCAAAACTCAGCGACAGCCCAGACAGACCAAGCTGCTGTCGCATCAACACCAAACCGTCCATAAAACCGTTGCCAAGGGCATAATTGGCCTGACCAAAATTGCCAAACACCGAAGCGACGGAGCTAAAGAGGACAAACTGACGCAGCGGCAAACCGATGGTGGCAAGATGCAGATTCAGGCTACCCCGTACTTTGGGGGCCAACACCTCCGATAACTGCGGTTTGCTCATCCGGGCCAGACTGACGTCTGCCAGCTGACCGGCACAGTGCCAGACCGCCTGCAGCGGTGGCAGATGTTCAGCTATCCACGCCAGACAAGCTTGCAACGCCTGTTCATCGCAGACATCGGTCCTTGACCAATGGACTTTGCCCTGCGCTGCTGGATCTGGCAGCAACGCCGACAACCATTCGGCAAAATCGGCCGGTTGCGGCCGCCGGCTACAAATCACCACGGCGCTGGCCCCTTGCAACAACAGCTGGGGCAATACCACCGCCGCAAGCGCGCTTTGGCCGCCGGTGAGCAACACAGTGCCGGATAAAGCCGGTGTATTGTCGGAAGCTGCCGTTGTTACCGGTGTTAATACAGCTGGCAATGCAGCCGGCTGCAACTGTGGGATCAACCACTGGCCGCCTGACGCGCGCTGTTGCCAGCGTCTGATCTGACCTTGTGGTGCTTTGTCTATCTGGCTCAGCGCCGGTTGCAGCGTGTGGGCCGGGCAATCGGCAGGCAGGATCAACAGATCAGCGACCTGATCCGGATATTCCAGCCGCAATACTTGCTGCAGAGCACTCATCGCACAACTTTGTGGCGTGTCTGCTGGCTGCGCATCAATGTGCGCACCGGCGGCTGGTACAGCGACGGCACCGGTAAGTTCCGGTTGCACCAACACCAGTTGCAGCTGCCGGCAGGTTTCCAATAACGCTGGGATCTGCTGGCGCAGCCACTCGGACTGTCGTTCCAGCGAAGTAGCTAATTCTGTATCGAACGGCAACGCCGGCAGGATCAGTACTTGCTTGTCGACATGTTGTTCGTGCCCTGTCGCCTGGCGGAATGGCGTCAGCAGGGTGTCCCACCCGGCCGGCAACACGCCTTCCGGCGCAATGGCGTAACACACATTCGCCGACAGCGGTGGAGCTCCCGTAGCTACCGTAGCTACCGCTGACGCAGCTGTGGACAGCACAACTTCAGGCCGCCATTCAGTGCGCCAGTATAAGGGGGCCGGTGCCGGTTGAAATTTGCCCAGCAACACCTGCTGATCGGTTTGTTTCACTGAGAAATCATCGGCCAGCAGCTTTAATTCACCATCAGCCCCAAACACCAGCACCCGGCCAGTCAGCAGACTGCCCTGGGCCTGACTTTCGCTGTAACACCAGTAATATGGCTGGTCTAATGGTGCAAACTGGCTGATTTCCCCCATGCTGAACGGTATATAGATCCAACCACCTTGTTGCATCTGACTGAGCAAGTCCGGCACTGAACAAATCAGCGTTTGTAACAGTGAATCCATCAAACCTGGCGCTACCACAGCGCCTGCGGCATCTTGATCCGGCAAGCTGTCGACCCGGCACCAGGCTTGCTGCGGTGCGGTGCGCCAGATCTGCTGGATACGCCGGTAGCCATCGCCGAGCTGATAACCCAAAGCTGCCAGATGTTGATACCAGGGCGCCGCCGACTCTGCTTCCCCGGCCGGTGGAGCTTGCCAGTAGCGTTGTAGTCGCTGCTGCTGTTGCAGGTACAGACTATCCGGTTGTAGCTGGATCTCAGCACGGGCGTGTAACAGCCAGTCTGCTGCAGCATGGGATGCATCATCACAGCTGCGTAGTTCCACCGCTGCCTGTGCCCCATGACCAGAGATCAACGGCCCTTGCAAAGTCAGCTGTACCGACCGCTGACGGGAATCACCCGCCAGCACTAACGGCTGATGTAATTCGAGCTGGCGGATACTCAGTTTCCGGGCGCCGGCAAGCTGCGGCAATGCAGTCAATAACATCGAAATATGCGCCGCCGCCGGCGAAATCGGCGTATTAAAAATCAGATGTTCGGCCAAAAATTGTTGTGAGCGTTCAAACTGCAGGCTGTACCAGCATAGCTCGGGCACAGCCGCCAGCTGCTGTCTGGTATTCATCAATGCAGGTTTGGGAGCCTGGGTGCTGACCCTGTTGTCTGCTTTATTCGGGAGCGGATCCAGCCAGAAGTGTTTTTTCAAATAAGGATAAAGTGGCAATAACGCAGCAGTACCCGCCGCCGGTCGCCCCCACCAATGTTGCAATGCAGGCCAGTAGACGGCGGTGCCGCTTTGGTAATGTGCCGCAATTTGTAATACCAACCAGTTGCGATCCGGCCAGTTCAATTGCTCGTCTGGCGCCAGTATTTTTACATCGTGAGCAGGCGTCAGTATTTGCCCGGCACAGAATTGTAGCCATAACGGACTGAATGCCTCATCTTCCGCCAACAACAACGGTAACCGGGTTAAATCGTCAGCAGCAGCGCTCAACAACTGCTGAACAACCGGTGTCGCTGTAGTCAGCACCTCGCTGCTGTCGATACCTGCTTCTGACAATAACAACAACGCCACCTGCATCCGGAGTAGGTCGGTCGCAGCCAGCATTCGTGCGGAGTCGTTTTGCCAAATCAGTGCTGAACTTTGTAACCGGCTGCGCCAGTGTGTACAAAAATCTGCCGCTTGTGGCCAGAGCACAGGCAGCAGATCATGATTGCCAGCTTCTGCCATTCCACAATGTTGTAATAAAGCTTGCCAATAATCAGCCGCCTGGGCTTTGGTCAGTGCGCCAAAGTACAGCCCTGGGGCCTGGGCCGAACGCCATCCGCTATTCGTCAGATGTTGTTGCAATTGTTGTTGTAACTGTTGTTGTAACGCCGCGGCGTCGACACCGGTCAGTGCCAGGCGGTGGCGCTGATGGCCGCGCTGCAGATAGCTGGCCCGACACAGATCCGCCAGCGGCAAATCCGGCTGCCGCAACAGGTGCAACCAACGTGCCGCCAACTCAGTCAGCGCCTGCGGCTCCCGGGCGCTAAGAGTTAGCAACTGACGCTCTGGTGCTGATTGGGGTTGCGTCTGGCTCGCAGGTGCCGCTTTTAAAATCACATGGGCATTGGTGCCGCTAAACCCAAAAGAGCTAACCGCGGCATACGACAATTGTCGCCGGATGGTTCCGGTCACCACTTGCAGTTGTAAGCCAGCAAAATCTATCAATGGGCTGGGCTGGTCGAAATTAGCACTGGCAACCAGTTGTTGTTGTTGCAGACATAAGGTCGTTTTAATAACTGACAAAATACCGGCTGCGGCTTCCAGGTGGCCAAACACCGTTTTGCCGGAACCAATCAACAAAGGTTCGCTGCGATCGGCAGCCTGACCGTACACAGTGCCAAGCGCCTTCGCTTCTATCGGATCGCCAAGCGGTGTGCCGGTACCATGCGTTTCGACATAACTAACCTGCCCGGCACTGATGCCAGCGCGTTGCAGCGCTGTGTGGATCACTTGCTGCTGCGCCGCACCATTCGGGGCAGTCAGATTGCTGGAGATGCCATCCTGGTTCACCGCCGTTGATGCAATCAATGCCAGAATATGATCACCGTCGGCCTCGGCCTGCTTGCGTGATTTCAGCACCAGTACACCACAACCCTCGCCCCGGACATAACCGTTGGCGCCGTCAGCAAATGCCCGGCAAATACCATCCGGCGACAATGCACCAAGAGCAGAGAAACAGACAAATAAATGCGGCGTCAGTAGTAAATTAACACCGGCGACCAAAGCAGTGCTGCACTCGCCGTGGCGGATCGCCTGGCAGGCGTCATGCAGCGCGACCAGTGACGACGAGCAAGCAGTATCAACCGCTTTATTCGGCCCTTGTACACCCAACCAATACGACAATCGACCCGCCGCAGCACTGTACATACAACCAGAGCCGGTGTAAGTACCTATCCGGCTTAAATCACCACTGTATAGCTGAGACGCTTTGTAGTCGTCAGTCGAAATGCCGACAAAAACTCCGGTATCCCGGGCTAAGTTTTTGCCGGGCACCAACCCTGCATGTTGCAATGCTTCCAGACTGACTTCCAGCAACAAGCGTTGCTGCGGATCGAGTGCCCGGGCTTCTGCCGGGGAAATGTCAAACAATGCAGCATCAAACTGCTGCGGATCCCAGTCTTGTAAAAATCCCGCCCATTTTGAGCGACTTTTCCCCGGCTGATCATCAGAAGCATAATAAGCATCAGCCTGCCAGCGTTCAGTTGGCACTTCACGGATCGCTGAATTGCCCTGCACCAACCGCTGCCAGAACAACTGTGGGTCATTGGCACCGCCGGGGAAACGGCAGCCGATCCCGATAATGGCAATGTCGTCAGTTTCAGCCAGCGAAGGTGCCACTGCATTATGCTCCTGGCGCTGCCCTGCAAGATAAGCTGCCAACTGCAGTGGCGTTGGATAATCAAAACACCAGCTCAAATCAACGTCACAAAAAAGCTCGGCTGCCAGGCGCTGACAAAAACCGATCACCTGCACCGATGTCAGACCCAATTGAAAAAAACCACGCTCGGGGTCCAGCTTGGTATCCGCCTGTTGCGGCAACATTTTCTGCAGCTGCTGATCAATCAAACTCAGAATAGACGCCTGCGATAATCGGTTTTGATTTAACTTTGTCGGTGCAGAAACCAGTTTCATCAGATCCGTCGGCGCTTGCCAGTGCGGCAAAAATACCGCCAGTTCTGCCAACGCCTTTTGTAAACTGAGGTGGCAGTTTTCACCACGTTTTAACGTCGGCTGTGCCCGGGATTTGCTGCCGGTCGTTTTTATAATGTCGTGCAGACAAAACAACAACACATGGTGTGGTGCAATTTCCAGCAAAATGTCGGCACCGTCGGCGAGCATCGCCTCGACCGCCGGATAGAATTGCACCGGTTGCCGAATATGCTGCTGCCAATAGTCCGAATTGAGTTCGTCGGCATTGATCTTACGGCCACGCAGACTCGAATATAAATCAAGCTTGGACGGCGCCGCTGTGATCACCGGAGCTGCAATATCGCCTTCGGGTAAATACGGACTGTGAAAAGGTACGGCGCCATGCAGCAGTCGGGCAAATTTTTGTTGCGCCTGTTGCAACCCGACTAATTCCTGCAGTTGGGCAAGCGGGCCACTGACAATCTGGATACCCGGACTGTTGTACGCAGCAACGACAACCCCCTGCCATAAATCAGGTGCATTGCTGCGCGCCTGGGCCATGTCAGCAGCACTGATGCTCAGCTGAGCCATCCCATAACCAGATTGTGGATCGACTCGTTCGATTAACTGATTATGGCTTTGCATCAACGCCAGCGCCTGAGTGACATCCAGCACCCCCGCAGCACAAGCAGCGGCAAACTCGCCGGTACTGTGGCCGAGCACCATGTCAAACTTTAAGCCGAGCGCTTGCAGTTGGCGAAATAAAGCCAGTTGCACTATAAAGATACATGGATTAGCGATGGCAGGTTGTTGTAATAAAGTGTCGCTGTCTGTGGTATTGAGGAGTTGCAGTACCGACCAGCCCAACTGTACTGAAACTTGTTGATCAAGTATCTCCAGCTCCTGCTGAAAAGTGGGCCAATGGGGTTGCAGTGATAAGGCCATTTGCGGCCACTGCGACCCCATACCCGAAAAAATGCCCGCCAGTTTCATCGCTGATTCCTTGTATTTGTTTCATCAATGGTTCGTCAACACGACATTTAACTGGCTTAAACCGCTGACATTTAAGGTCTGCGACATGCTGAAGGTCCAAAAGCCGGACCAACTGCCAGCAATGACTGACGAAGTGGCGGCCATGCTACGAAGGAAGTTTGAAGTTTTATTTACATCAAAGTTATATATATTTGATATTTATTAGATAAAATAAACCCCTCAACCGCCAACCACCACTCGTCAGCAATGGATGCAACTCAGGCTTGAAATGAGCCGCTTCGTCGGAATTACTCACCATCGACAAAAAAAGTTCCCGCGGCCATGGCCACGGCAAAACGACTCACCGATCCCGGGTGAAAGGCGATAACCTGCAAAAAAATGCTGACGAATGGCGGGTGGTTGGATGTTAAAACGGCTCTTAGCCAGCCTGGTGTTGAGATAGTCAAACGACATACTTCGGAAAAGTTGATCTAAAGTGGCAATGGTAGGCTTAGTAGAATACTATACCCAAAATCATTGAAGATTCGGGTAGGCGACGAGGAGCGAGACCCCAGGAGCATAGTTGTCCTATGTGACTGGGGCGAGCGAGCGAAGGCAACACCCCCGAATCTTCAAGGATGACGGGTATAAATCGGGCGATCCGGCAAGACATCAGCAAACTGTCCATCCCTGAACATAAAAAAACCTGCGACATCGCTGTGGCAGGCTTTTTATGGTCAGAATGACAGTTTTTATGTCCGTTGAACTTCAGTCACAAATGCACGACTCTTTATCGATATAACGACGTCAGACAAAATCAGAAAAAAACTCACTGCAATCGACGTTTTTACGTTCCGGAGCGTCTGTGGCACAGGTCCCTAGATATAAATAACCAACAATTTCATCGTCTTCACCTAAACCTAAAGTTTGTTTTACAAACTCATACTGGGTGTAAGCGCCGGTGCGCCAAATGCCACCAAAGCCAAGTGCAAAGGCCGCTTGTTGCATCGCCATTACCGCACAGGCGGCGGATTGCACTTGCTCTTGCACCGGCACTTTATGATGTTCAGTGCATTTGGCAATACAAGCAATCACCATCGGCGCGCGCAGCGGTAACTGGCGAGCCCGTTCCAGAATTTCGTTGGCGATAGATGGGTCATCTTCCACCGCCGCTTCCGCGAAAATATCACCCAGCTTAGACAGGGCAACCCGGCCACTAAACACCACAAAACGCCATGGTTTTAAACCGCCATGATCCGGTACCCGCAATGCGGCTTGTTTAATCAGAGTTAATGCTTCACCACTCGGTGCCGGCTCAATCAGTCGTGGCGAAGAATAACGGGTGGTTAATAAGGTGATCGCATCCATAAAAGCTGCCTTTGGGGGAAATTCTCTGTAAGGCTAGCAAATAAAGTCAAAGCACGACAATAGTTTTCATCAATGCCGACATCGTTTGCTGATCCGGTAAGCAATAGCCACCCCTTGTCTGCCGCCGCTTGGCAATAACGGCTGGCAAACACAACAAGCTGCTTGGTGGATCAATTGCTTAAAGCACGTTGATATAATTGCTGATACCACAACGCCGCTTGATCCCAGCCAAAGTATTGCTGCATCGCCCGCTGTTGCATCGTTTTGTATTTGCGCTGATCCGCATATAAGGTGACAGCTTGCTGCAAAGCAACCATCACATCATCCGCCGACGGATGTTCAAACGAAATACCGGTCGCGCCGCGTTTGCCAAGGCCGACCACGGTATCCTTCAGACCACCGGTGGCACGAACAATCGGCAAGGTGCCATAACGCAAACTATAAATCTGATTCAGACCACAGGGTTCAAATAAACTGGGCATCAGGAAAAAATCGCCGGCTGCTTCCAGTTGATGCGAAAAGTCGTCATCAAAACCTTCAATAAACCGAAACTTATCCGGATACTGCTGCTGCAGCTGTTTCAGTGGTCCAATAAACTGTTGTTCACCGGTGCCCATCATCACCACTTGTGCCTGTGCATCACCGAGCCACTGCGCCAGCGCCGGAATTAAGTAACTAAACCCCTTCTGGCCGGTCACCCGACTGACGGCTACAAAAAGCGGTGCTTTCGTTTCTGTCAGATTGACCTGTTTACGCAGCTGCGTTTTGCACAAGGCTTTACCTTGCAGGTCGTCTGCGTTGTAATGGGCGATTAACGAGTGATCGGTCGCAGGGTCCCAACGGCTGTAGTCACAGCCATTCAGAATGCCGCTAAAATCGGCTTGCCTCGCCTGATAAAGCTGACTTAAGCCATTAGCAGCGGGTTCAGATAACAACTCCTCCCGATAACCCTGGCTCACGGTATTCAGCTGACTGGCATTTTTCACGCCAATACTGAGCATCGACAGCTGCACCTGCACTGGCACTTCATCTGGACTCAGGCCAAGCACAGGTAAATCGTGCCAGCCAAGCCCTTGCTGGTATGCCGCATTGTGAATACTCAGTACAAAACGGCTCTTGAGCAGCTGACCTTGTTGCTGCAACTGTTTCAGATACACCGAACCCAATGCCGACTGCCAGTCATGACCATGAATAATGGCCGGGCTTTGTGACTCTGGCAGCGTCGCCAAATACGCCAATGCCGCTTTACAGAAAAACGCAAACCGTAACGCGTTGTCCGGATAAGCGTGCTCGCCATCGTCGTATGGCCGTGGCCGGTTAAAAAAGTCATGATGTTCAATCAGGGAGATATGGATGTCGTCATGTTGCAGGTGGCGAATGGCAGCACCGATGTGCTGACCGTTCAATTCAACATACACCGACTGCCACTGCTCCAGCAGCGGCAACGGGTACAAGGCGCCATAGCGCGGCAGCAGGATGGTCAGTTGATGCCCTTGCTGGCGCAGTGCTTGCGCCAAGCCACGGGTTGCATCAGCCAGGCCACCGGTTTTCAGCAAACCTTCGTATTCACTACATAAAAACACTATTTGCATGTCAAACCTTATTCAGCTGCAGCGCTGTTGGCCTGCCGATCAAAACCAATTTAGTTAAAACCAACTTAATCAAACCAACTTAATCAAACCCAATCAGGGCGCCTTTCGGGATCACCACCACACCATCCGGCGACACGTGGAACCGCTCTTTATCCAGCACCGGATCTTCGCCAATCACCGTACCAGGTGCAATCTTCACGTCTTTGTCGATAATAGCGCGACGAATACGGCAACCACGACCAATGTCGTTATTGCCCATCAACACGCTTTTTTCGATATACCCATGGCTATGCACGTGGACGTTGTAGCCCAAAATCGAATGATAAACGATAGAGCCACTGACAATACAGCCAGCTGCAACCATTGAACTAATCGCCTGACCGGTGCGGTTCGC
Organism: Rheinheimera riviphila; assembly: GCF_004005945.1. Taxonomy (GTDB): domain Bacteria; phylum Pseudomonadota; class Gammaproteobacteria; order Enterobacterales; family Alteromonadaceae; genus Pararheinheimera; species Pararheinheimera riviphila. The sequence goes on from NZ_SACS01000003.1 coordinate 117,892, forward strand.
TTCGTCATGCACAAATTTCGCTGGTGGCACTGGCGGCGTGTAACTACGTAGCGGCCAGTATTTGTTATATAAATCAATCGGCGGCACGACGGAGATCAAGTCCATATTGGCTTCATAATACGAATCGATGGTGCCAACATCACGCCAGTAACCCCAGGCTTCTTCTTTTTCACCACGAATAATATTGGTCGAAAAATCATAAACGTAGACATCACCTTGCGGGAATAACTTCGGAATAATGTTGTGACCGAAATCGTGTTTTGATTCCTCGACTTTGGCATCTTCTTCCAGCACATCCACCAGACACTTGGCTTCAAAAATATAATTGCCCATTGAAGCCAGTACAAAACCTGGTTTACCCGGAATGGTTTTCGGATTTGATTTTGGCTTTTCTTCAAACCCAATCATTTTGCCGTTGGCGTCCACTTCAATCACGCCAAATTCATGCGCCTGTGAAATCGGCACCGGAATGGCCGCAACTGTCAGTTTGGCATTGTGCTGACGGTGAAAGTCCAGCATCTGCCGCACGTCCATTTTGTAAATATGGTCACCACCAAACACACAAACATGTTCCGGATCAAGGCCATGGATCAAGTGCAAATTCTGATACACCGCATCGGCAGTGCCAAGATACCAGTGTTTACCGGTTTGCATTTGGGCTGGGATCGGGTCGATAAATCGGTTGGTTAAACCTGTCACCCGCCAGGAACGGCTTAAATGCTTCATTAATGAATGCGACTTAAACTGGGTGATGACAAAAATCTGCAATAAATCTGAATTGACGAAATTGTTCAGCACAAAGTCGATAATCCGGTAGTTGCCGCCAAATGGCACTGCGGGTTTGGCGCGGATCCCGGTTAACGGAGCCAGTCTGGTGCCTTCACCCCCGGCCAAAATCATTGTTAATACACCTGACATCTGAGACTCCCTGTTACTGATCACTGTGACGGGTCAAGATTTGCGATGTTGACCCACCAGCATTACCCTCTCCGATGTTCAAACTGATGCCTGAACGGCGAAGAGTAAATAGGTACTACCAACAAGGTATAGCAAAGCTAATACCATGATTGTCATAACACCGATAAATCCTTGGATAGGCGGAAATAACTGCGCGGTGTGCAGCTTAATGTATGTCCCGGGTATGGCATCTGTATGACAATCTGCGCCAAACTGGTGCAGATTGAGATTTCTGCACCAGCGCGGCACAACATCAAACTGTGATGATTGTAATACCGCCATCGATGCACAAATGGCAAGCAAAATCAGCGTTTTTTAGCAAAAACTGTAGAAAAACGGGCGCTCAGAGCGTTGAGCGCCGCGATGAAATATTACCGCTTAAAGATCAAATGCGCGCGGCCAGTTCAGCCCCCTGCCGAATGGCGCGTTTGGCGTCGAGTTCGGCGGCTACATCGGCACCGCCAATCAAATGCACACTGCAACCGCGGTCGATTAAACCTTGTTGCAAAGCACGTTGTGGCTCTTGCCCGGCGCAAATCACCACGTTATCGACGTCCAGACAACGTTGTTGTCCTTGCAAATCGACCCACAAACCTTCGTCATCAATCCGCAGATATTGGGCGCCAGACAACATATCGACGCCTTTTTTCTTCAGCGCAGCGCGGTGGATCCAGCCGGTGGTTTTACCAAGACCAGCCCCCACTTTGGTGTTTTTACGTTGTAACAGGAATACTTTACGTGGTGGCACTTCCGGCGTTTGATCCGCCAATAAGGCGCCACGGCTTTGATAGTCTTTATCAATGCCCCAGTCCTTTAACCAGGCATCCGGCTGTAGCGTCAGCGAATGTGGCTCGGTCAGATATTCCGCCACATCAAAGCCAATACCACCAGCACCGATAATCGCTACTTTGTCACCGACCGCTTTATGGTCACGCAGCACATCGAGGTAACTCAGCACTTTCGGGTGATGAAAACCGGTTAAATCCAAATCTCGTGGCACAATGCCGGTTGCCAACACAATTTCATCAAACCCAGCACTGGCCAGACTTTCCACACTTTGCAGTTGGCCTAACTCGCGTTTCACTGCATGCAGGGTCAACATCCGATCAAAATAGCGGATGGTTTGATGAAATTCTTCTTTGCCCGGAATTTGTTTGGCGTAATTAAACTGGCCGCCGATTTGGGTGTCTTTATCAAATAAGGTGACCTGATGGCCACGCTGCGCGGCGTACACACTAAACGCCATCCCCGCCGGGCCCGCGCCAACCACCGCAATTTTCTTCGGTTTGCTGGCAGCGTCAAAATTCAGTTCAGTTTCGTAACAAGCGCGCGGATTGACCAGGCAACTGGCGCGTTTGTTTTGAAACACATGATCCAGGCAAGCCTGATTACAGGCAATACAGGTATTTATTTCATCTGCTTTACCAGCGGCTGCTTTATTCACAAACTCCGCATCGGCCAAAAATGGCCGCGCCATACAGACTAAATCGGCTTCACCCCGCGCCAGAATATCTTCGGCCACTTGCGGGTCATTGATGCGGTTGGTGGCAACCACCGGAATGTTCACTTGCTGTTTGATGCGACCGGTGATCCAGCTAAAAGCGGCTCGCGGTACCATGGTGCCAATGGTTGGCACCCGGGCTTCATGCCAGCCAATGCCGGTGTTGATCAGGGTAGCGCCGGCGTCCGCAACCATTTTGGCTAACGCCACCACTTCATCGTAACTGTTACCATCTTCCACCAAATCGAGCATCGATAAGCGATAAATGATGATGAAATTTTTGCCGCAGACTTCACGCACCGCGCGAATGGTTTCCAGTGCAAAGCGGCAACGATTGTCAAAACTACCACCCCACTCATCGGTACGTTGATTAGTGCGCTGACAAATAAACTGGTTAATCAGGTAACCTTCCGAGCCCATGATCTCTACGCCATCGTAACCGGCTTTTTGTGCCAATCTGGCAGAGCTGGCAAAATCTTTGATGGTGCTGCGCACTGTCCGGGCTGACATTTCAGCCGGCTTAAAGGGGGTAATGGGCGATTGAATTTTGCTTGGAGCGACGCTAAACGGATGATAACCATAACGGCCAGCATGCAGCAGTTGCATACAAATCAAAGCGTTATGCTTATGAACCGCTGCTGTGATTTGCTTGTGTTTGGCCCCTTGCCAAAACCAACTCAGCTGACTGCCAAAAGGCACCAGATTACCGCGGAAATTTGGGCTGATACCACCGGTGATAATCAAACCGACACCACCTTTGGCGCGTTCTTCATAAAAGGCCGCCAGTTTGGCGAACCCTTGTTTTTCTTCTTCGAGTCCGGTGTGCATCGAGCCCATCAGCACCCGGTTTTTCAGCTGGGTGAACCCCAAATCCAATGGTTGTAATAAATGTGGATAAGACACTTCGGCCTCTCTGGTCATACCTGTTTAATGGCAAGACTTTAGCCGCTTTTAACTGCACTGACAAGGAATATACATTTACTTACAAATTCCGTTTAAGTTCATTCAGCATTTTCGGTATCTTAAGCGATTAATGAAGTTGTTTTATAAGGTGAATACGTATGTCAGCAGAAAGGCCTGGTCTGTTCCGTCGGTTATTTGGTGCCATTTGGGGCGGATTTAAAGTGATCCGGAATCTGGTGCTCAACCTGATTTTCCTGGTGTTTTTTATTGGTTTGATCAGCGTGATGTTCTCTGGCGAAGATAAAGTTCAGGTTCCGCAAACAGCTGCATTGGTGTTAGAACTTAATGGCGATTTAGTTGAAGAACAAAGTTGGGTTGACCCGGTTGAAGCCATCATTAATGAAAGTGCCGGCGGCAGCGAAGAAACCCCGGAAATTCTGGTGCGCGATTTAGTTAAAGTGATCCAAAACGCCACCAAAGATGACAAAGTGAAGGTTATCGTACTGGCGCTGGCCGATTTACGCTCAGGCTCACTGGATAAACTGCAAGCCGTTGGTGTGGAACTGGAGAAATTCAAAGCCGCGGGTAAAAAGGTCTATGCAACTGGCAGTTTTTACTCACAAAACCAATATTTCCTGGCAAGTTTTGCCGATTCCATCAACCTGCAGCCTGGTGGCACCATTATTTTAGAAGGTTATGGTAGCTACCCGATGTACTACCGTAGTGCGCTGGAAAAACTGAAAGTCACCACCCATGTGTTTAAAGTGGGTACCTACAAATCTGCAGTCGAACCTTTCCTGCGTGACGATATGTCGCCTGAAGCCAAAGAAGCCAATAGTCTGTGGTTGAATGAACTGTGGAGCACCTACAAAACTCAGGTCGCGGCACGCCGTGGTTTTGAAGTGACTAATTTTGATGAAACCTTTGCCAGCCTGACCGAAAAACTGACCGCAGTTGATGGCGACATTACCCAGTACGCCTTAAACGCCAAATTGGTGGATACGCTGAAAACCCGTGAAGGTTTCCAGCAAGACATGATCGCGCTGGTCGGTGCTGACGAAAAAGAGCACACGTTTAACCAGGTTCACTACGAAGACTATCGCAAGCTGGTCATTCCGCCGGTGAACGTGGTCAACCCACTGACCGATAAAGTGGCGCTGGTTATTGCACGTGGCAACATCGTTGATGGATCTGCTAAAGCTGGCACTATCGGCGGCGACAGTACGGCCCGCTTATTACGCCAGGCCCGTCACGATGAAAAAGTCAAAGCCGTGGTGCTGCGCATCGACAGCGGCGGCGGCAGCAAATTTGCTTCAGAAATTATTGCTGAAGAAATCAAACTACTGAAAGAAGCTGGCAAACCGGTGATCGCCTCCATGGGTGCAGTCGCTGCTTCCGGCGGTTATTGGATTGCCGCATCAGCCAACGAAATCTGGGCTGCCCCCACCACCATCACGGGTTCTATTGGTATTTTCGCGATGTTCCCTACTGCCGAAAAAGCGTTCAGTGCGCTGGGCGTCAATGTTGATGGCGTCGGTACCACAGAAATGGCAGGCTTTAACTCAGGTCTACCATTTTTCCGCGGCCTGACACCGGACGCCGAAAAACTGATGCAGTTAACGGTTGAACGTGGTTACGACGATTTTATCAGCTTTGTTGGTAGCAGCCGTAATCTTGAAAAACTCGCTGTTGATAAAGTTGGTCAGGGTCGGGTTTGGACCGGTACTAAAGCCTTGGAATTTGGCCTGGTCGATAAACTGGGCACGCTGGATGACGCCATCGCTTCTGCCGCAGCCAAAGCCAGCCTGACGCATTTTGATGTAATGGTGGTTGAACAGGAACTGACGCCACAACAACAAATGTTAAAACAGCTGTTTGGGTCGGCCAAAGCCAGCGGCTGGTTGCCAGAAATGAGCAGCCAATCGAAGTTAAGCAGCCTTGGTCTGTTGCGTCAGCTCGACAAAGAGCTTGGCCAATTCACGCAGTTTAATGATCCAAATGGCATTTACTCTTATTGCTTTACCTGTGCCGTGCAATAACTTGCAAGTTGTTGTAACTTAACAGCAGATAACCCGGCGTGATGCCGGGTTATTTTTTGGCTGACAATCAATGCGAAGGACCATAATGAAACTTGTACCGACTTTTCTTATCCTCAGCAGTTTATTCAGTGGCGCTGACGCAGTTGCCTCTTCAGTCGATCCTGCGTCTGCCACTGCCACGCTTGACCTAAAAAAAATAGACCAGATAGTGACATCCGCCATGGCCGAGTTTCAGGTGCCGGGTCTGGCGATTGCGGTGGTATCCCAGGACAAGGTGTTACTCGCCAAAGGCTACGGCGTGCGGGATATTGGCAACAATCAGCCGGTCACAGCACAAACTTTGTTTGGCATTGCTTCAAATACCAAAGCCTTTACCGCCGCGGCACTGGCGATGTTGGTCGATCAGGGCAAATTATCCTGGGATGACAAGGTCATCCAGCATCTTCCTGAATTTCAATTATTTGATGCGTATGTCAGCCGCGAAATGACCATCCGTGATTTATTAAGTCATCGCTCTGGTTTAGGCCTTGGCGCCGGCGATTTATTGATTTGGCCTGATACCAACAAAAGCACGGCCGACATCATCAAGGCCCTGCGTTTTATCAAACCAGCCAGCAGTTTTCGATCCGAATACGCCTATAACAATCTGATGTTTGTCGTGGCCGGTGAAGTGGTCGCCAGAGTGTCAGGCCAAAGCTGGCAGCAATTTGTCGAACAACAACTATTCAGCCCGCTAGGCATGACCACCACAGCAGCCGGATTCTCCAGAATCGCAGCCGACAACCAAAACCGTGCCGTCGGCCATATTCCGCTGGACAACAAGCTACAACGCTACCCACTGGATTACCTGGAAGATTTCCGCGGCGCTGGCGCTATCGCATCCAATGTCAGCGAGATGAGCCTGTGGCTGCGCACCCAACTGGCCAACGGCGTGATGCCTGATGGCAAAAGGCTCTTTAGCGCGGCCCAACAACAGCAAATGTGGCAGCTGCATATCAACGCACCGGTATCGCAGAACAGCTTTGACAGCACCCGCCAGCAGTTTGCCGGTTATGGCCTCGGCTGGTCGATTGATGATTATTTTGGCTATAAACGTTTAAGCCATGGCGGAGGCATTCTGGGGATGGTGTCACAGGTCACGCTTGTGCCGGAGCAAAAGCTTGGCATTGTGATCCTGACCAATCAGCAAGCATTTCCAGCCATTACCGTCATCAGCCGCGAAGTACTAGAGCAGGCTTTGGCATTGCCGGACAAAGATTGGCTGCAGGAACTTAGCGGCAAATACCACAGTGGCCGCGAAAAACTGTATAAAAATAGCGGTCCGCTACAACTGACTGAAGTACAACCGGCCTTAACCAATCAGCATTACAGTGCCAACTTTGCCAGCGACTGGTACGGTCATGTCAGTATCAAACAGATCGATGGCAAGCTGCGGATTAAATTTTCGCACACGCCAAAACTGCAAGGCTGGCTGGTACACCACAGTGGCAATAGGTTTGTAGTGCAATGGGATGACCGACTGATGGAAGCCGACGCCTATATTGACTTTGAATTTGGTGCTAAAAATCAATTACAAGGCGCTAAAATGCAGTTGGTGAACCCGGACATCACCGATTTTAGCTTTGATTTTCATGATTTAGTGTTATCCGTGACCAAGCCATAAGGTGTTCATGGATCACCCATAACGAAAAAGCCCAGCGATTAAGCTGGGCTTTTAAATATGGCGGAGAGAAAGAGATTCGAACTCTTGAAGGGCTACTAACCCTCGCCGGTTTTCAAGACCGGTGCATTAAACCACTCTGCCATCTCTCCAATGCGGCGTATCTTAATCAGATCACTCTCGAAAAGAAAGTGTTTTTTGAAGATTTAACATCTTGAATTGATTTATAAAGATCAAACGTTTATTTTTTAGTCTGTTCGAGGCACCTTTCGTCGCAACAACTGAATTATTCCGCCAACCAAAGGTCAAAATAGCTGACTTCAATCACAGATACTTGTATAGTTTGCCCGTATTAACCATCACAGGAGTGCTTATGTCTTACCAAAACCAACAGATCCTTACTGGCTCAGACAGCTTAAGTATCAACAAAGTACTGCGCAATACTTACACTTTACTGGCCATGACGCTGACGTTGAGTGCTGTTACTGCAGGCATCGCGATGATGCTCGATTTTGGCCCAATGGTCGGTCTTGGCTTAACGTTACTGGCGCTGGTGCTGGTGTTTGTCGTGATCAAAAAAGCCGACACTGCCGCAGGTTTATTCTGGGTATTTGCCTTTACCGGCGTGATGGGTGCTTCGATTGGCCCAATGCTCAATCGTTATGCTGCGATGCCGAATGGCCCGGAAATTATCATGCAAGCCTTTGGCGCTACTGCATTAATTTTCTTCTCTCTCTCTGCCTACACCTTAACCAGCAAAAAAGATTTCTCATTTATGGGTAACTTTTTGTTTGTTGGTTTAGTGATGGCGGTGATTGCAGGTATCGCCAATATCTTCTTTCAGGTTCCGGCATTACATTTAGCAATTAACGCGGTTGTGGTGCTGTTGATGTCAGGATTTATTCTGTATGACACCAGCCGTATCGTGCAAGGTGGCGAAACCAACTACATCCGCGCCACGGTTTCTTTGTACCTGAACATTTTTAACCTGTTCACGTCATTGTTATCGTTACTTGGTTTTATGAACAGCGACGACTAATAGTTGCAGCAAAACTGAAGTTCGTTAAAATGCCCCGCTAGTCGGGGCTTTTTTTTAGCTGCGGTTCTTCATCATATTGTTGATTTTATTCGGGCGGTTCTCGATGGCAGTTTTTGCTTTATACGTTCAATCAAGCACTTATGCCTGCCCTACCTTGGCCTCAGTGTTGCGCTTCGCCAAGGCCGCTTTGTTACAGCACCATCAGCTTGACCATATTTTCTTTTATCAGGACGCAGTACAAGCCATTGTCGCGGGCATTGACTTACCTGCGGACGAGCCCGATAGCGCAGCGCTGCTAATTGCCTTTTGCCAGCAGCACGATATTCCATTGTTGTATTGCGTCACCGCCGCCGAAAAACGTGGTTTTGCCACAGCAGCAGCCCCAGCCAGAGCTGGTTTTATCGCCGCCGGCCTGGCTGAATTTGCGATGCGTTTGGACGCTGTTGATCAGGTGGTGCAATTTTAATGAAAAAAATCGCGGTATTACTTAGCCACAGCCCGTTTGATGGCGCCATCAGCCGTGAAGCGCATGACATGATTATGGCGCTGGCAGCAGTTGAGCATCAGGTGACAGTGATTTATCAGGAGGCTGCGGTGTTGCAACTGCTGCCAGTGCATAGCGCCGCCATGCTTGGCTGCAAAGATTACACCCCAGCACAGAAACTATTTGAGCTCTATGAAGTTGCCGCTGTCGTCGCCAGCGCTTGCGCGTTGCAGCGGTATCAGATGTTACCGGAGCAATGTTTAATCGCCGTCACCGCAATGGCAGATCCCGACATCCAAGCGCTACTGGCACAACAACAGCAGATCCTGAGGTTTTAGATGATTTTGTATCAATGTACTGCTGGCTCTCCCCGCTTGCTCAGCCTGGTCACAAAGGATGATGCTTTGTTGTTTCGGCAAGATGGCGTTTATCAGTTGCTGACCGCTCAGCAGTGGCCGACAGCAAAACTCTACGCATTACAGCAAGATATCAATGACCGACAGCTATTATGCCCGGCGTCGGTGCAATTGCTGAGTGATGCAGAGTGGGTTGAATTATGTCTGGAAGCGCAACAGGTGGTGTTATGTTAAGTCTGATCATCAAAGCGCAAAGCATTCCGCTGGATCAGCATGGTTATCTGGCGGATCTTAGTTTATGGTCAGAGCCTTTAGCGCTGGAATTTGCCAGGTTGGAACAAGTCAACATGAGCGCTGAACACTGGGAAGTGGTGCTGTTTGTGCGTGATTTTTATCAGGAATTTCGAACATCACCGGCCATTCGGGTATTGGTGAAAGCAATTGCTGCCAAATTGGGGCCGGAGAAGGGGAATAGTAAGTATTTATTTATGCTGTTTCCGGAAGGTCCGGCAAAGCAAGCGACCCGAATTGCGGGTTTGCCAAAACCGGCGCGTTGTTTGTAAATTGCCGATAGTTATAAATGGTCGAAATTGATGGCTTGTAGGGCGACACTCACCGCGTCAGCAGTAGTGCGCCGATCGTTGCCATCGCAATATGGCTACGCGCGGGTGTTTGAATACCAGATCCAGGCTGCTTCGAAGATCACAAATCCAACAACCCCAACCACGGCCAGAACGATCAACCAGTACACCCAGCGCAGCATTAGCTTGGTGAGACTGACCCGCTCTTTTCGAACCACTTTTTTAATGACTGCGGGTTTGTCGGCAGCCTTCGCTGTGTTTGGCATGAACAACTCCAAAAACGCAGCCGGTGTTAACACCGGCTGTTTCAACATAGAATAAATTACGCAGAGATAACGGTTTTACCACCCATATAGGGTTGCAGCACTTCAGGAATACGCACCGAGCCATCGGCTTGCTGATAGTTTTCCAAAATTGCTACTAAGGTGCGGCCAACCGCTAAACCAGAACCGTTTAAGGTATGCAGCAGTTCAGGCTTTTTGCCTTCTTCCGGCCGGAACCGGGCCTGCATCCTTCGAGCCTGGAAATCGCCCATGTTGCTGCAAGACGAAATTTCACGGTAGGTCTTTTGCGCTGGCAGCCACACTTCTAAATCGTAAGTCTTGGTCGAGCCAAAACCCATATCGCCGGTGCACAGCAACATCACCCGATACGGTAAACCCAAAAGCTGTAACACTTTTTCGGCGTGACCGGTCAGCTGTTCTAAAGCGGCCATGGACTGCTCCGGGTGCGCCAACTGTACTAATTCGACTTTTTCAAACTGATGCTGGCGAATTAACCCGCGGGTATCGCGGCCGTATGATCCGGCTTCACTGCGAAAACATGGCGTGTGGGCAGTAAATTTTTGCGGCAGGTCAGCTAAATCAAAAATCCGATCGCGCGCCAAATTCGTCACCGGCACTTCGGCCGTTGGGATCAGGCTCATGCCAACACCTTCTTCAGTGGCCGGTTGGGTGTGGAATAAATCCGCACCAAACTTCGGTAACTGACCGGTACCGTACAATGAATCTTTGTTCACCAGATAAGGCACATAAAGCTCAGTGTAGCCATGCTGTTCGGTGTGCAGGTCCAGCATAAATTGCGCTAATGCCCGATGCATCCGGGCAATTTGGCCTTTCATCACCACAAACCGGGAACCTGCAATTTTCACCGCACTTTCAAAATCCAGACCACCGGCCAGCGCTTCGCCAACGGCGACGTGATCCTGTGGCTCAAAGCTAAAGGTCGGAATGTCACCAAAACGGCGCACTTCAACATTACCGGTTTCGTCGTTACCGACAGGTACTGATAAATCCGGTAAATTCGGCAAAGTTAAGGCGATTTGATCAAGCTCGGCCAATACCGTATCCAGCTGAATTTTTGCCTTGTTCAGCGCGTCGCCTAAACCATCAACGTCGGCCAGCAAAGGCGCGATATCTTCGCCCCGGGCTCTAGCCTGGCCTATCGCTTTGGATTTACTATTACGCTGATTTTGCAGCTCTTGCGTTGCGACCTGCAGTTCGCGGCGCTGTTCTTCCAGCGCGTTAATTTGGGCAACGTTCAGCGTGAAACCACGGGTTGCCAGGCGTTGTGCCGTTTCGGCAATGTCACCACGTAAATATTTGCTATCTAACATAATTAATACTTCATCGAGCCAAGCTTGAGACCAAGCCAGGCGAGGGTTAAACACAACACCAGGTTAAGCACGACGTTGGCACCGGCTTTGAACCAGGCGCCCTGCTGTAACAACAACACAGTGTCCATTGAAAATGTTGAAAAAGTGGTAAACGCACCCAGTACCCCAATGCCGATAAAAATCCGCCAGGGGTTGGGAGCCAGCTGCTCGGTGATCAATAATCCGTACAACAGCCCGATGACAAAAGACCCGAGAATATTAACCAGCAAAGTGCCAAAAGGGAATGCTCTGCCAAAAAGATGCAGCATCCATTCACCCACCGCAAACCGCAGGCAAGCGCCGATGGCACCGCCCACGGCAATTGCCAGGTATTGACTCAAACTAGTCACGGCCTTCCCCATTGGCTTTGGCGTCTGCGTCTAACTGCTGCAGATACTTAAGTTTTTCCAGCAACTGCTTTTCCAGACCCCGGTCGCTTGGCTGATAAAACTGCTGCCCGGCAAGCTCGTCCGGTAAATAACGCTCGCCGGCGGCATAAGCGCCCGGTTCATGGTGCGCATAACGATAACCATCGCCATGCCCCATTTCTTTCATTAACTTGGTTGGCGCATTGCGTAAATGCAGTGGCACTTCAAAAGAAGGTGACTGCTGCACCAAAGCGCGCATCTGCTTAAAAGCACTGTAGACCGCGTTACTTTTCGGCGCTAATGCCAGATAAATCAACGCTTGGGCAATGGCTCTTTCGCCTTCGGCTGGCCCGACCCGGCTAAAAGTATCCCAGGCATCCAGTGCAATCGTCAGCGCTCTGGGGTCGGCGTTGCCGATATCTTCCGAAGCTATCGCCAGCAACCGGCGCGCTACATACAATGGATCGCCACCACCTTCTAAAATACGGCAATACCAATACAAAGCGCCATCCGGACTGGAACCACGTACTGATTTATGCAAGGCCGAAATCAGATCGTAAAACTGATCACCCTGATTATCAAAACCAGGCAGTTGCCGTGGTACCAACTGTTTTAACAGTGCCGCGCTGATATAACTTTCGCCTTGTGCGTGCACCGATTGCGCCGCTAGTTCCAGTAAATTCAGCAAACGTCTGGCGTCGCCATCGGCCAAGCCTAGTAATAACTCGGTAGCAGCCGGCTCCAACGTCAATTGCTGTGCGCCTAAACCAGCCTCAACATCGGCCAGTGCCCGGTTCAACACGCTTTGCAGCTCTTCAGCAGCGATTTTTTTCAGGATACAAACCCGTGCCCGCGATAACAATGCGTTATTCAGAGAAAACGACGGGTTTTCGGTGGTCGCGCCAATAAAAATAATGGTGCCATCTTCAATATGCGGTAAAAAAGCGTCTTGCTGACTTTTATTAAACCGGTGCACTTCATCGACAAACAACAAGGTGCGCTGCTGCCGCTCGATTAACCGCTGTTTAGCGGCGGCAATTTCTTCGCGGATTTCTTTCACACCAGCAGTCACCGCAGAGATTTTCGCAAGAAATGCATCGGCATGGCTGGCCACCAATTCGGCCAAGGTGGTTTTGCCGGTGCCAGGTGGCCCCCAGAAAATCAGCGACGTGACGCGCCCGGCTTCAATCGCCTGGCGCAGTGGTGTACCAGGGCCAACTAAATGCTGCTGGCCGACATAGTCGGCCAGTTGTAACGGCCGGAGTCTGGCAGCGAGTGGCCGGACGTCAGGCAAAAAGTCGAAACTTAAACTGGTCACTTGTTGCGCAAATCATCCACTTCGACACCTTTGGGTGCCTCAAATTTAAACAAACTGCTTTCGATATTGACGTTATTTTGGATCGCCAAAAATTCGAAGTCGCTACGCTGACCGTTATTATCCAGCACCGCCATATGCGATAAGCCAACGCCAGAGAAGGTCAGGGTTAATTGGCGCACCGGATTGTCAGCGCTTTTTGGGGTGATAACAAACTTCTGGCCTTCACCGCTGACTTCGTACTGTTGCCACAAGCTAGCATCGTTGGATGTTAACAACACAAACGGCGTCCGGTTCACTTCTTTTTTGGCATCATACAAGCTGACTTGTTCCAACAATTCGTTGTAATGCCACAAGGTTTTGCCATCACCAATAAACAGGTTTGGCTCCGGGCTTAAAGTTTCAAAGCGAAACAATGACGGCTGCTTTAACGTCAACATGCCTTCACCGGCTTCTTGTACCGGTTGATTTTTCGCATCAACCACGGTTTGTACAAAGCTGGCTTGATAGCTGTGCAGCCGCGCCAATTTGTTTTTCAGTGCATCCGCTTGCTCAGCGGCAGCTTGTACACCACCGGCGAACAATAAGCCCAATACAACAACTAACTTTTTCATTTAAAACCCTTTTGGCGGTGGAGGAGCTAAAACTTCGCGATTTCCGTTGTGACCGGGTCCGCTGACAATGCCGATCTGCTCCATGGTTTCGACCAGGCGGGCAGCGCGGTTATAACCGATCCGGAAGCGTCGTTGCACGCCGGATACTGAGGCTTTGCGGCTTTCCGTGACAAAAGCCACCGCCTGATCAAACAACGGATCGGCTTCAGCATCTTCGTCTTCCAGCGTTTCACCCGGTAACAGATTTTCCTCAGTGGTTTCGCCATTGAGAATTTCCGGAATGTAATTCGGACGACCCCGTTTTTTCCAATCGGCTACCACAGCATGCACTTCGTGGTCATCGACAAAAGCACCATGCACCCGATTTGGCACACCAGAGCCCGGCGGCAAATACAACATATCACCCTGGCCTAATAAACTTTCGGCGCCTTGTTGATCTAAAATGGTTCTGGAGTCGATTTTTGACGACACCTGAAAGGCAATCCGGGTTGGAATATTGGCTTTAATTAAGCCCGTGATCACATCCACCGAAGGTCGTTGTGTCGCCAGAATTAAGTGAATACCAGCGGCCCGCGCTTTTTGCGCAATCCGCGCAATCAGCTCTTCAACCTTTTTGCCCACAATCATCATCATGTCAGCGAATTCGTCGATCACCACCACGATTGAAGGTAATTTTTCCAGCAGTGGCGGTTCGGTGCGCATATCGTCCGCCGGGCGCCAGATCGGGTCACGCAGCGGTTTACCTTCAGCAATTGCATCTGCAACTTTGACGTTGTAGCCCTTGAGGTTACGCACACCAAGTGCCGACATCAGCTTATAACGCCGCTCCATCTCTCCGACACACCAGCGCAGGCCATTGGCCGCTTCTTTCATATCGGTGACCACTTCGGTCAGCAGATGTGGAATGCCTTCGTAGACTGAAAGCTCCAACATTTTCGGGTCAATCATTAAGAACCGCACGTCTTCCGGCGTTGATTTATACAGCAGACTACAAATCATCACATTAACGCCAACTGACTTACCAGAACCAGTGGTACCAGCCACCAACAAATGCGGCATCTTGGCTAAATCTGCCACCACCGATTTACCGGCGATATCTTTGCCCAGTACCATGGTAAGCGGCGATTTAGATTGTTCAAACACTTCATCGCCAATCACTTCCGATAAGCGGACGATTTCGCGATGTTGATTTGGTAGTTCCAGACCGATAAAGGACTTGCCTGGAATTACTTCCACCACCCGCACGCTAATGGCAGATAAAGAACGGGCTAAATCTTTGGATAAACCAGTGATTTTACTGACTTTCACGCCAGGTGCTAAATCCAGCTCAAACCTTGTAACCACAGGTCCCGGACAAACCCCAACGACTTTGGCATCGACGTTAAAATCAAGCAGTTTCAGCTCGACTAAGCGCGACACCTTGTCTAAATCTTCCTGCGAAATTGGATTCACGGTTCTATTCGGGCGGTCTAATAAACTCAGTGCTGGCAGTAATTCGGCCAGCGTTTGCGCCTGAACTGCAGAAGTGCTGACTGGATCGTCGTCATCGTCCAGATCAAAGGGCGGTTCATCGTTTAACACCGGTGGCGCATAAGGGCTTTGGGTGTGGGCAAAACTTTGTTGTAAATCAGCGGTATCGTAACGATCATCAATGGCACTGTAACTTAATTCATCGTCGGCCAGTTCGTCCACACTGACAAAGGCACGGGCTTCAGTGCGGGCGTCCAGTGGCTGAAATGGCAGCGGCTCCACATGCGCATTAGCGGCTGGGAAAAACGCCCGGCTTTGCAGCTGCGGGTCAATTTTAATGGCAGTTGTGTCCTGAACTGTTGGTGTTGCTTGCACCGGCGCAGACTCGGCATAACTATATGCACCAGGTTCGGCCTGGCCATCTGCGGTTTGGATATGTTCCATTTGAGGAACTTCCATGTAGTGAAGCTCGGCATATTGTGGTTGAACCGCAGGTTGCTCAACACTTTGCGGCGTTTGCTCCGCATGCAGCGATGCCATATCAAAAGTAGGCTCGACCATTTCGCGCATATCAAAACTAAAGGCAGGTTCTTTGCGTTCCTGTACCGGCGGGATCACCTGCACTTTGGCACTGGCAGGCTCGGGTTCAGCAACGTCGGCAACAACATCATAGGCCGGAATTTTATCTTTGCTGCGCGCAACGGCTTTCACCGCAGGAATTTCAGCGCTGCCAGGGAACGCTGCTTGCGGTGGCGCCTTTTGGAAACGTGCCGGTAACTGGCGTAAAAAGTGATAACTGTCCATCACAAACCGGCCAAGTTCATCGGCGACGGTTAACCAGGAAATGCCGGTCAGCATGGTCAAACCCATGCAAAAACCACAGAGTAACAACAGGCTGCTGCCAACAAAATTCAGATTAGGCAATAAGATGCCGACAATCACATCACCAACCACGCCACCGGAGGAATAGATAAAAAAGTCATCAAAATTAATGCTGCTGATGGCACAAGCTGTAATGACCGTGACCAACAAACCCAGCAGACGCAGGCCCAGGATCAGGTAATCAATCGAAATCAGGTCTTTAAAGCGTTTAAACAGCAGATAACCGCAAAAACCAAAAAATGGTGGGAATAAATAAGACAACCAGCCAAACACCGCAAACAACACGTCCGCAGTGCGGGCGCCGACCGGCCCGGCAAAATTGTGAATATCGGTGTGGTATCCGGTTTGCGACCAACTCGGGTCCGCGGGATCGAAACTTAACAGCGCCAGCAACATAAATGCCGACAAACCGATGAAGATAATTAATCCAACTTCAACCAGTCGTTGGATACCATTGAGTGAGAATACGGTTTTAGCTTGCAAGCGCCAGGCCCTATTAAAAGTCGAAAAAAATACCCTGCCAAGATACCAGAGAGCTGGCAGCCGTGCATCTGTTTCAATGCTGCACCACCAGCGTAACCCATGCTATCTGTTTGTTATTTAACCAATGAATACAACTTCAGCCACTGACAGCAACAAAAGTGGTTTGTTTCACTTCTTCCATCACCACATAGGTCCGGCTTTCCCGGACACTGGGCAGTCGCAATAAGGTTTCGCCTAATAATTCACGATAGGCGGCCATATTGGCAACCCTGGTTTTTAATAAAAAGTCGAAACTGCCGGACACCAGGTGACATTCCAGAATTTCATCGAGTTTTTGCACCGCTTTACTAAACTCATCAAAATCTTCCGGCGAGGTTTTACTTAAGGTAATTTCCACAAACACCAGCAGCGCAGCGCCGACTTTATTCGGGTCCACTCTGGCGTTGTAACCTAAAATAAATTTATCCAGTTCCAGCTTACGCACCCGCTCCAGACAAGGCGTTGGGCTAAGCCCTACCCTTTTCGCCAGTTCGACATTCGACAACCGGCCATCTTTTTGCAATTCGACCAGAATTTTCCGATCGATGCGGTCGAGCTTTTTTGCACTGTTATTTTCCGCCAACATGCTAGTGTATTATTCTGCTAAAAACTGAATGTCAGATGATTATGCTACAAAGATTCAGAAATTCAAACATTCATTCTGCAAATTCCCCACTATACTAGCCGAATATTTTTACCCCCCTACAGCTCTTACTCAAAGGCGAATATTATGATTATTGGCGTGCCAAAAGAAATTAAAAACCACGAATACCGCGTCGGTATGACTCCGGCCAGCGTGCGCGAACTTGTTGCACATGGTCACACCGTTTTTGTAGAACATAATGCTGGTAACGGCATTGGTTTTGGCGATGCCGACTACACCACTGCTGGCGCCACCGTGCTGGCTACTGCCGCTGAAGTTTTCGCTAAAGCCGACATGATCGTCAAAGTAAAAGAGCCACAGGCCGTTGAACGTGCCATGTTACGCGAAGGCCAAATCCTGTTTACTTACCTGCACTTAGCTCCTGATTTACCGCAAACTGAAGACCTGATCAAATCCAAAGCCATCTGTATTGCCTACGAAACTGTCACCGACAACCGTGGTGGTTTACCGCTGTTAGCGCCAATGTCAGAAGTGGCTGGCCGCATGTCAATCCAAGCCGGTGCCCGCGCTCTGGAAAAATCATGTGCTGGTCGTGGCATGTTGTTAGGCGGTGTGCCAGGTGTTGAACCGGCTAAAGTTGTGGTGATTGGTGGTGGTATGGTTGGTACCAACGCGGCGCAAATGGCCGTTGGTTTAGGTGCCGATGTTGTGGTACTGGATCGCAGTGTTGACGTGTTACGTCGCATTAACGCCCAGTTTAACGGTGCAGTGAAAGCCATTTACTCCACTGCTGATGCGTTGGAAAAACACATTCTGGAAGCCGATTTAGTCATTGGTGGTGTGTTAATTCCAGGTGCTGCAGCGCCTAAATTAGTGACCCGCGAACACGTACGTAAAATGAAAGCCGGTTCAGCCATTGTTGACGTGGCGATCGACCAAGGCGGTTGTGTTGAAACTTCATACGCGACGACCCATGCTGATCCAACCTTTATCGTTGATGACGTGGTGCATTATTGCGTGGCGAACATGCCAGGCGCAGTACCACTGACTTCAACGTTTGCCCTGAACAACGCCACCCTGCCATTTATCATTAAACTGGCCAACAAAGGCTACAAAGCTGCATTACTGGAAGATCAGCATTTAATGAATGGTCTGAACGTGATTGGCGGCAAAGTGGTGAACCAACACGTGGCAGAAGCACTGAATCTGCCGTTTGTGGACCCACGACTGGCGTTAAACGCCAACTAAGCACTAAAGTTCTTGTCATCTAAAAGCCAGCGAAAGCTGGCTTTTTTATGCGCCGGATGTTTTGATAACCGTCTGATACTGCAACACAAAGGAAATTTTGGTGAAAATACATACCGGTCTGGTTTTGGCTGGACTGCTGATCAGCGGCTGTCATGCACAACCGCCACAAACAGAATTTCCTGAAAAGTTTGAACTGGTGCAGCTTCGTGTTGGCTCTTCAGTCCAACAAGTGCAGCTTGCCGATACGGAAGCGAAAAGACGACAAGGTTTGATGGGACAAATTCCGCTACAGCACGGCATGTTGTTGTTACATCAAACCCCCAAACGGATGGTGTTGTGGATGAAAAATACCCCAAGCGCCCTGGACGTAGCCTTTATCGATGCCAACTGGAACATCGTCGGCGTGACCCAGATGCAGCCGTTTAGTGAAGATTTACATGAATCACCGGGGCCGGTGTTGGGCGCGCTGGAAATGCCTTTAGGCTGGTTTGCCAAAGCGAATATCACTGTTGGCCAGCAACTCGTTTTATGTACAACACCCTGTGAACCGTCAATGAGCAGCAATCCCGATTAAAGGATTACCGCAACTCAGGGTTAGATATCTTTGTCGTCTTTATGCAGGAATATCTCGCTAAAGCCAAAGCGGATAAACTCTTTTTGGCGGAAATCTTTAATCGCAGCGGTGCGCTTTGCAGTCATCGCCACTTGCTGCTCCATTTTCAGAAACTGTGTTAAATCAATGCCTTCGGCTGCGGCTACTGCTTCATAAATATCATGAAACTTGTCGTAGCTAAATGGGATCTGCCGTGGCTGGCCTTTAAATTTATAGGTAATAGCACGGGCCATCAGTGTTGCTCCTTGCTGCGCGCTGCGTTAAGGAGCGGATTGGCATACATCTGACAAAGCACCGGCCGAATTTGCTCCGGCACTGCCGCTAACCGGCGTTTAAACTGCTCCACCGTACTGTCGTTGGCGTCGACCGCATCAGTCTGATTGGCCGCCAGGTAATTGGCTGGATACAGCTGATACCCCTGATAAATTTCCCGATCAATGGCTGCTGCCATCGTTTCCGGACTGGCTAAATCTTCGGCATTTTGAATCACCGCACCAAAATGCACATGCACCCGGCCTTTCTCGCCAACAATACCCTGCACAATACTTTGGATATCTTCAAACTCGGCTTTTTGATAATTGCCTTCGGTCTGACGCTGGTACAACTCCTGGGCTTTGGCCAAATCACACGGGTCAAATTCATACGACAAACAGACCGGCACAATCTGCAACGATGCCATATAGTCGGGGAAAGCCAGTTGTTGTTGCTTGCCGGCGATATAAAACATTTTCAGAATGGCCGGATCGGTCAGATCATTACCATCTTTGGCGCGGCCTTCTTTTTGCGCGATCCAGATATGATTGTTGGTATCCAGTGAATGGCGAATATACCCAGATAATTGCCCTAACGCTTTTAACATCTCCCGCGGGCCCTTGGCCGAACGTTTGACGATAAAGCTTTTGTTGAGCTTCATCAGCTCGGTGACACAGGTTTTTTTCAGTAAATTGTCGCCAATGGCAATGCGGGCGGTGGTGAAACCATGTTGATGTAAACACCAGTTGACCAGCGCCGGATCCATCGCGATATCACGATGATTCGATACAAATAAATATGCCTGATTTGGATTCAGTGCAGCAAGACCACTACAGGTAACCCCTTGGGTGGTACGTTTTAAGGTGTTATCCAGATAACGCGACACATAACGTTGTACCGATTCAACTGTTTGAAAACCGGACCACTTCCGGCGTAAATACCAGGTCAGTAATGGCGCGGCTACGGCACTCAGCCAGGATGATGCACTACCAAACCGAAATCGGATCACCGCGCGGATAAATTCCGGATCGGCAATAATCCGCTGCACAGCAGCCGGAACTTCAGCGTCGTTATAAGGACGGATATCATCAAAATTGTCGGTTACTTCAGTCACGCTACAGGCCTTTATTAAATCAACCCGGCTATTTTACTGATTAACGGCCAGCTGCCTAGCAGATTCGATTGATTTGGCGGAAAAAGCCCAAAAGAAACCCGATATTGAGACTAGATCAGACTAGGCCAGACCAGATCAGGCTGACTTGGCAAAGTGACGCTGAGGTGTCGGTTTTTGTTGCAGTGCCGGCTGTAAACGGTCATTGAGAACTACGATAGCTTGGCCGGCAAGCAATTGTTTTCCTTGCAGGTTTTCGCCGCTATCGAGCAACAACAACTGACTGCTGGCGCCATAATTGTTGGTGACAATCGCCAGCATTGAGACACGCCCGGCCAGAAACACCAGCTCGGCAATCGCGGGCTGATAGTGTTGAGATACCGGATTAAAACCCCAGCTTTTATGACCGGTTTGGCGCACAAACTGCTGACAACAAAGCGCATCAACAGACGCGGCAAAACACGCTTCTTCACTAAACTTCAGCTGTTCGAGTGAATGCCAGAAGGTCCAGTAAAACTGCGCTTGCTCTAAAGTGAAATGGCTTTCTTCGATGGTAATCAGCTGTGATGATGAAAATGGCGTCAACTGCAACGCAGCACCGGTATCGAGTTGCAGTTGCGATTGCTGCTGCGAAGGCACCAGCCATTGCCACTTAGCGGTCGGAGTATAAGCTGACATGTCATTTCACCTTGACGATTGAATACCATGTCAGCGTTTTACACTTTGCCGATCAATAAGTTAAAGATTAATTTGCTCTAACTAACCATGATCCGCACTGGATCGTTATAAGCTGTTGACGATCGACCGGATCAAGTCTGGCCCTTGATAAATAAAGCCGGTATAAACTTGCACCAGCTGCGCACCAGCGGCAAATTTTTCTTTTGCTGCATCAGCACTCTCAATACCACCGACACCAATAATCGGGAATTCTGGCCCTACTGCAGCACGCAATTGCGTGACCACAGTGGTACTTTTCGCCCGCACAGGCGCGCCGCTTAACCCACCCATTTCTTCAGCAAATTGAAGACCTTGCACCAAACTTCTATCCAAAGTGGTATTGGTAGCAATAGCGCCATCCATCTTACTTTGCAATAAAGTATCGGCGACTTGCTGCACCGCAACTTCATCCATATCCGGCGCGATTTTGACAAACACCGGCACATACTTCTGATATTTCGCCGCCAGATCCAGCTGCTCATTTTTGACGCTGATCAATAAGTCCATCAACGCATCGCCAAACTGGAGATCCCGAAGTCCGGGCGTATTGGGCGAAGAAATATTCACCGTGATATAACTGGCGTACGGATACACCTTGCGCATGCAGTGGATATAGTCGTCTTTACCCTGCTCGTTTGGCGTGTCTTTGTTCTTGCCAATGTTGATGCCAAGCACGCCTTTATAACGAGCGTTTTTGACGTTCTCGACCAGATAATCCACGCCTTTATTGTTAAAGCCCATCCGGTTAATAATGGCATTGGCTTGTGGCAGACGGAAAATCCGTGGTTTGTCATTGCCAACTTGTGGCCGCGGGGTCACGGTGCCGACTTCGATAAAACCAAAACCCATCTGTGAAAATGCGTCGATACAGTCAGCGTTTTTATCAAGACCTGCCGCCAGTCCAACCGGATTCTCAAAGCGGATCCCGGCAACCGTCACCGGTTTGGCCGGCAGTTGCTGGCGCCACAACGCCGACAATGGGGTGTGTTGCAGTGTTTTTAGACTACCCAGCGCAAAATGATGCGATTTTTCGGCATCAGCACAAAACATCAGTTGTCTTGCAAGTTGATAAAACATAACAAACCTATTTGTTGTTGAAAATAATCAGCGGCATCGACTTAGACTATCGCACCAACGCCCACCATTAAACGATAAAAGAATGCCCCGGATAATCGGGGCATTCAGCGGTGTTCAGTTAGTTCGGCATCAAAGCCTTACTTGACTGAATCACAGTGGTGGCTTAACAACATCAGCTCACGCAGCGCCACTGAGAACTTGGCAAACTCATGGCTCTTGGTTGTTTTGAACTCAGCCAGCATCAAGCTCCAGCGTGCCAGAACCAGTTCGTTTGAGGTTAACCAACGACTGATCACCTCTTCCGCCTGACATTGACCGCTACAGGTTCTGACAACGACCTGGCTCAACGCCCGTTGTTGCCAATCCAGCTCTTCGCGGTATGACGCGCGCGCCAGTGCCTGCCAGTGGTTGGTAACCGGCTGATGGGTAATTTGCTCCAGGAACCAGTGCAGATCCAGCTTATCGCCGAGCTTGAAGTAGATTTCTGCGACCAGCAGTAAATCAGTTTTTTCACTGTCAGCAACCTGGGCGATATCCATCACTGAGAATACCGTGCTTAACTGCGCCAGGTAACGGGCGACATCGGCTGGAATTTGCTGCGCGGTCAGTTTGTCTTGATGCGCTTGCAGTGATTCAGCTTCGTTCGCGGCTAATAAACGCGGTAATTCAGCGGCAATTTGCTGGTAAGCCGGTTTAAAGAACGCGACCGATTGCTCAATCCCCAGCGCTTTGTTGCGATGACGCAGGAACCAACGGGTAGCGCGGCGCATGGTACGACGTAGCTGGAACAATAACCGCGTTTGCAGCTCAGCCGGAATGGTGGTGTCTAATTCTTCCAGCTGATGCCAGACGGTTTCCACATCAAACAAGTCGCGGGCGATGGCGTAACTAATTGCCACTTCAGACACCGTTGAACCGGTTTCTTCCATCATCCGCTGGGCGAAGTTGGCACCCATGTCGTTCACCAACATATTGGCCAGTTTCGTGGCAATAATTTCCGCTTTCAGCGGATGGTTTTCCATCTCTTTGGCGTACTTGTCTTGCAGCACTTGTGGGAACGCCTGGAACAGCTCTTGTTTAAAATAACTGTTCTCAAAAATTTCCGGCAGTACCAGCTGCTCTTTGAGCACCATCTTGCCGTAAGCGGTCAGAATGGCCAGTTCAGGACGTGTCAGACCCGCGCCTTTGACCATCCGCTCAGCCAACGCATCGTCTGATGGCAGGAATTCCAGTTCGCGGTTTAGCTTGCCGTCTTTTTCCAGCGCGTGAATAAAGCGGGTGTATTCTTTCATCTGCTCGGCACCGAGCAACGACGACACTGAAATACTTTGCGTCTGGCGGTAACAGTCGTTGATCACGATATCAGCGACATCGTTGGTCATGCTGTACAGCAATTCGTTGCGTTGTTTCAGCGTTAAATCACCACTGGCAACCAGGGCGTTCAGCAGGATTTTGATGTTGACTTCGTTGTCCGAACAATCGACACCACCGACGTTGTCGATAAAGTCGGTGTTGATGCGGCCACCGTTGCTGGCGTATTCAATCCGGCCACGTTGGGTAGTACCCAAGTTACCGCCCTCGCCGATGATTTTCGCTTTCACTTCTTTACCATTGACCCGCAGTGGTTCAGAAGCACGATCGCCAACTTCGGCATGCGATTCATCGGTGGCTTTGACGTAAGTACCGATGCCACCGTTCCAAATCAGGTCGACTTCCATCATCAGCGCCGCACGAATTAACTCGTTTGGCGTTAAAGTGGTTTTGTCGGTGCCCAGCATTTGTTGCATTTGCGGGCTTAACTTGATGGCTTTGGCACTACGCAGGAAAATACCACCGCCTTCAGAAATCAGCTCGCGGTTGTAATCATCCCAGGTGGAGTTTGGCAGTTTAAATAACCGGTCGCGCTCCACAAATGACGTTGCTGACACCGGGTTCGGGTCCACAAAAATGTGCATGTGGTTAAACGCAAGCTGCAGGCGAATGTGCTCTGATAACAGCATGCCGTTACCAAACACGTCACCGGCCATGTCACCAATACCCACCACGGTAAAATCAGTGCTCTGACAATCGATGCCAACTTCACGGAAGTGACGTTTTACCGATTCCCAACCGCCCCGTGCGGTAATACCCATGCCTTTATGATCGTACCCGTTAGAACCGCCTGAGGCAAAAGCGTCACCTAACCAGTGGTTGTACTCGAGCGAAATACCGTTGGCGATATCCGAGAACGTCGCGGTGCCTTTGTCGGCTGCAACCACTAAGTACGGGTCGTCTTCATCCAGGCGCACCACGTTTTTCGGCGGCACAATCTGACCTAATACGATGTTGTCCGTGATATCCAACAGCGCGCGGATAAAGGTACGGTAACAGGCTTTACCTTCGTTCAGCCAGGCTTCGCGGCCACCGGTTTCCGGTAATTTTTTACAAACAAAACCACCTTTGGCGCCAACCGGCACGATCACGGTGTTTTTCACTTGTTGCGCTTTGACCAGACCCAGCACTTCGGTGCGGAAATCTTCACGACGATCCGACCAGCGCAGACCACCACGGGCCACTTTACCAAAGCGTAAATGCACACCTTCAACTTTTGGCGAGTAGACAAAAATCTCGAAGAATGGCAATGGTAATGGCATATCGGGGATCATTGCCGGGCGCACTTTAAATGAAATGTACGGCTTGTCACTGCCATCTTCGGCAGTTTGGAAATAGTTGGTACGGACAATCGCCTGAATAATCGCCAGGAAACGACGGATGATCCGGTCGTCATCCAGGTTCGCCACGTTTTCCAGCTGTGCCAGAATGTCAGCTTCCAGTTGCTCAGCAACAGCTGCATCAGCTTTATCAAGTGCGAATTTGCTGTTAAACAGCTGCACCAATAAACCAGCTAACACCGGGTAACGACCAAAAGTCGATTCGATATAAGCCTGGCTAAAAGTGCCACCGATTTGCCGTTTGTATTTAGCAAAAGAGCGTAACAATGAGGCTTCACGACCGGTTAAACCCGCGCCTAAAATCAGCCGGTTAAAACCGTCATCTTCTAAATCGCCTTTCCAGACTTTGGCAAAAGATTCCTGGAACAACTGCTGCGCCGCTTCAAAATCCAGTGGCACTTTGCCATTCAGTTCCATGCTGAAGTTTAAGATCCAGCTGACCGAACCGTCCGGGCAACGCACGGCATAAGGCGTTTCACCAATCACCCGCAGACCGAAGTTTTCCAGCATTGGTAAAACATCGGATAAATGAATTGGGTGATCTTTATGGAACAGGTTTAACCGCACCGCTTTGGAATCGTCTTTTTCTTCCTGCGGCCGGTAGAACAGCATTTCCAGGGTGTTGTCTTCAGTCAGCGCTTCCAGTTTGGCGATATCGACCAGCGCGTCGTTTGGTAACATTTCTTCTTTGTAAGAGCGCGGGAAAGCGTTGATATACTTCAAACCCAGTTCACGACCGGTCAGCTCACCGAAGCGGCCGATTAAGGCGCTTGCCAGCTTGTCTTCCCAGGTACGGGCGGCTTCAATTAAATTATTTTCGATGTCTTTCACATTGAACTCGATATTGCTGTCGTTGATCCGGATAAAATAATGGGTCCGGGCCAGCATGGATTCAGAGAAATAAGTGGTAAATTCCACCGGCTCGGTACTGCCTAAGAAACTTTGCAGGATATTCTGGGTTTCTTTGCGCAGCTGCGTGTTGTAACGCTCACGCGGCACATACACCATCGCCGAGACAAAACGACCAAAGGCATCTTTACGCATAAAGACGCGGGTCATGTCCCGCTCTTGCATTTGCAGCACGCCGGTTGAAATATCTAACAGCTCGTCTGCATCCGCCTGAATGAGCTCATCACGTGGATAAGTTTCCAGAATATTCAGCAGTGCTTTATAAGCGTGCGTGCCCACCGCAAAACCAGAAGCCGCCATCACTTTAGAAAGTTTGTTTTTCAGCAGTGGAATATCACCGGCACTGTTGTTGTAGAGCGACGATGAATACAAACCGATAAAACGATCTTCACCCACCACATGGCCCTGCGCGTCAAAACGCTTGATGCCGATGTAATCGATATAGGCCGGGCGATGCACCCGGGATTTATTATTGGTTTTGGTCAGGATCAGCGAACCGGTGCTCAGCGCTTGTTTGCGCGCGACATCAGGCAAATCTGACAACATTAAATCGCGTGAAACGCTGCGGCGCATCAAACCTAAAGCGGTATCGGCCATGCCTTCGATGCGGTAGTCACCCTGCACCGGCACGATGCTGTATTGGCGGTAACCGAGCAGGGTGAAGTTATCTTTGGCCAGCCACTTTAAAAACTCGGTGGTTTCTGCCAGTTGCTCAGGCGTTGCTTTGCCGCTATTGGCCGGTAATTCTGCAATCACCTGCTCCAGTTTAGCTTTGGTCGGTTTCCAGTCTTCCACCGCCAGTTTCACATCCTGCATCACTGAATCAAGTTCGGCGATCAGGTGATCCATGGTGGCTTTGTCGGTCATCCGGTCAATTTCAATATGAAATACCGTTTGCTGGGTTGAAGGATTTTGTTTGGTGCCGAGTTTATGGAATTCAGTGATATCGCCTTTGGCATCGCGGAAAGTCTGCAATGGATAATGCAGCAATAAATGCGCGGTGATGTTGTGGCGGTTTAAGGCGATCCGGACTGAATCCACCAGAAACGGCATATCCTTCACCACGATTTCGACGATCGTGTGTTTAGATTCCCAACCGTGACGGGCGATCTCCGGGTTAAACACACGAATTTTTGCGCTGTCATCGGCATGGGTATTAAAGGTTTGCCACAGACTTAACGCAGCACCGTATAAATCGCTGTCGTTACGACCGAACATATCTTCGTTGGCTACATTGCCATAGAGCGTGAAAGCAAATTTCTCAACCTGTTCAACCTGATCTTTTACTTTTTGTTTGATGAGTTTACTTACGTTTTGTAGAAGTACAGATGGTTGACCGTCTATCAGTGCCATTTTTGTATCCTTGTTTTATCTCTGCGTAGGGGGAAGCAGGATTGTGCATTACATACAGAGCGTGTCAGGTGCGAAGTTTATTGCCAATTGTAGTGCTTTTCGAGCTTTATTTCTGGCTTTCACACTGGTTGTACCAGCTGTAAAGTCCAGATTTGACAAGATATTCAAGCTTATTAAATAACAAAATGGCCCGCAGGCCATTTTGATTAGATTAATTGCATAAACATGCGATTCCCCTTCATCCTTAAAATTGCAGGGTTGTTGGCCGCTTTCTCTCACTGGAGCGCCAGTCCGACCCGTCACATAGAACAGCTATGCTCCGGGTCGGACTGGCGTTCCAGATTCGTTCAATTGCCGCCTACCTGCAACTTTAATGATTTTGGGTAATTATTTAAGCATTACCGGTTTTTCCGCCAGAAGAATGCCGCCAATGCTGGCAATACAAAGACTGCACCCAGCATATTGACGATAAACATAAAGGTCAGCAGGATGCCCATGTCGACCTGGAACTTCAGTGCCGAGAATACCCAGGTACTCACACCAATCGCCAGGGTGATCGCCGTAAACAGCACCGCACTGCCGGTTGATTTCAACGCATTGTAATAGGCTTCCCGTAACGGCATACCATCACGCAGTGGTTGCGTCATATTGGTCAGAATATAAATACCGTAATCGACACCAATCCCCACCCCCAGCGCGATCACCGGCAAGGTCGATACGGTCAGACCAATGCCGAGTAACGTCATTAAGGCCGTTGCCAATACCGTCACCAGATACAACGGCAAGATCACCGCTATCGTTGCCCGTATCGAGCGGAAACTGATCAGACACAGCAGGATCACCGCAATGTACACATACCAGGTCATCGGATCCTGAGCATCAGCCACCGCTTCGTTGGTCGCCGCCATCACGCCAACCGGGCCGGAAGCCAGCATAAACTTGGTGGTATCAGTCCCCAGTTCAGCCCCGACTTTTTTCGCTTCGGCGATGACTTTTTCGATGGTTTCGGCTTTGTGGTCGTTTAAGAACAAAATAACCGGCATCACCGAACAATCACCATTCAATAAACCAGTGCTGGTTTCCACTCGCGACGACGACTGCACCAACGATTCGGTGGTGCGTGGCAAAATGCGCCATTTCACGTTGCCTTCGTTAAAAGCAGCATTGATGGTCTTTGACACTGAAGGCAAGGACACCGCACTTTGCACACCGGGCACGTTTTCCATCCGCCACTGGAATTGGTCAATCTTGTCCATGATCGGGTGGAAGGTACAGCCGTTGGCATCGGTTTCCACCATCACGTTGATGTAATCAACAGAGATAGCGTAGCGATCAGTAATTAAAAACGTATCCTGGTTATAGCGGGAGTCTTCGTGCAACGACGAAGCACCCGGTTGCAAATCACCTATTTTCAGCTGCTTACTCTGATAATAACCGCCGGCAAATAATACCGCTGAAATCACCAGGATCACCGCTGCAACTTTCGGCTCAGCACATGCAGATAACGCACGCCAGAACTTATCAGCTTTGGGTGTTGGCGCCGAAACCGCTTCAACGTACGACGGTTTAAAGCGCACATACGACATCAGCACCGGCAGCAGGAATAAGTTGGTCAAAATGATCACGCCGACGCCTAAACTTGCGGTAATGGCCAGTTCGCGGATCACGCCAATCTCGATGATTAACAAGGTGATAAAACCAACAGTGTCAGACAATAACGCCACCCCGCCAGGGATCATTAAATGGCGGAAGCTGGCCTGAGCGGCTGTTTTGGCGTCAAGACCGGCGGCAACGTTTTTACCGGTGGCGTTAATCATCTGCACGCCATGGCTGACGCCAATCGCAAACACTAAAAACGGCACCAGGATTGACATTGGATCGATGCCGAACCCCAGCACTGTTAATAAGCCCATCTGCCAAATCACCGCAATCAGCGAACAGGCAATAGGTAAAATAGTCAGGGTCACCGATTTGGAGAACAGATACACCATTACTGCGGTAATAGCGATCGCCACCGCGAAAAACGCCAGTACGCCTTTGGCACCGTTGGCCACATCACCGACCATTTTGGCAAAGCCGATGATATGCACAGAGATTTGTTCGTTTTCAAACTGGCCACGGACATCGTTTTCCAGCTGATTGGCAAAAGCGATGGTATCGAGTTTTTCGTTAGTATCCGGGTTAATTTCCTGCAATTGCGCCGTCACCATGGCACAGCTGTAATCATCAGCAACCATCCGGCCAACAATACCGGCTTTGTCGACGTTCTGTTTGACGATTGCCAGACCATTGGCATCAGCGGCAAAATCAGCTGGGATCACCGGGCCACCGGCGAAACCGTCTTCCACCACTTCGACAAAACGGGTGCTGGGGCTGAACAAGGATTTCACCAATACCCGATCCACGCCTGGCATGTAATACACCTGATCATGGATTTTCTTAAAGGTATCGAAGAACTGCGGATTAAAAATATTACCGGACGCGTCACACACCGAAATCAGAATATTATTAGCACCGCCAAAGTCTTTGGCGTGCTTCAAATAGGTCTGCATATATTCGTGTTTTAACGGAATATTTTTAGTAAAAGCCGCGTCGAGCTTAATTTGACTGGCTTTAAACAATAAAAATAACGTCATGGCGATGAAGGCAAGGATCACAAAACCGCGGTGACGAAACAGTGCATATTCGCACTTGTTAATAAAACGACTGGTACTCATAAGGCTTTGCTTTCTTTTAACTGTATGGTTTTAATTCCGGTTTCCGTTGCCAGCACCAATTGGTCGGCAATCACCACCGCATTTAAAATGGCTTTGCCATCTTGCTGATTCATCGCAGCAAAGGTTTGGCCATCATCATCACTGAATAATAAAGTGCCGGCATTACCCAGCAGATACACCCGGCCCTGTTCATCGTTAATCACGCTATTGAGCGTCGAAGGCGATGGAACTGTAATTTGCTGCCAGCTTAAACCCTGATCAGTACTGCGAAACACATGGCCGCGCAGACCAACGGCAATCAGACTCAGTGCTTTGGTTCTGGTGATGCCAAACAACGAGCCGTTGTAAAATTCGGCTTGCCGTTGCCAGGTCAGACCGAAGTCCTGACTTTTGGCAAAAAAGCCAGCTTCACCAACCAGATAAAGGGTGGTGCCATCGGCATAAAGCCGGTTGAAATGCGGTAACACCGACGACATTTCTGCAGCGAAACCTTCCGGGTCGGTTTCTTTTAATTCGGCCAGTAGTTGTTGGTCGTCCTCGCTGGCAAGTTCCAGATGGAATTCATTGACCCAGGTTTTACCGGCGTCGCTGGTCCGATAAAACATGCCGTAAGCACCGACTGCAATCCCGTGTTGTGGGTCTTTAAAATAAATATCAAACAACGGCTTATCCAGTTCCGGTAAGTATTGCTGAATTTGCCAGCTGGCACCACCATCACCTGAATACAGAATACTGGCGTCATGTCCGACCGCCCAGCCATGGGTTTCGTCAGTGAAATAAATAGAATTCAGATTTGACTGCAATGGCACCGGCATTTGTTGCCAGACCTGCCCGTCCAGGCTTTGCAAGATATGGCCACGTTCACCGGCAGCCATCCAGAATTTGGTACCGACCGGCACGATATCAGTCAACACTGAATGCACGGCTCGCGGTAATTGATAGGCGGCCTGGGGTGAAGATGTCTGCGCCATAACAGCCGCAGGCATTAATACACAACAAAGACCTAATCTTGACAAAATTTTTGACATCATTAGAGCTATTACTCAAGGGTTAAACTGAAACAAAAACGGTTGGCGCAAGCCAACCGTTTGTCATCACACTCGTTGATTAACGGGTACCTTCCCGACGCAGTGCCGCCGGAGTAAAGTCGTTATCAGACAATTTCACAGAGAAATCATACATCTTATCTTCGTTATCTAAACCAATCGCAATATAACGACGCGAGTTCAGATCATGATAGACCTCTAACGTACTCCAGTGAGTTGGCACTTCGTAGTAGTTCAGACCATGTGCTTCAGCCACGCGGTACAATTCACCACGGGCATCGTACAGATCGGCAACATGAATTTGCCAGCTGTCTTCATCGATGTAAAACACCCGTTTGCCGTACACGTGGCGCATGCCGGATTTCAGTGTCGCTTCAACCACCCAGACCCGGTGTTTTTCAAAGCGCACATAATCAGGGTTTAAGTGGCCGGCTGTTAACAGACTGGCGTACTTGGTTTCTTGACTGTGCAGCTTGTAGCTGTTGTATGGGATCAACATTTCCTGTTTGCCTTTCAGCTCCCAGGTATAACGATCTGGTGATCCGTTAAACATGTCGAAATCATCAGTAGTACGCAGACCATCAGACGCAGTACCTGGCGCGTCATAAGCCACGTTTGGCGCACGACGAACCCGACGTTGCCCGGTATTGTAAGTCCAGGCCTGACGAGGTGTTTTCACCTGGTCCATCGTTTCATGCACTAACAACGCGGTGCCGGCCAGACGTGCTGGTGTGGTCACGCTTTGCTTAAAGCGGAACAGGATGTTTTCTGCCTGCAGTGCTTCAGCGGTGGCTTTTTGATCAGAGTACTTAAACATGATCTCTTCGTTAAAGCCGATCAAGGTATAAGCACCGGTCGCCGTTGGCGCAGCCTGGCCACCATTTCGGGTCGCCGCAACACCACGGTAACGCACAATGTGGTTCCAGATTGCTTCCAGACCATTTGCCGGAATTGGGAACGGGATACCAATAGCAGCGTTGATAATACCGTTACCATTTTGCACCAACTCAGCATTTGCTGCGATTTTCTTAGTCGCATCATATACATACTGTGGATATGAGGCCGAGCGTTGTGTTGGATACACATTCATTTTGTAAGTGTCAGGATACAAATTGAATAACGCTTGCTGACCCGGTGACAACAAGGCTTTATGTTGTTCCATGTTGGTTTTGGTGATTGTAAACACTACTTTATCCGCAGCAAACGGATTCGGATGGTGATCACCAGCTTTATAACCAGCAGGCACTGACGTAATACCGCCGTTCCATGCGGGAATGCTGCCATCTTTGTTACCGGCTTTTTCAGCACCCAGCGGTGTTAAATCAGCACCAAGACGAGCAACTTGATCGGCTGGTAATTTAGCCAATGCGCCACAGCTAACAACTAAAGCAATGGCGGACGATAGTAGGGTGAGTTTTTTCATAAGACTATCTCGTCCCTTATAATGAGTATTTGATGTTAAAAGACACAAAATCACGGTCTTCAGTGTTGTTGGTGGTGCCGACGCCATCAAAGAAAGCGTTGTACGAAACTTCCGCCGACCACTGATTCAGATAATCAAAAGCTAAACTGTAGCTCACTGATTTTTTGTCTTCAGAGAACATAAACAACGGATCGGGTGTAATACCGTTGACGTCATGCGAAAACACCAGCCGTTGCGTCAGGTTGACGCCCGCCATGATGTTGTTGTAGTTCGCAATGGCGACTAAACGATAACCCCAGGCTGAAGCCGTTGGAAACGGGTTGGTTTCAGCACCGTCAGACAAGCCGGTATGCAGACCTGTTTTCGGAATTAAAGGGCCGCCCACACCGTTGGTACCGATCAGCGGGTAACCGCTGCGGTCAGTGTTAGGGCCATTTAATCTCAGAATGTCTTCATGCGGCATGTCTTTGATTTTAATACCGCCAATCTCCGCCAATAAGGTGAAGTTGTCAGTATTCAACACCGGGCCAAACAAGTGCGTCACAGTAACCTGTGCTTGCGTGGTATCTGCCAGAATATAACCCTGCGCAAATTGACCTGGTTGCACTTTTTTGCCATCAAAACGGCCAATTTGTGAAATACCGGCTAAATCAGGACGGATACCAGCAATGGCCAACTGTTCAGGCATACCAGCGTACAGAATTTCAACGTCATCAATTTGCAGCGGCTCGTCTTGGCGATACGCCAGTTCACCGGCCACTGATGTGCCTTCTAACGTGGTATTAAAGCTAAAGCCATACAGTTTGATATCTTCAGGATATTCAATTAACCCCTTGGACATCGCTTTTAAACTGGACACGTTTTCTTTGGTAATTTTACCGGCATTGGCTGCCAGGAAACCGATATCGGCCTGGATAGCCGCAGTACGGAAATCCGAAGCGATACCCGAAATAACCGGCGTGCGGCTGTGGTAATTCATGTAGTACAGTGCAAATTCAGTGTCATTCAGCTCTGGCGAGAAATACTCAAATTTCAAACCATACTGACCACCGTCTTCCGGCTCAATCTCACCGGCATCGCCATAAGGACGCAATGTCACTTTGGTTGGGTACGCTAAGTAAGCCTGTGACAACTGACCCAACTGCGTCTGAGCCGCTTGTTTCTGCGCTGCTGAAGCGTTTGGATTGGCCAGCACTGCGCTTAACGCAGCAACACCTGAACCAATACCGTTTAATCCCGCCAATAAGGTGGATAAATCAATATCCGGGTTACCGGCAAAACCTAACTGAATGTTTTGCGCATAACCGCCTTTACCGGCGAAGTCGTTGGTAGAGAAATAAGAACCTGGTACTGGTAAGTAGCTGTTTTGCCACTCGTACTGGTAAAAGACTTCTGCAGAGAGCTGTTCGGTAATACCTAAAGACGCTGAAAACATCCCAACCGGAATATAAGCTTCTTTTAAATCAGCACCCGGCAAACGGGCAATACCAACGTCGATCGGTGTAATGTTGATACCATGCTGAATTAAGGTGCTTTCACCCCAGCTTAATACCTGGTTTCCCAACCGCATTGATAGCGGGTTTGCACCGTCATTCAATGAGAAATTGGCAAAAACATAAGCATCCAGTAAACGGACATCTCGGCAGGCTAAATCACGGGCTTCATCGTCGGCACAAGCGTCAACATGTTGGCCAGAAACCGGATTGGTGTAAGCACCTTTATCATCCATCAGCGCCGAATCATAAAAGTACATGAAGCGGGTAAACAGACCATAATCACCTTTAGTGATTGATAATTCGTGAGTGCCTTTAAATAATTCGGAGAATTTGTCGCCTTTATCGTAGTTCAGGTTACCAGCATCACCATTTGATGAGTAGCTACCCGGGTTTTTCCAGATGTCAGACGGTGGATAAATGTTATTGGTCGCGGCATTGTAGCCAGTCCAGTTAAATCTTGGATGATTAACTTTACTGATGGTATCCCAATTCCGATCTTCGGTGCGGAAACTGGCACCATAAGAAAAGCTTGAGTCGAATACAACTTCAACGTCGTCGCCAATGGTAAAACTGGCCGCTTGGATTGATGTTGCAGACAAGGCTAACAGCGCAGACGCGACGCTCAATGCTAAAGGATTTTTAGCAAAGGCAAATGGTCTTTTGTTCATCTTGT
Source organism: Rheinheimera riviphila (assembly GCF_004005945.1). Lineage (GTDB taxonomy): Bacteria > Pseudomonadota > Gammaproteobacteria > Enterobacterales > Alteromonadaceae > Pararheinheimera > Pararheinheimera riviphila. The sequence continues at coordinate 152,187 of NZ_SACS01000003.1, forward strand.
GATCTCCCCCCCTGTCCCTGCAGGTATATTTTGTTTTTGTAATGAATGAGTGATTTCAACTGCTCTGATCTCTACCCACTTAGATAAAATAATTACATCATTTTCTAATGGGCGCAAGGCTTGGTTTGTCGTAAATCTGTTGATTTGGCTTTAGTTTTTTTTGTAATTGTGGTGTTCGGCCTCATTCCTGCCGCAGTTAAGTTTAACTGCATTTCAGCAACTGCCAAATAAATCAGCTAACTCAATGATAAGTAACGGCAAATAACCAGGAATTACAGCAGTTGTTTTAATCTACCGTTTAAAGTAGTTGCTCTAATTTATTTTTTTCAGAGCAATAAACTTACCCTGCTCGGTGGTGGTCAGTTCGAAGCTGCCGGAAAGGCCATTGTGGGTAATAAAAGCGCGAAAATTCTCGGCGCGCAGCTGCACTCTTTCGCCGGATTCGGCCTGCACCAGCACGTATTGAATGATGCCCTGGTAATAACCAAGGCATTGTTCGGGAGACAATTCCAGCCGGAAACGATAGATACGCTGCATTAGCTCAGGCTTCTGGCGACTTTTTCAAATAAGTCGTTGCTGAGGCCAGGCTGGTCGCGCAACTGCCCTAGTTGCTGTTGGATCAGAAGTTGACGGGCTTCGTCATAGCGTTTCCATGATAACAACGGCGTCACCAGCCTGGCAGCAAGTTGCGGATTGCTATGATCAATCTTGCCAACAATACTGGCCAATAACTGATAACCACGACCATCAGCACGATGGAACTGCTGCGGATTGTAATGACTAAAAGCACTGAATACCGCACGCACCCGGTTTGGATTATTCCAACTAAATTGCGGGTAATTGACAATATTTTCAATCAGTTCGAAAACTTTTTCCGTCGGCAGGCTCACCTGCAAACTGGCCCATTTATCAAAAATTAACGGGTCGTGACCGTCTTTTTCCAATAAATCCAGCAGCAGCGGCTGCGCCAGGTCAAGGCCGGCTTGTACTGCGGCGGTCAAAGTGGCCTGACGATCCGTCATATTATCGGCCTGCAGATAATGCTGCTGCAACAGCTGCGTAATTACATCCGAATCAGCAGCCGCATTTTTTTGCGATATCACTGTAGCCGAAATAGCTTGCGCCAGATAGCCCAAACACAGGCTTTGCAATTTACGAATACCGACCTGCATGGATTGATACTGATAAGGCTGGCGCGGTAAACGCTGATAACAGCGAGTTAATTCTGCCGTCAGCTGGCTAGCAATTTGCTGACGGAAGCTCTGCAATGTATCGAGGATGCTATCCACCGGGATCTGTGGATACTGCTCAGCCAAGGTATCAAAACCAGGCAACGCCAGCAGTTCGGCAGTAAATTCCAAATCATCCAGTGGCTGGTCCAGCAACTGCCGGAACATCGCCAGCAAACTTGCCGGTATCAACACCGGATGCGCAGCTACGACGGACTGACGCACCAAATCGGACCAAATTTGCTGCATCGCATCCCAGCGTGCCACACCGTCGCTGGCGTTGGCAGCAATAAACAATAAATCATCCAGGCTGATCTGCTGTAACAGCTTCACCGGCGCGGAAAAATCGGCCAGCACGACCGCACGGACATTCGCTGGTACCTGTTCAAACACAAAACTCTGGCGCTCTTCCGTCAGCACCAACAAATGCTGTTGCCGGTAACTCAGATCCAAACTAATCAGTTCCAGCCGCACCGGCAGCACCAAAGGCAATTTCGGACTGCCATCGGCGGTAGCATCGGTGTGCTGCTGTAACGTCAGTGTGAAGCTCGCCAGCGCATCATCCTGCGCGCTTGTCACACGCAGCTGTGGTGTACCGGCCTGCTGATACCAGCGGCGGAACTGACTGAAATCACGTTCGTTGGCATCCTGCATCGCCTGCACAAAATCATCACAGGTGACTGCTTTGCCGTCAAACCGCTGGAAATACAAATCCATGCCACGACGAAAACCAGCCTGCCCCAGCAAGGTATGTTGCATCCGGATCACTTCAGCGCCTTTGTCGTACACGGTCACGGTATAAAAATTGTTCATCTCCAGCACTTGTTCTGGCCGGATCGGGTGCGCCATCGGACCGGCGTCTTCGGCAAACTGCGCGGTACGGATGGTTTTAATCGCATCAATCCGGCATAAAGTCGGCGAGCCCATCGCGGCGCTGAATTGCTGATCCCGGAACACCGTCAGCCCTTCTTTCAGGCTCAGCTGAAACCAGTCGCGGCAGGTCACGCGATTGCCGGTCCAGTTATGGAAGTACTCATGGCCGATAATACTTTCGATATTAAAATAATCAACGTCGGTAGCGGTTTGTGGATTGGCCAAGACATATTTACTGTTAAAAACGTTCAGGCCTTTATTTTCCATCGCGCCCATATTAAAGAAATCGACCGCAACCACCATGTAGATATCTAAATCGTACTCCAGGCCAAATTCCTGTTCGTCCCACAGCATGGCGCGCTTTAACGACTCGAGCGCAAACACCGCGCGCTGCTGGTTGCCCTTGTCGACATAAAACTTCAGCGCCACTTCGCGGCCACTGCCGGTGGTATAACTATCGGTCAGCTCATCAAAATCGCCGGCCACCAGCGCAAACAAATAACAAGGTTTCGGAAATGGGTCAAACCAGCTGACGCGGCGTTGACCGTTTGCAAGGAGAGTGTCTGCAATCAGATTGCCGTTGGACAGCAAGTGCGGATAACTTTTGCCATCGGCAATAATGTGGGTGGTAAAAACCGCCAAAACATCTGGCCGGTCCTGATAATAAGTGATCCGACGAAACCCCTCGGCTTCACATTGGGTACAATAAGCACCGCCAGACAGGTACAAACCTTCAAGCGCGGTATTTTCGGCCGGATTTAACTGCGTGACAATTTTAAGCTCAAATTCGTCAGGCAGCTGCGATAGAACAAGCTGCTCGTCGGTCTGCTGATAGTCGGTCAGCGGCACATTATTCAGCCAAATACCCAGCAGCTCAAAACCATGACCATCTAACATCAGCGGCAATTGATGTGCTCCCTGACGGCTGATTTTGCTGATCGCGGTAACCTGCGTCGCGGCTGGATCCAACACAAATTCCAGCTCGATACTGTGCGTGAGAAAGGCAGGTGCCTGATAATCGGCTAAACGTTTGATTTGACGTGACTGGCTCATAACGACTCCATCAGAAAATACCGGCAAAGTACCCTGGTTTGAAACCTGCGGGCACCGTTGTCATGTGGAAAGACGACTCTTACAACAAGTCTGCACCCTGTTGCTTCACTTGCAGGACCTCGTACTCTGCTGCGAATTTCACCGCAGAGTACGACCTTTACTTAAGACTTTAACGCTGTGTCAGGAACTGTTTCGACATTTTGTGCCAGCGGATTAAACACGGCTGGTGGCGGGGTCAATTTCAGGATTTTAATCCCGCAATAAGCGTAAATAATCGCCAACACCGGGTTAATCAGGTTAAAAAATGCATAGAAGATATAGTCCAGCGGATTGACGTTTAACACACCGTGCATATAAGCACCACAGGTGTTCCAGGGGATCAACGGGCTGGTAATAGTGCCGCCATCTTCCAGCGTACGCGATAAATTCACCGGCGCTAAACCGCGGCGCTCATACTCTTCTTTATACATGCGGCCCGGCATCACAATCGCCATATATTGGTCAGCCGTCAAAATGTTGGTGGCAATACAGGTCACGATAGTACTGGTGATTAACGAACCGGTACTATGTGCTTTGGCCAGAATGATTTGCACAAATCTTTTCAGTAAACCGGTGTGTTCTAATACCGAACCAAAGACCATCGCTGACATCACCAACCACACCGTGTTCATCATCGTTGACATGCCACCACCGGACAATAATTTATCCAGTTCGGCATTACCGGTTTCAATCAAAAAGCCATTACACAGTGTGGTCCAAACGACTTTTAACGTGCCTAGCACCGCTGGCAAGCTTTGATCCGCCATCCGTGCCAGCAGTTCCGGCTGAAACAGCACAGCCCAGATGCCCCCCAGGATGGATCCGATAAACACGGTCGGAAATGCCGGCACCTTTTTAATCGCCATGATCATCAGCACCAGCATTGGCACCAGATGAAACCAATGGATATTAAACTGCTTTTGTAAGTCCGTACTTAATTGCAGAATTTTCGCAGCATCCGCTTCGCCAGACTGATTAAAACCCATCACCGCGAAAATCAGGATCGCCAGCACCAGGCTTGGGATGGTGGTCCAGGTCATATGCCGGATATGGTCAAACAACTCCGAACCTGCAACTGCAGGCGCCAGGTTGGTGGTATCCGACAAAGGAGAAATCTTGTCACCAAAATAAGCACCGGAAATAATGGCACCCGCAGTCACCACCGGTGACATGCCAAGACCAAGCGCCACACCAATTAATGCCACGCCGATAGTCGCGGCCGTGGTCCAGGAACTGCCGATAGCCAGGGCGACGACAGAGCACAGGATACAGGTAGCGGCATAAAACCAGGCTGGATTTAACAACTGCAAGCCGTAGTAAATCAGCGACGGCACGGTCCCAGACAACAACCAGGTACCGATCAATGCGCCCACCGCGAACAAAATTAAAATGGCGCCCAGCGACAACGAAATGCCATGCACCATCGCCTGTTCTAAGGCTGACCAACGATGGCCATTTTTTAACCCGATCACCAGTGCAATACCGGCTGCAACAAACAGCGCGATCTGATTCGGGCCGTAAGACGAATCGCTGCCGTAGAGATAAACCGACAGACCTAATAACAAAATCAGCATCACCAGTGGGATCAGCGCATCAAGCAAACTGGGATGTTTTGGATTCAAAGGCATAGTTGTTACTCACTTTTCCCGGTTAAAACGGGTATTTTAATTATCGTCAGAGTACACCGACCAGATTCAGAAACACTAAGCCAATGGCAACAGGTGTGAACCAGCGGATACAGAAACGCCAGATAGTATAAGCAAGTGGCGAAGTATTCAACTCTTGTTCGGTGGCAGAGCGCTTCATTACCCAGCCGGCAAACAGCGCAATGGCCAAACCACCAAGCGGCAGCATGATGTCAGCAGCCAGATGGTCGAGGATTTCAAACAAATTGTGCACTTCTTTACCGAGAAAATTAAAATGCCACTGTGTCCAGCTGGCTTTACTAAAGGAAAAAACGGTCAGTAGACTCATCAGCCATACCACAATGCCTGCCAGGATCACGGATTTCAGTCTGCTATAACCGCGGGATTCAATCAGCCATGCCACCACGGATTCAATCATCGCGATGGTCGAAGTAAAGGCCGCAAATACCAGCATCAGGAAGAAAAAGGTTCCGATCAACACGCCGCCCGGCATACTGCCAAAGGCAATTGGCAAAGTGACAAAAATCAGGCCTGGCCCCTGACCCGCATCCAGCCCCTGGCCAAATACGATTGGGTAAATCACCATCCCGGCAATTAACGCCACCGATGTGTCGGCCAGCGCAATCCAAATCGAGGTTTTGATGATCGAGACATTATTTGGCAAATAGGCGCCATAAATCATCATCACGCCGGAGGCCAGACTCAAGGTAAAAAATGCATGACCCAACGCAATCAACACACCATGGACTGTAAGTTTAGAAAAGTCCGGATAGAACATGTAATTGAGAGCTTTCAGAAACTCGCCGGTGATCCCGGCATATATCGCCATCAAAATCAGCAAGATATACAACGCTGGCATCATAAATTTAAGACTGCGTTCCAGTCCTTGTTTTAAGCCACGCGCGACCACTGCGCAGGTCAAACCAATGACCACTGTGGTCCATAACAATAAGCTTGAACTGTCCGCGGAAAATTCACCAAACATCTGGCCAAGCTCAGCGGCTGATTTGCCAGCAAAACTATTTTGTAAGGCCTTTGGGACATAAGCAAAAGCCCAGCCCGCAATGACCGAATAAAATGACAAAATTAAAAAGCCAGCCAGCAACCCGACCCACCCCGTGACTTGCCAGTAGCGGTGGGCATTGGCCTCGAGCACCAAGGTACGGGCAGTCAGACCCGGACTTTGCCGGCCACGTTTGCCCATCATCACTTCCGCCATTAACACCGGAATGCCAATCAGCAAAATACATAACAGGTAAACCAGCACAAAAGCACCGCCACCGTTTTGTCCCATGATGTATGGAAACTTCCAGATATTACCAAGTCCAACGGCAGCGCCGGTTGCAGCAATGATAAAAGTAAAACGGCTCGACCACTGCCCATGCATAGAATGACGCTGTTGTTGCATCTGAAAACCCTAAAATAGCCCTGCTGGCTAACGCTGACTGAAGGATCACACCAGCAACTGCAAGTTGCCGATAAAAATCCGGATATTCAATAACAACAAAGGACTGAAGTCAGTCCTTTGTTGGGTTTGTGGCGTAAGCCGGTACTGAAGTTGTTATTTCTTCGCCAGCCGGTTGCTCATAATTAAATCAGCGGTAATTAATGCGGCTTCTTCCAGGAACGGATCTAACTTTTCCAGCGTTTCCGGAGCATCTTCCACTTTTTTCACTGTCGGCAATTTCAGTCTGGCTAAACGCTCGTTGGTGCGCGCTAACTCTTTTGCCGCCAGTTCATCTTTTTTCGCCAGTCGCTCTTTTTCATTCAGCGAGATGGTTTTGACGTCTTTTTCGCGCTTGTAGTCAGCAATATCCTGCATCAGGAAATTAAATTCTGGCTCAGCGGCAATCCGCTTCTGATGTTTTTCAGTTAACAACGGCAATGTCACTTTCAGATCCGGGGTACTGGCATAAGCTGCAGCCGGGATTGAATCCCAGGGTAACGCATTTTTCTCTTTGCTTTCGCCCCATTCCGCCGGATCGATTGGTGATGGGAAAATAATGTCAGGGATCACGCCTTTATGCTGGGTGCTACCGCCATTGATGCGGTAGAACTTAGCAATGGTGTATTGCACACTGCCTAATTCACCGTCAAAGGTATCGTAAATCCGGCCCAGACCGCGGTGCTGTTGCACTGTGCCCTTGCCGAAAGTATTTTCGCCGATAATCACCGCACGGCCATAGTCCTGCAGCGCAGCGGCAAAAATTTCCGAAGCCGATGCACTATAACGGTCAACCATCACCGTCAACGGACCTTCGTAAAACACACTGGCGTCCGTATCATCGTTTTGCATGATCCGGCCATTGCCTTCACGAATTTGCACCACCGGGCCTTTATCAATAAACAAACCGGTCAGCGTGATGGCTTCCGGCAATGAACCACCACCGTTGCCACGTAAGTCGACAATAATGCCGTCAACTTTTTTCTCTTTCAGCGCCGTCAGTTCTTTTTTCACATCTTCGGTCAGATTGTTGTAGAAACTCGGAATATTAATCACACCAATATTCTTACCGTTTTCATGCAACAACGACTTAAACACCTCACCTTTGGCGGCGCGGTCTTCTAAGCGGATTTTGTCCCGCACAATTTCAATTTGTTGTGGTGCGGTACCGGCAATATCACTGGCCGCCATCACCTGCAACCGGACTTTAGAGCCTTTAGGGCCTTTGATCAGATCAACAACGTCATCTAAACGCCAGCCGACGATATCAACAAACTCTTCGCTGCCCTGTGCCACACCAACAATTTTGTCTTTTGGTTTGAGCTTTTTCGTCATATCGGCCGGACCACCTGGCACCAGGCTCGCGATCACGGTGTAATCATCATCCAGCTGCAATACCGCACCAATCCCTTCCAGGCTCAGGTTCATTTCCTGCTGGAATCGGTCGGCATTACGGGGTGATAAATACGAGGTATGCGCTTCGATGCTGCGCGCATAGGAGTTCAGCACGAGCTGGAACACATCTTCGCTTTCAGTTTGGGCTAAGCGCTTTTTGGCGCTTTTATAGCGTTTTAACAGCAGCTCTTTAATTTCTTCCGGCTTTTTGCCGGTCAGTTTTAAATTGAGTGCGTCAAACTTAACCCGCTGCCGCCACAATTCGTTCAGCTGCGCCAGATCGGTTGCCCAAGGCGCGTCTTCACGTTCGTATTCGTAGCTGTCAGGCGCGGTGAAATCGAATGGCTTTTCCAACAGAGAAATCGCGTAATCAAAACGTTCGGCACGACGTTGCAAACTCAAATTAAACATTTGAAAAGCAAAGTCAAACTGACCTTTTTGGATGGCGTCATCAAACTGAAATTTGTATTGGGCAAAAGCGTCGATGTCGCTTTTGAGCATCACATTGTGGTAATAGTCCAAACTATCCAGATAGCGTTCAAACACTTTTGCCGAAAGCTCATCATCGATTTTCACCTGCAAATAATGACCACGGGTGAAGATAGCGGCGACACGTTTACTGGCGGTAAAATGCTGATCGAGCTGCGCCAGTTTCGGCATTGTCACCACATCGGTGGTGACTGAGGCAAGCGCTGAGCTGCCCATCACAATCAAAAGTGCTGCGGCTATTCCGGATAATTTTTTCATCTGAGACTCTGTGTTGTTAAGCCTGATACAAACTGCCGCTATGCGTTTTGACCACCATTCCAGAGGCTAACTGCACCACGACATCCTGTTTAACTACTTCGACTACAGTGGCTGGCATTGGGTTCTGGCCCAATTTGATTAAAACTTTTGCACCAACGACTAAATCAACCGTTGTGACTGCCTGTAATGCTTTTTCAGCAACAACCGGAGTTGCGACTTTGGCAGGACGGTTCTCTTTCAGAGTAGAACTTTTCGCTGGTTTAGCGGCAGTTCTTGGGGCATTTTTTTTGTAAGCAGGTTTGTCTGTTTTAGCAACATCTGTTGTTGCAGGTTGTGATGCGTCGGCCTGTGGTTTTTGTTGTTGCTGTCTGGCTTTGTGTTCCAGCGCCTTGGCTTTACGCACTTCAGCCGCTTTGGCTTTGCTCTCGACCAGCGTTTTTGCAGCGTGTTCGGCTTGTTGTTCATCAACAAGATCACCTGCGATACCTTCCAAATCAATCCGGGCAATCCCGGCCTTGACCGCATCCAGATAACGCCAGCTGGAGGTATACACCCGCAGCGCCTGACGCAACTGCGTTTTACTGAATAACGGGTTGTCTTGCAGGCGGGCAACTAAGTCCTGGAAAATACCTATTTTCAGTGGTTTGGCTTCGCCGGTCAGGCTGAAACAAAGTGGAAACTGCTCTGCTAATAAGGCAACAATTTCTTTGACGTTGTGCGGTTTAACTTGTGGTTCGACTTGGCTAGTCATGCATCAATACTCTTCATCTTCTTCGTCGTTTTCTTCATCGGTATCGCTGTCGTCATGATCTTGATTGTCGTCAGCATCGTCTTCGTCTTCATCCGCGTTGGACAGCGTTTTACGCATATGGGCTTGCGCCCAGTCGATCAATTCATACTCATCGGCATCCAGAATAATGGTGCTGCCGCGAAGTTGATCCCAAATTTCATTAAGCACCCGGTCAATTAAATCGACGCTGGTGTCATCCGGAATTTTTTCCCAAACCGCATGGTATATAGCATTGATCCGGTCTGCAACTAACTCTTCTTCGCCTTCCCAGTCGCCGACGTCGGCGATGGACAACAAATAGTCCTGAATGGAAACCAAATCTTTCATAAAGTCTGGCCCAGGCGGCGTTCAAACACGCTGACTAATTCAGCCAGACCTTGTTGATCTGACAGATCAAAACGAGCCAATGACGGGCTGTCGATATCCAGCACTGCGATTATTTCGCCCTGATGGCGGACCGGCAACACAATTTCGGAATTACTGGCGGCATCACAGGCAATATGTCCCGGAAATTCATGCACGTCTTTCACCAGTTGAATATCTCCGGTGGCGACGGCGGTGCCACAAACACCCTTGCCAACCGGGATCCGGACACAGGCCGGTTTACCCTGAAACGGGCCTAATACTAATTCGCCCTGGCGTAAAATATAAAAGCCTGACCAATTCAGATCAGGCATTTCATTAAATAACAGCGCACTGAGGTTTGCCATATTGGCAATCATATCCGGCTCATCAGCGATTAAGGCTTCAGCCTGCGCTACTAATGTACGGTAAAAGTCTAATTTTTCAGCAAGCATTGGTCTTTAATATATGGTCGCAACAATGCGCCATACCATACTTGGTTTGGCCGGAAAATTAAACCTTTGCCGTGAACATTTCTCAGGGTTTGGCCAGTTCGAACTGGATTGTCAGGTCGGCACGGACATTGTTGCTGCCAAATTGCACAGAATCTGCCGCCATCATCGCCATTTTCAGACGTGGCGCCGGTGAACTGCCCTGCTCCTGGATCTGGTGCACTCTGGCAATTTTACGGCCACTTAACTTCGCCAGCGCTTTGGCTTTCTCTTCAGCATCGGCATAAGCAAGCTGTAAGGCCTGTTGATAAAGTCCTTCAGCTTTGGATGACAATAATTCGGCAGGTTGTAACTGGGTGACGCCAAGCACGGCCGCTTGTTCCAGAATCTCCGGATATTGGCTGAGGTTACGCACCGTCACTGTCACTTCACGCTCCACTTTAAACAATTCAGTGGTGGTTTTTTCGGCCTGATACTCCGGATAAATCCGCAGCGGTGCGTTGTTGATATCGGTGTTTTTAACGCCCAGCTTTTGCAGCATCGCGGTAATTTGGGTCACTTTGTTATCAACATCGGTTTTGGCCTGACTGACGGCGGTCTGACGACTGCCAATCGTCATGGTTAATCTGGCAAAATCAGGCGGGGTTGGCACAGCACCAGATCCCTGAACGGTGATCAGCGCCATTTCTGGCTCAGCGACGGCAAATAAAGGCAACAACGTCAGGCCAACCAGCAGTGGTAATACTTTTTTCATTGATTTCTCCATCATTTAAACAAGCAGAACAGCCACAGGTTGACTGTTTACAGCAGAATTCTTGCCGCAGAATCCTAACCTCAGAGTATTTACCTCAGAGTCAGCACGGCGGGAACAGCATGTGGCTCCGGAACTGAATCTGCCCTGAAAGACACAGGCGGCATCCTAGCAAGTACCGCCTGTAAAAACTGTGAATTGATGTTAGCCAGCGAAGGCTTTATCAATCTGCGCCTGGGTTAGCGGGTGATAACCAGGCTTGGCTTGCTGATAAATTTCTTTGGCAAAACCTTGTTGCGCAGAGTTTTCCAACAATAACCGATACAGCGGCACCACAAATTTCGTGCGGCCAACATGCAGTAAAAATTGCTTCACCTGCGGCATCACCGGCAGATAATTCAGCGGAATGGTTAAACGGCTCCAGGCGACAAAAATCTCGGCGTTGCTGCTTTGACTCAGCGCAAAAGCGGCATCCAGCTCAGCCAGCTTGGCCGGCGCTAAATCCCGGGGTAGCTGATTGATAAAATGCAGCCACTCATGCACGGTCCAGGTTATAGTGGGCAACGCCGCTAGGGTGATCTCATGCTGCTGCCAGGCTTGTAGCTGCTTTGACACCAGCGCAAAAGCATCGGAATGTTGCATCGGAAAACCCGCCGGCAAACCTGGCCCAAACACCCACTGCAGCACTTCAGTCATGCTGACCACGCCTGGATATTTCTCCAACAATTGCTGCTGTAAAAATTGCAAAAAGGTCTGGGTGTCCATCGACTGAAAAGCAAATTTTTGAAAATACGCGCTGATAAAGGCGTCAAACTTCTCACGGCCGAATTTATTTTCCAGCAACTGCAATAACAACTGACCTTTGACATAAGCGACCTGGCTAAACGCATCGTCCGGATCGCGGCCGGCCAGTTGCAGCTGTAGCGCGGTATCCGCCGGTTCCAGCTCAGCGATATCACGTTGTAAGTCTTTCACACTTAAGCTGTATTCCATCGCGGCGCGCGCTGGGCCATAAACTTCGGCCATCAAGCGGTTTTCAAAAAAATTGGTAAAACCTTCGTTTAGCCACAAATCGTTCCAGTTGCTGTTGGTGACCAGATTGCCGGACCAGGAATGCGCCAGCTCGTGGGCAATCAGGCTGACCAGGCTTTTATCGCCGGTGATCACCGTGGGTGTAATAAAAGACAACCGCGGATTTTCCATGCCGCCAAACGGAAAACTGGCGGGTAAAATCAGTAAATCGTAACGTCCCCAAGGGTACTCGCCATAAAGTTTACTCGCCACGTCCATCATTTTTTGCGTATCGCTGAATTCTGCGGCTGCTTTGGCCAGCCAGGTTTTTTCAGCGTAGATGCCCGTGTGCGCCGACATCGGCTGAAAATGCAAATCACCAACAGCGATGGCAATCAAATAGGCCGGAATGGGTTGTGGCATCACAAACTGATAATCGCCGTCACGCTCGGTGTTTTTGCTGTTATCAGCGCTCATCACCGCCAATAATTGGGTTGGGGTACGAATACGGGCCTGATAACTCACCCGAAGTGCTGGCGTATCCTGCAATGGGATCCAGCTGCGGGCATGAATAGCCTGGGATTGACTGAACAAAAACGGCTGCTGTTTTTCGCTGGTTTGCGCCGCGTTCAGCCATTGCAAACCAGAACTTTCGGCAGTGGTACGATAATAAACCCGTACTTTGCTGCTCGCTGGCGAAAGCGTGATGGTTAACGGCTGGCCTTTGATGGCATCCACAGCGCCAAGCGCAAATGCTGCAGTACGCCACTGCCCTTTGCTGTCGGCCTGCAGTACTTTTTCAATCACTAAGGCGCGGCTGTCGAGGATGAGCTGGCTCACTTTGGGGTCTTTGCGGGTCAGTTCATGTTCGGCAAAACCATGTAGTTGTTGTTTGTCAAAATCGACGGTTAAATCCAGGCTAAGTTTGTTGGTATAAACCGCATCAATATTGGCAAAACTGTGTTGATCCAAAGGCGCGGCCTTGACAATAAACACCGATAAACAGCTACTGAGCAGCAGCGTGGTTAAAATCCATAACTTCAACATCAAAATACTCCAACGATAAGCAATGGCTTATCATAGAGTTATCTTTGCACAATAGAAAGAAGCAGACGCTGAGCCTCCGTTGTTGCCAGTTTTCGTGAACTTTACCCCTGGTAGAAGATTCAAAAACTCCGGACACAATTGCGGCCACTGGCTTTGGCCTGATACATCGCATGATCGGCCGCCGCCACCAGTTCATCCAACGATTGTAATGACACCGAATAACCGGCGATACCAATGCTGCAGCTTTGCATTTGTCCCTGCAACGCCGCGGGATACCAGCTGGCAATTTTTTTGCGGATCCGCTCGGCGAGCGCAGTGGCTGCAGCGGCGCTGGTGTCGGGCAAAATAGCAATAAACTCTTCACCGCCCAGGCGCCCGAGTTCGTCTGGTTTTCGAAGCTCAGCATTCACCCGCTCCACAAAACCTATCAGCACACAATCGCCAACAGCATGACCAAAATTGTCGTTGACCTGCTTAAAATTATCCAAATCAAAGACTAATACCGATAGTTCCTGCTGATAACGTTTAGCTTTTTTCAGATGTAACGCGGCAATTTCCATAATTTTGCGTCGGTTAAAGCAGGTGGTGAGCACATCATGATCAGCCATATTTTGCAGCTGGCGCTGTAAGTCTTTTATTTTGCTGATATCGGCAGCGACCAGGCCGGTAGCAAACAGCACACCGTCTTCGGAGAAAATTGGAAACTTCATCGACAAAAAGTCACGCTCTAGCCCATCGACCGGCACCACCTCTTCGACGCTGAAAGCTTGTGTCGCTTTTTGCGCCATCACATCGGCACGGCGAAATTGGGCGGCAATTTCCGGTGGAAACAGCTGCGCATCGGTCTGACCTAAAAAGTCAGCCAGTGGCCGATGAAACAACTTGCCATATTGTTGATTAACATAAAGATATTTGCCATCCAAAGATTTAGCGCCAATCACGGCGCCGGCATTGTCGGCAATAGCTTTGAAAATTTGTAACTGGCGCTGCGACCAGTCAGATTCTTGACTCATAGCGTTGACTCATAGCGATTACCAAAATCCGTTATGGTTGTACTCAGTTCACTTAAGGCTTCCCTGAGGTTTAACTGAGGCTTTGATCAAAGGTAGCAGACGCCAGCCGCGGCGGTGGCATATATGATGACTTTCTTATGTTATGTTTTTTTACTGGTACGGATTGGCCGGATAATACAGCGTTGACTGGATCATCTGATGCTTAAAATAACGGGTATCTTTGTGTGGTAACTTCATAAAACCGCCAACACCTTCCCCGCTGATCAGACTGACATTTTTCAGAATGTTTTCCAATAAAGCACTAAATTCCGGTTCGGCAGCCGGATCCAGCAAGTGAAAATAACTGTGAATTTTCATGTACAAGCTGGTGACTTCAAAAATGATACAACCGCTGTGACGGATCAAATTGAGCCTGGCGATGTCGGCCATAATTGCGTCCGGCAAGATCAGTTGCTCGTCTGGATCTTTACCATCTTCAAAATAGGAATGCTGTTTGCTGGTTTCATCCTGCGATGTTGCGGCGGCCACTTCGTAAGGAATTTTCATCTGTGCATTGGGTAAAAAGGGTGCAGTGGTCAGCTCCCGCGCCAAGTGCAACGTTTGACGGGCATTAAATAAACATGCCTTAAAAATACCGACTTTGGCGATGGCCTGTGCCAGATACACCACGTTATTAACCGCCAGCGTAAAAGCACTTTGTTGTTTTGCATCATACAGATGCAAATTGCAGTCGATGTATACACCCTGCTGCTGCCAGTGAATAGCGAGTCCACCGACCACCGGATATCGCGCCAACCGGCTGACTGCGGCGACAAAGGCTTTTTCGGTTTCGCCCATGCCTTCCAAATAGTTTTTGTAATAACGTTCCAGCTGCACGTCGTCGACATATTGAATACCGGCTTCGTCGCTGTGCTCGCGTAAAAACGATTTGCGCGATGAATAGACCACGGTATCCAGCTCTTGTTTTTCGCTGCTTAACCGCACTGGTAACAAAGGTAAATCAGACAGGAGCGGCAATTCCGGTAACACCAGCCGCTTTAACCGCGGCATCGCTTTTAGGAAATAATCGCCGGCCTGATAGCGTAGCTGCACATCGTCGGCCAGCATGCTATCGAGCATAGTCGCGAACTCCATCGGCAAGCCTAAACTGCGCGCCGGTAAAGCTTTTCGGCCAAACCGACAGGACTGGCCCGACGCCAGCGCATACAAAGTGCCGGCAACCCCCTGCTCATCGAACCTCGGGCTGGATAACGCGCCGCTACGCTGTTCCAGACCGATAAAATACACATCGCCTAACCGGGCATTGGAGGTTTGTAAATCTGCCGACATCAGCTGCATCACGTTATTGCTAATGTACTGGCCCTGCTCGTCAGTTTGCGCAAACACCGATGATCCCCAATCGACCAGGCTAATTTGGCCGGTTTGTTCGTCATAGACAATATTCGACGGTTTAATATCGCCGTGCACCACAGGGCAGATTTCGCCGTCTTTGTGATGATTGCGCAGGATCAGCAATAAGCTGGCGAGCTGGGCAGCGATGTCGACAATCAGTCGTACAGGCAAACGGCCATGGCGCAAACTATATTGTTCTAAATCAATACCCTTGGCGCGCCCCATCATTAAAATACCTTGTTTTTTCACTACCTGATAAGTGATGTAACGCGGTACATTCGGATGACTGATTTGCGACAACATATAAGCTTCATCGGCAAGGCGCTCCTGAATATGCGGCGGCAAATTGATGCGGGAGAACTTAAACACACATTGTTCTTGCTGATTATCAAGCCCGGCAAACGCAAAGCCATAAGCGCCTTTGCCGACCAGTTCAATCTGGCGGTAGCCGAGTTTTTGCAGCTCTTCAATACAAAGCGCCACCCAGTCTTTGAGTTTTTTGGCATCGTTGGCGTTGAGCAGATAAAACGACTGTTCTTCGGGAATGTAGAAGTTTCTTAGTTGGTGCTTTTCCATCATAATCCCAAAAACCAGCCGATTGAACGATTATTGCGCTGCAGCCGTATCTAGCGACGACTGAAAAAAATGAAGTTACCATGCTGCAAGGAACCCGTAAATTGATGTTTTGGACCCGAGCCCTGGCAAATTTAATGCTGTTGTTGCTGATGGTGCCGATGTTATTCATGAGCACTGCAGTTTCAGCGCAGCAATCCGAAAAACCGCTGCCGCCGCTGAAAATTAGCGCGGGCGAGTGGCCACCGTTTTTAGGCGAACATTTACCCAACAATGGCACAGCGGCAGTGCTTATCCGGGAACTCTTCGCCAATGCCGGTTATAGCGTTGAATTCCATTTTTTGCCCTGGGCCCGCGCCTACCACGACACCGCTGCCGGTCGCTACGATGCCACCGCCATCTGGATGTTTGCCGAAAACCGCTTAACCGATTATCTGTACAGTGATGCGGTGCTCGAAGAAAAGTTTGTACTCTTTCATTTAAAGCAGCAGCCGTTAGCCTGGAAGACTTTGGCCGATTTGAAAAACCTGCAGCTCGGCGGCGGCCTCGGCTACAGCTATGGCCCTGCCTTTGATCAGGCGCTGGCGAAAGGCGAATTAACCGTGACCCGCGTCAATTCGACCGAGCAAAATTTCCGGCGCTTGGTAGCCCGGCGGATTGATGCGTTCGCTGAGGAAATTCAGGTGGGTTATTATGTGCTGCAAAGCTTGCCGAAAGAATTGGCAGCGCAAATTACCCATCACCCAACGCCGCTGCTGCGCAATCAGAGTTTTTTGTTGTTCCCAAAACAATCAGCACAGAGTGAGAAGTTAAAAACGTTGTTTAATCAACAATTGGCAGCAGCGAAAAAGTCAGGGCGATATGAGCAATTGTTCCATCAGGCACTGTTGCAACCAAGCAAAAATGACGCCCAACAAGGTGATGAGGCCTCAGGCAACGCAGACTCGCCGTGAACCCATCCCTGGGGGCTCTGTTGCGGCGTCCATGCCGCAAAAGGTCTGCTTATGTCTGCCGCCTCATCACTTTTTGAAACTGACAAATAAAAAACACCGGCCTGAGCCGGTGTTTTAAAACAATCATCTCGTAAGCAAAGGCTTAACGCATTGTAACGAGCATCGCACTTGGCTCTTCCAGGTACTTTTTCCAAAGATTGGTAAAGCGCGCAATGGTGCCGCCGTCAATCACCCGGTGATCGCCAGACCAGCTGATTTGCATCATCGATCGCGCCACCACATGGCCTTTCTCATCAAACCGCGGCAGTTGCTGCACTTTACCAAGGGCGACAATCGCTACTTCCGGTTTGTTGATAATCGGCGTCGCGACAGTCCCGCCGATGGCGCCAATATTGGAAATAGTGATGGTGCCACCTTTTAAATCTGCCGGGCTGACGCGGCCTTCACGGGCTAAATCAGTCAGACGGGTTAAATCTTTGGCGATCTCAACAATCGATTTCCCCT
Organism: Rheinheimera riviphila; assembly: GCF_004005945.1. GTDB lineage: Bacteria > Pseudomonadota > Gammaproteobacteria > Enterobacterales > Alteromonadaceae > Pararheinheimera > Pararheinheimera riviphila. The sequence continues at coordinate 169,441 of NZ_SACS01000003.1, forward strand.
GACAACCTTTGATATTTGGCACCAGCAAGCCGACTTTTGAGTCAACTGCTATGCCGATATTGTGATCGTCAAAATAAGTCAGTTCCGAACAATCGGCATTCACCTGCGTATTCAGAATTGGGAACTCGTTCAGCGCCAGCGACATCGCTTTCATAAAAAACGGCATCATAGTGAGCTTAACACCTTGCTTGGCGAGGTTGTCTTTCAGGCTTAACCGCAGCGCGATAAGCTCTGTTAAATCAATCTCTTCGCAATAGGTGAAGTGTGGGATGGTCGCCACAGATTCAGCCATTTGCCGTGCCATCGCTGCTTTGATCCCTTTGATCGGTTCAACGCGACGACCGCCGGTGGCAACTGAAGCTGCTGTCGCAGGCATTGCTGCTTTTGCCGCGTCTTTTATAGCACAGGCAGTAACCGGCGCTTTGACACCCCTCGCAAAGTTTTGCACATCTTCTTTATAAACACGGCCTTTGGCACCGGTGCCGGGCACCTGGGTTAAATCGATGCTCAATTCGCGCGCCAAACGCCGTACCGCTGGGCTTGCCACCGCTTTGCCGTTATTGGCGACTGCGACGGCTGACAACGCTGGCGCTGCTGCGGTTGAAGCGGCCACTACTGGAGCTGCAACTGCTGCTGGCGCAGCAACCGCACCTTCCACCACCCGCTCAATGGCAAATAATGGTGCATGCACTTTGGCAATATCGCCTTTGGCGGTATAGAGCTTCACTACTTTTCCAGCGTATTTAGCAGGAATTTGCACTAAGGCTTTGTCGGTCATCACGTCGCAAACCGCCTGATCTTCAGCGATGATATCGCCTTCTTTCACCAGCCAGTCCACCACTTCACATTCGACAATGCCTTCACCAATATCTGGCAGCAGGAAATCTTCAATCACCAAACCTGAGGCTGTCACTGGCGTAGGTGCTGCGACAGGCGTTGCAACTGTAGCGGCTGCAACAACCGGCGCTTCTGCGCTACCTTCCAACGTCATTTCAAACAACGGCGCATGCACCTTTGCAATATCACCTTTGGCGTAATAAAGTTTGCTGACGACACCGTTAAACACCGCTGGAATTTGTACCAGCGCTTTATCGGTCATCACGTCACAGACCGGTTGATCTTCAACAATGGTATCGCCTTCTTTCACCAGCCATTCGACCAGTTCACATTCGACAATCCCTTCACCGATATCCGGCAGAATAAAATCTTTTTTCATCATCGCCTCGTCAGGAATTCGCTTAGAACTGGACTGAAGCGACAATAGCTTCAAAAGTTTTTAAATGGTCAGCGACGTATTCACGTTCCAGCGCCAGCGGATACGGTGTATCCAAACCACAAACGCGGGCAATCGGGCTTTCCAGATGCAGGAAACAACGTTGCTGAATAGTGGCAGCGATTTCACCGGCAAAACCACCGGTCAGCGGCGCTTCATGGTTAATCACTAACCGACCGGTTTTCAGCACCGATTTCACCACAGTGTCGACATCCCAAGGCAGAATGCTGCGAAGGTCAATCAGTTCACAGGAAATACCTTTGGCGGCAGCCATTTCAATGGCCTTTTGGCAAATTTCAATTTGCGCGCCCCAGGCTAAAACGGTGACGTCTTTGCCTTCCTGCATCACTTCGGCAACGCCAAGCGGAATTTCGTAATAGTCTTCCGGCACTTCGCCGGTGGAGGCGCGGTAAAGTTTCTTCGGTTCGAAGAAAATCACCGGATCTTCAGAAGCAATCGAGGCCAATAACAAGCCTTTGGCCTGATACGGGTCGCGCGGCACTATCACTTTTAAACCAGGCGTATGGGCAAAATAAGCTTCCGGCGACTGGCTGTGGTAATGACCACCGGCGATACCACCGCCGTACGGCGTGCGGAACACCAAACCACCAACATTAAATTCATTGCCTGAGCGGTAACGGAACTTGGCGGTTTCATTGACGATTTGGTCAAAGGCCGGGAAAATGTAATCAGCGAACTGAATTTCCGCCACCGGCTTCATGCCTTGTGCCGCCATCCCGTTGGCAAAACCAGCGATACCCTGTTCGGTTAAAGGCGTATTAAAGCAGCGGTCTTTACCGTATTTTTCCTGCAACTTAGAAGTCGCGCGAAACACCCCACCAAAGTGGCCAACGTCTTCACCAAAACAAACGACCGTGCTGTCTTTCGCCATCGCCAGATCAAGGGCGTTATTAATGGCCTGCAACATATTCATTTTCGCCATTACATTCTCCCCGACGTGATTGGATAAGCATCCGGATATTTACAGATATGCGCTTTAAGTTCAGTAAGCTGGCGTTCAAGCTCAGGGATAGGTTCAGCGTACACGTCAGAAATTAAGTGTTCGATACCTGGTTTGGCGACTTTTTCCGCCACTTTTAATGCGTCCAGAATTTCGCCACGTAAGGCTTCGATTTGGGCTTTGTCAGCGGCATCGTCCAGCCAGCCTTTGGCAATCAGCCATAAGCGGTAACGGGAAATCGGATCGTTTTTGCGCCACTGTTCTTCTTCTTCTTTACTGCGATAACCACTTGGATCGTCTGAAGATGAATGCGCGCCTAAGCGGTAAGCGATGGATTCCAGCAGGACCGGCTCGTTGGTGGCAATGGCGTGATCACGGGCCATTTTGGTGGCCTGATACACCGCCAGAATGTCAGCACCGTCCATGCGGATGGCTTTCATGCCGTAACCGACTCCACGACAGGCAATGCCGTCGCCTTTAAATTGCTCGTTGGCCGGCGTCGAAATGGCATAACCGTTGTTACGACAAAAGAACAGGACCGGAGCTTTATGCACGGCGGCCATATTCAGGCCGGCGTGGAAATCGCCTTCAGAAGCAGCGCCTTCACCAAAATAACAAATGGTGACGTTCGACAGGCCACGCAGTTTTTGCGCGTAAGCATAACCAGCCGCTTGTGGGATTTGCGTACCAAGTGGGCTGGAAATAGTCATGTAATAGATGTCTTTCGAGCCGTAATGCACTGGCATCTGCCGGCCTTTGCCCAAATCTTTTTCGTTGGAAAACAGCTGATTCATAAACTGTTCTAAGCTGAAACCGCGATAACGTAACGCACCTTGTTCACGATACTGCGCCATGATCATGTCTTTATCGTCAAGTGCAGCTGCACTGCCGACCGTGGCCGCTTCTTCGCCTAAACACTGCATATAAAAGCTGATCCGGCCTTGACGCTGCGCGGCTAACATCCGCTCGTCCAGCACCCGGATAAAGCTCATGCTGTGATACATTTTTAAGGCAGTTTCCTGGTCGAGATCCGGGGCAGTCGCGCCAGGGTAGATAGTGCCGTCGTCTTGTAAAATGCGTAGGGTTGGAATTTGTAACGCGTGCCCACTGGTAAAATCGGCTGTATGGACAGTCGAAATGGTGGCGTTATTAGGGTTGGTCATAGGTCTCTCTTTTGGTTTCGGGTAACGCGGACCTTGGTTGTTTGCCTGCTTTACCGTGAAATTGAACCAGACTGCTGTGGTTACCCTGTTCTGTGACAGTTGTTGGCAACTACAACAGCTTCTCCCCGTGCTTGCTATGCCCGCTATCGAGCTGCGCGTATTATGGATCGTCTTATGGTGCACCTGTCGGTGCTTGACGTACGCGTCAACTTAAATACGGTGTTTTCAGCTTGCTGTTATCGTTTTTTGAATGCGCCGCAACTTTACCTTTACGTAAACTGCATTGCAACCCAGCCAGCCGTTAAAATTTAGCAGAGCGGCGCAGCGCTTGCGTCGATTTTTGTTGCCAGCTCAAGCGACTGACTTGCGTTATCGCAGGCAAAAATTGAATCTAAACAATTGAAATTTAATATTTTAAATTGAATTGAAGCCCAAGGCGCCGGTAAGCCGACGCATTATTCAACTGCAGTTTTTGGCGCTTAATCAGGCAGTTTGGCCAATAATTGAAACTGGTTTGACCATTAGCATGGCGCGCTGACCAAGTGCCACATTGGCATTGGGGAAAATAATTGCTTCGCCTGGTTGCTCGACTCTGTATTCAATGTCCGCATCTTTTGCCAACAAAGTGCCCAAAGGCAGCTGGGTAAAATTCTCAATCGATGTGGCAAAACAAAGCTCAAAAGCTTCGGTTTGTTTATTGATGGCGCGGTACACCTCAAACAATTGAAAGTCAGTTTCGACAAAGGGTTTGGTTGTTATGTCAGCGCCGCTGATCAAGGCGCGCAAAGTGTCGGCAACCTTGGCGAAGCGGCTCATATCGTTCTCGCCAAGCGGCCGCGCTTTACCCAGTTCCAGGGTAAAGGCATGGGCGCCATGCGTTTGGGCAGCGTAATAACTAAAAGTGGTGGCTGGGGTTTGCATCAATAAGAAGCAGGGAATATCACAAGCAGCCAATAAACTAAACTGTGCTTCGGACCAGGGTTTGCCATGTAAAAAGGGGTAAACGGCAAATTTTTCAAATTGCGAACCACGAATGGCGGTATGTAAATCGTATAAACAACGTTCGCGTCCTGCTGGCACCGCCTGATAAAACCGGCTGACATACTGCTCTAAACGAGCACAACGACGTTTTTCAAAGGAAATTTCTACATCAGTGATGGCATCGATATCGCGATCATTGCTGATGCCATGCGCGCCGGAGAAAAACCGGTTCATATTGTCAATCAGCTCGCGCTTACCGGCATTAATTGCTGGTGGATTACCGAATAAAAACAATACTCGCTCGCTCAACTGCAACCGTTCCAGCAAAATGTCCTGCACCAGCGCGGCACAAATTTCTATCGGCGCCGTTTCATTACCATGCACGCCGCAGCTCAGTACGATATCGTTGTTGCCGTAGGTTTGCGGGGTAAAACAGATAATGCCGGTATCCCAGATTTGACAGTCAGTGCCATTTTTTAACTGAAATGTCAGAGGTTGCAGATCAGACGGCAATTGTTCGGGGTTTGCCAGAGTAAAGGCCAGAAAATCAGCAGAAGAAAGCCACGCCGGTAACATTCGATCATTCCTTGCAAAGTGCTTGAAGCGGAAGTCTATTCTACCCAGAACTTGGCTTTTCGCACCAGATGAAAAACAATCCAGTCAGGCGGAATACAAAACTGGCGCACTACCGCTTTCGCGGTGAGTGACGCCCTACTTTGCTTTTATTTCAATACTTTACTGACTATTACTTTATTAACTATTAAGGACACTGGCTACCATAAATCGAAGTCGCCCACTGTGGATTATCGATAAAGGGGTTGCGGTTTTGCTGCAGCTCATAGATCCGATTGTTGCGACGCTGCTCAAAACTATCCACCGGATCGGCGAGGTGCCAGGCCAGCAACACACAAAGTTTACCCATTTGCGGTGCGGTGCTGCCGGTAGGCGCGATATTTGGGATGGATAAATCCGGTGTGCCGCTATCGTCACCACCTTCGTAACGTACATCCATATAAAACATCATCCGTGCCACGTCACCTTTGACAGCAGCACGAGGTTCAAAGCTGTCGCTGTCAGTTTTGTTCAAAGGTGCTTCGCTGACTGCAGTGCCGCCATTGTCAAAATCTTTGTTGCCGCGGGTGGAATTCAGCGACACATCTTCCGGCCGTAAGTGGTGAATATCGGTGTGGGCATATTGGCTTTCTGCAGGGAAACCGTGGCTTTTCGCCCAGACATGCTCGCGGTTCCAGGCATCCAGTGAACTGCTGTTACTGACGCGGAAGGTTTTGGCGGTGCTGCGTCCGGCATATAATAAAATCACGTTGCTGGTGTTAGCCGGATCTTCATCGGTGTAGCTGATGGCATCCCACACTTCGCTGTAACTTAACCGTTGATGGCCGCGTAAAATGCCATTCAAGGTGGTTTTAAGTGCAGCACCGGTTTTGCCGCTGGTGCCGACATAATAAGTCGGCAGATTGACGGTATCGCCACCGCCGCTGCATGAAGTCGTTAACAGACCTGAACCAGGGTTACCGGCATTGGTCGACACTTGCCAATCCGCCATGGTGTTGCTGTCGGCGACATTTTGGCGGGCAACCGATTTATCAACAGCGTTTAAGGTCCAGCCGCTGATGGCATTTTCAAAAGCGACACTATCAATTTCAGTGCTGCCCTGGCGCAGTTTAACGTAGTCGCCGCTATTGCCAAGCGACAGTGTTAGCCCGGTTTGTTGTGGCGTTTTGCCAAACAACGCTTGCATGGCAGCAGTATTTTTCGCCACCACAAAATAGCTGGCTGGCGCGATGGTGCCACTTAAGTTAAAGCTGCCGCCATTATCGGCCAGCGAATAACCACTTAAATTGACGCTGGTGCAGCCGTCATTATAAATTTCAATAAATTCTTCAGTGGTATCGTTGGTCGGTGCGTCGTATAACACTTCAGAAATTAATAGCTTGGCGTGTACTGGCAAGGTCAGACTAAACAATGCCGCGAGGGTAAGAAGGCGCATAATGGAATGGCTCCGCTGGTATCGATATGTTTGATGTTCCGGCGCCCTTTCTTCGAGTGAGCTACCGCTTTTTTGCTGATGTTTTATCATCGCAAAACCAGCATAGCGCCAGAATATGACATTTGTCTTAATTAATATTAATGAATATTACAGATTTAACAAATGTCTCACTTACATCGACAACTGTGGCCGTTACTTACGCCCACATCACCAATAACGCCGCAACTACAATTAAACCCAGCCCCAGATAATCCTGCTTTTTCAGTTTTTCTTTAAAGAAAAATGCTGAAATCAGCAAGGTAAACAACACTTCCACCTGCCCCAGTGTTTTCACCAGCGGCACTATTTCCAGACTCATTGCAGTAAACCAGCCCAAAGATCCAATACAGCTGGTGACGCTGGTGAGGATCGTCAGTCGTGGCCGTTGCCATAATGCAACCAAAGTCGCGCTGTCACGCAAAGCCAGATACAGCAATAAAATAACGGTTTGCAGGCTAATCACAAACAACAGCACCCAGGCCGCACCATAAGGAAATGGCAAACCCAGCGCCAGACTGGCTTCGCGCACCCACAACGACGTCAGCGCAAACGCCAGCCCAGATGCCGAGCCAATCAACACCTTCGACCAGCTGATGGTTTTAAAGCTACTGAGGCCGCTCAGTAAAAACACCGCGACACTCCCCACCAGCACACCCAACCAACCCAGCGGCGTTAAGGTACTGGCAAAAAACAACACGCCTAGCACAGCCGCAAAAATCGCTTCGCTTTTGGCAAGACCAACCCCAATGGCATAATTTTTTTGTTTAAACAGCACCACCATCAAGGCCGTCGCCAGAATTTGCATCAGCGCCGCCGCCACCACATAAAACACGAAATTGCCGCTAAACTGCGGCAGCTGTGCCGATGGCTCACGATAGAGGAGCCATAAATACAAGCCCGCCAGCGGACTGGCATAAATAAACCGCGCCAGCGTCACACCCAATACATTGACATCAACCGACAGTTGTTTTTGAAAGGCATTGCGCCAGGCCTGCATAAAAGCCGCCAGCAGCGTAAACGAAATCCACATCAGCCAGGTCTCCGCTGTTGAGCAATTGGGGAAATATCAATGGACTGACAATCAGACATGCCTATGACAAGACGGAAGTCCAGATGGATAACTAAAAAGCTAATGTAACGGATTTTCGCCGCTGATGGCGCAGATATTTTTGAAAAACAGGTTAAAAATAACGCAGTTAGCGTTCGCTTGCGCTCCAGAGCGTTGCAATCACAGCCAAAAGCATTATGATAAGCCGCAATGTCGGTACGTAGCGCAGCTTGGTAGCGCACTTCGCTGGGGGTGAAGGGGTCGGAGGTTCAAATCCTCTCGTACCGACCATTAATTTCCCCTGTTTTGATTTTTTGCTTTACCCAATATCTCAATTAAAACAAAAACATACTTAACTAAGTAGCCCTGCTATATTCCTAATTTTAAGATTGTTGCTAAATTAGGTAGTTAAATATAATTAAAGTTTAGTTGACGGCGTCAACAGCCAACTATAAAGTTCTATTCAACACGACCCCGGCCTCTTGGTTCATTGAACTTACGCTGGGGTTATTATTTTCTGCTACCACCAAGTCTGCCAATCTTCTGGTAAACCCATTCCTTGCAAACCAAGTCTTTTATCTGAATGTTGTATTGGAAATTGTAATAAATGTGATTTTACTCTCTGCTCCCACGATGTATTTGGACATACTTGCTTGACCAGCTCTCTCGTAATGGCCAATAGAACAAAAGGTTTAGCCAATAATGTTTGTTGCTGTGCAAATGATTTGCACCAAATTGAATCGGTTAACAATTTAGGTGGGCTGGTGTTATTACGATTCCACATCCGACTGTGGTGGGCCGCAATATTGCGCAAGTAACTTAATGAATAAATCCAACTTCGGAACACATCCCAATCATTAATGCCATATTTTGCTGCCACGGATTGTTGATCTTTAACTGACATCATGGACAATAATTGGGAAATTGCACCAAAATCAAAAACCTCTATCGCGACCCAAACAGGGAGTTCCGCACCGTGCGTTTCCAAATAGTGGCGAACAAAATCTTCTTTCGACCGGCTCACTAAACCTCGGTATTTTTGTACCCATTCATCAAAAGCCGTCAGTCCGCTTGCTCGCTTCTTTCTGGCAAAACTTGGGTGAAAATTTGCGACATGAATATGAGCAAATATGTCTCTCTGACCAAGTAAATAAGCTATATCCACTCGCAACGAAATCTCTATACGCTCCAGTGCATCAAGTACTAAAAATCTCAACTTTTTATCAAACAGATAGAGATTTACAGCGTCCAGAAAATGGGTTCCATCAACAAACTGATCGGTTGCCTTACCAGCATGAAATATTCGGAATGGATACCAGTAACCACTTAATCGATAATAACCAATCCGCTCCAGATATTCGATAGCTGCAGCATCGTCAGTAATTACCATACCTCGCGATTTCAGCTGTTCGAGCTGTTGCTGGAAACTTAACCAAGGACGGCTGTAGGTCATCAAAACCTCAATCGAACTAAAAACAACATCCTACCTGCTTTTCTCCGGCCACTGCAAATACCACTAAGTCAAGCAAGGGGCTGTCCGCGCGACAAGTCACTTTCCCACCAAAGCCTCCACATCCACCCATAACTCCTTTCGATCCAACGGCGTTTCCTTGGGCAAAAAAGGATTATCCAGGTAAATCACCCGACGTTTACTAGCCAAGGCTTCCGCTAAGTCAGCGCCGTATTCCTCTAAAAACAACTGTTCAAACTCGCCGCTTTTGATCATCTGATTCAGACCTTGTTCGATGCGTTTGGCGAGTTCTGGCTGGCTTTTGCTGACGAAGAAGTACAAGGCGGTTGGGTAGTAGATGGATAGTCTGGGGTCTACCAGCAGATTGTGCTTTTCCAGCTTGATTTCTTTCCACACTTCCAGAATTGACCTTGGAAAGAGCTCGGCACGGCCGGTTGCTAACATATTGAACATGGAGCGGTATTGGTTGGAGGTAATGACTTTTAACTTGTTGCTTTGCAGAATTTTGGTGTCCGGCCAGTCGTGGCCTTGCAAGATCACCAGTTTTTTCAGCTGCGCGATGGTTTGCACGGTTTCGGTCAGATGTTGATTTTTTTCGGTGGTAAGGAACACCCGCCAGCCAAACAGGCCTTTATCAATTGGGATCCGTACCGGCAACAGGTATTGTTCACGCTCGATGCTGGTCATGCTCCAGAACACATCGACCTGGTTACCGGCGGCGATTTCGCGTAATGAGCGGTCTTGCACCATCGGCACCGGTGAGGCTTGCAGTTCATAAGGTTCGCCGGATTTGTCGAGCGCTGCGCGCAGCAGCCGGATGGGATAAAGCGTTAAGGGGTCAACAATTTGATGCGGATAGCCGAACACGATCAGTTGCGGCTGTAGTTTCGGCTGCGGTACCGGGGTTTCTGCGATCGCCTTCATTGGCACTGCGCTCATCAGACAGCTAAGTAACAATCCGGGTAAACAACCAACTCCGGAACTTAGCAGCAACCGAACGACGGAACGCGACAAATTGAAAACCTCGACTAACTGATGACCAAGAAGTTAAAGCCAGTATAGTTGAGGAGTCAGCGTGTAAAGGGGACGTTTGAAGTAAAAAACTGCACTTTTCAAATTTACCCTCCGGCGTACTGCCGCTGACGCGGCGAGTAGCGCCCTACAGTTTTTTTATCTTTAAAACAATGTGTTATATGTATTTGGTGTAGGGCGTACTCGCCGAAGGCAGTACGCCATTATCAAATCAGCATCGACAGAGTATCAAATCGTCATCTGGCGTACTGCCGCTGACGCGGCGAGTAACGCCCTACTCGATTCACTTAAAAATGACTCGGTGAACTGGACTCAGAACGTAACGTTCACACTCAGCCACAGGTTACGGGCTTTGTCTTTGTTATTAAAATCATCGACATAACTACCGGTATAACCACCACCGGTCACCGGTGCGAACACCGTGTTGTACGAAGTGAAGTCGATATCCAACAAGTTGTTGATCCGGGCGTTGAAGGTGACTGCATCGGATGCTTTGTACGACGCGCCTAAATGGAACACTTCGTAGTCTTTGTAAAACAACTCTTTGTTCAGGGTCGCATCAAAACCACGGTAGCGTTTTGAGCGCACTTCGGCAGTTAAAAACAACTTTAATAAGTCAGTTGCCGCATAATCCAAAGTGGCATTCGCCATATGACGTGCGGTATTGGTCATCGGTAACCCTTTGCTGGCACCACTTTTTTGCTCTGAATCGGTCAAGGTATAGTTGGCACGCAGCGTTAAATCGTACGGCAGCTGATAAACACCGGCCACTTCAGCGCCGTTGATATCCACCCGGTCAATGTTGATTTTCTGCGAGAACGACACATAACCTAAATCAGCCCAACCGGCGCCGACATCTGCGCAGCGTTGACCTGGTTTGGCAATATCACAAGGTGGAATGGTATCGCCACCGCTGGAAATTTTGTCGTCGAATCTGTTGTTAAAAATGGTGGCGTTAAAGCTGTGGCCATTATCATGCGCGTAGTACACCGCCACTTCAGTATTGACGCTGGTTTCTGGCGTTAACAACGGGTTACCAACGACTGGGCTTACACCCTGGCCGCCAAACATCACGATACCTGGGAATAAATCACTGGTTTTTGGTGTTTTATAACCGGTGCTGACGCCACCTTTGATGGTCCAGCTTGGGTTGACCGTCCACACGCCGTACAAACGCGGACTGACTTCGCCGCCAAACACGTTGTGATCGTCATAACGGATACCGGCAGTCAGCACTACATCTGGTAAAACTGTCCAGTTATCTTCGGCGAACAGCGCCCACATCTCGTGTTTTTGCACTGTGCCTTCGACATAACCATCACCGTACATGCCAAACACGCTGTCTTCCATCTCGCCGTCAATCAACTGACCACCGGTGACAACCATATGATTATCAAATGGAATATCTACTTTAGCGTCCAATGTGTATTGGTTGGTGGCTAAAGTGCGGGCATCACGTGGTAAATACGACAACATTTGCTGATATTGCGCCGCAGATAAATTAGCCTGCATAAAGGCCAGTTTCACCGCTTCACTTTGATTGGTGAAGGCGGTGGACTTTAACGTATCAGTGCGACCAGCCATAAAGCTTGGCACACAGTTCAACGCGGTATTATTTTTGCCACCGGCTTTTAAACATGCAGTGTTCCACAGGCCTTGTAAGCCGGAACGTTCGGCCACGGTGTAAGGTAAAGTCCGGCCCAGGTTGCTGGTATCGACACCTGACAAGCTGATATTGCTGCGAATATCGCCCTGCCACTCACCCAAATGTTGCAGCGCCCATTGTTCACGGCCAAAACGTTGATCTTTGGCATAACCAGCACGTGGCTGAATGGCGGCGTTGACGATGCGCAGCATGGCGTCGAAGGTATCTTCAGTGCCCAGCTGATTGCCATCGTTGTCGTATTTTTGCTCAGAGTTATCGTAGCTGAAAATGACCGTGTGTTTGTCGTTTGGCGTATAGTTCAGCGTGGCACCGGCCGACCAGTTGGTGTTATCCACGGTTTTACCGCCAGCGCCAAAACCTAATTCGCGGCTGACCCAGTTACCGTCCGGATCCATCGCCGGTGCGTATTCTGGATCTGAAGCATCACGCTCATAGACATTGCCCCGCAGCGCTAACCCCACTTTGCCCGGCAGCAACGGTGTAAACAGGCTGAAATCAGTGGTGGTATCGTCGCCGAACACTGATTCTGACTGCACAGTACGGCTGTGCGAGAATGCACCAACGGTTTTATCGGTAATTTTTTTGGTGATGATGTTAATCACACCACCTAAAGCATCTGCGCCGTACAAAGTCGACGCCGGGCCACGGATCACTTCCACCCGCTCCACCGCCGACAGCGGCGGAATATGGTTAAACTGGTTGCCACCAAAGCTGTTCGGGTAAATATCACCATTATTATTCTGACGACGGCCATCAATCAAAATCAGCGTGTAATCTGAACCCATACCGCGCATCGACACGGTGCCCTGCCCGGTTTTGTCACGGGTTTCGCCGATATCAACACCTTCCAGTTCCCGTACGACATCCAGCAACGTGGTGTAAGGACGACTTTGCAGTTCAATGCCGCTGATCACCGAAATACTGGCCGGAGCATCCACCACTTTTTGTTCAAAACCTGACGCAGTCACCACAATCCGCTCGATTGCGGCATCACCACTGGCACTTATATTGGCATTGGCGTCAGGCTGCACGTCGGCATAGGCAGCTGGCAGGCCCAATAAGGCAAATTGCAAGGCGATGGCGATCCGGGCGGGTTTAGACTTGAACATGAAGGACTCCTGTACTGCGATTTGGAACAACAATAAATTGCTGAAATGACAATAAGTTAAAATAAATTTCGCCAATGATAACCATTCTTAGTTGTATTTCCAATAATTATTGCGAACTATTTGCATTCAATGATGTCTGGCAGGCAGGTTTTGAAGGTCGCGGTGAGCACTTAACCCAATGCCGTATCCAACACCATCATCAAAATAAAACCAGTCATCAGCCCGATGGTTGCGGTGGTTTGATGGCCATGGCGATGGGTTTCCGGGATAACTTCATGCGACACCACAAATAACATGGCGCCAGCAGCGGCACCCAGCCCAATCGGATAGGCCAAAGCCCCGCCGCCGGAAAGTCCAACCCCAATCACGGCGCCGATAGGCTCCAGCAAACCACTAGCTGCGGCAATCAGTACCGCTCGCCATGCCGGCATGCCTATCCGGATCAACGCCAGCGCCACCGCTAAACCCTCCGGAATATCCTGAATCGCAATGGCCGAAGCCAGCGGCATCCCCACCGCCAAATCGTTCATGGCAAAACCAACACCAATCGCCATCCCTTCCGGCAAATTGTGAATAGCAATGGCAAATACAAACAACCACAACCGTGGGCACTGCTGATGACCTGGGCCACAAGGTCCGGTTTTATCATGTTCATGCGGGATAAAAGTATCAAGCCCCAGCATCAACAGCACGCCAAGGGCAAGGGCTGCTGCGACAAGGAATGAACCGGACATTGCTGATCCCAGTTGCAACTCTGCTGCCGCTAGCCCTGGCAAGATCAGCGAAAAAGCACTGGCAGCCAACATCATGCCAGCGGCAAACCCCAACAAACCGTCTTCCGCTCGTTGCGACAATTGTTTGAGCCACAAAGCTGGTAAGGCGCCCGCTGAAGTGGCGAGAAAACACACGCCACCGCCGATGATGGCGTAGATAAAAGCCTGATTTAATGCGGTGCCAGCGTCAACCTTTGCTGGCACACCGCCGAACAACGGCAGCACACTTTGGCCAATTGACCAGCACATCAGCGCTATCGTCATGGCGAAACCTGTAGCAATTAAGGGATGTTTTTTGCATTGAGCCAGCCACAATGTGGGCCAGCCGATGCTGCTTTTTATCGCTTGCGTCATAGTCGCTCCAAGGATTGATATAAACTGCAGTAGAATATCATGCAAATGATATTTATTCTCATTTGAAATTGTACGTTGCCACAGCTCAACCTGACAGCGGTTGCGGACTGGAGTACACTCGGCCGGTTTTGATTACTTGGAGCAGTTTTTGATGTCAAAAAAAGTCTATTGTTTGGCGCAGTTTTTACCTAAAGAGGGTCAGGAAGCTGCGTTATTTCAGGTCCTGCAACAGCTGGAACCCAATACTTTAAGGGAAGATGGTTGTCTGCAATACCGCGTCACCCGCCAGATCACCAGCCCCTTTGCGCAAGGCACCAGTTTTCCAATTGTTTTTAATGAAATCTGGGCTGATCTGGCAAGCTTTGAAGCGCACTGTCAACGCGCAGAAATTAATCACTTTTTTGAAAAGTATTGCTTAGCTGATGATGGTCTGGCCCAAGCCTGGAACGTCTGCGTTTATTCAGACGAACCGGCAGATTTTGATGCGCCAAAGTTAGGTTAGGATAGTTTAATTGGCGGGACGCTAGAGCGTACTATGAGTTCAGATAAAACCAACCCAACCACTGCTGATACACCGGGATCCCCAGAAGCACATTCACCGGAAAGGTAATCCCCAGCGCCGCCAATAACGCCAATCCGATATTGGCGCTGGGAATAGCAGCGCGAATGGCTGCCGGCGCTGCAATATAAGAGGCGCTGGCGGTGAGCGCCGTTAGGACTAAAGCGCTGCCATGCGGTAACTCTAACCAAAGCGACACACCAATCCCGAGCCAGGCCAAGCCAAAAGGCGCCACTGCGGCAAAGGCGAGTAAACGCCACTGCGCCAGTGGCAAGGGCGAACAAGCGCGCGCCGTACACAAACCCATTTCCAGTAAAAATAGCGCCAGCATGGTTTTAAAACCACCAAACAACACCGGCGTTAACGGTGCCAGGCCAGCAGGGCCATACAGCACGCCAATCAACACCCCACCACCTAACAGCAATACACCACGGCTGGTCAGTGACTCGCGCAGGATGCTCCAGGTACTGCCCTCGCCGCTCAGTTTCTGATGCAACCACAACATCCCAACGATGGCAGGGAGTTCCAGCACCACCAGATATAACGTCGTTTCCGCGCTCAGCGGCAACTGCTGAAACTCCACCAGCGCCAACACTACCGCAAAAGTACCGGCGCTGACCGAACCATAATGCGCGGCGATACTGACCGAATCGGCTTGCGACAACCGCACTAAACGTTTGAGCAGTGGATAAAGCAATAACGGGATCAACAACCCCATTAAGGCAATTGGGATCAGCTTTTCTAACATGGCGTGGGAATATTGACCGTGTAACGCCATACCACCTTTGAGGCCAAGTACCAGCATCAACATAATCGACAAGGTTTCGTAGATGGACGGTGGTACTTTTAAATCAGATTTTAACAAGCCGGCCGTTAACCCCAGCACAAAAAACGCAATCACAATATCCGGCATCTGATAACTCCTGTGTGAACCCAAGCAAACGGCTGCAACGTGCTCACCAAAGCGACACTTGCAACCTGTTGGCTGGCGATTGTGCCGACAAATGGTTATATTGGATAATTAATTGTTTCAGAGCCAGGTATAGACAATCATCTATGGATGTTCGGCAACTGAGTTTTCGATTGTTACAAGTCTATGTGCAGGTGGTGCGCTTGGGCTCGGTGACGGCAGCGGCAAAAATGCTGCATCTGACGCAGCCAACGGTATCGTTGCAATTAAAAAAGCTAACCGAAGCTGTGGGCGCGCCGCTGTTGGAATATCAGGCGCAGCAACTCACACCGACGCTGATTGGGCTGGAGCTGTATCAGGCGGCTTGTGACGTGTTAGGAAGATTTGACGACTTCAGCAGTTTTCTCAGCGAAGAGCGGGATGGTAATCTTGGGCAAATCAGCCTCGGTATAGTTACGACCGCCAAATATGTCATTCCACAAATTCTCGGTGGTTTTTACCGCAAATTCCCCAAAGTGACGGTTACGGTGAATGTGGGCAACCGCGCACATATCTTGTCGCGCTTTGAACGCCAACAAGATGATTTGTATCTGTTTAGTCATCCGCCAGCCGGTCAGACAATGCAGGCGGCACGTATTCTGAAAAATCCGTTGCAGTTGATAGCACCACCGGATCATTGGGCGGTTGGTATGCCCAATCTGACATTTTCGCAGTTACAACAAGAGCGGTTTCTGATGCGCGAGCCAGGCTCTGCCACACGCTTGATGTTTGAGTCCTGGCTCAGCAGTCAAGGGCTGGGTGTGCTACAAACCATGCAGATTGAAAGTAATGAAGCGATCCGGCTTTGTGTGGCAGCTGGCTTAGGCTTATCGGTGATTTCCGCCCATACCCTGGGCCAACAACCACAACCTTGTGCTGTGCTGAAAGTGGCCGGTTTTCCACTGGAAAGTCACTGGTATCTGGTACGACGGAAAGATCGCAGGCTGGATGCGGCTTCGCGCCAGTTTATTCGTTATATTGGCGAGCATCTGACGGATTGTATTGAGCCACAATGGCTGGTACCGGACCTTGCCAATCTGCCGCAAAAATTTGAATAAGTTTCGACCTTGCAGATTTTTGGAGATCAGTGGCCCTGTTGCATTCGATTGGTCGCAGGTGCATGGATCTGGCATACCCTTATCAACAGATCAGATAAATCACTCAGTTAGCCGCAGATGACTTTAGCGCCGTGCAGAATTCAGGCACACTAGCGCCAATCATTCTCCGCTATTTTTCCGATATGCTGCCAACTATGAGCCCAATATGAGCCCAACCATGATTGATTTACGCAGTGATACCGTCACCCGCCCGTCCCCTGCCATGCAACAAGCGATGTTTGAAGCCCCACTGGGCGATGATGTGTTTGGTGATGATCCAAGCGTCAATGGACTACAGCAACAAGCCTGTGAATTATTGGGTTTCGAAGCGGCATTGTTTGCCCCAAGCGGCACCATGACCAACCTGATCGCCTTGATGAGCCATTGCCAGCGTGGCGATGAAGCCATTGTGGGTCAGCAGTGGCACACCTATAAATGGGAAGCCGGTGGCATGGCGGTGCTCGGCTCGATTCAGCCACAACCATTGGTCCATCAGCCGGATGGCTCTTTGGCGCTACACGATATTCTGGCGGCGATCAAACCGGACGATCCGCATTTTGCCCGCACCCGTTTAGTGGTGATTGAAAACACCACCGGCGGTCAGGTGTTATCGTTGGATTATATGCAGCAAGTGCAACAGCTTTGTAAAGCGCAAAGTCTGGCATGTCATATTGATGGGGCGCGGATTTTTAATGCGGCAGTGGCGATTGCATCCCAACAACAGCAAGATCCTTATCAGGTGGCGCGGCAGTTGGTCGCAGGTTTTGATTCCATTTCGGTCTGTTTATCCAAAGGGTTAGGCGCGCCGGTTGGTTCGTTGCTGCTTGGCTCACACGAATTTATCGCCAAAGCACGGCGCATCCGAAAAATGCTCGGTGGCGGTATGCGTCAGGCCGGAGTTCTGGCAGCAGCTGGCAGTTATGCGCTTGCTCACAATGTGCAACGACTGGCTGAAGATCATCAACATGCGCAGGTATTAGCTGCAGGTTTTAACGAAGCTGTTGCTCAACACCAACTTCAGGCCGAGTTTAGCTGTCATCCGGTGCAAACCAATATCTTGTTTTGTGATCTGTCACCAAAACTAGCTGATTTTCTACGGCAGCAATTCACCGAACAAGGTATTCTGTGCACCGCTGGCAGCTATCAAAGTGCCGATGGGCAGCGTTGCCGGTTACGGTTTGTCACCCATCTGGATGTCAGCCTGGCGCAAATTCAACAAGTGGTTGCGGTCAGTCAGCAGGTGCTGGCGCACTATGCTCGCAATAATACCCGAAATAATGCTCGCGATAATTCCGCCGTTTTATAATTTTCATCAGTGAGATCAAGCTTTTATGCTGCGTTTTTTTGAAAAGTTAACTAACCCCTTTCCAGCTGCCGAACCGCAACAGCCACCCCGTGGTTTATTGGCGTTTTGTCTGCATTACAGCAAAGGCATGGGCTGGCCGCTATTGGTGATGGCAACCTTAACCGCGCTGATTGCGATGCTCGAAGTATCGTTATTTGGCTTTATGGGGCAGTTGGTCGACTGGCTGATTGAAAAAGATCCAAAAACCTTGTGGCAAACCGAAGGTAAAACCTTATTAACCATGGGTTTGTTAACGGCTGTTGGTATTCCGGCGCTGATTTTACTGCACGCCGCAGTCATTCATCAGACCATTTTGGGCAATTATCCGATGGCCATCCGCTGGTCAGCCCATCGGTATTTACTCAAACAAAGCATCAGTTTTTACCAGAATGATTTTGCCGGCCGTATTGCCACCAAAGTGATGCAAACGGCGTTAGCGGTGCGGGAAACGGCTACAAAGTTGCTCGATGTGATGGTGTATGTGCTGGTGTATTTCAGCACCATGTTGTACCTGATTGCCGATGCCGATTTACTGTTAGTGACGCCGCTACTGGTCTGGCTGGCGCTCTATATCGCGCTGCAATGTTATTTTGTGCCACGGCTAAAAGATGTCGCCACCCGTCAGGCCGATGCGCGCTCCGAAATGACCGGTCGCATTGTCGACAGCTATACCAATATCAATACCATTAAGTTGTTTTCGCACACCAGCCGCGAAGCTGAATATGCCAAAGACAGCATGTCGCAGTTCCTGCAGCCTGTTTACCAACAAATGCGCCTGGTAACCTGGTTAACGTTCTCGGTACAAACCTTAAATTACCTGCTGGTGTTTGCCATTGGCGCGATGTCGATTTGGTTGTGGACCGAGCAGGCTGTCAGCATTGGTTCTATTGCCATAGCAGTCAGTCTGGCACTGCGCTTAAACGGCATGTCACAGTGGATCATGTGGGAAGTCAGTGGTTTATTTGAAAACATCGGCACCGTGGTCGATGGCATCACCACGTTGGCGCAGCCACAACTGGTGCAGGATGTGCCTGATGCCAAGCAATTGGCGGTGTCTGGTGGCGCTATTACTTTTGCTGATTTGCAATTTAACTATGGCAAAGCTTTTGGCAAAGAAAGCGGGCACGAACACAAAGCACCAGTGTTAAATGGGCTGCAACTGCAAATTAAACCGGGCGAAAAAGTCGGTTTAGTCGGCCGCTCTGGCGCCGGTAAATCGACCCTGGTCAACTTGCTGCTGCGGTTTTATGACCTGGAGCAAGGCAAAATTCTGATTGATGGGCAGGATATTAGTCAGGTACAGCAAGAATCGTTACGGGCGCAAATCGCCATGGTGACGCAGGATACCTCGTTGCTGCACCGCTCGGTACGTGAAAACGTGTTGTACGGTAAGCCGGATGCCAGTGAAGCAGAATTACTGGCAGCGATTAAAGCGGCTGAAGCAGACACCTTTATTGCCGACCTCACTGATCCCAAAGGCAAAAGCGGTTTAGACGCACAGGTCGGAGAGCGTGGTGTGAAATTGTCCGGCGGTCAACGCCAGCGGATTGCTATCGCGCGGGTGCTTTTGAAAAACGCGCCGATTTTAATTCTGGACGAAGCCACTTCAGCGCTGGATTCAGAAGTTGAAGCGGCGATTCAGCAAAGTCTGAATACGCTGATGGCCGGTAAAACAGTAATTGCAATTGCCCACCGCTTGTCGACGATTGCGGCGATGGACCGGCTGATTGTGCTGGACCAAGGCCGGATTGTCGAAGAAGGTACCCACCAGCAACTGATTGCTGCCGGTGGTATTTATGCCCAATTATGGGCGCATCAGACCGGTGGTTTTATTGGTCTGGATTAGTTTTTTTACTTACTAACCTGCCAATCTTGGATCGGTCTGGGCGACGCCAGCCCGATCCTTGGTCACCTGCATAAATTGTTGTAACGCCGGGTATGGCATCAAATCGGCTAATTGCCGGAATTCCACCCAGTCCAACAAACAATACAAACTAATTGCCAGATAATCCCAGTCCGCAAACTGCCCTACGACCGCCTCTTGCTCCAATACTTGCAAAGTGCCGGTAACCCGCTCATGTTGCAGATTAAAAAACAGCTTATCGCTTTGAGTATCAAAGCCACTGCGTTGACACAATAACAGCTCAACCAGCGAATCGTTGACCGCGTTAATCATCGTCAGCCGGTTTTCATCGGCCCAGCTCAGCACTGGCAATTGCAGTTTTTGACACAAATAGCGAAAAATTACACCCGAATCAAAAATCACCAGCTCGCCGTCCTGCAACATCGGTACTTTGCGCGTTGGATTTAACTGCACAAGCGTTTCCCGACCGGCCGTTTCAAAAATATTCAGACTGATAAATTCATACGGCTGAGCAACCAGCAACAATCTTAAACGACGGACAAAGGGTGAGGACAACGAACCGTATAGCTTCATTTTAACTCCAGTAAGCGGCTGCAAAGTCAGCAGCATACACGGCTTTAAATGCAAAAAACCACTGCTTTTAGGCAGTGGTTTTTCGGGTACACTGTGTGACGCTTATGCTGTTGCAACAACCACGTGTTCAACAGCCAGGCTATTCAATTGAGCCACGGCTTTCGGACGTCCGTTGCCGCTGCTGACGGCCGCTATCATGCCGACCTGCGTCGTGGCGCGATACATCGTGCTGGCGTTGTGGCCGGTCAAATTGCCTTGAAGCCTGAAAAGACGGTTGTGGACGTTCAATGGGCCGCGGTGCTTCATAGGCTGGCTCAGCGCGTTCGATTGGTCTTGGAGCTTCATACACTGGCTCTTGCCGTTCGATAGGTCTTGGCGCTTCGTACACCGGCTCTTGCCGCTCGATAGGTCTTGGCGCTTCATACACCGGACGCTCCTGCCGCTCGATGGGTCTTGGCGCTTCGTACACCGGACGCTCCTGCCGCTCGATAGGCCTTGGTGCGTCGTAAACTGGCCGTTCCTGCCGCTCTATCGGTTTTGGTGCCTCGTAAACCGGCCGTTCCTGCCGTTCAACCCGCGGAGTTTCATACACCGGACGCTCACGTCGGATTGGCTCTGCCGTATCGATGGCTGGTCGCTCAACAGATTCCACCCGTTCAGGTGCGCTATAAACTGAACGCTCCCGTGTCGGTTGATCGCTGTTCAAAGGTTCTGTTTGCTCAATACGCCCACGCATCTCACGGCTATTATCCTGATGGCGACCGGCATCTACATTAATTTGGCGCTCGGCAGCCGGATTTTCGGCTTGCTGGCCATTGACGACATCCAGTTCACGGCTTCGCTGCTGATGCCGTTGCGGATCGCCTTCCCGATGCTGGCGCAACCGATCGCGATCGATGTCAGTGCCAGAGCGCTCATGATTGATCACTGTCGCCCGTTGCTGCTCCGGGTACTGTTCACGAACCCGGCGATCTTCCGGCACGCTGATATTATTGCGCTGGCGCTGATCTGCCGCCCAACGGCGCCGCTCACCGACATCGGCTTGTTGATAACCCTGGCCACGCATTTCACGGGTTGGTTGATAACTTTGATGGTACACCACACCATGGCGATGTTTAGGGTTATGGCGCCAGTGACGGCGTTCTTCATGACGTACAATATCGTGATGGCGATGGTAATAATTTGGGCGATGATGATTGATCACCACAATCTGCCGTTGTGGCCAATAAAAAGTCGAGAAATAAAACGCCGACGACACGCGCGCTCCAACTCCCCAATAGACGTAAGAACCACCTGAGTGATAATCCGGATATGGCCAGTGAATAGGTGGATATTCGCGCCACATCCAGTCACCGTACACCACGCGCGTATCGTAAACCGGCACATACACCACTTCCGGCGTGCGAGGTTCAATCACAATCACTTTTTCCTGCCGCTGAACAGTAATGTGTTCCTGGTCTTTTAAGTGACCAGACGCATAAGCGCGTTCCCGCAGCGCCTGCACCGTCGCCATCAGCTGTGCTTCCTGGATCAGGAACGCATCACCGAGTTTTTGGGTCCATTCCAGCTCATTATTCATTTTGGTCAATAGCGGCGGAAAGGCCACGAGAGCACGAACACTGGGATCCCAAGGCTCGTTTTCAGCGGCTTTTAACGCTTGTTCAGATGTCATTGCCGATTGTGCGCTGAGCCAGCGGGTGGCTTTGACAATTTCCAGCGGATAAGTGGCGGCAATTAAGATGTGTGACAACACAGTGTCAGGATAAAGGGCAATGGGCGCCAGCATCTGGTCAAGTTCAGCCTGGCTGAAAGTGACTGCGGCAGCATTGGCCTGAATAGGTGTGCCGGTGTCAGGCGTCGTTTGCGCCGAAACCGCAGTTCCGGTCAGCGCCAGGGCTAAGCTAAAAATTGAGAGGGAAAAACCGACACCGTTCATGGACTACACTCCTCACTGCCTTGGCAGTTTTCAAACTTTTGTTGAAGATGGAACTGGTCCGAAATTGCCAGTGATACTTTTGTTTATACGCGGCGCTGTCTGAACCATTTCTGAATACTGCTACCGGGGTTAAATCCAGTGACTAACGCAGTACCGGTTAACACCGTCAGCGAACCCGCTAAAGTGTGCCAACCAACCTGCTCGTTTAAGAACAACCAACCCCATAACACGCCGAATACCGGGATCAAAAAAGTGACAGTCAAGGTCGAAGTCGCGCCCACTTCCTGCACCAGTTTGAAGTACAACAAATAAGCGACGCCGGTGCAAACGACGCCCAAAGCCAACACGGCCGCCGCAACACCTGGCGTGATGGCTTGTTGTACCGGAAATAATACAGTCACCGGCAACAAACAACACAATGCGCCCCACATACTACCGTGGGCATTGGCAAAAGGTTCTACCGCTTTGGCGCGGCGGGTGTAATGGGTGGCGATGCCATAACAGCAAGCGGCGCTGGCTGCTGCCGCGACGGCCCATAGTGCTCCAGGTTGTAATAACACCGGGTCAAAACCGACCAGAATGGCCACGCCACTGACACCAAGTGTCAAACCTAACAGCACTTTGGCCGAAAGCGGTTGTCGGTAAAACAAAATCCCAATCACCGCGCCCCAAATCGGCGCTGTGGCATTGAGTACCGACAATAACGACGCCGTTAATACGCCCGCGGCATAAGCGAACAGCAAAAACGGCAACGCAGAATTGATAAAACCAAGCTTCAGATAATGCTGCCAATGTTCAGCCAGCAATAGCCGTTTTTTTAGCAGCAGCGCCACCAGCAGTAAAAACAACGCCGCAAACAACACCCGGCCATTCATTAAAAACGCCGGACCAAGCGCTGGTACTGCAATCCGGATAAACAAAAACGAGGCGCCCCAAATGGCGGCTAACAGTAAAAGTCGGGCGATATTCTGTAAGGACATGTCAGGCGGTTCCGCTACTTTGGGGTGAAAACTGCAACCTTATGCAACAGCAGCTGCAGGGTTAAATCGGGTAGTTATGCAAAAAAACACAATAAACAACAAAATCAACTTGCATGAGTTCGCAGATTTATCGCATAATTGCCCTGCTTCATTTTTGCTTTATTGCTTCGGCCCATGCGTTTTGCATGGGCTTTTTCATTTCTGGCACTATGATTTGTGGAGCATGGTTTTTTATGCGCCAAGACTGATACCGGTCAAAAAGCTGATGTCAGTCAAAGATATGACATATTCAGGACTGATCGTCCTGGCCAATCCGACTGGCCACAGCACCGGTTTGCTGCTGATACTTTGCATCGGTTCTTTTGTTATACGGCCGGTCAGCGGCACCACTCATGGTCTCAAAATTCAGCGCACCGATTTTCATCCCTGGCCGCAGCGCCAGCGGTAACCGACCACTGTTATAAAACTCCAGCACGATATTGCCAGACCAACCCGGATCAATGCGGTGCGCCGTCACATGCACCATTAATCCAAGTCGCGCCAGGCTTGAACGCCCATCTAACCAGCCGACGATATCCGCCGGTAAAGTCACTGATTCCAGCGTAATGGCTAATGCCAGTTCGCCTGGGTGCAGATAAAATGCCTCGTCATCGTTGAGCACCAGCTCATCACTCATTACCGAATCAAGTGCCGCCTGCACTTCTTCGCGTGGTCCGCTTAAATCGATAAAAGGTGCGGCATAGGCAGTAAAACTTCTGAATTTATGGCCAAGGCGGATATCCACACTGACACCGCTGATCATGTCTTGCTCTGGCATCGGCTCGATGCAGATTTTCCCTTCACTCAGATACCGTTCGATATCGCGGTCACACAGTCTCATGTTAATCGTCCGTCATGATAATTTGGGGTTGTTGTTCGCTGATTTTTTTACCGCGCCAGTATAAAGCGAAGATCACTTGTCTGGCTATTTTCCGATAAATATCAGCACATTGCTTATTTTCTGGCTGACTGATCGCCGACTGATCGCTTTCGTCTAAAGCAATAGGACGGCCGTTGTCGCTATGTTCGCGAATGGCTTTGAGCAACGGCAGCTGCCCCAGTACCGGCACCTGATAACGTTGCGCCAACTCAACACCACCGTTAGTGCCAAAAATGTCGTCAATCTGACCACAGCTGCTGCACTGGTAATAACTCATGTTTTCAACCAGACCCAACAGTGGAATATTCACCTGATTAAACATGCTGATGCCTTTTTTGGCATCGGCCAGCGCCACGTCCTGCGGTGTAGTCACCACAATAGCGCCAGCGACAGGTAACTTTTGTGCCAGCGTCAGCTGAATATCACCGGTGCCTGGTGGCATATCGACCACCAGATAATCCAGTTCCGGCCACTGGGTTTCATTGATCAGCTGTAACAGCGCTTGACTTGCCATCGGGCCACGCCAAACCGAGGCCGCTTCGGGGTCCACTAAAAAACCAATCGATTGCATAAAAATGCCAAATTTATGCTGCGGTAATAAGTGTTTGTCATCGGGAGAAGTGGCTTTTGCGCCATAAAGTCCGAGCATGGTCGGAATGGATGGACCGTAAATATCAGCATCCAGTAAACCGGTTTTGGCGCCTTCTTGCGCCAGACTCACCGCCAGATTCACCGCAGTGGTCGATTTACCAACGCCGCCTTTACCGGAAGCGATCAGAATAATTTGTTTGATGTTGCCGATGGTCGTCGGCAGTTGATTCAGCGCACTCAGTTCCAGTTGGCCGTGAAAACCGACTTCGTTGAGTTGCTGTAATAATAAAGGTGCTATTGATTGGGCAGCGAACGGCAGCTGCAGTTTTAACATATCGCCTGCTGTTTTTTGCTCCAGTTGCAGATCCAGCAGCAACTCACCCAAGGCAACCGGCAGTTCATCGGTCTGAAAATTCTGGATCACGGCGAGCTGTGCGTCGGTGATCGTTGCGGTTTTTGTTTTATTTTTCCACCAACCAAACATCTGTTTAACTCCGCAGGGTCAAAAATCAGGAACTCATAATTCAGGTGCTCAGGCTGCAAAACGCCACAGAGAAAAACACCATCAGCACCTTCTGTGGGGTGCGCTTTAACGGCCGTTATTGTATCATGTTGTTATCTCTTTTCAGTTATTTATGCACGCAGAGCCATTTTTGATGACCCAACGTAAAATTTTGATCACCAGCGCCCTTCCTTATGCCAACGGCCCAATCCATTTAGGCCATTTACTGGAATATATTCAGACTGACATCTGGTCACGTTTTCAGAAAAGTCGCGGTCATCAGTGTTATTACGTTTGTGCTGATGACGCGCATGGCACGCCAATTATGCTCAAAGCGCAGCAGCTTGGTTTAACGCCAGAGCAAATGATTGCTCAAACATCCGTTGAGCATCAGGCTGATTTTAAAGAATTTCTGATTGGTTTTGATAATTACCACAGCACGCACAGCGACGAAAACCGCGCTTTTGCCAGCGAAATTTATCAAAAACTCGATGCCGGTGGTTACATCAAACGTAAAACTATCAGCCAGCTGTTCGACCCGGAAAAACAAATGTTCCTGCCGGACCGCTTTGTCAAAGGCGATTGCCCTAAATGTGGCGCTTTGGATCAAAACGGTGACAGCTGTGATTCCTGCGGCGCCACGTACAGCCCGACTGAACTGAAAAACCCACGCTCTGTGGTGTCTGGCGCCACGCCGGTGCTGAAAGATTCCGAACACTACTTCTTTGATTTACCAGCCTTTGAGCAAATGTTGCAAGACTGGACCCGTGGCGGCTCGCTGCAAAGCGAAATGGCCAACAAACTGCAGGAGTGGTTTAAAGAAGGCTTGCAGCAGTGGGACATCAGCCGCGACGCACCCTATTTCGGTTTTGAAATTCCAGGCGCGCCGGGCAAATTTTTCTACGTTTGGCTCGATGCCCCAATCGGCTATCTGGCGAGCTTTAAAAACCTTTGTGATAAAACCGGTATCAACTTCGACGACTTCTGGAAACTCGATTCTGACGCCGAGGTGTATCACTTTATCGGTAAGGACATTATTTATTTCCACAGCCTGTTCTGGCCAGCCATGCTGGATGGTGCCGGTTATCGCAAACCAAGCAGCGTATTTGCCCATGGTTTTGTCACCGTCAATGGCGCAAAAATGTCGAAATCACGTGGCACTTTTATCAAAGCCCGGACTTATCTCGATAATTTAAACCCAGAATATCTGCGTTATTACTTCGCCTCGAAATTAACCTCAGGCATCGTTGATCTGGATTTAAACCTGGAAGATTTTTCACAAAAAGTGAATGCCGACTTAGTCGGTAAAGTGGTGAATATCGCCAGCCGCTGCGCCAGCTTTATCAGCAAAAAATTCGACAGCACTTTATCTGCCGACATCGCCGAGCCTGAACTGTTGGCCGAATTTGTCGCCCAAGGTGAAAGCATCGCCGCTTCGTTTGAACAACGGGAATTTGCCCGCGCCATCCGCGACATTATGGCGCTGGCCGATAAAGCCAATCAGTACATTGACGCAAAAGCGCCGTGGGTACTGGCCAAAGATGAAACCAAACAAGTCGAAACCCATCAGGTGTGTTCGATGGGCATTCACCTGTTCCGCGTACTGATGCATTATTTAAAGCCGGTGCTGCCGGCGATGGCGATTGAAGTGGAAGCCTTTTTAAATAGCGAACTGCGCTGGGATAACTACCAAACCGCACTCATCGCCCATCGCATCAATGTGTTTAAACCATTGATGCAACGGGTGGATCCGGTCAAAGTCCAGGCAATGGTTGATGCTTCAAAAGAAAACCTGCAAGCCAGTGCTGAGCCGGTAAAAGTGGCTGCAAAAACTACGGCCAAATCAGCAAGCAATGCGGCGGTCGTGGCCACAGAAAGCACAGCAACTGGCTTTGAACCACTGGCACCAACCATCAATTTTGATGATTTCGCCAAACTCGACTTACGGGTGGCGCGGATTGTCAGCGCTGAGCATGTTGAAGGCGCAGATAAGCTGGTGAAACTGCAACTTGACCTTGGATTTGAAACCCGCCAGGTGTTTGCAGGGATTAAATCTGCATATGAACCCGCTGATTTAGTTGGCCGTTTAACGGTGATGGTCGCTAATTTAGCGCCGCGCAAAATGCGTTTTGGCATGTCCGAAGGCATGGTGATGGCGGCGGGTCCTGGTGGTGCCGATATTTTCCTGCTAACGCCGGATGATGGTGCAACGCCGGGTATGCAGGTGAAATAACAATCCTGTAACCTATTGATAGAGTACAGCGATAACAATCTGAGGTTCTATTGTTATCGCTGATACAACGGCTATCAGGCCGTTGGTTTGATTGAATTTTTAAGTTGAGTTTCTACTTCCCACGACAGGCTTAAGGACAGCAGATGTCTGCCACTATCCGCTCATTTTCTTCATTGTATTTAGCCACTTTACTGATGGTATTGGCGGCAGGTTTACTCACCACTTATCTGGGCTTGCGCCTGGCCGCTATTGACGTCTCCAAAATCTGGATTGGCGGCATGATGTCGGCTTATTATCTGGGCTTGGTGGCAGGTTCAAAAATTGGCCATAAACTGATTGCCCGCGTTGGCCATATCCGGGCTTTTGTTGCCACCGCCGGTATCGTTACCGCTTCGGCGCTGGGGCATGCGCTGGTTGATGATTTAAACATTTGGCTAGTACTGCGGCTGATGGTTGGTATTTGTATGATGTGCCAGTACATGGTGCTGGAAAGCTGGCTGAATGAACAAGCCGACAGCAAAAACCGTGGCACTGTGTTCGCCAGTTATATGATTGTTTCTTATCTCGGCTTGGTGCTTGGCCAGGGTGCGATGAGTTTAAACCCGGAACTGACGATTAAACCGCTGATTTTAGTCGCCATGTGTTTTGCACTTTGTATAGTCCCGCTGGCGCTAACCCGCAGAATTCACCCCCATCCAATGCGCCCTGCGCCGCTGAAAATTAAAATATTCTGGCAAAAAGTGCCGCAATCGCTGACCACCATTGCCATGGCGGGCATGATTGTCGGTTCGTTTTACGGCCTGGCACCGGCCTTTGCCGCCAGCCAGGGCATGAATACCGAGCAAGTTGCCGCTTATATGGCAGTGACAGTCGTCGCCGGTTTATTGGCGCAGTGGCCGATGGGTAAATTATCCGACCGCGTACGCCGCTCCAGGCTTATTCGCACCAATACCGTTTTGCTTGGTTTATTGGTGCTGGCGATGGCAATTTTGCCCCTTTCGGGCACTTTGCAGCTGGTGTTTACTTTCTGCTTTGGCATCCTGGCTTTTACCTTGTACCCGCTTGCGACAGCAATGGCGAACCAACATATTGAACAGGATGAACGGGTTGCGTTATCAGCCACCATTCTGCTGACCTTTGGTTTAGGCGCCAGTACCGGCCCGCTGATTGCCTCTGCTTTTATGCAATTTGGCGGCAGCCGCATGCTGTATGCCTTTATGGCGCTGGTGGCAGCTTTGTTATTTGTGCGACTCACGCATGTGAACTATCAACAAAAACAACAGGATAAAGCGCAGCCGAAGGACTATGTGATGGCATCGGGTGATTTGGTGTCATCGCCATTGGCAGCGGCGTTGGATCCACGTGTTGATCAAGCAACAGCGCAGCAGCAACTGATGGCCGAACCGGCAGACGCCATGCCGGAACCAGGGCAAGGTTTACAACAGGAACTGCAGTTTGATCCGGAACCGGTAACGGCGGACGCCGTTGATCCCGATCTAACCACCGATCAAACCACCGAGCAAACAGCGCAGCAGCTCGCAGCTGATGTTGGTGCGGTGAAAGACCAGACCGGCACCACCTGATCTTGTGCATAATGCACATATGCTGCATAATTTGTGCAAATGCAGCAGGAGGTCCGTTATGTCAGCCATTGCAATCGCCAAACCCAGCGCCGATTTAGTGCTCGCCAAAGCCGTACTGAATGCCAGTCAGCAACTGGGGTTAACCCAGACCGAACTGGCGGCCGTACTGGGTGTGCATCGCACCGCCATCAGCCGCTTAAAACAACAATTATCACTTTCCCCCACTTCCAAACAAGGTGAACTGGCGCTGCTGCTGGTGCGGCTGGCCAGAGCTTTGTATGCCGTCACCGGCGGTGACGAAAGCTGGATCCGCCATTTTATGCAAAATCCCAATCAAATTACCGGCGATATTCCGGCCAAACAAATTCAGTCGATTGCCGGT
Source organism: Rheinheimera riviphila (assembly GCF_004005945.1). Classification (GTDB taxonomy): domain Bacteria; phylum Pseudomonadota; class Gammaproteobacteria; order Enterobacterales; family Alteromonadaceae; genus Pararheinheimera; species Pararheinheimera riviphila. The sequence goes on from NZ_SACS01000003.1 coordinate 198,832, forward strand.
TTAATGACGGTGGTGCAATTTTTGGATGCGATCCGGGGCAAAGTGTGAGTCTGTGGCAACAATGTCAGGGCGAACATCAGATCAAACCGCTGCAAGGCATGCTGCTACGGCTGGTTGAAAGTCAGGAACAAATTGCCACTTTAGGTTACGTCGACACGCTGGAAGAACAGGCGTTACTGGAAACTTTACTGGACGACACCAAACCCAATTATCCGGCGCATTGTCAAAATCTGCATTATTTACTAAAAACGCCATTTCGCTACCCACCGCTGAAATGGGGCTCGCGTTTTGGTCAGGTGCATGAACCCGGCATTTTTTATGGCGGTGGGACGCTGAATGTCACACTAGCCGAAGCCGCATATTACAGATTGTTGTTTTGGGACTCGATGTCCGGCACTGCGCCCAAAGCGCAAATTCAGACGGCCCACACCATGTTTTCAGTCCCTTATCAAACTGAACGCGGTATCCAATTACAACAGCCGCCTTTTGACACAGTCGCAGCCATTATTACCGACCGCAGTCACTATCAGGCGACGCAGCAACTTGGCAAAGCGATGCGTAGCAGTGGCATCGAAGCCTTTGAATACCCATCAGCCCGCGATCCGAATTCTGGCATTTGCATTGGTTTATTCAGCGCCCTGGCGTTAGCCAGCAAACAACCTGCTGACTTATCCGCCTGGTGGTGTGAAGTCAGCCAGCAAGGTGTCAGTTTTAAAGCTGCCAATCAAAGTCAGATTTACCACTTTGCCCGCAGCTTGTTTACCGAGCAGGATCAGTTGCCACAGCCAGCCACGGCTTGAATGTGCGTTATTCACTCGCCGCGATTTTCAGCACCAATTTGCCGGTCACCGCATTACTGGCCATCAGTTGATGCGCCACCGCAGCGTCTTGCCAGTCAAATACCTGCGCCAATACTGGTTTGATCACCCCCTGCGCCAGCGCCTGCCCAAACTGGCTGATAAAATCGCGACATAACTGCGATTTGTAATCGTCCGAGCGATTGCGCAAGGTCGAACAAATCAGCTGGCCGCGTTTTTTAAACATCAACGCCAGATCCAAAGGCGGTACCGTGCGCCCGCCCATCATCGCCAGCACCACAATCCGGCCATCGAGCGCCAGTAGCTGTAAATCTTTGCTGATATAGTCCGCCGCCACCGCATCAACAATCACATTAAAACCTTGCGGGCGAAATTTTTGTAACTCACTGACAAAATCCTGGGTTTTATAGTTGACGCAAATATCAGCGCCTAACGCATAACAATCCTGCGCTTTGCTATCCGAACCAACGGTCACCGCCACTACTGCGCCTAACTGTTTGGCCAGCTGAATACCGGCCGTGCCGACGCCGCTGGCACCAGCGTGCAGTAGTACAGCGCCATTTGGCTTTAAATCACCAATATGCAGCATCGCCTGAAATGCGGTTAAAAATACTTCTGCGGTTGCAGCTGCTTCAACATCACCTTGCACTTCGCTTTGAAATAACAGATGGTCCTGCTGCAGCACGGCATATTCGGCATAACCGCCACCAGGCACCAAGCCAAACACTTTTTTGCCGATAAGGCTGCTATCGGCTTCGCTACCAACCGCAACGATAGTGCCGGCGACTTCCAGGCCGAGAATTGGGCTTTCGCCCGGCGGTGGCGGATATACACCGGCGCGCTGGGCTAAATCGGCGCGGTTGACTCCTGCTGCAGCCACTTTCACCAGCACTTGTTGCGCCGATGGCGGTGGTAGAGGGATCTCGACGAAGTGAAGATCGCTGTTTGGGCCTGGATTGATGACATCAATCGCCCGCATCAGCATTGGCAGATTTGGATTTAGTGATTGCTCAGTGGCTTGGCTCATCGGAATGTCCTGAAATCTAAAAAACTCACCTTAACGCATCGAAGCCTATTGCGACAATCCAATCACAACTCAGAATTTCTGCCTGACTGTGCGGCAAAACTATGCAGGAAAGCACCGCTGAAGTCACCGCAACTGACAAACAGCCCCCCAAATCATAACTTTCGCTTTAGCTTTGACGCTTCACACACTAAAATGCGCGTCTTTCCCGCCAACACAGAAGCAACGCCATGACCTCCAGTATTATTTTACAAGCCGACCGTGATAAATCGTTAAAACGCCGCCATCCATGGGTGTTTTCCCAAGCGGTCAAACAGGTGCATGGCACACCAAACTCCGGCGATACGGTCGATATCGTCACGGAAAAAGGCGAGTTTGTGGCTCGTGGCGCTTATTCACCCAATTCGCAAATCCGCGCCCGCGTCTGGACCTTTGATCAAAACGAAGTGATCGACGCCGACTTTTTCCAACGTCGAATTCAACAAGCCTGGGCCGTCCGCCAGCAATTATTCGATTTAAACCAAACCAATGGTATCCGGGTGGTTGCCGCTGAGTCGGATGGTTTGCCGGGTGTGACCATCGATTTGTACGCTGATGTGTTGGTTTGTCAGTTACTGAGCGCCGGTGCCGAGCGTCAGCGTAAACACATTATCGCCGCCTTAAAACAACTGTTTGCCGGTTACAGCATTTACGAGCGTTCTGATGCCGACGTGCGTAAAAAAGAAGGTTTAGAGCCAAAAACTGGTTGGTTACATTTGCCGCGTGAATCCGGCGAAGTGGTGATTAAAGAAAATGGTCTGAATATTCTGGTGGATGTGATCAACGGTCACAAAACCGGTTTTTATCTCGATCAACGCGACAGCCGCGCCGCTGCTGGCCGTTATGCCAAAGGCAAAAATGTGCTGAATTGTTTCAGCTACACCGGCACTTTCGCTTTGTCTGCCCTGCAAGGCGGCGCGAATCATGTCACCAACGCTGATTTATCCGATTTGGCATTAGAAACAGCCACCCGCAATGCACAACTGAATCAGCTGCATTTATCACAACTCACCAACACCAAAGCCGATGTGTTTAAACTGCTGCGTCAGTATAAAGATCAGGGTTTACAGTTTGATATGGTGATTTTGGACCCACCAAAATTTGCTGAAAACAAAAGTCAGTTAGTTGGCGCTTGTCGTGGTTATAAAGACATCAACCGCCTGGCGATGCTGCTGGTCAAACCTGGTGGCTTGCTGTTGACCTTCTCGTGTTCAGGTTTGATTGAAGAAAGTCTGTTCCACAAAGTAGTGGCCGATGCGGCGCTTGATGCCAATCGCGGTTGTTTGTTTATCGAGCGGTTAAGCCAGGCCACCGACCATCCAATCGCCAGTTTTTATCCTGAAGGCCATTACCTGAAAGGCTTGGTTTGTTTGATCCAATAATTGCTTTTTTCAATCAATGAATTTCCAACGCCATCAGCATTTCAGCTGATGGCGCTGTTAGCTCCGAAAGCCAATCCTGTCCGTTTAGTCGCTTTAATTCCGCCATTTAACACAAAGCCGATATGAAAGTTCCGATTTTCACTGGTTGCAGTCAGCATGCTTGGTTATGATAGGCTTTTGCTTTTCCCGAACTTTCAACAGGAGTTGATATGCGTTTATTATTCGCCGCCGTTGCCCTTACTACCGCTTTTGCCAGCCAGGCCGCATGGCAACTGGATCCAGCACAATCACAATTGCGTTTTGTGTCCGTGAAAAATGGCGTGGTGGCTGAAGTGCATAAATTCAGCCAGCTGTCGGGAAGCTGGGTCGACGATGGCAAAGTGTCGGTGCAAATTCCGGTCGCGACCATCGACACGCTGATCCCGATCCGCAATGAGCGGATGCTGGAACATGTGCTGAATGCCAAAACCTTCCCGACGATCAGTGCCAGCGCGATGATAGCCCCCAAGCTGCTGTCAGATTTAATGGTTGGCGCCAGCATGCAGCACAGTACTGAGCTGAGCCTGACGTTATTAGATCAGACGCAGACCTTACCGGTACAATTAACTTTGACTAAACTGGCCGATGGCAAAATTCAGGCTTCGACCACAGCGCCGGTGCTGGTGAACAGCGCTTCGTTTAAGCTGGACACCGGTGTGCGCAAGCTGCAGGAAATCGCCAAGCTCAATGACATTAGCTTAATGGTCCCTGTGACTTTTAACGTGGAATTTAAGCGTTAAGCACCCAACATTCACAGCTCTAAAATGCATAAAGGGACAGTCATTGACTGTCCCTTTGTTATTTATCAAGCACGTCTTCTTTGCATCAACAACGTCTAAAACAACAGGTGTGCCATACCTGCGATCACCGGTAAAGTCACAATGGTACGCAGCAGGAAAATCAGTAATAAATCCAGCAACGTGACCGGGATCCGACTTCCGAGCAGCAAAGCCCCGACTTCCGACATATAAATCAGTTGTGTGACCGACAAAGCCGCAATCACAAACCGGGTCATTTCATTTGGCACCGTAGAAATTAAAATCGAAGGCACGAACATATCGGCAAAACCGACCATCACCGATTTTGAAGCTTCGCTGGCAAATGGAATTTGCAGTAGTTCAAATACCGGGACAAAAGGTGCACCTAAGTAACTAAACAGCGGTGTATATTCAGCCAGGATCAACGCGCAACTACCGACCGCCATAATCACCGGTAACACGCCAAGCAACATGTCCAGTACGGTCTCTAACCCTTCTTTGATCGTACTGCCTACACCGGGCGCCATACTTGCACGATGTAGTCCATGAGAAAAAGCACGTGCCCAAATTGATGTACGGCTGAAATGCCCGCCTTCAGCAACCATTTGATCGGTACCGGTCAGGTAGGTATCAGACTTGCGGTTTAACGGTGGTAAGCGCGGTACTATAATGGCTGCAACAATACCGGCCAGACAAATTGTTGCGTAAAAAGGCACAAACATATGTTCGAGTTTTACCTGGCCCAACACCACCAAACAAAAAGTAACCGAAACCGCTGAAAATGTAGTGCCGATCACCGCGGCTTCCCGCGCGGTGTAAAAACCGGCTTCATATTGTTTGCTGGTCAGTAAAATACCAACGCTGCCATCACCCAGCCAGGAGGCGATGCAATCCACTGCGGAGCGACCCGGCAACCGGAACACTGGCCGCATAATTTTACTCATCAGGGTGCCGACCATTTCCAGCAAACCGAAATTCAATAACAGCGGCAGTAATAAACCGGCAAACACAAACACACAGAGCAGCACCGGCAGTAAGTCGTTAAAAACCAGAGCCCCGGTCGCTTTACTAATCACAAAGGCCGGTCCAACCCCCGAATACACCATCACAATCAGTGCGGCACCCAGCAGGCGCACAAACAGCCAAATCCAGCTTGGGTTAAACAACTTTTGCCACAATGGCCGTTGTAATAAAGCCGCTGGCTGGAACAGTTTTGTTCCCAATGTCGCCAGTGCTGACGACACCACCAACACCGTTAACAACATGGGAATGGCATCACCTAAAGTGGTTTTCAGCCAGTTCGCCAGCATCGCGACCGGGATCGTCAGACCTTGGGCTGAGGGAATGGGTGTCATAAACAGGAACAAACCGGCTAACGACGGTATCGCCAACACCGCCAGATTGCGCCAGCTGAAATAATTCACAGAATGAGCAGATGACATAGTTAAATCAGAATGAGCAGACTCAGAATGCGGCAAGGGTAATGACTTTATCGGCGAATGTCACCTTTTTGGCAGGCGAAGAGCCACGACTGGTTAAATTTTGACAAATCACACCGCTGCCGTGGTGCAAACCAGCACGCACCGGAAACCGACAGCGGTCAGTTCATTTCGATAAACAGCAAGCCAAGTAAATAAATATCTTCGCTTTCCGCGCCGCAGCGTACCACTTTGGCATGCGCATCGAGCGGCACCAGACTGGTGTTGGTCGATTCTAACCGTACATGCAGCATCAGCCCCATTTCCAGTGGTTCATCCACTTCGACTGACATACCGGTGGCACTTAAATCGCGGCAAATGCCGCTGAGCACGCGGCCGGATTCCGGGTCGTTGACGATCATCTGCACATCGCTATTGACCATCATCCGGAAGTAATTTCGTTTATCGTTGCGAGTCAGCATGACATCCTCTGTTGCGTTGGCCAGATACAGCGCATAAATCATCCGATTGTTATAATTCTTTCAGCGCCCGCTGTAAAGGTGCGAAAGCCGCAGCGTTATTTTCGCAACGGCGGTTTCAGCAAATTTTAACCAAGAAGTTATTTATATTCCTGCACTGCCAACAACACCCGCTTGGACGAAATCGGGTACGGCGTACCTAACTGCTGCGCGAACAACGACACTTTTAATTCTTCCAGCATCCAGCGGATAGCATCCACTTCAACTGGCAGCACCTTGCCGGAAAACTTACCGAGTAACGCCTGATAAGCGTCCGCCGCTTTCTGATACTCGTGCATCATTAACCGATCACGTTGTGGATCCACCGGCAATTTTTCCAACCGTTTTTGCAGCGCCTGTAAATAGCGTTTCACATCATCCAGTTTCGCAGCGCCGTGTGCGGTGACAAAACCTTTAAACAGCAAAGTATCTAATTGCTGTTTGATATCCGCATTGGCATAAGCCAAAGCTAAATCGAGCCTGCCGCGTAGTTTTTTCGAAATATCATGGCCAATGGTTAGAATTTGCTCCACTTTGAGGGCAATGCTGACCACCCGCTCGCCGATTTCGGCGCGCACTTTATCGCGCAGTTGCAAAAACTCTGTGTCACTTTCCGGCCACTCGGCTTCGCTGACCAGGCTATCAATACCGGCGGCGATGCAATCGTCAATCAGCTCCAGCACTTTGCCAAAGGGGTTAAAATACAAACCCAGCTTGGCTTTATTTGGCAACGACTCCTGCAGATATTTCACTGGCGATGGAATATTCAGCAGCAACAAGCGGCGTAGTCCAAGCAAGGACAACGCCCTAGCTTGCTCCGGGTTATCCAGCAATTTAATCGACACACTGTGTTTATCATCAATCAGCGCCGGGAAGGCTTTGATTTCATAACCACTTTGAATTTTGATGTACTCGCGTGGTAATTCACCAAAACTCCATTCGGTCAGTTTTTGCTGCTCAATGCCCTGCTCGGCCACTTGGCTCAACGTCTGTTGCACCTTACCCTGCAATTCTTGTTTCAGTAAATCCAGCGAACGGCCTTGTTTCAGGGTATGGCCCTGGTCATCCACCACTTTAAAATTAAATTTCAGATGCGCATCTAAAGCTGATAATTCCCAGCTACCATCCGGAATAGTGACACCGCTCATCCGTTTTAAGCGCTGACTGACCACATCCAATAACGCACCATCGTCCGGCTTAATACTTTGCAGCAACGCATCGGCGTAGTTCGGTGCCGGCACAAAATTACGGCGCAGCACTTTTGGCAAGGATTTAATCAGCGCCACCAACAAGTCATGGCGAAGGCCAGGAATTAACCAATCAAAGCCCTGATTTTGCAGCTGATTTAAAAGCGTTAACGGAATAATTAAACTCACGCCATCATCAGGTGCGCCCGGCGAAAAATGATATTCCAGTGGCAAAGTCAGATTGCCCTGACGCCACAATTCCGGGTAACTGTCGGCCGTCACCGCATCGGCACCGTGCTTTTTCAGGCTATCCGGGTCAAAGTTGAGAAACTTCGGATTTTTTTTCTGCTGCTCGCGCCACCATTTTGCAAAATCGACGCGGTTATTTGCAAACTGCGGAATTTTCTCGGCATAAAAACCAGCCAGCGTTTCTTCATCAACCAGAATATCGCGGCGACGGGATTTGTCTTCGAGTTCAGTGACCGCTTCAATCAAGCGCTGATTGTGCTGTAAAAAGGCTTCATTGCTACCAAGGTCCTGATTCACCAGCGCTTCACGGATAAACAACTGGTGACAAAGCGCCGGGTCAATTTTGCTATACAGCACCGCCCGTTTGGCGACAATCACCAAACCATACAACGTCACTTGCTCGTAGGCGATGACCGCGCCGCGTTTTTTCTCCCAATGCGGCTCACTGAAACTGCGATTGACCAGATGCTGCGCCAACGGCTCAATCCACTCTGGTTCAATTTTGGCGATAGTGCGCGCATACAAGCGGCTGGTTTCTACCAGCTCAGCGCTCATCACCCATTTTGGTTTGCGCTTAAATAAGCCACTGCCCGGGAACACAAAAAACCGGCTTTGCCGCGGCCCCATATAATCGGCTTCAGAATCGCGGGTACCGATTTGGCCCAATAAACCGGTCAAAATACTGCTGTGAATGCTGTGATAATCGCCTGCCTGCTCATTGATCGTAAATTGCAGTTCCTGCGCCACTTGCGACAACTGGCCGAATAAATCCTGCCACTCACGCACCCGCAGGTAATTCAGCAGTTCAACTTTACACATGCGGCGGAATTGATTGTTGGTTAAAGCTTCTTGCTGTTGTTGCAGGTAATCCCAAAGTTTCAGCATGGTGATAAAATCTGAATCCGGATCGGTAAAACGACCGTGCAGTTCATCGGCTTTTTGTTGTTTATCCAGTGGACGCTCGCGTGGGTCCTGAATTGACAACGCCGCCGTCACCACCAGCACTTCGCGCAAACAGTTTTGCCCGGCAGCGGCGAGGATCATCCGCGCTAATTTGGGATCAACCGGTAAACGACTCAGTTGTTTGCCCAAAGGAGCCAGTTGCAGCCCTTCGCCCCGTTCGGTTTTCAGTGCGCCCAGCTCTTCGAGTAACTTCACACCATCGTTGATAAAACGGCTATCCGGTTTTTGCAAAAACGGGAACTGCTGAATATCACCCAAACCCAGCGACAACATCTGCAAAATAACCGAGGCTAAGTTAGTGCGCAGAATTTCCGGATCGGTAAATTCCGGCCGTCCCAGAAAATCCTCTTCGCTATATAAGCGAATACAAATACCGGCAGCCACCCGGCCACAACGGCCTTTACGTTGATTGGCACTGGCCTGGCTAATGGCTTCAATCGGTAATTGCTGCACTTTCGAGCGATAGCTATAGCGTGACAAGCGCGCGGTGCCAGGGTCGATGACATAACGAATGCCCGGCACTGTCAGTGAAGTTTCTGCCACGTTAGTCGCTAGCACGATGCGCCGTCCAACATGGTTTTGGAAAATGCGGTTTTGCTCAGCCGCGCTTAATCGGGCGTACAACGGCAGGATTTCAGTATGCGGCAGTTTTTGTTTTTCCAGCGCATCGGCGGTATCGCGAATTTCACGCTCACCATTAAGGAAAATCAGAATATCGCCCGGCGGCTCCCGATACAGCTCATTCACTGCATCAAAGATTGCCTGCAGCTGATCGGCATCTTTATCTTCGTTTTCACTGGCTGGCCGGTAGCGAACTTCCACCGGATAAGTACGGCCGGACACTTCAATCACCGGCGCATCGTTAAAATGTTTCGAAAAGCGCTGTGGATCGATCGTCGCCGAGGTAATAATGATTTTTAAATCAGGGCGTTTCGGCAGCAGCTGCTTAAAATAACCGAGCAAAAAATCGATGTTCAGACTGCGCTCGTGCGCTTCATCGATGATGATGGTGTCGTATTGCGTTAAGAACCGGTCTTGCTGAATTTCCGCCAGCAAAATACCGTCGGTCATCAGTTTGATATGAGAAAGTGGCGTGCTGTGATCGCCAAAGCGGATTTTAAAACCCACCTGCTGGCCGAGCTGACACTGCAACTCATCGGCCAAGCGCTGCGCCACACTGCGCGCTGCCAACCGGCGTGGCTGAGTATGACCAATAAAACCTTTGATGCCACGACCCAGTTCCAGACAAATTTTCGGTAGCTGGGTCGTTTTTCCGGAACCGGTTTCACCCGCCACAATCACCACCTGATGGGCGGCAATGGCGGCTTTAATGTCTTCGCGTTTACCAACCACTGGTAGCTCAGGCGGATAAGTAATACGAGGTAAAGTTTGTTGGCGCTGGGCTCTGAGGGTTTTGGATTTTTCGAGGTCGGCCTGAATTTTTTCAAGCGCCGCTTGCTGTTTGGTAGCGTCTAGTTTATTCACCCCGTGCAGCCGTTTTTTCAGGCTAAACAGGTCTTTATTCATGCAGTTGGACAATTCGCCAAACAATTGCTCGCGCAACGTAGCAATGCTATTTGTCACAGATGATCCAGCAGTCATAGATGGTACAGCAGTCAAAACAACGCCCTCATTCTAGCAAGGGCGTTATGCTACAAGGTTGGCAGAGCCAGATCCAGCAAAGCCGGACAGAATCCAGCCACAAATCAGCAAAAGCGCCGCTTAACTGACGGCGCGATAATGCGAATGCAGTTCCTGATCGATGGCTCTGAGCACATCGGTGCGGCTAATCACGCCGACTAACAGGCCATTGTCGTCGACCACCGGATAAATTTTTGGTTTGGCGCCAAGCATTTGCTGGGCTAAATCAATAATGCTGGTATTGGGTTTTACGGTGAGGACTTCACTGCGCATCACATCGCGGACATGGGCGCTGACCTGATCGTGATAAGACGATAATAACATCCGCGCCAGACAATCTTGTTCTGATAAAAAACCCACCACTTTATGGTTTTTATCAATCACTGGCCCGCCAAGCTGACCAGCATCGGTGAGTTTATCAACCGCCGTTTCCAACGTCATCTCGGCATGGAAAGTGACGGGATGATGATTCATCTGGTCTGCCACTTTGAGTAAATTCATGCAATTCCCCTCGGATTTTTGATTTTGGGACTAGCTTTGGAACTGAAAGTGGCTGAGTTCACAGCCACTTTGTAAGCCTAGTGCAAAAATCCGGCTTCGGTAGTCGCATTACTCGCTTTTTGTAACTTCCTGAAAAATAGCTACTTCTGCAACCTGACCAGCACTGCGTTTGGCGCGGTACATGCCTTCGGTATTAAATGGCCAACTGATGTTGCCTTGTTTATCCATCACAATCACGCCGCCGGTACCACCGACTTTTTTCAGTTCTTGTTGAATCACCTGATCCGCAGCTTCCGCTGCACTGATGCCGCCATATTTCACCCGGGCACAAATATCAGCGGCAACGCGATAGCGGATAAAAAACTCACCATGCCCGGTGGCTGACACCGCACAGCTACTGTTGTCAGCAAAATTGCCGGCACCAATAATAGGTGCATCACCAATCCGGCCATATCGCTTGGCAGTCATGCCGCCGGTGGAGGTTGCGGCCGCCAGATTGCCTTGTTTATCCAGCGCCACAGCGCCGACAGTGCCCATATTCCACTCTGGTTGCCAGTTTGGCGATAACCGGAGTGACGCCTGATGCGGTTGTTTTTTCATTGATTCCAGCGCTTTTTGCAATGCTTTCAACCGAAATTCGGTGTCAAAATAGCTATTCGCGACCAATTCCAGCTGCTGCTCTTTAGCAAATTGTTCAGCGCCTTTACCTGCCAGCATCACATGCTCTGATTTTTCCATTACCGCCCGCGCCAGCAACACCGGGTTTTTCACATTGGTGACACCAGCAACAGCCCCAGCTTCCAGCGTGTCGCCGCGCATAATAGACGCATCCAGTTCATGACCACCATCATAGGTATAGACTGCGCCTTTACCGGCATTGAACAGCGGCGAATCTTCCAGCACCAATACTGCTTTGGTAATGGCGTCCAGACTACTGCCACCTTGTTCCAGCACCACATAACCAGCATCAACCGCCGCTTTTAGCGTACGTTCATAATCAGCCTGCTGCGCCGGGGTCATACTGGCTTTGTTGATGGTGCCGGCGCCGCCGTGAATAACAATGGCAAAGTCGGTTTTGGCGACAGCTGGCATCGCGAGCCCGGCGACAAGCAGCCCTAATGTCAGTGGTTTAAAGTGGGAGGCTGAAAATAATCTGCGCATAACTTTCCTCGGTAGTACAAGTCGTACAAGAAGCGATGGATCCGGATTTGACTAGCAATATCGCGAAAAGCTATCTCATAGCAATGAAAATTCGTTGGCTTGCGGTTGAAAGCACAAAGTGGGCGTTAAATGTATGGCTAAACCACTGGCGGCAATTAATCGCAGTTTTTGGCTTTGTGAAAGCCCGCATCCAGCGCCGCCGCCTCATCGCTAAACCAACGGCGGTTTTTCTCGCCGATCTGACTAAAACCCGGGCAATGTGCCAGGTGATACAGCTTGCTGTTTTTGTTGCCTAATACCTGGGTTGCACCTGTAACTGCCGGTGTTGATTGCTTAGTCACCTTCGCTGCCGTTGGCGGCGTCGCACTTCTGCCATAACCCGTTGGCAGATAACCCAAATACCACTCGCGGCTACCGGTGACAAAATAATTCGGCTGTCCCATTTGCTGGGCAATCCGCTGGTGCAGTTGCAGTTCACGCTCATCAACCGGATCGGCCTGGTGCCATTTTAAAAACAGCTGTTGCTGTGCATCCTCAAGCTGTAGCGCGTATTTATCCGCCATATAAAAATAGATGCGCGCGATATCACCGCGAATTTCGGCTCTGGGTTCGGCTAGTTTACGTTTAAAATCAATCCGGATTGGACAAGCACCATGCTGAGCACGCGCACCGGGTAACTCAGCAAAAGCAAAATTGGCGCGGTCGCCATTGACTTCACCAATGGCTGGTTTGAGGTTAAACAAATCAGCTTCCATGCGCCGAAATTCGTCGTCATTACGGCCACATTGCTCGCGGCCACCTTGTTGCCAGCAGCTTAAATTGCGACCAAATTGATGCGCCGGCACCACATGTTCCCATTCTATCCGCTGAGCCCGCGGGCCATTTTTGCGCACCTGATAACCACAGGCTTTTAAATCCGGAATACCTTTGCCACCTTGCCAACGCAGTGGACAAGCGCAATAAAAGGTTTGGTTTTCATCACTATAAATCCGCTGCGCCAAACGTTTCGCTTCAGAAAAATCATCGGGGGCTGCCAGCAGAGCAAAGCTCATCAGCTGTAATAAAACGGCGTAAACAACCGGCCATTGGTACTTCATTGTTTGATCACTCTTGTTTGGCAACAGACATCAGTGCACTGCGACTTCCGGTCGAATCTAAATTAAGGTGGGACGCATTCAGGCGGAACACGCGCATTATTACACAGCATTTCAATTGATTAAATTAGCTGGCACTGATTTGCCAGAATTCGACTTTGCCTTATACTGCGGCCAATCATTTCTGCTGGCGGACGTTATTTTGGCGGCAACTTTTTACTTTCACGATTATGAAACCTGGGGCGCGGATCCGAAAAAAGATCGGCCAGCACAATTTGCCGGATTACGTACCGATCTCGCGTTAAACCCGCTTGGCGAAGCGCAGATGTGGTACTGCCAACTGGCTGCGGATTATTTACCGCACCCGGTCGCAGCGTTAATCACCGGTTTAACGCCCCAGTTATGTAATCAAAAAGGCTTGCCGGAAGTGCAGTTTATGCAGCGGATTTTGCAGGAATTCAGTACCGCTGAAACCTGTGTGGTCGGTTATAACAATCTGCGATTTGATGACGAAATCACCCGTTATAGTTTGTGGCGCAATTTCCTTGACCCTTATGGTCGTGAATGGCAACAAGGCAACAGTCGCTGGGACCTTATCGATGTGGTGCGTGCTTGTTATGCGCTGCGTCCGGAAGGCATTCAATGGCCACAACACGACAATGGCAACCCGAGTTTTCGGCTCGAAGATTTAACCAAAGCCAACGGTCTCGAGCACCAGCATGCCCACGATGCACGCTCAGATGTGTACGCCACTATCGGTATCGCCAAATTAGTGCAACAAGCGCAACCTAAGTTGTTTCAGTACTTATTCGAAAATCGTAAAAAACAACAAGTGCAGGCGCTGATTGACGTGGCCGGCATGACGCCGCTGGTGCATGTGTCGTCAAAATTCCCGGCAAGCCAGGGTTGTTGTAGCTGGATAGTGCCTTTGGCGTTTCATCCGACCAATAAAAACGCTGTGATCTGTTTTAATTTGCAGTCGGATCCAAGACTGCTCGCCGATCTAACTATCGAGCAGCTCAATGAACGGCTTTATCGCAAAACTGCCGATCTAGCCGACGATGAACCCAGACCTGGCTTAAAACTAGTGCATCTGAATAAATGTCCGGTGCTGGCCAATGCCAAAACGCTGAGCGAAGCGCGCGCGGTGGAACTTGGAATTGACCGCAAGGCGTGCCTGGCCAATCTGGAATGGCTGAAACAAAACCGGCAGTTGCAGCAAAAAGTGGTCGAGTTGTATCAGCATGCGGCTGAATTTAAAGCCGAAACCAACCCGGATTATATGCTGTATCAAGGCTTTACTTCGGATAGCGATAAACAACAGATGCAGCGGCTGCACCAATTAGCGCCAGAAGCGCTGCAAGGCAACGCCATTCAGTTTCAGGATGACCGGTTAAATCAATTGTTGTTCCGGTTTCGCGCCAGAAACTATCCACACACGCTGACCTTTGACGAAATGGAAAAATGGCGACGTTATTGTCATGATAAATTGACACTGGGGTTGGATCAGCCGGCATTAACTTTTGAAGATTTTACCCTGGCGCTGGAAAGTGCCGCCGAAAGTCAGCAAAACGACCCGAAAAAAATGCAAATTTTGCAAGCGTTATATCGATTTGTAAGCGCTTAAGGCTGAGTTCCGAAGATAGTAAAATATCATTTTTAACATCGCAATTTAGTAAATAAGTCGCTAATATATGTGGTATTAACGAGCACGACATTTTGAGTGTCAGAGTGTTTTACACATTGGCGTTAATGCTAACGGATACTAGCGTTTAAGTTTGCTAAATCAGCAACTTATAATATTGGCTGATTTCTTGCTTAACTCAATCGAATTTGATTTCGAGGTAGTAAAATGAACCAACATCACGATACACAAACCACAGATGTAACTGCGACCCCTGCAGTTCTGCCACAGGAACAGGCTCCTGGGTTGTCACGTCGTAAGTTTTTAACCCGCGCTGGTGTGGGTTCTTTACCCGTTATCATGTCGATTAAAAGTGGTAGTGCCTGGGGCTGTGTCGACTTAAAATGTACACCTGGTGAAACCAGCCTGAGTAACTCGGGTTCTGCGGTTGCATCAGCAACATCGACCAGCGATGGCAAACCAGCAGCTTATAAAAAGCCAAAATGGTCGACTATTAAAATCATCAAAGATGTATTCAGTGTTGATTTTAATAGCTATCTATTAGAAACCTACCAATACACGCTCTACACCAAATCTGGCAGCAAATACACTGAGATCTCCAAAAGCAACTGTAAAAGCTGGTGGACGACTGTTAAAGCTTCGACTTGCTATACCAAAAAGAGCAGCTCAAATTATCCAAGATATACCGGCACTAAACGTGAACCTGGTATGTTTGGCACCAAAGTGTTGATCAACAGCACTAAATTCTCTGAAATTTTTGGTACCGGCACTACGGCAAATTTCCTTACCTGCCTGAGCATGAATGACTCGCTGGAACAGTATTTGGTTGCAGCCTTTATCGGGGCGGTTTGGGAACGTCACACTGAATACCGTAACCAATACGGTAGCCGTGAATTGTGTTACCCGGCGCCACAAGATTTGATCGATGCTTATCAGGATGCATTAAATCGTGATAACGGCTTGGAAGACTTACGGACTTTATTAAAGTTCTATACCATCGGTTGATGATAGCTTGCCCAAACCTCAAAATTCTACCCCGGACTATGCCAACAGCATACTCCGGGGTTCTTCTTCTGCGACATTAACACTGGCCACCGACGACAACTCAGGTGTGGTCTGTTTTGATGTATTTACGCAAGATACATGGATCGAACTGCCCGAAACTGCTAACGTAACCACTTCTTCAGTGGAAAATTGATCATCAATGACAACAAGTTTTGTGCTGGCCTCTGCCCCTTTTAATTTTCAGGTCAATACCAGTGGCTCCGTGTTGTATGATCAATTGCAACAACTCTATCCAGCGTCAGTACTGCAAAACTCTCCCTCCACTGACATTATTGATTTTCAAATTGATTTCAAAAAAAACTGGTGGTCTTTCAGCCAAAGCTACGCCTTTAAATTGGGTCAGCATCATTTCCGGATGACCGCCAAACCCCAGTTACTCAGTGTGTTTGAATGGGGTTTAAACTGGGCAGTTTCTTCTTATCAAAACCGCTACCTGTGCATTCACGCTGCGGTGCTGGAAAAAAACGGCATCAGTCTGATTTTGCCAGCGCCACCAGGCTCTGGCAAAAGTACGTTATGCGCATTATTGATGTTGTCTGGCTGGCGTTTGTTGTCTGATGAACATTGCTTGATTGACCCACAAACCGGGATGATTTTGCCTTTTGTGCGGCCAATCAGTTTAAAAAACCGCTCAATTGCCGTGCTCAATCAACGTTATGCCAAAAACATCGTTCAATGTGTGGTGCCGGATACCTTTAAAGGCACTATCGGTTATTTGCCGCCAACTGCCGAAAGCTGGCAGTTGATGCACCAGCCGGTACAACCGGCCTATGTGATTTTCCCCAAATATAACGCTCATGTTGCGGCAACTGAATTCTCCGGTATTGAACAAAGTCAGTTGTTTATGCAACTGGCGGTGAATTGTTTTAATTACACCGTGTTGGCCGAAGTGGGTTTTGAAACCCTGGGACGTTTAGTAAAACAAGTCGTTGGCATTCGGTTGGAATATGCCAATACCGATGAGGCTTTGCAGCTGATTGCGGAGCTTGACTGATGACGCCGGTCTGCCTGCAACTCCTGCAAAACCCGGCGAAATTTATTGAACACGCCAATGCGCAAATCTGGACTGATTTGATTCATCAGGCGCGGGAACAAGCGCTGCTCGGCAGTTGTTATTTCCTGCTACAGGATGCCGGTTTATATGATGCGATCCCCGAAAAAGTCAAAACCCATCTGTATTCCGGTTATATCTACGCCCAGAAGCAAAAAATCAGCTTAATCAAAGAAATGCTAAAGCTGGAACCGTTTTTCAGTGACGCGCCTTATCCCTGTGTCTTGCTCAAAGGCTGCGCTTACCGGCTGACTGAATTGGCGATGGCTCGGGGCCGGGTGTTTTCTGATATTGATATTCTGGTGCCACAACAGCAGTTCCCCGATGCACTGCAACGATTAAACGAAGCCGGTTTTATCGAATTTGGCATGTCCGATTATGACCGGCGTTATTATTTACGCTGGTCGCATCAGCATCCGCCATTGATCCATTATCTGCGTGGTGTATCCATCGATTTGCACCATCATATTTATCCGGTATCGTCCCAGGAAAATATCTTAATCGAGCCGATGCTGCGCCAATCGATCCCGCTGGCCGGTTCGTCCTTTGCCGTGCCGACCAAAGCACTGATGTTTGTGCATGCTTGTGTCCATTTGTTTTATCAGGACGAAACTCACAAGCTGGTCAAAGACTTATGGGATTTATACCAGCTATATCTGGATGCTATTGCTGAAGGTGAAGCGAACATTGTGCAGGCCGCCACCGATTTGAACGCGCAAGCTGCGGTTTATTATGCCTTTGATGTGCTTGAGTGGTTGTTTCAAATTAATGTCTCGGCGCTGGCCCTCACCCAGTTAAAACCTTTTGCCAACCACTCGCAGCGCCGGTCCATGCGCTGGTTATTAACACAATTGTTCAACCCACAAAGTAGCTGGCATCGGCTGGCGCATATTTGGTGGGCCATCCGCGGCCATTTGCTGAAAATGGGGCCAATGACACTGCTTTATCACAGTGTTGCCAAGTCGGTGGAACAATACCGTGAACGGCGTATTCATACCGCGCAGCAGCAACAACAAGATGCGCTGACCAAACCTAAAGATGCCGGTTTTCAGTAAACTTAGCTGCATTTTTACTTGCGTTTAAACTTAATCTTTCCCTATACTCGGCGCTCTTGTCGGAGTGCCCATTTGGGCTGAGACCGCGTTACGCGGGATCCGTTGAACCTGATCAGGTTAGAACCTGCGAAGGGAACAAGGGTAATGTACCCGGAGTTTTTCCCATTTTTAGGCCATAATTTATGGCCATTGTTGAGAAAGGCCCACTAGTCAAACCAGATGTTAGTTGCACCTAGCGCGACTAAGTTATCTGAACGGCTATCCTAACGGCACACCGCCGTCATTACTCCAACATACTCCAGGCAAGCAACTTTGTTAACCCATTGGTTTATTAAGGATTGCTATGTCTTCAACTACCTCAAACCGTCGTACCCTGCGCCAGCAGGCGATGCAAAATATTCATCAGATTGCACCTCATCAGTTCACGGGCTCACATCGGGTCTATCTGGACGCCGGT
This sequence comes from Rheinheimera riviphila, assembly GCF_004005945.1. Lineage (GTDB taxonomy): Bacteria > Pseudomonadota > Gammaproteobacteria > Enterobacterales > Alteromonadaceae > Pararheinheimera > Pararheinheimera riviphila. The sequence continues at coordinate 216,897 of NZ_SACS01000003.1, forward strand.
GAAGATATTCAGGTGCCCTGCCGCGCCGTCACGTTAACCGACGCTCTAAAAAGTCAGATTTTTCTGTACGACTGCAGCGGCGCTTTTGGTGATCCGGCGCAGCAGGTGAACGTCCGCCGTGGCCTGCCCACTTTGCGTCAAACCTGGCTGGATGCCCGTCAGGACACCACGCCAACGCAGCGCCAGTTTTCACCTGATGATATCGAACTGGAGCAATGGCCCACCGAGTTTAGCTCCGATTGCCGTCGCGCCCTGCCCGGCAAAACAGTCACCCAACTGCATTACGCCCGTGCCGGTATCATCACTGCGGAAATGAAATTTATCGCTTGTCGCGAAAATATGGCGATCGACAATCTGGCGTCGCAACAGGATGAGCGGTTACAACCACAACAAAGCGGCCGCAGCTTTGGCGCCCATATTCCAAAGCACATAAACGCCGAATTCGTAAGGGCTGAAGTCGCGGCAGGACGCGCCATTATTCCGTTAAATATCAATCACCCGGAAGCAGAGCCAATGATTATTGGCCGCAACTTTTTAGTCAAAGTAAACGCCAATATTGGTAATTCCTCAGTCAGTTCCAGCATCGAAGAGGAAGTGGAAAAACTGATTTGGTCGACCCGTTGGGGCGCAGATACGGTGATGGATTTGTCGACCGGGCGGCGAATTCACCAGACCCGCGAATGGATTATCCGCAACAGCCCGGTGCCGATTGGCACAGTGCCAATTTACCAATGTCTGGAAAAAGTCGGCGGCAAAGTGGACGCACTGAGCTGGGAATTATTCCTTGAAACCCTGCAGGAACAAGCCGAGCAAGGCGTCGATTATTTCACCATCCATGCCGGCGTGCTGTGGGAGTTTTTGCCGCTGACCGCCAAACGCCTGACCGGTATTGTCTCGCGTGGCGGCGCGATTATGGCGCAGTGGTGCCAGACCAAGCAGCAACAAAACTTTATTTATCAACACTTTCGCGAGATTTGCGCTTTGTGCGCGCAATACGATATTTCCCTCTCCTTGGGTGATGGTTTAAGGCCTGGATCAATTGCTGATGCCAATGACGAAGCGCAGTTTGCCGAGCTTCGCACCTTAGGCGAGCTGACCAAAATCGCCTGGGAATACGACGTGCAGGTGATGATTGAAGGTCCGGGACATGTGCCATTACAGCTGATTGAAGCCAATATGACCGAACAGCTGAAGCATTGCCATGAAGCGCCGTTTTACACTTTAGGGCCATTAACGACCGATATCGCCCCAGGTTATGACCATATCACCTCCGGCATTGGTGCGGCATTAATCGGCTGGTTCGGCTGCGCCATGCTGTGTTATGTCACGCCAAAAGAACACTTAGGGCTGCCGGACAAAGAGGATGTTAAACAAGGGCTGATCACCTACAAAATTGCCGCCCATGCCGCCGATTTAGCCAAAGGTCATCCGGCGGCGCAGCTGCGCGACAATGCGCTATCGGCGGCACGCTATGATTTTCGCTGGCAGGATCAATTTAATCTGGCATTGGATCCGGACACCGCCCGTGCTTATTACCAGCAAAGTGCCCCGGCGGGACAGGCCGATGAACATGCGGAATTTTGCTCGATGTGCGGACCGAAGTTCTGCTCGATGAAGCTCAACCAGCAGCTGCGGGATTTAGCGGTGCCGGTCGATGCGGTAAGGCCGCACACTCTTGTAGCAAATAGCAATGCAAGCACTAACAACGCAGATGCAACAGCGCTGGCCAAGGAGCTGGTATGAACGGCCAGCGTTTGTTAAACCCACATGGCGATGCTCCTGCTGAAAAACTGCCGCTGGTGTGGCTGATCGGCGGCAGCGACAGTGGCGGCGGTGCTGGCATTCAGGCCGATTTACGCACCGTCACTGCGCTCGGCGGCCACGGCTGTACGGTTGTCACCGCCATCACCGCCCAAAACTCCGTAAAATTAAACGCGGTATTTGCCGTCACCCCGCAACAGTTGTTGGCGCAGCTTGATACGCTGGATGCCGATTTACCGCCAGCCGCGATCAAAATTGGCCAGTTGCCGGATACTTCAATCGCTTTGGCGTTAGCAAACTGGCTGGCACACTGGCTGTCAAAATTTCGCAGCCGTGCCGCCGAAACGCCTCCAGTGATCTGGGATCCGGTGATTTATGCCAGCTCCGGTGCCTGTCTGTCGGAGCTATCTTCAGACAGCATCCGGCAGTTACTACAAGTAGTGGATATTCTGACACCTAATCTGGCAGAGCTTTCGTGGCTAAGTCAGGCGGACAGTATTGCGACAGCAGTCAACAACGAGCAGGCGTTGTCGCAATTGAAGGTCCTTCGTCAGCACTTTAGAGGTGATATTTTACTGAAAGGTGGCCATAGCGACGATCCGCTCCGCTGTACCGACTTATGGTGTAGCGGACCACAAAGTAGTTTGATCACCGCACCTAGACATAACGGCGAACACAACCGCGGCACCGGCTGCACCCTGGCGAGTGCTTTGGCCACGGCGCTGGCGCTCGGTTTTACCAAACCCGATGCAGTCACCATCGCCCGCGCTTATTTACAACAGGCACTGCGTTTAAGTTATCCGACAGGCAATGGTGCCGGTAGCCTTGGCGTGGCTGGCTGGCCGCGTCAGCAAACTGATTTTCCACTTTGGCAGGATGTCACGGCGCCTTTACCTTTGCAGCTGAAATTTGCCCGGTTAACCCAACCGATTGGGCTGTACCCGGTGGTTGACGATTTACAGTGGCTTATTCGCCTGCTGCCACTGGGCGTGCAAACCATTCAACTTCGGCTGAAAAACAAAACGGCCGTTGAGCTAGAACGACAAATTCAAAGTGCGGTCGAGCTATGCCGCGATTATCAAATCCAGCTGTTTATTAACGACCACTGGCAGCTCGCCATTAAATATCAGGCCTTTGGCGTGCATCTGGGGCAAGAAGATCTCGCGGATGCAGATCTCACAGCCATTGCCGACAAAGGCTTGCGCTTGGGAGTTTCGACTCACGGTTATGCCGAACTCGCCAGGGTATTGCCATTGCAGCCGTCGTACATTGCACTTGGCCATATTTTCCCGACCAACACCAAGCAGATGCCATCAAAACCACAAGGGCTAAAGCGCTTGCAGCACTATGTCAGGTTGTGCGCGACGGTGCCGGGTGTGCCGACGGTGGCGATTGGCGGCATCGATGAGCGGAATATTCAGGCGGTGGTGCAAACCGGCGTGCGCGGCGTGGCGGTGGTTTCCGCCATTGTCGCCGCGCCGCAACCGGAAAAAGCGTTGCAGCAATTGCAGCAATATTGCCATGCCTTACAACTGCCGCCGGGGGTTGAACGCGATGGCTACTAAGCTGACTACCTCAGCGAAATTGATCACCTCAGCCAATCACAGTTCACCAGCAGCACTGCAATCACCACTACCCGATCAGCAGTTTTTGTATTACAGCCGGCAATTGTTGTTGCCGGACTGGTCGGAGCAACGCCAGTTACAACTGCAGCAAAAAAAAGTGCTGATTGTCGGCATGGGTGGGCTCGGCTGCCCGGCGGCGACTTATCTGGCTGGTGCCGGTGTTGGCTGGCTGTTACTGGCTGACGGCGACAAAGTTGAGCTGAGTAACTTACCGCGGCAGACTTTGTTCCGGGTAAGCGATATCGGTTTAAACAAAGCCGAAGCCGCTGCCGCCACCTTGCAACAACTGAACCCGTTTATCCGGATTGATGCCTTATCGCAAATGTTGGATGAAGCCGAATTAGTCAGACGGATCGCCTGGGCTGATTTGGTGCTCGATTGCAGCGACAACCTTGCCACTAAACTCGCCATCAACCGGATATGCCAGCAGCAACAACGCTGCTGGCTTGGCGCCTCGGCCAGTGGCTATCAGGGTTACAGCTGGTTGATTAATCCGGCCAGTGGCGGTTGCCTGGAGTGCCTTGGGCATCAGCAACCACTGCTACCAGGCGGCTGTCTGCAACAAGGCGTCTACACGCCGCTCGTCGGCCAGCTTGGCCTGCAACTGGCCAGTATGGCGCTACAACAGCTGGCAAACGGCCGTCGGCGGCGCAGTTTTGTACAGATTTACCAACATCATCAACAACAATTCAGCCAGTGCCAGTTGCTGGCCGATCCCCAGTGCAAATGTTGTGGAGTGACCGCAGATGTCTGAAAAAATTGATATTTATTTAAACGGTGATCGGCTGCAAGTTGCAGTGGGCATTGATTTGCAACAGTTGCAGCAACAATTTGCAGCTGATCAACAGGTTGCGATCGCGCTGAACACCGAAATAATGCCACGCCGCTGTTGGCCTGAACGTGTGCTACAGGCGCGGGATCAGGTGTTGATATTTAACCTGGTGGCTGGAGGTTAGTATGTTCACAATTGCCGAAACTCCGTTACCCCGCCTGCTGCTTGGCAGTGGTAAATTCGCAAGTCCAGCGCTGATGCTGGATGCAGTCCGTGCCAGTGGTACCGGTTTGGTCACTGTGGCGCTCAAACGAATTAAACCCGGTCAGCCGAGCCTGGATTTAATTTCACCACTGCGACAAGCCGGGGTGAACATTTTGCCCAACACTTCAGGCGCTGTTGACGCCAAAGAGGCCATTTTTGCCGCTGAGCTGGCGCGTGAACTATTACAAACCAACTGGGTGAAACTGGAAATTCATCCAGATGCACGTTTTCTGATGCCGGATCCGGAACAAACTTTAATTGCCGCACGGCAATTGGTGAAACTGGGTTTTGTGGTGCTGCCTTATTGCAGCGCCGACCCGATCCTCTGTCTGCGCTTACAAGAAGCTGGCTGCGCTGCTGTGATGCCACTCGGTTCAGCCATTGGCTCGAATCAAGGGCTGCAAAATAAAGCCATGCTGGAAATTATTATTGAGCAAGCCAGGGTACCGGTGATTGTCGACGCCGGTCTTGGTCAGCCTAGTCATGCGTGCGCCGCGCTGGAAATGGGCGCGGCGGCGGTGCTGGTCAATACCGCGATAGCAACTGCTGCCGATCCGGTGCAGGCAGCGACCGGCTTTCGACTGGCGGTAGAGGCCGGTATGGCTGCGCGGGCCGCCCGTTGTGCGCCACCAAGCCTGCATGCCAACGCCAGCAGTCCGATTGAGTCTTTACTCACGTTTTTAAGTTAAAGAGGGTTTTAACATGCGCAGCTTTAGCGATGTCCTAGCCCAAACCGATTGGGTCGCCTTGCAACTGGCCACCTTTGATACCGCGGCAGTTGAGCGCGCGTTAACGGCGAGTAGACTGAACCTGACTGATTTTCAGGCACTGCTAAGCCCCGCCGCTTTGCCGAGGCTACCGCAACTGCTGGAAAAAGCCAGCTTGCTAACAACCCAGCAATTTGGCGCGGCCAGGCAATTGTTTGCGCCTTTATATCTATCCAATCTTTGCGCCAACGAATGTACTTATTGTGGCTTTTCAATGAGTCAGGCAATTAAACGCAAGGTGCTGACCGATACCGAGCTCATCGAAGAAGCCAATGCCGTCAAAGCTTTAGGCCATGATCAGTTGTTACTGGTGGCCGGCGAGCACGAGCGTAAAGTCGGTATGGCCTATTTCCGCCAGCAAATCCCGCTGCTTAAACCACTGTTCAGCCGCTTGATGCTGGAAGTGCAGCCGCTGGCGATGGATGACTATTGCGAATTAAAACAACTGGGCATTGATACCGTGCTGGTATATCAGGAAACCTATCAAGCTCAGGCTTACGCCAAATACCATCTCAAAGGTAAGAAGATGGATATGATCTGGCGTTTAGATTGCCCGGATCGGATTGGCGAAGCTGGCGTCGACAAAATCGGCCTTGGCATTTTGCTTGGGCTCGCCGACTGGCGGTTGGACGCGGTGCTACTGGCGACACACCTGCGGTATCTGCAACAACAATTCCCTTATTGCCAATTTAGTATCGCATTGCCCCGCTTACGGCCTTGCAGTGGCGGTATCGAGAGTTCGTATCCGGTCAGCGACCGCGAACTGGTGCAGCTGTATTGTGCCTTCCGGCTGTTGGCACCGGAAATTGATTTAACCCTGTCGACTCGAGAAAGCCCACAGCTTCGGGATTTATTGTTGCCGCTGATGATCACCAGTCTCAGCGCCGGTTCGAAAACGCAGCCTGGTGGCTATCAGGTGGCGCCCCAAAGTTTGCAGCAATTTAGTATTGATGATGATCGCAGTGCCAAACTGATGGCGCAGCGCCTGACCGAGCTAGGTCTGCAACCGGTGTGGACCAACTGGCATCCGGCGTTTGGCCGGGGTGAACTCTAATCCTGGCGCAACTTGTTTCAGAGCTTGCGACAACCGGGATCTATTGTTGGATCCTCAAAAGAGCAACGGTTTAAAACTCTGTCCAAACGTTCACCAGCTCTGGCTGAACAACCGGCGATTATGGTAGCCTTGTCGGCCTGAAATTCATCGGTCGTCGGCTACCTTTTGCTGGGATTATTCGCTTGAAACAATTCATAAATCGCTACCGGACCTGGCTGCTTGGCCTGATGTTGACCTTGTCGTTGTCAGCCTGCGTGGCGCCGATGCTATTGTTGTCACCACAAGGCCAGCTGATGTGGGCATTGCTGAAGCCCTTGGTTGGTTTAGATCCAAAAACCGCGAATTTATTTGAACAACCTTTACTGAAAGGCCGGATGCAGGCGCTACTCGGTGACAACTACAGTACCGCTGTTTCCTTGCTGAATACCGCCAATAAAATTCAGCAGGAAGGCCCGCTATTTTATCTGGTGTCGAACTATACGCCGGTGCCGCAACTGGCGGAAAAAGCCGGTTTTGTCTGGAATGCCGAAACTAACCAAATGGCGGTATTACTGGTCAGCGGCGGTGCACCTTTGGTGTTTGCCGAGCAGCTCAACCAACAAGCCGCCAAAGTGATCCCAAGCTGGCCAGCCGAACTGGTCGACTACACCGATCCGGTGAAACTGAAACAGATGGCACTGACCAAAGCGGCTACCACTGCGGGTAGCAGCCTGGGTTTATCCGAAAATCAAACCGCGCTGGTGACCACAGCTGCCACCGGCGGTGATGTCAAAGCGCTAGCCGTCACTCAGGCCACGGATGCGGCAACCAACAAAGCATCCAGCACTTTGGGGCTTTCAAAAAATCAAACAGCTTTGGTCAAAACAGCTGCCACCGGCGGTGATGTCAAAGCGCTGGCAGTGACTCAGGCGACAGACGCTGCAACCGACAAAGCGTCAAGTACTTTGGGGCTTTCCGAAAATCAAACGGCTTTGGTCAAAACAGCTGCCACCGGCGGTGATGTCAAAGCGCTGGCGGTGACTCAGGCGACCGATGCTGCGACGGAAAAAGCCACCGCAGTCGCCACCGAAAAAGCGACCGGCGATCTTGGCCTTACCGCAGAACAAGCGGACGCCGCAGCGCAGCTTGCCAAAGGCGCCAGCGTCACAGAGTTGTCCGAAAAATATCAGCAACAAAGCGCGGCAGAGCAAATAAAGGAGCAAAAACAACAGTTTGTTACGCAAGCGACCGATCCAATTCTCAATCAGATCAATACCCAAAATGAGGCTGAAGTAAAACAGGAACTCCAGCACAAAACCGAGCCAACAGCACAGCAAGCGGTAGTTACAGCAACGGCTGAAACAGCGCAAGGTATGACCACACCACTACCACCGGTTTTGGCAACCGCAAAACAATCAGTTGAAGAATTAACCGCACAATTAACTGCCGCCACCGAGCAAGAAATGGCGGCGGAAATGGCATTGGAACAAGCCGAAGCGAAAATTGCTGCCGCAGAAGCACAGTTGTCACGGGCAACAACCGGCGCGATGCAAGATGCAGCGAACTCAGCTTTGGTAAAAGCACAAACCGAGCAACAAGCCGCCAGCGAAGCCTTATTGCAAGCCCAGCAGAAAGTACAACAACTGCAGCAACTCATCAAAGCCAGCGCGCCACCAGCCGCAAAATCTGCGCCAGAGGCAGCTACAAATGCAGCGCCAAAAGCTGAAGAAAAACCAATGCAATAAGGCTAAATAACGGTGCTAACTCCACCATAAACAATATACTGCGCCACCTGCATTGCCTGAGCAAAGGGTGGCTTATTCTTTGACAAGATTTGCCTAAGGGCAAATATGGCTTTCACTTCATCATGACCGAGCAACTTTAACCGAGCAACTATGACCAAACAACTACAACAATACTGGCAACAAGGGCTGACATTAATTGCCCAACCGCATTTTTTAATACAGTTATCCCTGATTGCAGCATCTCTGGTGCTGGCCTGGCTGTTTAATTCATTTATTCAGACCAAGCTTGCATTGCACAATCCAACTGGCTTTAAGCATGTCGCGCTGCGAAGTTCACAGCGCATTATGATGCCGCTGAGCCTGGCGTTATTGTTCTGGCTTTGTAGCGCCGTGCTGGAAGCCAATGAAATACCGGCAAAATTACTGGATTTGCTGTTACCGGTGGCCTTAGCGCTGGGTGTTGTGCGTTTGTTGGTGTATATCCTGCGCAAAGCATTTTCATCTAGCCCATTAATTAAATCAGCCGAGCCGTTTGTGGTCATTACCATTTGGCTGACGCTGGTACTGCATCTGCTTGGGTGGCTCACGCCGTTACTGAAACTGTTTGACGCGCTGGCGGTGACTTTTGGCGAAAGCCGGATTTCGCTGTTGATCGTGATTAAGCTCGTCCTGATCATCGTGCTGGCCTTTACCATAGCGTTGTGGCTGGCCGAAGTGATTAACCAGAAGATGAAAAACTCGAAGGTGATCAGCCCCAGCATGCAGGTTGGCTTTAGTAAATTCGCCAAGTTCTTCCTGATCACCTCGGCGTTTTTGTTTGCGCTCAATGCCGTAGGGATTAACTTAAGTTCACTGGCAATTTTTGGTGGTGCGCTGGGTGTTGGCCTCGGTTTTGGTTTACAGCGGATCGCTTCGAACTTTATCAGCGGTTTTATTCTGGTATTTGACCGTTCGATTAAGCCGGGCGACATCATTACCGTCGGTGATAAGTTTGGCTGGGTCGAGCAGCTGAACGCACGCTATGTGGTGTTACGCAACCGTCAGGGCGTTGATACGCTTATTCCCAACGAAAACCTGATTATCACTGAAGTGATTAACTGGAGTTACGCCGATCCGAATGTGCGGCTGGAAGTAAAAATTCCAATCAGCTATCACAACGATCCAGAACAGGCGATGGCGCTGATGTTGCAATGTGCCAACGCTTCGCCGCGGGTGTTAACCACGCCAGAGCCAACCGTACGGCTGATGGATTTCGCCGAAAGCGGGATGAATCTACAACTCCGGGTGTGGATTGCCGATATGGAAAACGGCACCGCTTCGGTTAAATCAGAAATTAATCTGGCGATTTGGCGGGCCTTTAAAGCCAACAATATCACCATGCCGTTCCCACAACGCGACTTGCATCTGAAGTCAGGTTGGCCTGCGCTAGAAAAGCCAGCGACGCCAGAAATGCCGGAAAAACCAGCACCAACTCAAGACGACTGAGCTCAAAATCAAAGCCTGGCAAAACCTATGACCAGGCCATATATCAAATCTCTTGCGACACCGCAAACCGCACAAACAGTTGGTACAATTCATTCAGAATTGCACCAACTGTCACGGCTTATTACGCCGCTGAACGATCTAATAACAAATCGTCTTCATCGCGCACAATAATCAGCTCTTTTGCCGCTTGTTTCGCAGCAACCACAGACTCAGTTGCCGGTTCTAAAGTAGCGGTCAGCAGATCTGCCGCTGGCTCCACTGCTTTATCCTTTTTTACCGTTTTCGCTTTTGCACCCAGCGCCTGCAGAATTTCGTCTTTATTTTGTGCCAGATAAAGTGCCAGCGACTCTTGCTGCGACTCATCGGCCAGTAATTGACTTTGGCCCAGCACCACAAACAGCTCATCGGCAATATCGAGCATTTTGTCATAAGCGTCTGCTTCACTTTTGGCAGCAAAAGTCATTTTCTCAACCCCGTTGCGTTCAATCACATATTTCACGATGACAGCCATAGCTTTTCTCACCTTAGTTGCACATATAATCGGATACTGATTATTTATACAGTATAGATCTGAAGTTTGTCCAGCCCTGCTGCGGATAAAATTTTCTCATCGCGCAAATCAGCATGACGCCTCGGGATGTATCGCCTGTGCCGGTATTTTCGCGTAGGATTAAAGTTATCGCTTACAAAGCAATCTGCAGCAAGGAGCAACAATGTCGAACCCCGCCATGTCAATCTGGCAACAACGCCGCCAGCAGGAACAAAGCGAACGGCCGCAGGATCACCGCACGCCATGGCAACGCGATAAAGCCCGTATTTTACATAGCGCCGCCTTTCGCCGGTTGCAGGCGAAAACCCAGATCATGGGTGTAGGCCAGAATGATTTTTACCGTACCCGCCTCACCCACTCACTGGAAGCGGCGCAAATTGGCACCGCGCTGGTGGCACAGTTGCAACTGAATGCACCGACCACAGAATTAAAAGAACTCCTTCCGGCAGATAGCTTGATGGAAGCTTTATGCCTGGCGCATGATATTGGCCACCCACCCTTCGGCCATGGTGGCGAATATGCACTGCATCATTGTATGCAGCAGGCCGGCGGTTTTGAAGGCAACGGCCAGACACTGCGCATCGTCGGCAAGCTGGAACCTTATACCGCCGAAGGTGGCATGAATTTAAGTCGCCGCACTTTGCTCGGTTTACTCAAATACCCGGTGTTGCAACCAGTTCTGCCCAAAGACTCAGTGGCCTCCACTAATCGCAGTAGCAGTAAACCATGCAAAGCGATTTATCGCGAGGATGCCGACTTACTCGACTGGATTTTAGCGCCGTTATCAACCAATGATCGCGAACAGTTTCAGGCGGCAGATACATTAGCTGCTGCACCTTTTCTAAAATCCAGATATAAATCACTGGATGCATCGATTATGGAGCTGGCCGATGATATCGCTTATGGCGTGCATGATTTGGAAGATGCGGTGGTCACCGGCACGGTACAGCGCGAATTGTGGCTGGAAGAAATCGCTAAACATACCAGCGACTGGCAGCAGAGTACGGTAGAATTTTTAACGCAAGTCGGCGAAAAACTATTTAAATCTCAGCATCATATCCGTAAAGATGCCATCGGCGCTCTGGTCAACCGGTTGATCACCAGTGTGCAGTGGCAGCAAAGTTTGCCGCTGGCGAGCGAGCCCTTGATCCGGTATAACGCGGTGTTGCCGCCGGAAGAGTTGAAAATATTGCAGCTGCTGAAATCCTTTGTCTATCGGCATGTCATTTTGCACCCGAGCCTGCAACAACTGGAATTTCGCGGCCAAACCATAGTACAAGCGCTGTTTGAAGCTTTTGCCCAGGAACCACTGCGGTTATTGCCCTTTAATACCCAGCAGCGCTGGCGTGATCTTTCGGCAGTGCAACTTGGCGACCGCGCTATTTGTGATTATATTGCCGGCATGACCGACGAATACGCCGAACGGATGTATCAACGTTTATTCGGCCGTGGTTCTTCATAGCTATACCCTTCATCCTTGAAGATGCGGGGTTGTTGCCATCGCTCATTCGCCCCAGTCACATAGACAGCTATGCTCCTGGGGTCTCACTCACTCGGCGCCTACCCGCATCTTCAATGATTTTGGGTATAAGTACATTGCTTACAGAAGCGTAAGGAAAAGGATTTGCACGCACCTTTAGTTCTCAAAGCCGGGCCTGTTGCCCTGAAACATATCCAGCAACATGGCCTTCGAAGCGACGATATAGAAGTCTTAGTCGGCGCCAGCGGCGGCCCGAAATGGTTTTGTTTATTTGGTTTGGATCAGTATCTGGCGGCCGAGTTTTTTCAAGGCCGGCAAAAACCGCTGCAATTATTGGGTAGCTCAGCCGGCGCCTGGCGCTTTGGCTGTTACGCACAGGCCGATCCGGCTGCCGCCTCGCGCCGTTTTTGCGACGCCTACCGCACTTTATGTTATGCCAAAGATGCAACTATTGCAGAAATCACCGCCACTTCGGCCACCGTGATGGATGCGGTATTTCCAACCCTTGATCATTTACAGCAAGTGATTGATAACCCGGTATTCCGGCTGAATTTTATTGTCGCAAGGTCGCGAAAACTCAATAGTGGCAAGGGCAAAGCAGCGCAAATTGGTGCTTTGACCTTAACGGCGGCCGCCAATTTGGTCAGCCGTAAAACGCTGGGGCTGTTTTATCAACGTTATTTATTTCAGCATCCGTCATCGAGCAATTCAGCCTTAACTAATGAAGCTGCTTTTGCCGATGTCAAAGACCTGCCAACCCAAAGAGTCAGCCTGACGGTCGATAACTTAAAACCAGCACTATTAGCCTCAGGCGCTATTCCACTGGTGATAGCACCGGTGCGGCATATTCCGGGCGCCGGTTTTGGTCATTTTGTTGATGGTGGTATTACCGATTATCATTTTGACTGGCCGTTTAGCGCTAAAGGCCTGGTGCTGTACCCGCATTTTTACCCACATCTCACGCCGGGCTGGTTTGATAAGTCACTGCGCTGGCGCCGGGCTAAAGCAAAAAACCTACACAATGTGGTGTTGGTCTGCCCAAGCGAGACTTGGGTCAAATCACTCCCTTTTGGCAAGATCCCCGATCGCACTGATTTTTCGACCATGTCGGACGAGGCTCGAATGGCCTATTGGCTGGAAGTCACCGAACGGTCGTTTGAGCTGGCAGCGGCGTTGAAATCCGGTAACTACAGGTTGCTGCCGTGGTAAGGCTGCTGTCAAATGTCATTGTTGTTTCGAAAAAATGTGCTGTAAAGAAACAAGAAAATGAGATCAGAGTATCCCTCTGATCTCATTTTTGGCTTGCCACAACTGCACTTTAACCAGGTAGTTGCAACTTTAGTTGTGATTTAAAAACCTAAGCTAACGGTGACGCTCGCGCTGCGTCCGGCACCTAACAAATAGGCACCTTCACTACCGCCACTAATATGCTCTTCGTCGGTCAGGTTATTCAGTACAAAGTTGATATCCAGTGAGTTGACTAACTGCTGACCGGACAGCACTTTGCTATATCCCAGATAAGCATTCCACAAGGTATGACTTTCGATCTTATCTTTGTTCCAAACATCCTGGTTTGCGACATAACTATGTTTGGCTGCACCAAAATAATCGCCCTGATATTTAGCACCAACACCTGCACGGTAGTCATCCTGTTGATAATTCAGCGATAACGACAACATTTGTTTTGGAATACCGGCGATTTCCTGGCCAGATTTGTATTCAATCACTTCGACTTTTTTGCCCGCCGGATTGTTTTTAACACCCAGCACATTGTCCGAATAGGTAGAATCATTCAGGGTCAGTGATGCTGCCAGATTAAACTGCTCAGTGATACGCCAGTCAAAGCTACCTTCGAAACCTGATGAATCTACGCCACCGATATTGTCATAATCAGAGTCGCCAACAGCATCATAATTTGGCGTACCATCCGGATTCGTCTGATAGGTCAATAATGCGATTCGGTCGTCAAATTTTACTTTGTACAAAGTTGCGGATAAATCAAATGTGTCCCCAGCATAACGTAAACCGATATCGAGATTGTCTGCTGTTTCCGGTTCCAGATCAGCAAGTTGACTGGCTTTTTTCTTCTCCAGCACTTTGTCGGAAATCGCTTTAAAATTCTGCGAATACCCAGAGAACAGTTCTACCCGCTCAGACAGTTGATAGACCAGACCCAGACTTGGCAGCAACTTGGAATCGCTGTCGATTTTGTCCTGGCCAAGCGTATTCAGTAAATCTTTGCGCTCAACATCGACAAAATACTGTTGCACACCGACAGTGATCTGTAAGTCATCCAGCGTGATTTTATCCTGCAAATAAAACTTCATCACATTGTTACTATAATCATCATCTAGCTGTACCCAATATGGTTTTTCATCGTAATAATGATAAACCTTGGAATCAGCCACCGCATGCCAGTCACGTAACTGGTTCCGATCTTGTTGTTCCAGCCACAAACCACTGCGGATTTGATGGCTATCCAGCTCCCATTGCAAATCGGCCATGGTGCCGTAACGGGTTTTGTCATAATGGGTGTGACGATAGGACGAGACGCGTTTAGCACCGGTTAAATCTGCTTTTGGATCCAGAATTGGTCGGCCTTGTTGATCTACATATTTATATGCGATTGATTTTAAATTGCCTTTTGTCACTCTATTGCCATTAGCGTCTGCAACGTAGTGCTGATAAGGCGGCAACCAGTCGCCACGACCACTTTGCAAATGAATATATGGTGTCACTGTCAGTGACAGATTGTCCTGTAACGTAAATTCAGCTTTGACATAACCTAAGGTGTTTTCACGTAATGTAGACCAGGCTTCCGCAAAGTTCTGGTCAATGTCCGGATCACCGGTCCAGACATTGGTCAAGCCGTCCCAACGAGGCGTTTTATCGAAATGTGCCAGCGACACCGGCTGATAGTTATCTTCATCGGTATCATCATAAGATAAACGCGCGGTGATTTTAGTATGTTCCAGTTCGGTAACAGATTTGGCTTCGAAATGCAGACGGTCGCTGTAGCCATTGCTACCGGTACCAATCCAACGATTGTTGAAAGTATCGGACATACTGGCATAAGCGGTGGTGTTACCAAAAACCTGACCAGAATCAAAGCGGATGAAATCACGACGGGCATTAAAACTGCCGCGGGTGAAACCATACTGGACGCCGCGCTCAGCCTCCGGATTGGCGCTGATAAAATTAAGGGTACCGCCCAGCGCATCAAGGGATGCAGAAGCGATGTCGGCAGCGCCCTGACCTACTTCAACCAGCGCGGTGTTCTCTGTGTCCAGATAACGGTTGGCTTTACTGCCGCCGGCATAAGCTGAACCACCATTTGGGATCCCGTCAATGGTAATACCAAGTTGTTGGTCGGCACGGTCGATGACAAATCCGCGCATGCTGACGATAGTGGTGTAATCATCTGCGCCAAAAGCATCACCTTGGCTAACGCTCACGCCAGGCAGATTGTTGATTAAATCCATTACATTACCAACTGGCGACTTGGCCAGTTTGGCGGTTTCATCTGTGACATTGTTAGCATAAGCCACTTTTTTACCAGTGACCGTCATCACTTCAATGGCGGCTTCGGCGGCAGCAACACTTTCTTCGGCAACAGCCAATTGCGGTTGCATGGCAAGGACCACGGCGAGCGTGATTGGACTTAAGCGAGTAATGAACACGAGGAGATCTCCCAAAATTACAGCGTTATGATGATTTTTATCATGGTCGGAGCAGTTTAATGAGCAGCTCCGACGGCGCCTTATAATCGGGGAAATAGATGACTTTTTTGTGGACAAACCATTACATTTTTAATAAACCATCAGCAGTTACTTATTTATATTGCAACATTTTTGTCATTATTGCTGGATGAAAAAATGTTAAAAACAACAATGCCAGAGCGAGCTCTGGCATTGTTTTATGCATACAACGTTCTGATCATAGCTTTATCGTCACAGCTTCATGGCGGACTAGCCTTCGGCTGAGTCGCGCCCTACAGTGTCGTCAACGGTTTAGTGTGAACTGCCGCACCAAACCGACGGCGCCAGCGGGCTTTGATCCGGCGTTTCATCGATTCCAGACTGTCATAGAAAGTGGGTACCACTAACAAGGTCAACACGGTCGATGTGATAGTACCGCCAATCACCGCGATGCCCAGTGGCCGGTAGAAACCAGAACCTTCACCAATGCCAACGGCCACTGGCAACATACCGGCGACCAGTGCAAAAGTGGTCATCAGAATTGGACGTAACCGCTCGCGGCCTGCCGCAATCAACGATTCCTCCAGATTCATGCCTTCTTCTGCTTCTTTTTTGCGGGCGCAGTCAATCAGCAGAATGGCATTTTTCACCACGATACCCATTAACATCACCACACCAATTAAGCTCATCAGGTTCAGCGTTGAATCAAAAATTAACAACGCCAACACCACGCCAATCAACGACAACGGCAGCGACATCATAATCGACACTGGTGCCAGGAAGCTGTGGAACTGTAGTACCAAAATCAAATACATCAGCACCACCGCCAGGCCTAAAGCACCGAAGATACTGCCGAACACTTCGTTTTGGTCACGGCCTTCACCACCCACCACCAAATCGTAACCCGGCGGGAAGTTAATTTGTTTGGCCAATGTCATCGCATCTTTAAACACTTCGCCAAAACTACGACCTTCGATATTGGCGCTGACCGCCATCATGGTTTCACGATCTAAATGTTCAATCAGCGCCGGGCCTTTGCCTAAAGTCACAGTCGCCACTTGCTCCAGCGGTACCATGGCGCCGGTTTTACTGGATAACAGCGGCAGTTGTTCTAAATCCTGCACTGTGGCACGTTCTTCCGGCCTGATCCGCACAAACACATTGCGTGTCTCACCGGTTGGATCGACCCAGTCGCCAATTTCGGCACCGGCAAACGCCAACCGTAAAGCACTCGCGGCATCACTCATCGACAAGCCAAGGCTCGAGGCTAAACCACGGTCAAATTCGACCTGCAATTCTGGTTTTGGATCCTGCGCTGACAAACCAACATCAACCGCACCCGGTACCTGCTTTAATTTCGCCAGGTAATCCATGACGATGCCTTCCAGCACACGGGTTTCTGGGCCACGGAACTGGATTTGCAGTTTTTTACCATCACCACCACCGCCGCCACTTAAATCAGCCGTTACCATAAACTCGGCGCCAATTAAGCTCTTAATTTGCGCCCGCACGTCAGTTGCAACTTCTTCAGCTGATCGACTACGTTCTTTTTCCGGCACCAACCGCACAAAAATTTGTGCTCTGGTGATGTTGCCGGAGGTGCCGACTGTGGTTTGGGTGTAACGATGTTCAGGAATTTTTTGTGTTATTTCAGCCACCTGCGCGGCCTTCAACTTGGTATATTCCAGACTGGATTCTGAAGGCGCGCGAATATTGACAATAAAACCACCATTGTCGGTTTCCGGCATAAAACCAGAACCACCGTAATTACTTTGCAAGGCGATAGCGCCGAAAAAGCTGCCAAAAGCCAAAATCCACATTGATTTACGGTGTTTTAATGCCCAACCAATCAATCGCGAATAACGCTCAGCCTGATGATCAAACCAAATATTAAAACGTTGAAACAACTTGCCTAAACCACGACGTTGTTTGGTTTTATCATGATCAGGGTCGTGCCAGTACGCCGACATCATCGGGTCAATGGTAAAGGAGATAAACAACGACACCAGTACCGAGCAGGCGACCGTCAGACCAAAAGGTTTAAACCACTGACCGGTCATACCGTCTAAAAAGGCAATCGGAATAAACACCGCCATAATCGACATCGTCGTTGCAGTCACCGCCATCCCGATCTCTTTGGTACCATCGCGGGCGGCGGTCATATTGTCTTTACCCATTTCCATATGTCGCACGATGTTTTCACGTACCACAATGGCATCATCAATCAACACGCCAATCGCCAATGATAATCCCAGCAACGACATAAAATTCAGCGTAAAACCACAGGCCCAGACCGCAATAAAAGAAGCCAGCACTGACGTCGGTAACGCCAATGAGGTGATCAGCGTCGAGCGCCAGGAATTAAGGAAAATAAATACCACGACGATGGTCAGCAAGGCGCCTAAACCCAGCGCTTCAGTGACGTTACGCATACTGGCCGCGACGTCTTCGCCTTGATCCCGCACCACCACCAGCTCAACGCCTTTTGGCAGATGCGGCGTCAGTTCGTCCAGTTTGGCTTTAATCTCGTCGGTAACACTGATGGTCGAGGATTCACGCGTTTTGGTGATATCAATACCGAGTGCTTTTTTACCGTTGAAGAACGACAACCGGCGCTGCTCAGCGCCGCCATCGACGATATCGGCAATCTGTCCCAGACGAATGGCCTGGTCGCCATTTTGCTTCACCACCATTTGTTCAAATTCGCTGACATCTTTCAGTCGGCCCTGCAACCGGATACTTTGTTCCTGCAAGCCACTCATCACCCGACCCACAGGTGAAGCAAGGTTTTGCGTGCGCAGCGCACTGGTAACATCGGTTGCCGATACCTTGGCTTCACGCATGGCGTTGCTGTTGAGGAAAATGGTCATTTCCCGCTCTAACTCACCTTCCAGCGTCACTAAAGCAACACCCGGAATAGCACGCAATTGCCGGCCGATATCAATTTCCGCTAACCGCGATAATTCCAGCGGACTCAGCTCATCTGAAGATAACGCCAGCGACATCACCGGTTGGGCATTGGGGTCGGCTCTATTGATAAACGGCTCTTTCATTTCCGCCGGCAGTTTGTCACGCACCGTCGAAATACTGTCGCGTAACTCCTGCGCTGCGGCAGTTAAATCTTTATCAAATTCAAACACCACCACAATAGTGGCGCTGGAGTCACGGGCGTAAGAGCGGATATCCCGAATACCCTGAATGGTCGACATCGAATCTTCAACGCGGTTGAGAATTTCCCGCTCCACCGTTTCTGGTGAAGCACCCGGATAAGGCACATTCACCACCAGCACCGGCGGTTGTACATCCGGGAACTGGTTGGTTTTTAATTTGGTCAGGGCAAAATAGCCAAATAACATCAGCGCGATGGTGACCACCACCACCACTAACGGGCGTTTAATACTAAAATCGGACAGGATCATGGCTTAGTTCCCCGCCACAGCAACAGCAGCTGTTTCTTTAACCGGTGATTTTTCAGCAGGTTTATCCGACAGCACCTGATCCAGCGTGACCGCGGCGCCATCAACCAAGGCGCCATGTGGATGGCGTAAAACCTGATCGCCGATATTGATACCGGATAACAATTCCACTGTGCCCCAACGTGGGTCGCGCCCGCCGGTGGTCACTTTGACTTTTTTCAGTTTTTTGTCGACCAATTGCCAAACAAAACTATTGTCACCTTCCTGCACCAGCACCGATGGCGGAACCATCAGACTTTGCTGATTCGCCACCGCAATAAAACCTTCGGCGTATAAACCGGCGACTAAATCTTTTTTGTTATCAATTGCCACAAACAATTGCACCTGACGGGTATTTTCATTGGCAGCCGGATTAATCCGCTCCACCACACCGTCAAAACGTTGGTCCTGATAACCATTAATTTTGAAATTAACTGCTTGGCCAACTTTGACCTGCCCAACCTGATCCGCGGCAATAAAACCTTCAAACCGCATACTGGCCGGGTCAATCACCACCATCAAGGCTTTACCAATTTGTGCGGTATCACCGGCTGAGGTTTTACGGACCGACACCACACCAGCAAAAGGTGCGCGTACTGCCGTTCTGTCAAGCTGCTGACGTGCTTCAACCAGCCGGGCTTTGGCTGAAGCCAACTCCGATTGCGACTGATTGGCTTTAATTTCGGCCGATTCTAATAATTCGGCGGTGACTAAACCTTGTTTATTCAGCGACTGCATCCGACGCAGCTGCTTTGCCGCCTGATCGGAAGTTACAGCTGCTGAACGTTCCGCTTCTTGCGCTGACATCAATTTATCGCGGTAGGTGGTTTGATCCAGTTGCACCAACAACTCACCAGCTTTCACCAGATCGCCGTTGTCTTTCAGCACTTGCGTGACAATGCCGGACACTTCCGCATTGAGTTCGGCTTTAATCACCGGCTGCAATGAACCGGAAATCATCGGCCCGCGGGATAAGTCGCCTTGTTGCAGCGAGAGCAGATCCGCAGCGACCAGCGACAAGGTCACTGGTTTTTCGTCTTTGGTTTCGGTTGATGGAGCAGATTCGCCGCAACCTTGTAGCAGGGCAAAAACCATCAGCGCTATAATTTTTGTTTGGTGTTTCATTAGAATATCCACTGGCAATGACTTATAGGAGTTATATCTTATTCTGCCGAGTCTACGCTAATAATGAAACCAGTGATTCTGAAAAACGTAACAAGTTATGACAATGCTAATTATTCAATATATTCAGCAATTTAATTATTATCTATTAACATTCCAAGCCATAACTACCGTGCCGTGGCTGAACAAGTTTTCGCCCGAGCCTGCACTGCAACATCGGGGAAATCACTAAACACGCCGGAGATCCCCTGGCTGAATAACCACTGTAGATCTTGCGACAACGGAACTAAGGTTCCGTCGGCATTTTTGGTCAGATAATTGTCCTCGATGCGAAAGGTGTATGGATGGACTAACAATCCGGCCTGGCGGGCGTTGTTTACAACGCTGTGAAGGACCGGATTTTTTTCATCGATACCGCGGTATAAATTGCTGCGCCAGGGGCCAATACCATCGGCGTAACTGGCAAGTGCCTGCCAGCCTTGTGGCGTGAATAAATCGCCATAATGAAAGCCGGGTTGGCTCAGCGTGGGCAGCATTTTAGCGACTTCAGCATGGGCGGGATGTGGCGATTGCTGTCCTCGCCAGTACACCACATCATAAGGCTCAGAAAAATTACCTTTTGGCAGCATGTAAGCCTGTTCGGTATCGCCGAGCAATTGGATCAACTGTATTTTTGTGTTGCTTGCGACGAGCTCACTGTCTGGCAGCAGCTGATGTTTTAACTGCCACAAATTCAACATTTCAAACGACTGAATATAAATTTCGGCTGGCAGCATATCTTTATATTGCTGCAGCTGTGCCACTAACAAGGTGCTGAGATCGGTATGGATTGGCGAACCATCCAGTCGGCTGCCAGCATGGGCAAAGTAGGTCGGATGTTTAGTTTCCAGATACAAACCCACTTGTCGACCGGTGGCGATCCGATGGCGCTGTAACAACTGCAGGATTTCCGGTAATGTCACAAGATCAAACTGACCATCAAAAGCTGCACTTTGCGGGCGCAGTTGTGGCATCGATTCACGTGCTTTGATCCGTCGCAGTTCGGCCAGAGTAAAATCTTCACTAAACCAGCCTTCCTGCGCGATACCATCAATAATTTTTTGGGTCTTGCGGCTAGCGAATTCGGGGCGGCTGGCAATATCGGTACTGGTGCTGAGTTCGTTTTCGTGGCGACTAATCAACACGCCATCTTTGGTCGGGACTAAATCTGCTTCAATGATATCGGCGCCCTGCTCCAGCGCCCGCTGGTAAGCCGCCAGGCTATGCTCCGGCAAATAACCACTGGCGCCACGATGGGCAATGACTAATGGCCACTGTGGGCAAGCCGCAGCGACATTAAAACTTAGCAGTAACAACAACCAACGCATTTATACCTCCGGCTTTTAGCAACCAGAGCATAGGGTTGAAACATGACAAGGTTGTGACATTGAAGCCGCTGGCAGATAAGCGGGTCTACAAAGTTTTTTGCAGATATTGCGCTTGCTGACCGGTATAACTGGCTAGCAGTAATTGCTGCTCCGCTGTGGTGGTAGCAAGGGGCGCGAAGCCTTGTTGTTGCCAGTAAGAAGTTGAGTTTTGCACTGCAACGAGCGCTAAACAACAGAACTGCTTTGACAGCGCGTATTGTTCTGCTTGTTGCAACAAAGCTCTGGCTACACCCTGACCACGCGCATCACTGCTCACCGCCATATCATGTAAATACAGACAATCTGCAGCCGCAACCGGTTGAAAATCTTCAGCTAAAGCGCCGATTTTGCCAGCAGTGCTTGGATAGGTAAAAAGGTAACCCCAGAGTTTGTCCTGATACAGCGCGACCCAGCAGGTTTCGGCACAGTTTTTAAAACGAGTGACCACCACATCGGCAGGTTCAAATAACTCAGCGGCATAACAGCGGTCTTGCAGTTTGATCACCGCTGGTAAATCGGTGCTTTGCATCAGGCGAATCAACAACATCAGTGATAAGCCCACTAAAAAGTGGGCAGGTCCTTTTTTGCTTAATCGAGGTTTTTCAGTAAGGTTTTGTCCAGTCCGTCAGCGGTTAACAGTTTAACCACGGCCTGGCAGTGATCCACAGTAAAATCACCTTCATTGATTTGCGCATTTAACGCGTTACGACGCTTTTTCACCACGTCGCTAATGACACTGGCATCAATGCTGTTTTTGGTTTTGGCATCCAGTTTATCCAGCCATGGATACAAAGATTTTTCTGCATCATAAGCCGCGTGACGCACCGACGGATGAAAATCCTGGCAGGCATTCAGATTCAGCAAATAAAAGTTCAGATACCCGGCCACAGTCACCAGTTTATAGTCTTGATCAGCTGCCTGAACACTTGATCCCATGCTGGCAGCCAGCAAGCCAGCAATAAACAACTTTTTCATCTTATGCATCCCGCTGTGTTGAAAACTCTTTGTATCAATCTAAACAGAAAAATCTTAATTTGCAATCGACTGCGTTAAAAACCCCAACTTCAGGGTGAGCAAGCTGGCACTCGCACCCAACCTTCCATTAAAACGCGGGCACTTCGGCTCATGATGGCCTTTTTCACCTGCCACTGGCCATCGACCATGGCCGCTTCGGCGCCAACCCGCAAGGTGCCTGATGGATGGCCAAACCTTACCGCAGTGCGCTCACCACCGCCAGCCGCCAGATTCACCAACGTGCCCGGAATCGCCGCCGCAGTCCCAATCGCCACTGCCGCTGTGCCCATCATCGCATGATGCAGTTTACCCATCGATAACGCCCGTACTGATAAATCGGTATCTGTCGCTGCAATCGCCTTACCGCTTGAAGACACATAAGCGGCCGGTGGCGCCACAAAGGCAATTTTAGGCGTATGTTGCCGACTTTTTGCTTGCTCCAAATCGGTGATCAAGCCCATTTTTAATGCGCCATAAGCGCGGATGGTTTCAAATCTAGCCAGCGCGTTGACATCACCATTGATGGCATCTTGCAGCTCAGTGCCGCTGTAACCGATATCTGCCGCATTAACAAAAATGGTTGGGATACCGGCGTTGATCATCGTTGCGGCAAAAGTGCCAATGCCCGGCACTTCCAGCTGATCCACGACATTGCCGGTTGGAAACATTGAACCGCCGGCGCCTTCTTCATCAGCGGCTGGGTCTAAAAACTCTATCACCACTTCTGCAGCCGGGAACGTCACGCCATCTAATTCAAAATCACCAGTTTCCTGAACTTCACCGTTGGTCACAGGTACATGGGCAATAATGGTTTTTTGAATGTTGGCTTGCCAAATTCTGACCGTGCAAATACCATTTTGTGGAATACGTGTGGCATCGACTAAACCATTGCTGATGGCAAAAGATCCAACAGCAGCAGTTAAATTGCCGCAGTTGCCGCTCCAATCAATAAAGGCTTTGTCGATGGCGACCTGGCCAAACAAATAGTCGACATCATGATCGGCTTTACTGCTTTTGCTTAAAATCACCGTTTTACTGGTGCTTGATGTCGCGCCGCCCATGCCATCGGTATGTTTGCCGTAAGGATCCGGGCTGCCGATCACCCGCAGTAATAACTGATCACGCGCTTCACCCGGCAGTTGCGCCGCTTGCGGTAAATCGGTGAGATTAAAAAACACACCTTTACTGGTGCCACCGCGCATATAAGTGGCGGCAATTTTGAGTTGTGGGGCAAAAGTCATGATTGTTCCTGATTTAGCTGGTTAAAAGAAGCCGGTGTCATCACCGGCTTCAACCCATCATTCATTGCTCTGACCAAGGAAGTCTTTGGCAAACCGTTGCAACACACCGCCAGCATCGTAAATCGACACTTCTTCGGCGGTATCTAAGCGGCAAGTCACCGGCACTTGCAGCGTTTCACCATCGCGGCGATGAATAACCAGAGTCAGATCCGCTCTTGGAATACGCTCGCCGAGCACATCATATGATTCAGTACCATCAAGGCTCAAAGTCTGGCGATTGACACCGGCTTTAAACTCCAGCGGTAACACGCCCATCCCGACTAAATTCGTGCGGTGAATACGCTCAAAGCCTTCGGCAACAATGGCTTCAACTCCGGCTAAGCGCACGCCTTTGGCCGCCCAGTCCCGCGATGAACCCTGACCATAATCAGCACCGGCGATGATAATCAGCGGCTGTTTACGCTCCATATATTGCTCAATCGCTTCCCACATCCGCGTCACCACGCCTTGCGGCTCGACCCGGGTTAACGAGCCTTGTTTGATTTTGCCATCAACCACCGCCATTTCATTGATCAGTTTCGGATTAGCAAACGTAGCGCGCTGTGCGGTTAAGTGATCGCCACGGTGAGTGGCGTAGGAATTGAAGTCTTCTTCCGGCAAGCCCATTTTGTGCAGATATTCACCAGCAGCGCTGTCGAGCATAATGGCGTTCGACGGTGACAAATGGTCGGTAGTGATGTTATCGCCAAGCACCGCCAGCGGCAGCATGCCTTTCAGTGAACGCGCGCCTGCAAGTGCACCTTCCCAATAAGGTGGCCGGCGAATATAGGTACTTTGACCGCGCCAGTCATATAAAGGGCTGATTTTCTCGCCAAAATCGACCGATACCGCAAACATCGGCTCATAGACTTTACGATATTGTTCAGGTTTGACGCTGCTCGCCACCACCGCATCAATTTCAGCGTCGGTTGGCCAAATATCTTTTAAGCGAATTTCGCGACCATCAGCAGCAATACCCAGCACATCTTTTTCGATATCAAAGCGGATAGTTCCGGCAATGGCATAAGCCACCACCAAGGCAGGAGAAGCTAAAAACGCTTGCTTGGCATAAGGGTGAATACGACCGTCAAAGTTGCGGTTACCGGACAGCACGG
Source organism: Rheinheimera riviphila (assembly GCF_004005945.1). Classification (GTDB taxonomy): domain Bacteria; phylum Pseudomonadota; class Gammaproteobacteria; order Enterobacterales; family Alteromonadaceae; genus Pararheinheimera; species Pararheinheimera riviphila. Next base: position 241,469 of record NZ_SACS01000003.1, read on the forward strand.
CAGTGGCGTATAAATCGCGGTCGATCACTTCTTGCTGAATAACCGGATCTAAAGCGCCACTCATGCCATTACAAGTAGTACAGGCAAAACCAACGATGCCAAAGCCTAAGGCTTCTAAATCGGTCAGTAAACTGGCTTCTTTTAAATAGAGTTCCACCGCTTTTGAGCCAGGCGCTAACGAGCTTTTCACCCATGGCTTGCGGTTTAACCCCAGTTTATGTGCATTGCGTGCCAATAAACCGGCCGCAATGACGTTGCGTGGGTTACTGGTATTGGTACAGCTGGTAATAGCAGCAATAATCACTGCTCCATCCGGCATCAGACCTGGCTCGTTTTCGACCACACCACTGATGCCTTTGGCGGCAAGTTCAGTGGTGGCGACCCGGGCATGCGGGTTAGACGGCCCGGCGATATTACGCACCACACTGGATAAATCAAACCTCAGCACCCGCGGATACTCGGCCGTTGTTAAGCTGTCCGCCCACAGACCTGCAGTTTTAGCGTAGGTTTCAACCAGTTTCACCTGCGCCGCTTCCCGACCGGTCAGGGTTAAATAATCCAAAGTTTGCTGGTCGATATAAAACATCGCCGCCGTAGCGCCATATTCCGGCGTCATATTGGAAATGGTGGCGCGGTCGCCGAGACTTAAACTGTTGGCGCCTTCACCAAAAAACTCTAAGTAGCTCGACACTACTTTTTGCTTGCGTAAAAACTCGGTCAGCGCCAGCACGAGATCAGTTGCCTGAATGCCAGGCTGCACTTTACCGGTCAGCTCCACACCAATAATATCCGGCAACCGCATCCACGAAGCACGGCCGAGCATCACACTCTCCGCTTCCAAACCGCCGACGCCAATGGCAATCACGCCTAAAGCATCCACATGCGGTGTGTGACTGTCAGTGCCAACCAAGGTATCCGGGAACGCCACGCCATCGATGGCATGGATCACCGGCGACATCCGTTCCAGGTTGATCTGGTGCATGATGCCGTTGCCTGGCGGGATCACATCCACATTTTTAAAGGCTTTTTTGGTCCAGTTGATAAAGTGAAACCGGTCGTCATTGCGACGGTCTTCAATAGCGCGGTTTTTCTCAAAAGCGTCTGGCTCGAAACCGCCGTGCTCCACCGCTAATGAGTGATCGACAATCAGCTGCGTTGGCACGACCGGGTTCACTTTGGCCGGATCACCGCCCATTAAGGCGATGGCATCACGCAGGCCAGCTAAATCGACCAATGCCGTTTGACCCAGAATGTCATGGCAAACCACGCGGGCCGGAAACCAGGGGAAATCTAATTCTTGTTTACGCTCAATCAGCTGGCCTAAATAGGCGTTCAACTGCGCCGGATCAGCACGGCGTACCAGGTTTTCGGCGTGGACGCGACTGGTATAAGGCAGCGTTTCCCAGGCGCCTGGCTTGATGCTATTGACCGCTTCGCGCGCATCAAAATAGTCATAGGAGGTGCCGGCAAGCGGCTTACGGAAATTGGTGTTTAAATTGGTCATGGGTATGCACTCTGCAAAAGCATTCAAGGGATGCGGTTGCATCCCTTATTCAAACTATTTTACTCCGACTAAGCCGCGACTTAACCGCGGCTGTCGATTGGTGCGACTTCACGTGGCTCAACACCGGTGTATTCGGCGCTTGGCCGGATAATCCGATTGTCAGCGCGTTGCTCCATCACGTGGGCGGCCCAACCGGTTAAACGGGAGCAGACAAAAATCGGCGTAAACAATTTGGTTGGAATACCCATGTAGTTGTAGGCCGAAGCGTGGAAAAAGTCTGCGTTACAGAACAGTTTTTTCTCGCGCCACATCACCGCTTCGCAGCGCACAGACACATCGTACAAGCGAGTGTCGCCATTAGCGGCAGCAAGTTGCTCAGACCAGGCTTTGATCACAGCATTACGTGGATCAGATTCAGCATAAATAGCATGGCCAAAACCCATAATTTTATCTTTACGTGCCAGCATGCCCATTAAAGTTTCTTCGGCATGATCCGGGTTTTGCATGTGTTCAATCAGTTCCATCGCCGCTTCATTGGCGCCACCGTGCAGTGGACCGCGCAGTGAGCCAATAGCGCCGGTGATACAAGAATGCATATCAGACAAAGTCGAAGCGCAAACACGGGCAGTAAAGGTTGAAGCGTTAAATTCGTGCTCAGCGTACAAAATCAGCGAGGCTTGCATCACGGTGGTGTGCAGCGCTGATGGTTTTTCACCGTGTAAAGTCCACAGGAACTGTTCAGCAACTGAATCGGCGTCGGTTTCAACACTGATGCGTTTGCCGTGGTGACTAAAGTTGTACCAGTAGTTAATCAGGCCTGGGAAAATCGCCAGCATGCGATCAGTGGCATCTTGTTGGTCGTTGAAATTGTGTTCAGTTTCTAAATTCCCCAGCATCGAGCAGCCGGTACGCATCACGTCCATCGGATGGGCAGACGCCGGAATACGTTCCAGCACTTCTTTGAGTGCGCTTGGCAGGCTGCGCATGGCTTTGAGTTTAGTTTTATAAGCGGCAAGTTCGGCGGAGGTTGGTAACTCGCCTTTGAGGATTAAATATGCGACTTCTTCAAATTCGCATTTAGCCGCTAAGTCTTTGACGTCATAACCGCGGTACGTCAGGCCTGAACCTGTTTTTCCGACAGTTGATAAAGCGGTTTTACCGGCGATCTGGCCGCGTAAACCGGCGCCTGTTAATTGTTTTGCGTTTGCCATGGTGTTCTCCAACGAAAATTTAAGATGAAAAATTATTCTCGAAGGCAGGCACAGAGGTAGCTGCGAGTCCTGCGTTCGGTATCAATTGATGCAATGTGCGGTTATTTGTTTTTATTTTCCGCAAACAACGCATCCAGCTTTTGTTCATAGCTGTGATAATTCAGGAAATCATAAAGTTCCATCCGGGTCTGCATGCTGTCGATCACCGCTTTTTGGTCACCGTCATCCAGCAAATGCTGATACACGTTTAACGCCGCTTTATTCATCGCCCGGAAGGCACTCAATGGGTACAACACCATCTGCACGCCAACATCCGCAAGTTCTTTTTTGTTGAATAAAGGCGTCTGACCGAATTCGGTGATATTGGCCAGCACCGGCACTTTGATCACAGCGGTAAATGCCTGGTACTGCTCCAGCGTATAGACAGCTTCGGCGAAAATAGCATCGGCACCGGCTTCAACACAGGCTTGTGCCCGTTCAATCGCCGCTTGCAGGCCTTGTTGTTGCAGCGCATCGGTGCGCGCCATAATGAAAAAATTCTCGTCCGTTCTGGCATCAACCGAAGCTTTCACCCGGTCGACCATTTCCGCTAATGAAACAATTTCTTTGTTCGGACGGTGACCACAACGTTTTTGCATCACCTGATCTTCGATATGAAAACCGGCCGCACCAGCGCGGGTCATGTCTTTTACCGTGCGGGCAATATTAAAAGCGCCACCCCAGCCCGTATCGGCATCCACTAACAAAGGCACTGAAGTCGCGCCGGTGATGCGGCGAATGTCTTCACAAACGTCGTTTAAAGAGGTCATGCCTAAATCCGGCAAACCAAAAGAGGCATTGGCCACGCCAGCACCTGACAGATACAAGGCCTGATGCCCGACCCGCTCCGCCATCATCGCGGTGTAAGCGTTAATGGTGCCTACCAGCTGCAATGGGTTGTTTGCTGCAATAGCCTGACGTAATTTCAGACCGGCGCTATGAGTTGCCATGTGAGTTCCCCTGTTACTTAAAATGAGGTTGCTTAAAATGAGGTTGCTTAAAATGAGTTTCGATATTGCGTCTGGACGCGCCAATGTGCCGGCGCATCAGTAAATCGGCCAATTCACCATCACGATTGGCAATGGCATTGATAATAGCTTTATGTTCGTCAAATGCCCGTGATACTCGCGGGCCGTTCATGCCGAGCTGCACCCGGTACATCCGGACGATGAAATACAATTCGTCGCATAACAAATTGATCAGATAAGGATTTTTGCTGCCTAAAATGACGCGGTAATGAAAATCGACATCGCCGGCTTCCTGATAATAACTTTCGCCTTCACGCACGCGTTGGGTCGACAAATGCTGATCCAGCAATTGTTGCACCTGGGCAATTTCCGCATCCGTCATATGCTCAGCGGCCAAGCGACAGGCCAGTCCTTCCAACGTTTCACGCAACTGATACAACGACACCAAACCGGCCACCGACAACTTCACCACCCGCGCACCGGCGTTCGGAATACGTTCAATCAGATGACAACGCTCTAATCTGGCGAGTGCCTCACGCAGTGGCGCCCGGCTTAAATCATAGCGTTTCGCCAGTTCCGGCTCAGAAATTTTGCTGCCTGGTGCAATTTGCCCTTCGACAATGGCGCGCTGAATTTCCAACAACACCCGGTCGGCAGCAGTGACTGGATCTTTCCAGGTAGGACTTTGCATCTGATTGTCGACAATTGCATGGTAATGAGGCATTTTTAGACTTTTATTGGTCTAATGTCAATATAATTGTCGACATAGATTGTATTCCAGAGACGACGCGTAAACATTGATTGGCAAAAGTTGCTGTAACAAATTACTTCCAAATTCCGCAAATATTTCGCATACAAAAATATTTTAAGATTGTTTATGAATAAAAATTAATTGTTAACAACGCTTTTGCTATAACGAATTTTTGAACCCAATCGGCTGCAAGGCCGCAGCTGTCAAAGCACAGTGGATTTTTCTCTGGATAAGCTGGGGATAACTATTGGATAACTTGGGTACAAGCTGGGGCTAATTATACAAATATTTAACTTTATCAACGAACTGTCGACGTCAGACGATTTGAGCAATTTTTACGCACTTGGCTACACTGAATTCATGTCGCATTGCTGCTGTCGAGCAATGCCCCACCGGTAGCGCACGGCTCAGTTTCTGAGCCATTCCCCTAAGCCCAGAACAATGCGGATTGGTTCTGGGCTACTTTTATCTACTTGATTTTACTTTCCTTTTCAGTAAGCCACCGCTCAATGAAACGCCTTTTCAAATGAACTGCCTGATTCTGGAAAGGCAACCAACCTTACTGGTTAAGTGTCAGTTTCAGGCTCGTTTCGCCAACGGAAATAACCGGTAAAAATTTGCGGTACTGTGCTTGGCAATAGTAGCTAAATCTTCAGATCGAACCTGCGCCACGGCGGCAGCCACCGCACTGACATAAGCCGGCTGATTGGTTTTGCCGCGAAATGGTACCGGTGATAAATATGGCGAGTCGGTTTCAATCAATAACCGGTCAAGAGGCACCTGACGCACTACGTCACGCAGCGCGTCGGCATTACGAAAGGTCATAATGCCGGAGAAAGAAATATAAAAACCTAAATCTAACGCAGCTTTGGCGGTGTCCCAGTCTTCAGTGAAACAGTGCAATACGCCGCCACAACGATCAGCCTGATACTGGCGCATCAATGCCAGCGTATCGGCTTTGGCATCACGGGTATGGATGATTAGCGGTTTTTGTAACTGGTTCGCCACTTCAATATGGCTGATAAAGGCTTGTTGTTGCAGGGCTTTGGTATCAGGGCTGTAAAAGTAATCCAGGCCGGTTTCACCAACCGCCACTACTTTTGGATCGGCAGCCAGCGTTAATAATAAATCAGCATCCAGCACGTCTTGCTGGTGCAGCGGATGTTCACCGCAGGAGACTGAGACTTGCGGATACGGCGCCACCAAAGCGGCCATCGAAGGATATTCAGCCAGACTGACCGACACACAAAGCAGATGTTCAATTTGCTCATGTTTGGCGTTTGCCAGCACAGCAGGCAAATCCAGCGCCAATTTATCCAGTTCCAGCCGATCAAGGTGACAATGAGAATCTACAAACACAACCAATGCTCCGGTGTTTTATGACAGTTTATTGTGATAACTATGGATGGTCATTCAGACATTGGACTACCAGCGTAGCTCTGGCATGTCCATCAGTGACTACAAGGTACTCTTTGTTACAACGTATAGGTGGCTTCAGGTGAGTTCTGCAAACCGCTAATTAACTTTTCGATTTTATCGCGTAGCTGCGATTTGTCGTCGATAAAGGCCACACCAATACCGGCCGGGCTATTATTTTGCGCACCATGTGGCGTGATCCAGGCCACTTTGCCAGTCACGGAGACAGTTTCCAGCGCGTCAGGCAGCGTCACCGATAACGCCAGCGACTGACCAATTTTGTATTGGCGCGCCGTCCGGACAAATAAACCACCTTGTTTTAAAAAAGGCATAAAAGCGCGGTTTAACTCTTTAATATCAAGAAAATCCAACGGTATTTCTTCCAACGATGCCTCCATCAGCGCAATAAACGCTGTACATCCAATAATAAAGCAGTGAGCGCTAAAGTTCTATTCTGCCCCAAAATTTGCTGTTCGTCACGGCACCATTGCGCCAGCCGTTGAAACAGCTGCTGACAGTTGCGATTTTCATCGACTGTTGGCCATAACTGCCGGACAAACCAAAACAGGATAGCGGTGGTTTCGGTTTGTGCTTCCAGCGTTTTCACCATATCGGCCAGCGGGTATTCACCGGCAATAAAACGTGGCAACAACTGCAGCACCTGATCAATGTGCTCGCTTTGACCTGAGGCGAGTAATTCCAAGGCCCGCAGCGGCGCACCAGCACAATAAGCCAATAAATATGGGGGCACTGGTTGGTCGCTTTGCTCTGCCAGCCACAGCTGCGCCGCCTGATCATTCACCGGCGCAATCAGCCAGCGCTGACAACGGCTTAAAATAGTTGGCAGCAGTTGTTGCTCATAAGCAGTTTGCAGCAGCAGAAAACTATCGCTACCCGGCTCTTCCAGCGTTTTGAGCAAGGCATTGGCGGCGGCTTCGGTCATTTTGTGCGCTTGCGGTAATAACACCACCCGCGCGCCGCCTTGTTGTGGTGTGCCTTGCATAAACTGACTGAGCTCACGCACCGCATCAACACCAATACTGCTGTCACTTGCTAACTGCATTAAATCCGGATGATGACCGGCATTGACCAGCAAACAGCTTTTGCAATAACCACAAGCGGCATCCGGGAACGGTTGCAAGCACAGTAATTGTTTAGCCAAATGCTGCGCCACCAGCTGTTTACCGACACCATTAGGGCCGGTAAACAATAAAGCGTGATGCAGCTGGCCGCTTTGCGCCAATTGACCCAAGTGCAATTGCATCGGTGCTAGCCAGGGTAAAGTTGCCGCTTGTGATGTCGCGGGATTAATACTCCCCGTCCCTAAATTCACAGCCCGGCAGCCTCTAACGCGACAACAATTTGTTGTTGCACTTCAGCTACAGTGCGGCTGGCATCAATAATGGCGATATTAGGTTCACTGTGGGCGATTTCCAGATAACGGGCTCTGGTACGCTGGAAAAATGCCAGTTGTTCTTGTTCAATCCGATCCAGCTCACCACGCACACGTGCGCGCTCCAGACCAATCACCGGATCGATATCCAGATACAAGGTAAAGTCTGGTTTGGTCTGACCGAGCACTGCCTGACGAATGCTGTCGATCAAAGTTGCATCAATCATCCGGCCACCGCCCTGATAAGCCCGTGACGACAGATCATGCCGGTCAGCCAGGACCCAATCCCCCCGCAATAAAGCCGGGCGGATCACCTGGCTCAGCAGCTGCACCCTCGCGGCATACATCAACAACAATTCAGTTTCTGGCGCCACTTGCTCAGTTTGCACCGATTTAACCAGGGTCCGAATTTGTTCAGCCAACGGTGTACCACCGGGTTCACGGGTTTGCACCACAGGATGGCCATGGTTTTCTAACCATTGCCGTACCGTGCTGATCGCTGTTGTTTTCCCCGCGCCTTCCAGCCCTTCAATCACAATAAAACGCGCTGCTGTCATGGTTTTTTCCCGAATATATACTGTTGCACCGCGCGATTATGCTCTGGCAAGGTTGCTGAAAACTGATGACTGCCATCGCCCTTCGCCACAAAATACAGTTTATCACTGACCAGCGGTTTGGCTGCAGCTTGCAACGACGTCGCGCTGACCAGCGCAATTGGGCCTGGCGGCAAGCCAAAATGGACATAGGTATTATATGGATGTGGGTCTTTTAAATGCGCGCGGGTAATGTCGCCCTGATACCGATCACCGAGGCCATAAATCACCGTTGGATCGGTTTGCAACTTCATCCGCTGCGCCAACCGGTTGATAAACACCGATGCAATCAACGGTTTTTCTGAAATCACGCCGGTTTCCTTTTCGATAATCGATGCCAAGGTTAACAACTGATAAGGCGTATTAAAAGGCACCGTGGCATCCCGCTCAGCCCAGGCTTGCTCGAGCTGCTGCATTAACGAGCGGTGCGCCCGACGATAAATATCTGACGCTTTGCTATGGGCGGTATAAAAATACGTTTCCGGGAAAAACAATGCCTCGAGATTTGGCGGTGGAGCGCCCCATTCGGCTGGCCATTGCACCAGTTGCTGTAACGCCTGCTCATCTGGCAGATCGTTTAGCAGATAAGGCGCGTTGGCTAAAGCGACCAGGCTTTGTTTTAATGTCTCGCCTTCGCGCAGCATAAAACTGAACTGCGCGACTTTGCCGCTGCGAAACAAAGCCAGCTGGTTCATTAATAAATCTGGTTGTACCCGATAGACCCCGGCTTTTAACGAACGCAATTCAGGTTGTAACACACTGAGTAGCTTTAACTGTAAACACTGGGTTTTACTCAATAATTGCTGTTGTTGCCACTGCCCACATAAACCGGATAACGAGCTACCAGCAGGTAAATCATAATAAGGCCCCGCTAATGCCAATCGGGTCTGCCGGAATTGCTGCAATTGATTCAGTAAACCAAAAGCTACCACTGCGAGCACAAACAACAACACAAATAACTTCTTTAACATGAAATCTTTCCTGCCAGAAACGGCACTAATTGCTGGATGGGTCTGACTTCATCCACATTAAACGGACGTTGCTTAAATTGCTGCACTGGCACCACGCCCATCAGCGCATTGCTGGCGAACATCGCAGTGGCGTCATCGAGCGCCGTCACAGGATAATAACCTTGTTGTACATCCATATGTTGCAGTAACCACAGCCGCATCACGCCTGCAACACCGGCCTGATCAAGCTTTGGTGTACACCATTGACCCTTTATTTTAAAAAATAGATTGGCGGCACAAAGTTCAGTCACCCGCCCTTGCTGATCGCACACAATCAAATCATCAAAGGCGCTTTGTTCTGCTTCAGCCTTGAGCAGCACCGTTTCCAGCCTGCTGGTATGTTTGATCCCGGCTAATAACGGCTGGGTGGATAATTGCAGACTGGCGACGCCAAGGCGGATCCCCAGCTGACGCTGCTGTTGATAATCGGGTAACGGGCTGTTTGTCACATAAACCAGCGGCTCGTGAAAACCTGCCGGACTATAACCCCGTCCGCCTTGCCCGCGACTCACCAACAGTTTAACCACTTGTGATGGCGTCGTAATGGCTTGTTCCGCTTGCAGTTTCACCGCTTGCTCGTTAAGTGGCGGCATCTGCAACCGTTGTAGCGACTGCGCCAGACGCTGCCAATGCAAATCCCACAGCACCAGCTGTGAGTTATCTACCAACATGGTGGTAAAAATCCCATCGCCGTACTGAAAACTGCGGTCAGAAACAGTAGGTTGAAGCACCAGCACGCCTTGTTTAGCCCAAAAAATGCAGTATGCCTGAAATTTGCCGTACTGAAAATTATCACCGGAAAAATTGCCGAGCCAGAAATGACAACGCCGCCTTGCAAGCAAAGCGGCGTTTGAGTCAATCACGTTCGCTCGACGTTAAACTTTGCGGAACAACACTGAACCGTTGGTGCCACCAAAACCGAAAGAGTTGCAAAGCGCATACTCCATCGACACCTGGCGCGCTTCATGCGGCACATAGTCCAGATCACAACCTTCATCTGGATTATCCAGGTTGATCGTCGGTGTCACAATCTGATCCTGCAACGATAAGATGGTGATAATCGATTCAACCGACCCTGCAGCACCCAACAAATGACCGATCATTGATTTGCTGGAACTGACCATTAACTTATCAGTAGAACCGGCAAAGACTTTTTTGATCGCTTGCGTTTCAGCAATGTCACCGGCTGGTGTTGAAGTGCCGTGGGCATTGATATAGCTGACTTGATCAGCAGAAACACCGGCATCGCGCAGTGCATTCGCCATGGCATTGGCGCCACCACGACCATCTTCCGGCGGCGAGGTCATATGGAAAGCGTCACCGCTCATGCCGAAACCAACCAACTCCGCGTAAATTTTCGCACCACGGGCTTTGGCGTGTTCGTATTCTTCCAGCATCACCACACCGGCGCCGTCACCCAGCACAAAACCATCACGGTCTTTATCCCAAGGGCGACTGGCTTGTTGCGGTGCCTCGTTACGGGTCGATAACGCCCGTGCTGCGCCAAAACCGCCCATCCCTAACGTGGTCGACGCTTTTTCGGCACCACCTGCTAACATCGCATCGGCGTCACCGTACACGATCATCCGCGCCGCATGGCCAATATTATGCACACCGGTAGTACAAGCGGTGACGATGCTGATATTTGGACCTTGCAGACCCAGCATGATCGACAAATGGCCGGCAATCATATTGATAATGGTTGAAGGCACAAAAAATGGGGAGAGTCTGCGTGGACCGCTGGCAAGCAGCTTTTCGTGGTTTTCTTCAATTAAACCAAGACCACCAATGCCCGAGCCGATGGCAGCGCCAATCCGGCCGGCGTTTTCTTCTGTCACTTCAATGCCAGAATCGCGGAACGCCTGAATACCTGCGGCAACACCATACTGGATAAACAAGTCCATCTTCCGGGCTTCTTTGGCCGGGAAAAATGACTCGACATCAAAATCCTTAATTAAACCGGCAAACTTGGTACTGTAGGCTTCAGTATTAAAATGAGTGATCAGACCAATACCGCTTTTTGCTTGTTGCAAGCCCTGCCAGGTCGACGTAACGTCATTCCCTAACGGCGTTAGCATGCCCAATCCAGTTACCACGACTCGACGTTTCGTCACATTGTCCTCCGCAAGGAAAATTACTTTCTCTGCTTTACTACTTCAAACCAAGATTAGATCAAAGGTTTGACTATGCCAGAAATGAAAACGGGTAGCTTAGCTACCCGTCTGCATTGCGCATTGCTTATTCAGCGTGCGCTTTGATGTAATCGATAGCAGATTGCACCGTAGTGATTTTTTCTGCTTCTTCATCAGGAATTTCGGTATCGAATTCTTCTTCCAGCGCCATGACCAGTTCAACTGTGTCTAAAGAGTCAGCGCCTAAGTCATCAACAAAAGAAGCTTCGTGTTTTACTTCTTCTTCTTTAACGCCTAACTGTTCAATGATAATTTTCTTAACGCGTTCTTCGATGTTGCTCATCTTTTCTTCCTTTTTCTCATATAAATCGCAACAATTCGTGCAATTTTGTGTGGCGGCTAGTTTAGTGGCAAGCGCAGTTCGTTGCAAGCAATGCACAAGTCATTTCCTGCTGGTCGAACCTGATTCGCTTAAACCATATACATGCCACCGTTAACATGAATCGTTTCACCGGTGATGTAAGCCGCCTGGCGGGATGCCAGAAAGGCGACTGTTGCCGCAATTTCTTCAGGTAACCCCAGACGATTCGCCGGTACCTGACTAAAGATTGCTTGCTTTTGCTCATCTGAAAGATCTTTGGTCATATCAGTATCAATAAAACCAGGAGCAATCGCGTTGACAGTTATACCACGAGACGCCACTTCTTTCGCAAGAGATTTTGTAAAACCCAGTACACCGGCTTTTGCTGCCGCGTAGTTGGTTTGACCAGCGTTACCCATTGATCCCACTACAGAACCGATGGTGATGATGCGTCCACAGCGTTTTTTCATCATGCTGCGAAGCACCGCTTTGCTCATCCGGAATACCGACGTTAAGTTGGTTTGCATAATATCAAACCACTCTTCATCTTTCATCCGCATCAATAAATTGTCGCGAGTAATACCGGCGTTATTGACCAGAATATCAATTTCACCAAAATTAGTTTTGATGGTGTCCAGGCATTGCTCTATCGATTCGACATTCGCAACGTCCAGCACCAAACCTTGCCCGGCGCCCAGATACTCAGAAATAGCTGCCGCACCTTTTTCAGTGGTGGCAGTACCGATCACTTTGGCGCCTAATGCCGCCAGTTGCTCAGCAATAGCACGGCCGATGCCACGACTGGCGCCGGTCACTAATGCAACCTGGCCATCCAGAGAAATAAAAGCTGTCATAAAAACCCTTGCTTAAAAATTATGTGGTTGGATTTAATGCGTTATTCAAAGACGTTACATCATTGACTGAATTGGTATTGAGACTTTTATCAATCCGTTTAATCAGGCCAGCCAACACTTTACCGGCACCAATTTCAACTACGTCAGTCACGCCTTGTGCCGCCAGCCATTCGATGGATTCAGTCCAGCGTACCGGGCTGAATAATTGCCGTACCAGCGCATCTTTCATGTCGTTTTGTTCAGTCGCTATCGCCACGTCGACATTATTCAATACCGGTATGACAGTTGGATGAAAATTCAGTCCGGCCAGATCAGCTGCTAACTTCTCGGCTGCTGGTTTCATCAAGGCACAATGCGATGGCACGCTCACCGGTAATGGTAATGCCCGTTTGGCGCCATAGGCTTTACAAAGTTCACCGGCACGTTCCACTGCGGCTTTATTACCCGCGATCACCACTTGCCCAGGTGAATTGAAATTCACCGGCGACACCACTTCACCTTGCGCTGCTTCAACACAGGCTTTGGCAATGAGTTCATCATCCAGACCGATAATCGCCTGCATCGCGCCAGTACCGGCCGGCACTGCAGTTTGCATATACTGGCCACGTTTTTCGACCAGCTTTACCGCATCACTTAAGCTTAAAGCGCCGCTACAAACCAGCGCTGAATATTCGCCTAATGAATGACCAGCCATATAAGCTGGCGTCGCACCACCCTGTTGTTGCCACAGGCGCCAAATGGCGACTGAAGCGGTTAACAACGCCGGTTGGGTGCGATGAGTTTCGTTTAAATCGGCTTCAGGGCCGTTGGCAACTAAGGCCCATAAGTCATAACCCAGCGCTTTGGACGCCTCGTCGAAGGTGTCGCGCACCGTGGCGAATTCGCTGTGCAATTCGCTTAACATACCAACGGTTTGCGAGCCTTGTCCTGGAAAAACCAATGCAAGTTTTGTCATTTTGTTGTCCACTTTGTCATCAATGCTTAGTACTTTATTGATAGTACTTTATTGATAGTACTTTATTGTTAGTTCTTTATTGATAGTACTCTTTGATCAGTACTTCACCAGGGCTGATGCCCAGGCAAAGCCACCGCCAAATGCTTCTAATAATAAGGTTTGACCACGTTTGATCCGGCCATCGCGAATCGCTTCATCCAGCGCTGTTGGCACTGTTGCAGCAGATGTATTGCCATAACGGTCGAGGTTAATCACCACCTGTTCCATCGACATATCAAGCTTTCTGGCAACAGCAGAGATAATCCGCAGGTTGGCCTGATGCGGCACCAGCCAGTCGATTTGCGATTTTTGTAAATTGTTGGCGGCTAAGGTTTGTTCAACCACTTCAGATAATTTAGTGACAGCAACTTTAAATACGTCGTTGCCTTTCATCACGCCCCAGCTGTTGTGGATCGATTGTTCATCGCCACGACGCGGGTTGTTGACGTACAACAGCTCTGAATATTTGCCATCAGAATGGATATGGGTCGATAAAATGCCAGGCTCTTCCGAAGCTTCGATAATCACTGCGCCCGCTGCATCACCGAACAAAATCACCATACTGCGATCTTCCGGGCTAATCAGCTGCGACAAACAATCAGCCCCAATCACCAGCACCCGTTTTGCCATACCACCTTTGACATATTGATCGGCAATACTTAAGGCATAGCAAAAACCGGCACAGGCGGCAGAAATATCAAATGCAGGAATATTCGGGATATCCAGTTCACGCTGCACTTCGCAGGCAGAACTAGGTAAAGCGCGGGAACCACTGGTGGTGGCCAGCACAATCATGTCGATGGTGTTTTTATCAATACCGGCGGCTTCAATTGCCTGAAGCGCTGCTTGAGTGCTCATAGTCGCAACAGTTTCGTGCTCACCGATAATGCGGCGCTCTCGAATACCAGTGCGTTCAATAATCCATTCGTCGGTGGTTTCGACCATGCTCTCTAAATCGGCATTGGTGCGGACTTGCGCCGGGAAATAACTGCCGGTGCCTATAATGCGTGAATACATGGGGACCTACGCTTTATCGATTAATACGTGTTCCAACCGGTCTTTTATTTTTGCGGGCACCTGGCGTTCAACCTCGCGCACCGCCTGCCGGATGGCACTTAGAAATGCTTCTTTCGTCGCATTTCCGTGGCTTTTCACTACAATTCCGCGCAATCCTATCAGACTCGCACCGTTATAGTGGTCGGGGTTCACACCAGATCCGATACTTTTTAGTAAAGGTTTGATCATCCAGCCGAATAAATGCGCAGACATACTGTTTTTCAGTGCCTGTTCAAAGCGTTTCATAATGAGTTTGGCGACACCTTCACAGGTTTTCAGCGCCACATTACCAACAAAACCATCACAAACAATCACGTCGGCTTTACCAGAGAAGATATCGTTGCCTTCGATGTAACCGATATAGTTGATATCAGCACATTCGGATAACATCAGCGAAGTACGTTTGATTTGATCCGAACCTTTGATTTCCTCTTCGCCCATATTAAGCAAAGCAACTTTCGGCCGGTGAATGCCTTCAACCTCCTCCGCCATCACCGCGCCCATCACCGCAAACTGAAACAAGGTATCGGAATCACAGTTCACAGTGGCGCCAAGATCCAGCATAAACACCGGGCTGCCGACCGTAGTTGGTAACGCACTAATCAGCGCCGGACGTTCAACTCCGCCAAGCATTTTCAGTACAAAATGCGCCATTGCAATTAAAGCACCGGTATTACCGGCACTGACACAAGCCTGTACTTGCTGTTTATCGACCAAATCCAACGCAACACGCATCGATGAATCGCGTTTATTGCGAAGTGCAACGGACGGTCGGTCGGTCATTAAAACTTGTTGGGAGGCGTGTTTAAAACTAATTTGCGGATGGTCAGCAAGACCGGCATCAGCGAGATAAGGTTGCAGTAAATCGGTATCACCGCACAGGACTAAATCAAGAAGGGGGAATTCTTCCACTGCAGCGAGTGCTGCGGGAATAGTAGATAGGGGGCCATGGTCGCCCCCCATCATATCTAAAGCTATTTTAAGCCGTTCTGGTTGCAACGAGTGCACCGCGACTTATTTAACTTTACGACCTTTGTAGAAACCGTCGGCGGTGATGTGGTGACGACGATGGGTTTCACCGGTAGTAGCGTCGACTGACAGCGTTGGGCCAGTCAGAGCGTCGTGTGAACGACGCATGTCACGCCGGGCGCGAGATTTTTTGTTCTGTTGTACAGCCATTGCTATTCTCCTAAAGTCACTTTTTCTTCAATTCTTGCAATATTGCAAATGGGTTCGGTTTTTCTGGTTCCGGCTCTATATGCCCGAAGCTCGTCTGCAACTTTGCTGGATCGCATTGATCAACATCATGCATCGGGAACAACGGTAAAGCCAGAATTAATTCGTCCTCAACCAATTGCCTCAAGTTAACTTCGCCGTGTTCGTCTTTCTCGATCACGTCGTAGCGTTCCGGAATTTCATCGTGAGCCGAATCATCCCCTTTAACAGGGGTATATGCAAAACTGCTGTCAATCGTCAGTGACATTTCGTCACCGCACCTTTCGCAGGTCAGACTGACAGTACAGTGAGCTTCGCCAAATATAAAGACTAAGCCTTGCTCGTCAGTTCCGCAATCTATGACTGCATCAACATCACCTTCCTTGACCAGCAACGACTCGGTAAACCGCGTCAGCGTGTTCATTGGAATGATCCCTTCGAAACTGAGCCTTTTTTGCGCAGTACGGATTGGATCGATAGTGATTGGGATTTTTAGCTTTTGCATAAGGCGCGCATCATATAGATCAAGGCTTGTACTGTCAAAGGGTTGATCGCCATTTTGTTAATTTTCCGCGCGCGAAGCAACAAAAAAATCAGTATAGTGGCGCCAGATTATTTACGCATTACTATATATAGCCCACGCTGGAGTTCTTTATGCCTGCAAATTTGTGGTTGGCCTCAACCTCAGTTTACCGCAAAGCTTTGTTAGAAAAGCTGACGCCTAACTTTGAAACTGCAAAACCAGAAGTCGATGAAACTGCCCTGCCCGGCGAATCTGCGCAGCAATTGGTCGAGCGGCTGGCGATTGCTAAAGCGCAGGCTGTCGCGGCATCTGTAACCGATGGCTTGGTAATAGGCTCGGATCAGGTTGCAATGTTCGAAGGTGATATTCTTGGCAAACCGCATACTGCTGACAATGCCTTTATCCAGTTACGACGCTTTAGCGGGCACAAAGTAACATTTCTGACCGGGCTGGCCGTAGTCAACGCCAAATCCGGCGCCGTGGTGCATTGTGTCGATACATTTCATGTGCATTTCCGGCAGCTGTCTGATCTTGATATCCAGACTTATATCAGCCGGGAACAACCATTGAATTGTGCCGGTAGTTTTAAAAGCGAAGGGCTTGGCATCACCTTGTTTGAAAAACTGGAAGGTGACGACCCAAATAGTCTGATCGGTTTGCCATTGATTAAATTGCATCAGCTGTTAAAGCAGCAAGGAAGGGATCTGCTACTGCAACCTTAAGCAAGACTGCAGCCGTTCGAGCCAAACACCATGCCCACTATTAACAGTGGGCAGTCAGTTCCGGTAACGAATCAATCACCGCTTTTGGCGCGAAGGGCACAAAATCAACCGCTTTATGTACACCATGGGTAATTCCGATCCGTGGCATCTGAATGGCATGCGCCATCGCCAGATCGTGCACCGTATCGCCGACCATCAGCGCTTGCTCTGGCTTTAACTTCAGTTCAGTCAGAATTTGTTCCAGCATTTGCGGATGTGGTTTCGATTGCGCTTCATCGGCACAACGACTGGTGTGAAAAAAATGGCCAGTCTGTGTTTCGTCAAAAATCCGGTTGAGGCCACGACGCATTTTGCCGGTCGCCACTGCTAACAAATAACCTTGTTGCTGCAAATCGGTAAACAATTCGCGCGCACCGGCAAACAAAGGTGTTGCCGTTTGGTCGTGGTGCAAATAAATCTCTTTATAAGCTTCACACAACGCCAGGCGAGTTTTCGCGTCAGCCAATGGAAACAATCTGGCGAAAGCCGGATCCAGGCTTAATCCGATAATCTGTTTCGCTTCATCATAGGTCGGCACGGAAACCTGAAGCCGAGCCGCCGCTCCTTGCACGCAATTGACAATTTTACCGACCGAATCCATCACGGTACCGTCCCAGTCAAAAATGACCAGTTTTACTGCTGACATATTTTTCACCACTGTTTATAGCAACTACTTTTATCAACCACTCGATGGTGCAAAGCTGCCCCATCGATTGCGGGATGATTAGAACTATTACTTTTTAACCAACCGGGTCAGAATTTTTTCAAGCTCGGTATCCAGCGGCGCTTCGCATTTCATCACCAGTCCGGTATTCGGGTGGGTAAAAGCCAGCGTTTTGGCATGCAGGTACAAACGTTTCAGGCCAAGACTATTCATCTGTGCAGTGAATTCGTTATCACCATATTTATCATCACAAGCAATTGGATGACCAACACAAGCGGTATGGACGCGAATTTGGTGGGTGCGGCCAGTCACTGGAAAAGCTTCGACTAAAGTGCCTTCAACATAACGCTGCAGAATTTTAAATCGCGTTTCTGAAGGTTTACCTTCTTTTTCATCGACCCGCACCACCCGCTCACCCGATTGCAGAGTGTTTTTCTTCAGCGGTTCAGTCACCTTCTTATTGCGGGCATCCCACTGTCCAGCGACTAAAGCCCAGTATTTTTTCTCGACAGTTTTTAAGCGCAGTTGCTCGTGGATATGGGTCAGCACCGAGCGTTTTTTTGCGATCAGTAAACAACCCGAGGTATCACGGTCCAGCCGGTGCACCAGTTCCAGGAACTTGGCCGTTGGCCGGAGCGCGCGCAAAGCTTCAATCACACCAAACTGCAAACCACTACCGCCATGCACGGCCATGCCAGTTGGTTTATTGAGAACAATCAAATCGTTATCTTCAAATAAGATATGGCTTTCCAGATTTTTCACTAAAGACAGCTTGGTGGAGACCTGATCTTTTTCGGCGGCCACGACTAATGGTGGCACCCGCACCTGGTCACCGACCTGCAATTTATATTCAGGTTTGATCCGGCCTTTATTGACTCTGACTTCGCCTTTACGGACTACCCGATAAATCACGCTTTTTGGCACGCCTTTTAAGCGCGCCAGTAAAAAATTGTCCAGCCGCTGGCCAGCATATTCTTCATCCACATCAATATATTGGATGGGAGTTTTAATTTCATCAGTCATGCGTATTTGCTGCTCTGCCGCTTATTGAATTCACGACAATTAAGTTGCTATTGGTCGCTGATTGGTGTGATAATCAGCCCGCTAATTGCGCCGGTAGTTACTAAAACCTACGGCGATTAGGGCGCTCATCAAGACGTAAGAGAAGCTGTGAGGCACCGGTCGGGAGACAGATCATACCTAATTCGTGGTGAAAACCAACGACTTTATCTGCCCCGAACGAGAATAACGCCAGATGCTTGAGGTAATGCTGCGTAATTTGTTACCAACACCAGCACAACACCGCTTCCGGTCCATGAGCAAAAAAATTAAAAGTAGAAAGCTATAACGCAGCGCTCGTAAGCGATGTGGATCAGAGCAAATTTGTAATACGGCTGGGGTTACAATCCGGCCGGATAAACAATATTGATAATAACAATTTATAGATAATTGATTATTCAAGCATTCCAGTCGGGAGACTGCACCTGTATATGTTTGACAACATCTGACACGCAAACGAAATGTGCGCTGTCGTTGTGGCTGAATGGACGAGTCAGACACAATGAAAAGAATGCTCATAAACGCCACGCAGGAAGAAGAAATCCGCGTAGCACTGGTCGATGGCCAGAAATTGTACGACCTGGATATTGAAAGCCCAGGCCATGAACAAAAAAAGGCCAACATTTATAAAGGCCGTATTACCCGCGTAGAACCCAGCCTCGAAGCTGCATTTGTTGACTATGGTGCAGAGCGCCACGGTTTTTTACCGCTAAAAGAAATCTCCCGCGAATATTTCCCCCAAGGTTATTCCTTTGACGGCCGCCCGAATATCAAAGAAGTCGTGCGTGAAGGTCAGGAAGTGATCATTCAGATTGATAAAGAAGAGCGTGGCCAAAAAGGCGCTGCGCTGACTACTTTTATCAGTTTAGCTGGCTCATATCTGGTGCTGATGCCGAATAATCCTCGTGCCGGTGGTATTTCACGCCGCATTGAAGGTGATGAGCGCCAGGAACTGAAAGACTCGTTAGGTCAGCTGGAAATGCCTGATGGCATGGGTTTGATTGTCCGCACCGCCGGTGTTGGCAAGTCTTACGAAGAGCTGGATTACGACTTAAAAGCGCTGATGAAACACTGGTCAGCCATTACCACTGAAGCACAAAACCGCCCTGCTCCGTTCCTGATCCATCAGGAAAGCAACGTGGTATTCCGTGCGATCCGTGATTACCTGCGTCGTGATGTTGGTGAAATCCTCATTGATAATCCACGCATTTTCGAAGAAGCCAAATTATACATTCAGCAATTCCGTCCTGATTTCGCCCACCGGGTGAAAATGTATCAGGGTGAAGTACCGCTGTTTATGCATTTCCAGATTGAAACCCAGATTGAAACCGCCTTCCGCCGTGAAGTGCGTTTACCTTCAGGTGGTTCAATCGTCATCGACTCCACCGAAGCTTTAACCGCCATTGATATCAACTCATCAAAAGCGACCAAAGGCGGTGATATCGAAGAAACAGCCTTTAACACCAACTTAGAAGCCGCTGATGAGATTGCCCGTCAACTCCGTCTGCGTGACTTAGGTGGTTTAATTGTGATCGACTTCATCGATATGACGCCAGTGCGTCACCAGCGTGAAGTTGAAAACCGCTTAAAAGAAGCGGTCAAGCAAGACCGTGCCCGCGTGCAAATTGGTCGTATTTCGCGTTTTGGTTTGTTGGAAATGTCGCGTCAGCGCCTGCGTCCGTCACTTGGCGAGTCTGCAACACACGTCTGCCCACGTTGTCATGGCCGCGGGACTATTCGTAGCACCGAGTCGTCAGCATTGTCGATTTTACGTCTGATCGAAGAAGAAGCGATTAAAGACAACACCAGTCAAATCCATGCTCAGGTGCCGGTGTCGGTTGCCACTTATCTGATGAATGAAAAACGCGAATCTATCCGCCGTATCGAAAGCCGGTTAGGTATTCGGATTTACATCATTCCAAATGAGCATATGGAAACGCCACATTATGAAGTAACCCGTATTCGTATCGATGAAGAAATCGAAGAATCGAGCTACAACATGGTGAAAGTGCCAGCGGTGCAAAACACCCTGTACCACCCGGTGTCTGATGCGGTGAAAGAAAAACCGGCGATTGCTGCGATTGCGATGCAGGAAACTGCCCCGGTAGCAGCGCCTGTTGCCGCAAAACCCGTTGCCACAGCACAAGTTGAAACCAGCATTATTGCCAAAGTCAGCAGTTTCTTTAAATCACTGTTTGCCCCGGCGCCAGTTGTCGTTGAAGAAGTTGCAGAACAACCGCAGCGCCGCGTCAACAACCGTGACAATAAAAACCGTCGCAATGGTCGCAATAACAACCAGCCACGTCGTCACGAAGGTGATGACAAAGCGCAGGTTCGTGATGAAACCAAACCGGCACGCAATAGTGACCGTCCAGCCCGTGCTGAACGTCCTGAGCGTAATGACCGCAACGAACGTACTGAGCGCCCAGCCCGTACTGAACGTCCGGAAAAAGCGGAACGTCAGGAACGTACTGAACGCCCGGAGCGCACTGAACGGTTAGATCGGAACGAGAAAAAACCACAAGCAGAAAAACCAGCCAAGGTGCAGGTTGAAGCGGAAGAAGAGTTAGTCAGCTCCAGCAAAGTGGTTGAACGTCGTCAACGTCGTAATATGCGTAAATCAGTGCGGTTGGAAAAAGCGGTCGCGACGGACGTGAATGCTGACATCGCTGAAGTTGCAGCCATTGCGGTTGCAACAGATATCGATGGCAACGTGAATACCGTTGCGCCTGTGGTGTCAGCTGTTGAAGCGACAGCCACTGAACAGCAAGATCTGCAACCTATTGCCGATGCCGGTAAAGCAGCTGATGCCGACAAAGCTGCTGACGCCGATAAAGAAGAAGGCGAAAACCGCAGTCGTTCACGTCGCTCACCACGTCACTTACGTGCCGCGGGTCAAAAGCGCAAAAAAGAACAAACTGCCGGTGACGCTGACGATGCGGTAGAAGCACGTTACCCACAGGAAGAAAACACTGAAGTCACCGAACAACAGCTGGATTTACCGATTGCTGCTGCCGTCAGTGAAACTAGTGTTGAAACAAGTGTTGCAGCGATTGTAGAAGTGGTCGCCGTACCAACTGATACAGTGCCAGTTGTGGTAGAAGCGGAGCCAGTTGCTGTTGAAGCGGCGCCAGTGGTAGCCATTGCGGCAGAAACCACGGAAGCCAGTGCTAAACCACGCAGCCGCAGCCGGGCAAAAGCGACAACAACCAAAGCGCAAAGCCCTGAAGCAACAAGTGTGGACGTTGAGACCGAGCACTCCGCTGTTATTGCTGAAACGCCGACTGTTGTTGCAGCTCCTGTTGAAGTAACTGCAGAAGCTACCACTCCTGTAGCGACTGATGTTGCTGAAGCTGTAATTCCTGCGCCAGTCGCTGTTGAAGCAGTTGTTGAAGCTGCGGTTCCTGCTCCAGTTGTTGAAGCTGTTGTTGCCCAAGCACCTGTAGCCCCGGCCAAAGCAAAACCAGCTGCCCGTGGCAACCGCTACGGCAATATGGTGACGTCAGATATGACCAAGCCAGTGGCGGCAGCAAGCTCTGACGAAGCCGTTGTAGTGCCGGTCGCGATGGCTGCTGCAGACCGCCCGGTAGTTGTGTCAAGCTCACGCTCTACCAATGCCAACCGTCAGATCAGCACTGCTCCAATGACCAAACCAAAGTCTGTTGACGAGTAAGGTCAGTCGTTAAATAGGCTGCAGTTACAACTACAGCCATTAAAAAAGCCAGATAATTTATCTGGCTTTTTTTATGGGGCTATGACATCAAACAACCATGCTCACCCAAAGCTATCGCAAGGGATTTACTTACTGGCTTGAGGCAATGACAATTGCTGCTGATAGAATTCCAATACTGCCGTCATGGCCGGCAACCGGTATTGATCCGCTTCAATAAAAAATTCATGGCGGGCGCCCGCGAAGTGCAACACCTTACCACCGGCGCAATTACTGCCAATCGCCTGACAAAATTCATCCTGCGGCGCTGGTGCGACAGCCGAATCATCGCCGGCCTGTAAAATCAGCACCGGTGTTTGAATGTTCGCAGCGATTTGTGGCATTTCATCGGCAATAGCACAGGCTTGTGATAACCACTGCCAACTTGGTCCACCTAACTGAATTTTCGGTTGTTGCTGATATTGCTCACGAAAACGACGATAACGAATTTCGGACTGAGTGTAGATATTGCCGACAAAAGGCCCCGGGTTATAAGGTTGTGATACAAAACCTGCATAACAATCACTACAGCTCCAGCGCACAGCTGCTGCTAGATAACAACCGTCTTGAGCGCCAAAAATCACCTCGGCATTCGGGGCATGCATCGGTGCAGACATTGCAGCAGCAACAAACTCAGTCGGCGCCTTGGCCAGATAAGCACTGCCAATAGCACCACCCATCGAGTGCGCCATTAAAAGCTTTGGCCCTGGCATCTGTCCGGAGAACTTCGCCATAAACAGCGCCACATCCTGCACATAATGCTGAAAATCTTCCACGTGACCAAGATGGGGATCTGCATTCAACCGACCCGATAAACCCTGGCCACGGTGGTCGTAACTAAACACCGCATAACCCTGGCGTGCCAGTTCAAAATACATTTCCTGATACTTCAACACCGATTCGGTCCGACCATTCAGGATCACAATCGTTGCTTTGGCGTTGGCAGGAACGACATAGGCATAATGCAACGGCACTTCGCCAATACCTGCAAAGCTGCCTTGATTGATTTGTTTTTGCCAAAACAAATCAATTTGCACCTGCTGCGCTTCCAGCTCTGTTTCAGTAAGCACTTTATAGGGATTTACTGCAGTTGCAGCCAGCAGTGGCGCCGGCAAACCAACCGTCAGCCCTGCTGCCAACATCAAAGCTGGCAGTGTTTTTAAAGAAAAAGCTTTCACCGGAACTCCTGTTTAGCCGCGGACTTTGTCTGATAACTGTTGTAACGCCAGCAACTGCTGCACGATTAATGCCTGTAACTTCTCATCAACCAAATTGCCGTTGGCGTCAAAACTTGGACTAAAGGCATTGGCAAACACTTCTGGTTTATTGACGAAATGCAGATCTAAAAACACCCCAACCTGACGCAGATGATATTGCGCGCGAGAAGTCCCCATCCCGCCACCGGCACCCATAATGGCCGCAGCTTTTCCTGCCAGTAATTTGTTGTCAGGTTCGCGTGATGCCCAGTCGAGCGCATTTTTAAGCGCTGGCGCTAGCGAATAATTGTATTCGGGGCAGCCAAATAACAGCGCATCAGCTTTCGAACATTGCGCCAACAGTTGCTGCACGGCTACCGGCTTTTCCGCGATATCGGCGTTGTAAAATGGCACTTCGGATAAATCGGCAATCTCAATCTGGATACCTTGCGGCGCATTTGCTTGCGCGTATTTTAGTAACGTCAGATTACGGGATTGCGCACGCAAACTGCCGCAAATGGCCAGAATATGTAAATCAGACATAACAACTCCTTGCAGGTTAATCAGTGGCAACACCACAGCTTGTTGCTACGGTATTGAACATTAAGTATTGGGTTCTGTCATGGCAACTGCATGACAGGACTTCTGGTTAGGTATCAGGTGTTACCGGGACCTTAAATCGGCGATGAAGCAGCCAGCCGGTGCCAAAACCTGTGACAGGGATCAGCACGACCGCGGCAATCATCAACCAGGTTGGATGCGGTAATAAATAGAAATTGGCGATGGTCGATAACAACATTACACCGGTGATCACCGGCACAAACAAGCGGCTGACTCTTTTGATCAATACACTGGCAGCGGCAATCCCCAGAGCGGTCCCTGCCAGCCAGGCGAACAACACCATCAGATAAGCGGCAACCGGCAGGTTTTTCATAAAGGCAGTGGCTACCGAAGGGTCGTGGGAATCGGCAGTGCTGGCGCTGGTTGGAATGAACAAACTATGATTCAGCTGCTCCAGCAGCGCCACCGTCGACACACAAATGACCAGTCCAATGACTAACGCCAGAATTTTTTTTAGTACTACCGGCATTGTTGATCCCTTTTGGCAGTTTTTTGAGCCCTGAGTATGGCCTGACAATGCCTGAAAAGACAACTGCTTGTCGTCGTTTGATAAGGATCAATATGCTAACGATTACAACTCCCCGGCTATGCTCCCGACGCTATTTCCGGGGGCTTTCTGCAGCAAAATCACATCAGGTCCAATGATTTCCAGCGAGAACCCATCCCGTTGTGCCAGATAGGCAAAGGTCTCGCTGCTAAAAAAACTGACATGGGTCGGATCATTTTTGTAATGCCAGTTGGCAAAATCGGTCACCTGGTCGGTGAGTTTGGTCATCAGACCCAGCCAACCGCCCGGCTTTAACAATTGCAGCCATAACTGCCATTCGCGCGACGGTATATAAAAATGCTCAATCACTTCAGTGGCGCAAATAAAATCATAGTGTTGCGTCAGCACTTGCGGGTCATTTACAAAATACGGATCGTAAATCGCCATCTGCTGCCCGGCTTCGGCCAGCATCAAGGATAAGGTTGGCCCCGGACCACAGCCAAAATCCAGCCCCTGCAAGCCGGTTTTAGCTAAACGTTGTTGCAGCGGTGCGGCCAATTTATTTAAAAATGCCCGGTAACGCAGATCTGTTGGATCGTTCTGATGTTGCTGATAAATACTGATTTCCGCAGCGCCGTCCAACAAAGCAGACGGATCAGCAAACACCAACTGGCACTCTGGGCAACGCCAATATTGGCGACGTTTATCGGCACTATAAATAACACAATCCGCGTTGTGGCATAACGGACAACAAGGGGCGGCAGTAAGATGCATCACAAACAATTTCCTGAACGGCCTGGCAACAGGCAAACAAAACGATGAAATAAGGAAAGCGGCATCATAGCAGAGCCACTTTATCTTAACCGCCAGATTTTGTTGCGCCTAGATTTTGTTGCACTCAGATTTTGTTGTGCAAAGCTTTCTGGTAGACTGAGCCCCGCCTTTTTCAGCGACAGAAGACCTGATAATGACTCTTGCTACTCAAGTTCTGGCGGTTAATGATGATCTGCCGATCCGTACCCATTTACCTGTTCATTCCGGCAAAGTCCGCAGCGTGTATTGGCTGACTGACGCTGACAGCGCCCGTTTAATCCGCGAAAAAAATTACCCGGTTGCCACCGACACACCGTTGGCTATTATGGTGATCAGCGACCGTATTTCTGCCTTTGATTGCATCTGGCATGGCGAAAACGGCCTTAATGGCGTACCAGGCAAAGGCGCTGCACTCAACGCCATTTCTAATCACTGGTTTGCTTTGTTTAAACAACATGGTTTAGCCGACAGTCATATTCTGGATATCCCGCACCCGCTGGTGTGGATTGTACAAAAAGCCCGTCCGGTAAAAATTGAAGCTATTGCCCGCCAGTACATCACTGGCTCAATGTGGCGCGCTTACAGCAAAGGCGAACGTGAATTCTGCGGTATCACACTGCCGGAAGGTCTGCAAAAAGATCAAAAATTGCCGGAAATTCTGATCACCCCTTCGACCAAAGGCATCCTGACCGGCCTCGCTGGTGTACCTGAAGCGGACGATGTGAACATTTCCCGTAGCGATATCGAACGCCACAGCAAAGCCTTTGGCTTTGAACAGGTTTCAGATATCGACCTCTATGAAAAGCTGCTGAAACAAGGCTTCGGCGTGATTAGCGATGCCCTCGCCGCGCTGGATCAGATGTTCGTTGATACCAAATTTGAATTTGGGTATGTCAAAGGCTTGGATGGCGTCGACAAACTGATTTATATGGACGAAGTCGGCACCCCGGATAGCTCACGGATTTGGGACGGCGCCGCCTGGCGTGATGGCAACATTGTCGAACAATCGAAAGAAGGTTTCCGCCAGTGGTTACTCAGCAACTTCCCGGATCCGGATATTCTGCTGAATAAAGACCGCATGCCAGAGCGCGCAGCGTTAGCACGTGACAATGCCCTGCCAACTGATGTGATGATGGATATTTCCCGCACTTATTTAGGCATTGCCGAAAAAGTGATTGGTGGGAAAATTACACTGTCGGCAAACCCCAAGGCAGAAATTATTGAGGTGCTGCAACAGCACTACGGGTTAATTGATTTAGCCTAAAGCGAGTATCGGGGGAGCAATGCTCCCCTTTCTTTTTTAGACTTTGAGAAAGGATGTCTTATGTTTGGTACCCAGGATTTATGGTTATTTGTCGTTTCAGGTTTATTGCTGAACATTGCGCCAGGGCCTGATTCGTTGCTGATTATGGCTCGAAGTGCCAGTCAGGGGTTTAAAGCAGGTGCTGCAGCTGTCTTTGGCATTTGTACCGGTACCTGCGTGCATATTCTGGCCGCGGCGATTGGGCTGTCGGCTGTTCTTGCGACGTCGGCCGAAGCATTTTTACTGATCAAATTACTGGGTGCAGGCTATTTGCTGTATATCGGCATTCAAATGCTGCGTGCCCGTTCTGCTTCCGATAATAGTGTTGGAAGCAAGGTGCCAGTGACTGAGTCTGTTGGCAAAATCTTCAGGCAGGGTTTGTTGACTAACGTGCTCAATCCAAAAGTTGCGTTATTTTTTCTGGCTTTTTTACCGCAGTTCGTGGCGCCGGATGCACCAAGCAAAGCCGAAGCTTTTTTGTTTTTAGGCGCCATTTTTAATTTTAATGGCATGCTGTGGTGTTTGTTTCTGGCCTGGAGCTCGGCCGTTGCCAGTCAAAAAGTTCAGGCAAGTGCGCGGGTAAAACTGTGGCTGAACCGACTGATTGGCGGTCTGTTTATCACACTTGGCTTTAAATTGGCATTGAGCCGCGCTGAAATTTAAAGCCGCGCTGAAACTTAAATTTGCAGTGTGAAAATGAAAAAGCCCGCGTTACTTGCGGGCTTTTGGCACTTTAGACATGACCCGAGCTGATCGACCTTCAAAGGTAACACGCCAGGTCACTGCAACCTTACATCGAAATACCACCATCAATTTCCACCACCCGGCCGGTGAAAAAATCGTTTTCGAAAATGTACTTTGCAGTATGGGCGATTTCGTTCGCTTCACCCAATCTTCCAACCGGTTTCATTTTCTCTAACCGGTCACGGGCTTCAGGTTTCATCGCATCGGTCATCGCGGTGCGAATAACACCGGGTGCAATAGCGCCCACCCGAATGCCGTAACGGCCTAACTCACGCGCCCAGGTCACGGTCATCGCGACCACACCGGCTTTGGAGGCGGCGTAGTTGGTTTGACCCATATTGCCGCCGCGTGCCACGCTCGACATATTGATAATCACGCCTTTGCGGCCACGTTTGACCATCGAAGCGGCAGCTTCACGTCCACATAAAAACACGCCGGTTAAATTGACATCAATCACTGACTGGAATTGCTGCAGCGACATTTTACTTTGCAGCTCACCGTCTTTAAATTTCAGCAATAAACCATCACGCAAAATGCCGGCGTTGTTGATCAGGCCATCGATGCCGTCAAAATCGCTATCAATGGCAGTGAAGGTGGCTTCAACTTCAGCTTCGCTGGCGACATTGGCGATATAAGTGCGGACTGTGACGCCTGTTGCTGCGAGTTCAGTTTTCGCCGCAGCCAGCTGCGCTTCATTCATATCAATCAGCGCCAAATGCGCACCCGCTGCGGCGCACATCCGTGCCATTTCCAGACCTAAACCCTGGGCGCCACCGGTGATGACGATATTTTTGGCTTGTAAATTCATTGAATACTCACTCTTGAACGAGGTTATTTTTTCGCAAAAAACCGGAAAATACTGGAGAAATCCAGTTTGCCATGGCCCTGGCGCTGATGTGTCACATATAAATTGCGGGCCTGCGAACCCATTGGGGTGGCAGACTGACTCAGCTGCGCGCACTCGGCCGCCAGCCCTAAATCTTTGGCCATCAGATCAACCATAAAACCGCCCTGATAATCGTTGCTCGATGGCACATTTGGCAGCACATCCGGGCATGGGTTATACAATTCCAAAGTCCAGTTACGGCCAGAGCTTTTTAGCATAATGTCCGACAGCACTTTTGGATCCAAACCGTTATCAATGCCCAGTTGCAGCGCTTCGCTGGTACCGGCCATTAAAATCGATAACAGCATGTTATTACAGATTTTTGCTACCTGCCCGGCGCCAACATCACCAGCGTGAAACAGGTTTTTGCCCATGGCTTCGAGCACAGTTTTGGCGCGTTCAAAGTTGGCGGCTGAACCACCGACGATAAAGGTCAAAGTACCGGCTTTGGCACCACCAACACCGCCAGACACCGGCGCATCAATAAAGGCAATGCCCTGAGCCGCCAGACCAGCACCGACCTGACGCGCCGTAGCCGCATCAATCGTTGAGCAATCCAGCACTAATGCCGATGGCGCAATATCATCGGCCACACCTTGTTCACCTAAATATAAGGCTGCCACATGCTTGCCTGCTGGCAGCATTGAAATGACAAATTCAGCACCTTGCACCGCGGCGCGGGCCGACGTTGCCACCACCGCACCTTCAGCTTCCACTTGCGCTAAGGCGGCAGCCGATAAATCAAAAGCTTGCACCTGATGACCGGCTTTCACCAGATTGATGGCCATCGGGCCACCCATATTTCCTAAACCAATAAAGGCAACTGTGGCCATATTTTTTCTCCAATAGAGGGTTCAGCGGTTTGGCTATACAGCCAAGCCGGTGGCTGATACTTAATGTACCCGGCCTAATTCTTTGAGTGGGTGCTGATCGACAGACCAAGGCGAACGGAATAATTCATCGATCACGCTTGCTGGGACCGCCGCCACATCCGGGTATAACCACTGTGGTTTTTGGTCTTTATCAATCAATAATGCCCGCACGCCTTCGGTAAATTCACCCAATTTGCCGCACTGTACACTTAGGCCCAATTCCAACCGGAAACTGTCGGCCAGTATTTTTGACTGCCCCAGCTGTAATAACCGGTAGACAATATGCGCGGTGATCGGGCTGCCATATTGCAACGAGGCTTTGGCTTTCGTCAGCCAGCTGTCTTCATTTGGCATCTCGAGAATTGCCTGCATCGCCGAGGCTAAATCCGGATTTTCGGCAAGTTTGGCGATTGCAGTTTGATGTAAACGAATTTGACTGGCTGGCTGCTGATTGCGAGAAAGCTCTTCCAACGTCAGCAATTCATCCGACAATTTTTGATGATTCAGCGTAATGGTATTGCCCCAGCGGATGGCTTTGAGTTTTTCCAGCACCAGGGACTTTTTGTCATGCGGAATAAAGTGATCGGCTAAATCAATCAGCTTGGCATCGGCAGCGTTAATCGAGGCACCAGTGAGGCCTAAAAACAAACCACAACCAGCTGGCATCCGATTTAAGAACCAGCTGCCACCGACATCAGGGTATAAACCAATCGCCATTTCTGGCATCGCAATGCGCGAAGTGCCTGTCACTACCCGATGCGAAGCACCGGCCATTAAACCAAGTCCACCGCCCATTACAATACCGTTGCCCCAGACCAATACCGGTTTATCAAAGGTGTGGATCAGATAATCGAGGCTGTATTCTTTGGTGAAAAAATCTTCCACATAATGCTGATAAGTCGCCGGATTTTCACGCATGGTGTGGTACAAATCACGGATATCACCACCTGCACAAAAGGCTTTATCACCAGCACCTTGCAGTAGCACCATTGCTATCTGTGGATCGTCTTTCCACAGCTGCAGCTTTGGAAGCAATAATTCCACCATCGGTAGACTGAGCGCATTCAGTGATTTTTCACTGTTCAGTGTCGCGACGCCAATCAGTTTGCCGTTGTCGGCAGCGATGGTCGCAAAGAGCACCACATCGGAAACTAACTCTTGTACCTGTTCTGTCATCAGCCATTCACCCAGTTTGCTTTGCGTTTTTGCAGGAAAGCCGACACACCTTCCACCTGATCCTGAGTATCAAATAATCCAACAAATAACTCACGTTCCAGCGGTAAGGCGCTGGAAATGGTGCCGCTGCGGCCTTGTTGGATTAACTTTTTACAAGCGCTGACCGCTGGCGGGCTTTGCTCAGCAACTTTATCCGCCAGCAATAACGCCGTTTCCAGTGCCAAACCGCTAGCGACGACATCTTCGACCAAACCAATTTGCAATGCTTTGGCCGCGCCAATGCGCTCGCCACATAAAATCATCCGTTTCGCCCAGCCTTCACCGACCAGCCACGCCAGATTCTGGGTGCCACCAGCACAAGGCAACAAACCAACTTTGGCTTCAGGTAACGCCAGCTGCGCCTGCTCTTCAGCGATTCGGATATCGCAGGCCAATGCCACTTCCAAACCACCACCCATGGCATAACCATTAATCGCGGCAATCGACACGCCACGAAAGGCTGACAAGGTTTCAAATGCTTCGCCAAAAATGCGCGACATATCCGAAGCCACTGTTTTATCGCCACTGGCAAACAGGTTTAAATCGGCACCAGCTGAGAAAAATTTTTGGCCTTCACCGGTGATCACCAACGCATAAATGTTTTTATCCTGCTCCAGCGATTTCACCGCATCCCGCAGTTGGGTCAGCGTTTCACGGGTCCAGGTATTGGCCGGTGGATTGCTGATGGTGACAAGCGCAGTGTGACCACGCTTTTCAAGTTTAAGCTGAGACATCTACAAATCCTTCTTTTTTAAATCAAACAGGTTGCCACCGGCCGCTTGGAAAAATGCTGGAACAAAACCGGCAGCAACTTTGGCCTTCTAAAACGGCCTTATAAACTGGCCTTATAATATGTCGCTGGCGGCACTATCCAACAACCGACGGCCGATAATCAAGCGCATAATTTCGTTGGTGCCTTCCAAAATCTGGTGCACCCGCACATCACGGAAATGCCGCTCCAGTGGATATTCTTTAATGTAACCATAACCGCCATGAATTTGTAGCGCCTGATCGCAGACCTGAAACCCGATATCGGTAGCAAAACGTTTCGCCATGGCGCAATAAGCGGTTTTCTCTGCGTCATCACTGTCTAGTTTAAAAGCGGCTAAGCGTACCAACTGTCTAGCCGCAACAAGCTCGGTCGCCATATCAGCAAGTTTAAATTGCAATGCCTGAAACGCCGCCAACGGTTTACCAAATTGCTCACGCTCCAGCATATAGTTACGGGCGGTATTGAGCGCTTGCTGCGCCGTGCCAATCGAACAAGTGGCGATATTAATGCGACCGCCGTCTAAACCTTTCATGGCAAAAGTAAAACCTTCACCTTCGTTACCCAACAGATAATGCGCCGGAATACGGACGTTATCAAAAGTCACTAAGCGAGTCGGCTGTGCGTTCCAGCCCATTTTTTCTTCGGCTTTGCCGTAAATTACCCCAGCGGCATCGGCTGGCACAATAAAAGCCGAAATACCTTTTGGACCTGCTTCACCGGTCCGCGCCATCACCACGAGCACTTCAGTAGCGCCGGCACCGGAGATAAACATTTTCGAGCCGTTGATGACATAACTGTCGCCATCTTTTTTCGCGCTGGTGCGTAAAGACGCCGCATCCGAACCAGAGCCTGGCTCCGTTAAGCAATAAGACGCCAGTTTTTCACCGGTGACTAAGGTTGGGCACCATTCATCTTTAGCAACGGCAGTGCCCCAGGTGGCAATCATCCAGGTTGCCATATTATGAATGGTCAACATGGCAGTGGTGGCGGTACAACCCATCGCCAGTTGTTCGAAAATAATCGAAGAATCCAATCGCGACAGACCTAAACCACCGGCGTTTTCTGGCGTGTACAACGAGCAAAAACCCAGTTCACCGGCTTTTTGCAGCACGTCTTTCGGGAAATGGTGGGTGCGATCCCACTCGGCGGCAAAAGGTGCTAATTCAGTTTCAGCGAACTGACGGGCGGTATCGGCAAAAGCTTTTTGATCTTCGGTTAAATTGAAATTCATTGGGTTACCTTTTTATTCTGGGTGTTCTTGGGCCCGACACACTGGCCGCAACCTGGATTAAACACGCTCGCCCGTTCGGCGCTCCGCGCCTCACTTTCGATTGCTCGCTTAGTTCAATCCAGATTACTGCCAGTTCAGCAGATCGCTCGTACAATTAACTTATGAATTAACGCAAGTTAATCGACATATTCGGCCCGGTGGCCGCCATATCATCTTCAAACCAGCGCGCGGTAATGGTTTTGGTTTCAGTGTAGAAACGCACCGCTTGTTTACCATAGGCATGCTGATCGCCGTAGAACGAACCTTTCCAGCCAGTGAACGAGAAAAATGGCAGTGGCACCGGAATTGGAATATTGATACCGACCTGACCGACTTCCACTTCATGCTGGTATTTACGGGCGGCGTGACCGCTGGCGGTAAAAATGGCGGTGCCGTTACCAAACGGGCTTGAGTTTACCAGCGCAATGGCTTCATCCAATGAATTCACCGTCATGGTGTTCAGCACCGGGCCAAAGATTTCTTCTTTATAAATCGCCATGTCGGTGGTGACGTTCGAAAATACCGTTGGACCCACCCAGTTACCATTTGGATAACCTTCAACCACAATACCAGAACCATCCAGCAGACAAGTGGCGCCTTCTTTTTTACCCTGATCAATCAACGACAATACCCGGGCACGGGCTTGTGGGCTGATTTGCGGGCCATAGGCGGCGTTTGGATCGGTATATACACCAGGACGAACTTTACCAATGGCGGCAGCCACATCCGGGATCCACTCAGCAGCAGCGCCCACAAACACCGCCACTGAAATTGCCATGCAGCGCTGACCTGCAGCACCAACTGATGCACCAACCAGGGCATTCACCACCTGATTTTTATTGGCGTCCGGCATAATGACCATATGGTTTTTCGCGCCTGCAAAAGCCTGTACGCGTTTTAAATTGTCAGTACCGGTTTTGTAAATGTATTGACCCACATTGACCGAGCCAACAAAAGAAATGGCCTTAATTTCTTTGTGGTGCAGCAATACATCAACTTGTTCTTTATTGCCGTGTACCACCTGTAATACGCCTTTTGGCGCACCAGCCTCTGCAAACAGCTCGGCAATACGGTTGACAGTCATCGGATCTTGTTCCGACGGTTTTAATACGAAGGTGTTACCGCAAGCGATCGCCATCGGGAACATCCACAGTGGGATCATCGCCGGGAAGTTAAACGGCGTGATACCAGCACAAACGCCCAGTGGCTGAATGTAGCTGTAAGTATCGATGCTGCGCGCGACGTTTTCGACCGTCTCGCCCATCATTAACGAAGGAATATTAGCCGCCTGTTCTACCACTTCAATGCCACGCCAAACGTCGCCTTTAGCATCTTCCACCGTTTTGCCAAGTTCACGACAAATAATGTCGGCGATATCGGCCTGATGTTCTTTCAAAAGTGTGGCAAAGCGCATCATTAAACGCGCGCGTTCTGAAACCGGCGTTTCTTTCCAGCTTAAAAAGGCTTCTTTGGCGGAACTAATCGCATGTTCCATTTCGTCGATGGTGGTGCATGGCACCTGAGCGATCACTTCCTGCGTGGCAGGGTTAGTCACTGGGATGAATTTTTCACTTTTTGAGTGGACAAATTCGCCGTTGATAAACAGCTGAACCTGAGTAGTCATATCTTATTCCCCGTTTGGTACCTTCGCCTTCTGAGCTTTAGTACTGATTATTTTTGAAACCTGTTGATGAAAGTTCTTGATATTAATTCCGCAGCAACGCCACAGTCGGCTTTTGGACCGAAGCAACTGTCGAACGCAGACACGCCCATAAACTCATCCCTGAGGGGCTCGATGCGCGCCATCCCTGGCGCGCAACGGTCTGCTTATCAACAGTCACTTCAGTCCTGCTACGTATTTGTTATGACTTAAAAAACTTTAACTGACCGTTAAACCACTTCCACCGCTAATGCGACTGCTTCACCACCACCGATACATAAAGAGGCGATACCGCGTTTCAGACCACGGGCCTTTAATGCATGAATTAATGTCACCAGAAGACGGGCACCTGAAGCGCCGATTGGGTGACCCAACGCACAAGCGCCGCCGTTGACGTTGACTTTAGCTTCGTCCAGGCCCATTTCCTTTACTGCCAGCATGGTGACCATGGCAAAAGCTTCGTTGATTTCCCACAGATCAACATCGTTTTTATCCCAGCCTAATTTAGCCAATAACTTGGTCATAGCACCAACCGGAGCCACAGTAAAAAGCGCTGGCTCCATTGAATGGGTGGCGTGACCAACCACGCGGGCTAAAGGTGTGGCACCTTGGGCAACGGCATCAGCTTCGCGCATCAGCACCAGCGCAGCTGCGCCATCGGAAATTGAACTGGAGTTAGCGGCGGTAATAGTGCCGTCTTTAGCAAAGGCTGGACGCAGCGTTGGAATTTTATCGACTTTCGCATTGCCAGGCTGCTCATCAGTGGCAAATACCACATCGCCTTTACGGCTTTGAATAGTGACCGGGGCAATTTCAGCGACAAAAGCACCGCTGTTAATGGCTGCTTGAGCGCGGGTTAACGACTGCACCGCAAAACGGTCCATCGCTTCGCGACTGAAATCTTGCTCGTTGGCGGTCACCTGAGCGAAACAACCCATGGCTTTGCCATCGTAGGCATTTTCCAGACCGTCTAACATCATGTGATCTTTCACTTCACCGTGGCCCATCCGCATGCCGGAGCGGGCTTTTGGTAGTAAATAAGGTGCGTTGGACATTGACTCCATACCGCCAGCAACGACCACATCGGCACTACCCGCTTTTAATAAATCAGAAGCCAGCATCACTGCTTTTAAGCCTGAACCACAAACCTTATTGATGGTGGTGGCACCGGCTGATAATGGCAGTCCGGCTTTTAATACTGCCTGACGGGCTGGCGCCTGACCTAAACCTGCGGGTAACACACAACCCATAATCACTTCGCTGACTTTATCTGCGGCTAAACCAGACTGCGCTAAAGCAGCGCTGATCGCCGTTGCGCCTAAATCGGTAGCACTCACGTCGGCTAGTCCGCCGATAAAACCACCCATAGCGGTACGTTTGGCGGCGACGATTACGATTTGAGTTTGTTCAGCCATGTGATACTCCGGAGTTTTAGCTGCTGTAATAAGAAAAAACGATCGCTTTTGATCAGATTGGGCAAGAGCCTACACCAAATTTACGTTTACGCCAACGTCAACCGACCAGCAGGTTGGTGTTAGCTGCAAACTACAGCGGACAGGCTGTCTGCGCGCGCACACAGACTCTGGCATCTAATCTTTACAAGGTGGCAAAATCACCAGCAAATTCAGACAGGCAGCCGAGCTTGGCCTGCACCAAGTTAAGTAGTAGCTAATTGAATTAACTACATTATCTTGGCTTTAAATGTTTAAATTGAAACAATCACTTAGCGACATCACAGGATCGTCAACCCGCGAAAAATCCAGCATTTATGTACTGCACCAGAACTCACTCACCCGCCCACAGCTTTACCTTTACGTAAACTTCACTTATAGTTGCAATCGATTTTGACCTTCGCCTGACAGACATAAAAGTGGCCGCATCGTGATAGATAAAGTGACAGAAAAAGACGATAGAACTTACAGCATCAGCGAACTTGCCAAAGAGTTCGATATCACTACCCGTAGCATTCGTTTTTACGAAGATCAGGGGTTGCTGACGCCATTACGCCAGGGTCAAACCCGTATTTACAGCAAAAGAGACCGGGTCAGGCTGAAACTGATTTTACGCGGTAAACGCTTAGGGTTTAGCCTTTCAGAAACCGGTCAGCTGTTTGAACTCTATGACGCCGATAAGTCGAGCGTCACCCAACTCACCATTATGCTGAAACTGATCGAACAGAAAAAACTCGAACTGCATCAGCAAATGGACGATATCAAAGTCGTGCTGATGGAATTGGTCACCGTTGAAAAACGTTGTCGCGAGACCTTAGTCGAAGCCAAAACATCAGAATCTAAATCAATTACCTTATCCGCAAACGGGGAACTTTCATGATTAGCAGCTATAAATCGCTTAACTTTGATCTCGGCGAAACCGTCGACATGATCCGCGAACAAGTCAACAGTTTCGCCCGTGAAGAAATTGCCCCACGCGCCGCGCAAATTGACCATGACAATGAATTTCCAAACGATTTATGGCGCAAATTCGGCGACTTAGGCCTGCTGGGTGTCACCGTTGACGAGAAATATGGTGGCTCTGGTTTAGGTTATTTAGAGCATGTCGTGGCGATGGAAGAAATCAGCCGCGCTTCTGCTTCAGTTGCCCTGTCTTATGGCGCTCATTCTAACCTTTGTGTGAATCAGATTTTCCGCAACGGCAACGAAGCGCAAAAAATGAAGTACCTGCCAAAACTGTGCTCTGGTGAACATATCGGTGCGCTGGCGATGTCAGAACCGAACGCTGGCTCTGACGTGGTATCGATGAAACTGCGCGCCGATAAACAAGGCGACCGTTACATTCTGAATGGCAATAAAATGTGGATCACCAATGGTCCGGATGCGCACACTTATGTGATTTATGCCAAAACCGATATCAACGCCGGTTCCAAAGGTATCACTGCTTTTATCGTCGAACGTGGTTCTAAAGGTTTTTCGCAGGCGCAAAAACTCGACAAACTGGGTATGCGCGGTTCCAACACTTGTGAGCTGGTGTTTGAAGATTGTGAAGTCCCGGAAGAAAACGTGCTCGGCACTGTTGGCTCTGGCGCGCGGGTGTTGATGTCGGGTCTGGATTACGAGCGTCTGGTGTTGGCCGGTGGCCCACTCGGCATTATGCAGGCTTGTATGGATATTGTTGTGCCTTACGTGCACGACCGTAAACAGTTTGGTCAGGCGATTGGTGAGTTCCAATTGGTCCAGGGCAAACTGGCCGATATGTACACCCA
The DNA here is from genome assembly GCF_004005945.1 of Rheinheimera riviphila. Taxonomy (GTDB): domain Bacteria; phylum Pseudomonadota; class Gammaproteobacteria; order Enterobacterales; family Alteromonadaceae; genus Pararheinheimera; species Pararheinheimera riviphila. The sequence continues at coordinate 278,741 of NZ_SACS01000003.1, forward strand.
AATGAATGCAGCCAAGGCTTATACCTATACCGTGGCTAAGGCTTGTGATCGCAAAGAGACTACGCGCAAAGATGCGGCGGCGGTGATTTTGTACACGGCGGAACTGGCGACCAAAATGGCGCTGGATGCGATTCAGCTGCTGGGTGGCAATGGTTATATCAATGAATACCCAACCGGACGGTTATTACGCGATGCCAAGTTGTATGAAATTGGTGCCGGCACTTCCGAGATCCGCCGCATGTTAATCGGCCGGGAACTGTTTAACGAGTCGAATTAATTTTACCTTTGCTGGCGACTTTGTCTTAGGCGGGTTGCCACTTACAGAACGCCGACACGCCCTACAAGCCATCCCTGGTTGGGCTCGGTTCGCAGCATCCATGCTGCTCAACGGTCGGCTTTTCTATAAGTGACACCCCCCCCCTGCACGCCACCAGCAATTGAACGAACCAAGCTAAATTCGACTCTGGGGCTGCGCCCCTGCTTTCGTCGCGGTAAGAGCAAAAGCGCAGTTACAGAAAAGCGCGACTTCCAATTATTTCTATAGGTGACTTCAGTGACCAAATTAAGCAGCAAAATAAATCCCAGAAGTGCTGAATTTTTGCAAAACGCAGCAGCGATGCAGGCGGTGGTGGATGATCTGAATGCCAAGGTGCAGCAGATTAAACTCGGTGGCGGTGAAGCGCTGATTGCCCGGCATACGTCGCGTGGCAAACTTTTTGTGCGCGATCGTATTCAGAAGTTACTTGATCCTGGCTCACCTTTTTTAGAGATTGCGCAATTTGCTGCCTGGCAATGTTATGACGATTATGTGCCAGCGGCTGGCGTCGTGGCCGGGATTGGTCGGGTCAGTGGTGTTGAGTGCATGATTGTTGGTAATGATGCGACCGTCAAAGGTGGCACTTATTATCCGCTGACGGTGAAAAAGCATTTACGGGCGCAGGAAATTGCCGAGCGTTGCCAGCTGCCTTGTATTTATCTGGTCGATTCTGGCGGTGCGAATTTACCGCGCCAGGATGATGTATTCCCGGACAAACTGCATTTTGGGCGGATTTTCTTTAATCAGGCCAATATGTCGGCCAAAGGTATTCCGCAAATTGCGGTGGTGATGGGCCTTTGTACCGCCGGTGGTGCTTATGTGCCGGCGATGGCGGATGAGTCGATTATCGTCAAAGAGCAAGGCACTATTTTCCTGGCGGGTCCACCGCTGGTGAAAGCTGCCACCGGTGAAGAAGTGTCAGCCGAAGATTTAGGTGGTGCTGATGTGCATTGCCGTATTTCCGGGGTGGCCGATCACTACGCCCAAAACGATGAACATGCGCTGCAACTGGCGCGCAACAGTATTTCCCGCTTGAATCGCGTGGCGCCTGTGCTGCGTGATGTTAAACCTTCGCAAGAGCCGTTATTTGATGCAAAAGAGCTGTACGGCATTGTTGGCACTGATCTGAAAAAGCCATTTGATGTGCGTGAAGTGATAGCACGGATTGTCGATGGCTCAGATTTTGATGAATTTAAACAGCTGTATGGTGCGACTTTAGTTTGCGGTTTTGCGCGCATATTCGGCAATCCGGTCGGCATCGTTGCCAATAACGGAATTTTATTCTCAGAATCTGCACAAAAAGGCGCCCATTTTATTGAGCTTTGTTGCCAGCGCAAAATTCCATTGTTGTTCCTGCAAAATATCACCGGTTTTATGGTTGGCCAAAAATATGAAGCCGAAGGCATCGCCAAACACGGTGCAAAAATGGTGACTGCGGTGTCTTGCGCCAAGGTGCCAAAATTCACTGTGCTGATTGGTGGTTCTTATGGTGCTGGTAACTACGGTATGTGTGGTCGCGCTTATGATCCAACGATGATGTGGATGTGGCCAAACGCCCGCATCTCGGTGATGGGTGGCGAGCAAGCCGCTGGCGTAATGGCACAGGTCACTAAAGATGGTTTGGCGCGTAAAGGCGAAACTTTATCGGCGGACGCGGAAGCTGCGCTGAAAAAACCAATTATCGAGCAGTACGAGCAACAAGGACATCCATATTATGCCTCGGGCCGGTTATGGGACGATGGCATTATCGATCCGGCGCAAACCCGGATGGTCGTTGGTCTGGCATTAGCGGCATCGCTGAATGCACCGATTGAAGAGACACGCTTTGGCGTGTTCCGGATGTAATGGAGCAGCTATGAAAATCGCAATGAAGACTTACCAATACATCACCACATCTATCGACCAGCGCGGTGTCGCACAGCTGGTGCTCAATCGCCCTGACGTGCACAACGCCTTTGATGACATCATGATTGGCGAGTTGATTCAGGCGCTGGATAGCTTTGCTGCTCATCCGCAGCTGCGGGTTTTGCTGCTGCGATCGAACGGCAAAAACTTTAGCGCAGGAGCCGATTTAGGCTGGATGCGCTCGATGGCCGACAAAAACTACGATGAGAATCTACTGGACGCCGGAGAGCTGGCAAAGCTGATGCAAAAGCTCGACAACTTCCCTGCCCCGACCGTTGCGTTAGTGCAAGGCGCAGCTTTTGGCGGCGCCGTTGGCTTAGTGGCTTGTTGCGACATTGCGATTGCTTCTGATAAAGCTAGCTTCTGCTTAAGCGAAGTGAAAATTGGTTTGATGCCAGCAGTGATTAGCCCTTATGTGGTGCGGGCCATTGGCGAACGCGCCAGCCGCCGTTATTTCCTCACCGCTGAGCGTTTTTTTGCTACTGAAGCTTTGCATTTAGGTTTGCTGCATCAAGTCGTCAGCGACGATGAATTGCATGGTGTATCAGATGCGATGGTGCAAACCTTACTCGCCAATAGCCCTGCCGCAGTCAAAGCAGCGAAAGATCTGATTTTCACTGTCGCCAATCAACCAACTACGCAGGCGCTAATCGACGAAACCAGCCGTCGGATTGCGGCAATTCGGGTATCAAGCGAAGGTCAGGAAGGCTTATCTGCCTTTTTGCAAAAACGCCCACCGGCCTGGCAGCTTCAAGATACTGCTGGTTCAAATACTGATGCTTCTAAAACTGATGCTTCTAAAACTGATAAATCAGACTCTGCAGCAACCGCATCTAAAGGACAGGCTTAATATGTTTCATAAAATTCTGATCGCAAACCGCGGCGAAATTGCCTGTCGCGTAATTAAAACCGCCCATCAACTGGGTATTCGCTGTGTAGCCGTTTATTCAGAAGCAGACGCCAATGCACGGCATGTGCAAATGGCGGATGAAGCCTATTTATTAGGCCCGGCGCCAAGCAAAGAGTCATATTTACGCGCCGATAAAATTCTGGAAATCGCTAAAAAATCCGGCGCTCAGGCAGTACATCCGGGGTATGGCTTTTTATCCGAGAATGAAGTGTTCGCCCAAGCTTGTGCTGATGCCGGTGTGGTGTTTATTGGCCCACCAGTACCCGCCATTGCTGCTATGGGTAGCAAAAGCGCTGCCAAAGAAATCATGAGTAAAGCCGGTGTGCCTTTGGTGCCGGGTTACCATGGCGACAACCAGGATGAAGCCTTTTTAGCCGAGGAAGCTGACATAGTTGGTTACCCACTGCTGCTCAAAGCCGCCTACGGTGGCGGTGGCAAAGGCATGAAAGTGGTTTGGCAAAAATCCGAATTTCTGGAGCAGCTGCAAAGCGCTAAACGTGAAGCATTAAACGGTTTTGGTAACGATAAAATCCTGATGGAACGTTATCTGACCAAACCACGCCACGTCGAAATTCAGGTCTTTGCCGATAATTTTGGTAACGCTGTTTATTTGCATGAACGGGATTGTTCCATTCAGCGCCGCCACCAAAAAGTGATTGAAGAAGCGCCTGCGCCAAATTTCTCGCCCATACAACGTAAAGCCATGGGTGACGCCGCAGTGAAAGCTGCACAAGCCATCGGTTATGCCGGTGCCGGTACGGTGGAATTCCTGTTTGACGAAGATGGTTCGTTCTATTTTATGGAAATGAACACCCGGCTGCAGGTCGAACATCCGGTGACGGAAATGATCACCGGCCAGGATTTAGTGAAATGGCAGTTATTGGTCGCGAGCGGCCAGCCGCTGCCACTGACGCAAGACGAAATCCCGTTGGATGGCCACGCCATTGAAGTGCGGGTGTATGCTGAAGATCCGGATAATAACTTCTTGCCTGCTACCGGTAAGCTGACTTATTTACGCCAGCCGGACGCCAATCGCCATGTGCGGATTGATACCGGTGTGGTGGAAAATGACGAAGTATCGCCATTTTATGATCCGATGATCGCCAAACTAATTGTCTGGGACGAAAGCCGCGACCGCGCTATTGCCCGCATGCGCCGCGCGCTGGACGATTACCGCATTGCCGGGGTGAAAACCAACCTCAATTTCCTGACCCGCTTAGTCGAACATCCGGCCTTTGGCCGCGCTGAACTTGATACGCACTTTATCGAACATCATCAGGCGGAACTCTTTGCGCCAGAGCAAAACGAGCCAACACAGGCGCTGATTTTGGCGGCTTTGTATCTGCTGTCGAAACAACAACCTTCCGCAACCGCCAGCTCGCCATGGCAGTCAGCCATTGGTTGGCGGATGAACGAAAATGCCAGTGTCAGCTTTCACTTAACTCAGGGCGAACAGAGCCAACATGTCCGCATCACCCAACAGGCCGACGCCTTTTTGGTGGCCGTTAACGACTTAAGCTTAACTATCAAAGCGCAGTTAAACCACGATGAGCTGACCGCCAATATCAGCGGCCACCAGTGCAAAGTACGAGTCAGCCAGTTTGGCGACACGGTTTCAGTCTTTATCAAACAACAACGGTTTGATTTTGATTACAAAACCATTGTTGAAGTAGCGGTAAGCGACGAAAGTGCCGGAAGCTTAAAAGCACCGATGAATGGCACTGTAGTGGCGGTTTTAGTTAGCGCCGGACAACAAGTCGAAGCAGGTCAAACTTTGCTGGTGATGGAAGCGATGAAGATGGAATATGCCATCAAAGCGCCTGCCGCTGGTGTGGTGAATACGCTGTTTTATGCCACCGGTGATTTGGTCAAAGACGGTGCTGAACTGGTCGATTTTGCTGCCACAGCTAAAGCCGAGGCTTAACATGAATCCTTCAAACTCAATTGCGCCAACGTTTCCAACGGCAGTCCGCATCGTTGAAGTGGGCCCGCGCGATGGCCTGCAAAATGAAGTGGCGGTGTCCTTAGAAGCCAAAATCGCGCTGGTCAATACCCTGGCCGCTGCCGGTTTAACCACCATTGAAACCGGCTCTTTTGTCAGCCCCAAATGGGTGCCGCAAATGGCCGATTCTGCCGCCGTTTTTGCTGGTGTCAGCCGTAAAGCTGGTGTGACTTACACAGCGCTGACGCCAAATTTACAAGGTTATCAGGCTGCAAAAACAGCTGGCGCCGATGAAGTTGCCATATTTGGCGCGGCCTCAGAAGCCTTTAGCCAGAAAAATATCAACTGCTCGATTGCCGAAAGTCTGGCGCGGTTTGAACCAGTGGTGGCAGCGGCCAAAGCCGATGGCCTGCGCGTACGCGGATATGTCTCTTGTGTGGTCGGTTGCCCTTATCAGGGTGATGTGGCGCCGAGCGAAGTGGCGCGGGTCGCTAAAGCTCTGTTAGAAATGGGCTGTTATGAGATTTCCTTGGGCGATACCATCGGCGTAGGTACTCCAGCCAAAGTACTGGCTATGCTCGATGCCGTGCTCGAAGTGGTACCTGTTAACAAAATTGCAGTACATTTTCACGACACTTATGGTCAGGCGTTAACAAATATTTACGCCGCGCTAAGCCGCGGTGTGGCTGTCATCGATAGCGCTGTGGCCGGTTTGGGTGGCTGTCCTTACGCCGCCGGAGCGTCAGGCAATGTTGCCACTGAAGATGTGGTGTATTTACTGGATGGTCTTGGCATTAAGCACGGCGTTGCGTTAAATACGCTCGCCCGCGCTGGCTGGGCCATAGCGGAAGCACTCGGTAAGGCACCTAGTTCTAAAGTAGGATTGGCGCTGAAGGCCAAATGTCAGCAGAATTAACCAGCATTTTCGATCAGTACCCGCACATAAAAATAGATCAACAATGAGGACTTCACATGGCAGGGTTTAACAAGGTCGTACAGAGTTACGACGAAGCGATGGCGGGCCTGCAAGATGGCATGACCGTGATCGCAGGTGGTTTTGGCCTTTGCGGTATTCCGGAAGGTTTGATTGCCCAAATCAAAAAAATGGGCACCCGCGATTTAACCGTCGTCTCCAATAACTGCGGTGTCGATGGTTTTGGCCTCGGCGTGTTACTTGAAGACCGCCAAATCAAAAAGATGGTGGCGTCTTATGTTGGCGAAAACGCCTTATTTGAAAAACAACTGCTCAGCGGTGAACTGGAAGTTGAACTGACGCCACAAGGCACGCTGGCTGAAAAAATCCGCGCTGGTGGTGCTGGCATTCCGGCATTTTTCACCGCCACCGGTTACGGTACACCAGTTGCTGACGGTAAAGAAACCCGCGAAATCAATGGCCGCAATTATGTGCTGGAACCGTCCATCACCGGTGATTTTGCCATTGTCCGCGCCTGGAAAGCCGACCGTTACGGCAACTTAGTTTTCCGGCATACCGCGATGAACTTCAATCCAATGGTCGCCACCGCCGGTAAAATTACCGTGGTTGAAGTAGAGGAAATTGTTGAACCTGGTGAGCTGGAACCATCGCAAATTCATACCCCGGGTATTTATGTGCAACGCGTGATTCAAGCCAGTTTTGAAAAACGCATTGAACGTCGTATGGTTCGCCAAGGTGAAGGAGCGTAAAAATGGCATTGTCCCGTGAACAAGTCGCAATGCGTGTGGCGCAAGAACTGAAAGACGGTTATTACGTCAATTTAGGTATTGGCATTCCAACCTTAGTCGCCAACTACGTGCCAGCAGGCATTGAAGTGATGCTGCAATCAGAAAACGGTTTACTCGGTATGGGCCCGTACCCAACTGACGCCGAAGTTGACGCTGATATGATCAACGCCGGTAAAGAAACCGTCACCGCTATCAAAGGCGCTGCGATTTTCAGCTCAGCGGAAAGTTTTGCCATGATCCGCGGTGGTCATGTTGATTTAACCGTATTAGGCGCTTTTGAAGTCGATCAAAACGGCAATATCGCCAGCTGGATGATCCCGGGCAAACTGGTCAAAGGCATGGGCGGCGCGATGGATTTAGTCGCTGGTGCACAAAACATTGTTGTGACCATGACCCACGCTGACAAATACGGTAGCTCTAAGCTGCTGGAAAGCTGTGCCCTGCCGCTGACCGGCGTTGGTTGTGTGAAGAAAATTGTCACCGACTTAGCTGTTTTGGAAGTCAAAGATGGCGCCTTCCACCTACTGGAACGGGCACCTGGCATTAGCGTTGAAGAAATTCAGCAAAAGACTGCCGGTAAACTGATTGTCGCTGGCGACATTCCGGAAATGCGTTTTTAGATTTCACCGCTTGACAACAAGCGACTTTTAGCAAGATCAAATCAGCCCCTGTGACGGGCTGATTTGATCTTAACGCAATACCATCAGACTATCCCGCTGAATATCACCGCTGACAATGGCTATCATGGTTGGGGTTTTAACGACTGTGACTTCATGATACTCGCCAATCAACATCACAAACGCCAGTTCGTTATTTTGTAGCCGATACCAGCCAACCCGGTAATTGGGTAAATGGATGCCGTTAATGGCAACTGTTGGCGTGAATGGGCCCAGTTCGGGTTGGGTAAAGACATTGATACTGGTTTCAGGTAAGGATAAACCGGTGATAGTGGTGTGATAAAAGCCGGCATGAATATGCAGGTTGTTTTCGACAAACTGCACTTTATTATCACTCACCCACCAGGCGGTCAGCAAAAACGCTCCGGTACAGCTTAATACTGACCATAATACCGGTTTTAACCATTGGCGGTTGAGGATCAATAATACCAACGCCAACAGCACCGGTACAAAGACCATCAGGCCAAATAAAGTGAGATAAAGTTGCCAACCAATGCCAAGCGCAGTCATAACTTCACAAGAAAAATACACAAAGTTATAAAATTGTATCACAAACAGATACTGCTGCATGACAATAAACTGATTTAATTCATATAAAAAATTAACTGATTATTAAACATACAGTTATGCTAATAAATATGCAAAAACAATGACAAACTATTGGCATGAATGGCATCGCTGAGATCAGTAATGAGTTGGCAACTTTGAACTCTATGGCTGAAAACGTTTGATCAGACTGGAAGTATCTAGCCGCCCACCGCCTTGTGCCTGCAATTCGGCATAAAACTGATCTACCAAAGCTGTCAGCGGTAATTGCGCGCCATTACGACGGGCTTCGTCCAGGGTGATGCCTAAATCTTTACGCATCCAGTCCACCGCAAAACCAAAGTTAAACTGGCCATCAACCATGGTATTGCCGCGATTTTCCATTTGCCAGGATTGTGCCGCACCTTTAGAAATCACTGCCAGCACTGCTTTGGCATCTAAACCCGCCTGAGTGGCAAAATGCAATGCTTCGGCCAGGCCCTGCACCACACCGGCGATACAAATCTGATTAACCATTTTGGCGAGCTGTCCGGAACCGGCAGCACCAAGCAATTGATAACTACGGGCATAGCGCTGCAGTACCACTTCAGCTTTTTCAAAATCCACTTGCGCACCGCCAACCATAATAGTTAACAAGCCGTTTTGCGCACCAAGCTGCCCACCAGAAACCGGCGCGTCTAAAAATCCCAGTTGCTTTGATGTGCAAGCTGCCGCCAACTCGCGGGCTAAATCCGCAGAAGCCGTGGTGTGATCAACCAGTACCGCGCCCACTTTCATGGTGCTTAATACGCCATCTTCGCCATAAACAACCGAGCGCACGTCTTGATCATTGCCTACACACAACATCACCAGATCAGCATCTGCCGCGGCTGCCGCTGGTGTTACCGCCGACTGACCACCATATTGTTGCACCCACGCCATTGCTTTAGCACTGCTGCGGTTATAAACACAGACCTGCAGGCCCTTTTGTTGCAGATGCCCGGCCATTGGGTAGCCCATCACACCGAGGCCAATAAATGCCACTTTTAAATACGCTTGATCCGTTGCCATATAATTGTCTTAATTCTGTGAAACACTGATCGTTAGATTACAAACTTATGATACAAATAGCAAAATAGCGCAGAGCGCCAGTCATTGGCGGTAATAACCGGAGTAAGTATGGCGAACGTGCATCATTTTAAAGTGAAAACGACGACTGGTAACACCGTCGATTTAAGCCAGTATCAAGGCAAAGTGCTGTTGATTGTCAATACCGCCAGTCAATGTGGATTTACCCCACAGTATCAGGAACTGGAACAACTGCATCAGCAATATCATGCCCAAGGCCTGGAAATTCTGGCGTTCCCTTGCAATCAATTTGGTGGTCAGGAACCTGGGTCCGATCAAGATATCGCCCAATTTTGTCAGCTGAACTTTGGCCTGACTTTTGGCGTGATGGCAAAAATTCAGGTGAATGGCCCGGAAGCCGAACCGCTGTTTGAATATTTAAAAGATCAGGCACGTGGCGTGTTAAAAACCCGCGCGATTAAATGGAATTTCACCAAGTTTCTGGTGAATAAAGACGGTGTGGTGGTGAAACGTTACGCCCCGCGGACCAAACCTGGCCAGTTTGTGCAGGCGATTGAAGAAGAACTTGCTAAGCAGTCGCAACGGATCGGCGCTTAATTAGCGTTTCTCCAATATTTAATAAGTATGTAACCAATGGATGTTTGATCCCGCACAGATCCTGCTTTCGTCGTTGGGTTATGCTAGCAACAGATCACTGCTGCGATGCAGTTAAATCCTAAGGGGCGACCAGGATGAAAGTTTGTGTGTTCAGTACGCAAAAATATGACGAACAAGCATTTAAACAATGGAGCGATCCGGCGATTGACTGGGTTTTTCTCAGTCAAAAATTAGACTTAGTATCAGCCCACGGTGCTACAGGCGCAGATGCAGTTTGTGTATTTGTGAACGATCAACTCGATGCGCCGGTGCTGCAACGTTTAAAAGAATTGGGCGTGCGCTTTATTGCGCTGCGCTGTGCCGGATTCAACAATGTCGACATCCCGACGGCAACACAATTAGGATTGAGCGTGGTGCGGGTACCGGCCTATTCACCACAAGCTGTGGCCGAACACAGTGTCGGACTGATGTTGTGTCTGGATCGGAAGTTTCATAAAGCCTACAACCGAACCCGTGACAACAACTTTGATCTCAATGGCCTGCTTGGTTTTAACTTGCATGGGAAAACAGTCGGTATTATTGGCACCGGGCGGATCGGTGTCGCGGCGGTGAAAATTCTGCTTGGGTTTGGCTGCCGGGTGTTATGTGTTGATCCGATCAAAAACCCGCAAATGATCAACATGGGCGCAAGCTACGTTAGCCTCGACGAGCTGTATCCACAAGCCGATATCATCAGTTTATATTGTCCGTTAACCCCAGACAGCCGCCATCTGATTAACGCGCAAAGTCTGGAAAAAATGAAAGATGGTGTGATGTTGATCAACACCAGTCGTGGCGCTTTGGTCGATACCAAAGCGGTGATTAAGGCGTTAAAGTCAGCGAAAATCGGCTATCTGGGGCTGGATGTGTATGAACAGGAAGCTGATTTGTTTTTCAAAGATTTATCCGATCAGATTATCGCCGATGAAGTTTTTCAGCGGCTGTTGACCTTCCCAAATGTATTAATCACCGGCCATCAGGCATTTTTCACTGCTGAAGCGATGGCGCAAATCAGCCGTATTACCTCCGACAATCTACTGCAGTTGCAACGCGGTGAACCTTGCCCGAATGTAGTAGGTTAATGCTCGATTTGGTTGTCAGCTGCCACTAAAAAGGAAGGCCAGCAACACGCTGGCCTTCTTTTTTACAACAGACAACAGACTTGTGATCAGTGCTTTTTATCGCGCAGTTCACGGTCAAAAAATGTGGTAATGGTGCGATGCAAATGGGTTTGTACCTGCTGACCAAACATTGCGTGTTTACTGCCCGGATAGGTCATCATCTCGAACATCTGACCATTCTCTTGCAACAACGAAAACAATTTTGTGCTGTTGGCAAACAACACATTGTCATCGGCCATGCCGTGGTAAATCAATAATGAACCTTTTAAGCCATCGGCATATGGAAACACGGCACTGTCGGTATAACCCTGTGCATTGCTGGACGGATGGCCCAAATAACGTTCGGTGTAATGCGTGTCGTATAAAGTCCAGTCCGTCACCGGCGCACCAGATACACCAGCAGCAAAATAATCGCTGGCTTTAAACATGGTCATAATCGCCATGTAGCCGCCGTAACTGTGGCCATAGACGCCGATCCTGCTGGCGTCGACATAAGGCAATGTCCGCAGGTATTCCACGCCGCTGATTTGATCTTCAACTTCCACCACGCCGAGTTTTTTATAGATCGGATCTTCAAACTTCTTGCCGCGATTTTCTGAACCACGGTTATCTAGTTGGAACACGATATAACCACGCTGCACCATGTACTGGAAATACAAATCCTTATGGCTCCAGCTGTTAGTCACACGCTGTGCACCGGGGCCACCGTAAACACTGACAATTACCGGATACTTCACGGTCGGATCCAACTTAGCCGGTTCAAATACCCGGTAATGCAGGGTTTGGCCGTCTTTGGCCTGAATGGTGCCAAAACGTGGTTTCACCAATTCCGGCCAGTATAGCGTTAACGGATGTTCAGCATTCAGCTGATTGCTAGCGAGTACTTCAACGGTCTTGCCATCCCGGTTTTTCAGCTGTACTTCTGGCAATTGGCTGACACTGGAAAACGTATCTAAGAAGCCGCTGCCATCTTTGGCGACAACGACACCGTGGCTGCTACCGGCTTCGGTCAAGCGTTTAATGCTGCCATCAGCCAGACTCAACTGATACAAATGCGCTTCTAATGGCGTATCTTTGCGACCACTGAAATAAATCTGGCCATTTTTTTCATCTACCGTTTCCAGCTGATTGACGATCCAGTCTCCATCAGTCAACTGACGCAGCATTTTTCCATCCAAATCATATTGATACAGATGTTTGAAACCGCTTCGTTCTGACGCCCAGATAAAGGATTTTTGATCCTTTAAAAAATGCAGGTCATTGTGTAAGTTCACCCAGGTGGCGCTTTGTTCTTTTAACAACAACCGCTCGGTTTGACTGACCAAATCGACCAGTCTTAATTCAAGCTGCTGCTGATCACGACTTTGCCATTGATAAGTCAATAAATTCGGGTTTTGGGTCCAGGCCACCCGTGGCAGATAAATGTCCTGATCTTTACCGTGGTCCAGCCAATTCACCGCAGCGCCCGCCAGACTGACCACTCCCAGTTTAATTTTGACGTTGGCGGCTCCAGCGTAAGGGTAACGCTGATTCACCAGCTTAATTTCATCGGCATAAATTTCGTTACGCACCACTTCGGCCACACCGCTGTCATCAAACTGAGTAAAGGCGATTTTGCTATCGTCTGGCGCCCACCAATAACCAGTCATCCGGCCCATTTCTTCCTGCGCCACGAATTCAGCCATACCGTTTTTGATGGTGCCCTGGCCGTCTTTAGTCAGCTGGGTTTCAGTACCACTTTTTAAATCCAGCACATAGATATTCTGCTCGCGGACAAAAGACACAAACCGACCTTTGGGCGAGATTTGCGCGTCGGTCTCAAATTCTTTGGTTTCGGTTAGTTTTTTCGACTTTTTTGTCGCTAAATCAAAGTAATACAAATCACCATTCAGCGGAAACAACAAGGCTTTGCCATCTTTAGACCAGCTATAACTGACAATACCGCTGGCGAACAAGCGTAAGCGTTCGCGACGGGCTTTTTCTTCATCTGACAGCAGCTCCGGACCACTGAACAAGCTATCTGAATCCACTAACAACGAATGTTTGCCGGTTTTGATCTGGTACTGCCACAGATCTAAACGGTTGGCGTCGGAGGATTTTCCTTTGAGATAAGTAATGCGGCTGCCATCAGGTGAATAACCGAGTGACTTTGGCGTGGTGCCGCTCAGCACCGGATCAGCAAATATCCGCTCCAGTGGCAACTGGCTGGCCTGCAACGCCGTGCTGGTGCTTAAAGCCGCGATAAGGGTTAATCCGGTGAGCAAAGGTGAATTCATTGTAAGATCCTGAAGCGTTTGAATTTAAGCTATCTAACGCCAGCAAAATATTTTTTTCAACAGAATACCGCCGATGCACCAAAATTTTCAGTCCACCACCCGCTTGCAAGCCAATGGCGCTGCAGCATTGCACCAAAGTTTCCAATTTAGCACCAAAAAAGTGCACACATTTTGCAACGATTTTGAGATAAATGGGGTGTTTTTCGCGTTGGACAAATCGACATTTTTGCCATAAGTTAGTTCCGGAGCTCAAATAAATAAAAAAAGAGCCCTGTTAACCGTCCAGGATATTTAAAGGCAAACCTATGAAAAATAAAACACAACTACACCCTCTCGCCGCTGGTATTCAATCCGCGTTAGCCGGTGGCGCGTTCCTGATGTTGGCTACGACCGGTTTTAGTGCCATGGCACAAGAAGCAACAACAGAACAAAAAGCTGAAGAAAATGTAGAAAAAATTGTGGTCGTTGGTTCGCGTGGTGCACCGCGTTCAGTCGGGGATTCCGCAGTCCCGGTTGATGTGATTTCTGCCGACGAATTTGTCAAAGCCGGTCCAACCGATATGATGACGCTGATGAGTTCAGTGGTGCCATCCTTTAACGTCAACTCGCAACCGATCAACGATGCGTCAACGCTGGTTCGTCCGGCTAACTTACGTGGCCTGCCACCAGATAGCACGCTGGTATTAGTCAACGGCAAACGCCGCCACCGCTCTGCCGTTATCACCTTTTTGGGTGGTGGCTTATCAGACGGTTCGCAAGGCCCGGATATTTCTAATATTCCGTCGATTGCATTGAAGCAAGTTGAAATTCTGCGTGATGGTGCAGCTGCACAATACGGTTCAGATGCCATTGCCGGCGTAATTAACTTCCGGTTAAAAGATGCCAGCGAAGGCGGCACTATCGAACTACGCTCTGGTCAGCATTATGACGGTGATGGCGATTTACGTCAGATTTCAGCCAACATCGGGATGCCATTTACCGATAATGGTTTCGCCAACTTCAGTACTGAATTTAAGCAGTCTGATCCAACCAGTCGCAGCGTACAACGCGGTGATGCTGCTGGTTTAATTGCGAAGGGCAACACGCAAATTGCTGATCCGGCGCAAGTCTGGGGCTCACCAGAAATCAAACGTGACTTTAAAGTCTTTGGTAACATCGGCCTGGAAGTTGCAAAAAATACTGAATTTTATACCTTTGGTAACTTCGCCCAGCGCGATGTGGAAGGTGGTTTTTACTTCCGTAATCCGGTCAACCGTGGTGGTGTGTACTCAAACGATGGTGGCGACAGCTTACTGGTCGGTAATTTAGATGCCAGCAAAGGCTCATGCAGCAACATCGACATCAAGGGCTTAAACTACGGCCAAATCAATACCAAAGTCTCGGCATTACCTGCCCATTGCTTTACGTTCTTCTCGATGCTGCCAGGTGGTTTCACACCTAAATTCGGCGGTATTGTGACAGACGCAGCTTTAGCAGGTGGCGTGAAAGGTGAAATGGACAATGGCTGGAACTACGACTTAAGTAGCACTTATGGTCGCAGCGAAGTTGAGTTTTATATTAAAAACACCATTAACGCCTCGCTTGGCCCATCAACACCACGTGATTTTAATGCAGGTAAATATGTCCAGCAGGAACAAGCCGTTAACTTCGATATGAACAAGCTGATTGAAGTTGAAGCGTTGCCTTATCCATTGGCTGTAGCCGGTGGTCTGGAATACCGCATTGATACTTTTGAAATTTTTGCTGGTGATAAAAACTCTTTTGAAGTGGGTCCACTCGCTTCACAAGGTTTTGGTATCGGTTCAAACGGTTTCCCAGGCTTCAAATCTGACGATGCCGGTTCATTTAACCGTTACAACTACGCGGCGTACACCGAGTTTGGTGCTGAGTTCAGCGATAACTTCCGCTCTGATTTTGCCCTTCGTTATGAAAACTATGAAGATTTTGGTACCACCACCAACGCCAAGTTGAGTGCGCGTTACCAGTTGATTGACGAAATGGCATTACGAGGCGCGATCAGCACCGGCTTCCGCGCACCAACGATTGGTCAATCAATGGTTCGTAACGTCAGCACTTCATTTGCTGCTGGTAAAGGTCTGGTTGATAACGCGACTCTGCCACCAACACACCCAATTTCGGTGTTGAAAGGCGGTAAAGCCCTGACGCCGGAAGAGTCGAAAAACTTATCCTTTGGTACTGTCGTCGAAGTGGATGACTTCTTCGCCACGTTGGATTATTTCCGGATCGAAGTGGAAGATCGGATCAGCCAATCATCGTCGCAAGAACTGACTGCCGCTGACGTGCAAGCGTTATTGGCATTGGGCGTGCGCGATGCCAGCAGCTTCGCCGGGGTAAAATACTTCACCAACGATTTTGATACCACCACGCAAGGTCTTGATTTTGTCGCCAACTACGGCGCTGATTTACTCGGTGGCCGCACCACATTCGCGTTAGCCGCGAACTGGACCGATACCTCAGTCGATCAGCACTCCAGCAACATTAACGAAGCCAAAATCAAAGTAATTGAAGATGGTTTACCAAGTGTCCGGGGCAGTTTCACCATTAACCATACCCAGGGAGCCTGGCGCGGTTATGTGCGGTTGAATCAATATGGTAGTTACTTCGAAGACCATGCTGACTCTGGCGCATTAAATGTTGCCGACGGTGGATTACCGTTAAATCTGGGCGCCGAAATGACAGTTGATGCTGAAATCAGCTACGCCTTTGACGAACACTATGAAATCAGTCTGGGTGCCACCAATCTGTTTGATGAGTTACCAGATGAAAACGTGTGGGCAGATGTACTGGGTGCACAATACCCAACCACAGCTGTGATGGGCTTTAACGGCGGTTTCTACTACGCCCGGATGACTTATAACTTCTAAGTGAACGTCTGAAAAATGATCGTTGAAGCCACCTGCGGGTGGCTTTTTTATTGGCTTGCACGAACATTCAAAGCATGGCATGTTGCTATTTAGAGTAAATACTTGAGAACGCACTGTGCAATTACAACCCTGGAGCTATACCACCCGCTACGGTTTTACCTTGCGCGGCCAGCATTCGATACCATCCGGCAAACCGGTATTACATGTTTTGCACGGCAATGGTTTTTGCAGCTTGATGTATCAACCGATGCTTGCCTTACTCACTGAATATTTTGATTTGTTCTTATCCGACGCGCAGGGCCATGGCGACAGCGATCATGGTGGCAAGTTTATTGGCTGGCATCAAAGTGCTGATTTGGCGTTGGAAGCTTTTATCGCGCACTTGCCGCTATTTCAGTCAGTCACCAGCGCCAGAAAAGTCACGGTTTATGCGCTCGGCCACAGTTTCGGTGGCGTGTTAACGGCGCTGATCAATAGCCGCGTCGATAGCCCGTTTTCACAGGTGGTGTTGCTGGATCCGGTGTTGTTTCCTCCCTATTTACTGAACAGCATGAAAATTCTGGATAAAGTTGGCCTGTATCGAAAAAACCCATACGCCAAAAAAGCGTTAAACCGGCGCCAACAGTGGCCGCAGCGCAGTGAGGTTGAAGCTTATCTGACCGATCGTGGGATGTTTAAGGGCTGGGCGCCAGCAGCTTTACACGCCTATATTGACCATGCCCTGCACCATAGTCCTGAAGGTGTTCGTTTGAAATGTCAGCCGTCACGCGAAGCCGAGATTTTCAGTTCATTTCCGGCCAGGTTATGGACGGAACTCGCAAAACCCTGCAGCCCAACGCTGCTCCTTTATGGCGATCAAACTTATCCATTTGTGCCTAAAGCAGTCAAACGCTGGCAACGCATAAACCCTTCGTTGCAGGCAAAACTGGTGCCTGGCGGCCATTGTTTTATGCAACAACATCCGGTACAAACGGCGCAAGAAATCCTGCAACACTGGGATTGCAAGCGTTCGTAGCCGGACTTTAGCGCAAAAGTAAGCGCTAAAAGTGGGGATAAAATAATTCAGTAAAGCATGCCGGTTCCGTCGCAGTTCCATTATAATGGCGCCAATTTTGTGTCTGGAAGTGGCCTTGTCATTGATGAAACGTAGTTTGATAGACAGTTTAATGCGCAAAGTTGTGCAGAGCTCTGCGCTCGGTTTAGTGTTGTTAGTCGGCTGTACCACAGTGCCGGTCAAAACTGTGGTGCCAGCGCCGGTACAGCCGGTCGCCCCGGTGGTGGTAGAACCGGATTTAGTGCCGGACGAAGTGGTCAAATCCGACACTGCCGAATCTATCGCGACTGACTTTGGACTTATTTTCATCGACCGGGATATGACCTTCACCGGCACCCTGCCATGTGAAAAATGTCCAGGCGTGCAATATCACATCAATGTGTATCAGGATGGTAAGTTTGAAGCGCGGCGCGAGTTTATCGATCGTAACGTGGTTGAACTGATCCAGGGCAGCTGGATGCTGGATAACCGCACCCTGCACTTCACCAGCCAACGTCAGCCGATGCCGTCTTTCCAGTTCGCCAGCAATCAACATCTGACATTGTTGGATATCGCTGGCAAGCCGATGGTTTCTGCTGATAATAAAACCTTAAGCCGCCGTGATTTCAGTAAAATTGACAGTCGTTTACCGCTGCTCGGCATGTACGAGCTGAAAAACAACGAAGCCAGTTTTACTGATTGTCTGACCGGCGAAAGCCATTTAATTGCCATGACCCAACACCATATGCCGATGATGCGCAGTTACCAGACCAACCCTGGCATCAACGGCAAATCGGTCGTTGCCACCTTAACTGCGCGTAAAAGCCCGGACAACAACGACGCATTGTTTGTCGATAAATTTGACCAGTTCTGGCCAGGCGCTACTTGCCCAAGTCAGGCACAACCGGCCAAAATTCAGGGCGTGGTGTGGCGTTTAAGCACAGTATCGCAAATTGGGGTGCCGCAGAAACTAAACATCCGGATGATGTTTGACCAGAACAATAAACTGTTTGGCTTTTCTGGCTGTAACAACTTTAATGCCGGTTATCAGCAAAAAGATACTCAATTGAGCGTGGCGCCGGTGGTCAGTACCCGTAAGTTCTGTAGCGATGCCAACTTCTATGAACAGCAATTTACCAAGCAGCTGCAAATCGCTGATCGCATTGAAATTAATCAAAACAAACTGCAGTTGTTTAAAGCCAATAAAGTCATTATTGAAATGACGCAGGCGTTGAACTAAGCAAACGCCAACCAAATAAAAAACGGAGCATCAAGCTAATGCCAGTCAGATAAGCTGACTGGCATTATTTTTTATGTGGATATTTACTCGGTTTTCTCTTTACCAGCCTTGGATATGAACGCTCTTCGCGCCTGAACGGCAAGACAAAAAACTCCGCTTTTCTCGTTAAATCATCCAACTCTTGTGGAATGTGGTGGCTACTAATCAGCGTGAACCCGTATTCAAACAAGCTGACTATCGCATTGGCGCACAGCGTAAAACTCAGCTCATTTGGATAAATTCCCGGGAGGGTTTTGGCCATCCTGACCATCTGATAGCGGATTAGGTTGTAGCAGAGCAACACGCCCCACAGTTCTTGTTTCACCATCTCAGATTTTTTGCTTCGCAGCGTAAATTCGTTTGCCAGCAGTTGCTGTTTCATCTCCCGGTAGCCCAGTTCGATTTCCCAGC
>NZ_SACS01000040.1 GCF_004005945.1 Rheinheimera riviphila
TGGTGCCCAGAGGCGGAATCGAACCACCGACACGCGGATTTTCAATCCGCTGCTCTACCGACTGAGCTATCTGGGCAACGGGGGGTATTAAACGGATTTTGCCCAGGCAAGTCAACTTTTTTTTGCCAGATCTGCACTGACAGCCTAGAACTTGAGCAACCTGCTGCTTTTTCAGCTATCTGAAAGCAATTTGAGCGTTGTTTATACCCAAAATCATTGAAGCTTCGGGTAGGCGACGAGGAGCGAGACCCCAGGAGCATAGTTGTCCTATGTGACTGGGTCGGACTGGCGCCCCAGCGAGCGAAGGCAACAACCCCGGATCTGCAAGGATGACGGGTATATAACTAATTGATTAAAAACTGATAAAAGACTGGAGCCCCGCCCTAAAACCGTTAGAATTAAATTTATGGCTATTTTGTAATCTTTTTGGGTCGGTTCTGGCATGGAAAAATCGTCTTTTGCTCCCCCACTGTTTCGGCGGCTGGCGTTATTAGCGTTGTTGATTGTGCTGCTTCAAGCCGGTTTAAGTCTGACCGTCAGTTACCTTGAACAGAAACCTGATACCAGCCAATTACAACAACAGCAATTAAAACAACAGCTATCAGTACTGTCCGGCGCCATCACGCCGATGTTGTCACTGGATCGCTGGGAAGACGCCAGTCCGTTGCTGGACTTACTGAACAGCCAGCAAGCCAATAGCGCAGCTTATTTATACCGATTGCAGCAAGATAATCCGTTACTGGTTGCGCACACCCAAGGCTTACCAGGCTTTGATCCGGCGATTGCCCTGACGCAACCAAAGCAACAAACTGGTTTTCTGGTGGAAGTGCAACCACTGCAGGTCGACGGCAGCAACGTTGGCAGCCTGATGCTGGTTCGTCAGCTTGAATCTTTGAACCTGCGACCACTGCTGTGGCAAAGTTTGCTAATTGCCGTGCTGGCATTGCTGCTGGCATGGGCGCTCGCCCATCAGCTAAACCGTTTTTTCTATCAGCAGATTGATCAACTGAATCAGGATATCCAATCAACCATTTCGCTGGGTCAATACACCGGTAGTGTTAGTGGTCGTGATGGTTTTGCCGAGCTGGCGCATCAAATTAATCGGTTATTTAAAACCATCGCCAGTTCGCAAAAAGAGCTGAAGGCATCGGAATCCAATATTCAGCAATTAAAACAAGAAGTTGAAACCAGGATCAAAGAACGGACTGACGCTTTTGAGTCGGCGAAAATAACCGCTGAAAAAGCGAATGAAGCCAAATCGACCTTTCTGGCCACCATGAGCCATGAAATCCGCACGCCGATGAACGGCATTATCGGCACCATTGATTTACTGCGTAAAACCCCGCTCGCCACCGCGCAATTCCGGATGACCGACACCATCCGTGAATCGTCATTTTCGCTGTTGCGTATTCTGGACGATATTCTGGATTTCTCGAAAATTGAAGCCGGAAAATTAGAGCTGGAAGCCATTCCGCTGTCGTTAGTAGACATTGTTGAAGCGGTTGGCCGGATTCTGATTTCGATGGCCTATCAGCGGCAAATTGACTTAAAAATCTATATTGATCCAAGGATCCCCGATGGCTTAATTGGCGATCCGGTACGCTTACGGCAAATTCTGTACAACCTGGCTGGCAATGCGATTAAGTTCACCCAAACCACCGCCGGCAAAGTTGGGCTGGTACAGATCCGCGCCGATCTCATCGATGAAAACATGGAGTTTTCACAGGTACAACTGAGCGTGATTGATAACGGCAAAGGCATGACCCAGCGCCAGATGCATTTTGTATTTCAACCTTTTAGCCAGGCTGAAGGTTCGATCACCCGCAAATATGGGGGTACTGGCCTCGGCCTGTCAATTTGTCAGCGTTTAACCGCCTTGATGTATGGCGATATCGAATTACAAAGTGAAGTGGGCAAAGGCACTGAATTTAAAGTGCGGTTACCGATGCGCCGCTCGGAAGAAATGCAGCAGATTTCGTCCCGATTGCTGGCAGATTTAACGATAAAAGTGTATTCCAGCGATCCCTATAATCTGGAAGCAATGGTCAGTTATTTAAAATATGCCGGTGCGCAGGTGGAAGCGATTGCCAACCCGGAACAACTGCAGCAAAAAATTACGCAGCCGGTGACCAGGTTACCAGGCGCGGATCCGGTTATTTGGCTACTGGACGCGACTTATCAGCAATTAGAGCAGACCGTATTGGATCAACTCTTTGCTGAACCAGCGCAGCAGCCGTGCAGTTTTGTGGTGCTCACCAATTTGCCGGAATTATCCGACAATAGCGACCAGCGTATCCATTTCCTGCATAGCGCGCCGATTTGCCGCAGTCATTTATATGATGCGATTTTAGTCTGCGCCAAACGTAAAACCAGACCGGCACCCAGCGCCAAAACCGGCTTGGGTATTGCCACGGCGATGAGCGTTGAAGAAGCCAAGCAACAAGGCAAACTTATTCTGCTGGCTGAAGATAACTTGATGAATCAAAAAGTGATTGTTGACCAACTGCATGCCCTTGGTTACGCGGTGGAAGTGGCCGACGATGGCGCGTTGGCACTTGATAAATGGCGACAGTATCGTTATCCGCTGCTGCTGACTGATTTACATATGCCAAATATGAGCGGTTATGATTTGGCGGCAGCGGTGCGCAAAGAAGCACTGCAATATGATGACGACGACAGCCAGTTCACCCGGATTGTGGCGGTCACCGCCAACGCTTTAAAAGGCGAAGAGCAAAAGTGCCTCAGTGTCGGCATGGATGGCTACATTACCAAACCGATTGAACTTGATGCCTTGCAGGCGATGCTACAACGCTGGTTGCCGCTGCCGGTTGCTGCGGACACACTGGCAAAAGTTGCTGCAGTCGCAAGCACCAAAACGGTTGCCAGCGATGCCAAAACCACGTCACCGATTTGTTTCACCACCATCGCCAATTTCCTTGGCAATGATCCGGCTAAGCATGAGGAATATCTGAATTATTTTGTCAATCATGCGGCGGAACTGCTGAATAATATTGAACAACAAGCCCAGCACCAGCAAAGTCAGGCGGTGCATTCAATTGCCCATCAATTTAAGTCGGTGGCAAAAAGTGTTGGTGCGCTGCAACTTTCAGAAGTGGCGTTTAAGCTCGAACGCGCCAGTGAAGAAGGTGACTGGCTGTTGATCCAAAATTATATCGATGATTTAAATCAGAAATATCAGGATGTAGTGAGTTACGTCCAGCAGCGGTATTAAACCGGTGCATGCAACTTCTGCACGGTTTTGCAGGGTTTGGACGTGTTTTGTAGGCCTGAACCACATTGCACTGCGCCATCCCAACAAGCCGGTTTGGCGCAGTGCAATCACCAGCAGCAACTTAGCTAGCTGACGTATCCAGCGCCGGGAAACTTTTCACTAAATCATCCAGCGCCTTCATTTGCACCAGATATGGCTCCAGTTTATCCAAAGATAATGCACAAGGGCCATCGCACTTGGCTTCATTTGGATTTGGATGGGCTTCAATAAACAAACCCGCCAGCCCCAACGCCATGCCAGAACGCGCTAATTGCGCTGCCTGAGCACGACGACCATCGGCTGAATCAGTGCGGCCACCCGGTTTTTGCAACGCATGGGTCGCGTCAAAAATCACTGGCGCATATTGCTTCATTTCATCCATGCCCAGCATATCAACCACTAAGTTGTTGTAACCAAAGCTGGAACCCCGTTCACACAAAATCACCTGCTCGTTACCGGCTTCGCGGAACTTGGTGATGATATGGCGCATTTCGTGTGGCGCTAAAAACTGTGGTTTTTTGACGTTAATCACGGCGCCGGTGTTGGCCATCGCAATGACTAAATCAGTTTGCCGCGCCAAAAATGCCGGCAATTGAATGACATCCACCACTTCGGCCACCGGCGCCGCTTGATACGGCTCATGCACATCGGTGATCAGCGGAATATGAAAAGTGTTTTTGATTTCTTCGAAAATCTGCAGACCCGCTTCCATCCCAGGGCCACGATAAGAATGCACTGATGAGCGGTTGGCTTTATCAAAAGACGCTTTAAAGACATAAGGAATACCGAGTTTTTGACAGACGGTGACATAGTGCTCAGCGACGCGCATCGCCATATCCCGTGATTCCAGCACATTCATGCCGCCAAAAAGCACAAAAGGTTTGTCGTTGGCGACTTCCAGCGCACCAACCTTAATTGTTTGAATGGCCATCAGGCCTCCTGCATGCAAAGATAAAAAAATATACCCGTCATCCTTGAAGATGCGGGGTTGTTGGCCGCCTTCATTCGCCCCAGTCACATAGAACAGCTATGCTCCTGGGGTCTCGCTCAGTTGCCGCCTACCCGCATCTTCAATGATTTTGGGTATAAACTTAACCAAATAATACCGGCGTTTTGGTGATCGCAACTTTCACCACCAACACCAGCCAACCCAGCGCACCGGCAAAAGCAAACACCCGCAAAGTCGTGGTACGGCCTTTAAACGCCATTACACCCAGCGCAATATAAGCCAACACGCCAAACAATTTCTCGGTCAGCCACGGGTTCACAAATGGATATTGCTGAATCGTCAGCATCAAACCGATTGCCGATAACAACAACAGCGTGTCCACCACATGCGGGGCAATTTTCAGAAACTTGCGTTGGAGTAAATCTGAGCCACGCAACGACAAGATAAACCTTAAGATCAACAGCGACAGACTAAGTGCCACCAACATTAAGTGGGTATGTTTTAAAGCCATATACATAAAATGAATTCTCTTCTTCGAATGAACATTGAGGACAGATCCAACATCAGGCTGCAACTTAGAGCAACAGCCTTAAATAAAACAGCCACCCGCAGGTGGCCATAGCAATACGGGTACAACTAATCTTCGTCCGGGTATTTTTGCAGGATTGCCTCTATCTTGTCGACCCTGCTTTTCAGTATTTCGACCAATGCCGGTTCAAATTGTTTACCAGACTCACTGATAATGTGCGCCAGCGCGGCTTCCGGCGTCCAGGGCGATTTATAACAACGGCGATGGCGCAGCGCATCATACACATCCGCCATCGCCGCAATCCGGCCGTAGATGTGTATATCTTCCGCGGACTTGCCCGCCGGATAGCCGCTGCCATCCCATTTTTCATGATGATCGCGGGCAATAATGGCACCCGCCTGAATGATGGCACGTTTGGAATTTTTCAAAATTTCATAACCAATGCTGGAATGGGTTTTCATCACTTCCCACTCATGTTCCTGTAATTTCATTGGTTTATTTAAAATGCCATCTGGAATACCCACTTTACCAACATCATGTAGCGGAGAAGCAAACATCAGTTTTTCGGCTTCAGTATCAGGCAATCCATAAGCCTTGGCCAAATCGTAACAAATAAAGGCGACTCGTTTGACATGGTTGCCGGTTTCAATCGACCGCTGCTCCACCGCTTCACTGAGCCGGTAGACAATTTCGCGCTGGGTGTCTTCAATTTCATGCTGCAACTGCACGTTTTCGTAGGCAATCTGCACATTTTGAGAAAAGAGCTCAATCAAACGTTTTTGGTTGTCGTTCACCAGATTGGGTAAACCCGACACATAAAGCAAAGAACCGTGGGTAAACTTACTGGTGCAATAGGCCACTAAGTAATTGTCACGGTAGACAATACTGCGACTATGCAGCGCCTGATGAAAAGCATCCATCAGAATTGGATCCAGCACCGATGACACCGCCTGCCCTTCTTTGTGCTCAAATTCCCCCAGACCTGCGAACACCACCAACTGATCTGGATCCTGATTTTCATGTACGTTGCCGGCAACTAAACTTGAGGTCACCAACAACGCATTGTCGTTGCAGCCTAAAATCGAAGTCAGCTGCTGCAACACGCCATCGATAAACTGCTCCATCGAGTGCGCTGAAAATAAATCGGCCGAAGCGGTAATGATTTTCTCCAGCCCTTGACGGCTGGCATCAATCGATAAAATGTCGCGATAAGAGCGCAGGCTCGACATCACCACGGTAAATAATTTTTGTGCGGTGAGTTCAGTTTTGGATTTGTAGTCGTTGATGTCGTAATTCACAATCACTTGCCGCTCTGGCGCCTGGCCAGGCTGACCGGTGCGCAGAATGATCCGGACATAATGGTTGTGTAATTCTTCGCGGATATAACGCGCAACTAACAAGCCCGCGTCATCGGTTTCCATCACCACATCCAGCAGCATAATGGCCGCATCCGGATGGGCTTCAATCATTTTTTTGGCTTCAGCACCGGAATAAGCGCTGATAAATTCGAGGTTTTTGCCCTGAAAAGAGAAATCACTGAGTGCCAGTTTGGTCACCGCATGCACTTCAGGCTCATCATCAACAATTAAAACTTTCCAACTACCGTGATGCGTCGGTGGCAATTCATCCGGCTCTTCTGCAAACAAAAAATCGTTGGCCACAACCAATCCCTCATGCTAACCAATTGAAGTAGTGTGATTAGTTATATGCGTTAAAAAGGATTCGGTCAAAGAATTGCGCTGCAGCGCAGCTGATTTTATTTCACATGGCGGCTGTTTTATGGAAAAGATTTTTAATTCTGAGTTCGGAAACAACCGCCGCTGATCCGCCATTGTCCGGCATAATCCCGACGTGACGAAACTTCGCTAAAACCAGCAGTTTGCAACAACTGTTGCACGGCTTCTGCTTGTTGATAGCCGTGCTCGAGCCACAACCAGCCGCCATTGGTTAAAAATTCTGGCGCCTGTTGGCAGATGTGTTGTAAATCTGCGAGGCCAGCCATGGGGGCAACCAGCGCGGATAAAGGCTCAAATTTGACGTCACCTTGTTGCAGATGCGGATCTTCGGCATCGATATAGGGCGGGTTACTGACAATCAAATCAAATCGCAAATCAACACCCTGCCCGGCGACAGCACTAAACCAGTCGCTTTGAAAAATCTGACAATTATGAAGTTGTAGTCGTTGCTGGTTACGCTGCGCCAGCGCTACAGCGTCCGCGTTAAAATCAACGGCATAAAGCTGCCAATCCGGTTTTGCTTTAGCCAGCGCCAAGGCAATAGCGCCGGTGCCGGTGCCCAGATCCAGCACTTTAGCTTTGGTGGGAAGCGACAAAGCAAGCGCCTGTTCGACTAAAAGTTCGGTATCTGGTCGTGGAATTAAAGTGCATGGCGCAACTTCTAACTCCAGATCCCAGAACCACCAGCGTCCCGTGATATAAGCCAGTGGCTCCCCCTGCAACCGTCGTTGCAATGCGTCGGCCAACAACGCCAGTTCAGCATCGGACAACAGATCATGCAGACGTAATTGCAAAGCGGTTGGCGTGATTTCAAGTACATCGCCCAGCAAACGCCGGGCTTCGAGCCGGACATCGCTGATCGCGACATCCAGCCCGGCCAATGGCAACAAAGCTGCAGCGGTCTGTTGCAGCCACAATGCTGTTGTCATTGGTTGATGCGGACTCATTAGCGGTTTTCTTCCGCCAGCGCCGCGAGCAAATCGGCCTGATGTTCGTTGTTGAGCGGCCCCAGCACTAAATCCAGTTCGCCTTCCATCACTTCAAGCAGACGATAAATGGTCAGGTTGATCCGGTGATCGGTTAACCGGCCTTGGGGGAAATTGTAAGTACGGATGCGCTCAGAGCGATCGCCAGATCCTACCAATGAACGACGGGTCGATTCTTCTACCAAGCGGCGTTTTTCATCTTCAGCCGCCTGAATACGCGATTGCAGCACACTCATGGCGCGGGCGCGGTTTTTATGCTGCGACCGTTCGTCCTGACATTCCACCACAATACCAGTCGGTAAGTGGGTGATCCGAATGGCCGAATCAGTCCGGTTAACGTGCTGACCACCAGCGCCTGAAGCGCGGAAGGTATCAACTTTTAAATCCGCCGGGTTAATTTCAATGGCTTCACTTTCCGGTACTTCCGGCATAATGGCCACAGTACAGGCTGAGGTATGCACCCGGCCCTGCGATTCAGTGGCCGGAATACGTTGCACGCGGTGGCCACCGGATTCAAATTTGAAAGTCCCGTAAGCGCCCTCGCCCTGCACACTGGCGATGACTTCTTTATAACCGCCGTGTTCACCATCGTTGCTGCTGACAATTTCCACTTTCCAGCGTTTTTTCTCACAGAAACGGCTGTACATCCGGAACACGTCACCGGCAAAAATCGCCGCTTCATCACCACCGGCACCAGCCCGGATTTCCAGGAAACAGTTGTTATGATCGTTTGGATCTTTAGGCAGCAATAAAATCTGTAAATCCTGATCCAGGGTTTCAATCCGCTCTTTGCTGGATTTATATTCGTCCTGCGCCATTTCGCGCATTTCAGGATCGGAATCTTTCATCATGTCTTCAGCGCTGGCAAAATCATCCTGCGCCTGGCGATAATCAAAAAACGCCTGAGCAATTGGCTCTAACTGACTATATTCTTTGGAGAGTTCCCGAAAGCGACTCTGATCAGAAATCACACCGGCGTCGCTTAATAACGCCTGTACTTCTTCATAACGTTCGACCAGACCTTCGAGTTTACGATAAACCGTTTCTTTCATGGGGTAAGCTGTACCTGATTAAATATCTACTAAAAAATTGATCAAAGTTTTGGCTTCAACCTGTTCATCCTGCAATAAATGCCGGATGGTTTTGGTGGGTGCGTGCATCAGCCTGTTACTGAGTTTAGTCGCTAAT
The DNA here is from genome assembly GCF_004005945.1 of Rheinheimera riviphila. GTDB lineage: Bacteria > Pseudomonadota > Gammaproteobacteria > Enterobacterales > Alteromonadaceae > Pararheinheimera > Pararheinheimera riviphila. The sequence goes on from NZ_SACS01000040.1 coordinate 8,660, forward strand.
TCCTGTAATACCCGCTCGGCGTCCTGCCCGCTGGCCAGCTGATTCAGCGCCCGCTGCACTAATTCGGTTTTGACACTTTCACAACGTTCTCGATAATCGCGCACCCAGTCGATATTGTCCTGCAATTGCAGCCACTGACTAAATTCAGCAACTCCAGCCGCAATCATCTGCTCAGCTTGGGTTGCCGCATGCTGACGCGACTGCATATTTTGCGACACGATATTTTGTAAGTCGTCGACAGTGTATAAATAGGCGTCTTCTAATTCGCTGACCTGGGCTTCGATATCGCGCGGCACTGCTAAATCGACTAAAAACATTGGCTTGTGGCGGCGTTTTTTCAGCGCTTGTTCGACCATGCCTTTACCTACAATTGGCAGCGTACTGGCGGTGGAACTAATCACCACGTCGGCGTCAACTAAAGCTTGTGGCACCTGCGCCAGGCTGACCACTTGACCGGAAAACTGTGCCGCTAAAGCTACTGCTCTATCATAAGAACGGTTAGCAACAGTCAACTGGCTGGCACCTTGCTCTAATAAATGTTTCGCGACGAGCTCGATGGTTTCACCGGCGCCAATCAGCAGTACTTTAACAGTATCGAGTTTACCGAAAATCTGTTTCGCCAACGCCACTGCCGCAAAAGCCACTGACACGGCATTGGCACCGATGTCAGTATCGGTACGCACTTGTTTCGCCACGGCAAAGGTTTTTTGAAACAACCGTTCAAATACCGGCTGAATAGCGCCAACCTGACGGGACTGGCTATAGGCTTGTTTTACCTGACCAAAAATCTGCGGCTCGCCCAGTACCAATGAATCTAAACCGGCGGCTACCCGCATTAAATGCGTCGCGGCAGCCTGGTCCTGATGCAAATACAAATGGCCTGCCACATCCGTCAGCTCCAACTGATGAAATTTGGCAAGCCAGGCAATTACTTGTTTCGATTGCGCTTCAGTCCCGCTAAAATACAGCTCGGTTCTGTTGCAGGTTGACACGATCACCGCGTCCGTCACTTGGGTTGCAGCTGCTAAATCCAGCAGCGCACCGGCCACTTGCTCCGGCGCAAAAGCCACTTGTTCGCGTAAGGCGACAGGTGCAGTTTTGTGATTGATACCAAGCGCAAAGATAGTGATTCACCTGCAAATGCCGGCTATAAAGCGGGCGACCTTCGGAATAAGGCGCGAATTGTACGAAAATAAGCTTGGCAAGAAAAGAATTAACTTAATAGATGGCGCTGGGCGTTTGATATAGAGCCTGAGATTTCATGCCATTTATCAGCAAGATGTTCAGCAAGCGTATGCTTTCAAAATGCTTATCTGGACTGCCGAAATGGCAGTCTGTCAAAAAAGGATCTGATGTGACTCAATCGACTAAGCGGTGGTTACCGGTGTTGGTAGCCCTGTTCCTCAGCGGCTGCGCCAGTTGGCAACAAGCACAAGTTGCCGAAATTCCATTACCAGCTAAAGAACGACAACAGCAGCTCGCCACCTTAACTCAATTTGAACTCACGGCTTCACTTGGCGTAAAAGCGCCCGGCGACAGTGTCAGTGGCAGCTTAAACTGGGTGCAACAAGATGAATTTTATACTGCTGATTTAAATAACTTTATTGGCATCAATATTTTCAAACTGCAAACCACCGCCGAAGGCGCACTGGTGCAGGTCAGCGGTGAAAGTCATCAAGCCGCAAGTGCCGCCGCATTGTTAGATTATTTGTCCGGCTGGTCGCTGCCGATTGAAGAAATGCCGTTATGGCTTAAAGGCATGACCGGCGCCAGCAGCAGCGATCTACGTTTTGACCCAATGGGCCGCCTGACCAGTTTCAGTTTACTCGATAGTCAGAACCGCCGCTGGCAGGTCAGTTATCCGAAGTTTTTCCCGGACAGATTATCCCTGCCGCAACTCATTATCCTCGAATCCAGTGACACCAGGTTAAAATTAGCCATCCGGCAATGGAAAATGTTATGAGTTCGCTGCCGTCAATTTCAAACAATCAACAGCACAGCAAAACCCTGACGTTACCAGCACCTGCCAAGCTCAATCTGTTTTTGCATATTACCGGTCGGCGCGCCGATGGTTATCATTTGCTGCAAACCTTATTTCAGATTCTGGATGTGGGTGATGAAATCCAGTTCAGCGCCAATCAAACCGGCGTTATTCAGTTAAGCTGCAACGATCCAAACCTTGAAGGCAATGACAATCTGATTTACCGCGCCGCTTTGGCGTTAAAACCTTTAGCCGCAGCATCAGCCGGAGTAGATATTTTCCTGCAAAAAAACCTGCCAATGGGCGGCGGTTTAGGTGGAGGATCTTCCGATGCTGCAACCACTTTGCATGCGCTGAATAAACTCTGGAGCATCAATTTACCCGTGGCCGAACTGGCTGCTATCGGTCTAAAACTAGGTGCAGATGTGCCGCTGTTTGTCGAAGGCTACACCGCCTTTGCCGAAGGGGTTGGTGAAAAACTACAACCAATGGCAATACCGGAAAAAACCTATCTGGTTGTCACGCCTGCTTGCCATGTCAGTACGGCGGAAGTCTTTACCCATCCCGATTTAATCCGCAACAGTCCGGTCATTTCTGCAGCTGATGTACTAAACTCAGACTTGCACAAGGACTGGCGCAATGACTGCCAATCACTGGTTGTACGTCTCTACCCGCTTGTTGCAATAACCTTACAGTGGTTGGTAGAATACGCGCCGTCTCGAATGACGGGTACTGGCGCTAGTCTTTTCGCTGAATTCCCGGATGAAATCAGTGCTCGTCGAGCCCTTGCCGACTTACCGGCCAACTGCCGTGGATTTGTCGCGCGAGGGGTCAACCGGTCACCTTTGTTGGCCGCGTTGGAACATGCCGAATAACGTGAAGGTGGGTTTACCCGCCTAAAGATTTTAACCGGACTCAAAACCGCCCTGAGGATCCTACCGTGCCCGACATGAAGATATTCGCTGGTAATGCCGTACCAGAACTCGCCAAGAAAATTGCCAGCCGCTTGTATATCAAGCTGGGCGACGCCGAAGTCGGCCGATTCAGCGATGGAGAAGTCAGTGTGCAAATTAATGAAAACGTCCGTGGATCGGACGTTTTTATTATCCAGTCTACCTGCGCCCCGACTAACGACAATCTGATTGAACTCATTGTGATGGTAGACGCCCTGCGCCGCGCCTCGGCCGGCCGCATCACGGCTGTTATTCCTTATTTCGGTTACGCCCGTCAGGACCGTCGTGTCCGCTCTGCCCGGGTGCCGATTACCGCTAAAGTCGTGGCCGACTTCCTGTCGAGCGTGGGTGTTGACCGCGTTTTGACTGTTGATCTGCACGCCGAACAAATTCAGGGTTTCTTCGACGTACCGGTAGACAACGTGTTTGCATCTCCGGTACTGCTGGAAGACATGCGTAAACGTGAATTCCAGGCGCCGGTGGTGGTATCACCGGATATCGGTGGTGTGGTGCGTGCCCGCGCTATTGCTAAACTGCTCAACGACGCCGATTTAGCCATCATCGACAAACGCCGGCCAAAAGCCAACGTCGCGCAAGTAATGCACATCATCGGTGACGTGAAAGATCGCGACTGTATTATCGTTGACGACATGATCGACACCGGCGGCACGCTGTGTAAAGCAGCAGAGGCGTTAAAAGAGCAAGGCGCCCGTCGTGTGTTCGCATACGCTACGCACCCTGTGTTCTCTGGCAACGCCGCCGAGAACATCGCTAATTCAGTGATTGATGAGCTGATCATCACCGACACTATTCCGCTGTCAGCGGAAATGAAAGCCGTCAGCAAAGTCAAACAGCTGACCTTAAGCGAAATGATGGCTGAATGTATCCGCCGGATCAGCAACGAAGAATCCATTTCTTCGATGTTTGATTAAGCTTGGTGCAAACCAGGAATTAGCAGGTTCCGCCTGCTAGAATCCGGCTTTTTACCATCCATTCTGATCAAAGGCGCCCACGGCGCCTTTTTCATTTGCAGCCTCAAGACCCCGGTGCTATTATGTCGCGCTTTTTTCCGCCAGCCGGAAGAAGCTTCTTTCTGGTTTTCTGGTCGCGGAAACCAGAGCAATTCATTTTTGGAGATAAACATGTCTAACGCCATTTACACGTTAAATGCTGAAGTTCGTAACGACCTGGGGAAAGGTGCGAGCCGCCGCCTGCGTCACGCGGACAAAGTTCCAGCTATCATCTACGGTGGCTCTGCAGCCCCTGTATCTATCACACTGGAACACAATAAACTGATCCAGGCTCAAGCCAACGAAGGTTTCTACACGCACATCCTGACTATCAACGTCGGTGGCGAAGAAGTGAAAGCAATCGTTAAAGCGATGCAACGTCACCCGTTCAAACCAAAAGTAACTCACGTTGACTTCCAACGTGTTGAAGCTGGTCATGAACTGCACACTGTTGTTCCTGTACACTTCATCAACGAAGCTGCTGCAGTGAAAAAAGGTGGTGTTGTTGCTCACCATATCAACGAGCTGGCAATCACTGTTCTGCCACAAAACTTACCTGAATTCATTGAAGTGGATTTAGCTGATGTTGCTGTTGGTGTAACTCTGCACTTATCAGACCTGAAAGTTCCAGCTGGCGTAGTTATCGCTGAACTGGCTAAAGGCGCTGGTCATGACCAGGCGGTTGTTTCTGTAAACAAACCAGCTGGTAAAGCAGACGACGCTGCTGAGTAATAATGACTGAAGCAATTCAGTTAGTCGTGGGCCTGGGAAATCCGGGCCCCGAATACAGCAATACACGTCACAACGCAGGCCAGTGGTTCGTTGAACAACTGGCCCGTCGTTTTAATACTTCTCTCAAAGCCGAAGCCAAATTTTATGGCCTGACCGGCAAGTTCCTGTTCGAAGGCCGTGAAATCAAGTTATTGGTGCCGACGACTTATATGAACTTAAGCGGCAAAGCGGTTCTCGCCCTAGCGCAGTTTTACAAAATTCCACCTGAAGCTATTCTGGTTGCGCACGATGAAATGGCGCTGGAACCTGGCATTGCCAAGCTGAAACTCGGTGGTGGCCACGCTGGCCATAATGGCTTAAAAGATATTGCGGCGAATTTTGGCAATAATCCGAATTTTTATCGCCTGCGACTGGGTATTGGCCATCCGGGTCACAAAGACAAAGTCACAGGTTACGTGCTCGGCAAAGCGCCGCAGCAAGAGCAAAAGCTGATTGAAGACGCGCTGGACGAAAGTCTGCGCTGTTTTGAGCTTTGGCAACAGCAAGATCTGGTGAAAGCCCAGCACAGATTACATAGTTTTAAAGCCGCGGTTTAGCATTTGCTGTAACAGCCGCAAGCACTGAAACTGCAGGTTTCGGTACAATTTCGATTTCGCAGGCATGCCTGTATACAGTTCAAAGGATCATCTCATGGGTTTTAAATGTGGCATCGTTGGTTTACCAAACGTCGGTAAATCTACTTTATTCAACGCGTTGACCAAAGCAGGCATTGAAGCGGCCAACTTCCCGTTTTGTACCATTGAACCAAACACCGGCGTAGTGCCAGTGCCGGATCCACGGTTGCAGCAACTGGCCGCCATCGTCAATCCACAGCGCATTTTACCGACCACCATGGAGTTCGTGGATATCGCCGGTCTAGTCAAAGGCGCTTCTAAAGGTGAAGGTCTGGGCAATAAATTCCTGGCCAATATCCGCGAAACTGATGCCATCGGCCATGTCGTGCGTTGTTTTGAAGATGAAAACATCATCCACGTTGCCAATAAAATTGATCCGGCCGACGATATCGATACCATCAATATGGAACTGGTATTGTCAGATATGGATAGCGCTGATAAAGCCATTTTCCGCGTCAGCAAAAAAGCCAAGGCCGGTGATAAAGACGCCAAAGCTGAAATTGAAGTGCTGGAAAAAATCAAAAAACATCTGGAAGAAGGCCTGACCTTACGTCAGCTGGATTTATCCGATGATGAAAAAGCGCTGGTTTCATACATGAACTTCTTAACTATCAAACCGACGATGTATATCGCCAACGTGCTGGAAGATGGTTTTGAAAATAACCCGCATTTAGATGTAGTTCGCGCCATCGCCGCCAAAGAAGGCGCTATTGTGGTTGCCATTTGTGCCGCAATTGAGTCTGAAATTGCTGAGCTTGAAGACGAAGAGAAAGCTGAATTTTTAGAATCGATGGGTTTGGAAGAGCCTGGTTTAAACCGCGTTATTCGTGGTGGTTATTCACTGCTGAACCTGCACACCTATTTCACCGCTGGCGTGAAAGAAGTCCGTGCCTGGACTATTCCGGTTGGTGCTACCGCACCACAAGCAGCTGGCGTGATTCACACCGACTTCGAACGTGGTTTTATCCGCGCTCAGGTTGTCGCATTTGATGACTTTATCGCCTGTAACGGTGAAGCTGGCGCCAAAGAAGCCGGTAAGCTGAAAGTGGAAGGCAAGACCTACGTCTGTAAAGACGGCGACGTGATGCATTTCTTGTTTAACGTCTAAGTAATTTGTCTTAAACAACAAAGCCACCGCAAGGTGGCTTTGTTGTTTCTGGGATGGAGGTAAACCAATCTATAGTTCGCCTACTCTATTACCCCACTGGCCGGTAATTGTCCTGCATTGGATAACTTCTGGCATAAAGCGCAAATATCGCCGCAGCCAAGAGTGCAAAAGCGGCAAAGAAGAACATCAGAAACGCCGTTTCACTAAGCCCGCTTTGCGTCACCTGCGCCGTCACCGCCGGGGTTTTGATGCTGTTATTGGCAAGCAATACCCAAAGGTTACCCACAGTGACCGAGAGGTTCCAGAAACTGGTAATGGTGCCTTTCATCGCCGCCGGTGCCTGGCTGTAGGCAAACTCCAGTCCGGTGGCCGATACCAGCACTTCACCCATCGTCAACAGCGCGTATGGCAGAATTTGCCACATGATATTCATCGGTGTGCCCAAATCCATCATCAGCTGAATGCTCCCTATCACAATCCAGCTTAAGCCTGTGACCGCGATACCAGCCCCCATTTTGCGCAATGAGGTTAATTGCACGCCGCATTTTTCCAGAAATGGATACAGCACCAGGTGATTAAAAGGAATAAGGATCATCACCAGCGCCGGGTTCAGCGCCTGCATCATCGCCGGTTCAAACCATTCAGGTTTCACCATATCGTTGGCTTGTAAAATCCAGGTCGAGGCTTTTTGGTCGAACAAGGACCAGAATGGCGTCACCAGCGCGAATAAAATCAAAATTCTAAGTACCGAACGTACCCCATCCACCGCATGATCAGGATGCACACCACGGGCACGTTCCAGCTGAATAGCAGCGCCAGCGCCGCCAAAGCCCATTACCAGCACCAACGCCAGACAAAGCGCCGCCACAATGCCGAGCGAGCTCATTTGCGACAAGGCATATATTGCCAAAGCACCACCTACAATCGCCACATACAGGCCGATGTTGGCCTGCCCTGCTTGTTTCGCCATTAACGCGGTACGGATCACCGGTAAAAAACCATGCGGATTTTTTGGCTCTGGCGGCACGTTGACATAACGTTTGCGGCCTAACCAAAAGAATAAGGTGGCGATAAACATCAGAATACCTGGAATACCAAAGGCCACGGCGGCGCCATAATATTTCAGCAGCAACGGCATAAATAACGACGCGAAAAACGAACCGAAGTTAATGGTAAAGTAGAACCAGTCAAAGGCTTTGCGCGCTAACGTCTTGTTACTTTGGTCAAATTGGTCACCCATAAAGGATGACACCAGAGGTTTAATGCCACCGGATCCCAACGCAATTAAGAATAAGCCGGTATAAAACCCCTGCACACTGTGTTCAAAAATGGCGAGAAAGGCATGGCCGATACAGTAAATCAGGCTTAGCCACAAAATCGTGTTGTACTTACCAAACAGCCGGTCGGCCAGATAGCCGCCTAATAAAGGAAAAAAGTACACCCCAATGACAAAAGAGTGGAACACATCTTTGGCAGCACCGGCACGGAGCTCTTCCGGGATGGCCAGCAACAAGGCAGTCATTAAAAATGGCGTCAGAATATTGCGCATGCCATAAAAGCTGAAACGCTCACAAGCTTCACTGGCAATAATGTATGGCAGTTGCCGTGGCCAGCGTGGCGGTGCCGTGGTGTTGGCGGTGGTCGTTGAGGTCGACATCAATTCTCCTGTAATATTTTTTATGCAATTGCATAAATTAGCAGTCTTGGCTGCAGTCGGAACGCTGATTTGGGTGCAGCGTCGGGTTGGATACTAACGGAATTGCCAGCGAAACCCCATCTTTTATCCGCTGAATTTGCCTGGTTTCGCGGTAAAATTGACCGAGATGTCAACAATCTGGATAGAATTTCAGCAATCAAACGCAAAGCGCTTTAATGCGGCAAAAAAACGGTTGACGATGAAAATGCATCTGAGCATAATACGCGCCACTTGCTTAGGACAACTAAGACATAGTGGCTACATAGCTCAGCTGGTTAGAGCACAGCACTCATAATGCTGGGGTCGCAGGTTCGATTCCCGCTGTAGCCACCACTTAATTTGTTCGTCCAGTGTTTGCGGAAATGGCGAAATTGGTAGACGCACTGGATTTAGGTTCCAGCGCCGCGAGGCGTGAGAGTTCGAGTCTCTCTTTCCGCACCAAAGCAAGTGAAGAATTCTGCAGTTTCTGCAGGGGTATAGCCAAGCGGTAAGGCAGCGGGTTTTGATCCCGCCATTCTGGGGTTCGAATCCCTGTACCCCTGCCATT
>NZ_SACS01000041.1 GCF_004005945.1 Rheinheimera riviphila
TCGGTCAGGAGCATTGCTGTGTATTGCGGTAAACGAAGAGGAATTTGGTGGATGGTACTGGGCTCGAACCAGTGACCCTCGCCTTGTAAGGGCGATGCTCTCCCAGCTGAGCTAACCATCCTGGGGTATTTGTTTGCTATTTAAAAACAGCATTTGATATGGTGGATTGTACTGGGTTCGAACCAGTGACCCCCGCCTTGTAAGGGCGATGCTCTCCCAACTGAGCTAACAATCCATGGGATATCAATTTCTAATCTTAAGTTTTAATTTTTAAAACTCAACAAACGTTATGGTGGATTGTACTGGGTTCGAACCAGTGACCCCCGCCTTGTAAGGGCGATGCTCTCCCAGCTGAGCTAACAATCCGCTGCAACGTTCGGCCGTCATTATAGGGGGCGGACAAATGCTGTCAATCATATTTTATGTTTTTGCCGCTGTCTGCTGTAAAAGTAATCATTTTGCCAGGCCGCTGGAAATTCTGCATAAAAGCCAGGCCGAACAGCCGTGCAAGAAGGCAGCTTGATTGGTACAATAGCCGCATTATGTAGACTGACTTACTGGATTAATCATGTCAATTGTTTCCCGTTTCGCGCCAAGTCCAACTGGCTACCTGCATGTCGGCGGCGCCCGCACCGCGTTATTCAGCTGGTTATATGCCAGAAAATATGGCGGCACTTTTATTCTGCGCATTGAAGATACCGATTTAGAACGCTCGTCCCAGGAATCGGTGGATGCTATTTTAGATGGTATGAACTGGTTAGGTTTAGATTGGGACCAAGGTCCATTCTATCAAACCAAACGTTTTGATTTATATAAAGAAGTCGTGGCGCAGCTGTTAGCTGATGGCAAAGCATATAAGTGTTTTTGCACCATCGAAGAAGTTGATGCGATGCGTGAAGCACAAACCGCTGCTGGCGAAAAGCCAAAATATAACGGCATGTGGCGTGACCGCACCGATCACCCAACCGACAAACCTTTTGTGATCCGGTTTAAAAACCCACAAGAAGGGGTGGTGGTGATTGATGATTTAATCAAAGGCCGCATCGAAGTTGCCAACACTGAACTGGATGATTTAATCATCGCCCGCAGTGACGGCACGCCAACGTACAATTTGACCGTAGTGGTCGACGACTGGAAAATGGGCGTCACCCACGTTATCCGTGGTGATGACCACGTCAACAACACACCACGGCAGATGAATATTCTGGCCGCGCTTGGTGCCGACATTCCAAAATACGCCCATGTGCCGATGATTTTAGGCGATGACGGCAAACGATTATCCAAACGCCATGGTGCTGTTGGCGTAATGCAATACCGCGATGACGGTTATCTGCCGGAAGCTTTATTAAATTATCTGGTACGCCTTGGCTGGTCGCATGGTGATCAGGAAATTTTCAGTCTGGAAGAGTTGGTGCAGATTTTTGATTTGTCTGACTGCAACCGTGCGCCTTCGGCGTTTAACACCGAAAAACTGCAGTGGTTAAATCAGCATTATATTCGTACTTCAGATCCGGCTTATGTCGCAAAACATCTGCAATGGCATGTCACTGAACAAAAACTGGATATCAGCAATGGCCCAACGCTTGAGCAGTTAGTTGCAGTGCAAGGCGAGCGAGTGAAGACGTTAAAAGAAATGGTTGAAGTGAGCCGTTATTTCTTTGAGGATTTTAGTGAGTTTGAAGAAAACGCTGCCAAAAAACATTTACGTCCGGTCGCAGCAGAGCCACTCAAAGCGGTGCAACAAGCACTGGCTGCAATCACCGACTGGACCGCTGAAAATGTGCATGCTGCCATTAACAGCGCTGCCGAAAGTTTGGGTTTAGGCATGGGTAAAGTGGGTATGCCACTGCGGGTAGCCGTGACGGGTGGTGGTAATTCGCCATCGCTGGACGCAACGCTGGCGCTGATTGGCCAGGCCCGTTGTCTGGCACGGATTGAACTGGCGCTGGCATTTATCAGTCAGCGTGGTGAAGCCGCGTAAGCAAACTTTTCAAAAGTTGATGTGAAGAAAGCCAGTCACTGACTGGCTTTTTGTTTGAGTGATGTTGATGAAAATGGCGGCGCAGCAGCGTTGTCAGTGTGTTGTGAAGGGATAAAAAATGCAGTTGTTGTTGAATAAATCGTTGAATAAATCGCTGAAGAAATCGTTGAATAAAAGCACGTGGCTGATGGTTAGCCTGGTTGCTTTAGCCTTGCCATTACCAGCGCTCAGTGCCGACACTGTGCAGGCGATGCCGTTTGCCGCGTCCACTTTACCGTCTGAGCGATTAAAGCCTGGCCAGACGTTCCAGCAATTAAAAATATCCGAAGCCGGAGTCGCCGGCACAAACAGCAATGCCGACGGCGATAATTACAAGCCATGGGCTGGTGATGTCGAGTTGGGTCTGGTGCTGAGCAGTGGCAACACCGAATCAACCGCCGTGCGCGCCAACGCTGAATTGCAGCATGAAATGAAGGATTTTCGGAACAAATACCTGATCCAGACGTTGTTTCAGCGCAACAGTCAGTTTGACCAGGAAAACAACACCAAAACCAGTAATACCACCGGCCAGCGATTAAATCTGGTGGGACAGAGCAACTACAAATTTCATCGTAGTGAGTTCAGTATCTTCGGTCGGGGTGCTTATCTGAACGACCGGTTTGGTGCCTTTCGCGAGCAAGCATCTATCGCAGCGGGTTCAGCGATGCGGCTTTATGAAGAGGGTGATAGCTACTGGGACATCGAAACTGGTCCTGGTTTTGCGCATCAGGAAACTTCAGATGGCGATCGTAGCACCGGCATTATCTGGTACGCCGCCACCAACCTCGACTATCAGCTGAATGAGCACAACAGTTTCCGGCAGTCTCTGGAATGGTCGGTGTCGCTGGATGGTAAAAACTCCAGCTGGTTAAGCCGTAGCGCCTTTACTTCGCAGGTGAGCGGCCAGCTGTCGATGCGTCTGGGCTTTATTGTGAAATATGACTCGAACCCAGGTGAATTCCGCTCCAAAACCGATACCGAAACTTCGGCGACGCTGGTGTATTCGTTCTGATGGTTCTTGCCGTAAAAAAATTCGGCAATAAAAAAGGTAGGGTGGGTAAGCGCAGTTAGCGCCACCCACCATGTCGAAGCTGCTTACAATAAGTGCACCTTAGTGCAATACCCGCGCTTTTAACGTACCTGGGATAGCTTTCAGTTCATTCAGTGCCAGCTCGTGATCGAGGCTGTCGATATCAATCACCACATAACCAATCTCAGCGTTGGTTTGCAGATACTGACCGGAAATGTTGATGCCATGCTTGGCAAACGCTTCGTTGATTTTGGTCAGCATCCCCGGTTGGTTTTTGTGGATATGCAATAACCGCGAACGGCCTTTGTATTCTGGCAGTGACACTTCCGGGAAATTGACCGCCGACAAGGTGGAACCGTTGTCTGAGTATTTCACCAGTTTACCGGCCACTTCATAACCGATATTTTCTTGTGCTTCCTGAGTCGAACCACCGATGTGTGGCGTCAGGATCACGTTGTCAAAAGCACGCAGCGGCGATTCAAATTCTTCGTCATTGCCGGTCGGTTCAACTGGGAATACATCAATGGCAGCGCCAGCCAGCTTGTTCTCGGCTAAAGCACGGGCTAAGGCATCGATATCAACCACAGTGCCACGCGAAGCGTTGATCAGAATGGCACCATGCTTCATTAAATCGAGTTCAGCTTCGCCAATCATATTCTGGGTCTGCGCTGTTTCCGGCACATGCAAAGTCACCACGTCAGAAGTTTTCAGCAAGGTCGCCATATCGACCTGAGTGGCATTACCCAGCACCAGTTTGTCTTCAATATCGTAAAACTGCACCCGCATGCCGATGTTTTCCGCCATGATCGACAACTGGGTGCCAATGTGACCATAACCGATAATGCCCAGCGTTTTACCCCGCGCTTCGTACGACTGAGTCGCCGTTTTTTGCCATTCACCGCGGTGTGCAGCAGCGTTACGTTGTGGAATACCACGCAACAACATAATAATTTGACCCAGCACCAGCTCAGCCACGGAGCGGGTATTGGAGAACGGCGCATTAAACACCGGAATGGCCCGGGCTAAAGCAGCGTCTAAATCAACCTGATTGGTACCGATACAGAAACACCCAATGGCGACCAGTTTACCGGCTTCGTTGAGGACCTTTTCGGTCAGCTGAGTGCGCGAACGGATGCCAATAAAATGCACATCTTTAATTTTTTCAATCAGTTCTGCTTCTGACAACGAAGTTTTCAGATATTCGATATTGCTGTAACCCTGATTTTTGAAACTTTGCACCGCGCTTTGGTGCAAGCCTTCCAGCAGCAAAATCTTGATTTTGTCTTTCGGCAGTGAGTACTTTTCCATCTTCATTTCTCTTTAATGTTGCAAAATTCTGTCGACCAAAATGGGTCAATAAGGTTGTTGTTTACGTGGACAACGTCAGGGTCTTTTGACCGCTGTATTTTTATTTCTAGTTTTAATTCAGTACTTTGGTGCCATCGGCAGTGCCGACTAAGACCAGATCGGCAGCGCGGCAGGCAAAAATGCCGTTAGTGACCACGCCGGTGATCTGATTTACTTGTTGTTCAAACGCCACTGGATCGGTAATTTTTAGATCAAAGACATCGAGAATAATATTGCCGTTGTCGGTGATGACAGCTTCGCGCCAAACCGGGCGGCCACCGAGTTTTTGAAGCTCACGCGCGACATAATTGCGCGCCATTGGAATGACTTCAACCGGTAATGGGAATTTACCCAGCACCGTAACCTGCTTGGTGCTATCAACGATACAGATAAATTTGTCGGCCACTGCAGCGACAATTTTCTCGCGGGTTAACGCGGCGCCGCCACCTTTAATCATATGCCTGGCCGGATTGATTTCATCGGCACCATCGACATAGACACTGAAACTTTCAACGTCATTTAAATCCAGTACTTCGATGCCCAAGGCACGCATTTTTTCGGTGCTTTGAATGGAGCTGGAAACAGCGCCTTTGATTTCAGATTTAATCGAAGCGAGTGCATCAATAAAATGATTCACAGTAGAACCAGTACCAACACCGACGATGGTGTGGCGGGGAACATGCTCTAATGCAGCCCAGGCAGCATTTTTTTTCATTTCATCTTGCGTCATCGATAGTCCGGAAAGTTTTAGCCATAAAGATGGATATTATATCGAAAGCGGGGGCGCGCAACAGTGCAAAATGGCCTTAGTTGCAGAAAATCTGTTGCACAAGGTGGTGGCGAGCAGACAACCTTGGTTCTGCCTATGGGTCAGCCAAAAAAAACGCTTCCGAAGAAGCGTTTTTGTTGCAACCAACGGCGTGTTAAGCCGCGTTTTGTTTGTTTCTGGTGCGAAAATCCAGCAATAACGACACGACCACATAAACAAGAACCAGTGGCACCAGGCCAAACATAATACCGTCCTGTAGTTGTGCCAGGTAAGATTTGCCAAGTGCCAAAGCAATCAGATACCAGGTATAAGCGACATACAAAATCAGGAACAACACACCATCAATCCGGTTGAGCACTGAACCGGCAAAGAAGAACGGCACACACAACATGGCCACAGCCAGCATCACCGGGATATCAATTTGTGCCAGTTGGTCGCCGGCGACGAGTGGAATTGGTGATACCAGACCCGAAATACCCAGCACACAAAGAATGTTAAAAATGTTACTGCCAACGACGTTGCCGACCGCGATATCCCGTTCGCCGCGGATGGTCGCGACAATCGAAGTGACCACTTCTGGTAGCGAAGTACCGGCCGCAACAATGGTCAAACCAATCACCGCTTCATTGACGCCCCAGGCCGTTGCCAGTTCGATGGCACTTTGCACCAGCCAACGGGCGCCTAACACCAACAACACCAAACCACCGACCACAAACAACAAGTTTTGCCACATTGGGTGTGGCTCTTTCAGCAGCTCAGCGACTTCGTTATTCGCTTCTGCCGTTGCAGCGCCTTGTGCTTTCCCTTGTTTAAACAGGAAATAGGTGTAAGCACAGACGCCGATGGTCAGTAAGGTCGCTTCAATTTTATCAATTTGGCCATCCTGCACCATCAGCACTGTGATGACTGACACCGCAACCATGATCGGAACATCTTGGCGGATGAGCTGGCGGGAGATAATCAGCGGCATAATCAACGCGGACACACCAAGAATAAACAACACATTAAAAATGTTGCTACCAACCACGTTGGCAATAGCCAATTCGGCCTGTCCGGCGTAAGCAGCCTTGACGCTGACCGCAAGTTCTGGCGCGCTGGTGCCGAACGCAACGACGGTTAAACCAATCACTAAACTGGGGATACCAAAGGTTGCCGCCAATCGAGCGGCACCTTTGACTAACAGATCGGCGCCGATCACCAGCAGCACCAAGCCGGCTGCTAAAAATAGCCATGTCATCATGTTTAATCTCACTTTGCAGTTAACACTGACCACAGCCTACTGATATGGTGGGTAAAACACAACAGACAACAAGGCTGGAGCGCCATCGGCGACGCTCCTTGGCCAAGTTAAGTCGAGTTATTTCACCAGACTGAGTTTATAACCGCTGTTGGCATAATGATCAGGCTCTGCCACCAACACATAATTACTACCGGCGGTTAGTTTCAGCAGTTCAGTTTGCGCCAACAGCATTTTGTTATTGTTGGCATCCTTGTGCACGATATACATGGTGTATTCGCCAACCGGCAGCGTAACTGCACTTTGTGACGCGTAATTCAGTGTGCTGATGTAGTAGCCGCTGGTTTCCATGGTTTGGCCAGGTTTTACAAAGTAGACACTGATCTGATCAAAACCCGGAATGACGTTGACGACATTAAAGTTAAAATCAAATACCTGAGGCAGTTTGCTGTCAGTTAAAGTAATCGCAGCTGCTTTTTCGGCCGCGTCCCGATAGAACACCACGGTTTTAACGGCGCCTTGATTGAGGGTTACCAGGCCGTTGCGCATAATCAGCGCATTGTTCTGATCGGATAATGACACCCGGTAATCACCCGCAACAGTTTCCAGATAGGGGCTTAATGTATCCGCCGCCAGACCACTGAAAATTGGTGATGCCGACAATTCACCAAGATGGATATTGGCCGGATTGACGCTGTCGATGCTGTTGTACACGCGGAACTGGGCGTTAGAATTGACATCCTCCATGGTGGTCACCGAAGTAGTATTGACAATAACATCAATGGCGAATTTACCTTGCGCCGGGCCAATTGCGGCACGAGTAACCATTACATATTCTGTCAGGTAGTTCAGGGTAATCGGATCCGATTTAAATAACACGGTTTTTGAACCGCCTTCGGTCAGGTACAGCTTGTATGTGTCGACATCATAAGTTTTAGCCTGGGCGATAGTTTTATACCCGGCACTGCCAACCAACACCGCTTCAGCAAAGGTTTTTTCCGCGTCACCCAGATAGAGATCATAAGTTTTGCTGTTGTTGATCAGGTTGACCAGGATCACTTTAAACTGGTCATCTAACGTATCGTCGCGGGCAAAAGTCAGGTTAATCAGTTCCGGATTTGAGTAATTGCCGGTTATCAATAACAGCGTTTTCTGACTGTTTTTCAGTTCAGTTTTATCGGTCATCACAGTGGTGACACTGCCAGAAGTTGAGGTGTAGTTCAGTTCCAGGCTGTAACTGCCAGCCTCCATTGATTGCAATGGGGTTGCATCGGCAAAACCGGCGCTACCGATCGCAATGTCGGTGGTGCTGGTGCCCAGATTAGCAACCACTGCCGTGGTGGCACTATTGGCCGAACCATTGTAAAACTGCAGGTAGGATGTTGGGTAAGTGGCCGATTCGTCAGACGAGCTGCTGCCACCACAACCGGCTAACCACAAAGTACTGCACACTAAGGTAAACAGGGACACTATTTTCATAAAATTCTCTATCCAGATATGCCAAAAAGCAGACATAGGAACAGAATTTTTGATGTTAGTTGCCGCTTTTACTCAGCTTTACCGGGCTAAACCTTTCTTTACACAGCGTAATGATCTTTAACGACGAATTCTTTCATCATTGCAACAGCAGCCCTTCATTCTTTGACATCAGCCTGTTGTTCACGCTGTTGCAAAGCCCAAAGCTCGGTGTAATAACCGTTGAGTGTCAAAAGCTGTTGATGCGAACCTTGCTCCACCACTTTGCCTTGTTGCAGCACCACAATCAGATCGGCATCGACTACGGTCGACAAGCGGTGGGCAATCACCAGTGAAGTGTGGCCGGTAGCGACTTCACGCATGGCGGTTAAAATCGCACTTTCGCTTTGTGAATCCAGCGCTGAAGTGGCTTCATCAAAAATCAGAATGGGCGAGCGCTTGAGTAAGACTCTGGCAATGGCGATGCGCTGTTTTTCGCCGCCCGATACTTTTAAACCCCGTTCGCCAACTAAGGTGGCATCACCTTGTGGCAAGCTTTGAATAAAGTGGCGTAAATGTGCTAAATCAATCGCCTGATCAATATCTTGCTGTGATGCCGCCGGATTGCCATACGCTATATTGTCGCGGATGCTGCTGTTAAACAGCACAGTGTCCTGCGGCACGATGGCAATGGCACGGCGCAAACTATCCAGCGTCAAGCTGCGGATATCCTGGCCGTCGACTAAAATCTGGCCGCTGTTTATTTCGTAAAAACGGTACAGTAACCGTGCCAGCGTACTTTTGCCGGCACCAGAACTGCCAACTACCGCCACTTTCTGACCAGGGGCAATTTTGAGGTTAAACTGCTGCAAAATGACTCTTTCGGCTTGATAACCAAAGCTAACATCGCGAAATTCAATACTGGCTTGTTGTAGCTGCAATTCACGCGCATCCGGCGCATCGACGATACTGGCTTTACGTTGCAACAGACCCAGCATATTTTCCAAATCAGTTAACGCGCGGCGAATTTCCCGGTAGACAAAACCTAAAAAATTCAGCGGGATAAATAGCTGGATCATATAAGCATTGATCATCGCCAAATCGCCTAACGTCAGTTCTTTGTCCAGCACACCTTTGGCGGCCAGCCACATCATCAGCGTAATGGCGGCAGCAATAATGAGTGCTTGCCCCGAGTTCAGCGCCAACAATGACATGCGGTTTTTCAGCTTGGCAGTTTCCCATTTCGCCAGAAAGTCGTCGTAGATTTTCGCTTCATAGGCTTCGTTATTAAAGTATTTGACCGTTTCGTAATTCAGCAGGCTGTCGACGGCACGGGTATTGGTGGCGGAATCGGCCTGATTGGCTTCACGGATAAACTTGTTGCGCCATTCGGTAATAGCCACCGTGAACCAGATATAAAAACTGACGGCAACGGCCGTGATCAACGCGTACCAGAACGAAAATAAGCCCCAGAAAATGGCGGCCACCAACACAATTTCCAGCAAGGTCGGCACAATGTTAAACATCAGAAAACGCATTAAAAAACTGAGGCCATTGGTGCCACGTTCGATGTCGCGGCTAATGCCACCGGTATTGCGATCCAGATGAAACGCCAGCTCCAGCTGATGTAAATGTTGAAACACCCGCAGGCCAATTTTTCGCATCGCATGTTCGGTCACTCTGCTAAACAGCGCGTCACGAATTTCACCAAAAAATACCGTGCCAAAACGCAATAGACCGTACCCTGCGATCAGCAACAGCGGTAGCGTGATGGTGGGGTGTAACGAGCGATCGAGGCCGTCAACAATCAGTTTTAGCGCATAAGGCAGTAGTAAAGTGGTGGCTTTGGCGGCAATCAGTGCCAGCATCGCGAGTAAAATGCGGCCTTTAAAGGCCCATAAGTAGGGCCACATGTACTGGATAGTTTGTTTCAGATTAAGCGCCTGTGCCGATTTCCCGCTATCAGGTCGTTTCGCTGCTGTTCCCATCCCGCGCATTGTGGCTCCCGAGTGATGTGTAGTTTCAAACCGGCATTCGCGTAGTTTGAAACAATCCAAATCATGCGCGAAAGCATTGATTTAGAAAAAAAGATTATTCATAAGTGCAAAGGTAAGCCGTATCGGTCGCCACTTGCAGCTGAAATTTGCTGTGTGCCGGCACTGCAAACTGCTGACCACGGCTAAAGGTTTGCCACTGCTTGCTACCAGGTAACTTCACCGTTAACGCGCCGCTGACGATGGTCAGCACTTCATGCTGACTGGTGCCAAATTCATAGTCGCCTGGCGCCATCACACCGACTGTCGCTGGCAGTTGTTCACCGGCAAAGGCGATGGACGCCACTTTACCATCAAAATACTGATTAATTTTAAACATCATATGCTCCTGAGAAGATTCAGCTTTAGTAAATCGTAATTTAGCGGGCTTGAACAGCTTTTTTTGGATGTATGGATGTCTGAAATGTTTCAGTGACAGGCACTGTGTTGGCTGCCGATTGCGCTTTAGGCGATGACAGGTTACTGTTAAATGTACCAAATTTTGGCCCCTGGAATTTTCCGCTGTTGCCAGGGCGAATTTCAGGCGTCGGGTACCAGATTGCCGCAGGAGCAGTAAGTGGACAACAACCATTTTGTCGCGATTAGTCAGTACATCGATTTGTTGCTGGATGCCATTTGTGTGGTCGACGCGTCCGGCACTTTTGTGTTTGTCAGTGCCGGTGCCGAGCGTATTTTTGGGTATAAACCGGAAGAAATGATTGGCCGCTCGATGCTGGATTTGATCCATCCGGATGACCAGGCCAAAACCTTACAAACCGCAGCTGAAATTATGCTGGATCAGCCGAAAGTCGACTTTGAAAACCGTTACTTGCGTAAAGACGGTCAGGTGGTGCATTTGTTGTGGTCAGCACGTTGGTCGGCCTCCGATCAACGGCGGGTGGCCGTGGCGCGCGACATTACGCAGCTCAAACGTGCGCAGCAGCGCCAGTCCGCTTTGTATCAGATTTCCGAAGCGGCGCATGCGGCGCAAAACTTGTCCGAGTTATATCAACATATTCACCAGATCATCGCGGCTATTTTACCGGCGGCAAACTTCGCCATTTTGCTGACCGATGCTGAAAACGGCTTATTGCAGTTCGCTTGCCAGGCTGCTGTCGAGCCGGAAGCAATAGTGCGGCATCAGGCGCAGATTATTCAGTTTGCACAACAAGTACTGTCAGGGCGTAGTACCTTACGTACCAGCCTGACGCAAGCGACCGCATCGCCGGGTAATGATGAGCAGCACGACGATTTGCAACATTGGTTGGTGGTACCGTTGCGGCAACAAAACAGCTGGCCGGGAGCGCTGGTGTTATTTGGCCAGCAGCCATACAGCGCGCTTGATCAGGAACTACTGGAATTTGTCTCGACGCAAATTGCCTCGGCGATTGAGCGCAAAAAAATGCACGACCGACTGCAGCATATCGCCTTATACGACGTATTGACTGGCTTGCCAAACCGGCTGTTGTTTGCAGACCGGTTGCAGTCAGCGCTATACCGTGCTGACCGCGAAAAATCGCAGTTTGCTGTATTGTATCTGGACTTGGATAAATTCAAACAAGTGAACGACGAGGCCGGCCACGCTGTCGGCGATTTACTACTGCAACAAGCGGCCGAGCGGATCAAACATGCCGTGCGCAGCAGCGACACTGTCGCCCGGTTTGGTGGCGACGAATTTGTGGTATTACTGGAGCATATTGACGCGCTTTCGACGGCGCAGACCGTGGCCGAAAAAGTCCGGTTAGCGCTGAATGCACCTTTTGCCCTCGCCGGTGAGCAGTTTTATGTTTATCCCAGCATTGGTATTTCAGCATTTCCGTCACAAGGGATGGATGAAAAACAACTGTTGCTCGAAGCTGATAGGGCAATGTATCAGGCGAAAAATGCTGGTGGGAATCAGGTGAGTGGTGGTGTGGGTTTGTCTGGCGAGTAGTTGCTGTTTGGTATTTTTGGTTTGGCAGCAAATGGCTGGTTAGAAGAGCGTTTCGCCTGTGGCGAGTTTCTTTCTTTTGCTTCGCCAAAAGAAAGAAACCAAAGAAAAGGCGACCCCGGATCGCTCGAAAGCCCGCAATAAAATCAACAGTTTGAGGCGCTGGCAAAACTCGCGAGCTGCTAGCGTCAGCTCGCTCAAACAGTTGCCAGCTTAAAACCTCAAACCGTCGATTTTAAAGCGGCTCGCTTTACGGGGATGAAGAGCAACAGTTTTACTACGAACGTTCATTTTGAGCGAGTTGCGGACATTAACGCCGTGCTCTGCGGAAAATTTGTCCGACAGCAGCGCATTATTTGGCATTTCCACTCCTACGCGGTTGCCTTCGCGGTCTTTCTCCGATTCTGAATGGCTTCAACAATCGCTTTCAAGGCAACGATGTCATTGCCCAAATCAGCCGCGGAGGGAACTGCAGCAGCTTTTGCCGACGATGGGTCGTGGGCCGTTATCACATCACAACTTCGCTTATGCAGTTTTTCAATAGCTTCGTATTCGGGACGGCTAAAACCGACAACCTCTTCGAGCGAGTCCACACGAATCCAGTCGCGATATCGCTTCACGACGCCATTAAAAACAACGTCTTGAATTACTCTTTCGAGCGTTGCCCTTAACCGGTCATACTGGTGTCGCATATCACCAATCTCTTTTTCATTAGGATATGCCGGCCACGTCTTCGCAAGCTTGCTCTGCGCCTGCTCAAGAGCGTTTATTCTCGCTTTATAGCCTTGATGATCCCACGGGAGGCCATCATTAACACAGCCAGGTGCGCCCCCTTGCCACTCCAAAAAGAATGTTGAGTTAGGAATACCTGCTGTCTCGATCTCATCGGATAGTTGGCCAAGAAATGAAGTATCGTGAGTAAACACTACTACTTGCCGATTCTTAGCCTCCTCAACCAATCTCTGGGCAACATTTCGTCGCCGCCAATGATCCAACGACGAAACCGGATCATCGAGGATAATTCCACACGAATGATTGGCGAGCACCAATTCAGCAAAGAATGAACCCAGCGCGATAGCACGTTGCTCACCTTCGCTAAGAATCTCATCAATTTTGTTCGTAACTGGAAGATCTAGTAGAAGTTGATGGTACATCTTCCCACGGGAACTACGCTCCTTTAGCTTTGTTTTGATGTGCCCAATGCCAAGTGCTTCAAACTCTTTGTCAAGAGCTTTCCTTAACTCATCTGTTACTGCGACAGTAGCAAATTCCTTTGACTTGTCAGAAATCGAACGTGTTTTTAAGGCGGGGCGACATTTTTCAAGGGAAGACTTCTTTTTCATCCGATCCAACAACTCGACTACAGCATTCAAACTCTTGGCCAAGCTTTGTCTTGCAGTAAGTTCACTCAATTCTCTTTCAAGCTTCGTTCGCTTCGTTTCATCCGCCGCTCTTGTAAGGGTTCGAAAAATCCTTAATTGTTGAGCTGCAAGCTGGCGAATTCGCACCCTTGGCGAAACATTCAAGACAGGAACCTCTGCCCATTTTGATGTTTCGAGACACTGGAGCATAAACTCTCTACGCGCATCAATCGAAGCTTGGAAATCTGAAATTACTTGATTGATTGAGCCGTCTAAGACCTTCAGTTCTTCACCAAGAGCATCATCGGCGGCGATAATAAGATCGGCTACCTTGATCTTAGTCTTGGCTATTTCGACTTTATTACGGGCTGCTTCGGCGGTCTTTGCGACATCATTCTGGATGTACTCATCAAATCGCTTAAGGCGGTTAGCCCCTGATTCGGGTAAATTTTCCTGACATAAGGGGCACACTTTACCCCCAGCAGATTGAGGAAAATCCTCTCCAGGATATGCTACTTCAGTGGAGTAACGCCGTGCGGCGTCAAAAAGAAGCTTCCAAACTTGCTCTCCAGTTCCTGGAAGTAGTTCTTCGCCGGAGCACAACGCGTCGGCAGCTTTCTTCTCAGCGTCCTCCGCAGTGATCTTCTCATCATTTATTTTCTGAAGTTTTTCAACAGCGTCTGAACTAACCCATGCCAAAGGTTTGGCAAGCTTGTCAGCGAAAGCTTTCAGTCGCATCATTGAACGCTTCGACTCTTCCGCCTTAGCCAGAGGATTCCCTTCCTTGAGAGCATTCTCAAGCTCGGCAATTCGCTTAATATCGCCTTCAGTGATGGTACCAAGTGAAGTTATAGCTTCTGGGTTTGATTTGATGGAAAGGTTTCCGATGACTCTCCCGACCTCTGTATCGCCAAGAAGATGTTCGAACGGCAACATACTTACATCAATCCCATTGATCTCTGACTCGAGCATCTCTGAGAGCTTTGGGAGAACTCGGTTGGCTAGACTTTCAATAATGTCAAGGCCGTATGGTAAGTAAGCAACATCTTGCTCCGCAGTAATGTAGGAACGAGCACACTTTGAATCAAAGACTGAGATTGACGAGAGCTGGTCTGGTGAAGTTGTGTCGCGTGTCCAATCAACTTCATGTGATACACCCATTACCTTTACATCGAATTTTGCGGTGGGCACCCTCTTAGAGGCAGTCGGATCATTTGCATCTGGGTGGACAGGCTCAGATTGATCTCTAGCCCGACAAGCTCTTTTCATAACACGAGCGTAGCCCGACTTGCCCGAACCATTTCCTCCGTAAATCACAGTAATGCCAGCTTCGGAGAAAGTGAGAATGCGATCACTCGGAATCTGATTGACGTTTTGCAGGTCTCTCAAAGCTACCAGAGTAACTCGCTCACCTGGGGCAAGTTCGGCAGGAAGGTGCTGTTTAGCGAGTGGAATCGGTAACAGTGCATCATCACTCTCTATACCGCAATCAATCTTAAGAAGCGCGTATAACTCGAACATGTCGGTCTCGTTCAGTGCTGATTCCTGCTGGAAGAGGCGGCGGCATGCATCTCGTTGCCATGACTGAAGAGATTCAGTCCACTTAAATATTTGATTAAGTAGGGTCATCCATTTCCTCTCTTGATTTCGTTATTGGGGAGCCAAAGCTGCTTCTCTCGAATAACGCCGTGCACAGTGGCGAACGTAAGAGAGTCCGGCAGACATAGGCTGCGAACTGTTGCACTTTGTTAGAACCACTACTGGCCAAGCCAAGCAAAGAAAGACTCATTTGCCCAACCTCCGGAAGGAGTTGATGGGCGAGAAGGTCTCGACGGCCTAGATGGTCTCGAAGGACGTGAAGGTCGAGATGCTCTTGATGCACGTGAAGGTCTAGAAGGGCGCGAAATCCCAGCCACAGCTTCCTTCGGATTCCATGCCACCGGCTGCCCAGACTGATTTAAGCACAGTAATCCATTAACTGGACCAAGCCAATTGCCGCTATCACTAGACCATGCATGACCATTACGAATATACGCAACCCAGTTCATATCTGTATCGAATAAATGATCATTTGGAGCAATCCAAGCAACTAAGTCACAGTCTTTATCAAAAAGTGGGTAAAGCACATTTCTCTCCTTGAAGTTCTAACATTTGTATATTGTGCCCGCACGCTTTCTCTGGTCTGTTATTTTTAAATTGGTCTGCGCTAAATATCTAAATTAGAGTGTTTTTCCTTCTTCAGCAACAGATAAATGTGCCTGTTTATTTGCTCAAAGCGTGCCTGCTTTATAGTTAAAGCAAGTAACACTTTGTATTTGTCCAGATCTACAAACAATGTCTGCTTTTGGCACAAAGTTACTTTTCCGCTGCTTTTCCGCACCGTAAAGCGAACCGCGAGTTTTGTCGGCGCCTCAAACTGTTGATTTTATTGCGGGCTTTACACTGGCTGCGCCCTGTCCTTTGGACCAGCTAAAGCTCGTCAAAGGCGAAGCCTATGCAATAACACCGTTACAAAACCATTCTGATTGGCAATCAAAAAAAGTACCGGCTTGATACTGCTGGGGTCAGAGTTCCACTCTCCTCAGGCAAGGTGCCTGTCTGCATGACCGGCATCAACTGGTTGGCTTATCATTGTCGGTCTCTGGCTCGCCGGATTGTTCTTTTTGCTGCACTTGTTCTTGCTTGATGCGTTGTAATTTTTTGATTTCTGAATGCGGAATCGGCAGCAGTGAGATAAGTGGGAATATGGCCAAAATCACATAAGCGCCGGTGGGGCGGCGTTTGGCCCAACGGACGATTTTGGGTAAACACCATAGCAATACAACAAAACTGCTGATGCTAATCATGGCAGCCAGCGCGAACCAGCCGAAGTGAATGTTTTGCGTGAAGCTCATCTAAATATCCACAAGGATTCAGTGAGTTATTTAGTGGTGTGGTCACAGTGACAATTCAAGGTTACTGCTGATTTTTTATCCGAAGCTATAAAAAAGCCGCGCTTATCACAGCGCGGCTCTATCAACGGTGCGATGCAGTCAGTCGCTTAAACGGCGCAATCTACATAATAAACTCTCTTGCCGTCGGTGATTTATTGCTGCAGGCCGACAGGGCTATCTATCGGGCGAAGAATGCCGGTAGTCATCAGGTAAGTGGATGCGCTTTCGCCATCATCTAAAAGCTACTACCGGCTGTGTTGCCTGTTAAGCGAACGACGTCACTGGAAAGGGCATTTTGATAAGTACTGCATCTTTAGATTTTTATGAAGGTCCAAAAACGAGTATTTGCAAATCCAGCCGCCGCTCCTCAACTCGTTTCGTCCAATCATCTGTGGGGTATTATCAAAATACTGGGTTTGCCTTTCGTTCGCTTGTTCATAAAGGGTGTGCGCGAAATAGCGTTGTTGTAGCACATTCACCAAGCAGGTTGATATTTTCGGTGGTAACGCGCCTGTCGGACTCTCGAGTAAAGCGTGCAACGAATAACCACCAATACCGGAATTCGTGGGACTGAGCTTCACTTCTAAATCGTCAGAAGCTGTCAACGTGAAACCTCAAATAAGCTCTGATTTCGAGCCATTTGCACCTATGTATGTTTCAGCAAAATTATAAGTGCTTACATTGTCTTCCCATTGGATATCAAATCCGCCTTGACCAGCACCACCATGCATACCAAGAGTGGTAAATTTCCACTCCTTCAATGTATCCTTGAGCACCGTATATGTGGATTTTGCCAGAGTCTGCTGAAAATTGGCTCGAGCTCTCAGTTGCAGGTCGATCCTATAAGATTCTGATAATGCATTTTCTAATGCCTGTGCATGTGGGTCATCATTGCAGCTGTTGTCAGTGTGATGCACGCCGGTATTTGTTTGACGAGATAATGCACGCGCGGGATCAGCGATTAGGTTGCGATTGGCCTCCTCCGAAAGACTGTCTGATATATCCAGTAACAATGGAAAAAGCAGGTGTTTGGCATCGAGCGCTTTTAAGATACTCTGTTCCCTGTCAATTTTTTATGTGTTGTTCACTGAACAATAATGTTGAATCGAAGGCAGTCTGGGTCTGCATGCAGGCCCAGATACCCGTCAGATATTTTCGCATCACCGCACACTGTG
>NZ_SACS01000042.1 GCF_004005945.1 Rheinheimera riviphila
GAAAAATTCTATCTACCAGATAACTACGACATCGCCGACCGATTCAGACAGCATATGGCAGAATATGCTGTCCGATGGGCGGCTTAAGGTGGATAAATTCGTGGGGATCCCTCAGACTCTGACCCCGAATTATTGGCTATAACCGGCCGATTTCGAACATGTTGTAGATGAGGCCGGCGGCACCTGCTATAAAACCGACACTGGTGCCAATCATACAACCGATTTTGTTGTTACGTTGCCGCCGGGCAAAGGCCGGATCAAGCCTGGCTTGTTCGGCCAGTCGCGGGCCAATCAGTTTTGCTACGCGTAAGTTTGAGATCAGCAGTCCGATTAAAAAGACCACAAATGCGCCTAATGGTCCCCAGGCGCTGCTGGTCATTTCATAACCCAGCGTCAACAACACGCCTGAAAATACCACCCAGGAGATGGTTTGATTGCGGATCCGCCGCAGTGCTACCCGTTCAGGTTCGTCTTTGGCGTTTTTCAGCACCGCTTGCATCCCGAAATACACCCCGGCGACGCCCGCTAAGGCGCCAATCATCGCGCCGCTGAGCAGTAATCCCAGTTTGCCGAAGAAACCTACATTGGCCGAAGAACTTCCGGAGGCCGCAAAGGCAGCTCCGGCAGCTGCTGCGGGCGGACTTGCCGTCACCAGCAGCGACGCCAGCATGGCGCTAAAACCAATACCCGGTGCGGTACTGAGTAGTAAGTTGCCATAACGGCTCAGCAGCTGTTCTTTCAGTAAGTCCCGCACTCTGGACAGTTTTTTACGCACATTGGCATCCGATAACCCCAGCAATTCCGCCACTTGCTGGCTGGACTGGTCTTCGCGGTAATACAGCAACACGATTTCGCGGCTATCTTCCGGCAAGCCGTCAATCAAGCCCTGGATCAGCAGATTTTGCTGATCCCGTTGTAAATTATCGGCCACTTCAGCGGTTGGGTCAGCAAACTGTGCCAGCAATAACTCAGCTTCGTCACCCACCACTTGCTGCTTGACTCTGTTGTCGCGCAGGTAGTTGTAAGCGCGATAGCGGGTGATTTGTCGCACCCAAGGCAGGAAACTGGCCGGTTCGCGCAAAGTGCCGAGCTGTTGCCAGACATGAATAAACACCTGCTGCGCCACTTCTTCACTGGCATCTAAATCTTTGACAATCGCCAGCGCAATGCCGGTCACCGTCTGGCGGCAGCGCTGAATTAACCGCTCGAACGAAGGGATATCACCAGCACTGGCTTTGGTTACATCTGGGATCAACTGTTGTTCAATCAGGGTCAGCATGTTATTTCTCCGCCAGGAACTGGTTGATTTGATTCAATAACCATACGGGCTCGTCCCACATCATAAAGTGCCGTGATTGCCAGTTAAATACAAGGGTCGCCTGCGGAATGTTGTTAATTTGTTGTTTGTATAGTGCTTCGACTGCCGGACGCATTGCGTCGCTTGGCAAGGCACCACCGGCACCTAGTTGTAATACCGGTTGGTTGATGTTGCTGACTTTGTCACGTAAATCGGTCGACAACAGTTCATAAATCGCCTGGCCGACCGCCTTTGGATCTGACTGCGCTCCCATTTGCTGGACGCGCTCGCGGGTGGCCGGTTCGCGCGCCTGAATTTCCATGCCTTGTTGCATAGTCGCTGCCAGCTGCGCGGGTTGCATCTGCGCATAAAAATTGCGGATGCCCTCGGCCTGGGCTTTGACGGAAGCGACCGTGGATTTCGAGTCGCGGGTAAACACCGGTGCCAAAAACGGCAGGCCATCGACTGCGATAATTTTGCCGATGGTATCCGGCGCGCTACTGGCTAAGTCGTAGGCCAGAAAAGCACCAAGGCTGTGGCCGATAATGGCCGGGCGTTGCAGTTTTTCGGTTTGGATGTAGGCAAGAAGTTCGGATTTCACCACCGGCAACAACGCACCTTCGATGGCGGGTTGTCCGGCAAAACCGGCGATGCTGATCAGGTGCAACTGATGGGTTTTACTGAGTTCAGTGGCGGTTTGTTGCCAAACCCGACTGTCCGACATTAGCCCTGGGATCATAATAACCGGGCTGCCCTGGCCCTGAACTTCCACCGTAAAGCTTTTTGCCGCTTCGGCGCTACTGGAAACACTTGCCATAATCGCGACTAAAACGGCAAACAGCGCGGATTTGCGGGAAGAACATTTCAAAGTGGTTTGACTAAACATCATAGATCCCTCGGTGATTTAAGCTGCATTGATGCAGGGTTCAAAACCAAGACACTGCAGCGCTGGCGGATGTGACAACTATTTGCAGATTTTTTTAAGAATTTATTGGCTGCATATTTTTGTAGCTTGGTTTTACAAACGTGCGACCGATGTCGCACAATTAGCTTGACCTATGTGTGACATTTGTCGCACCCTAAAAAGGATGTCAACTTTTAAGGAAAAACCATGAAATTCTGGATAGCCGCACTGGCCTTATTGAGTTTTAGCCTGTGCGCCGAGGAACAATTTCCGGCTTATGAATTACCCAACACCCAGGTGCACCAATTACCGGCGCAAAAAAATGGTCGCCATTATGAAATCTGGGTCGATTTGCCCGCTTCTTATGCCAGTGCAACCCGTCCGTTACCGGTGCTGTTTGTGACGGATGCCAATTATGCATTCCCGCTGATCCGCAGTATCCGCAACCGGCTTGGCGCTGGCGGGCAAAATATTGAAGACTTTGTGCTGGTCGGTTTGTCTTATGCCAAAGGCGATAGTCCAACCGATAGCCGCAGTCTTGATTACACGCCAATTGCAGTCACGGCGCAGCAGCGCACGGCCGAGAATTTCAGTGCCAAAGCTTATGGCGGTGGGGCTTTGTATGCTGATTATTTAAAACGGCAAGTGATCCCTTTTGTGCTGAAAAATTACCGCATCGACGCCAAACGGAAACTGTTTGTCGGTCATTCTTATGGTGGGTTATTAGGCGCGCAAATTTTGCTGACCCAGCCGGATACTTTTGATACTTATATTCTAAGCAGCCCTTCGTTGTGGTTTTCTGACAAACATATGCTGAAACTGGCCGGAAAAGTGACCTCGGAAAAAGCCGATCTAACCGCAAGAGTACAGTTATATGCCGCTGAATTTGAACAGATTAAACCTGGCCCCAGGTATGCCAGCAAGGTGAGCATTGTTGCTGATATGCAATTGTTTGAACAACAACTGAAAAAGCCTGGTTACCCCGGCCTGCGGATCGACAGCCAGGTGATTGCCGATGAAGATCATCTATCGGTGTTCCCGTCGATGATTAGCCGTGCTTTAGTGAAGTTGCTACCTGGCTATGGGCCTTATACCGCCGGTTGATGGTCACTGCTATCGTTGAAACAGCTGCAGAGCTAAGTGCGGCAAAAAGCCGTATGCTGCTGGAGCAGGTTGCTATCAACATAGGGATCGATCATGACCAAAGAAAAAGGCAGCAAAGTACCCACTAGCCGACTCGCGCGCTTTGGCGGTTTGGCCAGTTTGGTTGGCAGAGTTGCCGGCGGCATGTTGGCCGAAGGGGCCCGGCAGGTAGCACAAGGGCAAAAACCTGGGTTGCAACAAATGTTGCTGACGCCCGCCAATGCGCAGCGGGTGGCAGCGCAGCTGTCGCAAATGCGCGGTGCGGCGATGAAGTTAGGTCAGTTGTTGTCGATGGATGCCGGGGATTTATTACCACCGGCATTAACGGCGATTTTGTCGCAACTGCGTGCCAACGCCAGTCCGATGTTACCGGCGCAGCTTGCAGCCTTGCTGCAACAACAATGGGGCCAGCAGTGGCAGCGCAATTTTAGTCACTTTGCCTTTTCGCCGATGGCCGCGGCGTCGATCGGCCAGGTACATCAAGCCAATCATGATGATGGCAGTGCGCTGGCGGTAAAAATTCAATATCCCGGCATTGCCACCAGCATCGACAGCGATATCGACAATGTGGCGACCTTATTGCGGTTAAGCGGTTTATTGCCCGATGGCATCGCGCTACAACCGCTGCTGGCCGAAGCCAAACAACAATTACACAAAGAAGCAGATTACCTGCAAGAAGCCGCTTATTTGCAGCGTTATCGTCAGCTTTTGGCCGACGATCCCAACTTTTTGTTGCCAACCTTGTATCCCGAACTTTCTACCCGACAGATCCTGACCATGGGTTTTGTCGAAGGCGTGCCGGTTGAAGATTTATTGTCACAGCCGCAGGCATTGCGGGATCGGGTGATGTCGTTGTTATTTCTGCTGTTATTTAAAGAAATCTTTGAGTTCCGACTGGTACAAACTGACCCGAATTTTGCCAACTACCGGTTTAATTTGCAGACCGGCCAGCTGGTATTGCTCGATTTTGGTGCTTGCCGCGATTATTCCGTCGACATCAGTCAGGGTTATCGGTTGCTGTTTCAAAGCTTATTGGAAAACGACGAAGCACTGCAGTTGCAGGCGTTACAGCAAATTGGCTATTTCAGTGCGGAATTTCGTGCTGGCACAGCTCCGGCCCAACTGCAGGCGGTGATGGCGCTGGTCAGTCTGGCTGGCGAACCTTTGCAACAGCAGGGCGCCTACGATTTTGCGACTTCCGATCTAGCGAGTCGGATGCGGGAAGCCGGTATGCAGTTGTCGCAGCAATTACAGAATTGGCATACGCCGCCGGTCGATGCGTTGTTTTTGCATCGCAAAATGGCCGGGCTGTTTTTACTGGCGAAAACGCTTAAAGCGCGGGTTGATGTGCGTGCATTATTGTTACCATTTATCGAAACTGCTGTTTAGGACAGGCGGCCATCGAACTTCCTCAGTAGAAATCTCTGCTTAAGCCCCTTTTTTATGTCAATTACGAAATAAAAGCCATCTAAATGGCTGAAAGTCTGTTTTGTCGGTGTTTTTGTAATCTATCAGTGTTGAGTACCAAGCAAGAACAGGCTAGGGTGGTTTAAAAATAAGCAAAACCTCCGCATACAACATAGATGCGGAACTCGGGATTTAAGGCAGACTGGCAACAAGTCGCAGCAACAGAGGAATGAGATATGTCGCAATATGCTGCTTTAAGGGCCAACGTCGGCCTGCTCGGCACACAACTGGGTGATACGGTCCGCAATCAGCTTGGACCGGCGGTGCTGGAGCGGATTGAACAAATTCGCCAGCTGGCAAAACAGGCGCGTCAGGGTACAGATGCTGAACATCAGCAGCTGAAGCAAATTCTGGCCAGTTTAACCGACGATGAAATTCTGCCGGTGGCACGGGCGTTTTCGCAGTTTCTGAACCTCGCCAATTTGGCCGAACAACATCACACCATCAGTAAAGCGGGCCATAGTGCCATTGAAAAACCCGAGCCGCTGGCCGAGTTGCTCACGCTTTTGAAAACCAAAAATGTTGATGTGGTGAAAACCCGGCAAGCTGTCGCCGATTTATCAATTGAACTGGTACTGACGGCGCATCCGACCGAAGTCACCCGTCGCACTTTAATCTATAAACTGACGCAGATTGCCGATTGTCTGGCTGAGTTAGAGCAAGATTTAACGCCGCTCCAGCGCGGTAAAATTGAATTACGGCTCAGTGACTTAATCACCCAAGCCTGGAACACCAACGAAATTCGCGAACAAAGACCGACGCCGGTCGATGAAGCCAAATCTGGTTTTGCAGTGATTGAAACCTCGTTGTGGCAAGCCATTCCGGAATTTATCCGCGAGCTGGATACGGCATTAAAACCGGTGCTGGGTCATGGTCTGGCGCTCGACGCGGCGCCGATTAAATTCTCCAGCTGGATGGGCGGCGATCGCGACGGTAACCCTTTTGTCACCGCCAAAGTCACCCGCCAGGTGTTGCTGCTCAGCCGCTGGAAAGCTGCCGATTTATTTAACCGCGATTTAGAAGTGCTCGGCAACGAATTGTCGATGAGTCCGGCCAATGAAGCATTGCAGGCTGCCGCCGGTGGTTCGAGCGAGCCGTATCGTGAAGTGTTAAAACAGCTGAAAAACAAACTGGTGCATACCCGCGACTGGCTCGGCGAAGCGCTGAAGCATGACCGGCTGCAAAAACCAGACGATTTGTTGTGGTACAACGCGCAGCTACTGGAACCTTTGTTGCTGTGTTATCAGTCGCTGCTTGATTGCAAAATGGAAGTGATTGCCAATGGTCAGCTGCTCGATACGATCCGACGCGCTTATGCCTTTGGTCTGACGTTACTGAAGCTCGATGTGCGGCAGGAATCTGGCCGCCATGCGCAGGTGTTCAGTGAGTTCACTAAATATCTCGGCCTCGGTGATTACGCGCAGTGGGACGAAGGTGCACGGCAAGCGTTTTTACTGAACGAGCTTAATAGCAAACGACCGTTATTTCCGAAAAATTGGAACCCGAGTGCCGAAGTGCAGGAAGTGCTCGATACCTGCGATATCGTGGCGCGTCATGGCAGTGAAGCTTTATCGACTTATGTTATTTCGATGGCCGGACAGCCGTCGGATGTGTTGGCGGTGCAACTGCTGCTGAAAGATGCCGGCATCAGTTTCCCGATGCGGGTCGCGCCGTTGTTTGAAACTCTGGCCGATTTAACCAATGCCCCGAATTGCATCAGTAAATTGCTGGCGATTGATTGGTACCGTGGTTATATCCAGGGCAAACAGGAAGTGATGATTGGCTATTCCGATTCGGCCAAAGACGCCGGTGCAATTGCCGCGGGCTGGGCGCAATACAGCGCGCAGGAAGCCTTGGTGGCGATTTGCCAGCAGGCCAAAGTGCAGCTGACGCTGTTCCATGGCCGTGGCGGTACTATCGGTCGTGGCGGCGGTCCGGCGCATGCCGCGATTTTATCGCAGCCGCCAGGATCATTAGCCGGTGGTCTGCGGGTGACTGAACAAGGCGAGATGATCCGCTTTAAGTTTGGTTTGTCGCAGTTGGCACAACGATCACTCGCGCTATACGCCTCGGCCGTGCTGGAAGGGGTGTTGTTACCACCGCCAGTCCCAAAAACTGAGTGGCGTGATTTGATGCAGCAATTAGCCACTGATTCCTGCGAAGCATACCGTGCCATCGTGCGGCATCACCCTGATTTTGTACGGTATTTCCGCGCCGCAACGCCGGAGCTTGAGCTTGGGCAATTGCCGCTGGGCAGCCGTCCGCCGAAACGGAACCCCAATGGCGGTGTCGAAAGTTTACGGGCGATCCCGTGGATTTTCGCCTGGTCGCAAAACCGCTTGATGTTACCAGCCTGGCTCGGCGCAGGTGCTTCGCTCGCGACTGCAGTAGCACAAGGTAAAACCGATTTGATCCATCAGATGCGGGCGCAGTGGCCATTTTTCGCCACCCGTTTGTCGATGCTGGAAATGGTTTATCTAAAAGCTGATGCGCAAATTGCTGAATATTATGATGAAAAGCTGGTTCCTACCGAGCTGCAGCATCTGGGTGTCACTTTACGTGCGCAACTGGCGGCAGATAGCGCCTTGTTGTTGCAACTGATTGATGCACAAGATTTTATGGCTAAAGAAAGTTGGATCCGAGAATCAATTATGCTGCGCAACACCTACGTCGACCCGCTGCATATTCTGCAAGTAGAATTGCTCAACCGGGTGCGGCACGCGCCGGAGACAGTGAACGACAATATCAAACGCGCTTTGATGGTGACGATTGCTGGGATTGCGGCGGGGATGCGTAATTCGGGTTAATGGGCGCTGGGCTGGAGATAGCTGCGGGATCAGCGATTGTCGCTGATCCCGCAACAACTTGCTGTCAACGTCAGAGTTTAAACTCTTTATTGCCATGTTTTTTGGCAAACAGTTGTAACGGCACATCGTTGCAATTGACGTCGCTATAAAATTGCTTGGGTTTACTCAGGGTATTTTGCAACGCAGCAAACGCCTCATTCGAAGTGGCAGCAGCCACACAAATTTCGGTTTCGACATTCTCCATCTTTTTGTCAAAAGCAAAAACGGCCACTTTGGTCGAATTTTCTCCGGCACTTTGTTTAAATTTTTTCGCAAACTTTTCCAGACTCAGACCATTACAGGTAAAATTCGCCAATTCCACTTCGCCAAATTTGTACTGCATTGCTTTTTGTTTTAGTTCAGCGTCCGAAGTCGCCGCTGCGATGCAGATTTCAGAGAAAATCGAAGCATCGGCATTCACTAATTGGGTTTCTTGTGCCAGAACTGGGAGGGTAAAAATGCTGCAGATCAACAAGGTAGTCAATTTTTTCATACAGTCGCCTTATAGAGTAAAAGCTAGCGCCGAAGCGCGACTGTTTAACTGTAGTAGAGCGATGTCGGTTGTAAAGTCGTTGTGTGAGCAGCATCCGCTGGAACTGTGCGTGCGTTCGACTTTGCATCGGGATTGTTGTTTTGTGATGGGGATCCCGGATACAACTGCATAAGTGGCAGTTCGTTTTGTTGAATGTAAGGAGAAAACCAGATGACATCTGTACCTGAAAAAGATTGGAAAGTGTTAAGCGGCCTGAAAGCTAATTTGCTGAACTCTGCATGTGAGTCCATTTTTCAACGCGTCGAGCACATATTATCAACCCGCCAAGGTCAGGAGCATGCCAGCTACTTAGAGCTTTGGAAGTTAATTCAACACGACGATAAGGCGATTGCCGAGATGTTTGATGATGTGACACGCAGCAAAGCCATTTATAAAATTATCGCTTTAAGACAGCATGGGATCCTCACCGACGCGCAATTGGCACTGTTTTCACAACAAACACAGGATGCGGTGGCGAAGTTTTGTACATACAGGAGCAGTTAACATGGAGAGCGAAGATGAGGTCGTGTTTTTCGGTGTACAGCCGAAGTGAGTGATTCCATCCGGCGCACTGCCGCTGACGCGGCGAGTGGCGCCCTACGGTATTTGTTTTAGAAAATATATTTTGATTTTAAAACAACATTTTAAGCATGCTTTGAACGTAGGGCGTACTCGCCGAAGGCAGTACGCCGTTATGCCTGCCAGAGTCGAATCATCATCAAATCCTCATCCGGCGCACTGCCGCTGACGCGGCGAGTGGCGCCCTACAGTATTTGTTTAAAAAATGTTTTGCTTTTAAAATAATATGTTAAGCATGCTTTGAACGTAGGGCGTACTCGCCGAAGGCAGTACGCCGTTATGCCTGCCAGAGTCGAATCATCGTCAAATCCTCATCCGGCGCACTACCGCTGACGCGGTGAGTGGCGCCCTACAGTATTCATTGTTTAAATAATATTTTTGATCTTAAAACAAGATGTTAAGCATGCCTTGAGCGTAGGGCGTACTCGCCGAAGGCAGTACGCCGTTATGCCTGCCAGAGTCGAATCATCGTCAAATCCTCATCCGGCGCACTACCGCTGACGCGGTGAGTGGCGCCCTACGGTATTCATTGTTTAAATAATATTTTTGTTTTTAAAGCAAGATGTTAAGCATGCCTTGAGCGTAGGGCGTACTCGCCGAAGGCAGTACGCCGTTATGCCTGCCAGAGTCGAATCATCGTCAAATCCTTGGCTTGGGGTTGTGGATTGACTGCAGCGACCGAAAG
>NZ_SACS01000043.1 GCF_004005945.1 Rheinheimera riviphila
TCAAAACAACTTGGGCGTTGTATGGTTAAGCCTCTCGGGCAATTAGTATGAGTTAGCTTAACGTATCACTACGCTTCCACACCTCACCTATCAACGTTGTGGTCTCCAACAACCCTTATGTGTACTCAAGGTACAAGGGATGACTCATCTCTTGGCCGGCTTCCCGCTTAGATGCTTTCAGCGGTTATCCGTTCCGAACGTAGCTACCGGGCAGTGCCATTGGCATGACAACCCGAACACCAGCGGTTCGTTCATTCCGGTCCTCTCGTACTAGGAACAACTCCAATCAATCATCCAACGCCCACGGCAGATAGGGACCGAACTGTCTCACGACGTTCTAAACCCAGCTCG
Source organism: Rheinheimera riviphila (assembly GCF_004005945.1). GTDB lineage: Bacteria > Pseudomonadota > Gammaproteobacteria > Enterobacterales > Alteromonadaceae > Pararheinheimera > Pararheinheimera riviphila. The sequence continues at coordinate 352 of NZ_SACS01000043.1, forward strand.
CGTACCACTTTAAATGGCGAACAGCCATACCCTTGGGACCGACTTCAGCCCCAGGATGTGATGAGCCGACATCGAGGTGCCAAACACCGCCGTCGATATGAACTCTTGGGCGGTATCAGCCTGTTATCCCCGGAGTACCTTTTATCCGTTGAGCGATGGCCCTTCCATACAGAACCACCGGATCACTAAGACCTACTTTCGTACCTGCTCGACGTGTCTGTCTCGCAGTTAAGCTGGCTTCTGCCTTTGCACTAACCGTACGATGTCCGACCGTACTTAGCCAACCTTCGTGCTCCTCCGTTACTCTTTAGGAGGAGACCGCCCCAGTCAAACTACCCACCAGACACTGTCCGCAATCCCGATTAGGGACCCACGTTAGAACATCAAACATGCAAGGGTGGTATTTCAAGGACGGCTCCATCGTGACTAGCGTCACAACTTCAAAGCCTCCCACCTATCCTACACATACAGGGTCAATGTTCAGTGCCAAGCTATAGTAAAGGTTCACGGGGTCTTTCCGTCTAGCCGCGGGTATACGGCATCTTCACCGCAATTTCAATTTCACTGAGTCTCTGGTGGAGACAGCCTGGCCATCATTACACCATTCGTGCAGGTCGGAACTTACCCGACAAGGAATTTCGCTACCTTAGGACCGTTATAGTTACGGCCGCCGTTTACCGGGGCTTCGATCAAGAGCTTCGCTTGCGCTAACCCCATCAATTAACCTTCCGGCACCGGGCAGGTGTCACACCCTATACGTCCTCTCTCGAGTTTGCAGAGTGCTGTGTTTTTAATAAACAGTTGCAGCCAGCTGGTCACTGCGACTCTCAGATGCTTACGGAGCAAGTCCTTCACACCCAAGAGCGTACCTTCTCCCGAAGTTACGGTACTATTTTGCCTAGTTCCTTCACCAGAGTTCTCTCAAGCGCCTTGGTATTCTCTACCTGACCACCTGTGTCGGTTTCGAGTACGGTCGACAAGTACCTGAAGCTTAGAGGCTTTTCCTGGAAGCGTGGCATCAACAGCTTCACCACCTTAGTGGCTCGTCTCGTATCTCAGTCTTAGGCATCCGGATTTTCCTAAACGCCCAACCTACATACTTTCACATGGACTACCAACGCCATGCCTGCCTAGCCTTCTCCGTCCCCCCATCGCAGTACTGTCGGTACGGGAATATTAACCCGTTTCCCATCGACTACGGCTTTCGCCCTCGCCTTAGGGGCCGACTTACCCTACCCTGATTAGCATGGGATAGGAACCCTTGGTCTTCCGGCGGGGGAGTTTTTCACTCCCCTTATCGTTACTTATGTCAGCATTCGCACTTCTGATACCTCCAGCAGACTTCACAATCTACCTTCAACGGCTTACAGAACGCTCCTCTACCACTTGTGCTTAGCACAAGTCCACAGCTTCGGTGCATGGTTTAGCCCCGTTACATCTTCCGCGCAGACCGACTCGACTAGTGAGCTATTACGCTTTCTTTAAAGGGTGGCTGCTTCTAAGCCAACCTCCTAGCTGTCTATGCCTTTCCACATCGTTTTCCACTTAACCATGACTTTGGGACCTTAGCTGGTGGTCTGGGTTGTTTCCCTTTTCACGGCGGACGTTAGCACCCGTCGTGTGTCTCCCGAGTAGTACTCATTGGTATTCGGAGTTTGCAAAGGGTTGGTAAGTCGGGATGACCCCCTAGCCTTAACAGTGCTCTACCCCCAATGGTATTCGCTCGAGGCGCTACCTAAATAGCTTTCGAGGAGAACCAGATATCTCCGAGCTTGATTAGCCTTTCACTCCGACCCACAAGTCATCCCCTAATTTTTCAACATTAGTGGGTTCGGTCCTCCAGTTAGTGTTACCCAACCTTCAACCTGCTCATGGGTAGATCGCCCGGTTTCGGGTCTACACCCTGCAACTATTCGCCCAGTTAAGACTCGGTTTCCCTACGGCTCCCCTATTCGGTTAACCTCGCTACAGAATGTAAGTCGCTGACCCATTATACAAAAGGTACGCAGTCACCCCACGAAGGGGCTCCCACTGCTTGTACGTACACGGTTTCAGGTTCTATTTCACTCCCCTAACAGGGGTTCTTTTCGCCTTTCCCTCACGGTACTGGTTCACTATCGGTCAGTCAGGAGTATTTAGCCTTGGAGGATGGTCCCCCCATCTTCAAACAGGATGTCTCGTGTCCCGTCCTACTCGTTTTCACTGATGAAGACTTTTCGTGTACGGGGCTATCACCCTGTATCGCGGCACTTTCCAGAGCCTTCCACTAATTCTTCACCAACTTAAGGGCTAGCCCCCTTTCGCTCGCCGCTACTAAGGGGATCTCGGTTGATTTCTTTTCCTCGGGGTACTTAGATGTTTCAGTTCTCCCGGTTCGCCTCGTATGACTATGTATTCATCATACGATACCAGATAAATCTGGTGGGTTTCCCCATTCGGACATCTGTGAGTCTAACGTCTCTTACCGACTTCTCACAGCTTTTCGCAGGTTAGCACGTCCTTCATCGCCTCTGACTGCCAAGGCATCCACCGTGTACGCTTAGTCACTTAACCATACAACCCCAAATTGTCTTTGAAATCGTAAGTATCGTGCTTAAGGTTCACAATAAAATTGTTGACCTTTATTTTTACTACTATCAGCTTGCCTAATTGTTAAAGAGCGTTGAGCATAAAGCTCAAAGAGAAGCACTTGATTTCAAGAACTTGTCTTTGAGTTTTCAAACAGTAATTTCATTTCTTAAGAATGGTGGAGTTAAGCGGGATCGAACCGCTGACCTCCTGCGTGCAAGGCAGGCGCTCTCCCAGCTGAGCTATAACCCCATTTACCGCTTCGTTCTTTACTTTTATACTTCACCTTTGTTTGTTCGTCTCGTCAGTCATGTACAGCAGTACATTCCTTCCTCATCTCACAAAGTCGGCTCGTCTAAAAGCAAACCACTCGCGTTAAACCCTTTCGGATTTAATGGTAATTCTGTTTTAGGCAAGGCGCTTTGAAACGAAGTGTACTCTTGTACACGAGTTTTAAAGCAACGACGCATAAAGCAGAATTTGGTTGGTCTGAGTAGACTCGAACTACCGACCTCACCCTTATCAGGGGTGCGCTCTAACCACCTGAGCTACAGACCAGCCGTAACCGCAATGGTTCTTACTGTTTGCTCTACGTTTACAATCAATCATCTGTGTGGACACTACGTAAAATAGTTCCGCTTTAGGTAAGGAGGTGATCCAACCCCAGGTTCCCCTAGGGTTACCTTGTTACGACTTCACCCCAGTCATGAATCACAAAGTGGTAAGCGCCCTCCCGAAGGTTAAGCTACCTACTTCTTTTGCAACCCACTCCCATGGTGTGACGGGCGGTGTGTACAAGGCCCGGGAACGTATTCACCGCAACATTCTGATTTGCGATTACTAGCGATTCCGACTTCACGCAGTCGAGTTGCAGACTGCGATCCGGACTACGATATGCTTTAAGAGATCCGCTCACTGTCGCCAGCTTGCCTCCCTCTGTACATACCATTGTAGCACGTGTGTAGCCCTACTCGTAAGGGCCATGATGACTTGACGTCGTCCCCACCTTCCTCCGGTTTATCACCGGCAGTCTCCCTAGAGTTCCCACCATTACGTGCTGGCAACTAAGGATAAGGGTTGCGCTCGTTGCGGGACTTAACCCAACATTTCACAACACGAGCTGACGACAGCCATGCAGCACCTGTCTTACGGTTCCCGAAGGCACATCTGCATCTCTGCAAACTTCCGTAGATGTCAAGAGTAGGTAAGGTTCTTCGCGTTGCGTCGAATTAAACCACATGCTCCACCGCTTGTGCGGGCCCCCGTCAATTCATTTGAGTTTTAATCTTGCGACCGTACTCCCCAGGCGGTCTACTTAGTGCGTTAGCTGCGCTACTCACAGTACAAGACCACGAACAGCTAGTAGACATCGTTTACGGCGTGGACTACCAGGGTATCTAATCCTGTTTGCTCCCCACGCTTTCGCACCTGAGCGTCAGTATTGTGCCAGGGGGCCGCCTTCGCCACTGGTATTCCTCCAAATCTCTACGCATTTCACCGCTACACTTGGAATTCTACCCCCCTCTCACATACTCTAGTTGGCCAGTTTCAAATGCAATTCCCAGGTTGAGCCCGGGGCTTTCACATCTGACTTAACCAACCGCCTGCGTGCGCTTTACGCCCAGTAATTCCGATTAACGCTTGCACCCTCTGTATTACCGCGGCTGCTGGCACAGAGTTAGCCGGTGCTTCTTCTGCGAGTAACGTCAAAAAGCCGTGCTATTAACACAACTCCCTTCCTCCTCGCTGAAAGTGCTTTACAACCCGAAGGCCTTCTTCACACACGCGGCATGGCTGGATCAGGCTTGCGCCCATTGTCCAATATTCCCCACTGCTGCCTCCCGTAGGAGTCTGGACCGTGTCTCAGTTCCAGTGTGGCTGATCATCCTCTCAAACCAGCTAGAGATCGTCGCCTTGGTGAGCCATTACCTCACCAACTAGCTAATCCCACGTAGGCGCATCCGATAGCATGTGGCCCGAAGGTCCCACACTTTGGTCCGTAGACATTATGCGGTATTAACAGTCGTTTCCAACTGGTATCCCCCTCTATCGGG
>NZ_SACS01000044.1 GCF_004005945.1 Rheinheimera riviphila
AATTGCGAAGAAGTGGACAATGCCACTTAGGGACTGGAAACCGGCGATGAATCAGTTCATTATCATGTACGGTGACCGTGTATCGCTATGATAAACAGCCACTTACACAGAAAATTTTACATACTCCAATGATCACTATTTTATGATGAAAATAGCCAGTGAGATCGACTTCCCATAATCTCATAGATACTCATTTACTTGGTTGATGACACCAATGTCAGCTTTCAGTGAAAAAGAGGTAATCCGACTCTCGTCAGAACTACCGTCAGCTTCTGGCTCACAACTGCTCTTAGTTAAAAATGGTAATTTGACTGCAATATTGTGGTCAGCAGGATTTCAGCCAATGGTAAAAATCGGCTGTAATTAGGTAGTAAATTAAATGCACTTAATCAGTAACCAGTGCTGTATGCATAAATTTTGACGCAACAGCCGTCTATCTCGGGACCTGATACAGCAGTCACATTTTTAACTGGCATATCTCTCAGCTCTTTAGTTAGCAGGTAGCAGTGTTTGAAGTTCTGGATACTGCTGGCCGGGATCATTTTTACAGGCCTAGGAGTGCGGTTGACGTATCTTTTTTCGCTGTAGAGATAGCCTAATTTTATGAAGTCATATATGGCGTTCAGATTGACTCCCAGCCGAATTGTGGCTTCTCTAGGCGTAACAAATTCTTGGTTGGGCATGTCACTACTCTGAAAGAACGGAACAAATTGCCTCAATGAAAATGGGGTTGTATCGTTTGGTTTAAAATAATAATCAACAGTCCCATTGAGCATTCGTTCGACAAGGCTACTGAAATCAACCTTAGCGAATGCAAAGCGTTTATGAGCATTTGTTGTCTTGGGATCTATCTTACTGCAACCCTCAGAAAGTCTTGAAATTAGCAGCTCAATTTGGTTTTGCTCTACGAGCCAGTCTCGATTTACTGAAGAGGGTTTTAACATGGCTTGGATTACATTTTTCCTTAGCAACTGTCTGATTTGATAAACGCTGATTTCCAGTAGCGCAGCGCATTCGCCAATCGACAGGCATTTGGTTAAACGTATTTTTAGCTCCTGTGCTTCAGAACGAGAATACATAGCTTTGCCATTTTTCAGGGTATGGGTTGCGTTGAGCAGGCCTTCTCTTACGTAAACTTTAATTTTACTTGGGTTGCAGTCGAAAATTTTTGATAGCTCAACTTCACAGACATTTGAGCTGTTATTGAGTGTATCTTCATCTAGTCGCGTGATTGATCGATGCAGCGAGCCGCCTGAGTAAAATTCACTAACATAAGTGTTGAAACCTTTACGCAGTAAGTAATATGCATTTGACCCGGCGTGTTCATTACAGAAAATATTGTCATATAAATCTCTGAAACACTTCCGTAATCCAGTGATTCTGTGCTCAGACATAGGGTTTAATTCAAAGTAATCCAGCAGTTCGAAGTACTTTGTTGGCCAATTCGCCACATAAATATGTGCAGTTGTGTAGTACTCTGCACATTGCATAACCTCTTTTTTGTTACAGAGTTGGTTGGTGTTGTATGCAACCTGATGAAAATGCATATTTCGGTGAATCCGATCAGCGATTCCGGAGTTATCCGATCACCTGCTAACCGTTCTTTTTCTTGATGGTATTTTTACGCTAAGTGATCGGATTGGTCTAGTTTTCTCATCGACTCTCCTGTTAAT
>NZ_SACS01000045.1 GCF_004005945.1 Rheinheimera riviphila
CTGAGGTATCCCCACGGAATTACTATTTGAAACAAAGAGATAATTAAAATTTAGATAGGAAGGAACATTCATGGTGTTCGGTGATCAGATCAATCGCCAAACCAACCAGTCAAGGAGACACCATGAATGTTCGGCCAATCCTAACCAATTTCCTCCACTCTGTCACACCGTTGATGCATGCTTGCCGCCGGACTGCGTTAGAAAAATGCGTCCGCAGTGCTTCGACGAAAAATCACCTGTCAGTCACTTCACTCGGTCGAAGTATTGACGGTAAAGCCTTTGAAAAACACCGGATTAAATGTGCCGACCGATTGCTTTCCAACCAGAATTTGCAGCGTGAAATCCCTGACATTTATCAAGCCATCACCCAAATATTGACCCGAGGAGTTGCCCAGCCGGTTTTGTTAGTTGACTGGTCAGATTTAGACCCTTCGAAAAAACACTTTTTGTTGCGCGCAGGCATGGTGTGTCAGGGGCGTTCGGTAACGCTTTATGAAGAAATTCATACGCTTAAGACCAAAGAAAAACCTGCGACGCATCGCCAGTTCCTGGAAAAGTTAAAAGCGATGTTACCGCCTGCGTGTAAGCCGGTGGTGGTCACTGATGCAGGTTTTCGTGGCCCATGGTTTAGGCAAGTGCTTGAAATGGAATGGGATTATGTCGGAAGAGTGCGCCATCAGACGATGTATCGCACGGCTGAAAGTGACTGGTTATATTGCAGAGATTTACATGCAAAAGCGACTGGAAAACCAACGGTATTGCAGAATGTCACGCTGGCGCGCCGTAATCCGTTGGCGACATCTTTGGTGTTATATAAAAACCGAGTCAAAGGCCGACATGCGGCGAATCGTGACGGCCAGCCGCGACGCTGTAAAGTCAGTGTCAATGCAGCCAACAGCGCCAAAGAACCTTGGTTATTGGCGACTTCATTGCCAATAGAAACACCTGTGCAGGTGAGCGGGATAGTCAAACGATACCGTGCCAGAATGCAGATTGAAGAGAGCTTCCGTGACCTGAAATCCGAGCGGTTCGGCCTGGGGCTAAACATGCATAATACGCATGCTATTCAGAGGCTTAAAGTGCTGGTGTTGATTGGTACTTTGTCGTGTATTCATTTACATATCATAGGTCTGGCAGCGAGAGACTCCGGTCTTGCCAAGCGCTATCAAGCTAACACAGAAACCGAAAAGCCGGTGCTCAGTTTAGTGTTTTTAGGGATGAGAGTTTTACTGAACGTGGATGAAAAATTCTATCTACCAGATAACTACGACATCGCCGACCGATTCAGACAGCATATGGCAGAATATGCTGTCCGATGGGCGGCTTAAGGTGGATAAATTCGTGGGGATCCCTCAGACTCTGACCCCG
>NZ_SACS01000046.1 GCF_004005945.1 Rheinheimera riviphila
GAGTCTGTAAAAAAATCTGTGTAAGTGGCATTCTACCTAACTCCTTGGAAGGGATAAAGAATGCCAATTACAGACCAATTACTGGATCAGCTGTTAGCTGACTGCAAATCTCCTGAAGATCTGATGGGTGAGCAAGGCCTGTTGCGCCAGTTGACCAAAAAGCTTGCTGAACGAGCCCTTGAAGCTGAGATGGAACACCATCTTGGTTACGCCAAACATGATCCTGCCGGTAAAAAATCCGGTAATTCCCGCAACGGTAAAACCAGTAAAACTGTGCGCTCTGTGCATGGTGAAATCGAGCTGGAAGTCCCGCGAGACCGTAACAGCACCTTCGAACCGAGATTGGTCAAGAAAAGCGAAAAACAGCTGGGCGGCTTTGATGAGCGCATCATTTCGCTGTACGCCCGTGGCATGTCGACCCGTGATATTCAGGCGCATTTTGAAGAAGCCTATGATGTCGAAGTGTCGCCAACCTTCATTTCTCAGGTGACCAATGCCGTGCTCGATGAAGTCAAAATCTGGCAACAACGGCCATTAAACACGGTCTACCCGATAGTCTATCTGGACTGTCTGGTAGTTCGCAGCCGCGACTCTGGAGCCATTCAAAACAAAGCGGTTTATCTCGCACTTGGCGTCAACAGTGACGGTGAAAAAGAGCTGCTGGGCCTTTGGTTGTCGCAAAACGAAGGCGCCAAATTCTGGCTGAGCGTGATGAACGAACTTAAAAACCGGGGCGTGAACGACATCTTTATCGCCTGTTGTGATGGCCTCAAAGGATTTCCGGAAGCGATTGAAGCGGTCTATCCGAAAACTCAGGTTCAGCTGTGTATTGTGCATCAGGTGCGCCACAGCCTGCGGTTTGTGGGCTGGAAAGAGCGCAAGGAAGTGGCTGCAGACCTGCGAACTATCTACGGTGCAGCCACGCTGCAACAAGCCGAACAGGCACTGGATGAATTCGCTGCGACCTGGGACGGAAAACACCCTGGCATTAGCCAGTCCTGGCGAAACAACTGGAGCCGGCTGAGTGTGTTTTTTGACTATCCACCTGAAATCCGGAAGGTTATTTACACGACCAACGCGATTGAATCTTTGAATGCCAGTTTGCGAAAAGTTACCAAAACCAGACGTTCATTCCCGAACGATGAAGCCGTGTTAAAACTGCTGTATCTAGCTTTACATCAAATTGCGAAGAAGTGGACAATGCCACTTAGGGACTGGAAACCGGCGATGAATCAGTTCATTATCATGTACGGTGACCGTGTATCGCTATGATAAACAGCCACTTACACAGAAAATTTTACATACTC
>NZ_SACS01000047.1 GCF_004005945.1 Rheinheimera riviphila
CGGTCCCGCATCATCTGGTGAGTCACACAGTGACGATTGAAGCGACGGCACAAATCATCTGCGTGTATTACCAAAGCAAAGTGGTTGCTCAGCATCCCAGAAAACATCACGACGGCGGTTTTACCACCGTCAAAGAGCATATGCCTGACGCTCATATCAAACAGCGCTGGAGCGCTGAACGGTTAATGGGTTGGGCTGACAACATTGGTAGCGGTGTCAGGGCTGTGATCACCTTCCAGCTGGAGCGTCGTCAGCATCCGGAGCAAGCGGTGAAACGCTGTCTGGCCATTCTGAGTCTGGCCAAAAAATATAGTAATGAGCGGTTGGAAGCTGCTTGCCAACAGGCGCTGCTACTGGAGCAGCCGTACTTAAAAGTGATTACCAATTTGCTGGTGAATAACAAAGAACACGCCTCAAACGCCGGTGTCGTTGATGAGCAACCACCACTGACGCACCACAATATCCGCGGCCAACATTACTACCAATAAGGAAAGCCAACATGAGTTTATCGACATTACACGAGCAACTGCGCGCGTTGCGGCTTGGTCACTTCAGTCAGGCATTACAGCAGCAACAAGCACAACCCGCGACATACAGCGACATGAGCTTCGAAGAGCGGTTAAGCTTGCTGGCCACACATGAGCTGCTCTGCCGGGATAACACTAAGGTGCAGAAGTTGTCACGCCAGGCGAAATTACGTATTGATGCGCGAGCAAGCCATATCGATTACCGAGCCAATCGAGGACTACGTAAAGACAAAATCGCCGCCTTACTCAGTGGTCAGTATCTGCATCACAATCAAAACATCATTCTGACAGGAGCAACGGGCTGCGGAAAAACCTACCTTGCCTGCGCACTGGCCACACAAGCGTGTGATCAGCATCACAGCGTCCGTTACTACCGGCTCGGTGAGCTGCTGGACGAGCTCAATATCGGACGCGCTGACGGATCATACCGTCAGCAACTTAGTGCACTGGCCAAACGTAAGCTAC
>NZ_SACS01000048.1 GCF_004005945.1 Rheinheimera riviphila
GTGGTAAAACCGCCGTCGTGATGTTTTCTGGGATGCTGAGCAACCACTTTGCTTTGGTAATACACGCAGATGATTTGTGCCGTCGCTTCAATCGTCACTGTGTGACTCACCAGATGATGCGGGACCGAGTACGCATGTTTGGCATATAGCACATGATAATCAGGCCCAACACGGGCTTGTTTGCTGTCGATGTACTCATAGGGATAAAGCGGTAAGGGCATCAGTGCGGGTTTATCAAACCGGACATAAAGTTCATGACGAGAGCCCGGATGTACACGCTGCTGACGATGATTCAGATCTTGCAGCAGTTCACGGATCCGCAGGTTTAAACTGCTCAGCGTGTAAAAATGCTCATGCCGTAATCGCATTAGGATCCAACGCTCAACAATGAGTACCGCGTTTTCAACCTTTGATTTGTCCTTGGGTTTATATGGCCTGGCGGGCATGACTGCCGTGCCGTAATGACGTGCCATGCGGGCATAGTTCTCATTGAGAACCGGCATGTAACGATGGGTTTTGGTGACCGCTGAGCGCAGATTATCAGGCACCAGTAAACGCGGAATACCACCAAAGAACTCGAAGGCACGGGCATGTGCCATGATCCAATCTTCAAGCTGCTGGGAGCGCCCGGCTTCAACATAGGTGTAATTGGAGGCACCTAAGGTGGCAACGAAGATTTGTGCGTGATACCGGATCTCACCAGTGTCAGGGTTAAGGATTGCTACGGTTGGACCACAATAATCGATAAACAGTTTGTCACCGGCAATATGCAGTTGCCGCATGCTGCGTTTGAGGCTTTTAACCCACGTTTGATAATGCTCACAAAACTGTGTGTAGCCATAGGCCGTGGCCGTATCGAGATCTCGATATTCCTGCCATAACAGCAGCTTGGTCATCCCTTTACGTTTGAGTTCCTGATGCATCAAAGCGA
>NZ_SACS01000049.1 GCF_004005945.1 Rheinheimera riviphila
TTAGTTTTATATAGTTACTTACCATCGTAGGGCGCTACTCGCCGCGTCAGCGGCAGTACGCCACAATCCGATTGCAAATTGCCGCCCGACGGCGTACTACCCTGCGGGTGAGTACGCCCTACGGTTTGCTTTTTAAACAATCATTGAAACGTACTTTATTCTCGTAGGGCGCTACTCGCCGCGTCAGCGGCAGTACGCCATAATCCGATTGCAAATTGCCGCCCGACGGCGTACTACCCTGCGGGTGAGTACGCCCTACGGTTTACTTTTTAAACAATCATTGAAACGTACTTTATTCTCGTAGGGCGCTACTCGCCGCGTCAGCGGCAGTACGCCATAATCCGATTGCAAATTGCCGCCCGACGGCGTACTACCCTGCGGGTGAGTACGCCCTACGGTTTACTTTTTAAACAATCGTTGAAACGTACTTTATTCTCGTAGGGCGCTACTCGCCGCGTCAGCGGCAGTACGCCACAATCCGATTGCAAATTGCCGCCCGACGGCGTACTACCCTGCGGGTGAGTACGCCCTACGGTTTGCTTTTTAAACAATCATTGACACGTACTTTATTCTCGTAGGGCGCTACTCGCCGTGTCAGCGGCAGTACGCCACAATCCGATTGCAAATTGCCGCCCGACGGCGTACTACCCTGCGGGTGAGTACGCCCTACGGTTTGCTTTTTAAACAATCATTGAAACGTACTTTATTCTCGTAGGGCGCTACTCGCCGCGTCAGCGGCAGTACGCCACAATCCGATTGCAAATTTATCACACAGTGTTTTTACCTTTATTCCAACCC